>NZ_JACHXN010000022.1 GCF_014192095.1 Phyllobacterium trifolii
CCGCTTCAGGCAGCCAACGGTCTGATGATGTTCGGGGTCACCACGGCCCTCTTCATCTCCGTTATCCAGCAGGTCACCGCCAAATGGATCGCCGCGCAGTCAGCCCGCACATAGAATGCTGATCGGACGATAGTGGTTGAGTCCTCCAAGTGCCCCCAAGCTTCCGGATGGATACTATCTTGATAACACTACAGTGAGCGTTATCATCAAGTCATGTGCAATCTTTACAAGGCCACCACCACCCACGAGGACATGCGCCAGCTGTTCCTGCCGATCAACATCTGACCAATCGGCTGACGCAGATGGATGTCTTTCCCGACTACCCCGCTCCTATGCGAAGGCCCACCTAAAAACGCGCCGATTGGAATTGATTGATCCCGCCATCGCCGTGAAAGTGAGTTGCGCCCACGCGTCTACCCCGCATCCTTCAACTGAATATGGGATCCAGATTCCCAGACTGATAACGTTTCGCCATCTCGGAAACAGGCAGCACCTGGATCGCAGTAGCATTGCCAGACGCTCCGAATTCCTCGAAACGTTGACGACAGAGCTTGGTTAGCGCACCCATCGCGGGCCTAAGATATTTGCGAGGGTCGAATTCGCTGCGATCCTCCGTCAGAACTTTGCGTATTTGCCCGGTCATTGCCATACGGCAATCGGTATCGATGTTGATCTTGCGCACGCCATTCCCAATGCCCCGTAGGATTTCCTCCACAGGCACTCCCCAAGTCGGTTTCATCTCGCCGCCGTATTTGTTGATGATCTCTTGTAGTTCCTTTGGCACTGAAGATGAACCGTGCATCACGAGGTGCGTATTCGGCAGCTTGCGGTGAATTTCTTCGATCACATTCATTGCCAGCACCCTGCCATCAGGTTTTCGGCTAAACTTGTAGGCTCCATGTGACGTACCCATAGCAACAGCCAGCGCGTCGACTTTCGTTTCTGCGACGAATTTCACCGCCTCATCCGGATCGGTAAGCAGTTGATCGTGGCTAAGTGGCCCTTCGGCACCATGACCATCCTCTTTTTCGCCCATTCCAGTCTCTAGAGAGCCCAGAACGCCAAGTTCGCCTTCGACCGATATGCCTCCAAGATGCGCCATATCAACCACCGTTTTCGTGACCCCGACGTTGTATTCCCAGCTACCCGGAGTCTTGCCATCAGCCATGATGGAGCCATCCATCATCACCGAGGTGAACCCCGACTGGATGGCGGTCATGCAGGTGCCGGGCTCATTACCGTGATCAAGATGGACGCAGACCGGAATTCGGGGGTAGATTTCCGTCACTGCGTCCATCATGTGCTTCAACATAATATCGTTGGCATAAGCTCGAGCACCACGCGAGATTTGCAGGATGACAGGAGCGTCCACTGCGTGCGCCGCCTCCATTATTGCAAGCGCCTGCTCCATGTTGCTCATATTGAAGGCAGGTACGCCGTAGCCTTTCTCGGCTGCGTGGTCGAGCAATTGTCTGAGTGTGATGCGTGCCATCAGGTCCTCCATTCGATACGGTTGCGTTAGAGAACAGGTTTTTCCGGATGGGTCGCGAGCCCACCCGTCCGACGCATTGCCATTGGCCTGCATAAAAAGGAAGGCGATCACGCTGCATCGCGGATCGGCCCAATTGTCCTTCAGCGTGGTGTGGCTCGCTCGCCTAAGTACAAAATAGCCCATTTCGGCAAAGAATTCGATGACGTTCTGCTAGTGTGAAATAGCGGTGTCATGGAATTGGGCGACCACCGGTCTTGTTTCTATACAGAAACCATACCAAGGGTATGCTGGGCGATCATTAATTCTTCGTCCGTAGGCACTACATAGAGTGCGATCCGGCTATCGGCTGTTGAGACAAGGATTTCCCCGGCTTCGTTGCGCGCAGGATCCAACTGCGCCCCCAGCCAATTAAGCTTGTTTGCGATCCGCTCGCGCATGATTGGCGAGTTCTCGCCGATTCCAGCGGTGAACACGAACGCCTCAAGACCACCCAGCGCTGCAGCAAGCGCACCTGCATTGAGACTGATCCGATGGACGAAATGGTCGAGCGCCAACGCGGCGCGGGCGTCGTCGCTTGCCAGAAGATCGCGCACATCATTGCTGATGCCGGACAATCCTTTAAGCCCAGACTCATTGTAGAGCATGTCCTGCAGTTCTGACGAGGTCATACTGCCCTGGTCGATAAGATAGAGCAGAACGCCAGGATCGATCTGCCCGCATCGCGTCCCCATAGGCAACCCATCAAGGGCCGTAAATCCGAACGTGCACTCCAGGCTATGCCCGTCCCTTAAAGCACACATCGAAGCCCCACTGCCAAGATGCGCAACGATCACGCGTCCCTGGGCAACATCCGGTGCAATCTCCCTAAGACGACCTGCCACATATTCATAAGATAACCCGTGGAAGCCGTATCGCCGTACTCCCTCCGCAAAAAAATGCGCAGGTATTGCATAATGATCCGTTACAGGATCGTGCCCGCAATGAAACGCCGTGTCAAAGCAGGCAATCTGCGGGAGGCCTGGCTGGCGCTCCAGCAATGTCCGGATGGGGGCGAGGTTGTTGGGCTGGTGAAGCGGCGCAAGCGGTACATATCGCTCAAGATCATCGAGGACGTGTTGATCGACGCGTACTGGACGTGCGTAGTCCGGCCCGCCATGGACGACCCGATGACCAATCGCGACAAGCTGACCCTCATGTCGTTCCCGTAACCACGTTCCGACATGATGCATGGCCGCGGCGAGGTCTGGAACATCCCCGGATGTGTAGCTCCTGTCCACGACCTCCTCGCCGTCTGCGTTCTTGACCGTAAAGTGAGGCGCGGTTCCAAGGCCCTCCACTTGGCCCTTAACCAGCTTCACCAAGGCGGTTCCGACGGCGAACACCTCGAATTTCAGGCTAGACGAGCCAGCATTGACGACGAGAATCGTGTCCATTGATCACTCCTCTTCTGTCGGCGCAGTCCGGAGACGCAGCTCGGCAAACACCATGCAAATTTCTTGGCCGCAACGGACCTTTCTTAGCACATGACGCAACCAATAGGCAGCGCCACCGTGTCTTAGATATGGCTTTCATCGTGAGCGCGAACCTTGCGTCGCGACCTGCCTGATCCAAACAGGTTAGGCATTGCGCTTCCCGTGAGATAGTCGAAAACGAACGCGCGCCGTTCCCCGTTCCGACAACGATAGATTCCATGTTGCCGTTGTGGTCATGGTCAGGAAAAAAAGATAAAATCGAACTCTGTTGAATAGTTTCGATCCGCCAAGAACGTCGGACCTTTGCGAGCCTTTGATAAAACTCGGCACCGATCGGTTTCGAAACCGTCGTTGCTGGTCGCGAACCTAACTATGGTGGGATGAGGGTGCGCGGTCCGGTGGTCATTAGGATACGGAGCCGGCCCGCACAGAAGTCGGGTATCTTGCAAGGTGAGTCTGATCGCCAGCATACTGAATCGACCCGCTTCCCAGGGTAAGCATCCCATCGGAGCGCCAGCGCGCCCTGGTCCAGAGAATTTGGTGGGCAAGTACGAGGCTATCGGCCTTCTCGTCCGTCCCGCCGCGTCCTCACCGCCGGATGAGCGGTGTGCAACTCAATTCAATCAAAATGCCGAGGGACGTCATGGATAAACAGGAAACTCCCCTCAAGACAACAGCAGTTCGCTTTGTACGCGCGGTCAAGATCTTTATGACCTCCGAGGCCGGTATAAAAGCGAGATGGCTGCTTGTCGGCTTGGTCCTTCTCTTGTGCGGAATTAACGCACTGAATGTCGTTAACAGCTACGTTGGCAGGAATTTTATGACTGCTATTGCGGACCGAAAATCGGCGGAATTTATCCAGCAAGCGATCTTCTACATTGGGGTCTTCGCGGCCTCCACCGTCGTTGCCGTCTTTGCGCGATTCACTGAAGAGCGTTTGGCGCTGCTTTGGAGGGAGTTCCTCACCCGGCGGGCAGTCAAACTTTACCTGGCCGATGCAACCTATTTTCACTTGGGTTATTCGGGGACACTCACGCATCCCGATCAGCGGATTGCTGATGACGTGCGTGCCTTCACAATCACCACGCTCTCATTTATCCTTATGGTATTCAACAGCGCGCTCACAATCCTGGCCTTTTCGGGAGTGCTGTGGTCGATCAGTCCTTTGCTGTTTGTCGTGGCGATGTTCTATGCCGCCTGCGGCTCCTATGTAACGATTGCTCTCGGCCGCCCTCTCATCAAGCTGAACTATGATCAACTCGACAAGGAGGCCGGTTTCCGCTCCGGTCTTATTCACGTTAGAGAGAGAGCTGAAGCAGTCATGGTGGCGCGTTGTGAGGAGCAGCAGAATGCACGTCTACTGCAGCGCCTGGACGAGGCGATCGCCAACTTTCGCCAGGTCACGGCCATCAATCGGAACGTCGGTTTCTTTACGACGGGTTACAATTGGCTGATCCAGATCATCCCTGCCCTGATTGTCGCTCCCGCTTTCATCAGAGGCGATGCCGAATTTGGCGTCATTACCCAGTCGGCCGCAGCCTTCGCGTTGCTTGTGGGTGCGTTTTCGTTGATCGTCACGCAGTTCCAGTCAATCTCTACCTTCGCGGCAGTGGTCTCCCGCCTTAGCTCCCTTCTTCAGGCTATCGAACAGTCGCATGCACCCGGCTCGCCATTGGCCATCCAGGTTGACGAAGACGAAAACTGTCTTGGTCTCGAGCATCTGTTCTTGCTGTCTTCGACAGACGGCAAACCGCTCATACGGGATTTGTCGGTATCTATCGGGTTAGGAACCCGGGTACTGATCACAGGGCCAAATCAAGCAGGGAGCGTGGCTTTGTTCAAGGCGATGGCGGGTATTCCGACCACAGGCAGCGGCCGCATCATCCGCCCTGGCGCTGGCGGCATCCTGTTTCTCCCACAGCAGCCCTATCTGATGCCAGGTACATTGCGGCAGACACTCGTACCTCCGGATAAGTCTGCCGACATTTCGGATGACCGAATTCTGCATCTTTTACATGAATTCAATCTCGATGTCGGCCAAACAGGCGGGTTAGACAAAGAAAGCGACTGGGACGCGGTACTTTCGCTGCGCGAGCAACAGCTGTTGGCCTTGATCGGTATTATTCTCGCGAGGCCTCGGTTTGTCTTCCTTGACCGGCTCGACACAACGCTCGGGGCCGACGAATTCCGCAAAATCCTTCACACCCTTTCCGAGCATTCAATCACCTATCTCAACAGCGGGGCAGCTCGCGGGCCTGAGGGTCTGTACGACGCGATCTTGACCTGCAGCCAGAACGGCGAATGGACCTGGACAACCAACCCGCCTGAACACGAACCCATATTGTGAGAGACTGCAGAGCTGCTTCAGTCACTGAAATATAAAATACATATCGAGCGCGACGAAGCCGTTTAAGTCGTGTATAGTTCATAGCTGCCAAGTGCACGAGGATTTGTGTACGTCGGATGACGCGTGCGCGGTAAAGCGCTTCAACGCTATTAGCGAAAGCGCAGCCAAAATTGATTGCCGGGCAAGTTTCCGGAACGTTTCACATAAAACAAAAGCGCAGATCGATATTGAGCCACGGGACCCCGTCCGGGTCCTCAACGGGAGGCAACAATGGTTTCGCTTACAACTGCAAGTCGTGCTCGGGTCTCGAGTGAACCAAGTTCAGCGGATAAAAATCCACTCTCTGCCCAAGAACTGAACTCAATGGATGCTTATTGGCGCGCCTCGAATTACTTGTCGGTAGGCCAGATCTATCTTCTCGACAATCCGCTCCTGAAAGAGCCATTAAAGCGCGAGCACATCAAACCACGGCTGCTCGGACACTGGGGCACGTCGCCAGGTTTGAACATGCTCTACGTCCACCTCAATCGCGTGATCAAACGCGATGATCTCGACATGATCTATGTTATTGGACCCGGACACGGCGGACCTTCGCTTGTTGCACACGCTTATCTCGAAGGGACCTACAGCGAGTTCTATCCCAATATCAGCCAGGACACTGAAGGCATGAGGAGGCTGTTCAAGCAGTTCAGCTTCCCCGGCGGCATCCCCAGCCACGTAGCCCCGGAAACACCTGGCAGCATGCACGAGGGCGGCGAATTAGGCTACGCCCTCAGCCACGCCTACGGGGCGGCGTTCGACAACCCGGACTTGATTGTTGCGTGTGTTGTCGGCGATGGCGAGGCGGAGACAGGTCCGCTCGCAACGGGCTGGCATAGCAACAAATTCCTGAACCCTGCGCGCGACGGATGCGTGTTGCCGATCCTGCATCTGAACGGCTACAAGATCGCCAACCCGTGCTTCCTTGCCCGCATTCCCAGGGACGAACTGCAGAAATTCTTCGAGGGAATGGGTTACGCGCCATATTTTGTCGAAGGCGATGATCCTAAGAATGTGCACCAGCAATTGGCCGGTGCACTGGATGCGGCCGTAAAGGACATCAAGAGAATTTGGACGGATGCCCGCACCAAGGGCAACTTGAAGCGTCCAGCCTGGCCGATGATTGTTTTCCGCACGCCAAAGGGGTGGACCTGCCCGCCCGAGATAGATGGCAAGAAGTGCGAAGACTATTGGCGCGCGCATCAGGTGCCGATGGGCGACATGGACAAGGCAGAACACATCAGCATTCTTCAGGAATGGATGAAAAGTTATAGGCCCGAGGAATTCTTCGAAGATGACGGCCGGTTCAAGCCCGAATTGGCGGCGCTCGCGCCTACCGGGCATCGTCGCATGAGCGACAACCCGCATGCGAACGGCGGTTTAGTGCTGCGCGACCTGAAGATGCCCGACTTCCGCGATTATGCAGTATCGGTGCTCAGCCCAGGTGCAACCATAACGGAGTCCGCGCGGGTGATGGGCAAGTTTCTCCGCGATGTCATGAAGATGAACTTAGGCAGTAAAAACTTCCGCCTGTTCAGTCCCGACGAAAACAATTCAAATCGGTGGCAGGATGTTCTTGAGGTCACCGATCGTTGCTATATGGCAGAGATTTATCCCACTGATGATCATCTGTCACCGGATGGCCGGGTGATGGAAGTGCTCAGCGAGCATCAATGTCAGGGCTGGCTGGAAGGCTATCTGCTGACCGGCCGGCATGGGTTTTTCTCCTGTTATGAAGCCTTCATTCACATCATCGATTCAATGTTCAACCAGCATGCCAAGTGGCTGAAAGTGTGCAACCATATCCCCTGGCGGCGACCAATCGCCTCGCTCAACTACTTTTTGAGTTCCCACGTCTGGCGGCAGGACCACAATGGTTTCAGCCACCAGGATCCAGGATTCCTCGATCATGTGGCCAACAAAAAGGCAGAGGTCATTCGCATATATCTGCCGCCGGACGCCAATACACTTCTATCGGTCACCGATCACTGCTTGCGCAGCCGCAACTATGTCAACGTCGTGGTGGCCGGCAAACAGCCTGCACCGCAGTGGCTGACAATGGATCAAGCGGTCAAGCACTGCGATGCGGGCGTCGGTATCTGGGAATGGGCAAGCAACGACAAGGGCGGTGAGCCCGACGTGGTGATGGCTTGTTGCGGCGATGTACCAACGCTCGAGACCCTGGCCGCAGTTGAGCTGATCCGGGAGCACATTCCGGAATTGAAAGTCCGCGTCATCAACGTCGTGAACCTCATGAAGCTCCAGCCGACGAAGGAGCATCCGCATGGATTGTCGGATCCTGACTTTGATGCGCTGTTCACCAAGGATAAGCCAATCATCTTCGCCTTCCACGGCTATCCATGGCTCATCCACCGCCTCACCTACCGCCGGACGAACCATGGTAATCTGCACGTTCGCGGCTACAAGGAAGAAGGCACCACGACGACGCCGTTCGATATGGCGGTCCTGAACGAAATCGACCGCTTCCACCTGGTCGAAGACGTTATTGACAGGCTCCCGCAATTGGGTGCGCGCGCTGCCTATTTCAAACAGGCAATTCACCAGAAGCTGGTCGAACACAGGCAGTATATTGAGACATTCGGCGACGATATGCCAGCAATAAGCGGCTGGAAATGGGGCTTGAAAGGCGGGGACAAAAAGTCGGCCAGAACCTCGACAGAAGGGGATAACGCCTGAGCTAAGCCGCAAACCAGCCAAATGGAGGTTCCTGTGCCAGCGAGCGAGCCTGAGACGGTACGACACGATGCAATTCCGGATCTGGCGGAAACGAATTCCGACGTCGTCTTGCTATCCAACGGCCGTTATAGTGTCTTCGTTACTGCAGCGGGCGCAGGCTACGGAAGCTGGCAGGGCATTGACGTTACGCGGTGGCAAGCGGACTTCACGCGCGATTGCTGGGGACAGTTTTGCTACGTCAGGGATCTGGCCGACAACAGGCTGTGGTCCATCGGAAGGCAACCGATCGATGAGCCAGGAGTGGTCCGGGAACACGCCTTTCACGGAGACAGGGCGGAATTCCGCTGCCATTCCGGCGACATCGAGACTTTCTGGAAAGTCTGTGTCACTGGAGATGCCGACGCCGAGGTTCGCTTGCTGACGATGATCAATCACGGCGCGAAAGAGCGAATCCTTGAATTGACAAGCTATGCTGAAGTCTGCCTCAACAATCGTCGTGCAGACCAGGCACATCCCGCGTTCACCAAACTATTTGTCGAAACGACATACGACCGCAAGACGGGCGCTTTATTTGCACGCCGCAGGCCCCGCGATGTGAACGACAAACCGACTTGGGCAATCCATGTATCGTCATCAGGCCAGCAAACCCACCAGGAGCTCGAATACGAGACTGACCGCCTCCGATTCCTTGGACGAGGACGCACGGCCGCCAATCCTGCAATATTTGACGCCCGGACATCGCTTTCCGGGACGACCGGCCCTGTCCTCGATCCGATCGTCAGCCTGCGACGGACAGTCCGTGTTGGTCCAGGTGCGGAAGCGCACGTCGCCTTTGTGACGGGAGCCGCGGACAATCAGTCGGCCATCCAGGCAATCGCCGAGCAATACTCAAAGTTCGGTGCGGTCGAGCAAGCGTTCTGCGGATCATTGGAGAGATACAAGCGTGAGCTCGATGAATTCAGGCTCACACCCGGCGACGTTTCGGTGTCCAACTTATTGGCCGGATATATGGCGGTTGGTAATCCCACTAAGCGACAGGAGGTGGCGCATCCACAAGCACGATTTGACCCCAACGTGCTCTGGGCTCAAGGCATCTCCGGCGACTTGCCGATCGCGTTGGCGAGTGTCGATGCAAAACGAGACGAAGCTCTCATTCGCCAAGTGATGACGGCCCACGACTTCTGCCGGCGCAGAGGCTTGTTATTCGACCTCGTCCTGTTTGATGAGGGCGATGGTACCAGGGAACTGGAGCAGACTTTTTTCTCGCCGCTGCAAACGGAAATGACCGGCAAGTCTGGAGGGATTTTCGTTGTCTCCGGCAGCGGTACCGCAGGGAACGACCTGGCGACAATTACCGCTGCGGCGCGCCTCGTTCTAATGGGCAACGGCGGGTCTCTTGCCGACCAGTTCCCTAGAGTATCTTCCCCTGCTTCGTTACCTCCAGGGGAGTTCGCCGCTCGAATGAGTGACGATACGACAGAGCCGTCCCCCGTCGCGCCAGAAAATTTGCATTATTGGAACGAATTCGGGGGCTTTTCCGATGGTGGGCGCGAGTATGTTATAACGGTAGGGAGGTTCAAATCGGGATCCACGACCTTACCGCCGGCGCCGTGGACAAACGTCCTCGCGAACCCCAGCTTCGGCTGCCTGACGACCGAATCCGGCCTTGGCTATTCGTGGTCGGGCAATTGTCAGATGAACCGGCTTACACCGTGGACGAACGACCCGGTTTCGGATCAGCCGGGAGAAGTCGTTTACCTGCGAGATGAGGAAACAGGAGAAGTTTGGACACCGACCCCTCTGCCCATCGGACATCATGCTGTGGTCACCGTCCATCACGGTCAGGGTTATACGCGCTACGCCAGTCAGAGCCGACATCTAAAACAGGAGATGACGGTTTTCGTCCCGCCCCAGGACAGCCTCAAGATCATCCGCCTGAAACTCTGGAACGAGGACACCCGAAGCCGGCACTTAACGGCAACCTATTACGTCGAATGGGTGCTGGGAACGCAACGCGAAAAGGCTGCAATGCAAGTGGCGTGCGACCACGATGTCGATTCAGGTGCTATCATCGCGACAAATCCTTGGTCAGGCGATTTCGCTGGAAGGATCGCCTTCGCGGCCACCGGTCCAGTGGCGGGGTCAATGACATCAGATCGCACGGAGTTTCTTGGCAAATACGGTTCCGTATCTCGTCCTGCCGCCTTGCAACGAGCTGATCTGGCGGAACGCTTTGGTCCATCGGTCGATCCGTGTGCCGCTCTAAAAGTGGATATCGTCTTACCCGCGGACGAAACCAGAGAGGTTATCTTTGTACTCGGGCAAGCCAAAAGCCTGGATGAAGTCCGGAGACTTGTGCGTGAATACGCCAACCCGGATCGTGCGGGCGAGAGCCTGTCAGCGGTATCCCGGGATTGGGACGACGTTCTGGACAAGGTACAAATCACGACGCCGGATCTCGCCATGAATTTGATGATGAATAGATGGTTGTTGTACCAGGTACTCGCGTGCCGGGTATGGGCCCGCACATCAAACTATCAGTCCGGTGGGGCATACGGTTTTCGCGACCAGCTTCAGGATGTGATGGCACTGATCCATAGCGCACCAGGTGAAAGCCGCTCACAAATCCTGCGCTCGGCAGCACGCCAATTTGAACAGGGCGACGTTCAGCACTGGTGGCACCCCCCATCCGGAGTCGGAGTGCGTACCCGGATCACCGACGACCTCTATTTCCTTCCCTATGCTGTTCACCACTACATCTCGACGACCGGCGATGTTGAGCTGCTTGATGAGGTCGTACCCTTCCTCAAATCAGCGGTGCTTAGAGACGACCAGGAGGAAGACTTCAACACACCAGCCATCAGTGAGCAAACGGGCACGCTCTACGAACACTGCGTCCGGGCGCTGAAGCACGGTTATCGACTTGGGAGCCATCAGCTCCCCCTGATGGGAACCGGGGACTGGAACGACGGCATGAACAAAGTCGGTGCTGAAGGCAAAGGGGAAAGCGTCTGGAACGGATGGTTCTTTTTGTCGGTCTTGAGATCGTTCGCGACAATCTCGAAGTCTCGTGGGGACAAGTACCGTGCCAAGTGGTGTCGTGATCGAGCCGAGGCATTGCGCGTAGCCCTCGAGTCTAACGCCTGGGATGGTGCATGGTATCGCCGGGCATATTTTGACGATGGCACGCCGCTTGGTTCGGCCATGAATGATGAATGCCAGATCGATGCCCTCCCGCAAGCGTGGGCTGTCATTTCGGGCGCGGCCGATGCTGAACGCGCGGCGCAGGGGTTGAGGGCGGTCCACGACCGGCTCGTTCTCAAAGAGGACAAGTTAATCAAACTCTTCGATCCCCCTTTTGATAAAGGGGTGCTCCAGCCAGGCTACATCAAGGGCTATGTTCCGGGCATTCGTGAGAATGGCGGGCAATATACGCACGCGGCAACCTGGGTCGTCTGGGCCACCGCATTACAGGGTGACGGTGATTTAGCCTTGACCCTTTGGAACTTCATCAATCCGATTTGCCACGGAACGACGAGAGATCTGGTTCAGCGCTACAAGGTAGAGCCATATGTCGTCTGTGCAGACATATATGGCGCTCCTCCCCACACAGGCCGAGGCGGGTGGTCGTGGTATACCGGCTCTGCCAGCTGGCTTTATCGGGTTGCCATGGAGGCAATCCTCGGTCTGCGCCGGGAAGGTAGATTTTTGCGGTTTGAGCCCTGCGTTCCCACGAGTTGGCCCACCTATGAGATCACATATAAGCATGGTTCGGCTACCTACCGCATCCATTTCGACAATGCCAAAGGGATCGGCCGAGGCGTCCGGTCGGTGAGGTTGGATGGCAAACCCGTCACAAACAAAAGGGTCCCGCTTGTTGAAGATAATCACACGCACGACGTCCAAGTTACGATCGGTTAGCGGTCATGATCGAGTTACCCTCTACCGATGTTGATCTCGATCGCCTGCCGATGGTCAGTGACCTCGGCCGGCTGCAGTTCACCACCCTGCTCTATTACCTTCACTGCACAAATCCGGACAACGGCCTGGTTCGGGACAAAACGGAACCGAACACGCCGGCAAGTATCGCCGCCATCGGCATGGCACTGGCGACCATTCCGGTCGTTGTCGAACGGGGCATAATAATACGCGAATACGCCGCAAAGATCACCCGCAAGCGACTGCGTTACCTGATGTCATGTCCGCAAGGACCAGAACCAGACTCATCCGGTTACAAAGGCTTTTTCTATCATTTTCTTGATATGGAGACAGGACGCCGTGTGTGGCAGTGCGAGTTGTCGACGATCGACTCGGCCTTTTTGTTCGCGGGAGCTTTGACTGTCGCCACCTATTTTGATCGTGACACCCCCGATGAGGCGGAAATCCGTCAGCTCGCAATGGACCTTTATGAGCGTGCCGACTGGAACTGGGCCCGAAACGGCCGCGCAACGTTGACGCACGGTTGGCGTCCGGAAAGCGGTTTCATTCCCCATCGGTGGCGGGGATACGACGAGGGCCTGCTGCTTTACATCATAGGCCTCGGCTCACCAACGTATCCATTGCCGCCCGAAAGCTTTGCGGCATACACTGACACCTACCAATGGAGAAATATCTATGGCCGGGAGCTGCTTTATTCCGGGCCTCTGTTCACGCATCAGCTATCCCATATGTGGATAGACTTTCGCAGCATTCAGGACGAGTTTATGCGCGAACATGATAGCGACTATTTCAAAAATAGTCGGCATGCAACCTTTGTCCAGCAGCAGTATGCGATTCACAATCCGATGCAATATGCCGGCTATGGAGAGCATTGTTGGGGATTTACCGCCTGTGACGGGCCCGGCTGGGGCACTAGCACGATAGACGGGGTCGACCGGGAGTTCTTCGACTACAACGCCCGCGGCGCTCCTTTCGGCCCGGATGATGGCACGGTCGCGCCGTGGGTCGTTGTGGCATCACTGCCGTTTGCGCCAGAGATCGTCGTTCCGACCATCCGTAATTTTGGCCGCATGAACATTGGCATGAAACGGCTCTACGGTTTCAAACCGTCATTCAACCCGACTTATGCGGTCAACGACAACCCAACGGGATGGTGGGTAAGTCCCCATCACTTTGGCATCGACCAGGGGCCAGTGGTCTTGATGATCGAAAATTACCGCAGCGGCCTGCTCTGGAACATCATGCGTCGATGCAAGCCGGTCGTTACTGGATTGCGCCGGGCAGGATTCTCAGGAGGGTGGCTATAAACCGCCCTCGATGACGTGCAAACAGGAGACGTTGTTGCAGGCCAAGAAGGATCAGCGCTGCAGATAAAATGCCTGGCCCGCCGACCGCAATTCCTCAAGTGTCTTTCCCGAGCAGCTTCCCGGCCCTTCTCCGCCCATAGCCGGTTCGGCAGCACCGTTTATTGTCACTCTACCGGCCAGGTTATCGGGTGAAATATAAATGGCAACTCCGTCTGCTCCAATTTTGGATAAATAGTAAGCGTGATGTACGCCGCTAACCTCACAATTTACCAAGAAGGGAAAAGCAGCGAAGGATATATCCTTGGCGTGTGCTTGTGAGCTAAAAATCGCAGACAATAGAGATAACGCAAGAGCCAAAACATACCTGAAGGAAACCAGTCCGCGCACCTCTACGCAAAGATCCCGCCTAGATTCTGAGTGTTCCATTTGTTGAATCCTGTGCCCGACGCTCTTCAAAGGTTTAGTATAACCCTGACGGAGTTACCCGACAAGTTTGTCGCGCTGCAGTTAATCATAAGAATGCCGAGTCAGTGATTCAAATGAGTCGGCTTCACACTTAATTTGAGAGCAGTTTATTTGAGAATCCTTTGCTGAGCCATGCGGTTTGAGAAGCGATACCGACTATTGACCGTTGTCCGTTGCTGAAGATGCAGTCGATCAGGCGTCTCCTATTCAGAAATCTTACTAATCCAGATAGAAATCTTGACGAGACTCTTGGCAAAGCAGTTGAGCGTGTACGGCCGCATTCTCACGATTAACTGCTGTACGACACGTCCGACCTCAAACAGGCAGGTCTTCAGGATGGAGCTGCAAAGCATACTCCTGCAACCGTTCACGCAGCCTGTCCAGAAAGCGTTTGGCATCGGTTCATGTTGCAACCCCGAACACCCTATCATCGGTATTCATGGAACCGACTTGGAAAGCAACACTGTCACGGTGATCGCGGCCGACAGCTCTTTGGGTGGCTAGTCAGCGATATGTCCGTTCCAGATCCTCACTGCTGGTATCTCGTGGTAGTAGGCGAGAACGCTCAATGTGCCCGTATTCAGGAGAAAATGCTGTCCGGCACGCGGCGGCAGCCCAATCCATCGCGCCCCAAGCACGCGCAAGACATGCCCATGCGCGAATAGGGCAACGTCCCCGGCCGCAGCCCTCGCCCTGGCTACAACTTGATCCACACGCGTAGCCACCTGCCTCGGTGTCTCTCCGCCCGGGCATCCATCCCGGAATATCAACCAGTCCGGTCGCTTTGCCCGGATTTGCTGGGGCGTTAGCCCCTCGTATTCGCCGTAGTTCCACTCCATCAAGCTTGGGTCGATGATGGCACCTTCTCCGAGGCCCGCCAGGCCACAAGTCTCCCGCGCGCGCTGTAGCGGGCTCACGAGGATGAGCGAAAACGTCCGCCTAGCCAACATTGACCGCATCCGTTCTGCCTGTCGTCGTCCGTTGTCAGTCAAGGGGACATCTGTTGTGCCCGTGTGTTGCCCGCTCAGACTCCACTCGGTCTCGCCATGTCTAATCACGAATACTTTCACGTCCCGCCCTCCTAGCTTAGTCGTTGTAAGCCTCCGTCGATTGCAGCGCTTCCAAGCCGTTGGTGATTTCGGGTGTGTGGTCGCCGTACGGAGCGATGTACTCCATTTCAAAGAACAAGTTACAACGTAGTGCAGTGGATCATTTCATCCGCCGGACGGCACCGATGCCGACTTGTCGCCTTCACCCACAACATTAACCTGCTTTACCGAGAGGCACCAGTTCAGCCAGGTCTCGGGCGTGTTTCAGCATCCGTCACCATCCTCAACCGAGGCGTCGATGGTCCAGGTCGTGAGAAGACGACTTGGTCGATGATATCGCAAATCCCGTCGGGCACGCGAAGAACACGGCATGACGCTGCTGCTTTCCTCTGTGACTTCATTCTGACCACGTTAGTTCACTGGAGCTGGTTTGAGCTGCAGACAGGCGAAGCTCTCATGAAGCTCTCATAATGAACATGAGCGAATGGAATTCCCTGGGCCACTGTGGTTCTATCGCCAGCGACCCCGACTTAATGGAGACGCGGCGATGGATATTCGATCGACACTGAAGGAGCTATGTGAGGCCTTCAACGCGCACGATCTTGATCGCATCATGACGTTCTTTTCGGATGATTGTGTATTGGAGATGCCGCGGGGAAACGATCCTTGGGGTTCTCGTTTCCAGGGCAAACAGAACGTACGCGAAGCGCTGGCAACACGCTTTGAGGGTCTACCCGATGTTCATTACGGCAACGACCAGCATTTTGTCGATACGGATACGGATACCGAGACTGGCATCTCAAAATGGACCCTTACCGGCACCACCCCCGATGGAACGAGAAAGGAAGTCCGGGGTTGTGACTTCTACACATTTCGGGACGGCAAGGTAGCCCGCAAAGACTCTTATTGGAAAATGGTGGAGTGAAGATGTCCACGCGAGGGCGGCTGAACGATCCTAGCTGTTGCTCCTCCAATTCTTCAAGACTGAAAGAACTGACTTTCAGATATCGATCTAGAGAGCACAGTGGTGAACGGCGGCTTTGCGCCAACACCAGACACCACTGATCGAGTCACTGCATTAAGAATGATGGTCACGGTACCAATTCTCGAATTCGTCAGACGTGCGTACTCCATGGTCCATCACGGCCTCATAGACCAGGGCACTAGGTATTTTGGTCGCGCCCTCATCCTCAGTAGCTAGTACGTGTTTGATCTGCAGGATTGTGCCGCGATCCGCATCGGACAGGCGTGGTAGCAAGGTTTTCAGGTGAACGAGGTCTGGCTGCCTTTCCGGCTTGTCAACCAACCAGATGTCGAGGGTCCACGCGGTCCCATCAGCCATCCGAACAGAAAGCCACAGGGACAGGCCGTCAGGATATTTTTCGGGCTCTATGTTCCAATCCTTGGTATCATTTCGGATAGCAAATTTTGTAAGGAGGCAGAGTTTTGTGGTTCTTCACTAATTGTACCAAAAGACATTGGTCGGGTGAGTTGGGGTACAATCGAGGAATTGTTTTTGCCTCCAGATATCTCGTTTGTATGTGATATGACGGGACCATTTCCGGCGCTGCTTATCTCGTATTTGCGTTTGACACTCGACTGAAACATTTCCTCGCTCCTTCTTTCAGCTCATTCCTGTCGCTGCGCGCATCTGCACGCACACACGCTGAACCGGAATTTTGGTGATTTCAATTGGGCCAAAAAACAGCCACAAAAAGCGTTCGCAAAAAGTCGATGCCAATGTGTATGGCCGGAAACTGGTTGAATTTCAATAGCTTACTGAATTCGCCAAGATTTCGCTGCGTGCAAGAAAAAAGGAAAACGAATCCTTCGTAAAGAATTCCCGCGGTATTATTTTACCGCAAAGAAAGTTGTGGAAAACCGCTCCCGATGGGCGTTGCAGATGTTCCATTCGCATTTTTTCGAGCGAATCAACCTGACGGTGGCAAGCGGAACAATTGCGAAAGTCGGCATATTCCGAGGCATCATGCCAACTATTAAATAATTGATTTTAAAGGCCTAATACGGTCACCTAGATATATTACTGCGGCAATACTTCCGGGTGCAGTTGAGCACCGGATAAGTCGTTTCCCCGCGCAATAGGGGCCCGACACATCACTGAGCGATATCGAGAGTTCGATATCGCTCAGTCTCTTTTATCAAAACCGCTTGTGGTTTTGCATATGGGAAACACCCCCACCACCGTTCCACAGCTTAGCTACTAGCCCAGACTGTCGACAATTCCTCAATCGTGCAAAACATTGCATCGCCCTTGTACCTCATGCCTTCCATCGCGCGGTCGGCCGCTTCCGCGTCACCACCGCCACAAGCATCGGTCACCACGATCGGAATAAGTCCAAGATCTGCACCATGGCCTACGGTGGGTTCAATCCCAATTTCAGTGGCAACACCACAGACAACAAAACTCTTCAACGCACAATCACGCATGGCAATTGCCAGAGGCGTACCCTCAAAGGCCGAGAATGTGATTTTGTCAAAAATCACTTCGTCATCGCTAACTTCGAGTTCCGGGGCAAGCGCGAAGCCTGGGCTATCGCGCAGAAACCATGGTTCCACGTCGTCCGCCGATGTTTTACGTTGCCAAGCCATCATTTGCCGGACCTGGAAAACGCCAGCCATCCGCTTCGGCATGGACATGTGGCGCATGAAGAATATGCGTATCCCTTCCGAACGGGCAACTTTCAGAACCTGCAGCACGCGTTCCAAGACCCGTGGGCCATCCTTCAATTGGCGCAATATGCCAATCTGCATGTCGTAGACGAGGAGAGCTGTTGTCTTGGGTGACGCTGCTTCAGCGAGGTTCTCGGGAACGATGAGGCCGCGAAAATTCTGCATCGAGTCTTCTCCTTGGCTGACCTTGGGCAACTTGTTTTTTCGGCAAATCAAGAATCTACGTTATCATCATCGCGTGCAGAAATTACAACCGGCCACCAAGAGAAGGCACAAAGTCGAGATGGCCGTGTACATCACTGTGCGCATTGCTATAGATAAATGCGACAGTCTAACGGTGCGGTCACGACGATGGGTCGATCTTCAAGTAAAAATTTGAAAACAGTTTTGCGTATCGATTTTCCGGACAATGAGAAAATCGGTCGTGGAAAGATGCAGTTGCTCGAGCACATTCGCGAAACGGGCTCTATTTCAGCCGCTGGCCGCGCCATGGATATGTCGTACCGCCGCGCCTGGCTTCTCGTCAGTGCGATGAACGCCATGTTCTCCCAGCCGGTGGTGGATTCTCAGCGCGGCGGCAAACAAGGCGGCGGCGCTGTGGTCACCGAATTCGGCGAGAAATTGCTCAGCCGTTTTCGTACCATGGAAGAGAAAATCGAAACTGCAGTTGCGTCAGATATTGCTTGGCTCGACGCCAATCGCAGCCACAACGTGTCCTCGGCATCCGACGCCGATATCAGTGAGGCTCCAACGCGACGGTCTTGATAATCGCAAAGACCAGCATGCCCGGCCGCAGACCAAGCCTTCCGCAGGATAACTCAGTAATGCGTGACAAGATTATCGTTCCCTGACAATCGACTTGAACATCTGCTGTACCCGACTCGAAGGTGATCGCGCTTACGGTCCCTTCGAGAATATTGAGCGCACTTAGCTGTTCAGGTCGAATCGTCGAAAGCATCACATCCTTGGCAAGGATGTGGACGCGAACGCGCTTTCCTACAGCAACCTCCGTTCCTGAAACATAAATTTTGGATGTTCGGAACCCGATGGTCGTCAGCTTGTGCTTTGGATCGTAATTTACGACCTTCCCCTCCACCAATGAACCTGCTTCGCGGCGATCGGTTGCGATTGAAATTGAGGTTTGGCTCAAAACATCAGCTGCGGTGCCGACCATTGCCACCTTGCCTTCGCTCATAACAATGACACGATCGGCAAGACGTGCCACTTCTGACACCGAGTGGCTCACATAAATGATCGGGATATTCATTTCATCGCGCAGAGCTTCAAGATAGGGAAGGATTTCGATCTTCCTTGTATCGTCGAGCGCCGCTAGCGGTTCGTCCATAAGGAGCATACGTGGCGACGACAACAAGGCACGGCCGATCGCGACGCGCTGCTTTTCTCCGCCTGACAGTTTGCCCGGACGCCTGTCCAAAATAGCGCCTATACCAAGAAGGTCGACAATCTTCGACAAATCGTCCGAGCGTCGTGATGTCGGAGTAAACCAGCGGCCGTAGTTGAGATTCTGCTGAACTGTCAGATGGGGAAAGAGCCGCCCTTCCTGAAACACATATCCAAAACAGCGCTTGTGTTTGGGAACAAATATTCCCTTCCTCGTATCAACCAGTACGTCGCCGTCAAAAACGACCCTGCCCTGGTCAGGCCTTGAAAGGCCCGCGATGATGCGGATGATCGATGTTTTTCCCGAACCTGAACGTCCAAACAACGCCGTGACGCCGCGGTGGGACGTGAAGGCGGCGTCAAGTACGAATTTTCCAAGCGTATGTTTTGCTTCAAAAGTCAGGGTCATTCGATGTCTACCCTGCGTCCGACAAGGTAGCCCATGAATTCGGAAGCCATCAAAGCGGCCATGGAGATGATGACTGATATGATGGTCAGGCGGAAGGCACCTGCGTCACCGCCCGGCACCTGTGTGAAAGTGTAGATTGCAGCTGAAAGTGTCTGTGTTTCCCCCGGGATATTGGAAACGAACGTTATCGTCGCACCAAATTCGCCCATTGCCTTGGCAAACGAAAGAATCATGCCGGCGATGATGCCTGGCAGGATGAGCGGCAAAGTGACCGTCGCGAATACCCATAGCGGACTTGCACCAAGCGTACCGGCGGCATCTTCAAGCTTGCGGTCAACTGCTTCTATGGATAGCCGGATGCTGCGAACCATCAATGGGAAACCCATCACCCCGCAGGCCAATGCTGCGCCCGTCCAGCGGAACGATAGTACAATACCAAAATGTTCGGCCAGAAAGGCTCCGATCGGGCCACGTCGACCAAAGAGTATGAGAAGAATAAAGCCGGTGACGACGGGAGGAAGAATCAACGGAAGATGGACGAGGCCATTGAGGATGGATTTGCCCCAGAATTGTCCTCGCGCGAGCAACAGACCGACGAGAATGCCGAGAGGGAGGCTGGCGAGCATCGCGACGAACGCAATTCGAAGAGTAAGGTGAACTGCTGTCCATTCTTCATTGCTCAGTGTGAACCAGTCCAAAAATGTCAGCCCCCTGCCCTGTCGTGTGCTCTTGCGAGGCTCCCGCAGTGCTAGAAGCGGGTACCAGCGGGATTTTACTTGAGTACGGTAAATCCCTGCTTCTCAAAGAATGGCACAGCTTTTTCTGATTTGATGTAATCAAACAGCGACACCGCATCAGCATTCTTGCTGTCGCTCAGAATTGCGACCGGATAAATGATCGGAGGATGGCTGTCTTCGGGAAACGTACCTACGATCTTGACTTCTTTATCAGCGGCCGCATCGGTCTGATAGACGATGCCGTAGGGTGCTTCGCCACGCGACACCAGCAACAATGCAGCGCGCACGCTCTCCGCGCCGGCAACCTTGCCTTCCACTGACGACCACACACCAAGGGATTCAAGAGCGGCCTTGCCATATTTGCCTGCCGGAACCGAATCCACGGCACCCATAGCGAGACGCCCCTCGCCCAAAAGTTTGGCGAGATCAAAACCCTTCTTGATTTCGACGGGCTCTGCCTTGTCTTTCGATGCCACTAGAACGATGCGATTACCCAATAGATTTTTGCGCGTGTCGGCCTTGATCAAATTTTTCTTTGCAACATAGTCCATCCAGTCGAGATCAGCCGAGATGAAAATATCGGCGGGCGCACCGGATTCGATCTGCTTTGCCAGAGCCGAACTCGCTGCGTAGGAGATTGCAGCTTCCTTACTGGATTCCTTCTGCCACGCGGCTGTTATGTCGTCGAGTGCATTCTTGAGACTAGCCGCTGCGAAAACGGTTACCTTTTCTGCAGCTTGTGCAGAGCCCGCCAGCGGAATTATACCAAGCCATGCAACCGCAAGCGCGGCGACAGTCATTTTTATCCAGTGACGACGATGAATTCCCATATCCAACCTCCGATAGACTCCGAAATATTTTCCTAAATATATCGGTGCCTCGCGGATAGCTAGTGTTATATTTTCAGGAATATATTGAATGAAGAACGGATCATTAGCGTGACCGCTCATTGACGTAAATTGATGCCTCCTTGGCCGCATCAATGAAGGCGCGCCTGACTTCGTCGGGATCCAATTGACCCGCCCCGGCTTCGAGGCATGCTTGCTGCGCTGCGGCATATTTTTCGCCACAGTTTTTAGGCCAGTATTTTGCAAGAACTTCAGCAGCCGATTCAACGCATGACACACGTCTTATAAGGCGCATACGATCTGTAATGGTGACATGTTCAAAAGCCATTCTCGTCATATTGATTGAACGCGATTATTCAATTTGAGTTCCAACACCGTGTTTGAAAACGACCGGCAAGGAATGCAAGCGGATTCGCCTATCCCGCCGCAGTGCGCGTCGATTTGCGGAAGATCGTCGGCGAATCCGACCCAACGGGAGCCTCAATCGCTAATATGCGGGGAAAATGGAGATAATAGCTCGGACGAAAGTGTTCCTGGCTCGGCCAAACCAATCCACAAGCAAACCCGCAATGACACCGAGGCCTGATCAGTTTGATTAGATGCCGGCAGTACGCATCAGCAACAATATTGATGTCCACAGCACCAACATGCTGGCAAGGCCGATGACATAGTAATTCGGTGCTTTTTCCATATGGGCGTTATAACGCGTGCCCCTTGTCAATCTGTTAAATTGAAACTTCAAAATTGATACAACCGAGCAGCCGGAAAAAATTATTCGGGCCGAGCTGTCGGGACAATCATACCCGGCGCGTCCTTGGTGAAATCTTGAATTTCAACCATTGGAGGACGAGTTATGGAATTCACTTCACAGACAACAACTGTCTCGAACAAAGCGATTTGGGCCGGTCGCATTCTCAGCGGCCTCGTTATCTTGTTCATGCTCTTCGACGGCATCATCAAATTGGTGCCACTGGACATTGTCATGCAAACCAATGCTCAACTGGGATATCCGGACAGCGTCAATCTTGCGCGAGGTCTGGGAGTCCTCGGCCTCGCCTGCACTGCGCTTTACGCGTTTCCGCGAACTTCGGTTCTCGGCGCAATCCTTTTGACTGGTTACCTTGGCGGAGCTATCGCCACACAACTGCGCGTCGGCAGCCCCATCTTCAGTCATCTGTTGTTTGGCGTCTATCTCGGTCTGATGGTCTGGGGCGGCTTGTATCTGCGCGATGTTCGTGTCCGATCGCTGATTGGCTTCACTCGTTAGCCGAACACCAGAACTAGATCTTTTGAACCGGTGCGAGAAGTCGTTTCTGCAACCCTTTATAGCAACGCATATACTTCATGCAATTTTAACACGAATTTAAGTCAATCTACTTAGGGTTTAGCGAGCACAGTCAACACGATGGCAATCAAATGCGTGGAACTCACCACAGACAGCTTGAACCTCGAGACTTTCTGATCCTTGCGATTCTATTTGTCTTGGTTCTCGGGGCATGCTGGCTTGTGGGTACAAGTTTCATGGATACGGCTAAGGCCGGGCATACTCCAAATGCCGGATTGGTAAGCGAAGCGCCCTGATCGGTGGTACCAGATACCGCTGGCATGCATTGTGTACCAAGCAGATGAACATTACTGCGTGGTGACCATCGGACCAGACGAATCTTTCGGCGCAGTGAACGGCATGGTGAATACTTGCCCTGCGATTCCTGCGGCGAGTCCCGACGAAAAAGTCAGCGGCGTACAACTGCTCAGCGCATCGATTGCCGATGCAATGAATTGCTGGCGAACCTTGTCATCTCCGTCGATAGCGATGCTCGTAGGCCGCGGCTTGCCTATCAGCGTTCCATCACGTTTGAAGCTGAAGCTCAAGGTTACGGAGCCCGTAGTGTCGGACGGTGCTTGCCAGCACGTGTCAATAGCGCGCCCTACATCGTCCATCGTCTTCAGCGGCTCTGCTTTGGATTGAGCAGAAAAACAAATCAGAAGTGCGGTAGTGACTGCGAGAGGTTTGAAAACGTTCATATCGTTACTCCTGCCCTTCAATGCCACAAGATCAGGATCAGTTGCAGCACGGAACATGATCCTGATCAACCAACACATTTTACCACTATATTGCTGTGATAAAATAGAATTCGGCGTAAAAACGAAGGATAGGGTAAATATTGACAGGCCGCACATTGAGCGCGACCTGCCGTTTTCTTTTGATTATTGTAGCCCGTTGGCTTTCAGTATCTCTGGAGCATTTTCCTTGGTAATGGCTTGCGTATCCAGGACGATCTTCTTTTCCACCTTTTCGCCTGCAAGCACTTTTAGAGCCTGACGCAAACCTTCGGCCCCGGGGGTTGGGTAAAGGAACGTCGCGGCCAACTCCCCCTTGTTCACCCATTGAACGCCTTCGTTCGGTAGGCCATCCACGCCGATAAAGAGAATGTTTTTCTCGCGGCCGGCGTCCTTTGCGGCCAGGTAGGCGCCATAAGCCATGGGATCATTGTGACCGTAGACGAGCGTTATGTCTTCATGATTGCGCAGCGCAGTCGCCATGATGTTATAGGCTTGATCCTGCTTCCAGTCGCCTGACTGCTTGTCGAGAAGGTACTTGATCCCTGGCTCAGCGTCGGTGTTCTTGTGAAAGCCGTTACTGCGATCGTGGCTGGCCTGCGTGCCGAGCCCGCCCCAAATTTCGACGACTGTACCCTTGGCTTTACCTTTGCCACCAAGGAGTTCGACCGCATACTTACCCGCCGCTTCCCCGATGACGACATTGTCGCCGCCGATCCACTGCGTGTACTTTTCTGTATCGACGTTGCGATCCAGTACTATGACCGGAATACCTGCATCCATGGCTTTCTCGACAACGCCTGTCAGACCTGCAGACTCCTTCGGAGAAATCAAAATCGCATCAACTTCCTGGCGAATGAAGTTTTCAACATCGGCGACCTGTTTTTCCGTCTTATCCTGCCCGTCCGCAACGAGGAGCTCGACATTGGCGTGTTTCTTGGCTTCAGCCTCGAGGTCTTTGTTGAACTGGACGCGCCAAGGCTCGACGGTCGTCGTCTGGCTGAAACCGATCACATACTTATCCTTCGCACCTGCGACGGACGCGTTGAATGCGAGCGGCGCGATCAAGGCTGTCGCCATGGCCCATTTTGCAAATTGTCTGCGGTTAATGCTCATTTTCTCTCTCCCTTTAGGTTTAACTGCTGTGAGTCAGTCGCCCGATTCTCGCGGATTCTTGATTTGATTGGGCCCGGATTTGTCGATCGCATCGCGCGCCCGGAGTTGCGACAGAAAGAACAACCATCCGCTGGAACGCCGCTCCTGGAGAAGAACAGCGATGATGATGATCGCGCCCTTCAGAACAAGCTGGGTGTTGCTGTCGATGTTGTTGAGTTGGAGGATATTGCTGAGAAACCCGAATATCAGGACACCAACGAGCGTGCCGATCATCGACCCTCGCCCGCCCATTAGGCTCGTACCGCCAATGACAACGGCCGCGATGGCATCGAGCTCAAGTCCCGTCCCGGCATCCGGCTTTCCCTGCCGATACTGCGCAACATAAAGAATACCGGCCAGAGCAGCCAGGTAGCCCGATATGGCATAGACGGTGATCTTTACACGCCAAACAGGCACACCGGCCAAGCGGGCAGCTTCTTCGTTTCCCCCGATTGCGTACACATAGCGCCCAAATTTCGTGAATTTCAGGATCAGCCAGAAAAGCACGATTATGCCGGCGAAGATGACACCCGGGACTGGGATGATGCCGAATATCAACGAGCGCAGTGCCTCGAAATCTTCCGTGGCATTGCTTCCCGTGTAAACGGGCCAGACGGCGGTGTTCTGGCCTGCAGTCAATCGTGCGATTCCGAGGCCGGCGACCATCATGGCCAAGGTGACTATGAAGGGTTGCAACCGGCCCCCGACGATGATCAATCCGTTGATAGTACCAAGCATGAAACCGACTGCCGGCACGACCAAGAGGACGAGGAAAACTCCTGCCTTCCCTTCCGAGGTCAATGCCACCCCAAATGCCAGGACAAGAGCAGCTGCTGCGGCAATGCCCAGCAGCGGTTTTGAGATGGCCGGCGGGTTCGTGCCTGCGTCGAGTGTAGCCCTTCGCTGCAACTTTGTTCCGAAGCTGAGAACACCAAACACCACTAAAAACGCCAGCAGGAATATCGCTGGGACACCTAGCAAATAGGCGGAGGACCAGCCTTCATTGGTCAAGAGCATGGCGCAGACCACAGACCCCAAAGCTAGCACTGAGCCAACAGAAAGATCAATTCCCGCGATCAGAATAACCAGCGTCATCCCTACCGCGGTGATGCCGGTAACGGAGATTTGTCTGAATACGTCGGAAAGATTTCCAAACGACAAGAAGATGTTATGACCTTTTGATGAGACGGGAGAGGAGATAACGCCCACCAAAAAGAGCAGCGCCAGTCCCCAATAAAGCTTTGTGGACTTCAGAACGCTCTTCAACCGTTCGGTGCTGCTTGATGATTGCATGATCTGCCCGCTTGTATTCGTCATGCAGCCTCTCCCGTGAGGGCATTTCCCAAGGGTGTCGCAAGCTCCATTACCCGTTCTTCCGAGAACTCCTGACTCTCGATGATCCCCGCGGCCCTGCCTTCGCACATCACAAGAATCCGGTTTGAAAGTGCTAGCAGTTCCGGCAGTTCCGAACTGACCATCACGATGGCCACCCCTGATTGGGCAAGCTTTCTCAGAAGGTCATAGATCTCGTCCTTTGCCCCAACGTCGATCCCGCGCGTCGGCTCATCAAGCAGAACAACGCTTGGCTTAGTTTCGAGCCATTTGCCAAGAACGATCTTCTGCTGATTTCCGCCGCTCAGTTCGTCGATCTGCTGATCCGGACCTTGGCAGCGAACGCGCATAGCCCTGATCATCCGGTTGGCCACGGCATTCTCCTGAAATCGTGTCACCCAGCCGAGCGGCGCAATCCATGGCAACGAAGGCAGAACAGCGTTCGATCGAATGTCTGCCTGCATCAAAAGACCCGTACCTTTGCGATCCTCTGTGAGAAATGCGACCCCCCTGGCCACCGACCTTCGGGGCGTAAGTGACTGAGCGTCAGAACTCGCTCCAGAACGCTGGACCGAACCTGAGCGCTTGCCAATTGCCGAGCCGAATATGAGTTCCAGCACTTCGGTCCGGCCCGAGCCAAGCAGACCGCCAATGCCCAGTATTTCACCGGCATGAAGGTCGAAACTCACGTCATCGACCACATCATGAATCCGGCCGCGGGAATTCGGTCTCTGAAGGCCGAGATTTTTGACGGACAATACGAACGGATTGCCGGTCACTGATGCTTTCTTTTCCTGCTTTTTCAGCTCTCGTCCAACCATCATGCGGATCACATCGCGCTCACTGATATCGCCAGAGAGCCGCGTTGCAATAAAATTGCCGTCGCGCAGCACAGTGATCTTGTCAGCCAGAGCGAAAACTTCACTCATACGATGTGAGATATAGACAATCGCCACCCCCTGGCGCGCCAGTCCGCGAACGAAGCTGGCGAGGCGCTGTGCCTCTGCCTCCGACAAGGCGGATGTCGGCTCGTCGAGCACAAGCACATCCGCATCCAGGGAAAGCGCGCGTGCAATCTCCACGAGTTGCTGCTCTCCAACACGCAAATTCTCGACGTCCACACGTGGGTCGATATCAATGCCGAACCTTGCGAGAATTTCTGCACTTCGGGCTTCAATTTCCCTGTAGTCGATAAACAACCCGGCTTTGAGCGGTTCCCGTCCCAGAAAAATATTCTCTGAAACGCTGAGGCTTGGAATAAGATTGAGCTCTTGGTGGATGATCGCGATGCCATTGCGCTCCGCTTCCTTGGGCGTCGCAAAATCGACCGCGCGTCCACGAACCGTCATCTGTCCGCCGCTTCGACGATGAACTCCGCTCAAAACCTTGACGAGTGTTGACTTGCCTGCGCCGTTTTCACCCATCACAGCATGGATTTCACCGGCATAGACATCAAGATCGATGCTTCGCAGGGCCACGACGTGAGCAAAGGATTTGCTGATCCCGCGCAACGAGACGATTGGGGACTGGCTCTCCAAAATGCTCCTCCCAAAACATTCTTTCAAGTTGGTGTGTAACATGTTAGATGTTATTGGATCAGAGTCAAATATTTTAGTTTTGAGCGTTCATCGGATTTTCGCAGAACAACAATGGGGGTCTGAACTTGCAGCTTCGTTCTCCGAGCAGAAACTTCAAAGAGCAAAAAGTTGTCTCGGTCACGCGCAAGGACCAAGTTTATACAATATTGAGACAGGCGATCATTTCGTCGCAGTTGTCACCGGGCGAAACCATTCGCAAGGAGCTTGTTGCGGCGCAACTGGGTGTTTCCCGCACCCCGGTCAGCGATGCAATAAACCGACTCGCGGATGAGGGCCTTGTCGAGATTTACCCGCAGACGGGAACCTTCGTTGCGCGGCTTTGGCTCGATAAGATAGAAACGGCGCAATTCGTCCGTGTCGCGCTCGAGACAGCCGCGATTCGCCGCACTGCGGAACGCGCAACCCCTGAGACCATCGCTCGTTTTCGGCAGAATCTGGAGCGTCAGCGAAAGGCCGCCGATAAGCAGGATTTCGAACAGTTCTACGAACTCGATGAAGCGCTGCATGACCTTATTTGCGATGCTGCAGGACTAGTGGGGTTGCGTGAGATCGCTTCAAAGGAACGCAGTCAGATCGATCGCGTTAGAAGACTTTTGCTCCACTACGAAACCCGGATGATCGAGACTTTGGCAGAGCACGAGGCGATCATCTCGGCCATAGCCGACAAGGATCCCGACAAGGCCGCCAAGACGATGGAAGCACATATAGCCCAGATGGGCAAAATGCTCTTGCATCTTAGAAATAAACGCCCGGAACTGTTTGGAAGCTAGTCGTGAAGATTGCGCGAAATGGCAGAACCGACAGTCAGATCGCGAAACGTCGCCTCGAAACCGCCTCTCTCTGGTGAGCACGCCATCATACCTACTGAAGCGTCACCCGATGAAAACGGGGCCAGACGGGCGAGTTGCCATGCTCCACCATTGACAGAGAACTGCACCCGTACTGCATCCCCGTGACGCGTCAGTCGCACGTTTATCTCATCTTTAGTAGTCGAACCATGAAGGGGGATGACGGACCAATCCGACGTGCCGTTGGTGACCACGACGCTGAAATGCATCAGACCATCCGTGTATTCGATCCCGGTCTTGATCCAACGCTGTGGGTCGATGCGCAGCATCAGCCCCGCTTGATCATAGAGCTGTTGATAGTCACCGCAAACCGTAACGCTGGCCGTAAAATCACCACTGACCGGCGTCAAATAGGCATGGCCATTGTCACGCTCGAAACCGTAAAACGTCTGCTGCCAGAAGTCGGTCTTTTCCTTGGTCGCGAGGTGGAGTTCGTTGGCATCGCCGCTGAAGGCCGCCGGTTCATTCAACCAGCTGAACATATTGCCCATGGATCCAGATCTCGCACTTATGTTTATTCGAAGACATGTGCCTTACCAAGCACGACTATCTGAACACGACTCCCAACCGCGGGCAAATTGATACTTGTCGTCTTGATCACCAGCGAAGGCTTGTCCAGCGTATCGTGACTCTTACCGGCCAATGAAATGGCGATAGAACATGAAGCACCGCCGAATTCAGTCCGGATGATATTCCCGTAAAAACCCGTATCATCATTGGCGTCAACAGACACCGGAGAAAGAACCACCTGCTCCGGCCGCAGCATGATTTTCGCAGGACCTGAGCGAAGTGAACTGGTTTCTATACGGCCGAGTGGGCAAACGGCCCAGCCATCATTGAGCTGTGCATCCAGGATGATGACGTCACCCAAAAAGGCGGCCGTGTATGGATCGCGCGGATTCAGATAGAGATCTTCGGGTGAACCCACTTGCAGAAGCTTGCCTTCGCGCAAAATGGCTACCTGATCGGCAAACGAGAGAGCTTCGGCCTGATCGTGGGTAACCAATATGGCGGTGATCTTCTGAGTGCGCAGCACCTCGGCCACCGATGACCTGATACCTTCGCGGAGACCTGCATCAAGAGCAGAAAACGGCTCATCGAAAAGCATTAGTTTCGGCTGTCTGGCCAGTGCGCGAGCGAGTGCAACACGCTGTTGCTGACCTCCTGACAATTGATGCGGACGTCTATCCCGCATAGCCGGTGTGAGTTCGACCAGATCCATCAGGGCCAGAATGCGTTTGTCGCGTTGCGGAGTATTTCGTTCGAGCCCAAACCCGATGTTGTCGCTGACAGTCAAATGCGGAAATAAAGCACCATGTTGTGCGACGATGCCTATACTGCGACGATGTGCAGGCACCACGGCCGGTCCGTTCGCCAGAACACTTCCGTCCAACACGACCCGACCGGTATCAGGTACTTCGAACCCAGCGATCAAACGTAGCAGCGTAGTTTTTCCAGACCCGGAGGAGCCCACGACAGCGGTGCGACTGCCCGCCGGCACATCGATGGTGACATCGTCGAGAGCGGCGACTTTTCCATAGCACTTGCTGATACCGGTGACGGTGAGAAATGTCATCGTCCACCCATTCTTTTCGATTGTGCATAAAGCAGAAGCGTCATGGGCAGGGACAAGAGCACCATCATGAGCGCGTAGGGTGCCGCACCCACATAGTCAATCTCGCTGGTAAGCGACCAGAACTGCATCGCAAGCGTCCGGGTGCCGTTTGGTGCCAGCATCAGCGTCGCCGTCAACTCGTTGGTTATTCCCAGGCCTACCAGTGCCATGCTGACCGCAACGCCGGGAGCAGCAAGGCGCATGGTAATCTGCCTGACTGCCTGCGCGGGTGACCGTCCGAGCGCCATGGCTGCCTGCTCAAGCTCGACCGGCACCTGCGCAATACTGGCGCGCAAACCAACGAGCGACCTGGGAAGGAATAGCAGGGCGTAGGCGAGGAGGAGCGTAAATACTGTCTGATAAAGAGGAAGCGCGACGCGTACGGTTACGGTCACCAGTGCCAATGCCACCACCACTCCCGGCAAAGATCCGACATAGTAGTGGCACGCCTCCATAATCCGTTGAAAGCGGCCCGGCGCTCGAACTGAAAGCCAAGCCATTGGCACGCTGATGATTGTGGTCAGTAGAGCGCCTGCAACTGCAAATATGATGGTTTGGCCAAGAGCCATGCCAATCAGGTCTAGGCGCCAGCTGCCTATGCCGCCGAGAGACAGCCAACGGGTGAGAGTGACGAATGGAACGCCGAGAGACAGCCCGGCTGTGATCAGGCAAATCAGAAAGGCGGGTATCGCCAACAAACCCAATCTGTATTTGACCGGATCGCGTGCAGCACCCGAGCCGACCCGGGCATAGCGTTCATTGCCTCGCAAAAGTGCTTCAAGGCCCAAAAGGCCGAAGCAGCAAACGACCAACACGCCACCAAGCATATTGGCCGCGGGACCATTAAAGGCCGACTGAAACTGATCGACAATGGCCGTCGTGAACGTATCGAACCTTATCATGACGTAGAGACCATATTCGGCAAGGAGATGAAGCCCGATGAGCAACGAGCCCCCGCAAATAGCGAGACGCAATTGGGGTAACACTGCGAAAAAGAAGACACGCCACGGACCGTTGCCCAGAGAAGCGGCCGCATCCTCAATTGCCGGATCCAACCGGCGGAGCTGGGCGGAAACCGGCAGATACAAGAATGGAAAATATGCCAAAACCGACACCAGAACGCCGCCGAAAAGCCCATGCAGGCCGGGTATCAGGCTGACCCACGCGTAGCTTTGCACAAAAGCTGGGACTGCAAGTGGAGCTACTGCGAACCAGGACCAGATGCGCGCTCCTCGCAGGTCGGTGCGCTCCGTGAGCCATGCAAGCGTGACTGCAAGGATGATGGATATCGGGATCGTGACCGCGAGCAGCAGTGCGGTATTGATCAGAAGCTCGCCCACTCGCGGCCGGAAAATCAGGGTCGAGGCGGTTTCCCAGCCAGTCTGTATGCCGATCCAGATGACAAACCCGACGGGCAGCAGCGAGACAAGCGAAACGATCGCTGCTGCCAGAACCATAGGCCCATTCGACATCCACCGGCGCCGGATGAGCGGGTGGGAAGCTTGGAGAACGTCGCCTGGCTGGTAAAGTGACTGGCTTGGCGGCAAAGTAAATTGCTTTCATTGTTGCGGCTATAGTTCAGTCAACAACTGACTATAGCTGCCTGGAATTGAGCGACATCCCCGATGGAAGCACCGGGGATGTCGCTGGCGAACTGTTAGCTCGACCAGAGTGTTACGGCTAGAGCAAACCAGCAGCAGTCATCAGCTCGGTGACCTTTTTGCTGTCGAGCTTCGACGGCTCGACTTTAGGAGCTTGCAGGTCAGCAAGCGGAACCAGTTTGGGGTTGGATGCGGCTCCCTCACCTACGGCATATTCGAAGGAAGTGCCGTCTCGCAGGATCTCCTGGCCGCCTTTGCCGGTAACCCACTTTACGAATGCCTGTGCCTGCTCCTTGTGCTTGCTGGAGGCCAAAACGCCGCCACCTGAGACGCTTATGAATGCGCCCGGATCTTCATTCTTGAAGTAGTGTGAGGCGATGTTTTTGCTGTTCTCTCCGGTCTTGGCCTGATCACCAAAGTAATAATAATGGTAGATAACTGCACCCTCGACCTCGCCGGCATTGACGGCCTTCATGGCAGTGCTGTTGCCCTTGTAGGGAGTGAAATTTTCCTTCATTGCTTTTAGCCAAGCAGCGGTTGCTTCTTCGCCTTTCAGCTGGAGAAGCGCACCGACAATTGCTTGGAAGTCAGCCCCGGACGGCGATGCTGCCCAACGGCCTTTCCAGCTTGCGTCCGCGAGATCCAGCATGGACTTTGGCAGTTTGTCCTCGGTCAGCTTGTTCTTGTCATAGACGAAAACGGTAGAGCGGGCTGCAACACCGACCCAATGACCATTGGCCGGGCGATAATTTTCGGGCACCTGAGCAAGCGTATCGGCGTTCAGAGGCTCGAACAGGTTGGCGTTGTCGACGAGCGCCATACCCGGTGAATTTTCGGTCAGGTACACGTCCGCAGGTGACGCTGCTCCTTCCTGGACAAGCTGGTTGGCGAATTCCATATCGCTACCGTTGCGCAAGGTTACCTTGATTCCCGTTTCCTTGGTGAAGCCAGCGGCCCAGGCTTCGGTCAGGCTTTCATGTTGTGCGTTATAGACGACAATGCCTTCCGACTCACTCTGCGCCGTTGCCAGCATTGTTGAGCCGGCAAGACCGGCGGCAAAAGCCATAACTCCGGCCAAAGATGATAGAGAGAATTTCATGGCGACCTCCGTTTTTATGAGCATGCGGCTTGAACAGCTACACTTGCTTTCCGATAATCATTTATGATGAAAATTGTCAACTTATATCGCATTGAGAACGGTTGCCGAGTGGCATGCACCAGCGACTTCTACTGCACCCGATTGCGTTCATATCGTTGACAAATACACCGGGCAAATTGGGGTTCACTGTGCGTTTCGCACCGACTCTCAAATATCGCTCAAAGCGAACCGCATGCCATGGAATTTGTATGTCTCAATCCATCAAACCGTCCCTCGCCCGATACGCCGCCAGCAGCAATTTCGACACGCCCCGCCATTTGGGAACACGCTATGACGCGAAGGGAACTTTCCTGCCGGAACCAGGTAATACTGTGATCTGTCATCTGGTGGACGGTTCGGCCTCGGAGCGCGCTGTCATTGAGGTGCGAAACCGCATGCTGTCGATGCCCGACGCCGGTAAACTGACGTTCACACCTATATCCAGCCTGCACATGACGTTGTTTCAAGGCATCATCGAATATCGCCGCGCACTGCCGTATTGGCCGCTGGATGTTCCTCTCAATACCAACATTGACGAGATGACCCGTCTATATTTGGACCGTCTCAACCCATTCGGAGGCTTAGGGTCGTTCAAAATCAAGGTGATTGACGTCACTCCCGTGGGTCTGACCGTCACTGGAGCAAGTTCGGAAGACGAAGCTCTCATCAAGAAATGGCGCGACGCACTCGCCGTTCCGTTCGGCTACCGCCATCCAGATCACGACAACTATGTCTTTCATATCACCTTCGCTTATCCCGTTGACTGGTTAGCTGATGAGCGCCTTCCCGTCTGGCAAGAGCTGCTGGACGAGTGTCTGCTCTATCTTGAGAGGACAGCGCCCATTGTTGAAATTCATCCACCCGCCTTTTGCAGCTTCAATGACATGAACCACTTTGAAGAACTGCTGGTTCTGGGCAACAAGCATCATCTAGCATCTGCGTCGAGCATGGCGAAATAAGCATGCGCATCGCCGTTCCGGTTGCGTCGACTGCCGGGCGCCGCAGCCCATAACTTCATAAAACTGTCATATTTGGGAAACGGAAAATTGAAGGATCAGGGGAAAATATACATCTAAATAATTACCCCTCCCCGGAGTTTTCCCATGAGTTTTCGTCCAGCGGAAATGTTGGTTTTGTGTCGTTTTGGCGATGATCAGCTCGTTACACTCGCAAAACTAGCTATCGAAACCGCCTTTCAGCCCGTCGTCGAAGCCGCAAGCGGTGCGACATTTGGCTATGAATCGTTGATGCGTGGCTATGACCGACTTGGCTTCCAATCACCTTTGGAACTTCTGGACAAAGCTCACGACGTCAATCAATTGCTGGAACTTGAGCAAATGATCAACAGTCGCGCCTTTGCCGAGTTCGGCGGACTGCCCGGCTATAACCAGCGAATGCTCTTTATCAATATGGATGCAAGGCTCATTGGCCTCGGCAGCGATATCGTGGAACGGCTCACCAATCATTTAACCAAAGCAGGGATACGCCCTTCCTCAATCTGCTTCGAACTGTCAGAACGCTTCGACAACGCTCAGGATCCGACCTTTTCTGAACTCATCAAAAAGCTGCGCCATTCCGGTTTCAAGCTGGCCATCGATGATTTTGGTGTCGGCTTCAACGGCCTCAAGCTGCTCTGCGACTATGCTACGGACTATGTCAAAATCGATCGCCATTTCGTGTCAAAGCTGGATTCTACACCGCGCAAACGGCACATCGTCAAACAGATCGTTCAGACAGCGCATATGCTTGGCGCCAGGATCATCGCTGAAGGAGTGGAAACCGAAGCAGAATTTGTAATCTGCCGGGAACTTGGCTGTGATCTCGTGCAAGGATATTTCATCGCACGCCCTACCACCCATTTTGGCGAATTGCAGGATTCGTATCCTCACCTCGAACAGGCGGGATCCTTACGCAGGCAGACCACAACGCTGGATAGCATCCTGATCAGAGCGCAGGTACAGCGCCTGCCTGCCGTGCGAGAAAATGATGATCTCGACAAGGTCTTCGAGCTTTTCCGCAACAACCCGCAGCAAAGCTTCTTTCCCATCCTCGGTGCTAATGACGAGCCACGCGGCGTACTGCACGAGCATCATGTCAAAGGGAGAATTTATCACCCGTTCGGTCGTGACCTATTAAAGAACCGCATCTATCAGCGCGGGATCGCGCACTTTGTTACCGAGGCCCCCATTGCCGATATCAATACGCCTGCGGAGCAAATGCTGAAAATCTTCGCCGGCATGAATGGCAGCGATTGCGTGATCCTGACAGAAAATCTTCGTTATGCGGGCGTGCTTTCAGCGTCGTCGCTTTTGAAAATCATCAATGAAAAGCTACTCAAGACGGCCCAGGACCAGAATCCGCTGACCAGCCTTCCGGGTAACAGATCCATTCGCGACTATGTCCAGGATGTCATGCGCGACGGCTCCGACGCGCGCTATTTCTGCTATTTCGACTTCGACAATTTCAAGCCCTTCAACGATCACTATGGTTTTCAGAAGGGCGATCTCGCCATTGCTCTTTTCGCCTCTTTGCTCAGACACCATTTCGTCGGAGAAGACAAATTCCTGGGCCATGTCGGTGGCGATGACTTTTTTGTCGGCATAACAGGAGGAACACGCGGCGAGCTGGAACCAGTATTGACACAACTGTTGCTAGATTTCAGCGTCAAAGTCTGCGAACTTTACAGCCCGGAAGACTGCGCAGCTGGTGTTATCCTCGCCCATGACAGGACGGGCGGCGAACGTCTATTCCCGCTGATGCGCTGCAGCGTCGCCGTACTGGAAATCGCGCAAGGCCATATGCAGGTCGACGTAAACCGCGTTAGCGCATCAATCGCCGCCATCAAGGCTTCGGCAAAGGAAAGCGTGGCAGGTCTGGTTTTTAGCGGATTGAGCGAAATGTAGCGTCGCGGCCCACGGACAGAAGCCCAGGCCGCGACATGATCGTTACTTTGGCTGCCGCGATGCAACAGCTTCCATCAGCTTGCCAGCAAGCATCTCATATTTCTCATCATAGTGATGGTCGCCGGCAAGCTCGATCTTCTGAACTGCAGAAAGCGATGGAGCCGTGCATGCCGTGTCATCTTCTTCCGAACCATAAACGCATAGGACCTTGTCCAGCGGCAGCTTCGCAACTGCCGGTGCTACCTCATTATCGCCGCCCAAGCCAAGCCACGCACCAACAGAAACCTGAAACGGCGTGGTCTCTTCCGTGCCGATCAAGCCGACAAGACTGATGCGGTCTTGCAGCTGTTTCGGCAGGAAGGGCCAAGAGAACGGGATCGTATTGGCGCCGAAGGAATAGCCGAGCAAAACCACGGGCAATTTGCCGGAGGGGTCAGCTTTGGCGACAATCCTCGTAATGTCCTTGGCAATGTCTTCCGGTTTGCGCAGCGACCAGAAATAGCGGAGCGAATCTACGCCGACCACGTGCACACTCTTTTTCGCAATGATGTCGCCAACTGATTTGTCGATATCACGCCAGCCGCCATCGCCGGAGAAGAATACCGCGAGGTATTTAGCCTGGCCATCAGCGGCAGGAACGTCGATGGTGGGCAAGGCCTCCGCTGAAGCATCTTCCTTGGCAATATCGACTGCTGCGTCAGCCGCTATTACAAACCGCTCAGCTTTGGTGGCACCAATTTTTTCCTGCGCTAGAAAAAATCCGGCACTCGGAGGACCCTTGGGATCAGTGTCTGGCTTCTCTCGCACAATCGTCGCCGGATTGGGTAGATCGGCGTCATAGGAATAGCTGAACCCCTCGCCCGGAACGGCTTCGTAGTCTGCACCTTCGCACGAGGGAAGCTTCGTTTTGAGCGCCACAGATGGATCGACTGAAATCGCACCAGCGAGCGTCGCGGCCGGAGCGTCGGACATCGACGCATAAGCCATGACCCCACCCTCGCCGATTCCGATAACCACCGGATGCATATAGGTATCGACAGCAATCTGGCGCTGAGCTTCTTTTGCTATGCCTTCAAGATCGGAAACAAAATAGGTGCAATCGCCCGTGTCCTGATCGAGTTCCTTGCGCCATTTCTCCAGGTCAACCGTCAGTACGAGAAAATCGCGATCCAGCAGCAGTTTCGTCAAGGTTTCATCGTCAGCACCGAGACCACCCTTCTGCGACACCAGGATGGCAATACCTGTTGGCTTGCCAGCCGGTTGCAACAGCGGGACGTCGTTAAGACGCTCGGACGAAATGAGAATGCGGCTACCCGAAGACCCGAGACCAAACCAAGGGAAAAAATGGAGCGCTGCGGAAAGACCAACGCTAACGATGACAAATGCAAGTATAGCGAAGAGGTAGGGCCTGCGAATAAATTTCATCGTTTAAAGACCTCGAAGGGGCTGCCGCTCACCAGGTTTGTCGCATCGATCAGCGAGCGAGGTGTCGCGAGGCCCGGGGGGCAAATCAGATAATAGGGCGTCCATTTCGGGCCGAACTTATCCTTGAAAGCGCGCAGTCCGTCAAACCGATAAAATTCGGCGCCGCGGCGGTAGATAAATGAACCGATACGGTTCCACCGGGAGGCGAGATGGCTATCGGAAAGGCCTGACAGGGGCGCAGCGCCAAGATTGAACCAGCGATAGCCTTCGCCCTTCGCAGCCATCAGGAGGTTGGCGAACAACCCATCCATGATGACGCTGGATGCATCAGGCACATGCCGCATCAGATCGACGGCAATTTCCTGATTACCTGCACCGCGCCACACATTGGCAAAGGCCACGATCGTGCCTTCCTTGCGCAGGACTGCAATGTCGAAGTGTGAAAGGTAGGCATTTTCGAACGAACCGAGCGAGAAACGCTTCTCGGAACCAGATTTCATTTCGAGCCAGGCGTCTGACACGGCGCGAAGCTCATCCATGATATCCGCGGTTTGGCCTTTTGGAAGGATTTCGAAGCTGATCCCTTCCTTTTCCAGACGCCGGGCGGCATAGCGCAAGGGCTGGCGCTTGGAGCCCTCAAGCGAGAAATCGCTAAGGTCAACGCGTGCGACTTCGCCAAGCTTCAGCGCAGTCAATCCCATATCCAGGAACAGAGGCAGTCTTTCCGGACCTACCCCGTAGAATACCGTTCTAGTACCGGTGCGATCTGCCAGTCCTCGAAAAGCCCAGGCCAGATCGGCAATCACATCATCGCTGCCCACTGGTTCCCCCATTGAAACCAGACTTCCGCCCGAACGGGCATACATGACAAAGCCTTTGCCTTTGGGATCCATCAGGAAGCGCTTGTCACCAAGCAAAGCAAGCGCATCCGAAGCGCTCGGGGACATAGCAACGAGATCTGGCACTTGTTCCGGGATGGGCTGGGCGCGCAGTTTACTCCGGCCAACACCATTGATGATCGTATTGATCGTTATCGCCGCGAGAACGGTCAGGATGAGTACAGAAACGCGAAGGAAACGCGATGCCTGCGCATCCCAGGCAAACTCCCACCACAGTTCATTCGCATATTCGACATGCCGATAGGCGAAAAGACCGAGCCAGAGAATGGCAAACGCCGTTGTGCCGACGCTGGCCAGCCAGCCCCAGGACAAGCTGAAATGCTCGCCCAGCGGTTTGCGATAAAATGAATCGCGAAATAACAGAAGCGTGCCTGCCATCAAAGCAAGCATGAGCGCTTCTTCCCAGGCAAAGGCCTTGCTCAATGCGAAGATTGCCCCAAGGCTGAAAAGGATCAGCGCGAGGAACCAGGCGCGCCAGAGACGCCGTGCGAGGCCCCGCGCGACGATCAGCAACGCCAACCCGACGAAGCTCGCGCCAAGATGGGACATTTCCAGAAATGGTAAGGGCAATACGTCGGCAAGCATTTCCAGCCGGTGGTGAAGATCGGGAATGACCGCGGAAATAAGCAGAACGATACCGCCAAGAAAGGCGATGCCAGCCGAGAGCGGCGGGATGAGCGGCTCGAACATTCGCACAGCGGAAATGGTTGGGCCGGCAATGAGATGGCGGCGGCGCAAGACTTCAGAAACGACGAAACCAGCTATCGCCGCCAGAAACGGAATGAGGGTGTAGATGACGCGATATGCGACAAGCGCCGCTATAGCGTCGGGATTCTGCCCCAACCCAAGGCCCGCAACAATGGTCGCTTCAAATGCACCGATGCCGCCGGGTGCATGGCTGATGATACCAAGTGCGACAGCGACCACGTAGACAAGAGCAAACGCTGGAATACTGTTTACAGAGCCTGCCGGAAGCAGGACATAGAGCGTCGCAGCGGCCGCGGCCACATCCACCAGACCGGCCAAAATCTGCAGCAGGGCGCCCTGCGACGAGGGTAAGCGAACCGATAGCCGGCCGATGTTAAGCGTGCGCTCGCGGCGAGAAAGCCAGTACAACAGGACCGCCACGGCAAGGAGAACCAACATACCGATCAGTTGATCGAGAACCGGTCCGAACGATAGTATCCAGGGTATCCGTGAGGGATCGATGACGAGGGCGACAGCAATCAGGATGGTGAAAGCAAACCAGATCGCCATCCAGGACGTACCGATAATCCGGCCAATATCGGCAATATCGATGCCTTCAGCAGCATAGACCCGATAGCGAAGTGCGCCGCCGGTAAGCAGGGAAAATCCGAGAGCGTTCGAGATTGCATATCCCGCACCGCCCGCCATGGCTGAGATGTGATAGGGCACCCGCCCCGGTGCGATGGTTTCGACAGCAACCACATCATAGAGCGCAACGGCGGCGAAACTCACAAAAGTAAAGAATAGCGCAGTCATCAGGACGCTGCCTGGTATGGCATGGAGGGACTGCTTGACATCACGGATAGAAATGCCGCTAGAAAGATGATCCAGAACCAGCAGGCCGATCACGGCAACTGCTATTCCGAAAAACGCGAACAATGCGGATTTTGTCTTTTTGCCCCACGGCAGTCTTGACTGCGCGCGAGCTTCGATCCTGCGTGTTTGCTTGTCGTTGCCAGGAATGGACGTCATAAGGGGTTCCGGAGCCAGAAACGGATTAAGTAATTTTGATTTCACCATGAAATTGTGACGGCGTCATTAGCCCTGCAATAATGGCGGGATTGAGCCGAGAAAAGGCAAATTAAACAACACCCGCATCAACGCCGGTTAAACACGTTGGACCTGTTAATTGAATACTGGTGATAGGGTCGATTCGACTTAAGCTGCATCCAGGACCAGGTGGCGATGGCTTCCCGGTGCTTTGACACGACCGACGGCGGCTGATGGTGGTTTTAGTCCCATGCCTTCAGCAATGGCTGTCGCAACAGAATTGCTGTTCTGAACGAGAAAGGAGTAACGCAGCTTGGACACCCGGATCCGCTCGGCAACATCCACTGCTGTGCGCCAACGCGCGGCAATGGATGACACACTACCTTCCATAAGCAGCGTCGTGCGCGATGTAGGCCGCACATAGAATTCAGGACAATATACGAGGTCGCGTTTCGCATAGTCAGTGACCACCGCAGTCAGGGGCCCGCGAATCGCGCAATAATTGAAACTGCCATCCGCATGGGCAGCACCACCATTGATTTCGTAGAGTGGCCTGCCGGTGTCATCGGTCCAGACAACAAAATTATGGCTGACAATCCCCGCGAAACGCGGGATGGGATAAGAGCCAAAAAGAATGCGGTGGTTCATGAAGCGTGACTTTAAGTGACAGAATTATGACTAAGGAAGTTCCTCAATAGAGCATTTTTCAGCAAAGACAATACTCAGGTCTTTCACAGAATTTTGAGCTTTTTATACTTAGCCGACACACTATCACTGCAGTTGAAATCAACAACGGGAAATCCGCGCGGAAACATCCATTTCTGAGCCAAAACTGAATTATTCGTTGGAATATTTGCGGCGTTTTTCGAAAACAATGCGATGAAATTTATTTTGCGCGTTTTGCAGATTGGCAGAAGCAACTGTTTCATTTCGTTGACAAAACATCAGCGTCAGACAACACGCACGCGTATTTCACCAATTCCGTCCACCCCTCCAATCATTTCGTCGCCAGGCAAAATCGCGCCCACGCCAGCTGGAGTACCCGTATAGATGAGATCACCGGCTTGGAGCGTAAACAGTGTCGAGAGGTAGCTGATCGTCTCCGGCACTTTCCAAATCATTTGATCCAGGTCGCCGCGCTGTCGTTCAGCTCCGTTGACTTTCAACCAGACTGCTCCCTTGGCCGGATGACCGATGTGTGTGGCAGGCACCACAGCCGAACAGGGCGCAGAAGCTTCGAATGCCTTTCCAACTTCCCAAGGACGGCCAAGCTTCTTGGCTTCCCCTTGCAGATCGCGGCGAGTCATGTCGAGACCAACCGCATAGCCAAATATATGATCGAGCGCATTTTCAGTGGCAATGTCGGAGCCACCCCTTCCGAGCGCAACAACCATTTCCATTTCGAAATGGACATCCTTTGTCGCGGACGGATAGGGGAAATCGCTGCCACCAGTGAGAAGGCAATCCGGATTTTTTTGGAAGAAAAACGGCGGCTCGCGGTCAGGATCATGTCCCATCTCGATGGCGTGATCGGCATAATTCCGCCCGACGCAATAAATCCTATGAACCGGAAACAGCTTATCAGAGCCGATAACCGGCAAGGACGGTTGCGGAAGCGGCTCGAAAACAAATTCATTCTGATGCATTCTTACGCCTCACCTCAAATTAATTGGCTGATCTCGATCTCAGTCTTCTCAGACAGCATGACACATACTAGGTGTTATAGAGATCAGACAAATCGCCAATGCAACCTGTCATAGGCAGCGGCATAAAGCCCTCAACAAGGATTCCGACCTTTCCCATGCATCAGAGACTTGATTTGCGAAATCCGTTACATGCGGACGACAGCGATGATTTCCTGCTGGAACAAGTCCAGCGGGCGAGTTTCCGCTATTTCTGGGAAGGCGCTCATCCGCAAAGCGGTCTCGCGCGCGACCGCTCCGGCCGGACGTCCGATCCAACTAATGACCTCGTCGCTATTGGCGGATCCGGCTTCGGTTTCATGGCTATCCTCGTTGCCGTTGAGCGCGGCTGGATTACACGCGATGAGGCACAGGTCCGTATTGAAAAGATGCTGTCGGTGCTCGAACGCACGAAACGCTATCGAGGCGTCTTTCCGCACTTCATCAATGGTGTGGATGGCACGACCGTACCCTTTACCCGCTTGGATGATGGTGGTGACCTGGTTGAAACGTCGCTTCTCGTTCAAGGACTGATTTGTGTCCGGCAATATTTTGCCTCCAACGGCCCCAAAGACACCGCCATGCGTGACAGGATCAATCGGCTGTGGCGATCGGTCCAGTGGGATTCCCACATCAAACCGGGGGAAAAGGTTCTCTACTGGCACCACAGTCCAAAATTTGGTTGGGCCCGCAATGTGCCGATCCGGGGCTGGAACGAAGCGTTGATCACTTACATTCTGGCTGCCGCCTCCCCTGACCATGGCATCGATCCAGAGATTTATCATGAAGGTTTTGCGTCAGATGGCGCCTTCGTCAATGGGCGACACTATTATGGCGTCAGGTTGCCACTCGGCCCGGACTTTGGCGGCCCCATGTTCTTTGCGCACTATTCTTTCTGCGGCCTGGATCCGCGTGGGCTTACAGACCAATACGCCGATTACTGGTTGCAAAATTGCAGCCACGCGGAAATCAACTACATGCACAGCGTTCACAATCCACATGGTTATATCGGCTATGGTCAAGATTGCTGGGGCCTATCTTCCAGTCACGGTCCGAGAGGCTACCGGGTAAGTTCGCCCGGTTCAGATTTCGGTTTGATTGCGCCCACTGCCGCTCTCAGCAGCCTGCCCTACGTACCAGAATTCTCGATGCGCGCCCTGCGCCATTTCCTGACACTCCCCCATGGCAAGGTGAACGGCAGGTTTGGCTTCGTCGATGCGTTTTCGCCTTCCAGAAAATGGTTTGCCAGAACCTACCTCGCGATAGACCAGGGCCCTACCATCGCCATGATCGAAAACCACAGAAGCGGCCTACTGTGGAAGCTCTTCATGAGCGCGCCGGAAATCCAAAATTCTCTCCAAAACCTTGGCTTTGCAAGCCCTCATCTGGGCGGACCACGGGAACCAAACAAGGGTTGAGGCATTGCTTCTGTCAGGGCAATTGATCATCTTCTGATCGAACTCCGCGTCCTCCCAATCAAGGATCAAACATGAAAATCCATGCTGTTTTCAACCGCGATGGCGGTACGTTTCGCACCATGGATATCAAGTTGTTCGCTGAAACAGCCAAGGAAATTTTTGAAAAGCATAGCCATACGTTTGAGAGCGAGATTGTAGCTGGCAAAAGCATTGTGAGGGCGTTGCAAAAAGTTGCGGCCGAAGCGGGCGAGCACGTTCTGATGGCAGGAGGCGGCGACGGCACGATTTCGGCCGCCGCTGATGTTGCCTGGAAAGCCAAGGTGCCGCTCGCTGTACTTCCCGCTGGAACCATGAACCTCTTTGCACGCGCCTTGAAAATTCCGCTGGACCTCAATGCAGCCTTGGAAAGCCTGGCCAGCGGCACCATTCAGGCGGTCGACATTTCCACCGCCAATGAGGAAAGCTTTGTTCACCAGTTTTCGATTGGTTTCCAGCCGCAAATGATCAAGCTTCGCAACACCTTGGAGTATCGCTCCCGCTGGGGTAAGCGTCTTGCAAGCATACGCGCATTCGCCAAAGCCATGGGCAATCCGCCGCGCTTCGCCGTGCGCATGGTCATCGACGGCACCCCGATAGAGCGAACCGTTTCCGCTATCTCGATTTCGAATAATCCTTATGGTAGCGGCGTTTTACCGGTACCTGACAACGTCGACCACGGCGAATTGGGCGTCTACGTTGCCGGAGGCCTGACCCCTGGCACTATAGCAAAGTTGGCGTTCAGCGTTCTGACCGGGTCGTGGCGCCGCAATCCCGACGTGGACGAAATTCTTGCCAAGGAAGTTGAGTTGCACTTTCCACACCTGCGGCGCAGCGCAAAAGCGACTATCGACGGAGAGTTGATCCCTCTCCCACGGGACGTCAAAATTGTCATTCACGCGGGAGAACTTCAGGTGCTTGTCCCTCAAGACACACTTTCCATATGAAAACGGCGCGGTTTTGACCGCGCCGTTCAGTCCAGCTGAATACGATGTCAGCTACTTTTCTTGGATTTCTTGACTGGCGCCGGCTCTCCAGCCGCCTTCCTCGCCGCCGCCTCTTCGGCAGCAAGCTGATCGGCGCTCTTTGGCATTGTGTCGACGACAGAGCGCACTTTACCCTTGTCGGTAACGGTGCACATTGCATCGCGAATATCGACCTTCAAACGCACCTGGTTTAGGCCGCCACCCATTGGCTCGGCATCGACGGCCTTGATGTTGCTTTCGCCCATGAAATATTTGGAAGATGCTGCAGCAATGCACGGTTGAGCGAGAGCGGCGTTCACAGGTGGACGTACGGGCGCAAAAGTCGGCATGGTCGGCATCATGCTGGGTGCCCCGGTCGTAGAACATGCTGCCAGTGGAATAAGGACTGCCAAAGGGGCAATCCGGCTTAAAATATCGGTAGGCAGGCGCATGGTTCTCTCCGCAAAGTCTTATCGCAGGATTGGATATAGGCCGGAAACTATTCGGTTTTTATCATTTGTCTAGTGGCACAACTGCCACAATGGGACTTTATTGCCACAAGTCCATCCCAGTACGTCAGCGGGAGGTCGACAGCATCCAGTTGAGTACCCCGCGCCAGTCGGTCATGCGAATTGGCGTACCATGATTGCCGCTCTCAAATCGATGAAACCGCGCGGGATACCCCGGTGCCGAGGTCCGTATCGTCTGGTAGAATGCCTGCTGCTTTTCGACGCCAAAAACCGGATCACGACTGCCATGGCCGAAGAAGACCGGCACACGACGTTTGAACGGAGCAGATCCGATGAAGTGCTCATCCCATAGCGATCCGAGAATGATCAGGCCTGAGATGTGCGTGGACGTTTCGGCATCCTGCGCCAGCTTCCAGCACAATGAGCCGCCCATCGATCCACAAGCGACGAAGAGTTTTGCTTGTGGCGATTGCGCCTTGAAATAATCTATCACACCCGCAACTTCGCTTTCGCCCTTGTCTCCGAAGTCACTAAATTCTGGTGTGATATAGAGTCCTCCATTGCGATCCATCAGGTTTTTCAGGCGATTGAAGTTACCGCCGAATGTGAAGTCGTTCATGCCTTGTTGGCGATTGCCGCCCTGGCCGTGCAGATAAATGGTAATGACAGACGCGCCGGAAAGTTTCCCCACCGTCATGACCTTTAGCGGTCCCTTGTCTGTCATTACGACAAGGTCCTTTTGCGAACGTTTCGGCTGAAGTGAGATGTAGTTCTGTTTGACGCGTCGTTCCGGCACCTGATCGCGACCGTTGATATCCCGCATTTCGTTATAGTCGACCACGACATAGTCACCACCGTCGCCGGTCTTCAGAATTCCGGGATAGGCAAAGAGATCATCTTTGTAGGGTTCGAGCTGCAATGCCGCCGCGGGGCTCGAAAGGCAAACCAAAGCCAGTGCGCCGAGAATAAGGGACCTGATCAAGCGAATTTCCTATCGGATGGGCTCGGTAATAGTACCACCCGCGCGATGCAGCATATCCGGCGTATCGACGTCAAGGGCAGCCGCCTCGCCAAGCTCCACATCGATGACAGGAATATCGCCACGCTCGATCAAATGACGTGCACCAACATCACCGGCCAGACTGAATACTTCGTTGAACAAGATACGCGGCAGGATGACAGGATTGCCGCGCTTGCCTTCGAAAGTCGCCCTCACGACAGATTGACCGCCGGCACTTTGAAAACGACTGATCATGGCCTGCAGATCAGTCGGGGACAGAGCAGGCATGTCGGCCAGGAGCATCATCACGCCATCGGACGACGATGGTACGTTCCTGATCGCGGTCTGCAGCGATGAGGCCAGCCCGCTGGCGTAGTCCTTGTTGAGGGCGATCACCACATTGAGCCCATCCAGCGCCGCGCTGCATTCCTCTGCCATATGCCCGAGCACGGCGACGACAGGACGCCCACCCGCCTCGATCGCAGTCTGTGCCGAGCGGCGTATCAGCGGCACATCATCGAAAGTGGCCAGCAATTTGTTTGGCCCCATCATGCGGGTTGACTGACCGGCAGCGAGCAGAGCGATCGCAACGTCGGGCCGCGCCGCCAACGGGCGTGGATCGCGCGGCTGCGGACGCGTTGGAATTTCCATCAACAAGCCCCCGACACCCATTCCGACGATATCTGCCTTGGTTACCGGCACATTTGCCATCAGCCGGTCGAGCACCCAATCAAAGCCGTTTTCCTTGGGGCTCCTCGCGCAACCGGGAGCGCCGATCAAGGGTTTTTCATCAAGTTCGCCAAGGATCAGCAGGTTTCCCGGATCGACCGGCATGCCGATATGACTAACGTCTCCGCCGGCCTCCCTGATTGCCGCGGGAACGATATCGTCCTGATCGACCACAGCGGAGGCACCAAAGACGACGACGAAGTCATTTGCATTCTGCAATTTGCGTATCGCTTCCGCCAACGGTTTGCTCGCATGGGGCGGGCGTAGTTCGGATGTCACAACTCCATGATTGGCTGCAATCCGTGCTTCGATGACACGGCGCGTCTTGTCGAGCACTGTCGGCTTGATTGATGGCAGCGTCGTCTGGATCAAGCCAATGCGTGAGCCTGCAAAACCGCGCACTCCAAAGGCCGTGCGACCACGTGCCAACTCCGCGATCCTGTCAATTACAGACACAGGGACTGCAAAAGGAATGATCTTGATGGTCGCAACCATCTGCTGCTGCTCAACCCTGTCGAATGCTTTCAACGTGGCGATCGTCACGGAAGGATCGACCGCATTGATGGCATTGATCAAGTCAGCATCCACCATGAAAAGCCCCGCCGTTTCGGCATAGCAATTGACCCTGCCGGTCGATGCTGGCCCCGCTTGCACGCACGACCATCTCAATGCTGCAGTTATTCGTTTGGCCGCTTCGTTCTCTTCGAGATCAGCGTCTTGCAAGCGCGCTGCAATAACGTGGGTCACGCCTGCTTCGCGCAATTGCTCAAGGTCAGCTTCGTTGAGGACATGTCCCTTTTTCAGCTTCAGGTTCGCTGTATGGGTCGAGTGCGCAAGTATCGCGCCAAGCGCGTCCTTGAGAGGGATTTCACCAAAGATCATGCTGTCTTTTCCAGATGCCGCGCGGTTTGGAGTCCTCTCGCGCGAAATGCCTTGATCACCTCGGCCATAACTGCAACGGCGATCTCAGCGGGGCTGGCAGCACCGATATCAAGGCCGATAGGCGAATGAATCAAAGCGATTTCATCCTCGCTGAACCCCAGCGCCTTGAGCCGCTCAACACGCTTTGCATGGGTCTTGCGGCTGCCCAGCGCGCCGACGTAAAAGCATCCCGCTTGTAGAGCCCGCTCCAGCGCCTGATCATCGATTTTCGGGTCATGCGTGACGACAGCAACCGCCGTATAGGGATCAAGTGGTCGCTGCTCGAGTATATCCTGCGGCCATTCTGCAAAGAGTTTGATATCCGGGAAGCGCTCCGGCGTGGCAAACGCCGTACGCGGATCGATAATTTCCATATCGTATCCAGCAATCTTTGCCATCGGAGCCAAGGCCTGGCTGATGTGCACAGCACCAATCACCACCAGACGCGGCGGCGGCACGTGGACATTCAGGAAGAACGATCGGCCCTCAATCTCGACGAGGCTCGATTTTCCTGACAGGAACGCCTGCCTGACCGCATCGCCCAGCAGACCGGCAACCGGATCGCCCTCCTTGATCACGCGGTCACGCCCGTCGCCAAGATCGGTCAGCAACAATGCCGCACGGCGGGCTTGCCGTTCTGCATTGAGTTTCTTCAGACAATAGGGATCCATGCTCAGCCCAGCCGTTCGACATAGACTTTGATACGTCCGCCGCAGGACAGACCGACCTGCCAGGCGGTTTCGTCGGCGACGCCGAATTCAAGCATCCGCGGGGTGCCCTGGCTGATCACATCCATGGCTTCGGCAATGACCGAACCTTCAACACACCCGCCAGAAACCGAACCCTCGAAATTGCCCGCCTCGTCGATCACAAGATGGCTGCCGACGGGACGCGGTGCCGATCCCCAGGTTTCCACGACTGTGGCAATAGCCACGTCACGGCCCTCCGCCATCCAGCTCTCGGCGATCAGCAGTGGATCGCGTATTTGTTTAGTAGGATTTTGCATTGTACGACAGTACCACAAACTTCAATATTGGTGCAACCAGCGCTTCGGATCGTCATCGTTGCCGCGCGGTCGGCTGAGCGCCCGGCACAGATCCTCCAAAGCATTCATATTGTGCACAGCACGGAAGTCGTCAACGTAGGGTAACATTGCTTTTACACCACGGGCACGTGGCTCAAAACCTTCAAATCGGAGTAAGGGATTGAGCCAGATCAGCCGGCGGCAAGATTTCGATAGCCGCTCCATCTCCGCTTCCAGGCCGCTCGTATTCTCGCGCTCCAGTCCGTCGGTGATGAGCAGCACTACCGCACCCTGGCTGAGAACGCGTCTCGACCAATGACGATTGAATTCCCGCAAGGTTTCGCCAATGCGTGTACCGCCTGACCAGTCCTGTACAGCACCCGTACAATGGGCGATCGCATCATCCGGATCACGATAGCGCAGGGACCGCGTGATGTTGCTCAGCCGCGTGCCAAAGACGAAGCAATGAACCCGGCGACGCTTGGCCATCATCGCATGCATGAAATGCAGGAAAATGCGGGTGTATTGGCTCATTGAACCCGAAATATCGGCAAGCACGACCAATGGCGGATGCACTTCGCGACGCGAGCGAAATTTCGGTAAAATGAGATCACCACCGGTCCGCAGGCTCGCACGCATCATCGCTCTCGGATCGATACGAGCGCCCTTGGGATCACTGCGGAAACGCCGCGTCTTGACTTCATCGACGGGCAGCGTCAGTTCATCCATCGCCCGGCGCGCCTGGCTGAGTTCTTCGGCCGACATCTGGGCAAAGTCCTTGGTCCGCAGCACTTCCTTACCGGAAAATGTCAAACGTGCGTCCACATCGATATCGGGCGGGGATTCTCCCGGCTGGTTGCGCGAGCTTTCCTTGAACAGCGCTTCGGCGACGCGAGCTTCGGCAGCCCTTGCCTTCGATCGTTCGCGCGCCAAGGCAACGGGCGAGAACATGGCCAGCATTTTCTCGATCAGCTCGCGGGAGCGCCAATAAAGCCGGAACGCCTCATCGAATGTCGCATGATCCTCGCGGCGGTTGACGAGCACACTGTGCAATGTCCAATAAAAATCATCCCGAGAGCCGATACCACCGGCCAAAACCGCCTCTATCGCGTCCCTGACGGAAGCCGGGCCAACCCGCAACCCGGCCTTTCGCAAGGCGCGGGCAAAATAGACGATATTGTCCGCAAGGCGGCTTTCCGTCCTTGCTATCTCGGGTGATGAGGCGAATGTTTCCATGTTACGCCGCGTTCAGTTCGGCCTTGACCTCATCGAGTATTCGCCGCCCCTCGCCGCCGGAAATCCTGGCTATATCATCCTGATATTTGAGCAAAACGCCGATCGTGTCGGATACGGTTTCCGGATCCAGTGCCAACTTGTCCATTTCGGTCAAGGCCCCCGCCCAGTCGATCGTTTCGGCGACACCCGGTAGCTTGAACAGATCCATATCACGCAATTTCTGCACGTACCGGACGATTTCATCCGACAGGCGTTCATTGGCTGCAGGGACTTTGCGGCGGACGATCTCAAGCTCCCGTTCAGCGGAGGGATAGTCTACCCAATGGTAGAGACACCGGCGTTTCAGTGCGTCGTGGATCTCGCGAGTCCGATTGGTCGTTATGATGACGATTGGTGGTTCGGCAGCACGGATTGTTCCAAGTTCCGGAATCGTGACCTGATAGTCCGACAGCACTTCGAGCAGGAAGGCTTCAAAGGCTTCATCGGTTCGATCAAGTTCGTCGATAAGAAAAACCGGGGCCTTACCCGGTTTACCCGACAGCGCTTGGAGGACTGGCCGCCTGATAAGGAATTTCTCTGAAAAAACATTGCGCTCTATAGCTTTCTTATCAACCTTGCCACTCGCTTCATCGAGACGAATCTCGATCATCTGCGCTGCATAGTTCCATTCATAAACAGCAGAAGAAACGTCGAGCCCTTCATAGCATTGCAGGCGGATCAGCGGCCGGTCGAGCGTCGCCGCGAGTACTTTGGCGATCTCAGTCTTGCCGACGCCCGCCTCGCCTTCCAGAAACAATGGCCTCTTCATTCGCAAGCTGAGGAACAGCACCGTCGCCAACGCACGGTCCGCGACATATCCGCCAGCCTCGAGCAGAGCCAGCGTATCTTCGATCGATTGCGGCAGTTCAGCCATGACGTCTCCGGCGCTAGTCTCCCGAACTGTGATAGGAGCGGTTGAGATAGATCAATGAACGGCCCGGATCGCCCATATTGAGGGCGGTGACCTTGCCATAGATCACATAATGCGTTGCGACTTCGTGCGTTGCAATGATGCGGCAATCGAAGCTTGCCAAAGCGTTGGTGAGCACTGGTGCACCGGTTTGCAGTGTCTGCCAATGTCCTAGCGCAAACCTGTCCGGCTGGGACAGATCGCCCTTGCCGGAAAAGGCTTCGGAAAGCGCCTGCTGTTGGAACGACAGCGTATTCAGTGCAAAAACCTGATTTTCGATGAACAGGTGATTGAAATCATGATTGCGGTTGAGACACACGAGCATCGTCGCCGGATTGTCAGAAACCGAGCATACTGCCGAAATTGTAACGCCGCGGCGGCCTGCCGGACCATCGGTGGTAAGGATATGAACCGCCTCGGCAAAATGGCTCATGGCATTGCGAAATGCGAGCGGCTCTATTTTCTGATCTTTGGCAATTAGCACTATTCTATTTCCGTTGTCCGAACCATCACTATCGCAACATGTGTCTCAACCATAGGGGCAGGTCATATTTTCCGATAACTTCCTTTTATATAGCGCGAGATTGCTAAGAATGAAGGAAACAGCTACCGAAAACGTGCAACTACTACCCATCAAAGAGGAAACGACATTTTCGCAATGAACCCCACAATACGCGCCGCAACATTTGGCCTTTGCATAGCTGTCGCAAGTGTCGCACATGCGGAAGACAAGATTGGTGTTATCGCGCCGCTTTCCGGTCCCTTTGCGCGCCTTGGAACGCAAGTTGTCGATGGTGCGACGATTGCGGTGGCTGCGAACAAGAGCGGCCAGGCGGTGTCAATTACAACCGCCGATGACCAATGCAGTGCGGCAGGCGGCGACGCGGCGGCAAAGCAGCTGGTCCAGGCAGATGTTGCGATAGTCATTGGCTTTCTCTGCACTGAATCGCTCGAAGCCGCCCTGCCTATCCTCAATCAAAAGGGCATTCCAGTCATCACTCCGGCAATACGGGCGCAAACACTGACCGAGCTGCGCGCCGATCAGCCTTATCCGGTCTTCAGGACCGCGCCATCCGGCCGCAATGAGGCCAACGAAACCGGTGATATCCTTGCCGGGCTGTGGCGCTCGGAACCGTTTGCCATCATCGATGACGGCACGATCTTCGGACGTGAACTTGCGGCAGGAGTGCGGGCCCGTCTGGAGGAAAAAGGCCTGAAACCGGTCTTTGCCGATACGTACCGTCCCGGCCTCGACAATCAGAATGCACTGGTCAGCCGGCTGAAACGCGCAGGCGCCACACAAGTTTTCGTTGGTGGTGAACGCGACGATGTTGCGGCCATAGGGCGAAGCGCCGCGGCGCTAAACTATGCACTTGTCATTGCCAGTGGCGAGGCTCTTGAGGCGGCAGGCGATGGCAGTGCGCTCGCCGTCGGCACATTGATGATCGCACCACGCGAGCCACAAACTCTGGAGAGTGCCCGAAACGCCAAGAATACGATCGAGTTGGCCGGAAAAGTTCCGGAAGGCTATACGATACCGGCTTATGCTGCGACCGAAGTGGCAATGCAGGCGTTAACCACCGCGCAATCACAGGCAGGATCCCTGCAGGAGATTCTGCGCACCAATGTCTTTGAAACTGCTCTTGGCACCATACAATTCGATGCCAAAGGCGAGCGTATCGCCGATACTTACCGCCTGCAGAAATTTGATGGAAATCAATTCGTTCTGGAGACCAACTGATGTTGAAGGCCGGTCCACGCAACCTCATCACTGACGTCGCTGGATTAAAAGTCGGGAACGCTTCCGACAGCAAGCTCAAATCCGGCTGTACAGTCTTGTTATGCGAGAACCCGGCAACCGCGGCAGTCAAGGTGCTCGGCGGTGCGCCGGGTACGCGCGAAACCGACCTTCTCGAGCCCCACAACACGGTTGAGCAGGTCAACGCGCTGGTTTTATCGGGCGGATCGGCATTCGGTTTGGATGCCGGGTCGGGCGTTCAGGCCGCCCTTCGGGAAGAGGGCATTGGTTTTGAAGTCGGAACACAGCGTGTTCCAATCGTTCCGGGCGCCGTTCTCTTCGATTTGCTGAACGGCGGCGACAAGGACTGGGGCCGTTACCCGCCCTATCGTGAGCTCGGCTATGAAGCAACGCAGTCGGCATCGAGTGATTTCACGCTTGGGACCGTGGGCGCCGGGACAGGAGCAACTGTCAAAGGGTTGAAGGGCGGGCTGGGCTCAGCCTCGTCGGTCCTCGAAAGTGGCGTGACCATCGGCGCCCTCGTCGCGGTCAACGCGCTTGGTATGGTAACCGTAGGAAAAAGCAGGCATTTCTGGGCTGCGCCTTTCGAAATAGGCAATGAATTCGGGGGACTTGGCCTGCCGCACCCTTTTCCTGCCGATGCCGCCGAAATCGGCACCAAGTTCAGCGACGCGGCGCGGGATGCCAACACGACAATAGGGGTCATCGCTACCGATCTGATCCTTACGAGCGCTCAGGCCAAGCGCTTGGCCATCGCCGCCCATGATGGTTACTCCCGCGCAGTCTGGCCGGCACACACGCCTTTTGACGGTGATCTGGTGTTCGCCCTCGCCACCGGAACCAGCGGCAGAACGCCAGAAATTGCTGAATTTATTGACCTTTGTGCCGCGGCGGCCTCAACAATGGCGCGCGCCATAGCACGAGGCGTTCATGCCGCTACGCCTGCGGATAACGATCCCTTTCCGGTCTGGCGATCACTTCGCTGAACAGTTTCGATTGTGCGATACAGCCGCGCGTGATAACCGGCGCCCACAGAATTTCTACCGGAGACAGATCATGAGCCGTCCGCTCGTCATATCACCTTCCATTTTGGCCTCGGATTTTTCGAAACTCGGCTCGGAAGTAAACTCGGTTTTGCAGGCAGGCGCCGACTGGATCCATATCGACGTGATGGACGGACATTTCGTCCCGAACATCACCTTTGGTCCGGAAGTGGTAAAGGCCATCCGGCCGCTGACGGACGCGGTTTTCGATACGCACTTGATGATATCGCCCTGCGACCCCTATCTCGAGGCTTTCGCCAAGGCGGGTTCGGACATCATCACCGTCCACGCGGAAGCTGGACCGCATCTGCACCGCTCGCTCCAGGCCATTCGGGCGCTCGGCAAGAAGGCTGGCGTTGCCATCAATCCCGCGACACCAGAATCCGCCATCGAATACGTGCTGAACGATGTGGATCTCATCCTCGTCATGACCGTCAATCCCGGTTTTGGCGGGCAGAAATTCATTGCCGAAGCGCTGGAAAAGATCAAGAAAATCAAGGCGATGATCGGTGACAGGCCTATTGACCTCGAGGTCGATGGCGGCATTACCCCTGAAACGGCTGCGCTAGCAGTACGTGCTGGCGCCAATGCGCTGGTCGCCGGGTCCGCTATTTACAAAGGCGGAAGCGAAGCCGCCTATAGGTCCAACATTGACCTCATCCGCAGTTCAATCCGCCAAGGATCACAATGATATTCCGCCGCGTTTTTCTTAGCCTTGTCGTTGCGTCTTCGCCAGCCGCGGCACGGGCCGGAGACGCCGCAAAGCTTGATATCATTGGGTTTTCCAAGGATGGCGGCATATTTGCCTTCGAAGAATATGGCGTCCAGGACGGCTCTGGCTTCCCCTATGCCAACCGGTTCTATATCGACACGGCAACCGACAAGTTTCTGGCCAAAACGCCGGTTCGGGTCAGGCTAGACGACGAAAATTCGTCACTGGAAAACGCCCGTGACAAGGTGGGCCGCGATGCACAAGGCGTGACATCGCTCAGCGATGAAGAATTGCGCGCCAATGCCGGCAATGCGGTAGCGTCGAACCCTGTCACGGAGCTTTCGGCTGATCCGTTCAAGGTCAAAATCAACCCGCGATTCGTATTTCCCGCGATTGATCCCGCGCTGACTATACAGCTTGAAGAGATCGCCGTCCCGCCGAGTGAAACCTGTCAAAACCTGAGTGAAATCAAAGGCTTCCGCCTGACACTGCTTGAAGACAAGACTGACGCCAAGCCCGAAATGCTCCACGAAGACGCCTCCGTTCCTGCCAGTCGCGGCTGTCCGCTCGGCTATAGTATTGGCGCGGTCCAGACCCTATATCCGGACGGCGGAAAACCGGTAATCGCGGTCATGATTGCAGTGCGCGGAACGGGATTCGAAGGCCCGGACTATCGCTGGCTGGCAGTTACCAGGCAGCGCTAGACGCATCCATGGCAAAAAGTCGCCAAATGGCGCGTTGAGTGATCGGCCTAGCTCTGATAGACCGCGTTTAAAGCCTAAAAGGACAGGAAAACACATGATCCCGCGCTATTCGCGTCCCGAAATGGTCGCCATCTGGTCTCCGGAAACGAAATTCCGCATCTGGTTCGAAATCGAGGCGCATGCCTGCGACGCGCTGGCGGAGCTTGGCGTCATCCCGAAGGAAGCGGCCAAAACCATCTGGGAAAAGGGCGGTGCAGCCACTTTCGACATCGAGCGCATCGACGAGATCGAGCGCGAGACCAAGCACGATGTCATTGCTTTCCTTACACATTTAGCCGAAATCGTTGGCCCTGACGCACGTTTCGTACATCAGGGCATGACCTCGTCGGACGTGCTCGACACCTGTTTCAATGTGCAGTTGATGCGCGCCAGCGATATCCTTCTGAGCGATCTGGACAGACTTTTGGCGGCGCTGAAAAAGCGGGCTTTCGAACATAAGGATACGGTCACCATCGGCCGCAGCCATGGCATCCACGCCGAACCGACTACCTTCGGCGTCAAGCTGGCGCAGGCCTATGCCGAGTTCGAACGCTGCCGTCATCGGCTCGTCGCCGCACGCGCGGAGATTGCAACCTGTGCTATCTCCGGCGCTGTCGGCACCTTCGCCAATATTGATCCGCGCGTGGAAGAACATGTCGCCAAGGCATTGGGAATGCAGGCAGAACAGGTTTCGACGCAGGTGATCCCGCGTGATCGTCATGCCATGTACTTTGCAACCCTTGGTGTTATCGCATCGTCGGTCGAGCGCCTCTCCGTCGAGATCCGCCATCTGCAGCGCACCGAGGTTCTGGAGGCGGAAGAGTATTTTTCGCCCGGCCAAAAGGGCTCATCGGCCATGCCGCACAAGCGCAACCCGGTGCTGACCGAAAACATGACCGGGCTCGCCCGCATGGTCCGCGCTTTTGCGCTGCCAGCGATGGAAAATGTCGCCCTGTGGCACGAACGCGATATTTCGCACTCTTCGGTCGAGCGCATGATCGGCCCTGACGCGACGATTACCCTGGATTTTGCACTGGCGCGTATGGTCGGCGTCATCGAAAAGCTGTTGGTCTATCCGGATAACATGTTGAAAAACATGAACAAGTTCCGCGGATTGATCCACTCGCAGCGGGTGCTTCTGGCACTGACGCAGGCTGGCGTTTCCCGCGAGGATTCCTACCGTCTGGTGCAGCGCAACGCCATGAAAGTGTGGGAGCACGGGGCCGATTTCCTCGAAGAGCTGCTCGCCGACGCCGATGTTCGCGCTGCCCTGCCCGAAGCGACGATCCGGGAGAAGTTCGACCTTGGCTATCACACCAAACACGTCGATACGATCTTCAAGCGCGTGTTTGGCTCAACTGGCAGCAACTAAATTAAAGCCCCAGGTTGATAAAAGCATTCCGGATTCGAGGATTCTTGCATAGGAATTGAACATTCCTGAATGTGAATCGGACGAAGTTGCGCAATTCACCCGCCCAAATAGCGGTTGCATCGGGTGAAACAGCTGAAAACCGCCAGTAGGAACGGGATGGTTCGGGAAATTAATTGAACGAGCGTTCGATTAATTTTTCCGGGATTTTGCGTGCTGACGTTGTGATTGGTTGAAACGCCGTAACGGCGGGTACGGAAGGGTTTTGGTGCGTGGTTCGACAAGCTCACCATGAGGAGGGTGAGTTGATTGCAGGGAGCCGATTTCTGCAACTTTGGCGATTATCATTACAGCCACAACCTCCCTCATGGCGAGCTTGTCGAACCACGCACAGTGGCACACCAACCCAGAGTGCGTAAGCTCCCACTAACCCTTTTCCGGCACAATCCTGATGACATTGCCCCAGGGGTCAACGATCTCGCGTTCCTCTTTGGCATCGGCGGAGCTGAACTCGGCCCAGGCCAATCCGGAGCGGTCATTGTCGCGGCGCCCTGCCCCGCGGCTTTGCCAGGAGTTGGCGGCGACGTGGTGATGGTAACCGCCGGTTGACATAAACACCGCGCTTCCGCCAAACCCGGCAACCGTCTGCAACCCGAGCTCATTCTGCCACCAGCTTTCGGCCTCTTTGGCGTTGCCGACGCGCAGGTGCAGATGGCCAACCATCGTCCCGTCCGGCGCCATGTCGAAAGGTACCTCGTTGCCCGGTTCGCCCAGCAGATTGCCGACATCCAGCGCCTCGGTACCCATCTGCACGGATGAGCCGTTCCACTTCCAGCTTTCATGCGGACGGTCGGCATAAATTTCAACGCCGTTGCCTTCCGGATCGGTCAGATAGATCGCCTCGCTGACCAGATGGTCGGAAGCGCCGACGATCGGCGTGCGCTTGTCAATTGCCCGCCGGGCCCAGCGGGCGAGATCGGCACGCGCCGGCAAGAGAAAAGCGGTGTGATAAAGGCCAGCGCTTTGCGGATCATCCGCGCGAACAGCAGAGGCCTGCTCTATCTCGAGCAGCGGCGTTTCGCCTGCACCCAGAATGACCGACTGGCCCTTGCGCGAAATCTCGCGCAGGCCGACAACGTCCTCATAATATTTCGCCAGCGCATCGGCATCCCTGGCTTTGATGCCAACCTTTGACACATGGGTCGGCGCCGTTGCTGCAAAGGAAATCTTGTCCATTTTTGTCTCCGCGCGGGTACTTCCCGTCGATACAGCAAGGGCGGCAGCGCCAACAACTACATTCCGGCGCGTGAGCTTCATACTCATCCCCTCGCAACACATCAGTTTCGTTATCGGTAAGGTCGGATTTATCGAGGCCCGAAACAAGCCCGGCACGAGCGAACAGCTTGTTCACAAATACTGAACCAAGTGATGGCCATTGTTTACAGCACAACGTCCCCCATGGTGAGCTTGTCGAACCACGCAAAACGCCGGTGCGTGGTTCGACAAGCTCACCATGAGGGAGGTAGGGGCGGTAGGGAGCCATCACTCTACCGGGTAAGGCCCCTCGGTGAAGCTCCGGGCATGATAGCCTTTTGTGCCGATCAGGCGGGCCAATGGGCTGCGTGTGTCCTCGCCGCGAGCCAGCCGCCCGATCAGATACCTGAAATCATATTCCGGCTGCCAGCCGAGTTCTGTCCGCGCGCGCTCATTGACGTAGACGCGATCAATGCTCGGCAGCATTTTCCAGCCGCGGCGCGCAAACTCTGCCGCGTATTCGGGCACACGGCGCTGCACGGCACGCGGGGCATCGGTGCGCAGATCGGCCAGATCGTCTGGCGTAAACGGCGTCGTCGCACTGATGATATAACGGCGAAAGCCGAGTGCCGGCGCTTTTTCGGCAGCCAGAAGATGCGCGCTGACGATGTCCTCGATATCCACCCGGCGATAAAGAAACTCATTCAGCTTGATGTTTTCATCGGCAAAGCCGCTTCGCACGTCCTTGTCGTCGTCCTCTTCCGGGAAAAACCGTGACGTGCGCAACACCATCGTCGCCAACCGCTGGTTGCGATGAAACAGCTGGCAAAGGTCTTCAGCCGCCGCTTTGGTCACCCCATAGATGTTCTTCGGGACAGGTCGCACATTCTCGGTGATCCAGGCGGCAGGCGCAGCTTCGGGTGGCACCAGCGCATCGCCAAAGACACTCGTCGTACTGGTATAGATGAAGGATTTGACGCCCGCCGCCACCGCTTCTTCCAGAAGGTTCAAGGTGCCGGTGATATTGGTATCAACGAAATCCTGCCGCATGTGCGTGCCGACATGCGGCTTGTGCAGCGTGGCCGCATGGAAGACGGTCTCGATACCCGCCATGCAGCGTTTGACGAAAGGCCCGTCGGCTATAGAACCGACATGGGTGGTGAACGGTCCTGCCGCGAGATCGAGCCCCGCGACCTCGCGACCTCTGGCCTGCAATGTGCGCACCAGCGCCTCGCCCAGATGGCCGGAGCTGCCTGTCACCAATATCGTCATGATAACGTCATTCCTCCCAGAACTGGAATCGGATGAAGGTTAGCATTGGGGACGATCGGGAGTGAAGGGTGGATGTCGAGGCCTTGTAGCCGTCCAGACTTCGCGGCGGAGCGGCCTTACTATCGCCAGACAGCGGGTATTGCATCATGGCATCTTTGAGTTTACGGCCTAAAATGAGTGCCAGTCTCACGCGGCGAGGGTAATATTATGAACGACTTTTATGTCGGACAGAAAGTCGTTTGTATCGACGACAAATTCAAGAATGTCAGCATCGATCAAATCATCCGAAAAGGCCAGATCTACACCATCCGCTGGATTGGCATGTACCAGCACTACGTCGATGGCGAATTCGTCGGCATCAAGGTCGAGGAGATCCACCGTGGCAATGATGATGGCCCCGAGGGTTACGGTGCGGCCGACATGCCTTATCGCGCGTCCCGCTTTCGTCCATTGGTGAAAGACAAGATTGGCCAATTGCGAAAGCTGTTGACCCCCAAGCCGGACGAACCGGATGAACCGGCGAAGAAAACCCCGGTGAAAAAGAAGGAGAAGGTCTGAATTCTGGGGCAGCCAACGCGTCGAGAATTGCGTCGGCGACGTTATGACGTTTCGCATTAATTCGCTATTCCTGCCCGGTTGGCCCGTGGATATCAGACCAAAGTATAACTCAGGCAAACCAGCGCATGATGGAGCATCCATCTCTGTCTCGCTACTGTGATCGTGGGTCGACATTGCTATTGCGTACTCACGACCGCTCCTTGTGAGCTTACATCTGACGAAGGATTGAAGCCGTGGATAAGATGGATACGCTTTGGTTAATGCTTTTTCTGATGGGCTCGGTGAGTATCGTCGCCCTTACATTCACGACCAGCGAAATATTTGCCCTGTATTGAGCTCGAACCTGCGGACTGCAACACGAGGGCTACAACTTGGCCCTATAAATCGGCGAGCCGCCTGGACACGCATTCAGCAAGCCAGGCAACAGCCACTCCAGGAAATACAGTCATCAAGGTGCGATAGACCCAGCGTTCAACAGCTCAAGCGTTGCCGTTCGGCGATGACGGCACGACTGGACGGTTCACGTCAGGTTTCTGCGCCGTGCCAACTCTGCCTCGCTCGGATGTTCGGATGCGAACGAGCCGGTCACGACCTCGCCCGCGCGCACGTATTTGTTGATTGTGACGCCGGTGTCCGAGACCTTTGACGAAACAAGTTTCAGCGCCCCGGGAAAAGCGTTGCCGCTGAACAGCTTCTTGCCCTTCCCCAATATGAGCGGAAACATGAAAATGTTGATCTCGTCGATCAGGTCATTTTTGAACAGGGTTTGCAGGAAATCGGTGGAGCCCTGAGTCAACAGATCCGGCCCCTGCCCGCTTTTCAGCTTCGTGACTGCCGCGACCACGTCCGGGCCCAGGGTCTGGCTGTTCTGCCAGTCGAGCTTCAGGTCTGGATTGCGGGTCGCGACATATTTGTTGACGCGGTCGAATAACGGACCGATCGGATGGCCGGCGTCGACATACGGCCAATAGGCGGCAAAAATGTCGTAGGTTTTGCGGCCGAGCAGAAGATCGAAAGGCTTGGCAAACATCTCGCCCACCGCCTCTTCCCCTGCCTTGTCAAAATAAGGGGCAACCCAGCCGCCATATTTGAAGTCGCCTGTAGGGTCTTCGTCCGGCCCACCTGGTGCCTGCATGATGCCGTCGAGGCTTACAAAAGCACCAGTAATGATCTTTCTCATGTGTAGTCTCCTTCAACGCAGCCGTTATGCATTAAAGACGTTCGCCAGTGGCATTTGCCGACAGCGCCGAGAAAAATTGTGCGTTCGTGCACCGCCACGCAGGACCGCAAGGTCTGTAACGCGTTCGGAAGCGGCATATTGCGCACCACCGCCATTTTTCCTAAATACGGCGCATGAAAGTCAAAGATACCGATATTATCATCGTTCCCGGCTATACCAATTCCGGCCCCGATCACTGGCAGACGCGCTGGGAGACAAAGCTTTCCACCGCGCGCCGCGTCGAGCAGGCGGAGTGGACGAAACCTGTGCGCGAGGACTGGGTGGCTGAGGTGGTCAAGGCGATCGACGCCGCGACGCGCCCGGTAGTCGTGGTCGCGCATTCGCTTGGCGTGCCGACCTTCATCCATGCTATTCCTGAGATCGGCGACAAGGTCAAAGGCGCGTTTCTGGTAACGCCGCCGGATGTTTCCAACCCGAAAATCCGGCCGAAACATCTGATGACCTTCGGCCCCTATCCGCTGGAGCCGTTCACATTTCCATCCATCGTCGTCGCCAGCCGCAATGATCATTATTGCTCCTACGAGGTTGCAGACGAACTCGCCGCATCATGGGGTTCGATGATCATCGATGCCGGTGACAGCGGCCATCTCAATTCGGAATCCGGCCACGGCCCCTGGCCGGAGGGTTCGATGGTTTTTGCAAAGTTTCTCTCGCAACTTTGATACGTTGGCTTAGCTGACGGACCCGAAAAGCGATGTCTTCCTTGATCTCTGCGGGCATTGCTATAGGCTCGACCGAAGCAGTGTCTGCGGACAGCAAAAACTGCGCTTAATGGAGGAACCACCAATGAAACTCTACTCGCGGCCGCTATCCCCCTATTCCTCCATCATCCGCTGCATCGCCTATTACAAACAAGCTCCCATCAAGATTGTCGCGCCGCCTTCGGGATTTCCGATCCCGGAAGACTTCCGCGCAATTTCACCGTTCAACCGCATACCGGTGCTGATCACCGGCTCAGGCCTCACCATCGTCGAAGCCTCCGTGATCGCCGAATATCTGGAAGAGCATTTCCCTGAACCATCGCTGCTACCGGCCGATTCCCGCGACCGCGCCATCGTGCGCATGACCGCCCGCACGGCCGAACTAGAAGTGCTGGCGCCTGTTATGGAACTTTTCGAGCTGTTCTTCAGGAAGTCGAAGGATGATGCACGCATCAGCAAGCTGTTCAAGCAGATGGAAATCGGCCTGACAGAGATCGAAAAGCGCATTGGCAACGGGCCTTTCGCGCTGGGCGATCAGATGACGCTGGCCGACGCCTGGCTGACACCGACGCGTTTCGTCTTCAACAATTTCCGTGTCATCTCCGGCCGCGAGGACCTGCTCGATCTCTACCCGAAATTCGATGCCCTTCAGCAACTGATTATTCAGGATCCGGTGCTATCGCTCGTCTGGTATGAAATGACCGACGGGCTCATAGTGTTCCAGGGTGAACTCGAGTCCGCTTAAATTCCAGACCGGAGAATACGCATGAAGACGCCGACGATCGCAATCGCCGTAATAATTTCGCTTGGCGTCCTTGCCGGTTGTCAATCGAAAGGCAAGCCCGGACCCGGTTCTCTGGCCTTCGCATCGGAAAAAGCCGCGCTGCCCACGATGGAGCGCGTGGCGATCGCCGCCAATAATTGCTGGTTCAAATCGGGCGATTCAAGTTTCAAGCCGTACCGTCTTGCGCCGGAATTGAATTCCTATTCGGGACGCCCGCGCATCCTCGTCGTCCCGGCAAGCAATCCGGGTGGACGCCCGCTTCTCGTCGTGCATGCGGAAGGCAACCCGGCGAAGGTCGAAGCCTTCGGTCCGCTCATGAGCAATTCCGCCGGCAATCGTATCGCCGGAGACGTGCGGCGGTGGGCAGGCGGGCAGGCATCGTGCTCGGCCAGCGGATGAAAATGACTGAGGCCGTGCGCAGTCGCGCCGGCCTCGTCACCTCAGGAATAATACCTTTCGAGATCCGCTTCCACGTGATCGCGTGTCAAGCCGAGGTCTTTCAACCCGTCATCACCGAGCGATCCAAGCTCCAGTCTCGTCCGGCGCTTCACGGCTGCATTTTCCAGCCAACGCACCGCGCGAGTAAGCAAGTCGTATTGAAATGCTGGTACCAGGCCGAACCTGCCAGGATCTATGTAGATAGGACCCATATTCGCCTCCTTGTGACGAGCGATCGCCTTTCGTATCGGTATTGGCGACCCCCATCGCAAGAGCGCCTCAATTCCAGAAGAACCGCTTGATCTCGCGACGCGCTTCCGCAGGTTCAATACCGACATCATTCAACAGATCATTGCTGAGCTCGCTGAGATGCATGCGCGTCCGGCGCTTCGTCATGGCGTTGCCAAACCAGCGGATCAGTGCGGATGCCGTGTGCAACAATCCGCTGTTCTGAGAACGTGCCGCGTGGCTTTCGGCGCCACCAGATCCTCTAATTGTATCTATTGTACTCATTGTCATTGTCCTTGGGAGGTCAAATTGACTCTTTTTCGTGCGATTGTTATATGAATTGACTCAATTGGAATCGCAATAGTATAATTGTTACCATGACAAATTGGCTCCCTGAACTTGAACCCGGCAAAGGCCCGCTTTACCTGCAGCTGGCCGACCGTATCGAAACCGACATTGCCGGAGGCATTCTCGCGCCCGGTACCAAACTGCCGCCGCAGCGCAATCTCGCCTTCGATATCGGCGTGACGATAGGAACGGTCGGCCGCGCCTATAATCTCATTCGCGAGCGCGGGCTTGTCAGCGGCGAAGTCGGACGCGGGACCTATGTGACGGATCACAAAGTGGTCTCGCTGGTTCAGGCGCCGCCGCACACGGAGCCATTTGGCGGCACGCGCGGTCCGGTGGCGACACCCGGCAAGATTCGCATGGACTCGACGGCCGCAATCGAGGTCGGCCAGTCCGCCGCAATGGAACAGCTGCTGGCGCAGATCACCCGACAATTCCCGCGCGAGATGTCGAGCTATTCCCGCACCCTTCCCGCATCGTGGCAGGAGGCGGGAAGCAAATGGCTGTCCGGCGCAGGCTGGGTGCCGGAACCTGCGTCCATCGTGCCGACACTCGGCGCGCATTCGGCAATTCTCGCGGTGATAGCGGCGATAACAGTTCCTGGCGACCGGGTCGCTTTCGAAGACCTGACCTATTGCTCGGCAGCGCGCAGCGTCAATCTCATGGGGCGGCGCAGCATCATCCTCCACACGGAAAATGGCAGCGCGACGCCGGACGATTTCGAGCGGCTCTGCGCGCAGCAGCATCCCAAGCTGGTTTTTCTCATGCCGTCGCTGCACAACCCGACCGCAACGACCATGCCGGAGGAGCATCGGCGGGCGATTGTCGAGATCGCGCGGCGGCACAATGTCTGGATCATCGAGGATGAGATTTACGGCTCGGTGATGGGGCACGAGCATATCAAGATCGCAGATCTCGCGCCGGAGCGGACATTTCATATTGGCGGCCTGTCGAAATCCGTGGCTGCAGGTGTACGTGGCGGCTGGGTGGCCTGCCCTCCGCACCTCGCGGCACGTGTCCACACGGCGCACAAGATGGTCACCGGCGGCATGCCATTCATCATGGCTGAACTCGGCGCCCAACTGGTCAATTCAGGCGAAGCCGACGCGATCCGCGGCAAGGTCCAGACCGAGATCGCTGCGCGCGAAGCGATTGCGCGCTCGGTCTTCGCGGGCATGGAGTTCACCTCGCAGCCGCTTTCGCCATTTTTATGGATGAAATTGCCCGACCCATGGCTTTCAGGCACGTTTAAAAGCGCTGCGCTGAATGAAGGCGTGCTTGTCGACGACGAGGACGAATTCAAACCGGGCCGCACGGAGAAAGTCTTCCACCGCGTGCGCCTCGGACTGACGGTGCCGGAAACGCGCGATGAGGTGGTTCAGGGCTTCAGCATTTTACGCCGGCTGATGGAAACGGATAATGCGAGTTATGATAGTTATTCTTGAGGTATAGTTCTTGGAGAATCCGAGGAAATAATTGAAACCAATTCCATGTGCGTGGTTCGACAAGCTCACCATGAGGGAGGTTGGTGTGTTTCAACGCTAATCGTCAACGTTTCCATTTCACAGCTCCCTGCAATCTCCTACCTCCCTCATGGTGAGCTTATCGAACCACGCACATGGAATTAGTATCAATTATAATCCTCCTCATTCCGCAGCAAATTCATTTTACTTTTTTGAATTCATGCAATGACCATTCCTTTTAAAACATTGAAAGAACGCCGGAATGCCGATCCCGCATTTCGACATGCGTCCGAAGAAATTGGTCCAGAGATCGAAATTGCTTTTCGCAAGACCGAAGCACGTGATCAGACGCTAGCTTCGTCAACTTCAGGTACCGCGCCCTCCGTTAAGGTGAAGCGACTCCCTCTCCGTCATCCTCGGGCTTGACCCGAGGACCCACGGCAAAGCAGCTGTGAATTGAGCGGGCGTGACGGTTTCCAGGTAAGAAGCCAGTCAATGAAGAGCAGCTTCCCTGCGATATCCCGCTGGACAAAGTCGAGTTAGCGGAAACACTTGCCCTCCTTTGCCGTGGGTCCTCGGGTCAAGCCCGAGGATGACGGAGAAGGAGGCGCTAAACGGCATCTGCCCTTGATAATTACCTCCTCACCCCTTGCCCAAATACGGGATGGTTCCGGCGATATCCGTATCGTCGATAAGCTGGAAGCGGCTTTCGCTGCCTTCCTGGCGCGCCTTGCCGTGAGGTGCGTATTCCGGATCATTTGCAAAGGCCATGGCGGCATCGGCATCCGGAAACTGGATAAGTGCGATGAGCGTCGTCTCAAGTGGCTTGCCTTCAAGCACTTTGATATTGCCGCTGCGTGAAAGATATTTGCCGCCATGTTTCGCCGCGATGTCATGCACGACAGCTGCATATTCCGGCACCCATTTGTCATCAGTGATTTTAACGTCGGCGATCAGGAAAACCGTCATTGCATTCCTCCTATGCCGGGCTGTCAAAGCCCGTAAAGTCCGGTGACCCGAGACCAGTCTTGCACGGGAAAGATGCAAGTTCCAGTGACTCTATTGAACCTAGATTGCCGTAAATCCATTATCGACAAACAGGTGCGTGCCGGTAATGAAGCTCGCTTCGTCGCTGGCAAGGAAAAGCGCGGCACGCGCCACCTCTTCCGGCTCGCCGATACGCCCCTGCGCCGCCATCATGGCCTCGTCCGAGACATCCACACCTTGCTTTTGCAATTCATCCACCTCGCGCAAACCATGCGGCGTGCGGATAAACCCCGGGCAGACGGCGTTGCACCTGATGTTCCTGTCGCGGAATTCCACTGCGATTGCTCGCGCGAACATGTGACAGGCGCCTTTGGTCGTATCGTAGAGAACTTCCATCGGCGTTGCCGCCACGGCTGAAATGGACGAGGTGCAGACGATCGAACCGCCGCCAGCGTCGAGCATGTGCGGGATGACGGCGCGCGTCATCAGATACATGGAGCGCACATTGACCGCATGCAGCCAATCCCACTCTTCGACCGTCGTCTCGAGGAACGGCTTAATGACGATCGTGCCCGCATGATTGAAGAGAACGGTGACGTTGCCATATTTTTCCGCAACCCCGGCAACGGCTTTTTGCACCTGCGCCTCGTCCGAAACGTCGGCGACGAAATAGCTGGCGACCCCGCCGGCACCAGTGATTTCGGCTACCGTTGCAGCAGACGCCTGCTCGTTGCGGTCGATGATCGCCACTTTCGCGCCCTCGGCAGCGAAAAGTTTCGATGCTGCGCCGCCCATGCCCGTAGCTCCACCGGAAACAATTGCCACCTTGCCTGCCAGCCTGCCCGTCATTTTAAATCCCCTTGAACCATATTATTGCTTGTGAGGCTGACGTTACGCCGGGCGGTTGGCCCGGACAAGCGCCCCATCCTTCGAGCCGCGACCCTCTCTGTTGATTCAGTCCTTTTTCCTATCGCGCCGCAGGACTACATAAGCTAAAGAAGGCCAAAAGCTCTCCCATGTATGGATATTCCAGGACCCATGACCATTTCCAATACTGTCAAGATCACGCCGGAACTCGTGGCTTCGCACGGGCTGAAGCCGGACGAATATCAGCGCATCCTCGATCTGATCGGGCGCGAGCCGAGCTTTACCGAACTTGGCATCTTTTCCGCCATGTGGAACGAGCATTGTTCCTACAAATCTTCGAAAAAGTGGCTGCGGACGCTGCCGACCACGGGGCCGCAGGTCATCCAGGGGCCGGGCGAAAACGCCGGTGTCGTCGATATCGGCGATGGCGATTGCGTGGTCTTCAAGATGGAGAGCCACAACCACCCGTCCTATATCGAACCCTATCAGGGCGCAGCGACCGGCGTCGGCGGTATCCTGCGTGATGTGTTCACGATGGGTGCGCGGCCGATCGCGGCGATGAACGCGCTGCGTTTCGGCGAACCGTCGCATCCCAAGACACGCCACCTCGTTTCCGGCGTGGTCGAGGGCGTCGGCGGCTATGGCAATTCGTTCGGCGTGCCGACGGTTGGCGGCGAGGTCAATTTCGACGCGCGCTATAACGGCAATATCCTGGTCAATGCGTTTGCAGCGGGTCTTGCCAAGACTGATGCGATCTTTCTGTCCGAGGCCAAGGGCGTCGGCCTGCCGGTGGTCTATCTCGGAGCCAAGACCGGACGCGACGGCGTTGGCGGCGCGACCATGGCATCGGCTGAATTTGACGAATCCATCGACGAGAAGCGCCCGACCGTACAGGTGGGCGATCCCTTTACCGAAAAATGCCTGCTCGAGGCCTCTCTGGAGCTGATGGCTTCCGGCGCGGTCATCGCCATTCAGGACATGGGTGCCGCCGGCCTCACCTGCTCGGCAGTGGAAATGGGCGCCAAGGGCAATCTCGGGATCGAACTCGATCTCAACTCCGTGCCGGTGCGCGAAGAGCGCATGACCGCCTATGAAATGATGCTGTCCGAGAGCCAGGAGCGGATGCTCATGGTGTTGCGCCCGGAAAAAGAAGAAGAGGCCGAGGGCATCTTCAAGAAATGGGGGCTGGATTTCGCCCTTGTCGGCTATACGACCGACGATCTGCGCTTTCGCGTGCTGCATGACGGCGAGGAAGTCGCCAACCTGCCGATCAAGGATCTCGGCGATCAGGCTCCGGAATATGACCGGCCCTGGATGGAGCCGGGCAAGCACGCCCCGTTGCCCGCCGCCAACGTGCCAGAGATGGAAGACTATGGCGCGGCGCTGCTGCAAATGCTCAACTCGCCCGACCTTTCCTCGCGCCGCTGGGTCTACGAGCAGTATGACACGCTGATCCAGGGCAACTCCCTGCAGGTGCCGGGCGGAGACGCCGGCGTGGTACGTGTCGAAGGCCATCACAGCAAGGCGCTCGCCTTTTCGTCGGATGTGACGCCGCGTTATTGCGAGGCAGACCCCTATGAAGGCGGCAAGCAGGCGGTCGCCGAATGCTGGCGCAACCTGACCGCCGTAGGTGCGGAACCTCTGGCAGCAACGGACAATCTCAATTTCGGCAATCCGGAACGGCCCGAGATCATGGGCCAGCTGGTAAAGGCAATTGGCGGCATCGGCGATGCCTGCCGCGCACTGGCCTTTCCCATCGTCTCCGGCAATGTCTCGCTCTATAACGAGACCAATGGCCAGGCTATCCTGCCGACGCCCACGATCGCAGGCGTTGGGCTCATCCCGGACTGGACCAAGACCGCGAAGATCGGCGGCATGCGCGATGGCGATGTGCTGATCCTTGTCGGCGGCGACGGCACGCATCTCGGCCAGTCGATCTATCTTCGCGATCTGCATGGACGGGCAGACGGCCCTGCTCCCAGCGTCGATCTCGGCGTCGAGAAGCGCAATGGCGACTTCATCCGCTCCGCCATCCGCAACGGTCAGGTGACCGCCTGCCACGACCTTTCCGATGGCGGCCTCGCCATTGCGCTCAGCGAGATGTGCATGGCCTCCGGCAAAGGTGCGACTGTGGAAATCGGCGAAACCGCGCCGCATGCGCTGTTGTTCGGTGAGGACCAGGCCCGCTACATCGTGGCGGTTGCTCCTGACATGGCAAAACTCGTCATGCTCAACGCGGAAGGCTCCGGCGTTCCATTCCGCAACCTTGGTACGGTCGGCGGCAACGCATTGACGATTGGACGCCTGCTCTCCATATCTGTTGAGGACCTGACAAAAGCCCACGAATCGTGGTTCCCTGACTATATGAGTGGTCAGGCGGACGAAAAAACACAGGCCGCCTGAGGAGAGAACGACATGGCAATGGACGCGCGCGATATCGAAAAAATGATTCGAGACGCCATTCCGGACGCGAAAGTAACCATTCGCGATCTGGCGGGCGATGGCGACCATTATGCCGCCGAAGTCGTCGCGGAGAGCTTTCGCGGCAAGTCTCGCGTTCAGCAGCACCAGATGGTCTATGATGCGCTGAAGGGCAACATGGGCGGCGTATTGCACGCCCTCGCCTTGCAGACCAGCGCGCCGGAATAACGGCGCTTGGCAAAATCCACGATGCGTGGTTCGACAAGCTCACCATGAGGTAGGTAGGCGGATTGCAGGAGCCAAGTTGTGGAGGGCAGCCAAGAATAGTGCACAAACATCCCTCATGGTGAACTTGTCGAACCACGCACAACGCACCATCTACTACAGACAAGTTACTTGCGTTCACGCGCCCATCGTGCTTTTTCTGGGCAAAGAATTGAGGTAGATTGGCCTCAAAGCGTTTTTCTGGCCGTGATTCCTCCCTCGCGGCCGCGAAAGGAACCTTAAATGAGCGGTATCAACGAATTCATCGACAATGAAGTCAAAAGCAACGACGTCGTGCTTTTCATGAAGGGCACCCCCGGCTTTCCGCAATGCGGATTTTCCGGTCAGGTTGTTCAGATCCTTGATTATGTCGGTGTCGACTATAAAGGCGTGAACATTCTTTCTTCCAATGAACTACGCCAGGGTATCAAGGACTATTCCAACTGGCCGACCATCCCGCAGCTTTATGTGAAGGGTGAATTTGTCGGCGGTTGCGATATCATCCGCGAAATGTTCCAGGCGGGTGAATTGCAGGCTCTCCTCAGCGAAAAGGGCGTTGCCACCAAGGCCGCCTGATTACGCTTTAATTCCAATTGGTTCCGGTCGCATCCGGAATCTTCATGTTAAAGGCGTCGGCCGTTCCGACGCCTTTGTCTTTGTTTGTTTTTCAAATCCAGAAAGCACCTTGGAAATGGATTCCTCCGCCGATACCGCTCCCTCACGCCTCCAGGGAATGGGTAAAGTCGAATTCATCGGCCTGATGGCGATGTTGATGGCGGTCAATTCCATGGCTATCGATGTCATGCTGCCAGCTTTGCAGCAGATCGGCGCGGCGCTTGGCATCAGCAGTGAAAACCATCGGCAATATGTGATTTCGGCTTATCTCCTCGGCTTCTCGGTGGCGCAGCTGTTCTTCGGCCCGCTATCGGATCGCTTTGGCCGCAAGGTGCCGATTTTCTGCGGCCTGATCATTTATATCGCTTCGGCAATGGCGTGTGTCTTTGTCCCGAGCTTCGGCGCACTTCTGTTCTTCCGGGCACTGCAGGGCATCGGCTCCGCTGCAACCCGCGTCATCGCCATTTCAATCGTGCGTGACGTCTATGGCGGCCGGCAGATGGCCGAGGCCATGTCGTTGATCATGATGGTGTTCATGATCGTGCCGGTCATCGCGCCCGGGACTGGTCAGGTCGTCATGCTGTTCGGTGACTGGCGGCTGATCTTCATCTTCATGGCGCTGATGGCAACGTCGGTCGCGATCTGGATGTATCTGCGCCTGCCGGAGACGATGGACCCTACCGATCGGCGTCCATTTACCATCGTGTCGGTTGCCCGCGCATTCAAGATCGTTCTGACCAACCGGGTCGCATTTTGCTATGCGCTGGCGAGTGCGTTCATCTTCGGCGCGATGTTCGGCTTCATTAATTCGGCACAGCAGATCTATGTCGAGATCTATCATCTCGGCGTGTGGTTCCCGCTGGCCTTCTCCGTCGTTGCGATCACCATGTCTTTTTCTTCGTTCATGAACTCGCGTTTCGTTGGCCGCTTCGGGATGCGGCGCCTGTCGCATGGAGCGCTGCTTGCCTTCATGGCGATCAATGGCGTGTGGCTGCTATTGACGCTTTTCGGACCGCAGCCGACACCATTCGTGGTCTATCTCCTGCTGTTTTCGCTGGCGATGTTCCAGTTCGGCTGGATCGGCTCCAACTTCAATTCGCTGGCGATGGAGCCGCTTGGGCACGTTGCCGGCACGGCATCGTCCGTGCTCGGCTTCATGGGTACGGCCGGTGGCGGCCTCATCGGCGCGGTGATCGGCCAGGCTTACAACGGCACGACCCTGCCCCTGGTCACCGGGTTTTTCGTGCTGTCGCTGATCGGTCTGGTGTTTGTGCTGATCGCTGAACGAGGCAAGCTGTTCCAGCCTCACAACAAGCCGATTTAGTATTCCGCAATTCCCATGTGCCACTTTGGTTGAATTGCTGACGTCCAATCTGTCGCCTAACATTCGAGTATCTTGAAGGGCTGACTATGACAATTTCATTTGATACTCTGGGTTATGCGATACGCTTGGAACAGGGCGGATTTAGTCCCGCCCATGCCAAGGCGCAAGCAGAAGCCGCAAGGGATTTCATCATGCCCGAACTGGTAACCAAATCTGATCTGAACACTGCTCTGGAGCTACTAACGCTGCGTCTTACAGTACGGATGGGCGCATTTTTCTTCGGGACATCCGTGGCGACGGTTGCGGCCATCGCGGCGATCGTAAAACTATTCCCCTGATCGCGAAAAAAGCGCTGATCGTTAACCCGCCACTAGCCCGGCGAAATCAAAGATCTTGCGATCCAAAAGGTGGCTCGGGCGTGTGTTTGCCAGCGCACGGATCATGATCTCTTTGCGGCCCGGCATACGCTTTTCGATGTCCGCCAGCATCGCCTTCATCATGTTGCGCTGCAGCCCATCCTGACTACCGCACAGGTCGCAAGGGATAATCGGGAACTGCATCGCCGTGGCAAACTTCTCCAGATCATCCTCGGCGCAATAGCTCAACGGCCGCAGCAACATGAGATCACCCTCGTCATTGAGCAGTTTCGGCGGCATCGCGGCGAGGCGCCCGCCATGGAAAAGGTTCATCAGGAACGTTTCGAGGATATCCTCGCGGTGGTGGCCGAGCACCAGCGCCGAGCAGCCCTCCTCCCGCGCCACGCGATAAAGATGACCACGCCGAAGCCGGGAACAGAGCGAACAATAGGTCTGGTTTTCCGGCACCTTCTCCGTGACGATCGAATAGGTGTCCTTGTATTCGATGCGGTGCTCGATGCCGTTTGCCTTGAGAAAATCAGGCAGAATGTGCTTGGGGAAATTTGGCTGGCCCTGATCGAGATTGCAGGCCAGGAGTTCCACCGGCAGCAAACCGCGCCATTTCAAATCGAGCAGCAGCGCCAGCAGGCCGTAGGAATCCTTGCCGCCGGAAAGCCCTATCAGCCAGCGCTCACCCGGCTTGACCATGGCGAAATCTTCGAGCGCCTGCCGCGTGTTGCGCAGCAGCCTTTTGCGCAGCTTGTTGAACTCCACACTGGATGGCACGCCGAGAAACATCGGGTGGCAACCGGCAGCGTCGGTCAATTCCTGGTCATGAATGGTCATGTGAACACCTCATGGCGCTTTCATTGACAAGGTAGTGGTCAGAACGCAAGAGGTTCTAGACCTTTTCAGTTTTTGCTTTAATCGCCGCCACGCCTCTTTCCGTCATCCTCGGGCTTGACCCGAGGACCCACACCGTCCTGGAGATACAGCAAGCCCGGCAAGCGATGCCAACGTTGCTATGGGTCCTCGGGTCAAGCCCGAGGATGACGGAGAGGTGGACACTCTATTGCCCGAACACCGACCAGCCAGTGCGTTGCGCCAGTAACTCCAGTGCCGCCGAGCCAAGCTGCGAATTGCCCACTTCGTTCAGCCCCGGTGACCAGACTGCGATGGACGCCTTGCCAGGGGCAATGGCTAGGATACCTCCACCAACACCGCTCTTGCCCGGCAGGCCGACGCGATAGGCGAAGTCGCCCGAGCCGTCATAGTGGCCGCACATCAGCATGAGCGCATTGATACGGCGGGCGCGGCTTGCCGAAACAACGCTGCCGCCATTGAGCGGATTGCGCCCGGCCGAAGCGAGATAAAGCCCGGCGTGCGCAAGTTGGCGGCACGACATGGCGATGGCGCAGTGATGGAAATAGACGCCGAGCACGTGTTCTACCGGATGGTCGAGATTGCGGAAGGCTTTCATGAAATTGGCGAGCGCCACATTGCGAAAGCCGGTCTGCGTTTCCGAGCGGGCGACGTTTTGATCGATGGCGATGGTTTCATCATCGGCGAGATGCCGGATGAACTGCACGATCTCGCCGATCGCCTCCTTGGGCAAATGGCCGGCCAGAACCACATCGGCGACAGCGATCGCTCCGGCATTGATAAAGGGATTGCGCGGCTTGCCCTTCTCCTGTTCGAGCTGGACGATGGAGTTGAAAGCATTGCCCGACGGTTCGCGTCCGACGCGCTTCCATAAACCGTCGCCGATCTTGCCGAGCGCAAGCGTCAGCGTGAAGACCTTCGAGATGCTCTGGATCGAGAAGGCGGTTTCGGCGTCGCCTGCCACATGGGTCTGGCCGTCCACAGTGACCAGCGCAATGCCGAACTGCTTCGGATCGACGGTTGCAAGCTCCGGAATATAGTCGGCAAGCTTGCCCTCGCCGATCCTGCCTGAAAGATCGTGATAGACGCTGTCGACGACATCCTGAAGATCAGCCATTTCTGGGCTCCGATTAGGACAACAAAAAAGCCGCCAGGATTTCTCCGGCGGCTCTTTCTAAAACTTCAATCTGATTAACGCGAATAGAATTCGACAACCAGGTTCGGTTCCATCTGTACAGCGTAAGGCACATCGGAGAAGGCCGGAACGCGGTTGTACTTGGCAACCATCTTGTTGTGATCAACTTCGAGATATTCAGGAACATCGCGTTCAGCCAGCTGAACGGCTTCCAGAACGATCACGAGCTGCTTCGACTTTTCGCGCACTTCGATCACATCGCCAGCCTTGCAGATATAGGACTGGATGTTGGTGCGGCGGCCGTTGACGTTGACGTGGCCGTGGTTGACGAACTGACGCGCTGCGAAGATCGTCGGAACGAACTTGGCGCGGTACACGATCGCATCCAGACGCGACTCGAGCAGACCGATCAGCTGTTCACCGGTATCGCCCTTGCGGCGAGCGGCTTCTTCATAGGTCTTGCGGAACTGCTTTTCCGAAATGTCGCCGTAGAAGCCCTTGAGCTTCTGCTTTGCGCGCAGCTGCACACCGAAATCGGAGAGCTTGCTCTTGCGGCGCTGGCCGTGCTGGCCGGGGCCATATTCACGACGGTTGACCGGGGACTTCGGACGGCCCCAGATGTTTTCGCCAAGACGGCGGTCGATTTTATACTTGGACGATTCGCGCTTGCTCATCGCATTTCCTTTCAAACAAACCAAACCTCGAGTTTAGAACCCGGGTTCAAGGAAACGCGCCCTCCTCTGCCTTCCGTTTTCGAAGACTGACAGAATGACCCACGCACGCTTTGCGAGATCACTCACGGGACACGTCAAATGAAACGCAGAGCTCTTTCAAGCCCTGCGCTGGGGTGGCTTCTAGTGTGAAGGTTTCATGATGTCAAGCCAGGCCTGTTGCTATTCACGCGCTGAGGGCCTGCAAATGGCGGTTTTCTAGACCCGCATGTTTCAGCGGATCATATAAATTGAAACCGATGCCACATTTGAAACGTTAGGTTGGACGCTCAACAGGAGTAGAGCCGGTAATGACCCTATTCTCGCGGCAATCGCGTTGCTCGACATTCGTCCTTCTATCCCTCACAGCCATTATTGCAAGCACAGTCCTTATCAGTTCCAGCGACAATGCGGACGCGCGGCACAGACGCGGACACCGGGCGAAGGTTGTTCGTCCGCCGGCCGCGCCAGCCGTTCCCTTGCCGGTCGTTCCACCATTGCCGCAGGACAATCCTCGCGCAGCTGCGCCGGAAGCGCCCAAACCCGCGGAGAAGCCCGCCGACGAAATACAGAAGGCAGACCCTGAGACGACGCCCGTTCCTGAGCAGAAGCCAGCCCCGGAGACCCAACCGGCCGAGAACCCCAAGGAGCCGCCAAAGCCGGCCGAACAACTTGGCCCGAACCCGCTGCCCAAGCAGGATGCAGGCGACAAGCCCGATCATGAGGAAAGTGTCGAGAAGGCCGATCCTTCGATCTCGCCCGATCGGGTCTATCAGAATGCCTGCCCTGCCCTCATGAATGGCGAGGTTGTTGGCGAGTTGGTACCGCCCCTGTCCGAGGGCATGTGCGGTGAGCGTTCACCTTTGAAGGTTACGGCAATCGGCAAGGACAATACTGTGAAGCTCGCTGCGGCAATCACCACCAATTGCGCGATGGCGGGGACACTGGCGAACTGGGTGGTTGAAGCACAGAAGGAAGCGCAGAAGGATTTTGGTGCCGAGATCGAGAGCATCACCACCGGTTCCGACTACCAGTGCCGCAAGGTCAATAATGGGCACAAGGGCCGCGTTTCGGAACACGCCTTTGCCAACGCAGTCGATATCGTCTCTTTCAAGTTCAAGAACGGCAAGACAACAGGACTTGGTTCAGGCTGGAAGGGTAAGCCGGAGGAACAGACATTCTGGCGGGCGCTGCACAAGGCGAGTTGCGACCGCTTCATGACGGTGATTGGTCCGGATGGCGATGCCGCCCATCAGGGCAATCTGCACCTCGATCTCGGCTGTCATGGAAGAAAATGTGAGGCGCGCATCTGCCAGTGAGAATACGCGCCTTAGGCACTTGAATCAGTGTTTGGTGGACTTCTTCTTTGGAAGGTTCTTGCGATCGGTTTCTGCGAATTCCTCCAGCTGCTTTTCGCTCATCGATTCATACATCCCTTTGGACGCGCCCTTGAGCTCGCTCTTTTTGGTCTGGCCGCGCTTTGCAGAAAGCGCCGCACCAGCCGCCTTTTGCTGGGCCTGGGATTTTGCAGGCATTGTCATTCTCCCTGAGAAATGTTGCACAGGTGAAGAAACGCAACCGGCGGATGGGGGTTCCAAAGTTATGGTGCGTGGTTCGCCCTTCGACAGGCTCAGGATGAAGCTCACCATGAGGGAGTTGGGCTGATTGGAAGGAGCCTAGAACACTCAGCATGCCGGATTTCCTCAGAGGCACCCACCTCCCTCATGGTGAGCTTGTCGAACCACGCACACTTATTCTTCCTTCGCCTCATCAAACGCCTTGCGCGCAGCGCGCAGGTGATCGCGATTGGCAGCCGCCCACTCGCCGAGCGCTCCCACCGGCACGGCAATCGAATGGCCGATATCGGTCAAGGCGTAGGTCACTTCCGGCGGCGACGTGGGCTTGACCGTACGGCTGACGAGACCATCGCGCTCGAGCGAACGCAGCGTCACCGTAAGCATGCGCTGCGAAATGCCTTCTATCATGCGGCGGAGCACGTTGAACCTGCGCGGTCCGGACTGCAGGTTGATCAGCGTCAAGAGGCTCCAGGAGTCGCCGACAATATCCAGCACCTCGCGCATCGGGCAGCCGCCTGTGCCATCCGATTGCATGGCCGGCATCGATTCAAGCAGTGGTGTCTTGCCCTCGGTCTTCGCATGAATACTCATATCTGCCTCATTTTCTGTGTCTTCGTCTCTTCGCAATTCCGATTGGTAAAACCGGTCCCCAATTTTCCTGGAATGGCTCTAGCCTTTTGTTTTGACGCAATTCCGGACGGAAAACCGGTTCCCACTTTTCCTGGAATGGCTCCAGGCAGTTACTTCCATGTGCCCTGAAACGGAAAAAGTGCGTACTTTTCCAAGTCCTGCTTCTAGCATACATAGTTATTATTGGTAACCAGAAAACGATGCGTACCTGCATCTAAGGAGCATATTATGAAAATTGCATTGATTGGCGCCACCGGCTTTGTTGGCAGCGAGATTTTGAAGGAAGCCGTTGCGCGCGGCGATAGCGTCACAGCACTGGTGCGCAGCCCGGACAAGGTGGAAAAGCTGAAGGGTGTTACAGCCGTCGAAGCCGATGCAACCAACACCTCCGATCTTGCCGCCAAGCTCAAGGGTCACGATATTGTGGTATCCGCCTATAATCCCGGCTGGACCAACCCGGACATCAAGGCAGTCCATATCGCAGCCAGCAAATCGATCACCGCGGCAACGAAGCAGGCGGGGATCAGTCGGCTGATCGTGATCGGTGGCGCTGGCAGCCTTTATGCGCCAGATGGCACGCAATTTGTCGATGGCGAAGGTTTTCCGGCTGAATACAAGGAAGGCGCATTGGGTGCGCGCCAAGCCCTGAACGACCTGCGCGACGAGACGGCGCTCGACTGGAGTTTCGTATCGCCTCCATTCCATCTGGCACCGGGACCGCGCACCGGCAAATACCGGCTCGGCAAGGACAATCCAGTGTTCGACGCCGATGGCAACAGCGCGATCAGCGCCAGCGATCTGGCGGTGGCGATCGTGGACGAGGCAGAAAAGCCGAAGCATAGCAGGGAGCGTTTTACTGTGGGTTATTGAGGTGAGCTCCTCTTACCCTCCCCCTTGTGGGGAGGGAGGCTGCGCAGCAGCAGGGAGGGGTATTCTCTTTTGCTTGAAAACCCCTCCCCGTCGCTTCGCTCCTGCCCTCCCCACAAGGGGGAGGGTAAGGGCGGCAACGTGTTGCCTCGAACGCAAACCACCCAGTTTCCTTTTTGTGCCTTGGCAACCGCAACGTGCGTTCTTCCCATGGCGTCATCCTGCGCTTAACTATGCAGCAAAGTTTAGCGCAAGGTATGACCATGGAACTCGGCATCTATACATTTGCAGGGATGAGCCCCGATCCTACGACGGGCGTCGCCATAAGCGCGCACCAGCGCATGCAGAACCTCATCGAGGAGATGGTGCTCGCCGACGAGGTCGGGCTTGATGTGTTTGGCATCGGCGAACACCACCGTCCTGATTTTGTCATCTCGACTCCGGCCATTGCATTGGCGGCCGGCGCCTCGCGGACGAAGAACATCCGGCTGACCAGCGCAGTAACGGTGCTGAGCTCCGACGATCCGGTCCGTGTGTTCCAGGAATATGCGACGCTCGACCTGATCTCCTCCGGCCGCGCCGAAATCATGGCCGGACGTGGCTCTTTCATCGAATCCTTTCCGTTGTTCGGCTATGACCTCAACGACTATGACGAGCTGTTTGCCGAAAAACTCGACCTGCTGCTGAAACTGCGCGCCAGCGAACGCGTGACATGGAGTGGCAATTTTCGCACGCCGATCGACAATCTCGCCGTTTACCCGCGTCCGCTGCAGGATCCCCTGCCCGTCTGGATCGCCGTCGGCGGCACACCGGCATCGGTGGTCCGTGCCGGAACGCTCGGCCTGCCGCTCGCAGTGGCGATCATCGGCGGCGAACCGCATCGTTTTGCGCCGCTGGTGGACCTTTATCGCAAGTCGGGCGCCAAGGCGGGTCATGCCCCGGAAACGCTGAAAGTCAGCATCAATTCGCATGGCTATATCGCAGAGAATTCGCAAGCCGCGTCTGACCAATACTGGCCGTCCTACGAGGTGGTGATGAACAAGATCGGCCGCGAGCGTGGCTGGCCACCGAGCAATCGCGCCCAATACGAAGCGGGACGTACGCCGCGCGGCGCGCTGCTGGTCGGCTCTGCGCAGGAGATCATCGACAAGATCATGCTGCAGCACAGCTATTTCCAGCACGACCGTTTCATGCTGCAGATCGATCTCGGCAGCCTGCCGCACGCGAACACGCTGAAGGCCATCGAGCTTTATGGCACGAAGGTCGCGCCGGTGATCCGGAAGGAGCTGAGCGGAGTGGCGAAGACGGAGGCGGCAGCGCCGGCCTAGCTTTTACGGGTGCGAATGGTAAGGAACGTATCCGTGGCCCATTGCTGCAAGCTCAGATCATCGAACATGATGGCAATCACGGCCACCTCATCCTTGGCTACTGCGCAACCATCCAGCCACTTGCCCATCTTGCCAGCGGCATATTCCTTGTCACGGAATATGCCGTAGAAATTGAGGTCGTCCTTCACAACAGATACGTCGAGTTCACCCTCAAAACCTCCAATCACGCTGCGATCCTTTTTCTCCGTAAGACCTATGTCTGCGATGACGACACAGCCAAAGCACTTGAACACATCCTGCTTGAAATGTTCGTCCCACACGCTAGCAAAGTAGCCCGGCAGTTTGATCCACCAATTGTCGTTGATATTGACCATCCGGGAATAGCGAAGATAGCCCATGCCAGTGGGGTGAGGCCATTCCATCGATGTACTCGCCGCGTGGAACGCGGCAACATTCAATCGGGTATCGGAATTCAGTCGGGGCTCCTCTTGCGCAATTTTGACAAGCTCGGAAACCGTATGAACAAGAGCAGCCTCGTAGCGATCGATTGGCGCACGCCAGGGGAATTCCAGCCACAACATAGCTTCAGCCAATCCTAGCGCGGCGGCTGGCGGCAAGGCAAAGTCCCACCACGGAAAGAAGTTGGCAGCTTCTCCGGTAATTCCGAAGAAAGCCGCATCGCGCGGGCCCCGCACCGTCATTATTCCATCCTTGAAATCGTCAAGGATTTCGGAGGGCTTCAAGGAAAGAGATAGAGGCCCATGCCCCTCGGCTCTGCTTCGCGCGACGACAACCTTGGAAACCATGTTGAAATAGATGCTCATATGCGTTTGCAGCAAAGCATAATCGCGATGCGTCCAGTACTCGGTCTCGTCCAGCCACCCTTCCTCCTCAGTTGCGACCAGATTTTCGCTGGCAATGAGCTGGTCCAGAAGCCCGACGAGATAGTCGTGATATCCCGGCCCAGTCGCATTGGTCGCGGCAGAGACTTTCACGTTCCGTCCGTGCTGGTAAAAATGCACATTCTCATCAATGGGCAGTACCGAGACCGTCGATTCAGTCTTGCCGTCGTCACCTTCCGCTCCAATGACCGCAAGAGGTCCCAGAACGGGTTCCTGACGCGCGATCAAGCAAAACCTGGCTGCAAGCTCCTTCGCCTTCAGACTACGCTTCGACGACTTTGCTTTGCTGGACAGAACCAGCCCGAGAATAATGGCCACAAAAATCTCTGAATATGAGCTAAAGGGCGCATTACAGTATATTTCTCAGGCTAGCTCCAGCCCGACATTGGTAGCAGAGGCCGACGCGGCAACGACAGCGTTAGTGCCCTTACTCCACGATCTAATCGCACCACTAGTGTAATACGGCCGGCGGCTTGGCAGCGTCCACGGGCCGGCCATCGTAGAACGCATCGAGCGTCTTTTTTTGCCTGAGTGCGTGCCTTGTCATCATCGAAGAACATGTGCCCGCCTTCGTAGAGCGCGACCGGGACGTTGCCTGCCAAGCCGGCGCCGGCGAGATCAAGTTCGGTCTGGTGAAAGGGCGTCAGCAGGTCATAGTAACCGTGCAGGGCAAGCGTCCTTACCCCCGGGTCGTTCTTCAAAGTCGCGACCAGGTCCGGAAGTCCAGTTCTGAAGGGCTGCAGCTTGTGCTCGCGCTCGAATTTCCAACTGCCGCGTATGCTGTCATCGCGCAGCATATAGAGCGAAGCGTTATGATAATTGAACATCTCAGGCAGGGCAGTATTGATTGCATCCGCAAACCCTGCACCGGTATAGAGCGCAGCTGCAGGGCTGCCTAAATTGGAGATGTTCGCCCGAGCGTCAAAGAAACCGAGATTCGAGCCCGGGACAAGCTTGTTCGGGAATTGAACCGGAGACACTTCAAATTCATACAGCCAATCGGCATCGAGCCCGGTGATGCTGGTCATATCCTTGAAGAAGCTCAAACCGGCCGGCGTCTGCGCATAGTCCCACCACGCCGGCGTCAAGGCTCTCTCGATCTCCTGTTTTGCGTTCGCGACAAATTGCTTGAGCGTGTCAAAGGGATCGGCCATGAATGCTTCGACGAAACGACCCCGCTCCGCAGGGGTGGCAACAAGCAGATTTGCAAGTTCGGTAGCGTTGCTGCTGGCATTCTGCTTCGTGTCGACATTGAGCACCCACTCACGGGCACTGGCAGGATTCTGCCAGATACCGGTCAGCCTGTCGTACTGGCGATTGGCCTCGGCATAGGCGGCCTTGGCCCTGGTAAGCATCGGCGTGTACCAGATTTTCCGTGCAGGATTGTACTTTTCGGTGACAAAAGTTCGTAACGTTTCAATGTACTCCAGGGCAGTCGCTGTCCCGCGCCTGGTGCTCATTCCGTGGTAGTCAGCCGCCATGGCGTAGGATGGCAAATATCCCGCGCAGCTGATATCCGCGGTCTGGCAATTCGTACCGAGGTTGAGAACCGGCGAACCCAGCACGAGCCCTGATAGAGCGACAGGCTTCCTGCCGGTTTTGTCAGGGGCGAAATTGCCGCTTCCCGCAGCGACGAGCAGATTGGCGACGATCGGCAGGCGGATGCCATCATAGGATTCGCCATAGAGATATTTCGGCGAGCTCTGGCGAAGGTAACGATTGACGAAGCGCACGACAAAGTCCTGATTTACCTGCGCATCGGCCTCCATGCCCCAGAAGTCACTGTTCCTGTAGGGCGCAATGGCCTGCGACAACCCCGTTCCGGGTGGATCGACAAAAACGAGATCGGTCTTGTCCAACAGCGTTTCGGCATTGTCGACCCACGAAAAGGCTTTCGCGCCACTCTTCAGACGTTCCTGGGCAACATCGGAAGCACCTGTCTTGAGTCGCTTCGGCGCCCACGAGCCCAGATGCAGAAAGGCGGAGGAATATCCTGGACCACCGTTCCAGAAGAACGTCACCGGGCGATTTTCCTTCGGCAGATCCTCCCTCGTGTATGCCATATAGAATATGGAGGCCTGCGCTACGTTCCCCGCCGGATGCTCTGGAACCTTTCGCGCATAGGCAATGAGGTGACCGGCGGCGGCAGTGTATCTGACCAGCTTGCCATTGATCATGATCTGGTGGTTCTTGACAGCGGGCGTCTCGTCGACAGTTGCAAGCGGAAGGCTCGCATCTGCTGCGGCGCTATAGACGTTCTTGTCTTCCAGCACGTGGTCCTCGGGTGGGACAAGAGCAACGGTAGTGATCGAAGCTGTCCCTGGACTTCCCGGAGCATTGATCTGTGGATCGGCCTCAGGCGTCACAAACGTACTATCGGCGTTGGTGTTGCCAGAATCACCATCGCAGGCAGCCAGCAAAAGCGATGCAGAAACGAGCACAATCCAGTATTTCATCACAACCTCCAAATCAAAAATATTTACTAATCAATGGATTACGGTAACTGGACAACAAGAGACGATGTGAAAGGGCAATCTTGGAGCAACCTTCGTGAAAAGGGGCCACAGGCGGCATTGTCAAGGTATACACGGTATGGTTTACGACGCAGACTGTACACAACTATGAGATGTGCCGCTATTAAGCGAAAGTCGTACGTCGCTCTGTTTGCCTGGAGAGACGAATATTGGCTGCAACTCAAGGTCTAGTTGATGTGCCGGATGAAACTCTGCATGAGCCGACTTGCCGGATCGAGCCCGTCGACCAGCCAGGGCGCTAGGCGCCGCAAGATATGGCGGGAAGGGAATAATGCGTGCAGGCAACGACGACGATATCGGTGCGGTCGCCGTCTTTCTCATAGAAGCAGCGTGATTTCTGTCCTAATGGCTCCGTCGCCGATATAGTCGCCGCGAATATGCGCAAGGCGCAGCGAAGGCAGAGGCAGCAGCGACCGCCCCTGAGAGGTCTTCATTCCACGATTTGAACACTCTCCGGTTTGGCCGATCCGCCATGCATGAAATCCAGAACATCGCCGAACGTTATGTAGCCGTCATGATCCCGGTCGATCGCCGCAAAATGATCGGCCACATAGCCCCAGCTTGCATTCTTCGCCTGCTGCTGCGTCAGCAAGCCGGAGGAAGTTCCCGCCGCCTCGGCAAAGCGCGCCGCAAGTTCAGCGTTGACCTCAGCATTGATTGAATCACCGGTCACGGGCGGCAGGTTCGGATCGATCGGCGGGGCGCCGATCCTGTCTTTGACTTGAAGAATGGCCCCGGTAGCCATCGGTCCGATGCTGGAGAGTGGCATCGCGACAGCCATCGACGTATCGAATAACGCTAAAGCAACAACAACTTGAAACAATGTTTTCATTACAATCATCTCACTGCAGGGCCGCTGATTTTTGTGCGGGAACTGTCGCTGGCGGTGTATAGGGCGGCGCGTCGTAAAAATCGTCCATGGCTTTCTTCAAAGCCGGGCGCTCCTTTTCGACGAAATACACCATGTGACCACCCTCAAAGACATGCGTTGGAATACGATCCGAGAGTTTCATGTCCGCGCCGTTCACTTTCACTGGAAGATCGAAATCAAGTTCCGTCTGAAAGAACGGTGTGACGCCGTCGAAATAACCATGGAGCGTCATCAACTTGATCTCTGGCGCATAATTGATGGCAAGGGTAAGATCGGAAAGGGAGCTTGACTTTATCTTGGTCACACCAGCCCGGTTTGTCGACCAATCCCAAGACCAGTTTGAACTTGTCAGTTCTGCCGAAGCAACATAATGACGCGTCTTGTTGCTGTAATTCAGATAATTGGACAGGAACTTTGCTATTTCCGCTTTGAACGCATTGTCTTCGGAATATTCAAAATCGTAGCCAACTGCTCCTTGTACAAGCATGCGCGTGTCATAGGCATTGTAACTCTGACCCGGTTTCAGAAAGTTCATGAAACCGAGATCGCCCGAGCGGTCTGGCTCCACTCGGCCTATGCCCATATTGGGATTTTCGGCCCAGTAATTATCGTAATAATCCGATGGCAACATTGGAAAGCGACCCGGTATGTCTACTGCCGAAACGCCGGTCATGCCTGCAATTTCAGACAGATATGCCTTGCCATCGGTCGTCTTTTTGAACGCGTCCCAACCCGAACTGCGAAACTTCTCGATCGCGGGAATGTGTTTCGTTCTTGTAAATGTGCGCGCCTCGGCTGCACGTTCCGCCATCGTCCGGATGCCGGGTTTGGACAACTCCTTAAAATAGGCGTTTGTCAGGATATATGTCGGCAGGAAGCCGGCACAGGAAGCAGACTTGTCGCCGGCCCGGCAATTTGATGCATAGTTCACGACCGGGGCATATAGGACAGAGCCTGTCAGGGCGATCCAGGTCTTTCCGGCCTTTTCGCCCTCAAAACCTTCCGTGCCGGCGTCGATCAGCATTTTGGTCAGAACGGGCACGCGAATGCCGCCGCCATAGGATTCACCAAAGAGGTATTTTGGCGAGGTCTGGCGCTTGTTCGTATTGCTATAGCGGGTGATGAAATCGCGCATGATTTTGGCATCGGCATCGACGCCCCAAAAATCCTTGTTGATGTGTTTCTTAACATCCGAGGAGATGGCTTGCGAATAACCGGACCCGATAGGATCGACAAAGACGAGATCCGATTTGTCGAGCAGCGTTTCCGGATTGCCCACGAAGGGATAGCTCTTGGGAGGGCCAGACTTGGCATCAGCCGGAACATTGGGTTGATCGACCTTTAGCCGCCACGGCGCCCAGGCGCCGAGATGCAGCCAGATGGAGGATTCGCCCGGTCCGCCATTGAAGAAGAAGGTTACGGGGCGATTCTCCTTTGGCAGATCATCGCGGGTATAGCTCATATAGAAGACTGCAGCTTGCGGATCCCGCTTGGCATCAGGATTGTTCTTGTCCTTCTGGCCATAGGCGATGAGATGGCCGGCCTTGGCAGTAAACCATACCGTCTTGCCACCTAGCTGCATCGAATGACGCTTGACCGAAGGCGTCTCGTCGACCTTGTCAAATGCTACTGAACCGTTTGCATCCTCTCCATAGGGATTGGAGTCATCAACCGATTTGTCCTCCGGCGCATAGAGCTTGTAGGCGTCTTCGAGCTTGCCAGCAGCAGTCAGGAGCGCGGCCGCCTTGTCGACCGAGCCAGCCTTTTTGTACTGCTCGATGGCCTCTTCGGACTTTCCGGCGGCAGCCAGAAGGTCGCCAGCCTTTTCATTTTTTCCGGCCTTCTTGTACAACTCGATGGCTTCGTCATTGAGTCCGGCAGCGGTCAGAAAGGTCCCGGCGTCATCGAAACGCCCCGCATCGAACGCGGCTTGCGAGAGTATGCGGGCGGCGTCCAGCGTCGCCTTGTCCGTTGTGGCCTTTCCGTCCACCTTGATCCGTTCGAGTTCAAGGCCTGCTTTCCTGATATCTTCGGCTTTGTTTGCGGCCTGCTCGATCAAATCGGCGAGCTTCTTCTGCTCAAGTGCAATCTCGCCGCCCTTGCCGTCATCGCCCGCAAGCTTTTTCCAGGCCTCCTGCGCCGCTGCCAGTTCGTCCTGCGCGGTCTTGATGTCGGCAGAGAGAGTGTCGAGGGTCTTGCGCGCCGCCGCAATGTCCCCGCCCTTGCCGTCCTTTCCCTGCAGCGTTTCCAGCGCTTCTTGCGCTGATTTCAGTGTTTCGCGAGCTGTCGCGATCTGCCCGTCAACATCTGCGAGCGTCTTGCGTGCATCAGCAACCTTGCCGCCCTTGCCATCCTCACCTACGAGATCAACAAGCTCTTTGGTCGCCTTGGCAATCTCACCGGGATTTTTGTCTGTGCCGTCGCCCGTCAGATCAAGTAGCGCCGTGCGCCTCTCCTCAAGCTCGTTCTGGGCAAGGGCGATTGCGCCCGGATTCCCTGTAGTGCCGTCGCCCTTAAGCTCTTTCAGCTTTTCCTGCGCCTCAAAGATTGAGCCTTCACCCTTGCCATTGAGGATGGCAAGTTTCGCGTTGAGATCGGCAAGCGAATCGGTCGCAATCTTGATGCTGCCACCCTTGCCGTCCTCGCCCTCCAGGGCGATCAACCTATCTCTTGCCTCCTTGATGGAGCCGCCTTTGCCGTCGTTGCCTTGTAGCTTCTCGAGCAATTCAGTTGCCTTGTTGAGCTCCTCGGTTTTTGTCTCGGTGTCTTCAACCAGCTTGTCGTAACTTGACTTCGCCAGACCAATCGCGCTGCTCTTGTCTGCAATGCTACCCAGCTGCACCAATGTCTGCTTTGCCGTTTCAATGTCGGCTACCTTGCGGTCGGCTTGGCTGATCAGATCCGCAAGATATGCTTTCTGCGTGGCGATCTCGCCGCCCTTGCCGTCCTCGCCCTGCAGCCGGTTAAGTTCAGCTGCGGCACTCCCAATCGCTGACCTCAGCTCTTCCTGCCTGGCTTCCAGAGCCGCGATCTCGCCGGCAAGAACGATCTTGTCCCTTTCTCCGGCCTCTTTTTGCGCATTCACCTTCTCCAATTCAGCCTTTGCATCGGCCAGATCGGAAAAGGTGCTGTCCGCTTCTTTTTTGTTCGTGGAAGAGTCCGAGCCATTACAGGCGGAAAGGCCCAGGATGGCCGCAAGCAATAAATAGCGAAAATTCATAAGTGCTCTCTGAAAAAACTCAAAAAGCAACTTTTGGCGGCGGCAGGTTGTGGGGTCAATTCGACGATAGTCGCAATTTGTCTATTTTTTTATCGCTCGGTCTGCATGACCCATTATTAGGCAGTCACACTGTTGCAAGCCCGAAGCCCTGCATAAGTCGTCGTGTCGAGAAATCCGGATTGCCTGAGGTGAAGATGGCGATGTCGTCACCATGTTCGGGCTCAGCACCCGTGCCGTTAGGCTTGAGCAAGGACAGTGCACGGCGGGCGATCGCCTCGGCTGGGTCAAGCCAGTCCACCGGCCAGGGTGCAAGGCGCCGGAAAACATTGGCGAGAAAGGGATAATGCGTACAGGCAAGGACGACGATATCGGTGCGATCGCCGCCATTTTCATAAAAACATGGTGCGATTTCTGCCCGGATGGCTTCGTCATCGATGTGATCGCCGCGAATATGGGCTTCGGCCATGGCAGCCAGGTTCTGGCTGCCGACAAGGCGCACATGGCACTTCGTGGCGAAAGACTGGATGAGATCCCGGGTATAGGCGCGCTTGACGGTGCCCGGCGTCGCCAGCACGCTGACGAAGCCCGACGAGGTGCGCTCGGCGGCCGGCTTGATCGCGGGAACGGTACCGACGAAGGGTACAGCCGGATAGGCCTTGCGAAGATCATCGAGCACCAGCGTCGAGGCGGTGTTGCAGGCGATGATCGCAATCTCCGGGTTGTGCTCGGCGATGAGGCCCGCGAACATGTCGACGATGCGGGAGCACAGGGCGCCCTCCTCCCATTCGCCGTAGGGAAAACCGGCATCGTCGGCGATATAGACGAACCGCCGGTCCGGCATCAACACCCTCGCCTCGCGCAAAACGGTCAGGCCGCCAATCCCGCTGTCGAAAACGATAATCGGCCGGTCCGCAGTTTCTTCACTCATCGCTCGGCTTATCCCCGCTGATTTTCTTCGCTGGTGGTTTCTCGCGCTTGCGCCCTTCCGGTGCACCGGAGCCGCGCGGCGTCTTCGGACTGAAATAATCGAGCGACACAAGGACGCCGCGCAGGAGTTTCAATTCGGAATCGGAAAAGCCCGCCCTTGTGAGCACGCCGCGCAGATTGTTGACCATGATTTCCTTGCGCGCCATCGGCCGGAAATAGCCGCGCGCCTGCAAGGCATCTTCGAGGTGGTTGAAAAAGCCCTGCAACTGTTCCTTTGGCGCGGGCTCGAGTTCGGGACCACGAAAAGCCGTGTCGGTATGCTTCTCCAGACCTGACTTCATCCACTCATAGGACATCAGCAAAACCGCCTGTGCAATATTCAGCGACGAGAACGCCGGATTGACCGGAAAGGTCACGAGCTCATCCGCAAGGCTGACTTCGTCATTATTGAGGCCGAAGCGTTCGCGCCCGAAAAGAATGCCGGTCTTCTCACCATTGTTGAAACGCTGGCGCAGGACCTGGCCCGCCTCGACAGGGCCGCGAACCTGCTTGAAGGCGTCGCGCTCGCGCGCCGTCGTCGCATAGACGAAATGCAAATCCTTGATCGCCGATGGCAGGTCGTCAAAGACCTGTGCCGCATCGATGATATGGTCGGCGCGGCTCGCCGCAGAGCGCGCCTTGTTGTTGGGGAATTCCTCGCGAGGCTTGACCAGGCGCAGCTCCGCCAGACCGAAATTTGCCATGGCCCGCGCCACCATGCCGATGTTTTCCGGCAGTTGCGGTTCCACCAGAATGATCGCCGGGCCTTCGGCGATAAGGGTGCGCTGTCTGTCTGTACCGGCCATTTTTAATCCTTCGCTAACGTTGCGCCGTCATAGCTCGCGTTTTTTTGATGGGCAATGCTGCTGTGCGTGGTTCGACAAGCTCACCATGAGGGAGCGGAAAACTGTTCTATGTTCTCCAATGGCATGGAAAAGCTAACAAAATCAATGCTCGACTTCACTATATCCTCATAGGCGTCTAATGTTTTCCAAAGCCAAACTAGGAACGCGCCAAGGAAAGCCGATGCCCAGAACCCGCAAAACCATCACGCCGCTCACCAAGACCGCTATCAACGAACTTAGCAAACCGGGGCGCTACCCCGAAGGGACGACGCCGTGCCTGTATTTGCGGGTGATGCCGAGCGGCGGCAAGTCGTGGGTGTTCATGTGGCAACGCGGCAGGAAGCAGAGCGAGCTGGGCCTCGGCTCATGGACCGGCGCGGGCAAGGCCGGGATGACCAGCATTGCCATGGCAAGGAAAAAAGCGATTGCCATCCACGAACAGATTGGCGCGGGCCAAGACCCGATGGCCGAGAAGCGCAACGCCAGCATGACGTTCCGCAAATGCTTCAACGCCTTGCTCGACAGCCTCAAGCCGACGTTCCGCAACAAGAAGACCGTGGGCGGCTGGGAGACCAGCCTCGGCCACGCTGCCGCCATTGCCGACATGCCGGTGAACGCCATTGGCGTCGAGGATGTGCTCGGCATATTGAAACCGCTGTGGCTGGAGAAGGCGGAGACTGCGAAGCAGTTGAAAGGCCGGGTGGAGCGGACGCTGGATTGGGCCAAGGCCAAGGGCTATCGCTCAGGCGACAATCCGGCAAGTTGGCGCGGCAATCTCGATCACCTCTTACCGAAGCGCCCGAAGCTGCAACGTGGCCACCATCCGGCCATGCCCTATGCCGATCTCCCGGCCTTCATCGCCGGGCTGGACATAACCAGCGACCCGGCGTTGCCGCCGCTGTTGCTGACCATCCTCACCGCCGTTCGTTCCGGCGAGACCAGACTGGCAGAGTGGTCCGAGTTCGATCTGGACAAGGGCCTTTGGCGCATTCCGGCCAAACGCACCAAGACCGCCGCCCGCGACCATATCGTTCCGCTGTCGAAACCGGCATTGGCCATACTGGCGGCGCAGGAGCGCGTCACAGGCGAGAGCCGGGTGTTTCCGGCCCTTGAGGAAAATGACATGCGCGACGCGCTCAGTAAGGTTGTATCGGGCAAAATCGCGGTGCCGCATGGTTTTCGCTCGACCTTCAAGGATTTTTGTTCCAACGAAACACGGTTCGCCCGCGAGACCGTCGAGGAGTGCCTCGATCACCAAATTGGCGGGCAAGTCGAGCAAAGTTACAGGCGCAGCATCGCCGTTGCCAAGAGGCGCGCGGTTTTGGACGCATGGGCGAACTACGCCACCGGCAAGCAAAACGTGACGGCGATGATGAAGCGGGCGAAAAAAATTCCCCATTTGTGGGAAGTTTGATTATTCACAAAACGAATTTTTTTTGCAGGCATTGTTCGCTTTTTGAGAACGACCTTAAAACGCCACTTACAAAGACTGTGCGGCGGCTAGATTGGACCCGAACGAAACACGCCGAAATCGTACCGAGGTTAAAGCTATACTTAAATTTGCTTGGCAAACGGGCATTGCACAAAGAAACGGCAGAAAAAAAATACTTGCCAGTTTAACTTTTATTTGGGTTTTTTATACGGCATTGAAAGAAGGTGAACGCCAATGAACCCGCTGGATTTTCTTAGACGCAAGACGTTTGCTGCCGAACTCGCTGTCTCTGTCAGCCAGACCTACGTTCTGCAAGACACCGACCCGGATTTCCCGCCGCCCGTCTACCCCACCCCAAACACCCCGCGTTGGACGCGCGGCGCGGCGGAAACCTACAAGAAAAAGGTGATCGCCCGGCAGCGTCCCGGAGCGCCAAGGCGCGGACGTCCGCCGAAAGGTACCGCCCGTGCAGGCTGACAAGGAGACCACATCGACCGTTTAATTCAGGAAAGCATTTCAAAGCGGGGAGACTCGTGGGGCGGGTCAAACGATCCGCCTCACATAAAACAAACCAGCCCGGTGGCGTGCCGGAGCTGGTCTGATAGGGGGACGAGGATTTTAGCCAATCCACCGGACATTACCCTATTAGACCCTTCGAGCGCAAGAAACCGGGCCAGTAAAAAGGCTCCGTTTCGATGACTGCGCATGCAACCCCACCTTTCGACCGCCTTCGGCAGCTTTTGTTGCTGCTCGGCTCGGATCACGACGGTGAAGCCTTAAGCGCCGCGCGTGCGCTCGTCAAAACCCTGCACAAAGCCGGGTATGATCTCCACTGGCTGGGCGACCAGCTTTTTTCGCCGCAGAGCGGGCCACACAAGGCCACCAGCGATGCTCCCGACTTCACCGGCATGGACTGGCGGCTCATGGCTATGTGGTGTCTTGCGAAGGCACCCGCTGGCTTTCTAACCAAGCGGCAGCACGATTTCCTGTGCAATGTCGCTGGATACGATAGACCGCCATCCGAAAAACAAACCGAGTTCCTGCGCGATCTCGCTGCCAAGGTTCGCAAGGTGGCAATGCCATGAGCGCTCATGTCCGAGACAAGGAACGCCGCCGCCCCGGCACCAAGACCGAGCGCATGCTGCTCGACAATGGCCGCATCAACGGCGGGTATTACCAGTTCCCGCACGAGGTAGCGCAGAGCTTGGCCTACCGTTCGCTCTCCGGAAACGCTGCCAAGATACTGCATCGGCTGGTCCTCGAACACACGCTGATGTTCCGCAAGCAAAACGGCAATCTCATTGTCACCCACCGCGATCTCCGCGACGAGTATGTCACGCACAACCGCATCGTTGAGGCCATTGACGAGCTTGATTTCAAGGGATTGATCAAGGTCGCCAAAGGCAAGGGCCATGGGACAGCCCTCGTCAGTACTTATACCGTGACCTTCTACCCGACGAGCGACGGTTTGAAGCCCACGGACGATTTCAAGAAATGCGATCTGGCGCTCGTCGAAGCGTGGCAGAAGCGCGCCGCCAGCTACCGGAAAAAGCGCACAGAAAAAGCGAAAGAACAGGCGGCCAAGCGCGAGGCAAAAAAAATCGTCGCTCCAGACGCATGGCGTGGAGCCGCGCCAGACGTATGGGGCGTGGAGCAGAAAATCGCCGACTCCAAATCCAACAAAATCAACAAAACCGCCACACCATACGTCGGGAGCACTATTAATAATTTGGGACAGTTACCACTGCGCGCAGCCAAGCCGCCTTAAGCACCCTTTCCACATATCAGTGCAAAAAATGCCAGCGCTTCGAAGGCGCGCATTTTTTGCTTATGCGCCCACCAATTTTTTTGAAGAGGCAATGCATCAATCGAGGGAGGACACACGCAATGGAAAGCGTGCGCAACATCGAAATATCGCTTCTCCAGATCGATCCAGAGTTGCAGATGCGGGAAGCTGGAATCGATGTCGGGATTGTCGCCGAATACGCCGAGGCAATGAGCAACGGTGCGCAATTCCCACCGATTATCGTCTTCTCGGATGGAACGCACTATTGGCCCGGCGATGGTTTCCATCGGATCGAGGCGAATATGAAGTTGGGACTTGCAACCATCAGCGCGGAGATACGCGAAGGCGGCAAGCGGGACGCAATTCTGCTGGCGGTTGGCGCGAATGCCAATCACGGTATGCGGCGTACCGCTGCCGACCGAAAGCGCTCGGTGCTTGCGATGCTGCGCGACCCTGAGTGGACGAGATGGTCGGATCGCGAGATTGGCAAGCGATGCGCTGTGGATGGCAAGACGGTCGCCAAAATCCGCAAGGACATAACGTCTGCGGAAATTCCGCAGATGCGGACATTCACGCGCAACGGCAAAGAACACGAAATGGCCGTGAAGGCTCCGATCCTGAAGGAAGCTCCTGCCACGGCGACCATCACCGGGAAACTGCTCGCCGGGTTGAGTGACGAAGCCTTGCTTGCCGAGTGCGAACGGCGGGGGTGGCAGGTGGCGCTATGACGGAGCGGATGGACTATCAGTCGCTGCTGGCGCTCGCCAAGGAGGTCGGCTGCAAGGTGACTGACCTCGTTGCCCTGTCGCCGTCCAACGACCCGTTCTATGCGGGCCGGGCAGACCGGCGTCAAGCTGCAGAATGGTTCATGGGCATCTGGGAGCAATTCGGGTTCCGGCACGGGGCGCATCTGCGGCGCATGCATTACGTGCTCATTTCGCAGCCGTTGCCCATCATCCGACCGGACGGACAGCCATACACAAACACGCTAACGAACTGGAAGTATTTCGGCAAAGCTTCACTGTCGGCGCGCTATCTGAAAATGCTGCCCTTTGGCGCACTAGCCGACCGCAGAAACGACCCGCCGATCATTTACGCCGATGACTCGGACAACATGCCGGACCCGGACTGCTACGTTACCGATGGTCATGCAGGGCTGGCCATTCCAAGGATGGAAATCGCCAAGCCGTACGCCTTCGCCAGCGGCTTCACGGCGCGGCAGGATTTTCTGGTTGAGGTGTGGGTGGAGAAGTCGACGCAGAACGACATCCTCGTCCCGCTTGCCAGCAAACTTGGCTTCAATCTCGTCATCGGCATGGGCGACACCTCGGAGACACTGGCGCGGCAGGCGGTCGAGCGTATCATCAGCGACGGGCGACCGACGCGAATCCTTTATATCAGCGACTTCGATCCATCTGGCCGAGGCATGCCCGTTGGCTTGGCGCGCAAAATCCAGTTCTGGATACAGGAACTCGAAGCGGATCATCTCGATGTAACCTTGCAGCCGATCCTGCTATTGCCGGAACAATGCGTCGAGTACCAGCTTCCGCGCACGCCGATCAAGGAAACGGACAGGCGCGGACCGAAGTTCGAGGAGCGCTTCGGCGAGGGCGCAACAGAACTTGACGCGCTGGAATCGCTGCATCCCGGCGTCATGGCGGAAATCGTCACGCGCGAAGTGGGACGCTATCTCGATCCGACATTGGCAAGGCGGATACGTGCTGCCGAGGCCGATTTCGATGCAGCCATCAGCGACGCCGAACATCATGTGCTGTCACGTTATGACCTTGACAGATATCAGGCACAAGCGGATGCGGCCCGCACCGCCTACATGGACGTCGTCACGCCGATTGAAGAATCGCTCGAAGAGTTGCTGCCTGAAATCAGTGGCGCTCTGGACGATGCGGTGCCGGAATATGACCCGGACGACTTTCCGAAGCCACGCCCGACCGACCCGGACCCCGCGCCGCTTTTTGACAGCAAACGCAGCGTGATCGAACAGGGGGACCACTACAACCGATGGAAGGGCAAATGAACGCGCGGCGCGGCGACCGCTCGCGCCAGTTGTTCCAAGCGGCCATATCAGCGGTGTTCCCTGGAGAACATCGGGGCGCTTTCGAACCCATGGGGGGCCTGATCGAAGTCCCAAAGTTTCCAGCCGACCGGCGACGCGCTTGCGCGTGAGTTTTCTAGAAAAATAGAAAACACCCTTTTCGACCTGGAGCCAGCCAACTACTTTGCGGCGACTTTGCGCCAACCAATAGCCAGACGTTTGGTGTCACCCAACGACCCCCCGCTCACCGCACGCGAAGCAGACGTCGTTCATTGCTCACCGTGGCGTCCGTTATAAGCACCTGCGCCAAACGGACCACTTTCGTTCCAGACCATATGGCAGGCAGTAGTCGGCGAACCGGTGCTTCCGGTCCGTTGTAGAGTACGGTCGCGTTCCCGGCGGCGAAATCGATCCGGACAAATATCAAATGATCAGCAATGCCTTCACCGGGAGTGAAGGCTGGACCGGCTTTTGCAAGACCCGTTGCCTTGATCTGCACCGACCGTCCGTCTACCGCGTGCCCGTCAACGCCGGGCGTTCGCTGTCGGCACAAGGTGATGCCGAAGGCTTCAGCCACCACAGCTTCGCCAATGTCGCCAACTAGCTTGCCATCAAGGGTGAAGGTCAGCCCGGTGTGGGCAAAATGCTTGCACATGGCAATGTGTGCCGCGTAGAGGGCTTTAATTGGGTCAGGTAAGATGATCATGTGTCCCTCTGGGCGTCTTGGCTCGTGACCGGAGCTTGCTTCTTCTTGCGATAGCGCCGGGGTTTAGCAAAGGTTGCCCCAAGTCCGGTGGCAAACGCACGCCCCCAACGGTCGCCCATCTCCTTCACTGTCGCGCCATGGTATCGCGCCTTCATGCTAAGCATGAAGTTCGGCGACAAGTTTAGGGCTTCCCGGTCCGATGCCTCGTCTTCGCGATTGCCAAGAATTTTCTTCAATCGCTTCTCGATGATCTTCTCGGCAAGTTTGTTGAACTCAGCATACACGCGTGCGCCTTCCATAGCGATTTCTTCGTCTTCCCCGATGATAGCCTGTGTCAGCGCGTCGCCGGTGATGATGTCCAATTCGCAATAGTTCGTCGTACTCGCAAGCTTGGTTCCCAGCTTCGAACCGTGTATTTCTCCCATCTGCTCTGCGTCTGAAAAGAGCCGGTCATGCATCATTCCCACCGCAAGACCTAGTTCCGAATGCTTAACGCCAAAGGCTTGTTCAAAAGCACGCTCGTTCAGCTTTGGAGCGCTGATTTTCATCTTTCGAGCAATGACGCGCATGGCTGCGTTGACGAACTGATGTGTTTCTACAACGCGACTTGATGCCTGCGCGGGAGGAAGGTCAAAGCGAGAATAGCGTGACTCTAGCCATTGCCGATAATAAGACTCGATACTCGTCCAATCGCCGCCCGGACTATAGGATGCGCTGTTCCCTCGCCGCGTCACTTTCGGCGCAAGCATGTTGGGATAGGCTTTCCGCACCTGATCGAGCTTGTGCTTGTGGATCCGAGGCGGATCAATTTTGTCATGGGCAAGAAGAGCGGACAGAGCAGCATCGATCGCTGAGTATCCGTCTGCGATGGCTTGTCGAGGCGTTCCGGCGAAGTTCGCGTGGTGAGCGTATTGCAATGCCAATGCTAGCTTTAGGACGACATCTTTACCCACCACCAAAACCCTCATTCTAAGCTAGTGGTGGCAATCACACAGCATTCGTTTCCGCTAGACTTCTGGCTCTATAGCACGTGCACATTTCCGTGGACAGCTACCCAAAGCTCAGAAGTTATCAATGGAACGCGGGATGGTCTTGATCCAACCCTTCATTCTAATTAACGAAGACCGGATCGGGCCAGTTGCTTGGTAGTGCATGAAGGCGACGAAATGATGCGCTCGCTTTTGCTTGGTGACGGCTCGATCATGACATCAGTGCCCTGCATCGGATTTGTCCGACACCAGCAGATGCTCTGACCTGCTCCCCTGGAATGTCCTCGATTTGAGGTTAGTCTGTTCTCCACACCAGGAGACAGAAAATGAAGCGATCCCGTTTCAGCGACGAGCAG
>NZ_JACHXN010000023.1 GCF_014192095.1 Phyllobacterium trifolii
GCAGGCTTCCATCACCACGACCGCAGGTGATTGATCCGCTATGAACTTCAGAAACTGGGACCGTGAGAGCTTTTTGCGAAACTTCACCTGACCCGCCATCGACGCTCCGTGGAGCACAAAAACACTCTTTGCCAGGTCCACACCAATCATCGTATCCTTCATTTTGCCGCCTTCTCCGCTTTGTAGGTTTAACGCACCACAACATTGGCACATTGCGATGCCGTCAGGGGAGGGCGGCAACCACCCCATCTCCTCTGGAACCTCACCTCTGAAAACTGCATTAACTGGGTCTGCGGTTCGGTTCCGCTCAAGGCGAGGGGATCAAAAAGGGCCTAGAGGGGGCCGGTTGCAGGGCTGGCAGCTTCAGCATCCAAAATGGCGATAGCGGACATTTGATCGGGTGAAAACACGTTCTCTAATTTGCTGTCTAATGAGGGCGGATACCCATCGCGCCTAGGGCGTCTTTTCGTCGGTTCCTATCGCATCGTCAATCCACTTAGATTACTGCGCGCCGGCGATATTCTCCGGGGGTAACACCAAGACGACGGCGGAACACGGTGGTCAAATGGGACTGGCTGGAAAAACCGCAAGCAAGGGCGACATCGACGAGCGGCTCGCCTCCCCCGTGCAACAAGGCTCGAGCCCGCTCGATCCGCCGTACCAGCACATAAGAATGGGGCGACATGCCAACTGTCTCTTGGAAACTATGGGCAAAATGATAGGTGCTCATCCCTGCGATCGCAGCGAGCGATGACAGTCGCAGATCGTGGTCGATCCCATCTTCGATGTAATCGACGATACGTGCAACACCCCGGGCCGGAAGCTTGCCGAATGGTCCGTGCCCATTTCGCTCGCCATGACTCGATAGCCGTAGAAGGAATTTTTCAGCAAGGATCAGTGCCCAACTGTCGAGGAGAAGATTGGTAGGTTCGATCAGGGAGGCCGTATGCCGTATGCGCTCCAGGCTGTGGTGTAGTTGGACATCTAGGACATCGGCGGGCATCCGGATATGATCGTGGGTGAGCTCTTTTCCGAACAGCGAAACGCAAACCATGCCCATCAGCTCGAACGGAATGTGGAATTGCATGAAGCTCACCGGCTGTTCAAAGCGCCATTGTGCGCCTTCGAACGGCAACATGGATATTAGCCCCGACGGCGCCGCATCGCGCCAAGCCGTCGCTGCGCTCGTGCGGAGCGAGGCACTGACGAAGTTCGGATCACCCTCTTGCGGGGAATCCTCGATAGTCGAAAACCAATAGCTCAATTTGAGCGACGCCGTTTCGGCGCCGATCATGCGTACCGGTGCGATCAAATGATCTGTCCAGTATCGCGGCACCCCAGAAGTATTATTCGCCTTGCAGGAAGCAAGGCCGGCGCGCTCGCCATCCCGTGCTTCACTGTGGCCGAACTCCCGCCAGGCCTCGTCGAATTTCAACCGCCCGCCCTCCAGGCCGCCTAAACGCTTTTGGTGGCGCAAATTTATGCGAAGCATCGAAGCGCCTGTCGCAGCAAAATAGCAAGATTTTGAAATACGCGCCAGCCGCGGGCCCCTTATCTGACGTCAGCGTTCGCTTCGTGTGGTGCGTGGGGATAACGAAACCGCGGGGGGCACGGCAAGTATTTGAATGACGCAACGTGATCCTGCGTCGGGTAGCAGCAGGTCAGGTCGCCGAGCGCTCGCGCAAGTTCAGGGAGACAAAAGATGGCAGAAAATCATGGGCAGATTTCAGGCGGCCTCAATCGCCGGGACGCGTTGAAAAGCACAGGCGCGGTGCTGGCCGCATCGATGACCGGGATGGCGACGCCAACCGCGGCGCAAGGGCGGCAGACGGCTTCGTCCCCCAACCCCGAGCTACCGATTGGCCCCCGATTGCAAGGCATCCAACATTTCGGCTTGACGGTCCAGGACATGGAACGAGCCTTCACCTTCTATACCGAGGTTCTCGGCGGCACCGAGGTAATGAGGGACGGTGATTTTCAAGGTGAGCGTATTCACAATACGCTGCTGACCAGTCAGGAAATCGAAGCGCACGCACGCGGTGTCAATCCGCGCACGATGGGAATTCCCGACCTTCGCGGTGGCGGCCAGCGGCTCGACGTGCGCTTCATCCAGTTCGACAACGTCGTGATCGAGCTTTTGCAATATCGCGACGCCGACGAGCCAATGGGTGGTCCGCGAGCGTTCGCCGAGCCACTCGATCATATGAGCCCTGCCTTTCCGCGGATGATGCACATATGCTTTCACATCCGCGACGACGTCGATTTCAACCAGTTCATCGCCGATCTCGAAGCGGGCGCGGCGCGGCGCGGCATGACCCATGTCCGCGCGAACCGCGTCGTAACCGTGACGAGCGAGGCGGAACGCAGCGCAGCCCCGCTCGACGCCAATTCCAACCCGATCACGGAAGGCAAGTCGGCTGGGTGGCGGCTGATCTACTGCACCGGCTCGGAAGGCGAGCAGCTAGAGTTCGTGCAGGCACTGGGTCCGGTCAAGCAAACCTTCGACAGTGCGCTGGAAGCGCGGCGTAAAATGGTGGCTGCATCGCGCTGAGCGGAGTGCAGGCAATGAACGACCCTGCCGCCAACCTCTTCCTCATAGGCGTCTATACACCGATGAAGGCCGAACTCACGACCGAGGAAATGGGCCCCAGATTCGTTCGGCGCTCGAGTGCACTATTTGCGACTCGGTCCCAATCCCACGAAGGAAGGAGATAAGATATGCCACGGACATTCCTGTCCCACATCACGCCGGCAGCGCTGATTGCGGCCACTTTTGCAGCGCCCTCGGCGATTGCCCACGACGCCGACGGCCTACGCTACGCGGATATGCCCACCGACGCCTATGCCGTCGTCGCGCAGGTTCGAGCCAAACCTGGCAAGGAGGATGCGCTGCGCGCCATCACGTTATCGCTCGTGCCGCAAGTCCGAGCCGAACCGAATAACTTGCTCTACTTCCTTCAGGAGAGCCGCGAGGCGCCCGGGCATTTCATCTTCTATGAGATCTTCGCCAGCCAAGCCGATTTCGAAGCGCACAACCAGACGCCGCATGTGCAGTCTTGGTTCGCGCGTCTGCCCGAGCTAGCCAATGGCGGGGTCGCCGTGATCCGTATGAGTATCCTCAACAACGCGGCGACCGACCGTTGATGTGATCATGGAAAGCCGCCGAGCGCTGCCGCTTCGCCAGCGACTAAATGATCCGCATTGCATCTTCGAACCGAGCGAGGTCGGGCGGAGGGTGACGGCAGTGCCAAGGTCCAGGATCGGCCCGAACCGGTCATTGGCCGTCGCAAAAATCCGCCGCGAAACTCCAACTTTAGCGACAGAGTTCCGCGACGAGAATTCTCAATCCCTTTCAGGGAAAGCAGGTGGGTCGCAAAAGTCGGTATTTATGCGACAGCTTTGGGTCGGCCATTGCTCATCAGCTCGATGAGTCTTTGGAGACGAGCCACCACGTCATTGGTTTCCAAGAGTTGCTGCTTCTGTTCGATACTGGTCGATAGCAAAGGGGCGACTGTGTCGGCTAACAGGCTGGGATATCCGATCGAAGGTAGGCCGAACCTGGCTTTGGATCCCGGCGGTAGTGCAGAAAAATCGATCTCGGCATAGATCTGGTACGCATCGAGAACCGCACTCGACAGAGCGGCTGCCTCCGTCGACTTGCCGCGTTCGTCGTCAAACGGCGTAACCTCTGCCGCCAGGAACCCGTCATCGGTCAGCCGGACCATGCCTGTTCGCTGAAGCCCGCAAACGGTAACCTTGAGAGCCCCGTCCACCTGTGTCTGGCGGTCTATCACGTTTGCTATGACTCCCACCGGATGGAAGGCTTCGAGAGTGCTGGGATGATCGTCGCCGCCATTTCTCTGGGCAACAACGAGAACGCGCTGATCGCTGACGATAGCGCGTTCCACGGCTTGGCGGGTTTTCTCGCGCGCCACGAAAATCCGCGAGATCATGTGCGGAAACAGTACCAGATCCCGCATAGGAACGATGGGGATCTCCGCCCCCGCTGGAATAGACGTTTCGGCACTCACCGACTTCGCTGTCGGCTGCGTCGCTTGGATCGTTGCGGCCAATACGTTCCAGTCTCGAAAGCCAAGAATTCGAGCAACGAGCTCCTGGCTCTGACTGTTGGTGAAGACGACAGAGTTGGCGTGAAGCGCTTCACGTAGGGTTTTCGCCATAGCTTTGGCATCGCGGAAATCGCGCATGGGATGATCCTTTACAAAAACGAACGGAAAGCGTCAGGGGCTTGCATTGCTGACCCGTTCGTTCGGGCAAAGGGAGCCATAAGCGGCTCGATACGTTCACCGTACCCCGAGGGGGCGCAAGCAGCAGGTCGTATCCACCGAGGACTAATCTGCGCAGAAGGTTTGTTGCCTGTCAATCTTAGGCTGGGCGATAGTCCGTTTTGAGTCGGAAGCCACCGCTCCTCTGTGGTGCAAGTCCCGACTGACGACACTTGTTTTCCCGAATTTTGCGGCGTCGCAGAATAGTTCTGCGAGAGCCGCAATGACCGGTAGGCGCACAGGCGACGTGACGCCGCTGCCAAGACGATGTCTGCTTTCAGGCAGGTGGGATGACGGCCTCAATGACAGATATGAAGGCGCAAAGCAGTCGTCGTTCGGTGGCTTTCATTCCTGTTTTGCCAAATCATTATTCGGAACGAGAGGAGAAAACTAGCGGGTTTGCAGTACCTATCTTTTTAAGGCGACCATTGAATACGCACTACACAACAGGCTTTTAATCGGAATTGTGGACATTCAAGCTACAATCCAAAATGCTCGATATTCGCCTATTATCGGAATTTTTAAAGGAACATTTATCAACGCGTAACTGCTTTGAACAAACGCCGAGATTTCGGCTATGTCGCTCGTTTATCAAAGCTGCAGCGCGACAGCCGCGAGTGCGCCGTGCCCTTTCGTCCTTCGACAATGCCGTACTGGGAAGCAAACCGCCTGCCGTTCGGGCCAGCCTTTCGCATTCACCCGCTGCGCCAATCTTCTGCTGAAACTAACAAGCCGACGGAAATTCAATGTTGCTGCTTTTATCCAGCGAAATGAGGCTTGCGGATCCTCAAGGTCTTGGAGATTCTTGTTGAAGCGTTCTCAAGAGCCTGCTTATCAGATTTCCGGCCCAACAGGGCGTCATGAATCTCATCCCCTAGAATGCGTTCAATTGCGGTATATTGTGGCAAATTGGGACGCTGCCACGTGTGCAAGAGGTTGCGTTTTGCCAACTGGTCGACGAAACGCACGATGGGGGAACTGGCGGCGGCTTCAGGATCGGCGCTGACCGAGAACCTAGGCGCAATCGGAAAGCCATTCTTAACATGGGCCTTCATAGCTTCGCGTGAAGCCATCCAGGCAATTGCATCAGCTGCCACTTCGACTCGTTCTTGCGGCAGATTTGCCGGGATAACAAAAAGGAAACCGCCTATAGGTGAGGCCCGGCTGCCACGTGGGCCTGAGGGCTGCGGCAGGTATTCAACGCGACGCTTGACTACCGATTGCACATCATATTCAAACCGAGCAGCGCGCATGGTCCAACAATATGCCATTGCCGCATTGCCCTTCATAAAAACGGCAAGAGCCTGGTCCCATGCCATATTCAAAATTTCGGGTGGTGAGATTTCCTTCAGCTGATGCATGTAGTCGAGAGCTGTTAGGCCGGCGTCCGAGTTTATCTCCGGCACAATCTTTTCAGGATCGACACCATCGAGAGTATATCCATGAGGCGTTTTCCGCAGCGATAGTGTCGGCTGTCCGCAAGCTCCCAAAAAGAACATGAAACTCGATGCGATGGGCATTCCTCGTGCGCCGTCCCAGACGATGCCGTACATGCCGCGCTGCGGATCGTGAAATCGCTTACCTGCAGCAATGACATCGTTAAACGCCTTCGGAAATGGCAGTTCAATATCAGTAAAAAGATCACGCCGCGCCGCAAGGATCTCGATTGTACAGTAACCGGGCACGCCGAAATCTTGGCCGTTCCAAGTGCCTGTTGACCAGATCGAAGGATGAAAATCGAGGGGATTGACCCCGGTTTTCTGGATCAGCTGCCCAAGCGGCCGGATCAAACCCTTTGCTGCGAATTCTCCCAGCCACGGCATGTTTATAGCCATAACGTCATACGTGGACACGCCTTGCTGCCCGTTATTCAATGCGCGCGTGTAAAGCTCTGGCAGGGGAAGAAGATCGAAGCTCTTGCGAGACGCGAGATTGTTACGAAAATCGGCCCACATGTTTCGCATCGAGGAGAAGTAATTGTCGTCATTCAATAAAAAGCGCAACTCGAGCTGGTCTTCGGCGCGTTTTTGTACGATCCGCATTGGGGGGATAATATTTGATCCCAGGGGTGTTCCGCCGAAATAGTAATCATCGTCCTGCTCGAGAGTTGGTCTGAGGCCGAGCGTCTGTGCGAGAAGCGATTTCGTACGGCGGGCATAGCCTTGGAACGACTGCAGGAGTTCGTTGCTTGGTTGCAAAGCGAAGCTCTTCCCGGTTTTCCCTCTCGATGTCTTGATAATATGCCCTTCGTCGATCAAGCGTTTGATGAGCCGCATCGATGTTGCGTAAGGAACGTCGGTGATTTGCGTAAGCATCGAAATTGTGACCGTCTGACCGTGAATGTGGTTCCTGATCAGAAAGGCGACGATGTTCCAGATGGGTTCGTCATCAGCCATAGGCAAGACATCTCGGAACGGTCGACGTGTCTTGTCCAGAAATTCTATGACACGCAATATCTCATAATCATTCACGTATCGCCTCCACTGCAAACACCCTCGCCGGGACTGGATGTATGGTTCGGGGAACTATATTGCGAGAGGCGGCCGTGAGTGCAATGCTGCTAAGCCGACTTCCGGTTGGATTTCGGCATTGGCGTTGCATCAGAGATTGGAGCCTCCAGCCCTGCGAGTCTCTCATACTGTTCAATCAGAACGAAGAAGTCTTTTTCCGCCAGGCCTTCTGCAAAGGCTGACTCATACTGTTGCCGGATGATTGAAGTCAGAAACATCGGAACGTGATCGGTTTTTGCTGCACCGAGGATCAAGTCGAAATCCTTCATCATCTGCGATACGGAGAAGGCTGGGTCGAAGTTGCGATTGACGAGAAGGTCACGCTTGTAGGCAATAAGCGGGGAAGCCACTGCGCTTTCGCAAATCACCTCAAGCATGGTCTCCATTGAGAGATTCCCCTTGCGGCCAAGCGTAAGCGCTTCTCCAAGCAAGGCGGCCGTTGCGCCCACGAGTGCGTTGAGAACCAGCTTCAGATAACGGCTCTCTTCGCCTTCTCCAAGATAGAAGCTTCGATTGGCGAAGCTGGAGAAGAGAGGTTCCAGCTTGGCGTAACTTGGCTTGGGGCCAGATGCCATGACCGAAAGTTTGCCGGCCGACGCAGTGGTCGTACTGCCCGATATTGGCGCGCGAAGATAGTTGACCGATTTCTTTTCCAGTGCAGTGGCTATGGAGGCAGAAATTTCGGGAGAAACAGTGCTCATTTCAACCAGGGTTTGACCCGAGGTCATGACTTCTGCCAAGCCGCCGGCGCTAAACACCAATTCGTTGAGAACCGCATCATTCGGGATGGTCAGAATAATGACATCGGAGGCCGCAGCAAGCTCTTCGAAGGTGTAGGCTACAGTTGCGCCCTCAGCGACAATCGTAGCCCGGTTTTCCGGAAGCGGATCGAACACAGTGAGCGGGTAACCGGCGCGCAATGCGTGGCGGCTCATCGGCGCGCCCATTTTGCCAATACCCACCCAACCGACGCGAAACCGATCACTCATGAAATACCTCCCGCATTTTGCACCCCGCATCTGCCGTCCGTTGATCGGGATGACAAAGACGAACCGAACTTCCATTGAACGTGTTAGACCCCAAGCACGGACGTTTCAGGAGAAACGGTTCGCCTCCAGCGCCGGGCGTGAATCTCAATTCGCTCCCGCTTCCAGTATGAACCGGATTGCAATCATTTGTTTCCTGCAAAAATGTCCAATTTGGATAAATATAGGTTTGTCCTCCCCACGGGTTTTACATTAACTTACATCCCGGACCACGAGATGGTCCAAGGGAGGAATAAAGCTCGACGAGGCCGATTGTTTAGTGCGTGTATACTAAAAGGTATCGCGACCTGTACCTTGTTGTCTCTTCCTTTTATTGAACGGTATGGAGGAGAACCACAATGAAAAAGAAACTTATTGCAATATTACTTGGAATGACGGCCATAGCCGGTTATTCACCGCCCACCCAGGCAGAGACCTATACAGGTGTGCCCCGCACATTTCTCTTCAATCCTTCACTGGATGTTTGCTTCAAGGATACCGCCCAGTACAAGAAGACCGGGCCCTACGTCATCGGGTTCTCCAATGCAGGTCTGGGCGACAGCTGGCGCGTCGTGATGCAGCATTCGATCATGAAAGCGGCTGCCGAACACAAAGACCAGGTCAAGCAGCTGATTATCACCGACGCCGGCCATGACGACGCCAAACAGGTGGCGGATATCCAGGATCTTATCTCGCGTGAAGTCGATCTCTTGATCGTAAGTGCGAATACCGAACAAGCCCTCGATCCGGCAGTCACTCGCGCAATGGAGCGGGGAATCCCCGTGGTCATGGTCGACCGCCGCGTTTCGTCGAACAATTTCGTTACATTCGTCACCGCCTCGGACGCGATGATGGGCCGTCTCTTCGCTCAGTGGATCGTCGAAAAGCTCAACGGCAAGGGCAATGTCGTCATTCTTGGAGGACAGGCTGGCTCAAGTCCAAACGAGTTACGGGTCAAGGCCGGAATGCAGGTGTTCAACCAATATCCCGGAATCAAGATTCTTGACACGGTCTATTCTGATTGGAGCCCCGTGCGCGGAAAACAGGTCATGCAGACGGTGATTTCCAAATACGGTCATGACATCAACGCTGTCTTCTCGACGCATGGTCTGCAAACACCGGGATCAATCGAAGCTTTTCTCGAAGCCGGTTTCAAGCAAGGTGAAATTCCCCCGCATACCACCTCCGATGTGAACGGCCCAATGCAAATGGCGCTCAAATACAAGGTGCCGATGCTGGAAGTTGGCTATCCGCCGGCCATGGGTGGCACCGCAATCGAGGTCGCTCTGAAGGTTCTGGCTGGAGCCCAGGTCCCGTGCACCTATGAAATCAACGCCCAGATTGCGACGACAGAGGGTGATGAAACCGCATCGATCCATCCGGACATGCATATCAAGGACATGGTCTTGCCAGATGCCCCGGCCGACATGCTAGTCACCGGTGGCATGGGGCCGGACTACAATCCAAGTACATACAAAGTCGATTATCCCCACTGATATCCTCCCACAGGTGGTGCGGATCGCTTCGGCTCCGCATCACCTGAATTTTTCTGGATGGAACGAGGTCTCCCCATGCTTTCACTTCAAGGCATAAGCAAAGGCTTTCCCGGCGTGCAGGCCCTCACGGACATGCAGCTCGAGGTCCGTCAGGGTGAAATCCACGCTCTGATCGGGGAGAACGGCGCCGGCAAGTCAACTTTGACCCGCGTTGTCGCGGGCGTTCACCAGCCAGATACGGGATCGATTGACTTTGATGGCGCGCTGGTCAGCTGGTCGGGTCCAGGCGATGCAAAACGCCATGGTATTCACGTAATCTACCAGGAGTTTGTGCTTTTCCCGCATCTGAGCGTTGCTGAAAACATTTTCATAGGGCACGAGCGCAGAAATCGGCTCGGTTTGATCGATCATCGCCGCACGCGTTCCGATGCAAGAAATCTCCTCGATAAGTTCGGTATCGATGTTGATCCCACGACTTTGGTCCGGGATTTGTCGGTTGCCGACCAGCAGATGGTTGAGATCGCCAAGGCATTGGTCCACGACGTCAAACTGCTCATCCTCGATGAACCTACGGCCGTGATATCCGGTCCTGAAGTGACGGTGCTTTTTGAACGGTTGCGAGCACTGCGCAATGCTGGCGTTGCTATCCTCTATATCTCCCACAGGCTCGAGGAGATTTTTGATCTCTGCGATCGCGTGACTGTGTTGAAGGACGGCAAATACGTTGCCACACGCATGATAGCATCTGTTGAGCGGGATGAACTGATTTCATTGATGGTTGGGCGTTCACTTTCGGAGCTCTTTCCGAAACGCAACACGCAAAGTGCAGATTCGCCCGTGGTTCTTGAAGTCCGCAATCTCTCGATACCCGGACGCGTTCATAACGCGTCAATTACCCTGCGTCGCGGGGAAATTACCGGTCTTGCTGGAATGGTCGGAGCCGGTCGATCCGAGCTGGCCTTCGCCATATTCGGCGCCATGCGCAGCAGCGGCGGCCAGATTTTTGTCGACGGCCGGGAAATACACGACATGACACCGCGACGAGCGATTGCCGAGGGCATCGGTCTGGTGACAGAAGACCGGAAAGGCCAGGGGCTTGCAATGAACCTCAACATTGCAGCCAACATGACCGCCTCGACGCTTTCGCAGTTTACGCGCTTTGGCCTCATCGATTTTGCTCGCGAATTCAAGGTCGCAAAGCAGGAAATCGAATCATATCGGATTGCCTGCAGGGGCCCCTCCACGTCCGTTTCGCTGATGTCGGGTGGTAACCAGCAGAAAGTGATCGTTGCAAGATGGGCGCGCACCAGCACGAAAGTCCTCATTCTTGACGAGCCGACGCGAGGCGTGGACGTTGGCGCAAAAATTGAAATCTATCGAATCATGCAGGAGCTTGCTGACCAAGGGATTGCCATCTTGATGATTTCTTCCGAGCTGCCCGAGATCATTGGCATGTCGGAACGCGTAATCGTTATGCGAGAGGGGGTCATCACAGGCGAACTCACACGCGATGAGATCACCGAAGAGACAGTCATTGAACTCGCAACACGCCGTTATGCCAGCTGAGGAGGTAGTTTAAAATGCAAGCCGTGCTGCAAAACACGAGCCGATATCTATCGGGAGGCCGAAGCGGGCACTTAATCGTTATCGGGCTTCTCGTTGTGATGTTCATAGTGGGTGCCGTCCTTTCTGATCGCTTTGCCACATCGAACAATCTTCTGAACGTCTACGAGCAATCTGCCGGCCTCGCTTTTGTCAGTCTTGGTCAGACGTTGACAATTCTCACCGGCGGAATCGACCTGTCGGTCGGTTCGATCATCAGCTTGGTTGCAATGCTGACCTCCGGTCTCATCAATGGCAATCCAGCCATGGTCCTGCCAGTCGTCTTGTTCGTTCTGGTTTTAGGAACGTTGATCGGTGTAATGAATGGTGCAGCGGTAGTTGTGACCGGTGTGCATCCGCTGATCGTCACACTTGGCACGGGGGCAATTGTTCAGGGTGTGGCCTTGCTCTATGGGCTCGGGCCTACTGGTAAGGTGCCGCTGAATTTCGATACATTTGCCTATGGCCGGATTGCGGGAAAGATCTCGATAGGCGCGACCATCGCCATCGCGCTGTTCCTCCTTGTCTGGTTTATCCTCCGGTACACCCGCAGCGGCCGATACGTTTATGCCGTCGGCGATGATCCACATGCGGCGCGTTTGATGGCCTTGCCACACAAGCGTGTACTCATCGGTGTATACGCAGCCTCCGGCTTCTTCGCTGCACTCACCGCAGTATATCTGGTGAGCAGATTTGGAGTCGGGCAGCCCTACACAGGGGCAAACTACACACTGGCTTCGATAACGCCCGTGGTTGTCGGCGGTACGATGTTGGCGGGCGGAAGAGGCGGCGTCATCGGCACTTTGCTCGGGGTCTACCTGGTTTCTCTGCTCAACAATGTCCTCAACTTCATGGACGTGTCGTCGCATTTCCAGCTGGTGGTGCAAGGGTTGGTGATCATCCTTGCCGTGTCCGTCTACGTTGAGAAACGGAGGGTTGCATGATGAGCGTTTCAGCCATGCCAGAAAAAGATGCGACTTCCGGCGCATTTGTTCATACGAAACTGATGCCGATCCTCACTCACTATGGAATTTTCCTATTCCTGGTATTGGCGATCCTCGTGTCCGGCTTGATCACGCCTGCATTCGTCAGTCGTGACAACATTTCCAACATGCTTATGCAGCTCGCACCGCTTGGTATCGTCGTCATCGGCCAGGCATTCGTCATTCTTGTTCGCGGGCTTGATCTTTCCGTAGCCTCGGTCATGGCAACCTCTGCGGTAGTTGCAACCAGTTTTAGCGGCCAAAACGGTGATGCTGCCTGGGTTGTCCTTGCGGCAATTTCAGTGGGGATTGCAACCGGATTGATCAATGGACTTCTGGTTACGAAGCGCAATGTGTCGCCTTTCCTTGCGACGCTGGCAACGATGATTGTGCTCCAGGGACTGCGCTTTGCCTGGACCCAGGGCGCGCCTTCAGGAAATGTGCCGCCTTTCTTCCGCAGCATTGGAACAGGCGCGTTTTACGGTGTTCCCTACAATGTAGTGATTATGTTTATTGTCGCCATCGTCTTGGCGATTGTGCTGCATCGCTCTGCATTTGGCCGGCGTATGTACATTACTGGCGGCAATCCGGTTACGGCGAAGCTGGTTGGGATCTCTTCAGACAGAATAACGATCGCAGCCTACGTGATTTGCGGCGCCCTTGCCGCGGGTGCGGGGCTAATCCTCTCCGGATTTGTCGGGGTGGTAGACAATTTCGTTGGCCGTGGCTTTGAGCTCGACTCCATCGTCGCTGCGGTGATGGGCGGCGTGGCACTGTCCGGAGGTCGCGGGACCGTTGCCGGAGCGCTCGCAGGAGCTGCCATCCTTGTGGTGATTTCAAATGCAGTGGTGATGTTCGGTCTTCCGGTCCAGCTTCAGACCATTATCAAGGGCGTGGTTATCGTGGTGGCCGCCAGCCTCTACGTGAACAGATCCCACTAACGACGAGCGATTTTTAAGGGAAGAGACATGAGCAATTCAGTAAAAGACAAGGTCGTTATTGTAACGGGTGCCGGGCGCGGGATCGGCGCGGGCATTGTCCAAGACCTTGCCGCCAATGGCGCACGCGTCATCATAGCCGATTTGAACAAGGACGCGAGCGAGGCAGTTGCCGCTGAAATCAGAAAAACCGGCGCGGAAGCGCATGCGGTTTCCGTCGATGTCGCCGAAAGACAGAGCGTCAAGGCCATGATCAGTGAAGTCGCCAGCAGATTCGGCAGGCTCGATGTCATGTTCAACAATGCCGGCATCAGCCAGACGTGTCCGTTTCTCGATGTGACCGAAGACGACTTCAACCGGATCATGAAGGTCAATGGCTTGGGCGTGCTCCTTGGTACGCAAGAGGCAGCCCGGCAGATGATCGCGCAGGGCGGCGGCGGTAAAATCGTCAACACAGCGTCAATTGCCGGCAAGCAGGGCTATCCCCTCTTTGCCCATTACTGTGCCTCGAAATTTGCAGTTGTGGCCTTGACCCAGGCAGCAGCAAGGGCCTTGGCCGAACACAGGATCACTGTGAACTGCTTTGCGCCAGGCGTAGTGGCGACTGAGCTTTGGCAACAACTTGACCGCGAATTCATGGAGCACGGTCTGACCTCCAAACCAGAGCAAGCAATCAATGAATTCTCACAGTCTATTCTTCTTGGCCGGGTTTCAGCGCCAAAGGACATAGCCGGCGTCACCACGTTCCTCGCTTCTGACGCATCGGATTACATCACCGGCCAAACCATGATGGTCGATGGCGGCATGGTCCTGATCTAGCCCTGCGAATGGAGGCGGCTGATTTCATTGGTTGAATTTGAAAGGGAATCCAATGGCACGACTGGAAAATAAGGTGTCGATCATAACCGGAGGAAGCACCGGCATTGGAGAGGCAACGAGCTATCGCTTTGCCGAAGAAGGATCAAAAATTGCCATCTTCGACGTTAGCGCCGAGGCCGGTTCCAAGGTCGCCCAAGCCATCATTGACAAGGGAGGCGATGCGATTTTCGTCCGGGTGGATGTGTCGGACGAAAAAGCAGTCGAGGCTGGTGTCACTGAGGTTGTTGATCGCTGGGGCAAGCTTGATGTCCTCGTCAACAACGCCGCCATTACCGGCGTGAACAAGTTTGCACATGAAGTGACATCGGAGGAGTGGGACAGGATATTTGCGGTCAATGTTCGCGGCGTTTTTCTATGCACGAAGCATGCCCTAAAACCTATGATGGCTGCAAAGCGCGGATCGATCGTCAACTTTTCATCGATTTACGGATTGATCGGCAATGACGATCTTCCACCCTATCAGGCCACGAAAGGGGCCGTGCTGTCGATGACTAAAACCGATGCCATTTGTTAAGCCCCGCACGGCATCCGCGTCAATGCGATTCATCCAGGATCGACAAAGACTCCCCTGTTCATGCATGCGGGCGAAACCTATCCAGGCGGCCTTGATCATTATCTGGAAATGATGAAGTCGAAACATCCGCTGACGTTGGTTGAACCAGTCGATGTTGCCAATTGTGTCCTGTTTCTTGCTTCGGATGAGGCGCGATTCGTTACCGGAAGCAGCCTCGTGTGCGATGGCGGCTACACGGCGCAATAGAATTGATTTTACGGAGAAATTACATGAAAGCGGTTCGATATTATTCCAAACGGGACATCAGGGTAGAGGATGTGCCGGCGCCCTCCGGTCCTCTTGCGGAGGATCAGGTTCTGATTGAACCGATCGTGTGCGGTATTTGCGGCACTGATTTGCATGAGTATATCGCAGGGCCGATCGTTACTCCGGCAATTGCGCATGTTTATTCGGGTGCACAGCTGCCGCAAATCCTCGGCCATGAGTTTTCGGCCCGGGTGAAGCAGGTCGGTAGTGGCATCACTCACGTGAAGGTGGGAGATCGCGTATCCATCCAGCCGTTAATCTCACCGCGTGATGATTACTATGGTCGGCGCGGACTGTTTCATCTCAGCGAAAAGATGGCCTGCGTCGGCCTGTCATGGGATTGGGGCGGAGTGGGAGAATTGGCCGTCGTTAATGGCTACAATGTCTTTCCTGTGCCCGACAGCGTCAGCGACATACAGGCCGCAATGATCGAGCCCGCGGCTGTTGCACTTTATGCCGTCGACCGTGGCGGGGTAGGGTCCGGTTCGACAGTGCTTGTTTCCGGTGTGGGACCAATCGGTGCGCTGGTGCTCCTTGCAGTCAAGGCTGCGGGTGCCTCGACGATCTTTGTCTCCGAACCCAATACGAACCGCAGGAATCTTGCCCAGAAACTGGTCCCCGAGGCCATTGTATTCGACCCGCGTGAGGCCGATCCCGCGAAACTCTTTCGTGAACATACGGAGGAGGGTGTCGGGCTTGATGTTGCACTTGAATGCGTCGGTGCTGAGGCATCGCTTAGTCTGTGTGCAAAAGCCGTCCGTCGCCAGGGCAAGGTGGTTCAGGTCGGTCTGCATGTCAAACCCGCAGCAATCGATGCCATGTTGTGGGCTCTCAAAGACATTACCGTAGAAGCTACGTGGTGCTATCCGGTGACGATCTGGCCGCGCATCGCGGCAATGATCGGCGCGGGGATTTTCCCGGTCGAAAAGATTGTCACAGCGACAATCGCTCCTGATGACGTTGTTGAAAAAGGCTTCGAGGCACTGCTCGACCCTTCAGGCACCCAGATGAAAATACTTGTCGATATGCGAGATGTAAAATGAGCGAACCCCAGGATTTCAAAGACCGGGTTGTCCTTGTGACCGGAGCCGCGGGAGGTATCGGCAGTGCCACGTGCCGCCATCTCAGTGCGCGCGGAGCCACTGTTATCGCAGCAGATCGCGATGACACCGTCAAATCCGTAGCTGAAGAGATCAACCGGGCTGCCGGGAAAGCCTATGGCAGTGTTTTCGATGTAACCAATTTGAGCTCAATCGAGGAAGCTGCCGCTGATATCAAGGCTCGATACGGCCCCCTTCATGGTGTCTTTGCCAATGCCGGGATGTCCTACGAAAAGCCCGCACTTGGACACACTCAGGATGAGTGGCGCCGGGTAATGAGCATCAATCTGGATGGCGTGTTTTGGACCGTACAAACTTTCGCCAAAGCCATGATAGCAGCCGGTCGCGGGTCTGTGGTGATGACCTCATCTATCGCGGGCGTGAAAGCGGTCCGCCCCGAACTGCATGTCGGTTACGACGTTTCCAAGGCCGCGGTCGCTCATATGTGCCGCGTTTTGGCTGTGGAATGGGCCAAAACCGGCGTGCGGGTCAATGCTGTCGGCCCCGGTTACACGGATACGGTGATGCTTGCCGAGGTCGGACGTACACAGCCCCAGGTCATGAAACAATGGATGGACGATACGCCCATTGGCCGCTTGATTCGGCCTGAGGAAATCGCATCTGCGGTGGGCTTCCTCCTGTCCGAAGGTGCCAGCGGCATTACAGGTCAGCTTTTGATGATTGATGGAGGCTACTCCATCAACTGATGGAGGCCGAAGAGAGGTAACATGCACTATATTGTACACTGCCTGGATCGACCGAATGCGCTCGCAGACCGGCTCGCCCACTACGAGGCTCACAAGGCCTACCTGGCTAAAGCTACGGTGAAGACGTTGATTTCAGGTCCGTTATTGGCCGACGACAACGAGACCATGATCGGCTCGCTATTCGTTCTCGAAGCCGACAGCAAGGAAGCCGTTGTCGCGTTCAACGCCAACGATCCGTTCAACGCCGCCAAGATCTGGGAAGATGTCAAAATTCATCCTTTCAGCAAGCGGGTGGATAATCGCTGATGACCGCTCCAATCAAAACGGTCAATGCCGCCATCGTCGGCCTTGGATGGTGGGGCAAGAAGATGACCCAACTGGTCAATGCCGGCGGAGCGGACATGCGTTTCACGCGCGCCGTCGATCCCACGCCGGAAGCCAAGGCTTTCGCGGATGAGCGTGGACTGACCTTTTCGGAAACACTATCCAGTGCTCTTGCCGATCCGGAGATCGAGGCAGTTGTTCTTGCAACGCCCCATTCCCTGCATGAAGAGCAGATCACTGAGGCAGTTTCCGCCGGAAAACACGTGTTCTGTGAAAAGCCGCTTGCTCTGACCCGGGCAGGTGCGGAGCGGTCTGTGGCCCGTTGCCATGAAGCAGGACTTGTTCTGGGAATGGGGCATGAGCGCCGTTTCGAGCCCCCAATCGCGGCCATACTTGATGCTGCAGACAACGGAAAATTGGGACGCCTGCTGCAGATCGAAGCAAATTTCAGTCACGACAAGTTTCTGACACTCGATCCGACCAACTGGCGACTAAAAGCCGATCAGGCTCCTGCTGGCGGAATGACAGCGACGGGCATCCACCTGACCGATCTTTCCGTCCGGTTGATGGGTCCGGCACGCGACGTCCGCGTTGCCTGTGAAAATCTTGCCTCCGGGATTCCGCAAGGTGACACCATGAGCGCGCATGTGCGCTTCGTAAACGGTGGTTCGGCCTATGTGTCTGCGACCCTCGCAACCCCCTTCATTTCCCGTTTTGCAATCTTCGGCACACTAGGCTGGATCGAAGTGCGCGATAAGGCGCATGTCGAGGCGCCGGACGGATGGATCGTTACCGAAGGATGGAAAGACAAGCCGATTACGGTACGTGAGGTTAATCCGGCAGAACCGGTGCGCGACAACCTTCGTGCATTCGCCCATGCGGTGCGGGGCATTGCCCCATACCCGATCACCGGGCAGGAGATGATCGACAACATTGCACTTTTGGAAGCCATCGTCCGCTCGGCTGGGTCCGGGATGGTCGAGACACTTTAATGAAATACGCGGGAGAAAACATATGAAAGCACTGGTTTTCGAGGCTCCGGAAAAACCCGTCATTGCTGACATGCCGATGCCGGAAGTTGCTCCAACGGAAGTTCTGGTTCGTACAAAGGCCGTTGGCATCTGCCATTCCGACTACGAATTGCTGGCCGGACGATACATCATTCCCATCGCCTATCCGGTTACACCGGGCCATGAATGGGCCGGCGAAATTGTCGAGGTCGGGCAGGCCGTCAAGGGTTTCAAAGTAGGCGACCGGGTGGTCGGTGAATGTGTGGTGCGTACGCCAGAGCGGTTGCATCATTTCGGCTTTTCACTCAGTGGCGCGGATCGTGAATTCTTCACGGTGAATCCCGAATGGCTGCATAAGTTGCCGGACGCCGTGGACAATAAGAGAGCTGCTCTCATCGAGCCGTTTACATGCGGCTTCTACGCGGTGTTGCGTTCTGGCGGCACGAATGCCAGCGAAACGGTGGTGGTTTCCGGCGGGGGTACGATCGGTCTCGTTTCCGCGGCGGCAGCCATCGGCATGGGTGCGCGCGTGATTGTCATCGATCCGCTCTCGACCCGGCGCGATGTAGCATTGAAGCTTGGCGCAGACGTTGTGATTGATCCGTCGGACGGCGGTGCGGCCGAGAAGGTACGCGAGTTTACCGGTGGCCACGGCGCTGATCTGGTGATCGAGGCATCCGGACACGATGCATCACTTGCCGCAGCATTCGATTATGCTCGCGAGGAAGGGCGCATGTCGATGGTCGGCATCAATATCGGCCGGAAGGTGCCGGTCAACATCGGGCAGATTCAGATGAAGAATTTGACCGTGAAAGGCTGCATAGGCTCCCCTGGCGTATGGCCTGCAGCCATTCGGTTTCTGGAGCGAACAGGTCTTGATCTTTCACCGATCCAGACGCACGACTTCGCATTGACCGAAGCTGTGGAAGCCTTTGCGTTCGGTCAGGATGCCACGCGCAGCATCAAAATAACCCTCCTCAATAGTTGAGACAATTTTTATGAAACATGCACTCATCGCTGGCATCACCGGAATCGTAGGCGGCCATCTCGCGGAACATCTGCTCTCCGCAGGAGGGTGGACGGTCTCCGGTCTGTCACGGTCCCCCTCCCGCCTGGACGGCGTTAATTCGCTGAATGCTGACCTGAATGATCCAGCCAGTCTCAAGGCGGCCCTGGCAGACGTACGCCCCAGCCATGTGTTCATTACCACCTGGTCGCGACAGGCAACGGAAGTCGAGAATATTCGCGTGAACGGTGGCATGGTCCGCAACCTGCTCCAGGCGGTGGAGGGCCGGGGCGTGGAACATACGGCACTCGTCACGGGGACCAAGCACTACCTCGGGCCCTTCGAGGCCTATGCCAAATCCAAACCGGAAACCCCATTCCGTGAAGATCAGCCGCGGCTTCCTTTCGACAATTTCTATTATGTCCAGGAAGATGAAGTCTTTGCAGCCGCAAAGCGTGACGGTTTCACCTGGTCCGTTCACCGGCCGCACACACTAATCGGGTATGCGGTCGGCAATGTCATGAACATGGCAGCCACGCTTGGGGTTTATGCTTCGATCTGCCGCGAGACGGGTCGTCCGTTCGTGTTTCCGGGTTCGCCGCAGCAATGGGAAGCAGCCATCGATGTGACGGACGGCCGAATTCTTGCGAAACATCTGCTCTGGGCGGCCACAACACCCCAGGCTAAAAATCTCGCATTCAACGTCGTCAACGGTGAAATCTTCCGCTGGAACTGGCTGTGGCCGCGCTTGGCAGCTTATTTCGGTATCGATGCCGCTCCTTATCCCGGCAAAGCGGGGCCATTGGAAATTAGCATGGCGGATGCAGGTCCGATCTGGGACAACATTGTCGCCAAGAACGACCTTGAGCCCAACCATCTCTCCAAGGTTGCATCATTCTGGCATACCGACGCTGATCTTGGTCGCGAAGTCGAAACTTTCAACGATATGACTTTGAGCCGGAAACTCGGCTTCCTCGACTATCAGGATACTGTTGCATCCTTTACCGATGCTTTCGATCGGTTGCGTGCGGATCGCATTATCCCCCGATAATCAAAGAACAAGGATGAAGGCGATGACTGATCACGCACAGGTTCCCGCAAGCGATGCAAAAGACGGTTATTTCACCGAGGAAAACTCAGCAGACGTTGTAATCGCCCGCATGGCTGCGTCAAAGGATGAGCGGCTGCGTAGCGTCATGAGTGTCTTGATCTGGCATCTGCACGCTGCTGTGAAAGAAATTGAGCCCACGGAAGCGGAATGGATGGCTGCCATCCAGTTTCTCACGCAAACGGGTCAGATCTGCAGTGATTGGCGGCAGGAATATATCCTGCTGTCTGACATTCTCGGTGTGTCGATGCTCGTCGACGCGATCAATAACCGGAAGCCTACAGGCGCCACAGAAACAACGGTGCTCGGGCCGTTCCATGTTTCGAATGCGCCGCGTTACGAAAATGGCGCCAATATTTGCCTGGACGGGAAGGGCGAGCCGCTTCTGGTGGCCGGACGGGTCTCCGACACGGCGGGAAAACCTGTTGCCGGTGCCTTGCTCGATGTCTGGCAGGCCAATGATGAAGGCTTTTACGATGTGCAGCAAAAGGGTGTCCAACCGGAGATGAACCTGCGCGGCATCTTTAAAACCGATGCTGACGGTCGTTATTGGTTCCGGTCGGTTAAGCCGAAATATTACCCGATCCCGGATGATGGTCCTGTCGGCAAGCTGCTCACCGCCATGGGTCGGCATCCGTTCCGGCCTGCGCATATTCACTTCATTGTCGGAGCCGATGGATATCAGCCTATTACCACCCATATCTTCACGCCCGATTGCCCCTATCTCCACTCCGATGCGGTGTTTGGGGTAAAGGCCGATCTGATCGTCGAATTTGTGGAGAAAGACGATGCCGCTCAGGCTACGGAGCTCGGGTTCTCCAACCCATTCCACACTGTCGAGTGCAATTTCGTACTGGCTTCCTGATGGCCAGACACAACGGTAAGGAATTCGCATGAGCGATTTTGTCTATAGCGCAAATCCGGGCCGGGTGATTTTCGGATCGGGCACTATTTCGCGGTTGGGCGAAGAGGCTGATCGCCTCGGCGTTAAACGTATTGTGGTGTTGTCTACACCTGAACAGGAAGAACAGGCGGGGGCAATTGCCGTTAACCTCGGTGCGCGTACGGTTGGCCTGTTTGCGGGTGCGCAGATGCATACGCCGACGGATGTCACCCAGAATGCGATGGACCTGATCGCATCGCGGGATGCGGACGCCGTGGTCTCCATTGGCGGCGGTTCAACAACCGGACTTGGCAAAGCCATCGCTTTTCGCACGGACCTGCCGCAGATTGTTGTTCCAACGACCTATGCCGGATCGGAGGCAACACCCATCCTCGGCGAGACGGAAGCTGGAAAAAAGGTGACCAAGTCCGACCCCCGGATCCTTCCGGAGGTGATCATCTACGATGTGGATCTAACCTTGACCCTGCCCGTGGGGATGTCGGTTACGAGCGGCGTAAATGCCATAGCCCATGCGGCAGAGGCGCTTTACGCGCGCGAAGCCAATCCGGTCATTTCCATGATGGCAGAAGAGGGCATTTCGGCGATTGCCCGGGCCCTGCCTCTGATTCAGGCAAATCCATCCGATTTGGCTGCGCGGTCGGATGCTCTCTACGGAGCGTGGCTATGCGGTGTTTGCCTGGGTTCGGTTGGCATGGCACTGCATCACAAACTCTGTCACACCCTTGGCGGCATGTTTGGTCTCCCTCATGCGTCAATGCATACGATAATTCTGCCCTATGCCCTGGCCTATAATGCCCATGCCGCGCCGCAAGCCATGCAGCGGATAGCAAGGGCCATCAATCAGGAACGGGCGCCGCTCGGCTTGTTCGATCTGACGAGGAAGCTCGGTGGTCAAATTGCTCTAAAAGATATCGGTATGCCCGCGGAGGGTATCGAGCAGGCAGTCGACGAGATTTTGGCAAAGCCATACTGGAATCCGGAAGCCTTGGCACGTGGACCTTTAATCAGATTGCTGACGGCGGCCTATTCCGGCGAGTTGCCTGCGGACGATCTGTTCCAGCGCTGAAACAGGCTTCGATCCGGAGTTCAATTCTGGGGGGTCTAGTTGGAAATATCCAGAATTTGGAGCTGTCGTTATTCTGGCGGTGCTGATTACAACCGAACCTGGGGCGATAGATCAGATTGTGAAATCGTTGAAAGTGCCTCGGCATGAATAGCGTCGCATCAGTGCTCTATGACGGGCCAGTTCGAGCCGCCGAAAAGCGCTCTGAGGGAAACAGAGATTGTGGAGGAATGATGTTGATTGCTCTTTTGTCCAAGGGATGTGTCAAGTTTTCCTCGTTTTGCAAGCTAGCTTTGCGTGAGGCCGGGGCGTCTCAGAGCGTTTGTCAATGCGAAACAAGCTCCTCGACGGATGAACCGGGGAAGAAGTCAGAGGAACCCAAATATGATGCTTTCGGCGATAGGACTATCCGCGTTCCGAAGACGCGTTCCAGACAAGGCAGAATAGTCAGTTAAACCCTTTTATGGAAACACGGGACGCGGAGATTTGCCAACTTAGCTTTCGAACATTTCGCGGCTGTCGACAATCGTGAGACCGATCGCTAGCCGGAATCAATGGCCATAGTGTATGCGCAGATTAGGCGCCCCTAGCACTGCCAGATGGAGATAGTACATGACTTGGAATAAAGAAGGCGGTCCAAGGATCGCGTTCGTCGGAACAGGCGCGCAGGGCGCATCGATCGGAGCGGATTTTGCTTTAGCGGGACTTGATGTCACGTTCATCGAACAGTGGCCTGAACACGTCATGGCAATTCGTGAAAATGGCATTACGGTCAACTTGCCGACCCGCACCATCAACGTCAAAGTGCCCGCGTTACACCTGTGCCAGGTGGCCGAGATTCGTGAGCCGTTCGACCTCGTCTTCCTCATCGTCAAGGCATACGACACCAAATGGGCATGCCAACTGATAGAGCCTTGCCTCGCACCGGATGGCCTTGTTGTAGGCCTTCAAAACGGCATGACCCATGATGATATCGCAGCCATCGTCGGCCGGGAACGGACTATCGGCGCGGTTATCGAGATTGCGTCCAATATGTTCGTGCCTGGCGTAACCAACCGGCAAAACGATCATGATACATCGTGGTTTGCTCTCGGCGCGCTTGATCCCAAGACGCAGGAGCGAGTGGAAAGCGTTGCAGAACTGCTGCGCAATCCAGGTACCGTTGAGGTCACCGATGATATTCGCTCTGCAAAATGGATGAAGCTCGTGGTCAACGCTGCTGAGTTGATCCCGTCTGCAATCCCCAATTTGCCGCTTGCCGATGCTGCCCGGGCACCGGGAATGCTGGAGGTCATGCGGGAAGCCGGTTACGAAGCCATGCGCGCTGCCTTGGCTGATGGCGCAAAGGTCGTTCCCATCATCGGTATGCCCCCTGTCACAACCAATCATCCGGATCGGTACGTCGATCAGATTTTCGAGGAGGTATTGAAGACATTCTCTCAATCGGACACCCTGACGACCTCACTCCAGGATTGGCGCAAAGGTCGGCGTGCTGAGGTTCAGGAAGTCAATGGCTGGGTCGTGGACACATTGCGAAAGCACGGCCAGTCCGCGCCAGTCAATCAGCGTGTGATGGACGTGGCATTCGAGATCGAGAAGGGAAAACTCCAGGCCCGTCCTGAGAACTCGAAACTTCTGATCGAAGCATATGAGGCTGTAGCCGATCGGCAATGAAGCCGAAGGAGTGAACGACTATCAACCGTTTGGTGCGTGCGCGGACCGGGAAGCGCGCTCGTCGGCGAAAGCGGTTGCGGGAAATCCACGACTGGTTACAGCATTCTTGGCTTCGCTCCCGTGACAGATGGTGAAGTACGCTTTGAAGGCAAAATTCTCAACTCCATGACGCCCAAGGCCCTCCGATCTGGTATCCAGCGAAATGCAGCTGCCGAGGGCGAAGGTTCACGCCTTGTTTCGAGTTTGCTGAAAAGATCGCATAACGTCTCTTCGGGAACCACTTTCAGACACCCCCCCGTTTGGGTGGGTCTGCGGATCGAATCCCATCAAGGCGGGCATTTGAAGTCAGATCTCCAATGAGTGGCGGTCCGGTACACTGACTATCTGGAATTGGTGGGTGAGCTAGACAACGGATATGCACCATCTACTCGTCATTGCGGCCATAGCGGCCACTGAACTAACGCCATCAAATGACGGAGATGGGGCCGACTACCGACTGTCCGCTGCTAGGATACCAAAGGAGAAAGCGGACTTTTGGGTACTCGGCGCCAAGGTCTGGGGATTGTCTAAAGCGGACTCTACTCGTCATCTGTCGACTGTGGGGCATTCTGAGCGGTTATCGCTGTCGGCGTCGCACCAAATCCCGGATCGCGGCGACCGCGATCCCGTAGCCCTCCGCGCCGAGCCCCGCCATGACCGCCGTGGCCGTCATGGAAACGAGCGACTTGTGGTAGATCGCTTCGCGCCGGTGGACGTTGGAGATGTGGAACTCGATGATCGGGCCGGGGAACATCTTGAGCGCATCTAGGATGGCGATCGAGGTGAAAGTCCAGCCTGCGGGGTTGATGATGATGGCCGAACCTTCGTCGATCGCCTCGTGGATCCAGTCGATCATCCGTTCCTCGCTGTTGGTCTGGCGGAATTCGACCTTCCAGTCGCCCGCCGCATCGCGGCAGAACGCCTCGACTTCGGCGAGCGTGGTCTTGCCGTAAATCTCGGGCTCGCGCTTGCCGAGGCGGTTGAGGTTCGGGCCGTTGAGGACATAGAGCGGTTTGATGTCAGCGGTCATGGCATTATCCCTGGTAGCCCAGCAGGCGGGGCAGGAAGAGGACGGTTTCCGGTACGAAGGTGATGATGATGAGGCAGACCACCATCCAGAAGATGAAGGGTGCGGCATCGCGGATGATATCCTTCACCGGTGCGCCGGAAATGTTGGTCATGATGAAGAGCAGCAGCCCGTAAGGCGGCGTCACCAGCCCCAGCATGATGTTGACCACGACGACGACGCCGAAATGCACCATGTCGATGCCGAGCGCCTGTGCCGTGGGGATGAAAACCGGGACGATGATCAGCAGGATGGCGGTGCCTTCGAGGATGCAGCCGAGGATTAGCAGGATGACATTGACGAGTATCAGGAACGTCGTCGGCGTCATCTCCCAGCCAGTCAGCAATACGCGGATGCTGTCCGGGATGTTTTCGACGGTCACGACGTAGTTGAACACCAGCGACCCGGCGATCAGCATGCCGATGGAAGCGGACGTCTTGGCGCTGACAAGCAATGAGCCGTAGAAATCCGTGAAACTGATCGAGCGGTAGAGCACGACCGAAATCACCAGCGCATAGGCGGCGGCGAGCGCGGCGGCCTCGGTCGGCGTGGTGATGCCGCTATAGATGCAGCCGAGCAGCAGGACGGGCATCATCAGCGACGGGAATGCCCGCCAGGTGATCAGCGGAATTTCCCTGAGCGGCACCGGATCCTCGACCGGAAAGTTCTTGCGGCGCGCGGTGATCGCCACCTGCATCATTTGCAGGCCGGCCATCAACAGACCGGGTATCATGCCGCCGAGAAAGAGGTAGCCGATCGACGCATCGGAAACGAGCGCATAGAGCACCATCGGGATCGATGGCGGGATGATCGGGCCGATGACCGAGGTCACGGCCGTCAGCGCTGCGGCGAAGCTCGGCGTGTAGCGATTGTCGCGGGTCATCATGTTCTGCATCATCCGGCCCGAGCCCGCCGCATCGGCGATGGCCGAGCCGGACATGCCGGCGAAGATGATGCTCTGGACCACATTGACCTGCGCCAACCCGCCACGAAAGCGGCCGACCAGCACGTTGCAGAAGGTCAGAAGCCGCTCGGTCATCGAGCCGATATTCATGAACTCGGCCGCCAGGATGAAGAGCGGCACCGCAAGGATGATGTAATTGGTGTACATTCCGTTCAGTAACTGCTCGGCGACGGTTCCCATGTCGGCGCCGGTGAGGAACAGGTAAAGGACCGAACCGCAGATCATCGAAAGACCGATCGGCATTCCGATCAGCGCCAGGAACGTCATCAGGATAATAGCGATGGAGAATGGGCTCGCGAGGTTCATACGCCGGAGCCCGCCTTGGTGGGGTCATAAGCTTCGGGTGCCTTGCCATGGATCGCCTGAATGCCGAGCCACAGATAGCGGACGATCATGGCGATGACGAAGACGACATAGATCGCATAGAGCCAGTCGAAGCGGATCTTGAGATAGGCGGTCTTCTCGACCTGCATGAACATCACATAGTCGATAACGGCCGGCAGCGAGAGCGCGAACGTCGAAATCAGTGCCACGGCCATGATCAGCACCATGATCCGCCGTGCCCTGTCGCCGGCACCGGCCCAGAACAGGTCGAAGCGGATTTCCTCGCTTTCGCGTACCACGAAGGCTGCGCCGAACAGCACGATCCAGATCCAGAGCGCCACGCTGATTTCGTTGGTCCAGCCGATCGGCCAATTGAGCAGGTAGCGGAAGACGATCTGCAGCATGAAGGCCGCGAACATCAGGAGGAGAAGCATAGCGAGAACATTCTCCGCCCGCCGCCGCAACCACTCGCCTTGGGCCGCGTATCTCGTAAGCCAATTCATGAAGGGTCGTCCCGTTCCGGATTTGCCAATGCGGCATCCGCCGATGCCACATTCGCGTCGAGCAAGTCTTGACTAGAGTGCCTCGATCTTCTCGATGATACCGGGCGCCCAGGATTTGGACAGTTCGGAACCAGCATATTTCTCGCGCGCGAAAGTGCGGAAGGCGGCGACATCGGGTTCGTAGATGTTGAGGCCGGCCTCCTTGAACTCCTCGATCAGCGTGCCTTCCTGCTTGATGTGCTCGTCCTGGCTCCAGTTCATCGCCTTGTCGGCTGCGGCCTGGAATGCCGTCTGCTGTTCTGCGCTCATCTCGCTCCAGACCTTGCTCGACACGGTGAGCAGATCGTAGCCGATGAGATGCGAGGTCAGCACGATCTGCGACATGACTTCGTAGAACTTCATGTTCTTGACATTGGGCAGCGGATTGTCCTGCCCGTCGATCGCACCGGTCTGCAGGCCGGTATAGACCTCGGCATAGGCCATGGCCGTCGGGTTGGCGCCGAGCGCGGTGCCGAGGAACTGCCAGGCATCGCCACCCGGCATGCGCAGCTTGATGCCAGCCATGTCGGCCGGCGTGGTGATCTTCTTGTCGGGCTTGAGGCCGACCTGGCGCGAGCCGAAATAGGTCGGGCCGAGGATGCGGACGGAGAGCTGGTCTTCGACCATCTTCTTGTATTCGGCGCCAAGGTCGCTTGCGAAGAATTTCTGCACATGGGCCGCATCGCGGAAGAGATAGGCCGAGCTCAGCACCGACCATTCCGGAATCTGTTTGGCGAAATCCTGCGGCGCGATATTGCCCATCTGGAGATTGCCGCGCTGAAGCGCGACAAGTTCGGTGCCCTGCTTGAAGAGGTTGCCGCCGTAATAGGGCTCGAGCTTGAACGAGCCCTCGATCTCCTTGGCGAACATCTTGGTCATCTCGGCACGGATATCCTGCTCGGAAAAGACGGCCGAGAACTTGAGCACGGGCTTGTCCTGCGCGAATGCGGGCAGCGGCAAAGTCGACGCGGCGATCGCGCCTCCGATGAAATGACGACGGGTCAAGTCGATTGTCATGTTTCCTCCTCCTTCCACCCCTTGTTCAGGATGCGAAAATTATCGCTCCTCCGCGACTGAAAAATATTGTACGAAATAGTTCGTTTATGTCAACGGTTGTTCGGAGAAGCCTGAGTTGACACTTGCCGGGGAAGGAGGACGAGATGAAGACCTCAATCGCGACCGTGACGATGAGCGGCGAATTGGACGCCAAGCTGCGCGCCATAGCAGAGGCTGGATTTGACGGCGTGGAGATTTTCGAGAACGACCTCCTCGCCTCCGATAGCTCGCCACGCGATGTCGGCCGGATGGTGCGAGACCACGGCCTGGAGATTACGCTGTTCCAGCCGTTCCGCGATTTCGAGGGCATGCCCGAGCCGCAGCGGGGGCGGACCTTCGACCGGGCCGAACGTAAGTTCGACGTCATGCAGGAACTGGGCGCCGAACTCGTGCTCGTCTGTTCCAATGTCTCGCCCGTGTCGCTCGGCGGGCTGGACCGCGCCGCCGCGGATTTCCATCAACTCGGCGAGCGCGCGGCAAAGCGCGGATTGAGGATCGGCTACGAGGCACTCGCCTGGGGCCGGCACATCAACGACCACCGGGATGCGTGGGAGATCGTCCGCCGCGCCGATCATCCCAATGTCGGTCTGATTCTCGACAGCTTCCACACGCTCGCCCGCAAGATCGACGTCAATTCGATCAGATCGATCCCTAAGGAAAAGATCTTCATAGTTCAACTTGCCGACGCGCCGCTGATCGACATGGACCTGCTCTACTGGAGCCGCCATTTCCGCAACATGCCCGGCGAGGGTGACCTTGACGTGACCGGGTTCACGCGCGCCGTCGCCGCCACGGGCTATGACGGCTATCTCTCGCTGGAAATCTTCAACGATCAGTTCCGCGGCGGGTCGACCAAGGCGATCGCAGGTGATGGCAGGCGCTCGTTGATCCATCTCGGCGACGAGGTCAAGCGGGCGGAGCCGGATGCTGTGTTGACCGTTCCTGATATGCCTGGGCGAGCTGGCGTGAAAGGCGTCGCCTTCGTGGAATTCACAGCCGACAAATCGGAAAGCCCGGAACTCATCGACATGCTCCATACGCTCGGCTTCCGCCGGGTCGGCCGGCACAAGTCGAAGAAGGTCGATCTCTACCAGCAGGGCGCGATCAGGCTGGTGGTCAATACCGAGGAGAAGGGATTTGCGAGTGCCGCCTTCCATCTTCACGGCACATCGGCCTATGCCTTCGGGCTCGAGGTCGAGAATGCGACGGAAGCCGTGGATCGCGCCGCGGCACTCGGCTCGGAGCGCTTCATGCAGCCGGTGCCCAAGGGCGAGACCACGATACCGGCGATCTACGGCCCAGGCGGCGGGATCTTATATTTCCTCGACGGCAGCGCGCAGCTCGCATCGGTCTGGACCCTCGAATTCTCCGCTGCCGAGGACGAAAGCCAGGTCAAATCCGCCGGGCTTGAGCATATCGACCACATTGCCCAAACCGTGAATTACGACGACCTGCTCACCACCGTCCTGTTCTACAATTCGCTGCTCGATGTCAGGAAGACGCCGGTTGTCGATATCATCGACCCCTCGGGCATCGTTCGCAGCCAGGTTGTCGAAAACAGCAATGGTTCGTTCCGCGTGACGCTCAACGGCGCGGAGAATCGCAAGACGCTGGCCGGCCATTTTCTCGCCGAAAGCTTCGGTTCCTCGATCCAGCATGTGGCCTTCTCGACATCGGATATATTCGGAACGTCGGAGCGCCTTGCCGCCAATGGTTTCACGCCGCTTCAGATCACCCGCAACTACTATGACGATGTCGAGGCCCGGTTCGGGCTGGAACCGGATTTCGCCGAGCGCCTGCGCGCCGCCAATATCCTCTACGACCGCGACGAGCATGGCGAATATTTCCAGCTCTACAGCCCGGTCTATGGCGAGGGATTCTTCTTCGAGGTCGTCGAGCGGCGGGGCTATCGTGGCTATGGCGCGCCGAATGCGATCTTTCGAATCGCGGCCCAGAAGCGCCATATCAGGCCGGAAGGCGTGCCGGCGGGCTGACTTGCCGATATCGGATATTTGGCTTACGCCCTGAAACGGAACGGAAGGGAAAAGGTCCTGGAAATGAAGACTGCCGAATCACGCGTCGCGCGGAAGAACGATCCCGACGGCACGAAGGAAAACATCATCGCGGTGGCGACGGAGGAGTTCGTCAATTCCGGCTTCTCGGGTGCCCGTGTCGACCAGATCGCCGAGCGGACCAAGACCTCCAAGCGAATGATCTACTACTATTTCGGCAGCAAGGAAGGCATGTACCTTGCAGTTCTTGAACGTGCCTACCAGAAGATCCGTTCGCTCGAGACGCGGCTCAAGCTGGGGGATCTGTCGCCCGAAGATGCGATGCGGACGCTGATCGGCTCGACCTTCGACCATGACGACGCCAATCCCGATTTCATCCAGCTCGTCAGCATTGAGAACATCCATCGCGCCGAGCACCTGAAGAACACCGATGTCCTGCAGAAGGCCAATTCCGGCATCATTGCGATCCTGTCGGCGATCCTGGAACGCGGTTATCGTGACGGCGCCTTCCGGCGGCGCATCGACCCGATCGACCTGCACCAGATGATCTCGGCGCTCTGCTTCTTCCGCGTCTCGAACCGCCACACATTCGGTGCCATCTTCAGCCGCGACCTGATGGAAGGCACGCTCAAGGCCCGCCACAGGCTGATCATTTCGGACATGGTTCTCTCCTATCTCAAGTCTGGCGGCTAAGTTGGCATAATCATCTGCCAATTGACATTACGAACCAGTTCGTACATTTTGAAAGTGTCGTTGGCGCAAAGTCGCCAGCGCCATTCAAAAGACTCGAACCGGGTGGAGCTTTGCAGTCATCTGCGAAAACAATGACGCGCGTGGTCCGCGCTGGGTTGATCGGGAGCGGCATCGGCCTGTCTCGCACGCCCGCGCTGCATATGGAGGAAGGCCGTCAGCACGGCATCGATTACCGCTATGACCTCATAGATCTCGACGTACTCGGCGTTGGCCCCGAGGCGCTCGGCTCCCTGATCGCCAAGGCGGAGGCGGAGGGGTTCGCTGGTCTCAACATTACTCACCCCTGCAAGCAGGGGGCGATCGCCCATGTCGATGAACTCTCCGACGACGCGGCCGTGCTGCAATCGATCAACACGATCGCCTTCAAGAACGGCACGCGCAGGGGTCACAACACGGACTGGTGGGGTTTTCAGCAGAGCTTCCGCCGAGGTTTGCCCGATGCGGACCTAAGCCATGCCGTGCTGATCGGCGCCGGCGGTGCCGGGGTCGCGGTGGCGCATGCACTGGCCCGGATGGGCACCGCTAAGGTCACGATCTTCGACGTCGATCCGGCGCGCGTGTCGGCCGTGATGGATCGGTTGGTCCTGGTGCATCCGGATTGCGTTTTCGACGCAGGCAAAGACCTCGGTGCGGTTTTGGCAGGCGCCAGCGGCATCGTGCAAGCGACGCCGATCGGCATGGCTTCACATCCCGGAACGCCCTTTGACGTCGATCTGCTATCAGCGAACCTCTGGGTCGCCGAGATCATCTATTTTCCACTGCAAACGGCACTGCTCGCGGCGGCGGCTACACGCGGCTGCGAGGTTCTCAATGGCGGCGGCATGGCGGTGTTCCAGGCGGTCGGTGCATTCGAACTCTTCACAGGCGTGGCACCCAACGTCGAGCGCATGATCCGGCATTTCAGCACACTTAAAAATTGACGTTACTCACTTGCGAACATAATCCGGAAATTGATCGCTGATAAGATCGATGATGGATAGCGTCCCAGATAAATGTCTGCGCATGGCGGTTTCAGCGGCTTCCGGGCGTCCCGATTGTATCGCACTGACAATCTCTTGGTGATCCGTAAGGACATTTTGCATCTTGCCGGGCATAGGCAGATTGAGGCGGCGCAATCGGTCAAGATGCACGCTTTGCCGACGGACAGTGGACCAGAGATTAAGGATGCCCGCACGCGCGTAAATCTTGCGGTGAAAGTCCTTGTCGAGCGTATCGAACAGATCATACGTCTGCGGGGTGGCCACTTGCCGTTGTCTTGCGAGGACTTCCTCGAGTTCTGCTGCGGTTTGGGCCGGGCACTCGGCTGTCAAGCGACGAACAGCTTCGAGTTCAATCGAGAGCCGCAGGAATTGCGCCTGCCTTGCGTGATCAATATCGATCCTTGCCACGACAGTCGCGTATTGGGGAAAGACTTCGACAATGCCTTCTTCTTGCAGGCGAATGAGCGCATCCCGGACCGGGGTCTGACTGACGCCGAACTCCAATTGAAGCGAAGCTCTCGAAAGAATTGTTCCCGGGACAAGTTCCACAGAGAGAATGCGGTCCCTCAATATCTCGTGAATCTGATGGGCGACCTGCCGTGTCCTGTCCAGAACGCTGTTTTTCACCCTGCCGCTCATGATTGCTGCTCTCTCGTTGTCTGTCTCCATTGCAGTACCACAAATAATCGGTTGATGCACTGATGCATTAGTGCTTTAATGGAAATAAGCGATGTCGGAGGATTGTCGCCCTATGCGAACGACACAGAGAATTATCGGGAGGAAGATATGCGATTATTTCAGGGCGGTATTGCCGCACTTGGTATCATTCTGGGTCTAGGCTCGTCTGGCTATGCCCAGGAGAAGACGGATATATCCATAACACGTCAGCCGGGCATCCTTTATCTGGCGAGCCATGTTATGGAAACGCAAAAGCTCATTGAGAAGCACGCGGCGGAGGATGGCCTCAAAGATGTTACCGTCAATTGGCGCACCTTCAGCGGCGGCGGCGCACAAACCGATGCGCTTCTTGCCGGGAATGTCGACATCGTCAACACCGGGACGGGCAACCTGCTTTTGCTGTGGGACAGAACACGCGGCAAGGTAAAAGGGATCATAACCAGTTCGGCGCAGCCGGTCATCATGGTGTCGCGTGACCCCAAGATCAAATCACTGAAGGACATCGGTCCGAGCGACAAGATTGCGGTCCCGACTGTCGGCGTTTCGACGCAGGCGATCCTGTTGCAAATGGCGGCAGGTCAGATGTTTGGGGACAGCGACCTCAAGCATTTCGATCCAAACACGGTGCAGCTCGGACATCCCGATGCGATGGCGGCGCTGGCGAACAAGAGCCACGAGGTGGCCAGTCATTTCTCCGCACCGCCTTTCCAGTATCTGGAGATCGATGCCGGCAACCACATCGTGGTCAATTCCAAGGACATCATTGGCGGTCCTTTAACTCAAGCGACGTTCTTCACGACAACGGCTTTTGCCGAAGCAAATCCTGTCATCATCAAGGCCATGCGCGAAGCCACAGTCGAGGCAATCGACATGATCAAGAAGAACCCGAAAGACGCCTTGAGCGCCTACAAGCAGGTTTCCGGTGACAAAACCGATCTTAATACCCTGGTCAAGATCCTCGGACAGCCGGACATGATGGAGTTTCGCACCGATCCTCAGGGAACGATGAAGTTTGCCACGCATCTGCACAAGATCGGAACGCTCAAGACGATGCCTGCGGCATGGACAGACTATTATCTGCCAGAGTCCGCCGATCTAAAAGGCAACTAACTGTCGGCACCGAGCCAACGACCTGGCAGAGATGCCGGGTCTTCCGACTTCCTATGGAGGCCCATATGTTACAGGCCCTACAGCAAAAAATAGATCCAACAGCAGGTCTTCCCGATGTCAAAGCGGCAAGTGAGGCCAGGCCGCTTCTCACCGTGGACAAGGTAACGCTTCGCTACAAGACCCCGAATCTGCTGATAACCGCGACGGAAGACGTCAGTTTTTCTGTTGAACGATCCGACCGTTTTGTTCTTCTCGGACCGTCCGGTTGCGGCAAGTCCACGTTGTTGAAAGCCGTCGGCGGATACATGACCCCGGTGAGTGGATCAATTCATATCAACGGACGGCCGGTCAAAAAGCCTGGTGCCGATCGTATGATGGTATTTCAGGAGTTCGACCAGCTTTTGCCTTGGAAGACGGTACTGGAAAACGTCATGTTTCCGCTGATCGTTGCGCGCAAACTACCGCGCGGCGAGGCGGAGGCACGGGCCAAGGAGTATATCGATAAGGTAAAGCTGACACGCGCCATTGACAGTTATCCGCACACGCTATCGGGTGGCATGAAGCAACGTGTGGCGATCGCCCGCGGCATGGCCATGCAGCCCGAGATTCTGCTGATGGACGAGCCGTTTGCAGCACTCGACGCTCTAACGCGGCGCCAGATGCAGGACGAACTGCTGCAGCTTTGGGAAGATACCAGGTTTACGGTCATTTTCGTTACACATTCGATTGCTGAAGCCATCAAGATCTCCAACCGCATTCTGCTGTTGTCGCCTCATCCGGGGCGCGTGAAGGCTGAAGTGATCGACGTTGATCTCGCCCGTCAGGACGATGGCAGCGCCGCCGCGCTCGAACGCGATATCCACAATCTGCTCTTTTCCGAGTCCGGCCACAGGGAGTGACGACAATGACAAGTCCGCAAATCATTCTTGCAGCCGATGTTACGACAAACAGGCAGCATACCAACGTAGCCGAGGTCGAACAGAGGCTCGGTTCCCTCGAATTGATCTTGGGTATCAGCGCCGTGCGTAAGACGGTTCTGATTATTGTCCTCGCCATCATCTGGCAGGTCTATGCAAGCTATCTCGACAATCCGCTGCTTTTCCCGACGCTCAGCGACACGCTGACCACCCTATATGATCGTTTTGTCGACGGCACATTGCCGTCGCGCATCTGGACGACGCTTCAGGTGCTAATCACGGGGTACGTGGCCGGGACTGTGCTAGCAGCCATTTTGACAATCCTTGCCATCAACACACGGATCGGCACCGATTTTTTGGAAACGATGACGGCGATGTTCAATCCGTTACCCGCCATCTCATTGCTGCCACTTGCTTTGATCTGGTTTGGGCTCGGCGCTTCCAGCCTTGTCTTCGTGCTTATCCATTCAGTGCTTTGGGCGGTGGCGCTCAACACCCATGCGGGCTTTCTTGGCGTGTCGCGAACGCTACGCATGGTCGGAGGCAATTATGGATTGACCGGCTTATCCTATGTAATGCGGATTCTTGTTCCCGCTGCGTTCCCGTCGATCTTGACCGGTCTGAAAATCGGCTGGGCGTTCGCCTGGCGTACACTGATTGCCGCCGAACTCGTATTCGGTGTTTCTTCGGGGCAGGGCGGACTCGGCTGGTTCATCTTTGAGAACCGCAATCTTTTGGACATTCCTGCAGTCTTTGCCGGGCTCCTCACAGTAATCATCATAGGTCTCATCGTCGAGAACCTGGTCTTCCAGACCATCGAGCGCCACACGATACAAAAATGGGGCATGAAGGAATGAGTCGTTCATCCCCGTCGCTATTCATGACCTTCCAAGGCTGAACAATGAACATGAAGAAAACCCCTGACACATTGAGAAGCGCGCGGTGGTTCGCTCCCGACGACCTGCGCAGCTCCGGCCATCGCTCCAGAACAATGCAAATGGGTTACGCGCCGGAAGAATGGAGCGGCAAGCCGGTCATCGCCATCCTGAATACCTGGTCGGATGCCAACCCCTGTCATGCACACTTCAAGCACCGCGTCGAGGACGTGAAGCGCGGTGTGTTTCAGGCCGGCGGTTTTCCCTTGGAATTGCCAGCGCTTTCTTTGTCGGAGAGCTATGTCAAGCCGACGACGATGCTCTATCGCAATATGCTGGCGATGGAGGTCGAGGAGCTGCTGCGCTCCCACCCCGTCGATGGCGCCGTGTTGATGGGTGGATGTGACAAGACCACACCGGGCTTGGTGATGGGCGCTGTGAGTGCCGGCCTGCCGATGATCTATCTGCCGGCCGGTCCCATGCTGCGGGGCAACTATCGTGGCAAAGCCTTGGGTTCCGGTTCGGATGCCTGGAAATTCTGGGATGAACGGCGGGCAGGCAATCTGTCGACCGACGAATGGGTCGAGGTCGAAGCGGGTATCGCGCGGTCTTACGGACACTGCATGACCATGGGCACGGCAAGCACTATGACGGCGATCGCGGAAGCCTTGGGCTTGACGTTGCCGGGCGCGAGCTCGATTCCCGCTGCCGACTCCAATCATATCCGGATGTCATCTGCCGTGGGGCGTCGGATTATCGACATGGTCTGGGAGGACCTCATACCGAGCAAGATTTTGACCGACGCAGCCGTAGGCAATGCCGTGGCCGTCGCCATGGCTACCGGATGCTCGACCAATGCCATCGTCCACCTCGTCGCTATGGCACGCCGGGCTGGTGTCGACCTGACAATGGACGATCTGGATCGTGCAGGCCGCACGACCCCGGTTCTCGCGAACATCCGGCCAACTGGCGATACCTATCTGATGGAAGATTTCTACTACGCCGGCGGCCTGCGCGCGCTCATGGCAAAACTCTCATCAAGGCTCGACCTTTCGGTGCTCACAGTCTCAGGTCAAACGCTTGGAGAAACGCTGGAGGGGGCAAAATGCTTTAACGATGATGTCATCCGCTCCCTCGACAATCCTGTCTTTCAGGAAGGCTCGCTTGCTGTCGTTAAAGGCAACCTTGCGCCAACAGGCGCGGTTATAAAGCCAGCCGCCTGTGATCCGAGACTGCATCAACACCAGGGCCCGGCATTGGTCTTCGACAGCTACCCGGAGATGAAAGCGGCGATCGACGACGAAAACCTTGACGTCACGCCCGATCATGTCCTGGTGCTGCGCGGGGCCGGGCCTCAGGGCGGCCCGGGCATGCCCGAATGGGGCATGTTGCCGATGCCCAAGGTCCTGCTCAAGAAGGGATATCGCGACATGCTGCGTCTGTCCGATGCTCGCATGAGCGGCACCAGCTATGGAGCCTGCGTTCTGCACGTCTCGCCGGAATCGCATGTCGGCGGCCCGTTGGCTCTTGTGAAAACGGGCGACATCGTGCGGCTCGACCTGAAGGCGCGCAGGATCGACATGCTGGTGGACGACAGTGAAATCGAACGCCGTCGCTCCGAATGGAGGAAACCGGCAGACAAGGCTGGTCGAGGCTACGGATGGATGTTCGCCAAACACGTGGGCCAAGCCGACACGGGCGCGGATTTTGACTTTCTCGAAACACGCTTCGGACCATCCGCTCCTGAACCAGATATCTACTGATAGCCGAGGACAACGAATGACAAACTATGATCTAAGTGAAGAAGCGCGCAAAAAGCTGATGGGCGTGGCCACGCCAACGATTGCGACGGCGCTGTTCAAGCGTGGGCTGCGCAACCAGTTCATCCAAGATGTGCGACCGCTGTCGGCGAAGCAGACCAATATGGTCGGGCAAGCCTTTACGTTGCGCTACATACCGGCCCGCGAAGACCTTAACACGATCGAGGTCTTCAAGGACCCCAATCATCCGCAGCGCGCCGCGGTGGAACAATGTCCGGAGGGAGCCGTCCTGGTGATGGATAGCCGCAAGGATGCCCGGGCAGCTTCGGCCGGCTCCATATTGATATCAAGGCTGCAAGTGAGGGGTGTGGCAGGTGTGGTTACTGACGGAGGCTTCCGCGACAGTCCTGAGATTGCCAATTTAACCATTCACGCCTACCATAATCGTCCTTCGGCTCCAACCAACCTGACCCATCACCAAGCCTACGATATCAACGTCCCAATCGGTTGTGGCGATGTCGCTGTATTTCCGGGCGATGTACTTGTCGGGGACAATGAAGGTGTCATCGTCATTCCTGCCCATCTCGCCGACGAGATTGCCGCCGAAACGGTCGAGATGACGGCCTATGAAGATTTTGTCACAGAGCAAGTCATGAACGGTGCGACGATCATCGGGCTTTACCCGGCCACCAGCGAAAAACCCAAGGCCGATTTTGCCGCTTGGCGGCAGAAGCACGGACGATAAGAATCCTGAAGTTCCGATTTCGGCTCTTCTCTATTTGGCGTGTATGATGCGGGTCCTGCTTTTGAAGCAGCCGGGGTGAAGAAAATGGTCATGGCTGAAGGCTTGGGCGATGAATGTCGCCAAGCGCCACGGACGGCCAAAGCCCATCGTCGTTACGCCTTTTTCACCACTAGACCGTCCCTCGTGTTCTCGATCTGTGCTTCTAAAATCGCATAATGTCTCAAGTGGAACCGCGCTCCTATCAGGTATTCTACGGTTCGATTCCGTTCAAGGCGAGGGGGGAGACAAAGTTAGCTTTCTCATGAGCCACCATCCATTCGTCCGAGCTTGATCTCTGGCGCCGTTAGTTGAGGCAAATACGCATGATGCACCTTCCAGCATAGAGCAATCACTGCGCTAGTGCCCTTGAATGACGAATGACTGAGATCGGGCCGATTCCGGTCAGGCAGCTTTCAAGAAGCGCCCTGCGAAAGCAGACGTTTAAATCGGCTGCCGTGATGTCTGGATCTGTGAAGAGTTTCGGGCGCCATGAGGCGTACGAAAGTCCCCGAGGAAGGAACCCGCGGGGCACAGTCGATAGCTATGGGGATTTCGGCTTTTGGCTGATGTCGGCGATGACGCAACCGCTGCTGGGAGTCGCGGGGATGCATGCGGACGGGCCACTTCGTTGCACCTGCCCATAGTGTAGGCGACCCGGCACGGGGCTGATTGTGGTCATGTCGACAACGATCATCACCATGAGCACGCGTGTATCCGCTGTCGCAGGCTGTGCGCCTGCGGCATGAGGCTGGAATATGCCATGCCGGGTCATGGGTGATGCTCCCGGTTCGGTGTCGGTTCATTTGGAGGTCCGCGCGGCTGCCTCCATCGTTCGAACACCTCGATGACGATCATGCGTCCGCCGCAGCAGGGGCATGGCGGGCGGAAGCTGTCCGGTTCGTCCTTGGTATGGTCATTGAGAGGCGGGGCAACGCTCAGCAGCTCGCGGGCGAGCACGATGCTGATCTTGCGGGAACTGCCGGCAAGCAGACCATAATGACGGATGCGATGGAAGCCGCGTGGTAGGACATGAAGCAAGAAGCGGCGAATGAACTCGTCGGAGCCAAGCGTCATGACCTGCTGGCGATCCGCGCTATTGCGGCGGTAATCCTTGTAGCGGAATGTGACGCCACTCTCGTCGAAAGCGATCAGCCGACTGTTTGAGATGGCGACCCGATGCGTATAGCACGACAGGTATGCCAGCACCGTTTCCGGACCGGCGAACGGAGCCTTGGCGTAGACCACCCAGCGCTTGCTCCTGACGGGAGACAGGTGACGCAGGAATGCCCGCCGCTCGGTGAGATGCGCCATCGATCCGAAGAAAGCGAGCCGGCCCGCATCGTGCAACGCATTCAGCCGGGTCAGGAATAACCGGCGGAACAGCTTGCCGAGCACGCGCACCGGCAGCAGGAATGCCGGTCGCGACGAAACCCAGCGCTTCCCGTCGAACGCGATGCCGCCGCCCGGTACGATCATATGGACATGCGGATGGTGTGTCATCGCCGAACCCCAAGTGTGGAGCACAGCGGTGATGCCGATGCGCACGCCGAGGTGCTTCGGGTCGGCGGCGATAGTCAGCATCGCCTCCGACGCCGCCTTGAACAACAGGTCGTACACGAGCGCCTTGTTCTGGAAGGCGATATTGGCGACCTCGGCCGGCAGCGTGAACACGACATGGAAGTAGCGGACCGGCAGCAGATCGGCCTCGCGCTCGGCAAGCCATGTCCGCGCGGCTGCACCCTGACACTTTGGACAGTGCCGGTTGCGGCACGAGTTGTAGGCGATCCGCCATTGGCCACAGTCCTCGCAGGCCTCGAGGTGACCGCCGAGGGCCGCGGTGCGGCAGTGCTCGATCGCCGACATGACCTTGAGCTGATAAAGACTCAGATGTCCTGCATGAGTTGCTCGATAAGCAGGTCCGGCAGCACGGAAGATGTCGGCGACCTCGACCGAGGCGCGCACGGATCAGCCGCCAGGCGAGATATCTCCCGGCTTAAACAGACCGAGCTTGTCGAGCGGGCTCGTCACCGCTCGCACTGTGCGGGTCGCGACCTTGGCGTAGAGGGCCGTGTTGTTCAGCTTGGCGTGCCCGAGCAGGACCTGGATGATCCGTATATCGGTGCCGTCCTCCAGAAGATGGGTCGCAAAGCTGTGACGCAGCGTGTGTGGCCCGACCCGTTTGGCGATATCGGCAGCCTGCGCCGCCTCGACCACGATCCGATACAGCTGCCGTGTGCTGATCGGCTTCATCGCGTGCTGCCCGGGGAACAGCCAGCCCTCGCGATGCATCACGCCCTCTCGCCGCCCGACAATCCACCACTGGCGTAGAAGAGCAAGCAGGTCTTCGGACAGCATAGCGTTGCGGTATCGTCCGCCCTTGCCGTGCTCGACGCGCAGCAACATGCGCTGGCTGTCGACGTCAGCAACCTTCAGCATCGACACTTCCGCCACACGCAATCCAGCGCCATAGGCGACCGACAATGCTGCTTGGTGCTTGAGGCAGGTTGTGGCGTTGAGGAGACGAGCAACCTCATCGCGGCTCAACACCACGGGCAGCTTGCGCGGATGCGCCAGCCGGACGAGCCTGCGCGCCATATCCGGGCGGTCGAGCGTCTGGATGAAGAAGAAGCGTAGCGCCGACACGATGCTGTTCATCGTCGGCACGGGAATGCCGTTCTCCTGTTGCTCGATCTGGAAACGGCGCAGATCATCAGCAGTAGCCGTATCTGGTGAACGCCCGAGGAATGTCGCCAGGCGTCCGATATCACGGAGGTAATTGCGCTGCGTCTCGCGTGAGAAACGCCGCATGTTCATGTCGTCGATCAGCCGCTGGCGCAACGGGCTGATAGGTGCATCGAGAAGGGGATGAGACATGGTCAGGCTCCTTGTTGAAGAAGCCCGTTATGCTCTGCCTCCGAATAACTCCGCTCAACGCTGGCGCGGCGACCCGCCTGTGTCCGCTACCGCAACCGCAGGCGCCCTCCCGCGCAGCGGGTTCGTTCAGTGGCCAGAAGCGGAAGTCGTGTGATCCGGGCCGTTGCGGACGCGTTTACCGAATTCGAACAAAAACCTGATGCCGGCTAGTTGAAGGACCGAATGTCACTGGTCGATCTTTGAAGGAGTGTGAAGTTGCAAAGGCCTGCTCGGCTAATGAGCTGGGGCGACTCGATGCTCGATCCTTAGACGGAAGCCATTATTGCCGGCTCAGTCGAAGCGCCGCTGCCCGGCGATGGCCCTCCATACCCTCTGTGCGACTTTGCCGAACCGAGGGGGGAGCGACCGCGGCTACACCGCGCTCGTCGAGCCATTGGTGGGTGCACACCTTGACGTAGGAACCTACCCAGAGACCTCCGGTGTAACGTCCTGCGGCCATGGTCGGGAGCGTGTGATTAGTGCCGCAGCACTTGTCAGAGTACACTACGCTCGCGAGTTTCCCGATGAAGAGAGACCCATAGTTGCGCAATTTTCCTGCCGTGGCATGGGCATCGCGTGTGTGAACCTCAAGGTGTTCCGCCGCGATATGGTCCGAATACTCGATCATTGCGGCTTCATCAGCACAAACGGTGATCTCACCATAGTCGCGCCAGGCGACGCCGGCGACGTCGGCCGTGGGCAGTGTTGCCAGCTGGCGTTCGACCGCCTCCAGTGCAGCCTTGGCGAGTTTTAGATCGGTTGTGATAAGACCAACGCGGGTCCTGACATCGTGCTCGGCTTGCGCCAGAAGGTCGGTGGCGATCATCTCCGCGTCGCCTGTTTCGTCGGCAACGATATAAATTTCGCTAGGGCCTGCTAGTTGGTCGATGCCCACCTGGCCGAACACCTGCCGCTTGGCCTCATTGACGTAAGCGTTGCCGGGTCCAACGATCTTGTCGACGGCGGGAATGGTTTCGGTGCCGAACGCCATGGCGGCAATGGCCTGCGCACCGCCCACTTTGAAGATCCTGTCGGCGCCCGACAAATGGCAGCCGGCAATCATGGCCGGATGGGCGTTGGGCGGCAGGCAGGCGATGACATGATCGCAGCCGGCGACCTTTGCCGGCACGATAGTCATGACGGGTGCAGATAGGATCGGATATCGACCACCGGGCACATAGGCTCCAACAACCTCAATCGGAATGACGCGGTGTCCGAGGTGCAGTCCCGGAAGGGCGTCGAATTCGAGCGGAAGTATGGTTCGGAGTTGCGCTTCGGCGAACGTCTTGACGCGCTCAATGGCAAACTCAGTGTCTTTTCTGGTCTGGGGATCGAGATTGGCAACGGCTTCCAGGCGATCCTCGAGGCTCACTTCGAATGTGACTAGATCGGACCGGTCATAGGTGCGCGCATATTCTCCGACGGCATCGTCTCCGCGTGCCCGCACATTCGCAATGATGTCCTTGACCACGGCCTCAATTGCAGCAGTATCCGAAATCGAGAGAACGTTTGGCTGCTTGAGATGATTTATCTTGTCACCCAATTGGCGGGAGCGGTTGGCCATTTGAATCTCCGGGTTGCTTGTTGGAGGAATGTCGTCACAATCGTGCACCCGCCGGTTTACTGCAATTCCTGGCGGAGCATCTGTTCAGTATATTCACCAAGGCAGCGCGTTCTGCACGTCGTGCGGTGACAGGCTATTTCGATGAGGCACTCCAATCTTGGGAAAATCCAATGCCGAAAATAGGCGTCAAATTGAAAGAGATGCGGCGCAGGCGCGATTTGGGCGTGCGAGAGCTGGCGGTGAGGTCCGGAATCTCCCATTCCACCATTTCCCTGATCGAGCGGGACAAGATGAGTCCGTCAATCGACACGTTGAGTGCGGTGCTGGACGCGCTCGGGACGACGCTCCCCGGGTTCTTCAGCGATCTTCAGTCGAGCCTGCCCTACACACCGTTCTACGGAGGGGAGGAATTGGTGGAGATCGGCAAGGTCGACACCATCTCATACCGTGTCATCGGGCTCAACCATCCCAACCGGCAACTTCTTATGCTGCACGAGACCTACGCGGTCGGCGCTGACACCGGAGAAGCCTTCGCGCATGCCGCGCAGGAGGCGGGAATGGTGATTAAAGGTGCAGTGGAAGTGACCGTTGGCGGCCAGAAAAAGATCTTGAACAAGGGCGATGGGTACTACTTCGATAGCCGACTCCCCCATCGCTTCCGCAACGTCGGCGAGCAACAGAGCGAGATCTTAAGCGCGATAACCCCGCCGACATATTGACTTGGTAATGGTGATTTTAATCACCGCGGCGCTTTATCGGGCTTTCAATCAAGTCAAACTGTGGTTTCTTAGCTTAGTCATAGAAAAACAAGGGGAATGACGATGAAAATTCTGAACGCAACGTTGATTGTATGCGCGTTGGCGACCATCGGAACAGCGACCGCTGAAGCCCGTGATCTGACAGTCGTGTCTTGGGGCGGTAACTACCAAGACGCCCAGCGCAAAATCTATTTCGAGCCTTTCGCAAAGCAGGCCGGAAAGCCGGTGCTCGATGAGAGTTGGGACGGCGGATACGGCGTGCTTCAGGCCAAGGTGAAAGCGGGCGTTCCAAACTGGGATGCTGTCCAGGTTGAGGCCGAGGAACTTGCGCTTGGCTGCGCGGACGGCATTTACGAAAAGGTCGACTGGGACAAGTTGGGTGGCAAGTCCAAGTTCTTACCCGCTGCCGTCAGCGATTGCGGCGTTGGCGCGATCGTTTGGTCAACTGGAATTTCCTACGATGGCGACAAGTTGAAACAAGCACCGGCCTCTTGGGCCGACTTTTGGGACACGAAGAAGATTCCCGGCAAGCGGGGCTTGCGCAAAGGAGCGAAATACGCGCTTGAATTCGCCTTGATGGCGGACGGTGTGGCCGCCGATGAAGTCTACTCCGTCCTTGCTACCCCGGAAGGCGTCGACAGAGCCTTCAAAAAACTCGATGAGCTGAAGTCGAACATTGTCTGGTGGGAGGCCGGAGCGCAGCCGCTTCAGTTGCTCTCCTCGGGAGAGGTGGTCATGACGACTGCTTATAACGGCCGTATCAGCGGTTTGAACAGGTCCGAAGGCAAGCACTTCGGCTTTGTGTTTCCGGGCAGCATCTATGCTATCGACAGTTGGGTAGTGCTGAAGGACAGTCCCAACAAGGACACGGCGATGGACTTCATAGCCTATGCAAGCAAGGCGGACAACCAGTCTAAATTGCCCGAATACATCGCCTACGGACTTCCCAACATCGAGGCGGGCAAACTCGTGCCTGCAAAATTCCAGACCGAGCTTCCGACTTCACCCGACAATCTCAAGCGAGCGATTTCCCTGGATGTTGATTTCTGGACCGACAATTCCGAGGCTCTGACGCAGCGGTTCAATGCCTGGCTCGCGCAATGACTTTGTCCTGCGTGAGCGCCGAGACATACGCGGTCCTGCCTTCGCCGTTGTGACGGACAGGCCCGCGGTTTGTCAGAGCCGTCGCCATTGCGCGTTGCTTTCCGAGAGCCGAGGTGATCGACGTTGAACAATCCATTCATCCGCTTGGAGGAGGTCAGCAAGTCCTTCGGGCTCCTCACCGTTGTCGAGGGACTGAATCTTGAGATCGGCAAGGGGGAGTTTATCAGCCTGCTTGGTCCCTCCGGTTCTGGCAAAACGACGATACTTATGATGCTTGCGGGTTTCGAGAATCCGACAAGCGGCGCAATCTGGGCGGGCGGCAAACGAATTGACAGTTTGCCGCCGCACAGACGCAATATGGGTGTCGTCTTCCAGAATTATGCGCTCTTCCCGCACATGACGGTTTCGGAGAACGTTGCCTTCCCCTTGAAAATGCGCAACGTCCCGCGTGCGAAGGTCAAGGAGCGCGTGGGAAAGGCGCTCGATATGGTGCAGCTTGGTTCACTTGCCGAGCGGCGTCCGTCACAGCTGTCGGGCGGACAGCAGCAGCGGGTTGCATTGGCACGTGCACTGATCTTCGAGCCAGAAGTGGTCTTGATGGACGAGCCGCTCGGCGCACTGGACAAGCAACTGCGCGAACAAATGCAATTGGACATCAGGGACCTGCATCGGCGGCTCGAGCTGACGATCGTCTTTGTCACGCACGATCAATCGGAGGCGTTGACGATGTCGGATCGCATCGCGATTTTCAATCGCGGAAAAATAGAACAGATTGGCAAACCCTCGGATATCTACGACCATCCGAGCACGCAATTCGTCGCGGAGTTCATTGGCGAGACAAATCTGGTCCGGGGTTGCGTACAAAGCGTCGAAGGCGGTACGGCCCGTGTCCAGTTGCCCGGCGGCCAGGAGGTTTTCGTTGAGACAGCCACGGACCTTCGCCCAAACAGCAGTGTTTGCCTGTCGATAAGACCCGAGCGGATAAAGGTGGGACGCCGGGAGGCTGCGGGCAACAACATCACCGCCGCCGTGTCCGATATCGTCTATCACGGGGATCATTTGCGGCTGGTTGCACGAAGCGACAGCCAGTCGCTGACCATCAAGACGGACCGCAGCCAGCCCACGCTTTCGATTGGTGATGAGGTGCAACTTTCCTTCCTGTCGTCCGATTGCTGGGTGGTCAGTGCATGAATCAGCCAAGGCTCGGCAAACAGCTGATTTCCCTGGCGCTTGTCGCGCCGCTGTTGCTGTTTCTTATTGTTTTTTTTGCGTTGCCGCTCGTTACGATGATCAAGTCCGCTGTGTCCGACCCTGTGGCGGCACGCACGCTCCCCGCCACGGCGAGATCGGTTTCGAGCTGGGATCGCACCAGCCCCCCAACCGTCGAAATGCAAGCTGCTTTCGTTGCCGACCTGCGCCAGATCAGCGACGACCAATTGTTCGGGGATCTTGTCCGGCGGCTGAACAGTGCCAAATCCGGCTTTCGCACCTTGATGCCCAAAACGCGTAAGGCTGCTTTGGACACTGCCGGAAGCATTGATCTTGTTGCGCTGGACAAGCGATGGGGTGACATTTCCTACTGGCAGGCCGTCAGCGTGGCAGCATCTTCGAGAATCACAGACCGGAATCTTTTGGCAGCAGTTGACCTGCAACGGGACGCGTCCGGTGCAATTGCCTCTCTTCCGGCTGATGCTTCGGCGAACAAGGCCATAATGCTGCGGACGTTTGTGATGGCTTTGACGGTGACAGGGGCGTGCATTTTGATCGGTTTTCCCTTTGCCATGATCGCCGCCTCGGTCGATGGCTGGAAGCGGCAATTGTTGCTGGGTGCGGTGCTGCTCCCACTCTGGACGTCATTGCTGGTGCGAACCGCGGCATGGTTCATCTTGTTGCAGGACAGGGGGCTGATCAATTCGGTCTTGATGCAATCGGGCGTAACGTCAAGTCCGATACCGCTGATCTTCAACCGAGCCGGCGTCATCATCGCCATGACCCACGTCCTACTTCCCTTCATGGTGCTTCCGATCTTCAGTGTGCTGATCGGTATCCCCAAAAACCTGATGCCGGCCGCGGCGTCGTTGGGCGCTCATCCCGTCAGGGCATTCTTGAATGTCTTGCTACCGCTTGGGCTGCGCGGCGTCGTTTCCGGTTCGCTTCTGGTATTCATGAGCGCGCTCGGTTACTACATCACGCCGGCCTTGATCGGCGGTGCGAAGGATCAGATGATTAGTTCGGTAATCGCCTACTACGCCACGGGCGCAGCCAACTGGGGCATGGCAGGAGCGCTTGGACTGGTCCTTCTAGCGGCCACGATGATCCTCTATGCGATATATCTCAGGCTTTCGTCAGAACGGGAAACGAGTCCGTGAGCGTGTTGCGTTTTTCGAAACTGATTTTCGGTTCTGCGACCGTCTTCTTTCTGATCGCACCGCTGATTGCGATCCTGCCGCTCGCTTTCACCGACAGTGTCTTCCTCAACTATCCCATTCCAGGTTACTCAACCCGATGGTTCGTTGAGCTGTTCACCGCCGGTGTGTGGCAGCGGTCCATCATCAACAGCCTCATCATCGGTTGCGGCACCACCGTGCTTGCGACATTCCTGGGAACCGTTGGTGCCCTCGGACTGCGGGACAAGCAGCTTTCGCTTGTCCTTACGACCATCAAGACGATTTTTCTTTTGCCGATGGTGGTGCCGGCGGTGGTGCTGGGCGTCGGCATGCAGCTCATGTTTGCTCGATATGCTTTGACCAACACCTATCTTGGGGTGATCATTGCCCACACTGTGGTGGCGGTGCCCTTTGTTGTTGTCAACGTGCTGGCGGTATTGCAGGGAATTGATCGCCGGCTGGAGCAGGCGGCAGCCAGCCTCGGTGCAGCACCCGTTACGGTGCTGAAACAAGTAACCTTGCCGCTGGCGCTCCCCGGTATCGTATCTGGGGCTGTTTTCGCCTTTGCGACGTCGTTGGACGAGGTCGTGCTGACACTGTTTGTGGCCGGCCCAAACCAGCGGACGCTCGCACGGCAAATGTTCTCCACGATACGGGAAAACATCAGCCCGGCGATCGCCGCCGCGGCCTTCGTTTTCATTGTCGGCACGGTCTTGATTGCGATCGTTGTGAACTTTTCGCGAGGTACCAACCGGGCGAATGAATAGCCATCGTTAGGCTATACCCCAGTCCGGCAAGCCTTCTCAATCGACCGCACGACCTGCAGAGCGACGATGTCGGGGCACTTCATACAGCGGGCCGTCGTGCCCTGCCTCCGGCGACTCGGCCTGCTTGAATGGGATTGACGATCACTTGTGCTCCTCGAAACGGCTGGCAAAAGCTGCAGAACGAAAACCGCGGCAATACCGTTGAAGGAGTCAGATCGCGTGGCACCCGTTCCGTCCCTGGCCCTAGAACTAGACGCTAAAACCGCTTGGTTGCGCCGGCCAGACGCCTGCTTTTGGCGCAACCGCGACCTCCAGGGTGGTCGTCAGCAATGTCTGCTTGCAGGCGTGGCAAAACTGACCTCAACGGCCGACATGCGGGCGCAAAGCCGACTTTCAAACATGTAAGTTAGACGTTTTTGCAGCAGATCGGCGATTGTAGATTCTTGGGAACCAATCGGATTCGAGCATTTTCAAACGAAGATTACTAACTCGGTGGCCCGGTCTGAAACTACGATGGAGCTGCAAATCTGGATAGCGACTAACCGCAGACGGCTCGCACAACGATACCGTGGCCGTCAAATGGCCGCGTTTCCATTCAGTCGGGGCGCTGGCGATAGAACCACAGTGGCCCATGGAATCCCATTCGCTCATTCACGGATCTATTTCGGTATGTCCGTATCTGGAGGCTACCGTCAATACTGCCGCTGTGGCACGCCATCACGACATTTCGCCAATATTGTCACAGATGACCGTGACACAGAGAGCATCACCGAAACTACCAATAGTCCGCAGCATAAGGTGCACGGGCTTTCCGAACAGACCCCTTACATGGTCGGGAAATCTTGACTCACGCCCTATCCCGTCCTTGACGACCTTCTCAACGGCACCAGTGCTCGATCGCGAGCGCGATCGCCTTCGTGCAATCGACAAGATCGCGCACAGAGACACGCTCATTCGGTTGATGCGCCTGGGCAGGATCTCCAGGTCCAAAGTTGACGGTAGGCGTGTTCCCGAGGCCCGTCGGCAAGCCGATATCACTGTGTGCGCCGAAACCGGACAGAACCGGTGACAGGTTGGCTTTCTCGACAGCCTGCTGGAAGACCTCGACAAAGGGATTGTCGGCTGGAACTTCCGCACAATCCGCATCCAAAATCCATTCTACGCGAGCTGGATGCTTACGGAGATATGGATCCGCCTGACAGACATTGAACACATGTTCTTCGATCTCACGCTTCACTTTTCCGCCAAGGCCAAATTCATCTTTCTCACTAGGCAGGTACTGGGCATCAATGACGATCTCTGCTCGGCCGGCCATGGACGAAGGGTGTTCGCCGGCGTTCATCTGGGTGACGATGATCTGGTTGGGCAAATCCATCAGGGGATGGTTCTTTTTGGGATCAAACATCCAGCGGCGGTTCAGGATGTCGATGCCATCAAGCATCTGTCTGCACAGCTGCACCGCATCAACCGGGCCGCTCGTGTACCACGCATTTGGGGTCAATTCGGCGTGACCGCCAATTCCGTCAATTATAATGCGTCCCCAGAGAATGCCATGGCAGAGTGGAGCAATCTGGTTTGCCGTTGGCTCTGTCATGATGCCGGCATCGGCGCGGAAGCCGCGGTCAACCATGGCCAGAGAACCCATTCCACCGATTTCTTCATCAACGACAGTGGTAAAGACGATGTCGCCTGACAGTGGAATATCGAGTTCCTTGAGAATTTCGACCGCCATCAGCATGCAGGCAACGCCGCCCTTCATGTCGACGGTGCCACGGCCGTGCAAAAATCCATTCTTCAAAACCGGTTCGAATGGATCAGTTGTCCAATGTTCAGCGGCTCCTGGCGGCACGACGTCGATATGGCCGGTCAGCATGATCGAACGTCCGCCGCCGCTGCCCTTCAGGGTCCCTCCAAGATTGGGACGGCCTTCGAAGGTCCGACCTTTGTTGGCACCCGGGCGGCCTTGGTACTTGGCATGGAGCGCTGGGCCATCTGGATCCCAGAGATCGGTTGTGAAGCCGAGTGCAGTCAGGCGCTTTTGCAGGTAGAGCTGACAATCGCGCTCGCCTGGGCCAGCCTCGGCAGGATTGGATTTAACGATCGACGGAAATGAAACCAGAGCTCTCAATGTCTCCACGATACGATCGGATCGCGCCTCGACGCGTTCGGCAATGGTTTGCTCTACGGATGGCATCAATTATCTCCAGCTTTCGGAAAAACGATCGGCGAGAAGAACTAAAATCAGGAGGGCGCCGACGATCCCCACCTGCCAAACTGTATTGACGTTGAGTTGCAGAAGTCCGGTTTTCAATGTGACCAAGAGTATAACGGCCGCGAACACGCCGCCGACGCCGCCACGTCCACCGAGGACCGCAATTCCTCCGAGCATGGCGGCGGTGAGCGATTCAAGTTCGAGGTTCTGCCCAATATTGGGCCGGCCGCTGCCCAACCATGCCAGTGAAAAAAGAGCGGCTGCGCCGGCAAGCGTGCCGCTTAGGCTATAAAGAATCAGCCGCGTGCGATCGACCGGGATACCGACGAGGCGTGCCGATCGCTCGTTGAAGCCCATCGCGTAGACCCAGCGCCCCCATGATGTCCAGGCGAGAACGACACCTGCGATGGCGAAAGCCGGAATGGCAATCGTGAGAAACGGAACTGGAATTCCTGCAAGGACGCCGCGTCCCCACCATAGCAACCAATCGGGCACGCCGGATTGTGCTGAACCTCCCGTCAGGGAGAGCGCCACTCCCGAATAGACGAAAAACGTGCCCAAAGTTGCGATCAGTGGAAGGATGCGAAGTTTCGTTACAAGAACGCCGTTGAAGGCTCCAAGGGCGGTGCCCGCTCCAATGCAGACAAAAGGCAGGAAGAAGGGCGAAAGGCCCGCTTTCACTGCAAGCATCCCGAGAACGGCCGACAACGAAACCGTTCCCCCCACCGACAGATCGATTCCGGCGCCGCCGGCTAGAATGACCATCCCCTGCCCGAGGGAGACCAGCGCGAGGATGGTCGAGAACTGAAGGACAGTCGTGATCGTACCGACACTGAGGACGGAGGGCTTCAACGCGAACAGCCCGACTATGACGATGACCCACAATAGTGAGAGCAAGCTCAAAACGAGAGCCGGACTTTGTAGCGTGCGGACACGGTTCATCTGCGGGCCCACCCGAGTTGCGACATTGGCAGCCGCGCCGAAAGAACCTCGACACTAAGAACGCCGATCAGCAGTCCGCCAGTGACTACGGGTTGCCAAAGTGAAGGCACTCCCATCAACAACAGACCATTTTGCAGTATCCGCAAAAGCAGCACGCCGAGGACGGTGCCAACCAGGCTGCATTTGCCTCCGAGGATGCTGGTTCCGCCCAGAACAACCGCAGCGATGGCATCAAGCGCCAGTGTACTGCCAATCGTCATTTCGACGTTGCGGTAGCTGGCGACATAGAAGGTGGCTGCAAGTCCTGCCAAAGCGCCACTGATGATGAATGTCGCGAAGCGAACCTTGATGACTGGTATCCCGGACAACCGTGCTTTTTCTTCCGAGTTGCCGATGGCCAGCAGGTGAAGCCCAAATGGTGTCCGGCGAAGCGCTACCCAAACGGCGATGTAAGCGAGTACGATAACAAAAGCCGCGATGGGGACACCGAGCAAGGATGTCCCAAGCAGAACAGTCAATCCGGTGGGAAGGCCGGAAAGCCATTGACCACCGAGCAGAATGAATATTGCTGTACGGTAGATTCCAAGAAGACCCAACGTTCCGACAATGGCTGGAATCCGACCCAGCACAACGACGGCTGCTGTGACAAAGCCAAGCAACGCGCCGATAATTGGCCCTGCGAGGGCTGTGAGAACTGGATCCGTATTTGCTCCCAGGGCTCGGCCAACACCTATGGCCGCCAGACCCATGACGATCCCGACCGACACGTCGATTCCACCCATCGCCAACAGAAGAGTCATTCCCAAACCGATAAGAAGCAGCTCGACACTGTTGCGCAAGATGGTGGCGGCATTGCCGGGAGTGCCAAAATATGGCGATGCGACGGAAAAAACGATGATAGCCAATGCACAAGCGGCGAGCAAAGCCAGCTCGCGCCCGTTCAAAGAAAAGATGCCGTCTTTTAACTGTCGCATCGGTCGCATTTCCGTCGATCAGAAATCGAACTTGTCGACATTTTCAGCGGTGAACACAGCGGGCGGTCCGAGGAGCAGAATACCCTTCTGTGCGTCGTAGGTAACTGCCTGGTTGAAACCCGGGACTTTGTTTTCCGCTTCAAACTTCTTGCCATCGATGAGTTGCTTGCCAGCCCAGACCGTTAGATATCCGAGTTGAGCAGGATCCCATAGCACGCTGAAACCGAATGCACCGCTCTTAATATAGGACCGCGCGGTATTGGGGCTGCAATAGCCGGTACCGATAACTGATCCGATTTTCCCTGCAGTTTCAATAGCCTGTGCGACGCCGGGGCAGGTGGTTGAAGCAACCGCGATGATCGCCTTGAGGTCCGGATTGGCGGCCATAAGATCGGTCGAGATCTGCGCCGCGCGCTGTGCCGTTCCTCCGGCATATTGGGGCTCAAGCAGCTGCAGCTTCGGGTATTTTGCACTTGCCTGTTTCTGCATGAAGCCGATCCAGGCATTGAGGTTCGATGCTGTCGCTTCGCCGGAAACGATACCGATCTTGGCATCCTCGCCGACGCGTTTCACCAGCTCGTCGATGATCGTGCTGCCCAGTCCTTCATCGGTAGCCTGGGCGACGTAGACTGCGCGCCCGCTTTCCGGCGCATCGCTGTCACTGGTAAAGAGCTTGATGCCCTTTGCCTCCGCCGCCTTTACGACCGGAGCGATGCTGGAAGCATCCAACACGCTTACAGAAATTGCGCCGACCCCCTGATCGATCAGACTCTGGACGATCTGCAGCTGGTCGACCGGGTTGGTGTCCACCGGACCGCTATAGATGAAATCGACACCGAGCTCCTTAGCTGCTTTGTTGCCGCCAGCTTCCATGGCATTGAAATAGGGGATACCGATCAGCTGCGGAACAAAGGCAACCTTTGGTTTCTCCTGTGCTCCCGCAGCACCAGCGATGAGAAGGGAAAATGCGGAGACTGTTAGAGCTCTTCCTATTTTCTTGAACATTGGATTCGATCCTCTCTGGATTGGACGTGCATTCTAGTTTGCTTTTTCCAGCGCCCGCACGTCGGGATGAGCGCCTGTTATGTATGAAACGATCTCTTCGGGATTGGTGTCGGAGCGGATCTTTTCCGCGACTTTCCGGCCGCGCCGAAACACGATGATCCGGTCGGCAACCTCGAAGACATCGGCGATGTTGTGACTGATGAGGACTACGGCGCAGCCGCGCTCGGCAAGGCGCCGCGTCAGCGAAAGGACCTTTCTGGTTTCAGCAACCGCAAGAGCGGCGGTCGGCTCATCCATGATAACGAGCTTTGCGTTCAGGTTGAGCGCCCTGCAAATGGCGACCGCCTGACGCTGACCGCCCGAGAGGCTCCCCACAGGCGCTTCCGGGTCCGAAATATGCGCTTCAAGCTCTTTGAGCAGACCTGCGACACGCTCTTTCATTTCCTTGCGCCGCAGGAAGGGAACACCAAGCACGGAACGCTTGAGTTCCCGGCCGAGAAACACGTTCTCCGAGATGGACAGATTTTCGGAAAGAGCGAGCTCTTGAAAGATAGTCGCAATACCGGCCGATGCTGCATCCTTCGGTGATGAAAAAGTGACCGGCACGCCATCGATCAGGAGTTCACCGTCGCTTGGCGAATGCGCGCCAGCCAGGACCTTGATGAACGTCGACTTACCCGCGCCATTGTCGCCCAGAAGGGCCAGCACCTCACCCGACCGGATCTCCAAATCGACCTCAGAAAGTGCAGTCAAGGCACCGAAGCGCTTTGTGACACCCTTGGCGATGAGAAAAGGAGCGTTCATATCGGCATTCCCTGGTTTAGATCCATCAGGCCGCGTTGCTCGCCCAGCTCAAGACGTTTTTCCAAAGGCGGGCATAACCTGGCCATTCAACGAAGGTGGTAGGCAGCCAATGCGGGCCGATGTCGGATGTCCAGGCGACCGTGCGCCCCCTGCCATACTGTCCAGTAACGAGAAGCGGGTACCCGCCGCGTTCTGCAGGCAAAGTCGCCAGAACCTCGACGTCGGCCCGATCCTTGACGATCACCTCATTGGCGCCGAGCAGAACCGGCCATTCGCCTTCGATCCCGGCCAAAATCGGGTGCGCCTTCGGCCCGGTGATCGACGGGCGAAATCCCTCAGGTATTTCCAAGCGGTCGTCGTAAGGAAGACAAGTTACGGGAAGCGCGTCTTCGACCGCCGTGCGGTGCCAGCGTGCCTTGCCATCGATACCCTGAAAGCTGAAGTAGCCTCCGATCATGATCAGTCCGCCTCCGGCATTTGTCCAGTCGCGGAGAAGTTTCAGCCTGTTTGGAACTGTCTTGCCATGAAGCCACACGTCGGGATGAAGCAACAGAGAATTGGCACCGATATCGGATAGGATGATCACGTCGTAGGTTGAGAGACCTTCCATGGTGAAGGGGAGCTTATCGACCGCTTCATGGGCGGGCAGGTAATCGAGTTCGATATCACTACCCTTCAAGGCCTGGACCAAAGGCTCGGCGCCAAGATGAAAAGTCACGCTGCCGAATTGATCGAATCCCTTGTAGTGCGTCGCCGAGCTTACCCAGCTTTCGCCAACCAAGAGGGCTTTTGTCTTTGCCATTTCAAAATCTCCTGTTCATTTCATCGCGCAGCCGCAGTTCTGTTGACGGGAAGTGCGGCTTTCAACTCCTCGAAGCCGGCGATGTGACCTTGGGCACCCTCGGCGGTGGTGGTGAGGCTTCCGCCGATCGCTGCGTAGCAGGCTGCCTGTTCCAATGAGGCACCATGGAGCCAGAAGGCCAGAAAGATTCCGGCAAAGCTGTCGCCCGCACCTGTGGCATCTATCCGGTCGACAAGCAGGGCCGGTACTTCGATCTGCGGACCTCCGCTTTTTGGGAACACGACCGCTCCGAACTCGCCAAGAGTCACCACGACATCGCCGCGTCTTTTGATTTTGAAGAGGGTATCATGAGCCTGCCCGATCATCGTCGCCAACGGCGTGCGATAACCAAAAATCTCACGCAGGGTGACATCGTTTATAAATGTCAGATCGACAAGCTGGACAAGCTCGGTGAACGCAGTTGGCGTTCTGGAAGTGTCCGGCAAGCCCGCGGAATGCATGCTAACTTTCCACCCCGCACGATGAAAGCGTTCAACCGAGCCAATCATGCTTTCATACTGGGAGCCCTCAATATGAAGGCAGGCCGGACGAGCCTCTTTCTGGACATCCATGTTTGCTGTGAGATCACCTTCACTCAGCTCGAAAGGTTCGCTGATGATCGTTCGGCTGCCATTGCGTTCGATGATGACAATTGCCTGCGACAGGCGATTGGTGATTGAGCGTTTGATGGGAAGGGCGTGCACGCCACGCTTCAGAAGTTCGCCAAGCGCCCAGTCGCTTTCGGGGTCATCCCCGACAGCTGTCGCCAATTCCACATCAAGTGAACAGGGGGCGCCGACTCCAGCAGCGGCGACAGCGACGTTCGCGGCAGGGCCCCCCAGTGCCTTGTCAATGTGTTCGGCGGTTATGCGGTCGTCACGATGAGGCAGGACATTTACCCGGCAGAGAAAGTCGACGCTGATATGACCGACAACCAGTAGCCGGGGCAATCCGTCGAGATCCTTGGACTTGCGCCGCCCATGGCCGGGCAATGCCCGCGCAATTGCACTTGGCCTGTAGGTCAGATCGGAAATGGCCTTTTCGATGCGCTCGCGTGTCGTGTCTTTGACGGTAGCCGTACCGTTGATGTAGTTCGACACCGTGCCGATGGAAACACCAGCGGTTTGTGCGACATCTGCTATGGTTGGACGCTTGCGCTGCACCGTTTTCGACCCAATTGAAGCGCTTCAACGCTAACAACAGCAGGAAAGACCATCAACAGAATAGTATTCCAATTACATAGGATTTGACGATTGATGTCTGTAAATAATGCAGAAATGAAGAATTAAATTCTCGGTTGCAGCTGTTTTTGAAATATTTTCAAAAGCGGGAATTGAATGGCGATTTTGGAGCCGAAGAGAAAGGAACCGTACCTTCGATATATCGCTCACAGATTACGATCATCTTTCGCGACCAACGTACCTGCTAAGGGTACCACGGGGAAATAAATTTCTTGCCGCCGCGAACGACTAATGCCCAATTTCTAAGCACTGCGGCGAACATTTTAAGCGCGCAATATAACCAGCGAAGAGAAAACTAAACAATTTCAGTATGTTGCGGTTTGGCACATTCCTTGCTTGGCTTATAGTCGAGTTGGTGGCTAGGGTTCCGGCGCTTTAAAGCGTGCTGGTCCGAGAGCTGCCACCGGTAGGGGAGACATCCCGCCGGGTGCACGGCGGGACAAAAGCCCGGGAGACCTCGTTAGCCAAGGGATTGGCGGCGCGATGGTCTATGCCGATCCCTTTTTGAAGAGAAAAAGGGGAATTTCAATGCAGACTTTTTCGAAAATACTCTTGATTACTGCAATGGCCGCCTCGGTGGCGTTTGGTGTGACCTCCATTGCCACGGCCGCACCAAAGACCGATTTCAAAGTTGCTTGGTCGATTTACGTCGGTTGGATGCCGTGGGGTTATGCCGCCGACCATGGCATCGTCAAGAAATGGGCTGATAAGTACGGCATCAAGATCGAGGTCACCCAGTTCAACGACTACGTGGAGTCGATGAACCAGTACACGGCTGGCGCCTTCGACGCGGTAACGCTCACGAATATGGACGGTCTCTCGATTCCCGCAGCCGGCGGCGTCGATACGACGGCCGTCATTGTCGGCGACTTCTCGAACGGCAACGATGCTGTAATCCTGAAGGACAAGAGCACACTTGCGGACGTGAAAAGTCAGAATGTCAACCTCGTAGAATATTCCGTTTCGCACTATCTGCTCGCGCGTGCGCTCGACAGCATCAAGCTGTCCGAGCGCGACGTGAAAGTTGTCAACACGTCCGATGCCGATATGGTCGCCGCCTACAAAACCGCGGATGTGACCGCTGTCGTCACCTGGAACCCTCTGGTTTCGACTATCCTCGAAGATCCGACAGCCAAGAAGGTATTCGATAGTTCAGGGATTCCCGGTGAAATCATCGATCTGATGGTCGCCAATACCGGCGTGCTCAAGGACAATCCGAACTTCGGCAAGGCACTCGCCGGCATCTGGTATGAAACTGCAGCGTTGCTGATGGCAGACAGTGACGAAGGCAAGGCCGCTCGCGAGGCGATGGGTTCCGCGTCCGGCACTGATCGGAAGGGTTTCGAATCCCAGCTAGCCGCCACCAAACTCTTCGACCGGCCGGCCGATGCGGTTGAATTCACCGCTTCGCCAAGCCTGCCGAAGACGATGAACCTCGTACGCAACTTCCTGTTCGAGAAAGGACTGCTCGGCAATGGCGCCGCGTCTGCGGACGTCATCGGCATAGAGATGCCGGACGGCAAGGTTCTCGGCGACAGTGGCAATATCAAACTGCGCTTCACCGAGACTTACATGAAGGCTGCGGCCGACAGCTCACTCTGAGCGATACCAAGCGCGGCGTGGCTTCGTCCGCGCCGTATCCGTTGCCTCTCAGAGGAGCCATATCCATGCGGTGGATTAATACAAGGCCGGGCAGGGGTGCGCAGCTCACATTGCTGCTGCTACCATTCGTACTGCTGATTGCCGCCTACTCAGCGGGATCGGTCGCGCGGCTGGCGGAAAACCCCAGTGACAAGCTGCTGCCCAATCTTGCCGGTTTTGCCGATGCGATTAATCGGATGGCCTTCCTGCCGGACCCGCGTACCGGCGAATATCTGCTTTGGTCCGACACTGTCGCGAGCCTTATCCGCCTCTTCGCAGGATTGGGCATTTCTACCGTAATGGCCTTGGTCCTTGGCATGGCCATCGGCATGTTGCCCTATCTGAGAGCATTGCTTTCCCCCTTTGTCGCCGTCATCTCCATGGTACCGCCCCTTGCGCTGCTTCCGATCCTTTTCATCATCATGGGGCTCGGTGATGCTTCCAAGATCGCGCTGATCGTCATCGGCGTCGCGCCAACAATGGTCCGCGACCTTGCTCTCAAGGCCCTCGAATTACCCCGGGAGCAGATCATCAAGGCTGAAACGCTTGGCGGATCGTCGTGGCAGATCGCGCTTCGCGTTGTGCTGCCGCAAATATTGCCTCGGCTTATCACGTGCCTGAGGCTGCAGCTCGGTCCCGCCTGGCTCTTCCTTATCGCCGCCGAGGCGATCTCGTCCGACTCCGGCCTTGGTTACCGCATCTTCCTTGTCCGCCGTTATCTGTCGATGGATATCATCTTTCCCTATGTCGTCTGGATCACGCTGCTTGCGGTCGTAACCAACTACATCCTCGATCGCGTCCGTATTGCTGTCTTCCCATGGTCAGAGTTGGAGAAGCAGGCATGAGCGAACTCATCATCGAGAATGTCTGGAAGGAATATGGCGACCAGATCGTGCTCGAGAACGTATCGCTGACAATCGCATCCCGCGCCTTTGTCGCCCTCGTCGGCCCATCAGGCTGTGGCAAGACGACTTTCCTGCGCATGTTGCTCGGCCAGGAGCGGCCCACCAGGGGCACGATTCTGCTTGATGGCCAACCAATACCGACGGAACCGGGACGGGACCGAGGTGTCGTCTTTCAGCGTTACTCCGTGTTTCCGCATCTGACAGTGCTGGGGAACGTCCTTCTCGGAAAGGAATTTTCTAACGCGCGCTACAAGGCGAAGCTCTTCGGAGCTGCGCGGCGCAATGCCGTCGAAGAGGCCCGAAAGCTCATAGGAGAGGTTGGGTTGTCGGGTGCGGAACAGAAATATCCCGCACAGCTTTCAGGCGGCATGCAGCAGCGTCTCGCGCTCGCCCAAGCGCTGATCATGAAGCCGAAGGTTTTGCTGCTAGATGAGCCATTCGGTGCGCTCGATCCTGGTATCCGCGCGGAGATCCACACGCTGATGAAGCGGCTGTGGCATGAAACGCAAATGACTGTCGTCATGGTTACGCACGACATCCGCGAAGCCTTCACTCTTGCCAGCCGCGTCGTTGCCTTCGAGCGACGACGGGACCGTCCCGAGGAAAAGCAGCGTTACGGCGCGACGATCACCAAGGACATTTCCATCTGGCCACCCCGCCTTGCGGGCGTGCCATCGAAGTTTAGCCCCGATCGGGACGGCCCGATCGATTCCCTGGGGTATAGCCGGGACGACCCGGCATTGTCAGGAGAATAATCATCATGCACATCAGACGTTCTGCAGAAGAGATCGCCGCCAACCGGCAGCGTTATGAGGAGCATCAACGCAAGGGATTGGAGTTCGCGCCGAAGGCACTTCCAGCACCGAGCCCGATACCTGCGCCATTGATCGATGAGGCTGCTGTAATCCACGCTGAAACCATTCCAGGCGGCTGGTATTGGTCGACAGCGCTGAAGCGCGGCGAGTCTATCCGTATAGACCAAGGGGGAGCCTTTTCGACCGTTGCCTTGGTCGCCTGGAATGCGGCCGACACAAGCGAAAGGTTGAATCTCGTGGATACGGTCAAGGTTCAATGGACGACGGCGCTGGGCAAGGGCCGGGTGATCTTCTCTGATATGGGCCGTGTGATGTTCTCCATCGTGGAAGATAGTTCCGGCGCACACGACTGCTTGATGGGCGGGTCGACGCCAGCTTCGAATGCTGCCAAATACCCTAATGTGAAGACCCGCAACACGCGTGACAATCTAGTACTTGTCGCCGGAAAGCTTGGCCTCGATCGTCGCGACATCCCAGCCGTTCTCAATCTTTTTGCGCCCGTTCGTATCGACGATGCCGGCGAATTTCGGTGGCGCGGTAAACTCTCCAATAGCGGCGATTACGCTGAACTTCGCGCTGAGATGGACATGATGGTCGGTTTCTCGAATTGTCCTCATCCTCTCGATCCGGATCCGGTTTACGCGCCGAGGGCGGTGACTGTGACACGGTTCCAATCTGCGTCGCCCACCGCGGATGATCTCTCCCGCACTGCTACCGCCGAAGCCGTCCGCGGCTTTGAAAACAACGCGCTGATGTTGGCCTAGGGAGCACGCGACAATGACTGATTTCATTCAGACCTCTGCATCGCGCAGTCTTGAAAATGCTGTCCAGGATCATTTCATCCCGGCCGAGGCACCTTGGTCCGGCATCGTTCGCAAGGGCCAGACGATCCGCATCGAGGATAGCTACGGCCAGCAGGCGATCGATACGCTTTTCTACCGGGCCGATGATTTCTACGAGCGTTACTCCAACCAGGACACCATGCGCGAACAGGGCGCCGCCTATATCGGCACTGGCACGAGGATCATGTCGAACGAAGGAAATGTCATGTTGACGATGATGGCGGACAGCTGCGGCCGTCATGATACCTCTGCCGGTGCGTGCTCCTGCGAAAGCAATACTGTGCGCTTCGGTCATGGCACCAAATATCTGCACGCCTGCCGGGACAATTTCGTGCTTGAGGTGACGAAGCATGGAATGAGCAAGCGCGACATCGTGCCGAACATCAACTTCTTCATGAACGTACCGATCAAGCCGGACGGTGAGATGACAATCGTCGACGGTATCTCCTCACCAGGTGATTATGTTGAGCTGGTGGCCGAAATGGATGTGCTTTGCGTCATTTCCAATTGCCCGCAGATCAACAATCCATGCAACGGCTTTGATCCGACGCCGATGCGAGTCCTCATCTGGGATGCAGCCCCCGATACCGGGGCTTGAGAAATGTTCAGTAAAATTCTCATCGCCAATCGAGGCGAAATCGCCGTCCGCGTAATCCGGACATTGAAAAAGATGGGCATCGCCTCCGTCGCCGTTTATTCCGACGCGGACCGTTTTGCCATGCCTGCGCTTCTCGCTGACGAAGCGGTCCGCCTCGGTCCCGCACCCGCCAGCGATAGCTATCTGAATGTTGATGCAGTCATCGCCGCTTGCAGGTTGACCGGGGCGGAGGCCGTTCACCCCGGATATGGATTCCTGTCGGAGAATATCGGCTTTGCCGAGCGGCTTGCGGCCGAGGGCATCGCCTTCATCGGACCACGCCCGGAGCATCTTTCGGCATTCGGGTTGAAACATACGGCGCGCCAACTCGCCGAGGCAAGCGGTGTGCCTCTGCTCCCCGGTAGCAGCCTCCTGGAAAGCGTTGACGACGCGCTCTCGGCGGCTGATGAAATCGGCTATCCGGTTATGCTGAAGAGCACCGCCGGCGGCGGCGGTATCGGTATGCAGCTATGCGGTGATGCCTCAAGCCTCCAAGCTTCGTTCGAAAGCGTGCAGCGGACCGCACGTGCCAGCTTCGGTGATGCGCGGGTCTATCTCGAGCGCTTTGTGGCGGATGCCCGGCACGTTGAAGTTCAGATTTTCGGCAACGGCAAGGGTAAGGTCGTGGCGCTGGGCGAGCGGGACTGCTCGCTGCAGCGGCGAAATCAGAAGGTCATCGAAGAGACTCCTGCACCCGGCCTTTCCTCGGCGACGCGTTCGCAGCTGCACAATGCGGCTGTCAGCCTTGGTTCTTCGGTTTCATACGAATCGGCGGGCACAGTCGAATTCATTTACGACCCCGTCCGCCAAGAATTCTATTTCCTCGAAGTCAATACGCGGCTGCAAGTCGAACATCCTGTTACCGAAGCCGTCTATAACATCGATCTTGTCGAATGGATGATCCGTCAGGCGGCAGGTGAGGATATCCTTTCCGGTGCGGATTTGCTGACACCGAAGGGCGCTGCGATCGAAGCCCGTGTTTATGCTGAAATGCCGCATGCGGATTTCCGGCCAAGTGCGGGCCTTCTGACAGAAGTGGTCTTTCCTGAAATCGCCCGTATCGATGGCTGGATCGAGACTGGAACCGAGGTAACGGCTTTCTATGATCCAATGCTCGCCAAGCTGATCGTGGTGGCCGAGGACCGTCCTCTCGCGATCGAGAAGCTGAAGACTGCTCTCGCCAATACCTCAATTTCCGGCATTGAAACCAATCTGGACTACCTGCGGGCAATCGCGTCTTCTGAGCTGCTCGCCAGCGGCAAGGTGGCGACCACGGCGCTACGAAACTTCGCTTTCATTCCGGATATCATCGAAGTTCTGGTTCCGGGCGCCCAGTCGAGCCTTCAGGAGCTGCCCGGCCGTCTCGGTTTGTGGAATGTTGGTGTACCGCCGAGCGGCCCGATGGACGAGCGGTCCTTCCGTCATGCCAACCGCCTGGTCGGCAATGACGACGAAACGGCGGCGCTGGAACTGACCGTATCCGGTCCAACACTGCGCTTTTACACCGACGCCGAGGTCGCGCTTTCCGGTGCGAGAATGACCATGATTTGCGACGGCGAAAAGCTGCAACACAATAAGGCGGTAACGATTCGTGCGGGACAGGTGCTCTCGATCGGGGCAATAGATGGTGCCGGTCAGCGCGCCTATCTCGCGATCAGGGGCGGCCTTGCTGTTCCGGTCATCCTTGGTTCACGCGCCACCTTTGGACTTGGCCAGTTCGGCGGCAATGCGACCGGCACACTCAAAACCGGTCACGTGCTGCATCTCGCGCGGCGTGCCACCGGGCAATTACGGCCCGAAAATGAGCCTGCCGAGCTCACGCGCGAATGGCAGGTCGGCGTCGTCTATGGGCCGCATGGCGCACCGGACTTCTTTCAGCCGGAAGACATCGATATGCTGTTTTCCAACCCTTACGAGGTGCATTTCAACAGTGCCCGCACTGGCGTCCGTCTCATCGGCCCTGCACCTAAATGGGCGCGCAGTGACGGCGGCGAGGCGGGCCTTCACCCATCAAACCTCCATGACAATGCCTATGCTGTGGGAGCGATCGATTTCACCGGCGACATGCCGATCATCCTAGGGCCTGATGGTCCGAGCCTTGGCGGTTTCGTGTGCCCTGCGGTGATTGCCCGCGACGAACAGTGGAAGATGGGCCAGTTCAAGCCCGGTGACAGCATCTGGTTTCATCCGGTTTCCCGCCCGGGTGATCCTGTTACCGGGCCGGCCATCCTTCGGTCGGCTTCAAATGCTGGGTCCGCCATTGTCGGACAGCGGGACAGTGGACCGGTTTCCGTGGTCTATCGCCGCCAGGGCGATGACAACCTGCTCGTCGAATATGGCCCGATGGCGCTCGATATCGCGCTTAGGCTACGGATTCATTTGCTGATGTCCGCCGTGTCGGCGGCCCAGCTTCCCGGCCTTATTGATCTGACACCCGGCATCCGTTCTCTGCAGATCCATTATGACGGCACGACGCTGACCCGAAAGCGTCTGCTTGGACTTTTGGTGGAAATCGAGGCCGGTCTCCCGGCAGCTCAGGCGGTGACCGTACCAAGCAGGATCATCCATTTGCCGCTGTCGTGGAATGATCCGGATGCCGAACTTGCCATGCGCAAATATCATGAACTCGTCCGGCCAAACGCCCCATGGTGCCCTTCCAACATCGAGTTCATTCGCCGCATCAATGGACTTCGCGATGAACAAGCGGTGAAAAACATCGTCTTCAACGCAAGTTATCTTGTACTTGGACTTGGGGATGTCTATCTCGGCGCACCCGTCGCGACGCCCATCGATCCGCGCCACCGCCTCGTCACCACCAAATACAATCCGGCCCGTACCTGGACGCCGGAAAATGCGGTCGGTATCGGGGGCGCTTATATGTGCATCTATGGCATGGAGGGACCGGGCGGCTATCAGCTTTTCGGCCGCACCATTCAGATCTGGAACACCTGGCGGCAGACGCCCGCCTTCGCCAAGGGCAAGCCGTGGCTTCTCAATTTCTTCGATCAGATCCGCTTCTTTCCGGTCAACCATCAGGAATTGACGGAAGCGCGAGCTGCCTTTCCGCATGGCGGCTATCCGGTCAAAATCGAGGAGACGGAGTTCTCGTACGCCGCTTACGCGAAGGAACTGAAGCGGAATGCCCAATCCATCGGACGCTTCAAGAACACACAGCAAGCCGCCTTCGACCAAGAGCGGCATCGCTGGAAGGAAGCCGGGCTCGACAGCTTCGTTAGCGATAGTGGCGGCGGAGAAAGCCCGGACGCCGATATTCCGGCTGGGTGCTTTGGCGTTGCCAGCAGCATTCAGGGAAACATCTGGAAACTCCTCGTCGAACCTGGGGCATCTGTTGCCGCCGGCGACCCGCTCGCCATTGTCGAATCCATGAAGATGGAATTTCAAGTCAATGCTCACGCTGCAGGCCGTGTCCGCGAACTACGCGCAGCGCCCGGGCGAAACGTTAAAGCCGGCGATATCATCGTTATCCTGGAGGACTGCTGACATGCTGCCGACAATTCTCGATCTTTCAAGCCTTCATGCCGCCTATCAATCCGGCCTGACACCGCTCGATCTCGTTGAAACGGTAATCGCCCGCCGCACCGCATCAAATGATCCGGCGATCTTTATCACCCCCACGCCGGACGAGCACTTGCGGGCCGCCGCACGCGATCTGATGGCGCGAGCGCCAGAGCCAAACAGCCTGCCGCTTTGGGGTGTGCCCTTTGCCGTAAAGGACAATATCGACGTTGCAGGCTTGCCGACGACGGCTGGATGTCCCGCCTATGCCTATCATCCGGGAACGGATTCGACTGTCGTCGCGCGTCTCAACGCCGCCGGCGCCATCGTGATCGGGAAGACAAATCTGGACCAGTTCGCGACAGGTCTTAATGGAACGCGCTCGCCGCATGGCGCCCCGCGCTCCGTTTTCGATCCAGACTACATTTCGGGCGGATCGAGCAGCGGATCGGCGGTCGCAGTCGCGTCCGGTCTTGCGAGTTTCGCCCTCGGCACAGATACGGCGGGATCGGGGCGCGTTCCCGCCGCCTTCAACAATCTTGTCGGTATTAAGCCCACGCCAGGTCTGTTGCCGAACACGGGCGTCGTTCCAGCGTGCAGAAGCGTCGATTGCGTGACTATATTCGCGGCGACGGTTGGCGACGGTGTCGCCATTCGGAAGGTGGCGGAGGGATTTGATGTCGCCGACGCATTTTCGCGTCATGCGCGCCCGATTTCATTACCGCGCACCGGGCTTCGGATCGGTGTCCTTGAACGTGCGGAGCGGGAATTCTTTGGCGACGCGGGAGTCGAGCGGCTTTATGATCAGGCGATTGAATCAGTGAAGGCGCTGGGTGCAACCATAGTACCCTTTGATTACGGACCCTTCCGCGAAGCTGCAGCCCTGCTCTACGAAGGGCCGTGGGTGGCCGAACGCCTTGCGGCGGTGGAAGGCTTTCATGTGACGAACGCAGCGGATTTCGACCCGGTTGTGCGAACCATCATCGAGGGCGCCAAAGGCAAGACGGCCGTCGACGCCTTTAATGGCCGTTACAAGCTTGAGGAACTACGCCGGGAAACCGACGCTGAATGGCAAAAGGCAGATATCCTGCTTCTACCAACCGCACCGACAACCTATACGGTCGCCGAAATGCAAGCCGACCCGATCGTCCTCAACGGTCGCCTCGGGCGCTACACCAATTTCGTCAATCTTCTGGATTGCGCCGCCATTGCAGTGCCGGCGGGCTTTGATACCGAAAGTCAACTTCCAGCCGGCATGACGCTTATTGCGCCCGCCTTTGCCGACGATGCATTGGCGCCTCTAGCCGACGCGCTGCACCGTGCGGCCGCATCCGGAATGGGAGTCGATCGCGACAGGCATATCCCTGGTCAAAGCGTCGCTTTCGTCCCCTCTGATGATGGTTTTGTTCCCATCGTCGTGGTTGGGGCGCATCTCTCTGGAATGCCACTCAATCACCAACTCACTGCACCGGGTGGACGCCTGCTGAAAACCTGCCGGACGGCTCAAGACTACCGGCTGTTCGCACTTCCTGGGACAGTGCCGCCTAAGCCTGGCCTCATCCGAGAACCCGGTTTCAAGGGCCCAGGACTCGAGGTCGAGGTCTGGTTGATGCCTCCGGATGCATTCGGCCGCTTCGTACAAAACATCCCGGACCCTCTTGGTATCGGCAAGGTTACGCTCGATGACGGTTCAGCGGTGTCCGGTTTTCTCTGTGAGGCACATGCGGTCCGTGGAGCTGAAGATATTACTCATCTCGGCGGTTGGCGCACGTATCTGCGTTCACAAAAATGAAGCTCTTGCTGATGAAAGGCCAAAGTATGTCGCTTGCTAAGAATATAGCGCGGTTGCTCCTCGAGGGGATTAAAGCCCGGGCCGAAGCCATGTGGCTGCCTGCCAGAAGTGGAGCGCAAGATACCCCAAGAGCGCCGGATAGAAACACGGATCCCGATTCGTCGAGTCCAGGGGGCACAGGCGGTTGGCCGCAGTGACGAAAGGAGCTGCGATCGGAAAGATACGTTCGAGGTTAAAACCGTCCTTCGCAAATTCCACGCTATGCGCTACGCTGGGTGACATTTATCGTCCAGGCCTATATTGAGGTGATCCGCGGCAGGCCCTTCCTCTTGAGCCCATTACAGAATTGACCAGCACGCCGTTATCGGCATTTTCAAAGGTTCTCGGCCAGTTCCTGATTGAATAAAGACTTGCGGTGCCGTCCGAATCCTGATCGACCGTCCTCTTTGAAGAGTTCCTAATTGTACTGTGGTACATTCCCCAAGCGCTTTACAGGAAGCCCTCCGGCCGAGCTGTCAACATCAGCGTCGGAATCGGAAGAAGAATACGATTCATCATCCTGTGTATCCATCTCTCCATCGGAATTTCGGGCAGTGTTGAGCGTCGTTGCAGTAATTGTTGTGGATCGTTTCGCCGTTTGCCTGCTCCGCTGTGGCGGACAGGATGCGGAATGGGGCAGGGCGGCGCTGCTTCGTTCAAGAACCTGACCGTAGCTGTTCGGTGATCTCCGTTTCGCGCGCTCCAGATTCGACTATGCTGGGTAGCCGCCGCTGACGCATTAATTCGAGACAGAAAGCCCTCATGAAAGTATTGTCGTCAGGCATAACAGGAGTATGACCGCCTTGTCACAAGATCCGAAAGCAAGCCTTCGTACAGCAGCGTTGGACTTCCACCAATTTCCCAAGCCAGGTAAGCTTGAGATCACGCCAAGCAAGCCATTGGCCAACGCGCGCGATCTCGCACTGGCCTATTCGCCTGGAGTTGCAGCACCGTGCGAGGAAATCGCTGCTGATCCGGAGAAGGCCTACTCCTATACGTCCAAGGGCAATCTTGTGGCCGTCATTTCCAATGGCACGGCGGTACTGGGTCTAGGTAATATCGGGGCGTTGGCCAGCAAGCCAGTCATGGAAGGCAAGGCCGTTCTCTTCAAGAAATTCGCCGGGATCGATAGTATCGATATCGAGGTGAATGAGAGCGACCCCAAAAGTTCATAGAGATAGTTGCGCCGCTGGAGCCCAGCTTCGGGGGCATTAATCTTGAAGACATCAAGGCTCCGGACTGCTTCGATATTGAAGAAAGCCTGAGGGAGCGGATGAATATCCCCGTGTTCCACGATGATCAGCACGGCACGGCTATCATTGTTGCTGCGGCCGTTCTAAATGCCATGAAGCTGGTTGGAAAAAACATCGCCGACGTGAAGATCTGCACATCGGGCGCGGGTGCCGCGGCGATTGCATGCATGAATATGCTGATGACCGTGGGCGCACAGCGGGAAAACATCTACCTGGCGGACCGGCAGGGCCTCATTACCAAAAAGCGGGCAAATTCCGTGGACCCCTGGCGCGGCGCGTTTGCGCAGAACATATACGCCACCGAACTGGCAGAAGTCATGTCCGGGGCCGACATCTATGTTGGTTTGTCGTCAGCCGGCGCTCTGAAACCTGAAATGATCCGTGAGATGGCGCGTGATCCGTTGATCCTGGCATTGTCGAACCCGATCCCGGAAATCATGCCGGAACTGGCAATCGCCGAACGGCCCGATGCGATGATCTGTACGGGCCGGTCCGACTATCCCAATCAGGTCAACAACGTCCTGTGTTTTCCTTTCATCTTTCGCGGTGCATTGGATGCAGGCGCGACAACCATAAACGATGATATGAAGCGGGCGGCGGCCTACGCTATTGCGCAGTTGGCCCATGAGCCGGTTCTCGAATCCCTGGGAACCGGGGCGTCGGCTATTTTCGGGAGTGGCTATCTCATTCCGTCGCCGTTTGATCAGCGGCTGATTTTGCGAATTGCTCCAGCGGTTGCGCAAGCCGCCATGGACAGCGGTGTATCACGCCGTCCGATCCAGGACATGCGCGCCTATCAGGACAGCCTGAAACGTTTCGTCTTCCGTTCGGGATTGGTCATGAAACCAATGATTGAAAGGGCCCAGGGACAAGGAAAACGAATTGCATTCGCGGACGGTGAGGATGAGCGTGTGTTGCGCGCCACCCAGGTGATACTGGAAGAAGCCATCGGGCGGCCCATACTTATCGGCCGACCCTCCGTCATCGAACAACGGATAGAACGGTTCGGCCTCACGATTAGACCCGATCGCGATTTCGACATCATCAACCCTGAAGACGACCCGCGTTATCGCGACTATGTCAGCCTCTTTCACAATTTGGTCGGGCGCAAGGGCGTATCGCTCGACACGGCCCGTACACTTGTGCGCACCAATACCACCGTGATCGGAGCATTGGCTGTCCACCGCGGAGAGGCTGACGCTCTGATATGCGGATTGCAGGGAAGCTTCATCAAACATGCGCGTGATATTCGCTCGATCATCGGGCTGGCCGATGATTCAGCACAGCTGTCCGCGCTGTCGATGTTGATCATGTCCAAGGGCGTGTTTTTCCTTGCAGACACCTATATGAACATCGATCCAACTGCCGGAGAAATCGTCCAGATAGCCTTGCAAGCCCGTGATCATCTCAAACGCTTCAACATCGATGCCAAGGCAGCGTTGCTAAGCTATTCCAATTTCGGCTCGCGTGACGGGGCGTCTTCGGAAAAAATGCGCGCGGTCTATTCGCTCCTGAAGCAAGCCGCGCCCGATCTGCTTGTTGAGGGCGAAATGCAGGGAGACCTTGCCATTAACAGTGCGTTGCGTGAGCGTTACCTATCTCAAACGGCCTTTCAGGGTGAGGCAAACCTGTTGATCTTTCCGTCACTGGAAGCAGCGAACGTCTCGATGACATTGCTTACGGAACTGAACAATGCCCTTGCGGTCGGACCCATACTGATGGGAACCAAGCGCCCGGCACATATTCTTGCTCCATCGGTAACCAGCAGAGGTATCGTGAATATGTCGGCCATCGCAGCTGCTGAAGCTTTGGCAGTCTGACAAGTTGAATTGAATGCTGCTGGGAGCGGTAGGTGGCAGCGGCTCCGGTTAGGATGCGTCATTCCCTATTAGCGGGAGACAGGTTTTGAGCCGGATTATCTTTGGATTGGTTATTCCGATAGTCGCGTGCCAGCCAATGTGATCACTGGACCAGAGACCGGCGAGGTCTTCGTGCACCGTAATGTCACCCCAGCCGACCTCAAATGCTGTCGTCAGTAGAATATGCTGTGCATCAGCTTGGCGTAAAGCACAATCATTATATGCGGCCATCGTGGCAACAGGCAAACGGAACGGCGCACTACGGCAAGACACATCGAGGCGGTTCAACGTTCCGTCGGCGGGGCTTGTCTGGGATTCGCCAGCCCTCTTTCACGAATTGGCTGCACAAGCGCACAGTTTTTCTCGCGGGTTTCGCCGATTGAAACATTCGACCTCGAATACACGACTAGATCAGTAGACTATAACTCCTCGTACCAGCGCGTGATTGCCAGGAGTTTTCCATGACACAAAAGCCGCGCCAAATTCATCTCAACGCCTTTTTGCGCAATGTGGGTCAGCACGAGGCCGCTTGACCGGCATGCATTGACTATTGAGCACCAACTGCGTCCGCTCTTCGGCTTCTTCATGGCGCATACATTGCCGACCGGCTTTTTGCTGTCGACCGCGATTTTCTGGACTATGAAATTGTAACCGACCACATCAATGTTCGTATCACCCAAGCGGTAAGTGAAGTCCGGCGGTTTGTGGCGAAAAGGTTCGTTGTGACTAACGCAGCGGAATGATGGACAGTGGGCTTCCCGCTTTGCGCTGCACCGCTCTATCCACCGGACTATGAGTGCGTCAACGGAGGGTTCTGTCGCATAGGATTTCGCTTTGCCCGTCATGCATTTCAAAGATGCCGTGCTGTCCGCCTTGCTGATAAAAATCGCGTTCGAGCTCATCCCAACGCCCAAGGAGATCTCCACATGAACTGCAATAAATCGGAGTGTGGCTCTGAACGTCCTCGGGGATTTCCAGATAGATCGTACCGCGGTCACTTACAGTGCTACAGCGCGCGCCGTGGCAAGAACGAAACGTTCCCATTGCCACTGTCAAGCGCGCCTGCTGTGTCTGCGCCGTCAACGTGATCGATGCCCGTAGCAACAACCGAAACCCGGAATGTTCCTTCAAGAGCGGTGTCGAACGTGGCTCCCAAAATGATGTTGGCGTCGTCGTCCACTTCCTCGCGGATCCGCGAGGCCGCCTCATCAACTTCGAACAAGGTCATATCCCGGCCGCCTGAAATGGAAACCAGGACGCCCTTGGCTCCCTTCATCGAAGCGACATCGAGTAGCGGATTTGCAATGGCCGCTTCAGCCGCTGCGATCGCTCTGCCAGTACCTGAACTCTGCCCGGTACCCATCATGGCGCGGCCCATGTCGCGCATCACCGCCCGAACATCGGCAAAGTCCAGATTGATCAGCCCTTCGCGGACCATAAGATCTGTTATGCAGGCAACACCGGAATAAAGTACGCGATCCGCAGTTGCGAAAGCATCAGCGAATGTGGTCGACGCATCTGCAACGCGGAAAAGGTTCTGGTTTGGGATAACGATGAGCGTATCGGCGCTGTCCCGCAGCAATTTGAGCCCGTCCTCTGCGAACTTCATGCGGCGGGTCCCTTCAAAATTGAATGGCTTCGTCACGACAGCCACCGTCAATATACCGGCGTCGCGTGCTGCCCGCGCGATGACGGGAGCAGCTCCCGTCCCGGTTCCACCACCCATACCGGCAGTTACGAAACACATATGGGTTCCGTTGAGGTGGTCCATGATCTCATCGATGCTTTCCTCAGCCGCCGCCCGCCCGATTTCCGCTTGCGATCCGGCTCCAAGGCCTTGCGTTACATTCACACCGAGCTGTATCAAGCGGCCAGCCTTCGACATGGTCAGTGCCTGGGCATCGGTATTCGCGACCACGAATTCCGTTCCCTGAAGGCCCTCGCGGATCATGTTGTTGACGGCATTGCCGCCACCACCGCCGACACCAATCACAGTTATATTTGGCTTCATTTCGGTGATTTCCGGATGCTTTGGGTTGCTCGACATCACTTTGTCCTTCCTTGCCTGCAGCGAACTGGCATAGTTGGCACGGGATGGGATTGCCGGATGAAATACCGAAAACGAATCAAATCAGCTCATCCCGAGCAAGGGATATGAATCAGACATGCGTCTTTGACGCAACCTTTGGCTCGGCCTCACCATAGTCTTGCAGAAAAGAACCACCATCGCACGCCAGACGACCACTTTCGGACATCACTCAAGGCTGATCGGAACACGGAGGCCGATACCTTTAGTTGACGAACCGGACAACGACGCCCGGCTTCACCATTCCAGCTAGCTCCTCGGCGTCCCAGTTCGTCAGGCGAACGCAGCGATGACCCGATTTTGTTGACAAGGTCGGGATCGGGCGTTCCATGAATGCCATAGGTTGGCTCGGTTGGATCGAACCAGATACTTCCGACCGGCCCATTGGGGCCCTTGGGAACGGTGTGGACCTTGTCGTTCTTCCCTTGCTTAAAGTTGACCTTTGGATTGTACCTAAAAACGGGCATCCGTGCGACGCCGTTCACCCTGTGCGTTCCCCCTGGAGAAGCATTGTCCTCGCTGCCAACTGTCGCGGGATACGCCGCTAAAATGACATCGCGATTATCGTAAGCCGTGACCTGTCCAGTCGTCTTGTCGGCTTTTGGGGCTGGAAGCAGACGTTCAACGTTTGGCATGAGGGGCGGTTGCAAGTGAGCGAAGCCCGCTTGTGGGCGTCCCCTCGACAGAAGGGCTAGGCCTCGGGTTTGTGACAAACCACTTCGATGTTATGCCCGTCCGGACCAATGACGAACGCTGCATAATAGTTCGCGTGGTAGTGCGGGCGCAGACCTGGCCCGCCATTGTCTCTGCCACCCGCCTCCAAAGCTACGCGATAGAAAGCTTCAACTTGCCAGCGATTCTCGGCCGTGAACGCCAAGTGAAGATACGCCGGCTTCTCCTCGATTTGGTACAGGCACAATGAAGCCTTCCCCTTTGGGCTAAGCTCGACACCGTACGTCGGCTGCCCCTCTGAGACAACAACTACACGAGTGGTTCGAGCGCTTTGAGGAAGAACGCCTTGCTCGCTGAATAGTCGCTCGCTCCGAATTTGACGTGGTCAAACATGAGTTCTCCTGAAATGTGTAAGCCCGCCTGCCAGTCCATGCAAAATGACCATAGTGCGCGGAGCGCGGGAGTGCCGCTTTCGGTCCCCACAAAGTATGAAGGATCGGTTCTGCGGGCAAAATGCTCGTAAGTGACTTGCCAAGGATCGCTGTTGGAAGATCTTTCCTCGCCGATCCAATGGAAGCTGTCGGTAGTGATCTCAGTGAAACGCCATCGCGCTTTCAGGCCACGCGAATCGTCGCCGATCTGGACAATGTCCTTACCATCGGCCCGTCCGATCTGGCGCGAGTAGTCTTGGTTGAGCGGGTCGCTCCAGATAATATGCCAGCCACCAATGTCTGGATCGAAGATGCGCAAAGTCGTACCATACATGGTGGACGGCGCAGGGCGCTTGGGCCTGAATCCAGATATCCTGAATCGCGCGACCTTCCAGCACCCAGCCGAAATGGATTTCTTCAGTTGATCCTTCAGTTGTGCCGTCGTCGAGATGGCGGATGGTTTCAATTTCCCAGCTTCCGATTAGCCACCCAGGGCTTGTCACGTTGTCTAAGTCGGATCAACAGAGACCTTGGTACGGGGTTTCAGGCGAGGGTTCCGGTCACGGCCTTCCACTCCGCCATAGCATTGAGGCGGTGAATGTGGATGCCAAAGGCGGAGCGTTTTGAGCGGGGTGGAACGAACAGATTGCGAAGAGCCGAGAAGATCGAGGCAAAGCGTTGCAACGATCCCGGAGATCGGAAACGCTGCATCATCCGTTCCCGTTTTCGCAACGGCACATGGGAGTTCTCCGCCCGGTTGTTGAGGCCCTTGTGAGATCGGTGTTCGATCGCAGGCATGACCTGTCGCCTGGCAGCACCATAGGATCGCAGTTTATCGGTGATTATCCGCTTCGGCGCGAGACCCTGCTTTTTCAGCAGCCGTGTGAGCAGGCGTTTGGCAGCCTTGGTATTGCGGCGGTTCTGCACGATCTCGTCGAGCACATACCCGTCATGATCGACGGCACGCCATAGAAAATGTTTCCTGTCAGCAATGGATACGACGATTTCATCCAGATGCCAGATATCATTTCGCGAAGGCCGTTTGCGGCGCAGTCGGCAGGCGTAGGCTGGACCGAACTTGACGCCCCAGCGGCGGATCGTTTCGTATGAAACGACGATCCCGCGCTCCAGCAACATCTCTTCAACCAAACGCAGGCTTAGTGGAAACCGATAATACAGCCAAACTGCATGTGCGATAATTTGGGGTGGAAACCGATGATTTCTATAGCTGACAGCGCGCAAGTTCATGCCTCAATGCACTAACCGCAACTCCTTAACCCGACAACAACGTGACAGGCCCCTCCTAAACTACTGCATAGTCGAACCAACCCTAACTATGATTTCGCCACCAGCGCTTGGAATCTATTCTAACGTGGTAGCGAAGTCTCATCCCCTCCCACGCTACCTTCCGTCTGGCCGTCCAGTTGTCATCGCTGGGCGGCCCTTTTTGCGGGTCGCAATGACCGTCAGTTGAAGGTGTGCACTGTGAGTTTAAGGCTTCCATCGGCCTGCTTTTCAAAGACAGTGGTTGGCACACCAGCCCACGGCTGGGGTCGATTGTGCCGTCCGGGGGCATCCCCGTCATTTCTTCGAAACTGGCCGCCGCCTTGATTGCGGCATTTCGAGAGACCGGTAGATCGCGGCTGATTGCATGCTCCTATTGATCAACCACAGATCCATCCTTGTGCAGTCTGGTATGAATTTTTCGTGGTCTGTAAGGAAATTTCTCGGCAGCGTCCGGTCGCAACGTGACGCCGATGCCAGGTTCGTCGCTGATAGTCAGGAACCCTTCTCCGTCATGACGGGCCGCACCTATAAGAAAACTATCGGAGTCCGGGCGTTTGTCGGTTACATCCCATGTATCGTTCGGAAACTCCTGCAGGACAAAATTCGGCGCTGTCGCGGCGATCTGCAGACACGCGGCCGTTGACACCGCGCTGAGTGGATTGTGTGGAACGACACCGGCATGCGAGGCTTCGGCCAACGCCGCGATTTTACGAGCGCCAGAGATGCCGCCGACGATACAGACATCAGGCCGTACAAGCTGGACTGCGTTGCGCGCCAGCAGCATCTGAAATTCCCAAAGGGATGTCATGCGCTCTCCGGTCGCGATCGGGATCGATATTTTCTCTGCCACATATGCCATCTCGTCGAGATTGTCAGGCAGGATCGGGTCTTCGATGAAGAGCGGATAGAACGGCTCGATCGCCCGTCCGAGCTGGACTGCTTCATAGGGCATCATCCGCCGATGGATTTCGATGCAAAGGTCCATCTCCGCGCCAGCGATCTTCCGGTATTCCCGGACGGTCTCGACGGCATCGCCAATCTTCTGGGCATGGGTCTGGAAATAGGCCACGTCACGCTGGGTGTCGAGAAATGGTGTCAGGTGTCCGACCGCAGTGAATCCCATTTTCTTGGCGTCTTCGATGCCTGAGAATAGCTCCTCCTTTGTTTCACCGAAGACGTGGTAATAGGCTCGTGCCTTGTCGCGGACCTTACCCCCCAGAAGCGCGTGGACGGGTGCATCGAAATGTTTTCCGGTAATATCCCAGAGCGCGATGTCGATGGCGCTGATTGCAGCCATGACGGCCGAGCCGCGAAAATGCGCCCAGCGGTACATATACTGCCAGTGATGTTCGATCCTGAGGGGATCCTGACCGAGCAGATAGTCCTTGAACCGTAGCACGGCGCCGGCTGTGGCCTCGTGGAACCCCCAGGCACCACCCTCGCCAAGGCCGACAAGTCCATTGTCTGTACGAATTTCGACAAACAGATACTTGTCGATGAAGATGCTTTCGACGCTTTCGATACGCATGAGAATTCCCTTTTGGTTGGATAAGGCACTTGCTGTGTCAACTAGTGCTCCGAAATGAGTGTCACGGCTTCCGGGTCGATGCGGACCATAATTGTCTGGCCGACATGGGGCGGATTTCGCGCGGGCAAATCGGCGCGAAGTGCAACGCCGCCAATCTGGAGCAGGCAGTTGACGACTGCTCCAAGGAAATTGACCGATTTGACGTGCGCTTCGAAGCAGTTGACCGCCTTTGAACCGCTGGTCACCAGTATGATGCTTTCCGCCCGTATGCAGACCAGAACTAGCCCAAACACAGTTGATTGAGCAGGCCATGAGAAGCGGCCCTCGATGGTCACGCCGTCTGTCAGGGTGACAAGCGCATGTTTGCCACCAGCCGTTCCGGCGACCGTGCCTTCAAGGATGTTGGCGTTGCCGATGAACTCTGCTGCAAACCGGCTCGCCGGGCGATCATAGAGATCTCGCGGCGTTCCGGACTGGACCATCTTCCCGTCCTTCATCAGAATGATCCGGTCGCTCATGAGCATCGCTTCGGACTGGTCGTGGGTGACGTAAAGCGAAGTCTTGCCCAACCGTCGCTGTAGTTCCACAAGCTCAAACCGCATACGGTCGCGCAATCCGGCATCCAGATTGCTCAGAGGCTCGTCGAACAAAAGAAGTCTCGGGGACGTTACAATCGCCCGTGCAAGTGCAACGCGCTGCTGCTGGCCACCGCTCAATTCCGTCCCGTAGCGATCCGAATATCCGGTCAGGCCGACAGTCCTCAGGGCTTCGCTTACTTTCGCCTCGATTACTGCTGCTGGTTCGTGCCGGGTCTTGAGACCGTAGGCAACATTCTCGTAAACGGTCATATGGGGCCAGACCGCATAGGATTGGAAAACCATATTGATGTCACGTTTTTCTGGCGGCACGTCCCGTCCATCGGCCGCAACGATCTCCCCGTCTATACGGATCGTTCCACCCGAGGATGCCTCCAGGCCAGCTATGCAGCGCAGAGTAGTGGTCTTCCCGCAGCCACTTGGACCAAGGAGCGAAACAAATTCGCCGTCCTCGACCACGAAGCTCACATCCTTGACGGCTGTGACGCTGCCATAGGTAACCACGAGATCTTCAACGCTTAGCTGAGCCAAGTCACCACTCCATATTCACGCGGCCGTACGTCAGCCACTTTGGGAAAGTTTCACACGAAGCAGGAACCGGCTGACGAGAATTCCAGCCATCAGTATGACCGTCTGGAGAATCCCGATGATCGCCGCATTTTGAACGTTGCCGAATTCCAGATAATCCCACGACATCACCGACAGGACCTTGTTGCTCGGTGAGGCGAGAATGATTGCCGCGCTGATTTCACGGATTGAAAAAATGAACACGAGAATCCATGCAGAGAGGACACTCGGCCGGATAAGCCTGAAGGTTATTTGAGATGCCGTGCGAAAATGGGACGCTCCGCAAAGCGCCGATGCCTCTTCCAGAGACCTGTCGATTTGAATGATCGACGTATCGATCATGCGGTAGGCATAAGGGATATAGGTTGCAACAAAGGCGATAACCAATATCCAGACGGTTCCGTAGACGGGAGTCATCAGATAGGTCCAAAAAATGCCGGTTCCAAAGACGATGCCTGGCACGGCAATCGGGAACATGGCGATATAGTCGAGAATTCCTGCGCCACGGATACGAAGCCGCCGTATCGAATAGGCGAGGACAATTCCGAGAAGGACGCAAAAGGTCGGGGAGATCACTCCCACCAGCAATGTATTGCCAATTGATTGTCGAACCGCAACCGAGGCAATGACAGAACGGAAGTTATCGAGTGTATAGCTCGCAGTGAGGATGTTCGACGAAGTGAAGCGCGTAAAAGCCACATAAAACAGGGCGAAGTAAGGAAGTATGATCGCCAGTGTCACATAGGCAAGGATGAAGCCAATTGCCGGAATCCGCCAGCCTCGAAGCTTGAGAAATCGTGTGCGAAAGCCACGCGCCGTCACCGTTACGAAGCGTGTCGCTACCTGGGATGCAAACCGGTAGAAGGCGACGCCGATCAGTGAAATCCAAAACAATAATGTTCCGATGGCAGCAGCCCGAGCGTAGTCCACCGGATAAGTCGCGGTCGCGCGATAGATGTCGATAGCAAGAAACGGCATGGCTTGCGTTCCGCCCAAAGCCGCGGGGATGGAGAACGTTCCGCATGTCAGAACGAAGACGAAGAAGAACGCCGAAATAATCGACGGCCGTACGACGGGGAGTGTCACCTTCAGCGCCGTCGAGAAAACACCGGCTCCGTTGAGGTACGATGCTTCTTCCATCGAAGGGTCCATACCTTTCAGCGCGGCTGAAACTGTCATGTAGGCGTAGGGAATATTGTAGAGTGCCATAACGAGAATGACCCCTGTCGCGGTCATCACGTTGATCGCATAGCCGGTCACACCAAAAACCTCGCGGGCAAGGACATTGATCAGTCCAGCATTGGGCGAACCAAGAATAAGCCACGCCAAAGCGCCAACGAACGGCGAAAGATAAAGCGGAGCGATAACGGCATTTTCCATCCACGCCTTTGCGGGAATATCGGTGCGCGAGATCAGCCATGCCAAGGCGATGCCGACAAAACATGCGAGGAAGGAGACAGCGAGCGACGCTCCGATCGTGACGATTAACGTCTTGAGGTAAGGCATTGTCGCGTAGACAGCGATCACGCTGCGCAAGGAGAAATGGGCGCGTGGATCGACAAATGTACCCGTCCGCACCGCGCCGAGAAACATCAACACGATCGGCAGCAGGACCAGAACAGCGAGAATCAATCCGACAATGACCGGAAGCGCCAATCTCTGGCGTTTCCTTCGAACCAGGCCAACAGGAACGTTATCCGTTACGGGTATGGTCGCTGAAATTGTCATCGGACTGTCTCAGCGGCCGAAAATCTGGTTCCACTCGGCTATGATCGGTTTGGCCGGATCGACGTATCCTGGATCGCTCAAGTAGTCGATGTAAAGATTTTCCGGATCCTTATACCATTCTTCCTTGTACCAATCGGCCTTGGCAGCCTTGCGAGGATCGACCGTATCTTCGCGCGCGGAGGCAACTCCCGCGACGCTGAACCATGCAGCTTGCCCTTCCTCACTCATTGCCCAATCCTGGAACAACCGGGCGGCATTCGGATGGGGCGCGCCGGCCGAGATCGTCTGCACGGTGAGGTTGGCAGGCGTCGGAGTAGGGAAAACCCAACGTATCGGTGCACCTTTAAGATAAAAACCGCCCATGTCGCTCTGGGATGCCTGATCGACGATGGCATGTTCTCCGGCGGCAAGCCGGTCGTACATGGGCGACTTGCTGTCATAGATCTGAGGCTTGAGTGCCGCCATCTTGGCAAGAAAATCCGGTCCGAACTGATCGCGTTTGCCGCCGAGGAACATGTAGACGTAGGAGTAGCTGCTCCCGCCGGAAGCGGGTGTACCCGTCGCGATGCGTCCTTTCCAGCGCGGGTCCGTCAGTACATTCCAACCACCTTCCCGGATGAGCTTTTCTTCCTCCGGCGAGACGAGCTTGGAGTTCCAGGCGATGCCCATGGCGTTCACGAACGCCGTGTACCAAACACCTTCCTTCTTCATCTCTGGCCGAATACCGGCAGCGGAGGCAGGCGTATAGTCGGCGATCAGTTTTTCATCATGGGCAGATTCAATGAGGACGGTGTCGGTGATCTGGATAACATCGGCTACGTGCTGGCCGACACGTTCTTCCGTTAACCAGCGCTCGAAAAGTGGATAACTCGGACCGCGAACGTTTTGTGTCGTGATTCCATACTTCTTGGTAAATGCTCCGGTCCAGACGGCCGTAGGGTCAATTGCGGTGGTGTGATAGAAGGTGAGAGTACCCTCGGCTTTAGCCGCTGCGACTAAGTCTTCGCTCGGCTGCGGGGCAGGGGATTGAGCAAGCGCGCCCTTGGGAAAAAGCGATAAGCTCGCAGCACCAAGTCCTGTGACTGCGGCCATGCGCATGAGGTTCCGACGGGTGAAATTGCATCTCGGCAAGCCATTTGTATTTTTCATATCGATCTCCTCCCAGAGTAACGATTTTGAAGACGCAGGCGCGGGCACCCTTCGGCCTCCCTCGTTTCGTACATTTGCGCAAATATATTTCACTGTCAATCGACATTTGCGCAAATATATTTGCGTTTGAAAACCGCTTCGCGTATCGATGGGCTATTGGCAAAACAGGGAATCGAGGTGGACTTGTCGAAGAGCATATCCGAAAGCGCGCCGCTGAATGAGCCGACTTATCTCCGGGTAAAGCGAGCTATCATCGGCGATCTGGTGGCAGGAAATTTCGCGCCCGGCACGCATCTGACGATCGAAACGCTCACGTCGCGCTATGCGGTCAGCCATATGCCGATCCGCGAGGCGCTTCGCCAGCTTGAGGGCGAGGGCATTCTGATATCAATTGCGCACCGTGGTTTCAGGATCGAGGCCCTCACGGAAACCTACATCCGAAACATTTACGATATTCGTGTCGGCATTGAATCGATGCTGGCGCACCGCGCTGTCGAAATGGCAACGGACAGCGATGTAGAGGCCCTTCGTCATATGCATGAGGACCTCAATGCCTTGATACGGTCAGGAAAGCCCTTGGTGGCGTCGCAAGAGAATATCGCTTTCCACAAACGTATATATGGAATCGCAAACAACCCGGAAGCTGAACAGATACTTGAAGGCCGAACGAGGGTAGTGCGAACGGTCGCCGACAGTCTGGGTGGATACACCCCGGATGTGTTTGAAGTGGTGATTGCCGAACATGAGAAGATGATCTTGGCCTTCGAGAGCCGAGATCCGGAAGCCGCGGGGCAGGCGGTATTCGATCATGTGAGTGCCGCCCGTGACAGGCTTCTGAGGCGGATGGCCGCGAAAGAAGTCTTCAACCAAGAGAGTCCCGCACCGACTTCGATCGAAGCTGAGCAATAGCCAGTATCTTCCGTTCATTTGGAAAACTGTTCTCGGTGTAACACTTTATGATCGGCGCGATTACTCTATGGCACTGAGGCAACCGGCACATCTGTGGCTGTTTTTGGCGTCAGTTGACCATTGGCCAACTTTTCGGAGAGGCTGCAAAGCGCCGAGTTGTAGGGAGTCTCCAAATTGTGAAGGCGACCGAGAAGCACAATTTCGCCGTTGAGATAGCTGGTTTCGAGAGAGCCGGTTCCCCTTACAACGCTTTGTAGCGTAGAGGATCCTATCCGTGAACGCCCCGGGATTGCTGTCATGACCATCTGGCTGCGCGCTGATGCATCGAACGAATCCCATTCTATGCCGGCAGTCATCAGCACTTCTTCGGCTTCAGCGCGCGCTTTCTCGTACCATTTTTCTTGAAGCTGCTCGTCTCCAAAAGCCGCATCGATTATGTTTCTCAAATTACCCAGCAGCTTGCGATACTTGCTCCTTATCACATCGCTTCTGGCATTCGCGACGAAGCCAGAGGCATTCAAAATCTGACATAAGTTTACTACCGCGGCATCAATTCCTGCAGGATAGCGACCGATATCAAATATTCCGATTTTAGGAACACCGTAGGCGGCTACTTCACCTGGCTTTTCAAAGTCCGCTGGCAGCATGACAGTAACGCCATAGACATTTCTGAAAAACCGCAGCGCAAGCGTTTCATTGGCTACTCCGTTCTGAAAGCAGAATACCGGCTGCTCTACCACACCGGCGGCCTTGAGCTGAAACAGCGCCTGCGCCGTATCCTGCCCCTTCATTGCCAGCAAGACCGCGTCACTACTACTGAAAGAGATCTCCCGCGGATCTGCACAAACGGGGAAAGTTGCGGTCTTCTTCCCCTCTGGAGTAAGCAGCGCGAGCCCGGATCGGCTTACCGCTTCGAGCTGGTGCCCGCGCGCGATGCCGATGACGGAATGTCCAGCCAAGCTGAGCTGAGCAGCGACAACCCCGCCGATTGCTCCAAGTCCAAAGACGATTATTCGCATCAAATATCCTATGGTGTGAATGACATGATAGTCGATGGCGCAGCAGGCCATTAAGAAATGACGACATGTTAGGTGTATGGGCATGCAGCGTCGATGCATCAGAGGAAAGAACCATCGATGAGACAACACATATGGAAAGCCCAATCTACCAGAAACGCAAACCGATAGATCGGGCCCAAATTTCTGACGCGTGAAAAGAAGCGGTCTGCACGTTGTCAGCGGTTCATCGCCAATTAGGGGCTCTGGCGTGGAACCGCCTCACGAATTGCGGCAAGGGGAAAGCAGCTCGCCACAGTACGATAGCTGGGTTTGCAGCCCGACGGCGCCGAACTCGATCGACCAATCCCTTCAATGAAATTTGTGGCCGGTGTAAGGTTGATCATTGAGTAATAAGCCGGTCAGCCCCCGAAGCCATCGATAATATTGCTGCGCATGAAGTCCATGTTAAGCCTTAGACCGAGACCGGAACCAGCAGGTAATTTCAACCTCCCTCCGCTGTTGTCGAGCGGTTCCTCAAGGAATGAATTGTACTTGCTCAAATCGCATCTGCTTGTTTCCAGTCTATAAAAGTTGGGCACGGTCATCATAACGTGGCCACCGGCGACAAGATTGATCGGTCCGCTCGCATCGTGGGGAGTAACCGGAACATAGTAAGCCTCCGCCATTGTCGCGATCTTTTTCAACTCGGTGATCCCTCCGGTCCAGGTCACATCCGGCATGATGAATTCTGCCAGTTCCTGCTCAAAAACTTTCACGAAGTCCCAGCGCGTATGCAGCCTTTCGCCGACGGAAATCGCAGCGCCCACCTTATCGCGTACCTGTTTCAAGGCATGATAGCTTTCAGGCGGCACCGGCTCTTCAAACCAACCGATATCACCTGCATCTTCTAGAGTACGGCAAAGGCGGATAGCGGTAGGTACATTGAAACGTCCATGAGCGTCGATCAGGATCTCCATATCCGGCCCCGCAGTTTCGCGGACGAGAGCGGTCAACTCAGCGGCGATACGCTCGTCTTTCCTGCTCAGTTGGCCATCAAGATAACCTACATTTTCGGCATGGGAGCCTTCGGAATGCGGGAACGGATCGAATTTTAAGGCTGTGTGGCCGCTGTCTACGATCTTTCGGATTTCCTCAATGGATGTTTCCTTGTCAACCATATTGCGCCATTCAGGATGGGTATAGAGGAGGAGATCATCGCGCAACCGGCCACCCAGCAAATCGCAGACGGGTTGATTAAGGACTTTGCCGCGGATATCCCACAGCGCGATATCGATGCCGCTGATTAAATGGGTGGTTGCGCCACGGCTTCCCATGTAGGTAAATGACCTGAAAATCTTGTGCCAGATAAGGTCGATATTTGCCGGATCATCACCGACCAGCAGTTCATTGACTTGCCGTAGGATGAGCGCCATTGCTCTGTTGGCCATGCGCGTCGTCGAAGTAATCTCACCCCAGCCGTTGACCCCTCCATCAGTTCGAACTTCGACAAAAAGAAATTCGCCCCAAAAGGTGCCGTCGGCTTTGACAAGCCAAGGTACAATCGACGTTATTTTCATGGTTTGCTCCTGCGACTATTTCCGCGACTGCGGGGCTTATTGGCTTTAAGGTTCTGTGGATTCGGTCAGTCTCGGATACGCTCGCCGGTTTTCTCGGAAAAAAGCACGGCCTGCTCAAGGTCCATCGAGACGCTTATCAATGTGCCCGGCTCGAGCTCACTATAGCCGGGGGTGGTGATTATGATGGTATTTGACGACTGGTCCTGTTCAACCGACATCGCATCAGCCGCGAGTTCGACCGACACGTTGGATTCAGCACCCACCTGTTCGACGAGAACGACGGTACCTTGCAGCGTGTCTGGTACATCTGAACGCCCAATCCGAAGGGCGTTGGGACGTACACCGAGCAACGTGGGGCCATTCGCTTTGCGAGCTGCTGCCATGAGCCGTTCTGGCAGGCTTATTGCCGCGGGACCTATTCTAAACCCATCGTCAGAGTATCGCGACCGGATGAGATTCATAGCCGGTACGCCGATGAAACCGGCCACGTAGGTGTTTGCCGGATCTTCGTAAATTTCCCGCGGAGTACCGAATTGCTGTAGTTGGCCATCGCGCAAAAGCGCGATCTTGGTGCCCATGGTCATTGCTTCCACTTGGTCATGGGTTACGTAAACAAACGTTCCTTTCAAGTTTCGGTGTAATTTCGATATCTCCGCACGCATCGTCGTGCGCAGTTTTGCGTCAAGGTTGGAGAGGGGCTCGTCCATGAGAAACACTTCAGGCTGGCGGACCATTGCCCGCCCGAGAGCGACGCGCTGACGTTGACCGCCTGAAAGCGTTCGCGGAAGCCGATTGAGCATTTCTGTCAGCCCCAGGATCTTGGCCGTACGGGTCACGGATTGAGCAACCTCAGGGGATCGTTCTACACGGCGTTTGGCAATGCTGCCAAGAATTGGAATATGAAACCACCAGCGGAAGTATCGCATCAAGAGGGGAAACCCGATATTTTCCCCGACGCTCTTGTGTGGATAGAGCGCATAGGACTGGAATACGAAAGCCATATCGCGTTCCGAGGGCGGCAATCCGTCGATCCGCCTATCGCCAAGGTAGATAGCGCCATCAGAAATGGTCTCAAGCCCCGCAAGCATTCGCAAAAGCGTGGACTTGCCACACCCGGAAGGGCCAAGCAGGACCAGAAAATCGCCATCAACGACGTCAAGATTGATGTCTTTGATGGCCGTCACACTCCCAAAGTTTTTGGTGATGTGCGCGAGTTTTATTGAAGCCATTTCTGTTTTCCCTTAGCCCGACCTATCGTCCTCAACCTTTGATCGCTCCGCTTGTCATCCCAGCCACAACATATCGCTGAGCGACGAGATAGAAGGTGATGGCTGGCAGGGTGTAGATGATTCCAACCGCCATCACCGTTTCGATTGGCGTAATGAGCTCACCGACGAAGCCAGCCAGACCGACAGATGCGGTACGCAATCCCTCACTGCTGACGAAGGTCAACGCGAAAACGTATTCATTCCAGCCGTGGAAGAATGCGATGACCGAAGCTGCGGCAATGGTGGGTGCAATAAGGGGAGCCACAATAAGCAGCAGGATCTCGATGCGGGAACAACCGTCAACACGGGCTGCTTCCTCCAGCTCGACAGGGACGCTATCAATGGCACCTTTCAGGATCCAGATCACAACCGGAACGGTAAAGGCACTGTTGACCAGGATCAGGCCCAACAACGTGTCGAGAAGCCCGAGCGTAACGAAAATTGCATAGAGAGGCACCACCAGCATGACCTCGGGCAACATTTGCGAGGCAAACAGGCAGAGCCCGAGCAGTCCTTTGCCGCGAAACTGCAAGCGCGACAGCGCATAGGCGGGTAGTATGGCGAGGGCGATACTGAGGACTGTAGTTCCGGCTGCGACAATCGCGCTGTTGACCAGCCAAACTCCGATCTGTGTTGTTGAGAACACTGCGTTATAGATGGGGAGCTGCGATAGATCAGGAACAAGTCTCGGAACGTCTGCAAATGTTTCGGCGGATGATGTCAAGGACGTCACCAGCATCCAGTATATTGGAAAAGCCGCGACACCGAGCAGCGCCAATACTGCCGAAATATGCATCCCATGACGCCAGGACATGCTCGTCATTCTCGGGCCCTTTCGGCACGCTGCATCACTTTGAAGTAAGCGAACGTGACGATAAAGGAAATCCCAATACCGACCATGCCGACGGCGGCCGCGCTTCCAAGCTCACGGTAGACGAATCCTTGACGATACAGCTCTGTCACCAGCGTATTCGTGGCTCCGACAGGCCCCCCTTGGGTCAATACCCATATGAGATCAAAACGTCGCAACGACCATATGGTGGTGAACAGCGCGATAAGCATGACGGTTGGTCTTATCGTCGGCCAGACGACTGCTTTATAAGCATTCAATCGGTCGGCCTTGTCAATGATAGCCGCCTCGCGAAGCTCAGGTGACACCCCCTGCAGAGCAGCAAGAAACACCACCGATGAAAACGGAAATATCTGCCAGACGGTGGTAAGGAGAACTGCGGTCAACGCAAGTGATGGAGAATCCAGCCAGTTTTCGCTGCCAAGCCGCTCGAATCCTAGGTATCGGAGCGCGTGACCGAAAATGCCGTATTGGGCGTTGTACATCCAGCTGAAGACCAATGCTACCGCAACAGGTGGCGCTGCCCATGGGATCGTCACCAATGCCCGGGCAATGCCGCGACCGCGCATCTGCTGGTTTAACAAAAGCGCGGTGGCAAGGCCCAGGCCTATGGAGAAGACAACGCTGGCAAGCGTATAAAGCGCAGTAATCATCAGAGTTCTGCGGAAGTCGCCAGTGCTCAAGAGTTGCAGATAGTTCCCAAATCCTACAAACCTCGATTGGTTGGGGGATAGTAAGGAGGTTTCTGTAAAGCTGAGCGTGAATTCCTGAAGGAGAGGATATCCTTGAAAAAGGAACATGTAGACCACCGCGGGTGCGATGAAAAAATAAGGAGTCCAGCGCCCGCCAGTTCGAGCATTCCTCTCCAAGAGTTGCTGGGCCATGGTTCAATCCTGGACTGGGTTGATTGCGTCGCGTGCGTGTGATTGTTACTTTGCGAGTACGCGGCTTTCAGCCATTTTTTGCGCCTCGTCCATCGCCGCCTGCGGATCGAGATCTGTCTGGAGAACCTTTACCACTTGTTCCAATATGATCCTCTGAATTTCCGGGGTTTTGATCTCATGGCCAGTAACCAATTGCGGGATACTGACCGCTTTGTCTGAGTCGTAAACCTTGAGCCAAGGCCGCTTGGCAAGCTCCTCCTCGGTGTAAGCGATGGGCGTGGCCACAAACGAGGACCCGCCATAAGCAGTTTCCAGAGCCCTCTGATTTTCCGGCAGCATCATCCACTTCAAGAAGGCGAGGGCAGCCTCCTTGTGTTTGGTATTTGCATTCACAGTAATCGGCGAGAGGACAAATCCTTGGGCGTCGGTCGGAAACGGCGAGCGGGCTACTTCGATGGGAAGATCAGGACCTTTCACCATCAGGGACGCCATCACCGCCGAGTTGTCGATCTCCATGGCGACCTTGCCTTGGGAGAACATTCGGCGAAAGGTCGCGGCATCGGCTCCTTTCGGTGTCACATCGAGATCATATACTTGTTTGTAAGCTGCTATTCCGGCGACAACTTGCGGACTGTTGAGCGTCAGCTTTCCGCTATCGTCCGACCACCGGCCGCCAAATCCATAAACGAAATTGCACACGTCCTGCCAGAAACCGCCGCTCTCGGCCATGGTGGCGCGGTATGCAAATCCGTAGACACCGTCACCAGAGGCCGCCTTTGCTGAGGCGATAAATTCGGCAAAATTTGTGGGTACCTTGCCATCCTTCAAAAGCGCTTTGTTATAAATCAGCGCATAGTTGCTGATCTCAAAGGCTATGCCATAGCGTTTTCCGTCCACTTTCAGATACTTGTCTACCGGGCGGAGATTAGCTTCGTCCTTGATGATGCCGTCAATCGGCATGATCAGATTGGCAGCAACCGCCGGATAAAAATCATAAAGGTCAAAGCGCACCAGATCCGGGCCACCTTTACCGCCCATCTGTGTGAACATTGTATTGGCAAAGCTCGCAAAAGGAATGGCGATCGGAGTAACCTCGATGTTCTCCTGACTGTCGTTGAACTTTTTAACCCACTCCTGGAGCTGTGGTCCTCGAGCCGAAGAGAATGGAGAGGCTGCGAAGGTGATGACTTCTTTTTCTGCAGCAAAAGAGTGCATCGTCGAGCTTATTGTGAGAGTGGCAGCGACCAAGAGTGCTCCAACCGAGAATCTGCGAAAGTATGCATTCATGAGTGGTATCCTCCCAGATACGCGTCGCTTTGGTTTTTTCCATCGCAGGGCGATAGTTCACGACAGCAGATTAATGCCTTAGATTTGAGTGCCTCGCATTTGTTCTTATTTGATCAGGATCATTACCTCTTGGTCTCATTTGGTCAAGCATTTAAATTCAAGTGATAGGAAATCTGTTACGTGCGACAGGTTGAGGTTCAAAGTTCACTACGTTTGCAAGCGTGTTCGGAGGCAAACGGCGTGGCTTGGCAAGCGACGTCAAGAACGGTGATGGCTTGTGGAACCGTTGCAAGGTTCACCTTGGAATGTCCGCGGAAATCGCTGCCGCGGTGTCAATAACTGCCTGGCGAACGAATTCCCGTTCTGCCCTCTGCTTGTCGGAAAGAAAAGGAACGCTCAACGCTGCCACGAACACACCATTGGGCTCGACAATCGGTGCTGCGAATGCGTGTATGTGCGTCCTATGTTCGCCGCGGTCCTGCGACCAACCTTGTCGACGTATGCGCGACAGTTCAACGCGAAGCTGTTCGGGGTCGGTAATTGTGCGGGGCGTATAGGCTTCCATTGGCCTCGCCAGCTGGCGCTCGAGCTCTTGTGTTGACAAATGGGCCAATACCATTTTGCTAGCGGCTCCCGCGTGCAGGGATATACTCATGCCAACGGTGGGAGTAAGCCCGTAATCGCGTGTCGCAGCCGTCACCGCCAGCGTCCGAACTTGGTCTTCATCCAAGACTGAGAGTTTGTTCGCTTCCCCCGTGCGCTCGGCAAGTGCCCTGAGGTGAGATTGGGCGAGGGAAACGAGGTCGTAGCGTTTACCGTCAACAAGGACCTGAGCAGCCAGCGCCGTCAAACCGGGCCCAAGCTGGTAGGCTCCATCGGATTTTCGACGAACAATCTCCCGCAGGCCCAACGTGTTCACAATACGATATACGGTGCTGCGGGGGATCTGGAGCTGCAGTGTCAATTCGCGAATGTTGGCGCCTTCGGGCCGACCTTCAAGTATAGCGAGAATGTCCAGCGCCCGCTCAAGCACGGGAACGCCATTCCAACCCCTGTGAGCGGAATTTTCGTCATCTTCCATCTTTTTGGCATCTGATTCCCGCATTTCTACATCACTCGTTCATTGGTTTAGCCCCGATATATCCATCCGCCACGAAAATATGTTGACACGGGGAAGTCGTGTATCCAATCTCTATTGATCAGGGCGTTTCATATTTGAACAGGTAAACTATTTGACTGTCAATCGCCAGCCCCAACAGGAGGAAAGATCGTGGATACAGGCAGCAAGCGTGGTCGGATTATGCACACCATGATCCGGGTGGGTGATCTCGATCGTTCCGTTGAATTTTACCGCAAGCATTTCGGCATGGATATTATCAGGAAAGTAGACGTTCCCGAGGGTAAGTACACCAATATATTCATCGGGTACGGCTCCGAAATGGCCGATCCAATGATTGAACTCACCTACAACTATAATGTTGAACATTATGAAAAAGGAACCGGGTTCGGTCACCTGGCGATCGGCGTCAGCGATATTTATGCGACCTGTGAGAATATGCGGTCATCGGGCGTAAGCATCGTGCGAGAGCCGGGGCCCGTGAAGTTCGGTACCACCGTTATTGCCTTCGTCGATGATCCTGATGGCTATCGCATAGAGTTGGTCGAAGAACGACCTTAGAGTTCTGTCCGAAATTTATAATAATATCTGGAAGTGCGAGAATGCACGCCAGCTGATCGAGAGCCAATGTTTCAAGCGTGCAGACTCGGCGCGATCGATGGGAGCCTGGTAGAATTTTCGAAATGGCTGTGGGAGAAGCAGTGTGAAAAAGCGTAAGCTTGGGCAACTCGAGGTGTCTGCCCTCGGGCTCGGCTGTATGGGAATGTCGCCGGTTTATGGAACTCCAGATGACGCCGAATCGATAGCCACGATACATCGTGCGCTGGAACTCGGAATTGATCTCATTGATACAGCAGACGCGTATGGCGATGGTCAGAATGAGATTATCGTCGGCAGCGCTATACGAGGCCTCAGGGAAAAGTTCATTCTCGCCACCAAATTTGGCATAACGCGGTCAAATGACGGCACACTCGCGGTCAACGGTCGGCCCGAATACGCTGCCAAAGCGTGTGATGCGAGTTTGCAACGGCTCGGCGTCGAAACAATAGACCTTTACTATCTTCACCGCGTTGACCCGGATGTTCCGATCGAGGAAACGGTGGGAGCAATGGCTCAATTGGTCCACGCGGGTAAAGTGCGCTATATAGGACTTTCTGAAGCGGGTACTCAAACGTTGCGCCGCGCCCATGCTATCCATCCAATTACTGCGCTGCAGACCGAGTATTCCCTCTGGACTCGTGATCCGGAAACAGAATTGCTGCCTGTGTGCTCAGAATTAGACGTGGGATTTGTAGCATACTCCCCGTTGGGGCGAGGCTTTCTCGCCGGCACTATCTCGAGCACCGATGACCTTGCCGAAGGCGACCGCCGCCATGCGATGCCGCGATTCGCAAACGGCAATATCGAAGCAAACAATGCGCTCGTCTCCGTTTTGCGTCGGGCAGCTGAAAATGAAGGCTGCACCCCAGCACAGTTGGCGCTGGCGTGGCTGATGTCACGCTCTGGCTCCATTGTTCCTATTCCAGGTACCAAACGGCGGCTATGGTTCGAAGAAAATGTCGCTGCCTTGGATGTTTTACCTACCGTCGCTACTTTGCAACGCCTCGATGATGTGTTCCGTCTAAACATTGCTGCAGGAACCAGGCACCCCGCGGCACAGATGGAGAAGCTTGGGCTTTAACCGGTCACAGGGTGATCTCGAAGATGCTTAATAAGCTGGCGTCAACATTTGCTTATCCCGATATCGTAAGAGCCCATAAGTTTGGTGTCTCGACGCTCTGCACGAGGTTGACCTGCTCCCGCCAAATTAGTCCATTCTCAACTGGAGTTTTCCAATAATGCCCCTGGTGACGGGCTGAGGAGGAGGTGGCATGAAAGGTGCCGCGCCCGTTGAGAGAACGGATCAGGGAGATTGCAGGTGATGATCGAGGGACAGTCACGCTTCCAGCCTTTCGGCTTACCTTATTGGGGTTTCGCAGATCTCAATAAAGGAGTTGGAAGCATGACTGCATCTTATGATTACCATATCGGCGTCGACTACCACAAATCCTACAGCCACCTTGTGGTGCAGGACAGTAGCGGCAACACGCTCAGATCGGGCCGGGTGAAGAACGACCGCCAGTCGCTCTGCGGGTTCCTGGAACGGTATCGGGAGAACTCGCATGCGGTTGTCGAGGCGACGCGCAACTGGATGGTGATATACGACTGGCTCGACGACATTTGTGATGATGTCGTTCTCGCCCATCCTTTGAAGGTGAAGGCGATCGCCGATGCGAAGATCAAGACGGACAAGATCGACGCCACCGTGCTGGCGCATCTGCTCAGAGCCGACCTGGTGCCGGAGGCCTGGGCACCCGGCGAGCGGGCCAGAGAACTGCGCATCGCGCTTCGCGAACGGACGTTCTACGTGCGGCTGCGCAGGATGACGAAGAACCGCATCGTCACGGTCTTTGATCGCTATCCGGAACAGACGGCACAGCTGAAGAAGCTCGGTGATCTGTTCGGCAAGGCCGGTCATGCCCAGTTGGCTCAAGTGAACGTGTCAGAGATCGACCGCATCCAGATCGACCGGGGCCTCGCCTTCATCGGCGACATTAACGTGCGCATCAGGCAGTCGGAAGAAACGATCCAGGCGATGACCAGGGCCAATGGCAATGTGAAGCTGTTGAAGACGATCCCCGGCATCGGCGAGTTCTTTGCAAGGCTGATCGATGCGGAGATCGACGACATAGCGCGGTTCCGCACACCGAAGAAACTTGCCGCTTATGCCGGGCTTGTGCCCTCGACCTATTCGAGCGGCGACAAGACCTGGCGCAGGCAAGATCATCAAGCAGGGCAACAAGTGGCTACGCTGGGCTTTTGTCGAAGCCGTCGCCCCTGCCATCGCCAGCGATCCGCAGCTGCGCGCTCAATACGAACACCTGAAGATCAGAGGAGTGAACAAGGCGCGCGTGGCCATCGCGCGCAAGCTTTGACGATTGCCTTCCAGATCCTGCATGACCAGCGCACTTACGAGCCTCGCGGCACCACCACGGAAGGCGCGTCGACGATATCCCGGTTGTCCTGATCAAATTCTAGCGAGCCCGGCAGGACTGGGCTGCGCTCATTGAGGAGAATAGGAAACCGGGAGCCGAACGCCACTATGTGACCGAAGCAGAGAAGGAATCAGGATCACGAATTGGAGAATGGTTCGAGAACCGAAGGACACGTTTGTCCTGCGGACGAGAGACTTTTAGCCGATCGCTGAGAATGCCGGTCACACAACAACCGAACCCAAGGAAAAGCCCGTATGTGCCAGCGTTTTGCCCCTTGTGTTCTTTCATTGGAGAATTCGATGAAGAAGACGAAGTTCACAGAGGCGCAGATCGCCTTCATTCTGAAGCAGGCAGAAGACGGTGTTGCCGTGGCGGAAGTCTGCCGCAAGGCCGGGATTTCCGACGCGACATTCTACAACTGGCGCAAAAAATATGTCGGCCTGATGCCATCGGAGATGCGGCGGTTGCGGCAGCTTGAGGAGGAGAACGCCAAGCTGAAACGGATCGTCGCGGATCTGTCGCTGGACAAGGC
>NZ_JACHXN010000024.1 GCF_014192095.1 Phyllobacterium trifolii
GCCATCTGGCACCCCAGTTGAAGATCGAGAACGAAAAGGAAAAGCCCCAGACCGTCAACTACGATGAGCTGGTCAAGAGCTGGAGCAAGTAAGTTCCACGCGTTTTGGTGGGGGGAGGGGTGGCGCTTCGGCGCCGCCCCTTTTTCGTTCATCGCAACCCGTAGACCTGCAGCAGGCTCGTCATCCGGTTCACAGCAAGCTCGGGCTTGTCCAGGACGTTGGCCTGATCGGCCAGCCGGAAGATATCCGCGTAGTGGACGATGCCGCGGGCGGACTGCATGCCGGCCGGCATGGTGAAGTGGCTTTGATGGCCGTTGAGCCAGGCGAGGAATACCACCCCGGCCTTGTAATATTGAGTAGGCGCTTCGAAAATCTTGCGCGACAGCGGTACGGTCGGCTCGATGACGTCGCGAAAGGCATACGTTTCCCCTTTCGCAAGATGCGCCAAGGCCTTGGACGCCGAGGGCGCAACCGCATCGAAAATGCCCAGCAGCGCATGGCTGTAGCGTTCGCCGTCTCCTTCGATCAGTTCGGCATAGTTGAAATCATCGCCGGTGAAGCAGAGGACACCCTCCGGCAGCCGCTTGCGCAATTCGATTTCTTTGGCGTTGTCCAGCAGCGAAATCTTGATGCCTTCGACCTTGTCTTTGTTATCACTAATGATCGCGAGCACCGTCTCAAGTGCCTGTTCGAAGGAGGGTGAACCCCAGTATCCCGCGAGCTGCGGGTCGAACATGTCTCCAAGCCAATGCAGGACGACCTTGTTGCCGGTCTGGCGCAGGATCTCGCCATAGACCATACGGTAGTCGTCCGCGGTACGGGCAACGCGGGCCAGCGCACGGCTCGCCATCATTACGGCACGTCCGCCTTCGGCTTCGACGAACCCGATCTGAGTCTCATAGGCATCGATCACGTCGTGGAGGCTCCTGGCGTCCTCCGGGGCCAGTTGATCGGTACCGGCGCCGCAGGCAAGATCCGCTCCGTCAACAGTTCGCGCCTCGGCCAGCGACCGGCGGATCAGTTCGCGCGCTCCTGCCCAATCAACGCCCATGCCGCGCTGTGCCGTATCCATTGCTTCGGCAATCTTGAAACCAAGCGACCAAAGGTGATGGCGAAATGCTATGGTTGCATCCCAATCGATTGCAGGAGCGCCCCAAGGCTGAGCGTCCCGCAACGGATCGGACACCACATGAGCGGCCGCATAGGCAATCCGGTTGAATGTTGGAGGGCTTGAAGGCACGGCAATCGGAACGCCGCTCAAAACGTAATCGGCGGTAGTCTCACTTCCATTCGGCAATAGAATTTTGAGGGTCATTCTGCATTGCTCCCAGATCAAGCGGTCTCTTTTAATTTGGAACGTTCCAAAAAACAAGCGGCAATTTAGTGACACCAGTAATCGATAATATCCCATAATGACGGCTTGTCGCAATAAAACGCTTGACGAATTTGGAACGTTCCAATTATATGAAGGCCATGGAGGATTTTCGTTGAACAAAACCCGGACCAGCATTGTGGATATTGCGCACGCCGCTGGCGTGTCGAAATCCACTGTCTCGTTGGTCCTGCAGGGCAGTCCGCTCGTCAATGAAAAAACCCGCGAAAAGGTCAATGCGCTGATCGGCGATCTTGGCTACGTCTATAATCGCGGCGCCGCCAACCTGCGGCAGTCGAGGTCGAAGATCATCGGCATCGTCGTCAATGATCTCACCAACAGTTTCTTTGCCGAGCTTGCTGTCGGTATGGATATGATGGTCCAGTCTGCGGGCTACGTGCAGTTCCTGGCTCACAGCGGCGAGAGTGTCGATCGACAGCGCGAAGTCATTTCCTCTATGCGCGAGAATGGGATTGCCGGGCTGATCCTGTCGCCGGCGCGTGGCACGGAAGCCAGTGATATCAAGCCGCTCGCCGATAGCGGCATTCCCGTGGTGCTGGTCGTGCGCAATGTGCCAGGCGCGAAAGTCTCGACGCTTCTTTCCGACAACTATGCCGGCGCCAAGGCTGCCATCCGCCATCTGATCTCGCTGGGCCATCGTCGGATCGCCTTCATGGGCGGCTTTGCCGATACAGCGGTTTTTGGCGAGCGGCTGCGCGGCTATCGCGATGCGCTGGCTGAGGCGAATATCCCGATCAACGAAAAATTTGTGATCCACTCCGCGCCATCGCGTGCCGGCGGTGTCGCTGCGGTCGAACGCATGATGGATTTTGCCGAGCGCCCGACCTCCGCCCTCTGCCTTAATGATGCGGTGGCTTTTGGCGTTTGCGACGGCCTGCGTTCCAACAATATTGAGCCCGGCAAGGGCTTCGGCATTGTCGGTTTCGACGATGTGATCGAGGCGAAGACGGCCGTACCTGCGCTGACCACCGTTTCGGTCGATCCGCAGGGCATGGGACAACGGGCGGCGCAACTGGTCTTGAAACAGATCAATGCCGGACAAACAGATCCGGAATCCATTGTAACATCGGTGCGCCTTGTCGTGCGCCAAAGCTGCGGCGCGCCTGTAAAACAGTTGGAGGAGTTGGCATGACACGCTGGGGACTGATCGGCGCAAGCACGATTGCGCATGAGTGGGTAATCGATGCCACCCGCGCCAGTGGCGGCGAAATCGTCGCTGTGATGAGCACGAATGAGGAGCGCGGCAAAAAATATGCAGCGGAGCACAACATCCCGAAGTCAGTGACCTCGCTCGACGCGCTGGTCAGCGATCCAGGCGTCGACGCAGTCTATATTTCGACGACCAATGAATTGCACAAGGATCAGGTGCTGGCCGCTGCGAAGGCCGGCAAGCATATTCTGTGCGAGAAGCCGCTGGCGACGAGCCTTGCCGACGCCCACACCATGGTTGACGCCTGCCGCGCCGCCAACGTCGTTTTCGCTACCAATCACCATCTGCGCAATGCGGCCAGCCATACCGCGATGCGCGATGCGATTGCCGCTGGCAAGATCGGTACGCCACTCGCCGCCAAGGTGTTTCATGCGGTTTATCTGCCGCCGCATTTGCAGGGCTGGCGGCTTGATCGCCCGGAAGCCGGAGGCGGAGTTATCCTCGACATAACCGTGCACGACACGGATACGCTGCGCTACGTTCTTGGCGATGATCCTGTCGAGGCGACGGCATTCTCGCAGAAAAGCGGTTTGGCCAAGGCGGGCCTCGAGGATGCGGTCATGGGCGTCATGCGTTTCAAGTCGGGATTGATAGCCCTCTTCCATGATGGGTTCACAACCAAATACTCCCAGACCGGCTTCGAGGTGCATGGCACCGAAGGTTCGCTCGTCGGCCTTGATGTGATGTCGCAAAAGCCGATCGGCACGGTTACTCTTCGCAATAAAGACGGTGAGACTGAGCTGAAGCTCGATCAGAAAAACCTCTACGAAAACGGCATCGCCAAGTTCCATGCCGCCATGGCAGGCAAGGGCAAGCCGGCAGCCAGTGGCGAAGATGGCTTGTGGTCGCTGGCCGCCGGCCTCGCTGTCGCTGAAGCGGCAAAGACCGGCACTGCCCAACCGATCAATCCGGGCCTCTGAGAAAACGAATACAATATGAACAAGCACATTACCCCCGAAGAGGCTGCGAACCTCATTCCCGACGAAGCGATCGTTTCGGTCTCGTCTTCGAGCGGTCTCGGCTGTCCGGATCTGATGTTGAAGGCCATCGGCGCTCGCTTCGATGCGACTGGTCATCCGCGCAATCTGACGACCCTGCATCCAATCGCTGCGGGGGATATGAGCGGCATCAAGGGTGTCGATCACATCGCCAAAAAGGGCTTGCTCAAGAAGATCATCGGCGGCTCCTATCCGTCCGGCCCGTCCAGCGCCGAACCTCCACTGATCTGGCAGATGATCGGCAATGATGAGGTAGCGGCCTACAATATTCCTTCCGGCATTCTCTTCGACATGCACCGTGAAGCGGCGGCGAAGCGCCCGGGCGTTTTCACAAAGGTCGGGCTCGATACTTTTGTCGACCCGGACCGGCAGGGCTGTGCCATGAACGCTGCCGCCGCCGAGGAACCGGTCGTTCGCAAGATCGAGTTCGGCGGCGAAGAGTGGCTGTTCTTCAAGCCGATCATTCCGCAAGTCGCGATCATTCGCGCCACCACAGCTGATGAGCGCGGCAATCTCACCTACGAACATGAAGGCGCCTATCTCGGCGGCTTCGATCAGGCGCTGGCGGTACGCAACAATGGCGGCATCGTCATTGCGCAGGTGAAACGCATCACCAAGAGCGGCTCGCTGAAGCCGCACGATGTCCGCGTGCCGGGCATCCTTGTTGACTACGTCGTCGTCGATCCCGACCAGAAGCAGACAACGCAAACGCTCTACGATCCGGCCATCTCCGGCGAGATTTTCCATCCACTGGAAGATTTCGCGCTCCCGGATTTCAATATCCAGAAAGTCATTGCGCGCCGGGTCGCAACCGAGCTTGAAGCTGGCAGTGCCGTCAATCTGGGTTTTGGTATTTCCGCAAATGTTCCGCGCATTCTGCTTGAGGAAGGTTTGCACGGGGCGGTCACCTGGGTGATCGAGCAGGGACCTGTCGGCGGCATTCCGCTCCTTGATTTCGCGTTCGGCTGCGCTTCGAACGCGGAAGCCTTTGTCCCGTCGCCGCACCAGTTCACCTATTTCCAGGGCGCGGGTTTTGATGCCTCGCTGCTGTCGTTCCTCGAGATCGACAAGTCCGGCTCGGTCAACGTGTCGAAGCTGAGCTTCCGTCCACATGTGACCGCAGGGGCAGGCGGTTTTGTCGATATCACCGCAAGGGCGCGCAAGATCGTGTTCTCCGGCATGTTCAATGCCGGCGCGAAAGTACATGTCGAGGATGGTAAGCTCGTCATCGAGAAGGAAGGCAAGCTGAAGAAGCTTGTCACGCAAGTCGAGCACGTCACTTTCTCCGGCCGTCGCGCCGTCGAGCAAGGTCAGGACATCACCTATGTCACGGAACGTTGCGTCATGGTCCTGAGGCCGGAGGGCGTGGTCCTGACCGAAATCGCGCCAGGCGTGAACCTCCAGACCCACATTCTCGATCAGTCAGAATTTCCACTGGTTGTTGCCCGCGACCTCAAGCTGATGGACGCGCATCTGTTCGTGCCGGAGCCTTTTGGCCTGAAATTGCCGCAGAAACCGCAAAGGACGCTCCATGGCTGATCCGCGCATCGACATCGCCTTCGCAGGTCCTATCGCCACGATTACCGTGTCGCGGCCGGAAAAGCTCAATGCCTTCGATCTCGACATGTTGAAGGACTTGAGCGCCGCTTGCGATGCAGTGGAGGCCAACGCGCAAGTGCGGGTTGCGATCCTCACCGGCGCCGGCAAGGCATTTTCTGCAGGCGGCGATATCAAGGCTTGGGCAGCGATGACGCCGAATGAGTTCGGCCATGCCTGGGTGCGTTTCGGCCACCGCGTCTTCGAACGGCTGGCGACGCTCCGTGTACCGCTGATCGCAGCCCTTAACGGCCATGCGCTGGGCGGCGGCCTCGAATTGGCTGCTGCTGCGGATATCCGTATCGCTGAAACACAGATCAAGCTTGGGCTGCCGGAAACCGGTCTTGGCATGGTGCCGGGCTGGTCCGGTACACAGCGGCTGGTCCGGCGTTTTGGCGCGCAAGTGGTTCGCCGCATGACCCTTGGCGGCGAGATTTTCACCGCCGGCGAAGCACAGGTGCTCGGCCTCGTCGACCATGTGGTCGAAACCGGTACCGCGGTTTCCACGGCGCAAGTCTATGCGGAACGCATCGCCAAGCGCGGCCCGGCTGCCGTGGAGGTGGCAAAACTGATGATCGCTTCAGCCAATGGCGAAGACAATGGAACGGCGGTCGAGGCGCTTGGCTCGATCCTCGTCGCAAAAACTGCGGACCTCAAGGAAGGTGTTTCGGCCTTTGCTGAAAAGCGTGAGCCTGTGTTCAAGGGAGAATGGTAATGACAGTTCTGGTACGGCCTCAGGCACTCGACAATTTCAAGGTGCGCGAATTCCAGATGCTGATCGACGGCCGATGGACCGACGGTGCGGAAGGCGGAGTCATCGAGCGCAAGAGCCCCGGTCATGGCGTTGTCGTTTCACGCTACCAGGCAGGAACCAAAGCCGATGCCGAGCGCGCCATTGCTGCCGCACGCCACGCGTTCGACAATGGGCCGTGGTCGCGCATGACCGGCGCGGAGCGTTCGAATATCATCCTCAAAGCCGCCGATCTCATCGCAGCGCGCTCCGACGAACTTGCCTATCTTGACTGTATCGAATCCGGCAAACCAATCAGCCAGGCCAAGGCCGAACTCGGTGGCGCCGTCGATATCTGGCGCTACGCGGCTGCACTTGGCCGCGACTTGCATGGCGAAAGCTATAACACGCTTGGAGATGCAACACTGGGTGTCGTCCTGCGCGAGGCGATCGGTGTCGTTTCGATCATAACGCCCTGGAATTTCCCGTTGCTTATCGTAAGCCAGAAGTTACCCTTCGCACTCGCCGCCGGGTGCACAGCCGTGGTGAAACCATCTGAGCTGACATCCGGCTCGACGCTGGTGCTCGGCGAAATCCTCATGGAAGCCGGCGTTCCGGCTGGCGTGGTCAATATTGTCGTCGGAACGGGCGCCGAAGTTGGTGCGCCGATGACCACGCACCCGGATGTCGACATGGTCTCGTTCACGGGCTCGACCCTTGTCGGCAAGCTGACCATGGCAAATGCCGCCCAGACCCTGAAAAAGGTCTCGCTCGAACTCGGCGGCAAGAACCCGCAGATCGTGTTTCCAGATGCCAATCTCGACGATTTCATCGATGCGGCGGTGTTCGGCGCCTATTTTAACGCAGGCGAATGCTGCAATGCCGGATCCCGCCTGATCGTTCACCGCGATATTGCCGATGAAGTCGAACAGCGCGTCGCGGCGCTTTCCGCCAACGTCAGGGTTGGCGATCCACTCGATCCGCGCACCAAGGTTGGCGCGATCATCACGCCGGAGCACCTCGCCAAGGTCGGCGCCTATGTCCGCAACGCCGCTTCCGCGGGAGCGAATGTCAGCCACGGCGGTGAAGCGCTCGATCTCGGCATGGGACAATTCATGGCACCGACGATCCTTTCGGCAGTCCAGCCGGAGATGGCCGTGGCGCGGGAAGAGGTATTCGGACCGGTACTGTCTGTGCTAACATTCGACACGCTGGAGGACGCTGTCCGTATCGCGAATTCCATCGATTATGGACTGTCCGCTGGCGTCTGGAGCCGCGACTTCGATACCTGCATGACAATCGGCCGTCAGGTACGTGCTGGAACTATCTGGATGAACACCTTCATGGACGGTGCGTCGGAACTGCCTTTCGGCGGATACAAGCAATCCGGGCTCGGCCGTGAACTCGGCAGGCACGCGGTCGAGGACTATACGGAAACCAAAACTTTGAACATGCACATGGGTAGGCGGAAAGTAGTATGGTCAGGAGATTAAATCGATTGTAATAGCCTTTCTGCCTATTGTATGAATGCCCCAGACCTAAGGGCACCTTCGGTCGGACATGTTAGATTTTATCTCTTTTTTCTCGTGGGAGGACTGTTATGAAAAAGCTGATGAATACTGTTGCCGCTGCAGCAATGCTGCTCGGTACAGCAACGATGGCCCGTGCGGCCGAAAACGTCGAGGTCCTGCATTGGTGGACCTCCGGCGGTGAAGCGACGGCGCTGGAAGTGCTCAAGAAGGATCTGGAATCCAAGGGCATCACCTGGTCCGACATGCCGGTTTCCGGTGGTGGCGGTACGGAAGCGATGACCGTTCTGCGTGCCCGTGTTACCGCCGGTAATCCGCCGACGGCCGTACAGATGCTCGGTTTCGACATCACCGACTGGGCGAAACAGGGTGCTCTCGGCAACCTCGATGAAGTCGCTGCCAAGGAAAAATGGGATGACGTGATCCCGACCGCCTTGCAGAAGTTCTCGAAATATGACGGCCACTGGATCGCTGCACCGGTCAACGTGCATTCGACCAACTGGATCTGGATCAACAAGGCGGCCCTCGACAAGGCTGGTGGCAAGGAGCCTGCGAATTGGGATGAGCTGATCGCTCTTCTCGACAACTTCAAGGCGCAGGGCATCACTCCCATCGCCCATGGTGGCGTGCCGTGGCAGGACGCAACGATCTTTGATGCTGTCGTCCTTTCTCTCGGCAACGACTTCTACAAGTCGGCGTTCATCGACCTTGATCCCGCTGCCCTTGGCAGCGACAAGATGAAGGAAGCCTTCGACCGCATGACCAAGCTGCGTACCTATGTGGATGACAACTTCTCCGGTCGCGACTGGAATCTTGCTTCCGCAATGGTCATCGAAAACAAGGCAGGTCTGCAGTTCATGGGCGACTGGGCCAAGGGCGAATTCATCAAGGCTGGCAAAGTACCAGGCAAGGATTTCGTCTGCATGCGCTTCCCGGGTACTCAGGGTTCGGTAACGTTCAACTCCGACCAGTTCGCCATGTTCAAGGTCAGTGAAGCACAGCTCAAGCCGCAGCTCGTCATGGCATCGGCCATCGAAAGCCCGACCTTCCAGTCGGCGTTCAATGTCGTAAAGGGTTCTGCTCCCGCTCGTACGGACGTTCCGGACACGGCTTTTGACGATTGCGGCAAGAAGGCCATCAAGGATCTTGCTGAAGCCAACAAGGCTGGCACGCTCTTTGGATCCATGGCCCATGGTCATGCCAATCCGGCAGCAGTCAAGAACGCGATCTACGACGTTGTGACCCGTGAATTCAACGGCGATCTGACGTCGGAAGAAGCAGTCAAGGAACTCGTTGCCGCTGTTGCTGCTGCGAAATAAGTCACGTGTTTCTGTCCGGGGCCATATCGCCCCGGACAGGTTCCCGCGATGCTTCGCGGCAATATAAGATTACACATCGAGGGGTGAGGCTATGGATACCCGCAGCCGCATACAGGACCTGATACCGAAACTGGTATTGGGACCGAGTTTTTTGATCGTCCTGATTTTCGTCTACGGCTTCATCGCCTATACCGGCATCCTGTCTTTCACCGATAGCAAGATGCTGCCATCCTACGGCTTTGTCGGGTTTGATAACTACCGTAGGCTCTGGGCGCTGCCGCATTGGTGGCGCGCGATCACCAATCTCGGTATTTTCGCCTCGCTCTACATTATCATCTGCACAGTGATTGGCCTCGGTCTTGCCATCCTGCTCGACCAGAAGATCCGTATCGAAGGCCTCCTGCGCCCGATTTATCTCTACCCGATGGCACTTTCCTTCATCGTCACCGGTGTTGCGTGGAAGTGGTTTCTTGATCCGGGCATCGGTCTTGAAAATACCATGCACCAATGGGGCTGGGAAAGTTTTCACTTCAACTGGATCAAGGACTCCAAAATGGCGATCTATACGGTGGTCATTGCCGCCGTCTGGCAATCCTCCGGCTTCGTCATGGCAATGTTCCTTGCGGGTCTGCGCGGTGTCGACAATGAAATCATCAAGGCGGCGCAAATCGACGGCGCTTCGACCGGCACGATCTATCGCCGCATCATCATTCCGCTGATGCGCCCGGTCTTCCTCTCGGCCTTCGTCGTGCTCGCCCACCTTGCCATCAAGGCTTATGATCTTGTCATCGCCCTCACCGGCGGCGGACCGGGCCAGGCCACCGAATTGCCCGCGACCTTCATGTATTCCTATACTTTCACCCGCAATTCCATGGGCATCGGCGCGTCTTCAGCCATCATCATGCTGATCATGATCTTCTCGATCATCGTTCCCTATCTCTACTCAGAAATCAGAGGGGGCAGCAAATGAGTGCCCAGAGCCCGGATAATGCTATCTCCGGTGGCAAGCTGACACGCGTTCTCATCTACGCGGCGCTGTTTCTTTTCGCCTTCTATTACCTGCTGCCGCTCTACGTCATGCTGGTCAATTCGCTGAAACCGCTGGAAGAAATCCGCCAAGGCGGCATGCTGTCGCCTCCACGCGAATGGACAATTCAACCTTGGCTCACAGCCTGGTCCACAGCACAGATCGGCGTGCAGCCGACAGGCCTCAGGCCCTATTTCATCAATTCAATCCTCATGGTTGTGCCCGCGGTCGCCATCTCCACGGTTGTCGGTGCGCTCAATGGATATGTCTTGACCAAATGGAAGTTCCGCGGCTCCAATCTGATGTTCGGCATGCTGCTGCTCGGCTGTTTCATTCCGTTCCAGATCGTGCTCATTCCCATGGCGCGCATGCTCGGGTTGCTCGGCATGGCTGGGACGATCCAGGGCCTGATCCTCGTCCATATCGTCTATGGCCTTGGCTTCACCACGCTCTACTTCCGCAACTATTATGAGGCGTTTCCGACCGAACTCGTCCGCGCAGCGCAGATCGACGGCGCGAGCTTCTTCCAGATATTCCGCCGCATTCTATTGCCCTCATCGGGGCCGATCATCGTCGTGTCCGTCATTTGGCAGTTCACCAATATCTGGAACGACTTCCTGTTCGGTGCCTCCTTCTCCGGTTTCTCAAGCACGCCCATGACGGTTGCGCTCAACAATCTCGTCAATTCGTCGACAGGTGTGAAGGAATACAACGTGCATTTCGCTGGCGCCATTCTCGCGGCGCTGCCAACTCTCATCGTCTACATCGTTTCCGGACGCTATTTCGTCCGCGGCCTCATGTCCGGTGCCGTGAAGGGATAAATCAATGTCATTTCTCCAGATCAAAGACCTGCATAAATCCTACGGCAATGTGCCGATCCTCAAGGATATCAATATCGAGATTGATGAGGGTGGCTTCCTCGTGCTGGTCGGTCCTTCCGGCTGCGGCAAGTCCACCTTGCTCAACACCATCGCCGGCCTGGAACCGATCACCTCGGGCGATATTTCCATCAAGGGCAAGTCGATCAACGGACTGCATCCCTCCAAGCGCGATATCGCCATGGTGTTTCAGTCCTATGCGCTCTATCCGAATATGACCGTTGGCGGCAACATCGCCTTCGGCATGGAAATTCGCGGCGTTCCGAAGCCGGAGCGCGAAAAGGCCATCAAGCAGGTTGCCGACATGCTGCAGATCGGCCATCTGCTCGACCGCAAGCCGAGCCAGCTTTCCGGCGGCCAGCGCCAGCGCGTCGCCATGGGCCGGGCGCTTGTGCGCAACCCGCAGGTGTTCCTGTTCGACGAACCGCTCTCCAATCTCGATGCCAAGCTGCGCGTCGACATGCGCACGGAAATCAAGCGGCTGCACCAGCGCATGAAGACGACGATCGTCTATGTGACGCACGACCAGATCGAGGCGATGACGCTGGCCAGCAAGATCGCGGTTCTGAAGGATGGCGTGCTGCAACAGTTCGGCACCCCGGCGGAAATCTACAACAACCCGACCAATCTGTTCGTTGCCGATTTCATGGGGTCACCGGCAATGAACCTGCTCAAGGCCAAGATTGAAGGCAGCGCATCGGATCTGCATGTCGTGCTCGAAAGGCCGGATGCGGCTCCACTACGCCTGCCGATCAAGAACACCAACAGCGCTCTCGTCGGATATGCCGGCAAGGATGTCATCTTCGGCATTCGCCCCGAAGCGCTGACTGATCCGGACGGCGCGGACCGCAATGCGGGGTCGCTGGTTGAAGGAGAATGCCTGATCGAAGTGGTCGAGCCCGCAGGTTCGGATACTTTCGCGGTGACGAAGCTTGGCGGCAAAGAGGTCGTTGCCCGCCTGCGCGCCGATGCGCAGATTGTTCCCGGGGCGAAAACACAGCTCGCCTTCAACCTGGACAAGGCCGTATTCTTCGATCCGCAATCGCAACTGCGTATCGGCGCCTGAATCGCATGAACGGTCAATGCGCATGAGCCAGGAGATACAACCGGCCACAGCCGCAGATATCGTGATCATTGGCTCAGGCATCGGCGGCGCGACAATGGCGGCAGGACTTGCCGCCTCGGGTGCGGATATTCTCATCCTCGAAGCCGGGGATCATCTGCCCGATCGTCCCGAGAATCGCGATCCCCGGGCGATCTTTCAGCGCGGCTTCTTCCGCCCGATGGAAAACTGGTACGACGAGACCGGCAGCGCCTTCAACCCCGGGAACTATTACAATGTGGGCGGCAATTCGAAATTCTACGGGGCGGTGCTGACGCGCTATCGCTCCGAGGATTTCGAGGAGATGCAGCATCTCGAAGGCGTGTCGCCTGCCTGGCCCTTTCCTTATGAGGAACTGGAGCCTTGGTATGGCAGGGCCGAGGCTTTGTTTCAGGTTCGCGGCAAGTTGGGTGAAGACCCGACCGAACCGCTTCATTCGACACCCTATGATTTTCCCCCGGTTCCTGACGAAGCACCCATCGCTGCCTTGCGGGAGCGGCTGAAGACGGCGGGTGTTCACCCATCCACCCTGCCGCTCGGTGTCGATATCGATACGTGGCTGTCGCACGGCAAAACACCATGGGATGCGCATCCAAACAGTTTCAACGGCAAGATGGATGCCGAGACCACAGCTTTGGCATCCGCGCTCAAATATGAGAATGTCAGATTGCAGACCAATTCTAGGGTCACCCGGCTGCAAACTGCGCCCGACGGCACGGCCATCGCCGCGGTGCACTACGATAAAGACGGCAAAAGCTACGTCATAAAGCCCAAGCTTGTCGTGCTTTCTGCCGGTGCCGTCCAGTCCGCCGTGCTGCTCCTGCGTTCCGCCGATGGAGCCAATCCGGCCGGGCTCGCCAATCGTTCCGATCAGGTAGGGCGCAATTTCATGAACCACAATCTCTCTGCGGTCATCGGCTTCGATCCACGTTTCAGGAACGATTCCGTCTATCAGAAAACCTTTGGTTTCAATGATTTCTACCTGTCCGACGGCAAGGGCGGTGCGCCACTCGGCAATGCTCAACTGCTCGGGCGCATAAGCGGGCCGGTGCTTAAATCCGACTTGAAGCTTGTGCCCGAATGGGTCCTTGATCGCTTTTGTGCCCACACGGTGGATTTTCTTGCCATGAGCGAAGATGTGCCAAAGCCGGACAGCCGTGTCCGCATCGATGGCGACAGGATCATCCTTGAATGGATCCGCAGCAATTGGCCGGCGCATCAAAAGCTGGTTGCGCAGATCAAGTCGGTCCTGCGCTCGGCCGGTTTTCCGCTGGTTCTCTCCAAGGCCTTCGACCGCAAGACCCCGTCGCACCAATGCGGCACCGTCCGCATGGGTGACGACCCGAGACACGCGCCGCTCGACATCTATTGCCGCGCCTATGAGCACCCGAACCTGTTCGTGGTCGATGCGGCGTTCCTGCCAACCTCGGCCGCCGTCAATCCGGCACTGACCATTGCTGCGCAGGCATTGCGTGTGGCGGATCATATCGTGTCGAAGGAGCTTGCGTGATGAAACCCGTCGCTCTCGTCACCGGGGCACGCCGCGGCATCGGGCTTGGCATAGCCAAGGCTCTGGCGTCGAAGGGCTTCGACCTAGCCATCACCGATATCGTCGATGACACCGCCAGCCAATCGGCAATCAAGGCGCTCGAGAAGCTCGGTGCCAAGGCCGTGTTTATCCAGTCGGATATAGCTGACCTTTTAAACCAAGGCCCGACAGTCGAGGCCGCTATCGCGAAGTTCGGCCACATCGACTGCCTCGTCAACAATGCCGGTATCGGCTCAAAGGTTCGCGGAGACTTCCTCGATCTTGAGCCAGCTAACTATAACGCGATTTTCGACATCAATCTGCGCGGTACCGTGTTTTTCACGCAGGCGCTATTAAAAGTGATGCTGGCGCAGAAGCCGACATCCCGACCACGTTCGATCATCAACATCACGTCGGTTTCCGCCGGGATGACTTCGCCGGAACGGCTCGATTACTGCATGACCAAAGCGGCGCTGGCTGCCTTCACCCAGGGCCTCGCGCTGCGTCTGGCGGATCAGGGCATCAGCGTCTTCGATGTGCGTCCCGGCATCATACGCTCCGACATGACCGCGGTTGCTGCGGCGAAATATGACAAGCTGATCGCCGAAGGCCTGGTGCCGATGAAGCGCTGGGGCGAGCCGGAAGATCTCGGCCGCATCGTCGCGGCGCTCGCCAGCGGCGATTTCAACTTTGCCACCGGCTCCGTCATCAACGCCGATGGCGCCCTTTCGATAAGCAGGCTTTAGAGCAATTGCAGGAAAAGTGGGAAGCGGTTTTCCGCCCCAAATTGCTTAAAAACAAAGAGTTAGACGACCATGACCTATGACTACATCATCACCGGCGCGGGTCCTGCGGGTTGCGTCCTCGCCAATCGCCTCAGTGAAGATCCGGCGATTTCCGTGCTGCTGCTGGAAGCAGGTGGCGGCGATTGGAACCCGCTGTTCCATATGCCCGCCGGTTTCGCTAAGATGACCAAGGGCGTCGCCAGCTGGGGCTGGGAAACCGTGCCGCAGAAGCACATGAAAAATCGCGTGCTTCGCTATACGCAGGCCAAAGTCATTGGTGGCGGGTCGAGCATCAATGCGCAGCTTTACACGCGCGGAAATGCAACCGACTACGATTTGTGGGCGAGCGAGGATGGCTGCAAGGGCTGGAGCTACCGCGATGTCCTGCCCTATTTCAAGCGCGCCGAAGATAATCAGCGTTTTGCCGACGATTATCATTCCTATGGCGGGCCGCTGGGTGTCTCCATGCCTGCGGCCACGTTACCGATCTGCGATGCCTATATCCGCGCCGGTCAGGAGCTGGGCATACCCTATAATCATGATTTCAACGGCAAGACGCAAGGCGGTGTCGGTTTCTACCAGCTGACCCAGCGGGATCGCCGCCGGTCGTCCGCGTCGATGGCATACCTTGCACCCATAAAAGATCGCAAGAACCTGACGGTCCGCACGGGCGTGCCGGTGTCCAGAATCATTGTCGAGGGCAAACGTGCAATTGGCGTCGAGATCATCAACAACAATGCGCGCGAAATCATCCGCGCCAACCGCGAGGTTCTGGTGAGTTCCGGCGCAATAGGCTCGCCAAAGCTCCTGCTGCAATCGGGCATAGGCCCCGCCGATCATCTGAAAAGCGTCGGCGTGCCTGTCGTGCATGATCTGCCGGGCGTCGGCGAGAACATGCAGGATCACCTTGATCTGTTCGTCATCTGCGAATGCACCGGCGATCACACCTATGATGGTGTGGCCAAGCTGCACAGAACCCTGTGGGCCGGACTGCAATATGTGCTGTTCCGCTCTGGTCCCGTCGCATCCAGCCTGTTCGAGACCGGCGGGTTCTGGTACGCCGATGACAAAGCCCGCTCGCCCGATATCCAGTTTCATCTCGGTCTCGGTTCCGGCATCGAGGCAGGTGTCGAACGGCTGAAGAATGCCGGCGTCACGTTGAATTCGGCTTATCTGCATCCCCGTTCGCGCGGCACCGTTCGCCTGCATTCGCTGGACCCATCCGCCGCGCCGCTGATCGATCCGAACTATTGGAGCGATCCGCATGATCGAAAGATGTCGATCGAGGGTCTGAAGCTTGCCAGGGAAATCATGCAGCAGGCCGCGTTGAAACCATTCGTCATGGCGGAGCGTCTGCCCGGACCAAAATACAATACCGACGAGGAACTGTTCGACTATGGCTGCGCCAATGCCAAGACCGACCATCATCCGGTCGGTACGTGCAAGATGGGCACCGACGCCATGGCCGTCGTCGATCTCGAGCTGAAAGTCCGGGGGCTTGAAGGTCTGCGTGTCTGCGACAGTTCGGTGATACCGCGCGTCCCGTCCTGCAACACCAACGCTCCGACAATCATGATGGGTGAAAAAGGTGCGGATATCATTCGTGAAATGACACCGCTGCCTCCAGCGATCTTCTCCAATGAGATGAATGAGAAACGCCCGCGGGCGCGGGCAGACATTCGCTGAGGGCTCCACTTACCCTCCCCCTTGTGGGGAGGGAGGCTGCGTAGCAGCAGGGAGGGGTTCTTTTGCAACGTAAGAAAGCCCCCTCCTGTCACTTCGCTCCGCCCTCGCCACAAGGGGAGGGTAAAGCGGCACCCTAAACATCTCAATGCAGTCTGGTATCCAGGAATACGCCAGCTTCGCGCGCGGCACTGATAAAGGCATGGCGCGCTTTATGAGCGGGCTTCCAGCCATCAAGCGCATCAAGGCAGGCTTGCAAAGCCCGGCGATAGCTCGGTCCTTTCTTTGTGGGCCAATAACTTCGCAGGCATTCGATCGCTTCCCAAACGCTGGAGACTGCTCGTTGACCGGCAGCTCCAAGAGTGATCATAACCGGGATGGGAAAACGCTTGTCGTTCATCACTTCCTCCATAAATGTCGGACAGTTTGGCAGCAGTTTTGCGCCGCTCAGCCAACCATAGAAATGAGTCCGGTATGAGTCCGGTTCCATGACATTTCGAAGAAATATTTTTGAATGACTGATTGCTCAAAGCAGGCCTCGGATCGCCAGTCATCTGTTTTTTAGATGACCCCAAACAATCTATGTATTGGATAGGCGCCGGAACTCACACTACCTTTCGGATTCGCGGATCTGGTCGAAATAACATCAGGCTTTTCCGCTCTGAACAACAAGCAATCGGAAACCTGGAATGACTCGCAAAAAACTTACGATAGCCACGACCGACTATGATCACTTTCGCGATTTCCGTACTGGCGCTGTGAAAGCCGAGGGACTGGACCTGAACTGGTTGACCCTGGGTCACCACGAGATTTTCGCGCGGTTCACCTTCAATCGCGAATGGGACATCAGCGAGCTTTCGTTTGCCAAGTTCATGGCGCAGATCAGCCGGCCTGACAGCGACATCATTGGCTTGCCGGTCATCTGCTCTCGCCTGTTCCGTTTCAGTTCGTTTTATGTCAACAAGAACAGCGGCATCAAGACGGTCGAAGACTTGCGCGGGAAGCGCATCGGCTCGCCGGAATGGGCACATTCCGCGGCCGTTTATATGCGCGGCTGGATGCACAATGATTGCGGTGTCAAACTGCAGGACGTTCATTGGTATCAGGCCGGGGCAAACGCACCCGGGCGCATCGAGAAGGTCGATCTCGACTTGCCGGAAGGTGTCAAGCTGACACGCGTCGGCGACAAATCCCTTTCGGAGATGCTCGCCTCCGGCGAGATCGATTGCGCTATCATCGCCCGGCCGCCCACCTGTTTCCTCGAAGGAGATCCCAATATCGAACGGTTGTTTCCAGATTACCTGGAGATGGAGGAGGAATACTACGAGCGTACGCGCATCTGGCCGATCATGCACATCATCGCGCTCAAGAGACATCTGCTCGATGACAACCCATGGATCGCCCGCAACCTTTACAATGCCTTCGAGGAGTCGAAAAACCGCAGCCTCGAACGTCTGCTCGATCCTGCCGTCTCGCGCTATCCATTGCCGTGGCTTGCCACCTATGCCCGCCGTATGCGCACGCTTTTCGATGGCGATACATTTCCCTTCGGTATCGAAAAGAACCGGGCAACCTTCGAACAGATGATGCTCTATACCTATCAGCAGGGTATCGCCCAACGGCACATGACTCCCGAAGAGATATTTCCCGAAGGCATCATGACCAGGATTGTCATCTGATTCCTGGAGCCCTTGTCTTTACCTGGGACGCGCCTCCCTCTCCGTCATCCTCGGGCTTGACCCGAGGACCCATTGGGATGCTCAAATCATAGCGCTGCGTTCTTGTTTCTTCAAGAAAATGTGGGTCCTCGGGTCAAGCCCGAGGATGACGGAGAGGTCGGGGACGGAATGAAGCAGAGGTGGCGGAGGCGTGTATGTTTCAAACCTGAAACATTCTAATAAGGCTCTATCCTCCGCGAGTTGTATTCCCCTATGGAGGCGTTCTTCCGCATGACCTGACCCTGCCGGCATGGTAAGACGGGCTCGTGCAGAGGAGAAAAATCGGTGAGGGTTCGTCAGCTTGAATCATTCGTTTGTGTTTGTGAGAGCGGAAGCATCACGCAGGCCGCGGCCATATTGAATATAGTCCAGCCGGCGCTTGGCTCGCAGATTACTGCGCTTGAGCAGGAGCTCGGTGTGCAATTGCTGGATCGCAGCCCAAGGGGCATCACGACAACGCCTGCGGGCCAGTATTTTCTCGAAGAAGCCAGGGACCTGCTGGGACGGTTCGCGACGATCAAGAAGAACATAAAGACCTTCAACAACCCGGAGCCAGGGCATCTGTCGATCGGACTGACAGCCAGCCTCTCCATGCTGCTCGCTGCCCCGCTGGCGCAGGAATTCAACCGGCAGAACCTGGCCGCCAAAGTCCATATCATCGAAGATATCAGCCACAATCTGCCGGAGCGGATTGCCAAGGGCGAGATTGATCTGGCGTTGGCGTTCGACATTGCTTCGCATAAGGCGGTCAATTGCACGCCAGTCCTCACCGAATCGCTTTTCTTCGTCACCGGTCCGGCAACGGAATTCAACAAGCAGGGGCCAATCGATCTCGCCGAACTTTCCAGAGCGACTTTCGTGATCTCCACCGAAAAGAGCCATATCATCCAGCTTGTCAAACAGGCGATGGAGCAGCTGCACTTGCCACTCGATGTCACCTATCAGATTGAATCGAAACAGGCGATCAAAGGACTGATAGCGCAAGGCACCGCCTCTGCGCTTCTGCCCTATGGCGTCGTCGCGCGGGAGGTGGAGGCCGGTGCGCTGATTGCGCGCAAGATCGCCAATCCACCGCTCACACGCACGCTTTTTCTATTGCAACCTTCGGGTTACCCCATCTCCGGCCATGCGGAGGCCGCACTGAAGATTATCGAAAAGTTCATTGCCCATCTCGCCGATAACATTGCCTTCGAGCTCGTTGAACCTGCCGACGAACAGCGGCTCTATCGCGGACGCACCATCCAGCCGTAGAGCGCGCCGAGGCCAAGCATCAGGCAGGTGCCGAGGAAGACTGCGCGCATGCCGAAATGCCCGCCAACGAACCCGCCGGCAAGCGGGCCGATTACCTGCCCGGCATATTGCGAAGAGGTGGCATAGCCGAGAATAGTGCCGGAGACGCGGTCGGGAACATTGTGGCGGATAACGCTGGTGATGCAGGGCAGAAGCCCGCCGAGCGAAAGCCCCATCAGGAAGCGCAAAACGACAAGCTGCCACCCCTCGGTTACGAATGCTTGCGGGATCAACAGGAGCGCCGATACACCAAGCGCCGCAACGATGACGTTCCAATGGCCGATGCGGTCAGCGAGCTTGCCGAGACGCGATGCTGAAAGGATGCTTCCCAGCGCCGCCGCCGACATGACGATGCCGGCGACCATTGTGACATGGGAAGGATTGTCGACGAGTTGCGCCACATAGACCGTGATGATCGGTTCGATCGACATATTGGCGAGCATCAGCAGCATGCCTGCGAGCAGCATCACGATGATTGGCCGCTTGTCGGGAATGGCCGACCAGCCACCGCCCAGTTTGCCAGTCTTCGACTTTGCCGGGCGCCATTCTTCCTTGATGAAAAAACTCGTCGCCAGAAAGGTGATGAAAATGACACCTCCAGCCAGCCAGAAGGTCTGGCGGATGCCGATCAAAGGCGGCAGCGCACCGCCGATCAGCGGGCCGACAAGATTGCCGGCCATGATGCCTGACGCAAGGGTCCCGAGTGCCCAGCCTGTTCGCGCTTTCGGCGTCTGTGTTGCCACCAGGACAGTGGAGCCCGATGCATAGCCGCCGAGCAGTCCGGTCAAAAGCCGCAGGAACACAAGCTGCCAGACATCGGTCGCCATGCCAATCAGCGACATGGCGACCGCCATGCCGAGACTGGCGCGGATGAGCATCAGTTTGCGTCCATAGAGATCGGCGAGACGCCCCCAAAGCGGCGCGACGAGCGCCGCTGTGAAAAATGTTGCGCCATAGGCAACACCCGACCATTGCACGATCGCAGCATGGTCTTTCACGCCAAGCTGTTCAACGTAGAGTGGCAGGAAAGGCAGGATCAGCGTCATCGCGACGATCGTCGTAAAAGAGCCAAGCAGGCAGACGACCAGGTTCTGCCGCCAGTAGAGCGACTCACTCGAGGAGCCGGATTCATCGATGTCAGTCATGCCGGGAATCAGATTTCCCACCTGAAGATTTTCCGATGGGCCTCTCATTGCAAGAGCGCGAATAGGTCACCAGTTTTTCACCTGACTGCGGCAATAGCAACATCTGGGAGAGCCAGGCGGCAACGCGCCGCACGATTTGTCGACGGCAAGCTTGATGTGAGGCGAAAATAAAACAAAAAGGCGCGTTTCTTACGCGGGTTGATCCGATTCCTATGCAAGATAGGTCGAATCCGGGGCAAGAATCTCGTCCTGCGGTTGAACTTTGGATGCAGGCGGTTGAGGCCGTTACTTCAGCCGCGCCGTAACGTCGATGGGTATTGCTTTGCCTATTCTGTCCCAGCCGGCCGATCTTTGCGATTGCCGCGCATAATAGCGATACGATGTGCTCGACCAGTCTCTGACCGAATTGGTGCGGTTATCGAGAATAAGGTCGCCGTCTGAAGTGCGAACAGTCAGCACCACATGGCCCTCATTGCTGAAGGGAAGACGGGCAACCGTAAGTAACAGTGATGCCGCTGGCCAGCCTCGTTTCAGGAGTTCGCGCTTCTTCAGGATGGCGAAATCTTCACAGTCTCCGGCTTTTGTCGGGATCGTCCAGAGGTCCTCGACACCATTGGTCTGCATGTCGCTCTGTTGCTTGATGCTCGAGTTGACGGTTGAGTTAACCGTTTGAAGTTGATGACGTTTATCCGCCGTCAACTGGACAATCCTGGCGCCTGAGCGGGTGTTGCAAAGGCTCGCGAAGCGCCCGCAAAAGGAGCGGAATGCCGGTGGGCCAAAGCCCTTGCCGTTGAGTTGCATTTCAGTGCCCCGCGCAAATGCCGGAGCTGAAATTGTGCTTCCAATTACTAATGCCGTCAAAACAAGCAGAGAATATTTGCGAATCATTCGACGCTCTCCCGCGAATTGCCAAACGCAGCTTGCGCGTTAACCCGTTAAAATCATGTTCTCGGCCTTGAAGTTTTACGTCGGTTATTAACATGCCGTGACGGCAGTAATTTCAGGGCCTGAGGCTGGGTACGTCGTCTTTGCCGCTACTGGCGAGGATTAACACTATCCTCTGGAACGATTGGGGCGGCTGATAATCCGCGACGGGATCAGGTTAAACAATACGGTATATTTTGAATCATTTCATTAATCTTTTTATAAGGCCCCTAAGCATCATTGTTAAATAGTAACCAAATAATAATTAGCTTACAGATTGGATAAGCAATAAAGCCATCAATGGCTAAGAAAAAAACGAAATGTTTTCCTAGTATGGTGAGTTGCTTGTAAAGTTAACTCTGAGGGAAACGTAAAATGCCTACAATAACAAACAAAATAAGCAAGGCAAAACGCGGTGGTTTACTCGCCGTTATGGCAATTTCCACTTTAGGATTAGTTTCGGCGACGTTTTCGAGCGCCCCAGCATATGCGCAAGCCAAACGCGCTCTTTTTGCCAGTGCAGCTCAATGTCGAGCACTTACTAACGATAACGCAGGGCTTTGCTGCTTTGCTCTCAACAGAAAACTGGTTCTTTCAAAGCAACAACTCGATATGTGTCCGCCGTTAACTACGGGGGCAATCACCACGACTTCAACTGCCGAGCGTTCGGGCGGCGATGGAACAGCTGGCCGCGGCAAGTCGGGCGGAAAATCTGGGAATGGCAATGCTGGCAGTGCCGGCGCGGGCGCGAGCGGTAATTCTGGCACAGGCGGTTCTGGCACAGGTGGTTCTGGCACAGGCGGTTCTGGCGCGGGCAGTTCTGGCGCGAGCGGTAATTCTGGCACAGGTGGTTCTGGCACAGGTGGTTCTGGCACAGGCGGTTCTGGCACAGGCGGTTCTGGCACAGGCGGTTCTGGCACAGGCGGTTCTGGCACAGGTGGTTCTGGCACAGGCGGCCCTGGCACTGGCGGGCCTGGCACTGGCGGCCCTGGCACTGGTGGGCCTGGCACTGGCGGACCTGGCACAGGCGGACCCGGCACTGGTGGCCCTGGCGGTCATCACGGCGGTGGCGGCCATCACGGCGGCGGTCATCACGGTGGTGGCGGCAACGGCGGTCATCACGGCGGCGGTCACGGCGGAAACGACGGGCACAACGGCCATGGAAATGGCGGCGGCCATCACGGCGGCGGTCATCACGGTGGCGGCGGCGACCACGGCGGTGGTGGCAACAACGGCGGTGACGGCAACAATGGCGGCGGCAACAATGGCGGCGGCAACAATGGCGGCGGCAACAATGGTCATGGCAACGGCGATCAGGATGCTCCCGGCAATTCGGGCGGCCACAACAACGGCGAGAACGGCGACCATTCCGGACAGGGTAATTCCGGTGGCGGAAACGGCGGCAACAATGGCGGTGGCAATAATGGTCATGGCAACGGCGATCAGGATGCTCCCGGCAATTCGGGCGGCCACAACAACGGCGAGAACGGCGACCATTCCGGACAGGGTAATTCCGGTGGCGGAAACGGCGGCAACAACGGCGGTGGCAATAATGGCGGCGGCAACAACGGTGGCGGGGGTAACGGCCAACGATAGGCCAAACTATCCGACTATATGAGGTTAAAATTCAAAGCAGGCTTCAAATCTTCGGAGCCTGTTTTGACATGAACGAGCTAAGCTTTCCTCTTGGGATTGGATGTCACCGACTGAACAACCAACCTGCAAAAAGCACCGCGACGGTTACTACGACGAAAAGCACCACGTAGGGTCGCATCGGCGTAAGATACGGATCATACTCGGCTTTTGGCGGGCCTTGGTCATCTGAATCCATTTCGGATCATATGCACTTTCATGGAAAAAAGGCCCGGCGGGGCTGGGGGATGGGCACCGGGCCTGCTGGGGTCAATCAGCCACGCCAGTCTGCACGGATATGGCAGTCGCTTCAATCAATCGCGGTTTGCTACTATTTCTTAGACAGTATCCAAAAGTATTGCGCTGAAGCTCTCGCGCACTCGTTTATTAATACAAGGTATTTTAGACAAAATTCGCGACGAGCGCTGCTACTATCACGCCAGTAATAAATATGCCGAGGTACCAGCCGAGGGAATTGTGAACTGCCCAGACATCTTCGTCGTCTTCGTCGAAATCATCGACCATGGTATCCTCCTTTCGGTGGCCAGAGCGATGTGGCTCGATCGCAGGGTAATAGCAGAACGCCTTGGTACGCCGATGGTTCATTCCGCCAAGGTTGACCTTCCCAACCAATTTCCGTGATGTTACGTTCACTCTCTGTTCGCGGCTGATTCGCGAGGCTGCCTGTTGGGGATCATATGAGCGCCGCCTATCTGGAAAAACTGAATACCGAGCAGCGACTGGCGGTGGAATATGGCGTAGGTCAGGTGGCCGGCCCGCTGCTGGTGATTGCAGGTGCCGGTTCGGGCAAAACCAATACGCTTGCGCATCGTGTCGCACATCTGATCGTAAACGGAGCTGATCCACGCCGGATTTTGCTGATGACGTTTTCACGCCGGGCCGCCTCCGAGATGTCCCGCCGCGTCGAGCGCATATGCGGTCAGGTGCTGGGTGCGAAGTCCGGAATTATGGTCGACGCTCTGGAATGGGCGGGTACATTCCATGGCATTGGCGCACGTCTCTTGCGTGAATATGCGGACCAGATAGGCCTCAGCCCGGATTTTACCATTCATGACCGCGAGGATTCTGCCGATCTGATGAATATCATCCGGCATGAACTGGGCTTTTCCAAAAAGGAAAGCAGATTCCCGACCAAAGGCACCTGTCTCGCTATTTATTCCCGCACCGTTAATTCAGAACGGCCGCTCGACGAAGTGCTCAAGGCCTCCTTTCCCTGGTGCGCTACCTGGGATGCCCAGCTGCGCCAGCTTTTCGCAGCCTATGTCGAAGCCAAGCAGAAACAGAACATTCTCGATTACGACGATTTATTGCTTTACTGGGCGCAAACCGCCAGTGTCTCAACGCTCGCCGACGATATGGGCGGCCGGTTCGACCATGTTTTGGTCGATGAATATCAGGACACGAACCGCCTGCAATCCTCGATCCTCCTGGCGCTGAAGCCGGGTGGACGGGGCCTTACCGTGGTTGGGGACGACGCACAGTCGATTTACTCGTTTCGCGCCGCCACAGTTCGTAACATCCTGGATTTCCCCAAGGCGTTCAGCCCATCCGCGGATATCATAACACTCGATAGAAACTACCGCTCCACGCAGACCATCCTTGCCGCTGCCAACGGTGTCATCGACCTTGCCTCGGAACGATTCACCAAGAACCTCTGGACGGAACGGCAATCGGCTGAACGGCCGCAACTTGTCAGTGTTCGCGACGAGACCGATCAGGCGCGTTATATCGTGGAACGCGTGCTGGAGAACCGCGAAACCGGAACCCTTTTAAAACAGCAGGCAGTGCTTTTTCGAACGTCGCATCACAGCGGGCCGCTGGAGGTAGAGCTGACACGCAGCAACATACCCTTCGTCAAATTCGGCGGGCTCAAATTCCTCGATAGCGCTCATATCAAGGATATGCTTGCAGTGCTGCGTTTTGCGCAGAATCCGCGCGACCGCGTGGCGGGTTTCCGGCTGATGCAGCTTTTGCCCGGTGTCGGACCGTCGTCCGCGCAACGTGTGCTGGACCAGATGGCGGAAAAAACCGATCCCATTGCAGCGCTCGCCGAGATCCCTGTACCGCCGCGCGCCGGCGAGGACTGGATGGGCTTTGTACAAACGCTGCAGCAGATCTGCGCAGGGAGGGCAGCGTGGCCGGCCGAGATCGAGCAGGCGCGGCTCTGGTACGAACCACATTTGGAACACATCCACGAAGATGCGTCGATGCGGCAAGCTGATCTGTTGCAATTGCAACAGATTGCAGCGGGTTATCCATCGCGGGAGCGATTCCTCACTGAATTGACGCTTGATCCGCCGGACGCGACCAGCGACCAGTCCGGCGTGCCGCTGCTTGACGAGGATTATCTGATTCTCTCGACTATCCACTCGGCCAAGGGCCAGGAGTGGAAATCCGTCTATATGCTCAATGTTGTCGATGGCTGCATGCCCTCCGACCTCGGCGTCGGTTCCACGGCAGAACTCGAAGAGGAACGGCGATTGCTTTACGTCGCCATGACACGGGCCAAGGACAATCTCCACCTTGTTGTGCCGCAGCGATTCTTTACCCACGGCCAGAATGCCCAGGGCGACCGGCATGTTTATGCTTCTCGGACGCGATTCATCCCGGCTACGCTATTGCAATATTTCGAATGCATCGCATGGCCTCTGGCACGGTCCAGTGCTGCCGGACAATCGGAGCAGCCAAAGATGCGCGTGGACATCGGAGCGCGTATGCGAGGAATGTGGCAATAGCGGGCGTCGAAAAGCTCGACCAGGAGGTCGCGACACATGGTGTAATGACAGAAGCAACCGAATTTGACCTGGAAAGGTTTGTCCAAGCGCAGGAACCTCTCTTTGAGCGGGTGCTCGAGGAGTTGAGGTCAGGGCAAAAACGCAGTCATTGGATGTGGTTCGTCTTTCCACAGCTGAAGAATCTTGGCCACTCCTCCATGGCACAGTTTTACGGCATAGCATCGCTTGAAGAAGCGCGAGCTTATCTGGGTCATCGGCTACTAGGCAACCGGTTGGTGATCTGCACTGAAACATTGTTGACCCACACCGATATGCCTCTCAATCGAATACTGGGATCTCCCGATGATCTGAAGTTCTGTTCGTCGATGACCCTCTTTTCACTGGCATCGAGTGATGCTGTTGTTTTCAAACGTGCTCTGGATCAATTCTGCGACGGTCGCATGGACAAACGGTCGCTGGCGATTCTAGGGTTTTAGCGGAACGGGGTCCAAGCTTGACTAGGCTAGCGCAGAATTGGCCTTACAGCGTGAAATCATGCGCTAACAATCCGGAATCGAGATGCCCGTCGACCTGAATGATCAAGTCGGCGATACCGTCGCCATTGCTATCGGCCTGGACCATCCAATGATCGAGATCGGTGGGCGCATCCTGTTGAACCTGGAATATCCGTAGCTCGCCCGCAGAATTCGAGAATTCACTATCGCCGATGAGATGAAAGGCCTGGTCATCGGATGTAGCGGCATCAGCGTCGATGCCGCTGAGATCAATCCTGTCTCCTTCGCTGGAACTGAAGTCGGTGATCGTGTCGCTGCCGATTTGCGCTGCCCGGAACGCGAAACTATCGTCGGCCTTGTCGAAAGTGAACGTATCGGCTCCGCCGCTGCCGGTCAGGGTATCGGAGCCGAGCCCACCTTCGATGATATTGTCCGAGGCATTGCCGCCGATTGAATCGTCGAAACGGCTGCCGATGAAGTGCTCGATGTCTATATAGTAGTCTGGGCCAATGTCGGATGGATCATGTGCTTGGGACATGTCCAGCGTGTCGAAGCCTTCGCCGCCCGATATGATGTTGTTGCCGCCATTGCTGACGATGATATCGTCCCCGGCACCGCCCATCAGTGTGTCCCGTTCCATCCCTCCGATGAGCACGTCGTTGCCTGCGCCGCCCCAGATAAAGTCCTGCCCGGCACCACCATCGATCAGATCGTTGCCATCGCCGCCGGCGATGAAATCCCCGTCGTCGCCCCCGGCGATGAAATCACCGCCGGCACCGCCGCTGATGTGATCTATCCCCGCACCACCATTGATCCTGTCGATGCCGTCGCCGCCATTGATGCGATCTCCGCCGGCGCCTCCGCTGATCGTGTCGTCTCCCGCACCGGCATCGAGGCTGTCAATGCCATCGCCGCCAACGAGATTGTCGTTGCCGGCCGCGCCGCTGATCAGATCGTCGCCCGTGCCGCCGTCGATCCAGTCATCGCCATCACCGCCGAGGAGATGATCATTGCCTTCGCCTCCGCTCATCCGGTCATTGTCCAGCCCGCCTTCAAGCCAGTCATTGCCGCTGCCAGCCCGCAGAATGTCGTCCCCGATCCCGCCAAGAAGCCTGTCATCGCCGGTTCCGCCATCAAGTGAGTCCGCGCCCAGGCCACCGGCAAGGATGTCATTGCCGCCGCCGCCGACCAGGCCATCATCGCCGGCAAGGCCTGCGAGCACGTTGTCGCGCCCGTCACCGGTCAAAAGATCATCGAACTCCGATCCCACCACGCTGGAGAATCCGGCGGCGACCCGGTCTCCCCAGGCATCTCCACCGGCGGCAATGTCGAGGTACCCGTCAGTGCCCACGGAGGTCAAATCGATCCGCACCGCCTCGGGTGAGGAGGCGTAGCCCACCGTGTCATATATATCGCCGACGAGCGTATCGCCGCCCCCATGGCCTTCGACATACCAGCGAAAGGGACTGTCTATGCGAATTTCCTCTGCCCGATCGGTACCGATGGCAACGTCATAGACACCATTAATCTCTCCGACCCCAAGCAGATCGAACAAAAACCTGTCAATTGGCATTTGGGCCTCCATGTTTGAAAAGACGGAAGTATAAGTTAACCAATGTCAACTTGAACTAACGAAGACGTTTCTACAAATTAAATTTTCTTAGGAGATTATATTGCCATGCGACTGAAATTTTACTGTATTTTTGAAGTATTTTTGAAGAGAATTAAATTCGCCTCATGAGCGACGTTTCTATTCCTGCTGACGATAAGAAATCTCGTTGTAGGATGATTTTCGGACGTTTGTTGAGTGTATCATAGGACATGCCCATGGCACGCCCGTCGTCTTCACCAAACGGGGCCGGCATCCAATCGGTTTGCAGGTCCCGCCTTCTTCGGCGGCGGCGACGCTTACTACTGCCGGTAATTATCGAGACCAGGCGGTATAATTATTCCCCGAATATTGATACCAGTTCAGGTGTTGTCGAAGAGATGTGTCTTGCAGGATCCTCGTGGTAGCACTTGTGCCACGTCGACAGCAGAGGCAATGTCACCAAGGAGTGTCGATGTCTCAATCCGTGAAACTGATATCAATCGGCACAGCAGTGCCCGCTCACATTATTCAGCAACGTGATGCCGCTGCTGCGGCACATAAGGCTTTTTCGGCCCGATTCCGAGACTTTGACCGTTTGGCGAAAGTCTTCGAGAGTTCGGGCATTCGCACGCGCTACGCTGTCCAACCACTAGAATGGTATCTGGAACCTTTGGGGTGGCCGGAAAGAAATGCCGCTTATATTGAGGGAGCGTGCAGTTTGTTCGTCTCGGCTGCCAATACCGCCTTGGAGAAGGCAGGCATCAGGGGAAAAGATGTCGATACGGTTGTGACAATTTCGTCGACGGGTATCGCCACTCCGAGTCTGGAAGCCCGCGTGGCTCAGCAAATGGGATTTCGCGATGACATCGAACGAGTGCCCGTTTTTGGTCTGGGCTGTGCGGGCGGTGTATCCGGGTTCTCCATTGCCTCCCGACTTGCGAAGTCAAGACCTGGAACGGTCGTCCTGTTAGTCGCTGTTGAACTGTGCACACTGGCGTTCCGGTTGGATCAACTGACAAAAGCCAATATCGTTGCCAGCGCGCTTTTCGGGGACGGTGCGGCGGCATGCGTCCTGAAGGTTGCAGACGAAGGAATAGCCGACATCGAGATGTCCGGCCAGCACACTTGGCCAAACACGCTGGACATAATGGGTTGGAGCGTTGACAGACAGGGTTTCGGCGTCATTTTCGATCGCGATATTCCGCCTTTTGCCGAAGAGCGCATCGCCCCGGCTATTTCCGGAATCCTCGGACGCGCGAATCTTGAACTTGCGGATATCGATAGATTTGCCTGTCATCCCGGCGGAGCCAAAGTCGTGACTGCACTGGAGACTGCGCTTTCCCTTGGTCAAGGGAGCTTGGACCATGAACGTGACGTGCTATCCAAGTATGGAAATATGTCGGCCCCTACAGCACTATTCGTTCTCGAGCGAGTCGTCGAGCCGGGTTTGCCATCCCGCACATTGCTGACGGCGATGGGCCCGGGCTTCAGCGTTAGCTGTGTTTCGCTCAAGAGAGCCGCATGATCGCGGCTTCGATGCTCCTCGCCTTCGTCACCATCGAGCGTCTTGGTGAACTCCTGCTCGCCAGACGTAACACCAAAGCCCTGCTGGCGAAGGGAGCATATGAAGCTGCGCCGGGTCATTATATTTTCATCGTGGCGTTGCACGCTGCCTGGCTTGTCGGCTTGTGGATTTTTGCCTGGGATAAGCCGATTGAACCAGGATGGCTTGCCGTTTTCATATTGCTTCAAGGCCTGCGGTTCTGGGTGCTTGGGACGTTGGGCAAGCGCTGGACCACGCGTATCATCGTTTTCCCGGGAAGCCCTCTCGTGAGAACAGGCCCTTACCGTTTCCTTTCGCATCCGAATTATGTCGTCGTGATCGGAGAGATCGCCGTGCTGCCCTTGTGCTTTGGGCTGGTATGGTATGCTGTCGCATTCTCCGCGCTGAATGCCTTCGTTCTGGCGGTAAGGATTCGCGAAGAGAATTCCGCGCTTTCGGAGTTGCGCCATGATGCAATGCCCTGATGCAGGCGAAGCGCGGTTGCCAAGTCTTTCAACTTGGCTGGGCTTTTTCGCAATGTGCATCGGGATGTTCATGGCCATTCTCGACGTCCAGATCGTTGCCACGTCGCTACCAACAATCCAGAGTGCTTTGGGCATCAACCCAGATCAAATGAGCTGGATTCAGACCGCCTATTTGATCGCCGAAATCGTTGCCATCCCTCTGACTGGCTTCTTGACCCGCTTGCTTAGTATGCGTTGGCTTTTGGTATTTGGCACATTGCTGTTTACCGCTGCTTCCGTCGGATGTGCGCAAAGCGATAGTTTCAATGCCCTTTTGTGCTGGCGTGTCCTGCAGGGGTTCTCAGGCGGGACCTTGATCCCGTTGGTTTTCTCTGCGGTTTTCCTGTTGTTTCCGCAGCGGCACCAAAGCATCGCCACAACCGTCGCTGGTGTCGTCGCAGTCATGGCTCCGACTGTCGGACCAATCATCGGGGGGTGGATAACGGAGACGTACTCATGGCACTGGCTCTTTTTAATCAATGTCGTCCCTGGCTTGGTCGCGGCGTCATTGGCAGCTTTACTGCTTCCGCGCGCGCCCATGGAGCTCAAGTATTTCCGTTCGATTGATTTTCAATCGCTGGCAATGATGGCGATGGGACTTGCCGCCTTGGAGATCGCATTGAAAGAAGCGCCGCAACGCGGCTGGCTAGGCCCCGTCGTTTTGTCACTTTCGGCTTTCAGCGTGATTATGCTGGCGGCCTTTACCCGGCGAACATGGACGTCGCTCGCGCCGATAGTCGATCTGCATAACTTCAAGGACCGAAATTTCACTATTGGCTGCATTCTGAGTTTTGTTCTGGGGTTCGGTCTGTTCGGATCGGTATATCTCATGCCCGTTTTCCTGGCTTTCGTCAGGGGCCACAACGCACTGCAAATCGGCGAAATAATGCTTGTGACCGGCATTGCGCAGCTGATGATTGCGCCCTTTGCCGTCATGCTGGAACAACGGGTCGAAGCGAGACTGCTGTCAACCATAGGCTTTCTGTTGTTCGCAATTGGCCTCGGTTGCAGTGCGTTTCAAGTACCGCAAACCGATACTTCCGCGATGTTCTGGCCTCAAGTCATCCGCGGTCTCGCAATAATGTTTTGTCTGCTCCCGCCGACGCGTCTTGCCCTGGGTGGTCTCCAAGATGACAGGGTTCCGGATGCCAGTGGCTTATTCAATCTGATGCGCAATCTTGGCGGCGCGATAGGTCTGGCGCTGATTGACACGGTCATTTATACGCGATCAACAACGCACGGCATCGCAATAGCCAACGGTTTGCTGGGGGGTGATCAGCGGACGGAAAGATTTATTGGAATGCCTGCCAACGAAGTTGTTGCGCATATGCCGGGTAAATTCGATGCGATTGCTCAGAGCATTTTCAGCCCAATGGTTGCAAGGGCGGCGATGGTGCAATCGATCAATGATGCATGGGCCATGATAGCGCTGATAACTTTGATACCTCTGCTGATCATCATGTTTGCCTACCAGCTTCCACCGAAGGCCTCACCCGGAAATCATTGATGGCCACGCCGTCGGTTCACGTTTGGTGCTACGTCACGTTCACGTAGACACGGACCTCATGCGAATGTTTTTACCTTCCTGGCACCGCGTCTTGCCAGAAGATTGGCAACCACGAGCAATATGATCGAAAGCAGCATCATGAGCGTTGCGGCGGCGGTGATTGCCGGGCTCAGCCTTTCGCGCAGGCCGATGAACATTTCGAGCGGCATCGTTCGCTGATTGGCGCTGGCAAGAAACTGGGCAACGACGACCTCATCGAAGGACGTCACGAAGGCAAAAGCTGCTCCCGACAGGACACCGGGCAGGATCAAGGGCAGCATAACCCGATAGAACGCTACAACGGGTTTGGCGCCGGCAATCGATGCGGCCAGCATGAGATTGCGATCAAATCCCGTCAGGCTAGCCCCAACGGTCACGACCACAAAGGGACTGGCGAGGGCGGTATGAGCGAGAATTATCCCCAAATAGGTGCTGGCCAAACCAACCCGTGCATAAAAGAGATAGGACCCTACAGCGGTGATGACCACCGGCACGATCAAGGGGGAGATCACCAGCGGCATGATGATGCGTCGCGCCGGGAATCTCTCGCTGGATAGCGCTATCGCCGTCAACGTCCCGAGCGCTGTGGCGAGGGTGGTGGTGCCGAAGGCGATGATCAGACTGTTGCCAATTGCCGTCTGCCAGCGGTCGGTGCCAAGAACCACCTCGTACCAGCGCGTGGAAAACCCCTCCAGCGGAAACACGAAGAAGGCTCCGCTGTTGAACGAAAGCGGCACGGGGATGAGGATCGGCACCATCAGAAAAGCGATTACGAGTGCTCCCCAGAGCCACAACAACGTAACCCGTATTCGTTCACCGATCGTGGGATAGGGAGATAACAGCATGATCACACCGGCTTCAAGCGATCGAGACCGAGCATGCGGGCAAACACCGCATAAAGTCCCATGGTGAAAACGAGGAGGATAAAACTGAGCGCAGCAGCCATTTCCCAATTCAGTTCGACATTGACGTAGTTGGCAATGAAATTGCTAATCAGCTGGTCGCCAGCGCCGCCGATTAGAGCTGGCGTAATGTAGTAGCCGAGGCAAAGAATGAACGTCAGCAAACAGCCGGCCATAATTCCCGGCACCACCTGCGGAAGATAGACGCGCAAGAATGATGTCACCGGCCTGCCGCCGAGGGAATACGCTGCGCGCATCTGCGACGGCTGGATGGTGCGCATGACGCTGTAGATCGGCAGTAGCGTGAACGGTAACTGGATGTGGGTCATGGCAATGATGAGCCCAAGCCGGCTGTACATCAGGTCGAGTCTGGTGCCGGTCACGCCGAGCCAGAGGAGAACATCATTGACCAACCCGAATTTTTGCAGAAGCACAGTCCACGCTGCGGTCCGCACAAGGATCGACGTCCAGAACGGCAGTAGAACGGCAACAATGAGTATTGCCCCCACTGTTTTTGGCACGCTGGAAATCAGGTAGGCGAGGGGAAAACCCAATATGAGTGTAGCAAGCGTAACCGTTGCCGCCACGAGGAAGGTACGTGCGAAAACGCGCAGGAATATAGCCTGCTCTGGCGGGACGCGTTCAATGCTTCCATCGGCGTTCCAGCGAAGGTCGACCGCACTCAAGAGATAGAACGAGGTGAGGGCATGTCTTCCTCTCTCTATTGTCGCCCACGTGCCAGGGCTGGTCCAGAACGGCATCGATTTGATGACGGCTACAGTGTCAAACACTCCTTCCTTGTCGAGTGCGCGGGCGGTCTTGAGGATCTGGCTGCGCGCGCCGGGCAATCGCGCATTCAGACTTTTCGCAAGTTCCGAAAGATTTCCATTTTGCTGACTGGCTTTGAGATCGGCGGCGAGTGCTTGAAGGGTTTTGTCATCAGGGATTCCGTTGCCGCTCCAGCTCTGCATCGCCGCGCTGGTGAGCGGCAAAGCATTGCCTATCGTTGGGTCGTAAACGGCTCGCGACAGGAGAATGGCAATCGGAATGCCGAAACTGAGCAGCAACAGAGCCAAGAGTGGCGTGGCAATCGCGAACGAACGCAGGCGTTCGCGTGCCTGGGATCTCCGAATCGCCGCCGCGACCGACCTGGTGTCGGCCGCGTTGGGGGCGGTAAAGAACTGCCCCTGATCCATGTTAGTGGGCTGGACCGTGGACATGGCTATTGCGCGAGCCAGGCGTTAAAGCGCTTGACCAGATCCTCGCCATAATCGCCCCAAAACTCGGTATCAGCGACGAGATAGGATTTCATATGCTCCGGAGCATTCGGCAATTTGGGCAGCGCATCGGCAGCCACGAACTCAGTTGCGTCGATACGAACCGGACCATAGGTGATATGACTAGCGAGCTTGGCGTTGTTCTCGGGCTTGCTGATGTAGGCGAGATATTTATAGGCAAGCTCCGGGTTCTTCGCGCCTTTCGGAATGCTGATCATGTCATATTCGAGGATCTGACCGTCCCAGACGATCTTGAACGGCTTTGAATCCGTATCGATCGCATTCTGGATGCGGCCGTTCCATGCCGTCGTCATGACCACTTCTTTTGAGGCAAGCAATTGCGCCGGTTGTGCACCGGCATCCCACCAGACAATATCGCTCTTGATCGTATCCAGCTTCTTGAATGCGCGATCAACGCCTTCCGGGGTCCCAAGGACCTCGTAGACCTGATCTGCCGGCACTCCGTCAGCCATAAGCGCCCACTCAAGATTCTGCGCGGGGAATTTCCGCATTGCGCGCTTGCCGGGAAATTTCGTCGTATCGAATATATCGAGCACCGATGTTGGCGCTTCTTTCAGGACATTCGGATCATAGGCGAGGATGTCGCCATAGGCATCAAGGCCGACGCCGCACTTGAGGGCGGAGCCTTCAATGAATTTGGATTGATCGGCAATCTTTGAATAATCGAGCGGCTCGAGGATGCCTGCATCACAACCCTGCAGAACCGTAGCAGTCTCGACGGTAACAAGGTCGATCGGCACATTACCCGTGTCGACCATGGCTTTGACCTTGCCGAGATCGCCAAGATATTCCTGTTCGACAATCTTGATGCCAGTTTCCTTGCTGAAAGGTTCGAACCAGGCTTTACGCTGCGCGTCCTGCCACGCACCGCCGCTGGCCATGATGGATAACTCCTCGGCAATGGCGGAATGACTGAAAAGTGCGCAGACGGCGACTGTCGCCAAGGCAACGGAATGAAAAGAATTGCGTTTCATGGATCCCTCTCTTGTTCTTAGTTGTGGTCTTTGTACCTATTGCTGTGCCGGAAATGCGCGGCAATCCGTGTGCGACCAGCCGAGCCTAATTCGTTGAGCTTCTGTCGTTGTCGTTTCAGGGCCAACCTTCACGCTCAGCAGTTGGCCATTGTCGAGCCGCGCAAGGAGCCGCAAATGATCGCCGAGATAGATCCTTCCCTCGACAGTCGCCTCGAAATCGTTCTCCTCATCGGCAGCCGCAGCGATCCGAATGCATTCAGGGCGGATGGCGACTTGGCATGAGGTTCCTTGAGCTCCAATGTCGATGGCAGTCGCGCGGAGGCATCCGCCACCCTTCAAGGCTACTTGGCAAACATTGCCAGAAACCTGTTCGATAACGCCTTCGAGCGTGTTGTTCTCGCCGATAAAACCCGCGACGAAGGGACTCTCCGGTTTTTTGTACAAACTGTCCGGCGTGCCGATCTGGGCGATGCCGCCATTGTTGAATACGGCGACGCGATCCGACATGGTCAGCGCTTCGCTCTGATCGTGGGTGACGTAAACGATGGTCACTCCCAACATGGAATGAAGCTGCTTGATCTCAAGCTGCATGTGTTCGCGCAGTTTCTTATCAAGCGCTCCAAGCGGCTCGTCCATGAGAACAAGGCTCGGTTCGAACACCAAGGCTCGCGCCAGTGCAACGCGCTGCTGCTGCCCACCCGAGAGCTGCCCAGGCCGACGGTCGCCGAACTTCCGCAGCTGGATCATATCCAGCGCTTTATGGACGCGAGTGGTTACATCAGCTTTCGGAAGTTTGCGTACGGAAAGCGGGAACCCGACATTCTCCTCGACAGTCATGTGCGGAAACAGCGCATAGTTTTGGAAGACCATGCCAATGTTGCGTTCATAGGGTGGTCGACGGTCGACAGATTGCCCGTCTAACATGATGCTGCCGTTGGTTGGACGCTCGAAGCCCGCCAGCATATTCAGCGTGGTCGTTTTGCCGGAGCCTGAAGGCCCGAGCAATGTGAGGAACTCGCCCTTTGCCACATGCATGTTGAGCCGTGTCACTGCAAACGTACGGCCGTCGTAGGACTTCTCGACGTCGACGAATTCGACAAAGCGATCGGGTTCCGCGTGAGAGACGCTTTTCGCAGCTAACATTTCGAATTGTCTATTGGTATGCGCGACCATCATTGGATCCACGCTGCTTCACGCAACCAAAGTTTTGGGCACATCTGCTCCTCCTCGGGGATCGTTGAACTTATATGATCATACAATCGGCCATTAGTGGGATAATGAACCATACAATCGCTATGTCAAGTTTTAATTGTGTGGTATTTTCAACAAAAATTATGTTGATTGAAAAGTTATCCTACATGAATTCGATTGTTTGGCCATTTGTCGTATGGTACAAGCCGGATGTTAACGCGCAGAATGGCTCAATATTGATGATGCAAGATTTGCAGCTTTCCGGAGGCGAAGGCCCCGTTTACCGTCGCCTTGCGGACGCAATTGCCGACCGGATCGCGAGCGGTCTGCTCACTGCCGGCGAGCGGCTGCCGCCCCAACGGGAGATCGCCCAAAGCCTTGGAATCAATGTAACAACCGTAACGCGGGCTTTCTCCACGCTTCAGGAGCGCGGGCTTATCGATGCGCGGCCAGGCAGGGGCATGCTTGTCGCGGATCAGAAGAATGACGCTGGGGCTGGCTTCGTTTCTGCTCCAAGCGAAGAGGCAGGTATCGTCGACCTTTCGATCAACCGCCCCGCTACCAATGCCTATCTCGACGTTTTCACAGCGCTTCTGCCACGACTTGCCAAGAACCGCCACTATGATTCAATTCAGGACTACCATCCTGCCGAGGGGCCGCTCTGGGCACGAACGGCAGTGGCGGATTGGCTGAAGCCGGTTGCGGGTGACGGCGATCCGGGGAGGGTTGTACTGACAATCGGTGCCCAGCATGCCCTCGACTGCGTCCTTAGTGCCGTGACCCAGAAAAGCGACGTCATTCTAGCCGATGAAGTGACGTACCAGGGCATCAATGCCCTCTGTCGCTCGCACGGTCTCGACCTGCGGGGCCTCGCGATGGACAAGGGTGGGCTCAGGCCTGACGCCTTCGACGCCGCCTGCGTACAATGGCGACCGAGAGCGGTTTTCTTGGTGCCCAGCCTGCATAATCCGACAACAATCACCCTCTCGGAAACGCGACGCAGAGAAATTGTTGAAATAGCGCGGCGACACAATGTGCTTATCATCGAAGATGATGTCTACCGTCCGCTGCTCAACGAGTCCCCGCCGTCGTTCGCTAGTCTCGAACCGGAACTAACCGTTTATATCGGCGGATTTTCCAAGTGCGTGGCGCCGGGATTGAGGTTTGGCTTTGCTATTGGGCCGCGATTCATGATGGGGCAGGTGGCGGCAGCGCTCCGGATCAACTGCTGGAGCGTTAATCCGATGGCGGCGCTGATCGCAACCATTCTACTCGAAGAGGGCACCGCGGTTGAGGTGATAGACGCCCAGAAAGCGGAGCTTTCACAACGGCAACACATTCTCATCGAAATGCTTGGAGACTTCGATCTTCAGACCGATGTGACCTCAACCCATGCTTGGTTACACTTGCCCGAACCTTGGCGCGGCGCCAGCTTTGCCCGCACGTGCCTGCAGCGGGGCGTTGGTGTTTTGCCTGGTGATGCTTTCGCAGTCGGACGTGAACCCGTACAGCACGGCGTACGCATCAATATCGGTGCGGCGCGCTCCCGGGACGACCTCCGGCGTGCTCTGAAGATAATGCGCGAATTGCTGGAAGCAGGACATCTGCAGATTCCGGGTTTCGTGTAGGAGAATCTGGTGAGCAGGCCAAGGAATATCGAAATCGCAATCGTTGGCGCTGGCGTCATAGGTCTGACTATCGCGCTGCGATTGGCGTCAGAGGGGCGCGAGGTCCTTATGATCGACCCGAACGAACCTGGTTCGGGAGCGTCGTTCGGAAATGCCGGAACATTTGCAGACTACGCTTGCGTGCCAGTGGGCAACCCGGATGTTCTCAAAAATCTGCCGCGACTATTGTTCGATGCCAACAGCCCGTTTTCATTGCGTTGGGCAGCACTCTTCCAGATTTCACCTTGGCTGGTGCAGTTTGTACGTCAATCCCTGCCTGCGGCTGCCCGCGCAAATGCTGCTGCTCTGGCAGACTTGCTGGTCGAAGCCCTGCCGGCCTGGGAAGAGATGGCGGTGGAAGCTGGAGCCGAAAAACTCATGCGCAGGAACGGCTGTCTTTATGTGCAGCAAAACACGAGCAACCGCTCCCGCGGGTCGTGGGCTCATACGATTCGGTGCGAGCTCGGGATGCGTCAGGAAACACTCAGTGCGGAGGAAGTGGCTGCGATGGAGCCGACGCTTCCGCGGTTCGAGGGCTCCGGCGTCTTTTTCCCCGACTCTATACATGTCACGGATCCGAGCGCGTTGATGCGTCAGCTTTCTGCAGCAGGAAACGCCAAAGGCGTGGACGTTCATAGATCGCGAGTGGTTAATCTCAAAATCAATGGTGATCGGACGCATCTCAGCGGGCCTGATCTCGATCTGACGGCTAAAACCGTAGTGATCGCGGCTGGTGCTTTTTCCAGGGAACTCGCTTTGCAGGCGGGGGACAGGATTCCGCTCGAAACCGAGCGCGGTTATCATCTCGAATATACAACGGAAAGTCCGCTGCTCCAGCGTCCTGTTTGTCCGACCCATCTCGGATTTTACATGACGCCGATGGCCGGCAGGCTTCGGGTTGCTGGCACGGTGGAACTTGGAGGAACCTCGGCTGGCCCCAATCCTTCGCGGTTTGAACTCCTGGACCGCGGAGTCCGGCAGTATTTCCCCGAATTGGACCAGGCTTCATCGAAGTGGCTGGGTTTCAGGCCTTCTCTACCGGATTCCCGGCCGGTCATTGGACGGAGCCGCAATAGCGATAATGTGGTGTACGCCTTTGGCCATGGCCATCTCGGACTCACCTTGGCCGCCATCACGAGCAGATTAGTCGCTGGTCTCATCAACGGCAACACGGACCCGGTGACGGCGCGCTTCACTCCAGAACGATTTGGCTCATGACCGATACAAAGTCTCGTCGACGGGTGGTTTCCGTGCTGCGGTAACCAAGAGGTTGCAACAGAACTGTTAAGGGGGTTTTCCAGGAAGTCAGGACAAAACTTAAAGAACGGCCTATAAAAGTTCGTGCTCTGGGCTTTCAACCTGCAGCTTGAGCTAGGAAGGAGGACACCAATCGAGTTAGACTGGTACGCTTTGTTTTCCGCTAACTCTCCTCAGGGAACGATCATGAACAGACCAATAACGGCTCTTCTTGCTTTGGTCTTAGCGATCAGCTTGCATTCCCCGGTTGCATTTGCCGAAGTGGACAGTGCAGCGCAGCTCGCAACTATCAACAAGATCATAAGAGGGGAGGGAAAGCCTGGTGAAACCGCTACAGCGAAAAACGGGGAAGTTATTTACACCGTTTTATTAGGTGGCATCGTTGAAATCAGAAATTTGCGCTACAACACCGTACAACGGTTCAGTACAATAAAACCGAACGATAACAACAGGTCAAAATAACAAGGTTTCCGATCTCCCTCAGTACTCCTTGTTCCGTATTGCCCTGACCGTTGCCATACCCCGCAAGCCGTCCTTGCTGCCCGTAGCCGCCACGGCTTCAAACACCCGCTGCGCATCGGATAGGCGATTCAAATTCAGGTAAGCATAACCGCGCAGAACCATGAGGTCGTTGCGCTCCGGTGCTATGCGCGCCCGTTGGTCAAGTGCGAGCAAGGCTTCGTTGTAGCGGCCGGCGGTAAAAGAATCCGTGGCGCGGGAGGCCAGCAGGGCGGTGTCGAGTTCGATCTGCCGTGATTGTCGCTGCCGCGCTTTGGACGCGGCGACAGCCGCCTTGTCGGCAAGTCCAGCACGGAGATAAGCGAGGCTCTGACCGTAGGCGGCGTCGCTCTTGGCCGCTTCCGATCGGCTGAGTAAACCTCGTTCGAATGCTGCCGCCGCTTCAAGTGGACGGTTCATGTCCATCAGGCACCAGCCGCGCGTCACTGCGCGGTCGGGCGAGAGCGTTTGCGGATCGATCGTTGTCGTGCAGCCGCGAGATGCACGCTGGCCGGTGTTGACCGTCGTTTGCTGCAGGGAACGTGTACGTCGCGGTTCTGGGGCCGGTTGCAGTGGTTCGGTTTGATATTGCGAATTCTGTGGCTGGGTAGCCCTGGTCCGCGCGATGGTTTCGGCAACCCGGTCTGCAAGAGTAGGGGCAAGCGTCGTACTGAGCGGAGTGGCTGCGACACCTGAACCGTCTTGGGGAAGTGTTGCTCCCGGATTTGTTGTTGGTTGGGTCGCCGTCAAGGTATCGGTACCAAAGCGCTCCGGTGACGGAACCAGACCGCGTTGACGCGTGTTGCGCAATTCCCCCAGCCGCGCAATCCGGTCGGACTTGCCTGCCCAGCGCCGCTGGATATCGGCGACTCCCGCCGTGTCGCCAAGCTGCTCGCGGGTTAGAACCAGACCATAGGATGATGGCTCGTCGTCGGGTTTCCATAGAAGTGCTGTTGAAAACCAGCCGGACGCCGTCTCGAACTGGTTGAGGAGGTAGGCATACCAGCCGAGCTGCTGTGCCGCATTGGCGTCCTTGGCCATCATGACTTCCGGAACCATACGTTGCAGTATCGCCGGAGCAATCTCGACAGGTGGGTCTTGTGCTAGAAGATTTGCAACGGCAGCCATATAAACGGCTTTCGCACCGTCTGAACTGTCGCGCCATTCATAGATGGTTGCCTCGGCTTCTGCCGGCCGCGACTGCGCGATCATTGCAAGCGCGAGGCCCTGCGAAGACGAGGCCGCATTTTCACGGTCATGGGAAAGCCTGAACCATTTTTCGGCGGACACCGGGTCGTTGCGACGGAGGTAGTACCAGCCAAGGATCAACGGGTCGGAAGGCTCGACAATGTCATTCGCCAGTTTCTCGACACGGCTCATATCGGCTGGCGATACCGCCAGTTTTGGGTCTGAGCCCGCGTCGGCAACTGCCTTTCGTGCGAGGTCATTGCGAATGGAATCGAATTCCTTGCCGCCGTCCTTATTCGTCTTTTCTCTTGCGAGCAAAACGTCGAGGTCGGTCCGGCTCAATAGTGGCAACGCTTTCTGAACTGTCGCCAGCCGCTCTTCGGGCTTGGTGCAGTTGTCGAGAATATACCCATAGGCGTCTTTGGCCCGTGCCGCACGGTCAGTCTTGGCAAATGCTTCGGCAACCCGCCAGAGCACATCGACATCGCTGCAAGTCAAAAGACTGTTGTGGGACGAACCGATGCGGATGACGGTATCATACTGCTTGAGGTCTGATGCGTTGATTAATTGCTCACGTGATTCTGCAAGCTCCACCAGCTGCAACATATCCGCCGGAGGCTTCCAGCCCGGCTCGGAGGTCTGTCGTTCCTGAATGGCTTTGCGCAGTTCCGGGAGTTTGCCAGCTGCATAAAGCTTCCACATCGCATCGAGCGCCGTGTCGGCTTGGGGAGCCACGGAGGTTGGATCATCAGGAGGCGTCCACCCGGGGTAAAGTGCGCGCAAACGTGCGATCTCCGCTTCGAGCCTGCGCTTGTCTCCTTGACGGGCGAAATAGCGAAGCGCCGTTTCATCCACCTTAGGCGCAGGCGCTGCACCGGGCGCTGGTGCAGCAGGCTTGGGAGCTTGCGTTTTCGGTGCCCGCCCGGACTGAACTACGACATAACCATCTTGGGCTTGCGCGTCCTGCGCCGGATCCCCACTCTCAGGCATTGCCGGACGGACTGAGCCGTTCGTGGTTGCGAGAGCTGGAACATAGTCCAACTGAACCGCGGCTACTCCGGCAAAGGCGGCGATAATGGGAAGAATGAGCAGTGTCGACTTCTTCATAGGCATTCCGGATGTTGGCCGTAGACAAAGGATAGCGACAACAAATGGAGTGTCGATGGATAATAAAGTGTTGGCCGGAAGGACCTTACGCTTTCGGGAAGCTTCTTCTTGTCGAGTACGCAATCGACCAGCGCAGGAATAATTGTGTAACCGGGGTCGGTCAGGGTCTCTGTCGCAGTTCCGCTCGGAATATCGACAATCGCGACGTTTGTACCGTCAGGCGACATGCCCTGGCGCAGCGGTTCGAGCTGTGCGCGATCGGTGACACCGGCGCGCATCATATAGAGCGGGATGCGCAAGGCATTGTAGCCGAATTCAGGCGGGAATCCCTTGGCTGGCTTGAAAACTGTTCTTGCGGAGATCCAGTCAGCAGGCAAAGAGCGTGGACCCCCGCGCGCGACATCGATCAATGACAAGCCATCCTTGCCAAGCCTGTTCCAATCAGTCGCTTGGTCGAGGGCTGCAAATTTCGGGAAAACCTCAAAAATCCAGTAGGAGAGGTTGATAACCGGGCCGTCCTCGCGATCAGCCGCCGAAAAACCGGTAACGCCAGGGAGCAGCAGAAGCTGCTTTTGAGCCTCGATCACATTTGCTTTGCCGATGGCCCGGATCATGGTTTTCGCGGTCGCCGTCAGATCATTGCGGTTCCAACCGGAACCGGCGAGAGTCAATGCGTATGCAATCAATATGTCGCCGTCGGAGGCGTTGTTGCTGTCGGTCACATGCGGCTTACTGTTGGGGTCCCATTTCCATACGGCAAGGCCATCGTCACGCAACAGAAACTCCGTGCGCGTGAACGACCAGATGAGGTCGAAATCTGCCTTGCTGTTGGCAAGGTACGCAAGGAGCAATCCATAACCCTGGCTCTCACTGTGGCTGATTTTACCGTTGGCGTCGTCGATAACACGGCCGCTCGTGTCGACGAAATGCGACTTGTAGGCCTGCCAGTCATCCGGCTTTACGTGAGCCTTTGCCGATGTTTGCCCCATGGAAGTGTTGCTCCAAACAAGAGCCGCGAGAACTGCCAAGGCAAGACTGTACAGCCTCATACGCGCCTCCCCAAATTGGAAAGGAGACGCGACGTGGCGATACCAAGCAAAGTCGAAAAGACGATGAGCAGCAGCGAAAACGAAAGTATATTGCCGGATAGCCAGTTCGCGATAATCAGGCGCATATTGGAAAAGGACAGGGGCTGTGTCGGCACGAAAGTAAATTCGCCGACAGGTACCTCCTGAATTTCGTCAGTGCCGCCTTTGTAGATGGAGATATGGCCGTCGAGTTTTGACCAGCGATCCTGCTGTGTCATGGCGCGAACACTGTCCAGAAGGCTATCGTCCGTAGGTGCAGTCACCAAGGTCCACACACCATCACCGGCAGGATTGGCCCTCTGCGCGACCAGCAGCGAAGCAGCCGGTTCCGGTGCATAGGGCTCGTCGCGGCCAGCATAAAAAGAGAATGAATTCAGCGAGATGTTGAAGGTACGGTTGAGCCAATCATCGAATGACGAGATCTGTCCGCGCCAGCCGCGTCCGGCGAGCCGCTCACGCCACTGATCGAATTCGACCTGCGTGGGACCCGTGTCGACCGCCGGTTCGACGCCCCGCACGTCGCTCCAGACCGTACGGATGTTCTCGGCAATGCCGGTCTGGGTCAGCACGGTCGACTCGATCTGGGGAATTGCGCCCATAAACAGGGCGTTTGAATTGACGGTGGAATTCGCCGTGGCGCGAGGGTCGACCTCAAGCGGCCTTCCTGCCGCGACGGACATGCGTGCGAGCAGGGTGGCGGCGGCGGAGTAAGTCTTTTCGCCCCCATTGTTGATAATCACCGGCAGCGGTTTGTCGGAGCGGCCATAGGGAAAGCTCGTGCCACTCAGGCCTGCCAGATTGGGCATTGTGCCGATCCTGGCGAAGTCAGGCATCACGAATTCTGACGTGTCGAACAAAGCGAAACGCGTAGGGGAGGTTGCGCCCGTTCCTGGTGCACACGCCGTGTCAGAACGCGTGCTGAGTACGGCTTCCAACGTAATCAGATTAGCGCCGGGACGGAAATGCCGCATGGTGAAACCGATAGGAAAATGCCGAAGAATTTCGCCGCCTCTCGTGGTTATGGGAAGCGTCGCAGCGATATTGTCATTGACGTAGATATTGATCTGGCTGCCCGGGAGAACGTCCTCGGAGTAAGCGGCATCCAGCAGAATTGTCGCTTTGCCATAGTCATTGGCATAAAAGTCCGATGGCACGCCGATTGCAAATTCCGTGCGCAAACGCCGTCCATTGAAGTTGCGTGTCGATACACCCAGCTCACTGAACTTCGCCCGGGACGCAGACGTGAACAAAGGAACATCGGGTGAGCGCCATGTCTGTGTTGAAAGGAACGAGCGGGGCACGCCGATTTCGCGCTTCAACGGATCGACTATGCTGGCGACAGCATTCGTTACGGTCTGCCAATCCGGCCCGCGGACGCGCAGCACAGAACCTCCCGTAGCCGGATCATCTACGAAAGCGGCGAGAGGTGCTCCAGGGGTGTTTGCGAGCAAGGCTTCCGGCAATCCTTGCAGTTCATCATCGGTGCCAACCAAGATCGTGAGAGAGCCGGGCAATTGCTCTTTCGGCATTGCCGGAGAGATCGTAACAGCCAGATTGGGCATATTGGCAAGGACCGCCAGTGCTTCGGCGAGATGTAGCATAGGCGCTGTCGCCGCCATACGATTGATGGCGGGCACGACGAGATTAAAGGTTGTGCGACCCGCCGCATCGACGCCGATGGCCCGTATATCATTGATCTTTCTGAATCTGCGGGCAGCATCTCCTGCAAATGACAGAAAGGTCTTGGACGGATCGACTTCCGCCCAAAGTTCATAAGTCGACTGGACGGTGCAGTCCGTCCGGTGACGTAGACTGGTACTCATCTTGAAGACGTTGAGACCTGCCTTCAATATTCCTGCCGGGACATCGACAGTCAGCGTCTTCCTGTTTTCCGACGATTGCACAGGTTCGTTGACGATCCGGGCATTGTTGATTGCCAAGGTCAGTGTCGACCATTCCGGCGCGACGATAAGGCTGTTCTGGTAAGTCAGTGACAACGTTGCCGCAGACGCCGCCTGATCCTCGGTAATGAAGACGGCCCAGGTTTTCTCGCCGGTTTCTCCACTGAAGGACAAGCTGTCTTGCGGGATGATATAGCGGACTGCCGGGGTTTCTACCTTTGGAGCGGGCAATACGGGAACGAGATCGGGCGTTGCAGGCACAGTCGGCTGTTCCGGTGGTGGAGCTGGTTCCTCCGCCGGTTTTTCAGGTGACATGTCGAACGGCGGGACCTGAGCCTGCAAGGGCAGCGTGGCAAGCACTGTCAATAGGCAGGCGGTGAACAGCCGTTTCATCACGTGCGCTCCCATCCCGCCTTGTCCCTTCCGGTGATCTGCCGAGCAAGATAGGAGAAGCCACGGTAGGTCTGGAACATGGCTACGCCGAAGAACCAGATGGTTCCCTTGATCAGGCCTGGATTGCCGCGCCTGTCGAGCTGAAATTTCGTCCATTGCGAAGAGTTTGCAAAGATCAGATCCGCTATCAGCTTATGGTCCGTGGGATCATCAGGCATGAACAGGCAGCCAACCGCAGTCTCGCCGGCCTGTTTTCGGATGTTTCGCACCTGAATGGGAAGATCGCCCATTTCGCCAGTCGCCGATGTCTTGAAGCGAACGTCCGATGCCATATCGATAGACAGCTGATCGGTGAGATTTCCCAAAAGCTGGACGCGTATGCCATTGACGGAAACATCGTCTATCGTTCCCGAAACCCATTTGTCGCCAAACCGGAATTCGCAACGCCTCGAAACCTTGACGCGGCGGGACGGCCGTTTATCTCCTCGTTCGGAGACCACGCCGAGAGCGCAACCAGCAAAGATCAGGTTGAGCAGGTTCCAGGCGCCAACAACCAACGTGACATCGGCCTTATAAGGCTCCGTATAAATACGATAGATTGTCACGCCGACACCGATGAGCAGCACGAAAAATATGACGAAGAAAGGTGCGGCCAGTTCCGACAGGCGGCTGCGGTCGATCCGTTCATCCTTCGCAGTCACCTTGAAAGTGGGTTTGCGCGGATTCAGCATCACCGAGATGACAGCGGGCAAAAGATGGATTGTTTGTACGTATTCGTAGAGTTCCGAAATCCACGGCCAGCGGAATGCGCCATAGAGATAATTCTGCATCATCAGGTTCACGATCATGTAAATGAGCGTATAGGCAAGGAACTCACCGCCGGATGCGGTGAAGATTTCGAGGCCGAAGAAAAGATAGAACAAGGGAGCAATGAGAAATATGGCGCGGGGAAAGGGGAACAGCCAGAACAGCGTTGAGGACAGGTAACACAGACGTTGCGGCAAGGAGAGACCGCCATTGAAAAGCGGAAAACGGAAGCGCAGAATTTGCATCATGCCTTGTGCCCAGCGGCTTCTCTGGCCGATGAAACTCGCAAAGGTCGCAGGCTGTAGCCCTGCAATAAGCGGCTTGTCGAGATAAACGCTGTTCCAGCCGCGTGAATGCAGTGCGATCGCCGTCTCGCAATCCTCGGTGATGCTGACGCCACTGAAACCGCCGGTCACGTTCAAAGCCTCACGGCGCAAGACCGCCGCTGATCCACAGAAGAACGCGGCGTTCCATTTATCAAGGCCGCGTTGGATGATGCCATAGAACATTTCGTTTTCGGATGGCATCTGTTCAAATGTCCGCAGATTGCGTTCGAGCGGGTCGGGATTGAGAAAGAAATGCGGTGTCTGGACAAGAAACAGCTTCTCGTCCTCATCGAAATAGCCAACTGTTTCTAACAGGAAATCGCGTGCAGGCGCGTGGTCGGCGTCGAAGACCGCGATCAGTTCGCCCGTCGAATGCTCCAGGCCGTTGTTGAGATTGCCGGCTTTCGCATGTGCGTTCTTCTCGCGGGTGAGATAGCGGACGTCGAGCGCTTCGCAGAGAGCTTTGAGGTCTGTGAAACGCTTCTCCGCGCTATGGGCTTCAACGATCTTTTCAGCATTGCGTTTTTGTACCGTCCCACCATCGTCAAGAATCCAGACGGTCATCCTGCCGGCAGGATAATCCATGGCCTTTGCCGCCGCCATGGTATTGGCCAGGAGTTCGATGTCCTCGTTGTAGGTCGGAATAAAGACGTCGACGCTCGGCAGTTTACCCTTGACTGTTGGCCGGTCGGGCCGGTGCGGCAGGGGCATAGCCACCACGAACAGACTAAGCGCCAGCATCATCACGCTATACATTTCCGCTAGATACAACAGGAAACCCGGGATGAAGTTTTCCAGCTGATTGATCGGGGGCAGGGTACTGGTCGTGCGCCAGTAGACATAGCGCATGACGATAGCCGTGCCGAAGGCTAGCGCGATCAACCGCCAGATACCGCCTGCATTCAGTGTCTTGAGCACCATCATGATTGCCAGCACCGTTGCACCCGCGATCAGCTGCGTCTGCAGGTTCACCGGTAAAGTGACGAGCAGGAGCACGCAGATCGACATGAACATCCATGTCATGATGATGCCTAGTCTACGCATGAATCACCGTTTCGATATGATGATTGGCAGTTGAGGCGTTCATATCATTTCCCGATTGCGTGAGGTTGTAATCGCTTTGTGTATGCTTCCCCCTGATGATTGTAACGCTCCAAAAGTTTCTGGTTTACTGCTGGCCGGTTGCCGGAGGCGGTGGAACGTAAATATTGCTATTCGTATTTGCTGGCCGAGTGCCCGCTCCCGGCACTACCGGAGCGGTACCGATCGGCTGGCTGGTACTCGTGCCCTGCATGCCGGGCGGAGGCGGAACGAGCGGCCCGATGGGTGCAGGCCTCAGTCTCACAGGAACTGCAGGTGCAGCTTGGGTGTCGACCCTGCGCTGGATCTGCGCCCGCAGCGGCTGGGCGGGAGGCGGCATTAGCGCTTCGGCGGGTGGTGCCTTCGGACCGGACGGATAGATGTCTTCACCGGATTTGCCGAGATTTTCGGCAGGGCCCGGGGCGTCGCCGTATGGATTCCAGCTGTAGTCATTAAATGCCGCGTTGACGCTGTACCCATACATGAACGCCAGCAATTGCTGTTCGGTCAGGTTTGAATCACACAGCCGCAATCGAACCTGAATGGATCCCCGGCCGGTCAGCCAGCGGCTCTGGCTTTCCCCTGGGCGGATGCGCTGCCACGCATAAACGCATGTATCGCCTGAGCGTGACCGCCCCGACGCATAGCCAAATGGACCGTAGCGATTTTGCACGTAGTTCGGCGAACGATGCATGACTATTCCGGGAAGGGTGCCGCGCATTTCGCGCGAAATGTCGGTGACGCCCAACTGCGAGTCGCGCAATTTATCGCCTCCAGACAAATTGGCCTTGACCGGCCCGAAGAACTGCACGCGTAACACGTTCTGGCCAGGTGTCCGCGCTGAGGTGGCGAGCAGAATCTCCTGCTGGACCGCATTGTTATACGGCCGCTCGATGACGCTGACGATCGACGGCCCGCCGGGCGGCGGCAGCGCAAAAGCCTGGCTGGTATCAACGGTACGGGTCGATACCAATATCTGCGGCGCACCACCGGCGGCGCAGCCCGCTAGCGAAGAAATTAAGATCAGCCCTGCCGCCTTCATGTACATCAAAAAAGCGTAGGTCATAGTACTGATTCGTTCAAAGGTTGTGGTCCAAATACCTTGGGAAAAGTCGGATTATCCGGTTTATTTCCGCGGATAACGTTGATCCTGGGATGATGGACTGCCAGCCGCATAGGCAACCATAGGGCTCGCGCATGCTTTCCGTCGCAGTGCTGTCAACAGCGTCTTTCATTTGGCGAGGCGGCTCAACAAGGAAGTCCTTATCTCATCCGCCGTTGCGAAAGAGGTCGATAAGCCCTGGTCGCTCTTGGGACAGGCTTCGGAAGTGCAGTCCACTCCAACGCCAAGGTGTGCGGTGCAGCAACGATTCATGCTTGAAATGTTCAGTAAAGAGGGTATTACTTAACAAAATTACTCAACACGATGGGAAATCGTGTGAGAAAAAGGGAACGAAGGATCTTTTCAAAGAGCGGCGCGGTGTCGCTTATGTATCTGGGAGGAATGCATGAAAACGATAAAGCAGGCCCTGCTCGGGGCGACCTCGGCGTTTGTGTTGTTCGTTGCAGCGCCGAACCTTGCAAAAGCCGATGAGCTGACCCTGTGCTGGGCGGCCTGGGACCCCGCCAACGCATTGGTTGAGCTCTCGAAAGATTTTACTTCTCAAAGCGGAACGACAATGAAGTTCGAATTCGTGCCTTGGCCGAATTTTGCCGACCGCATCCTCAATGAACTCAACTCCGGCGGCAAGCTGTGCGATCTCCTCATCGGAGATAGCCAATGGCTAGGCGGCTCGGCTGAAAATGGATACTACGTGAAGCTCAATGATTTCTTCGACAAGGAAGGGATCAAGATGAGCGATTTCGCCGATGCAGCGGTCAACGCTTACGCGACATGGCCGAAGGGCACGCCGAACTATTGGGCGTTGCCGGCGATGGGCGATGCCAATGCCTGGTTCTACCGCAAGGACTGGTTTGCCCAGCCCGAAATTCAGGCTGAATTCAAAAAGAAGTACAATCGCGATCTGGCAGCCCCAACGACCTGGGATGAGTTGATACAGGTGGCCGAGTTCTTCAATGGGCGGGAAATCGACGGCAAGAAGGTCTACGGAGCCGCGATCTTCACCGAACGCGCTTCCGAAGGCATCACCATGGGCGCAACGTCGGCGCTTTATCCCTATGGCTTCAAGTATGAAAATACGCCGGGCAAATATGACATGGAGGGCGCGGTCAACTCGCCAGAAGCAGTCGCCGGGCTTGAAGCCTACAAGAAACTCTACAAATGCTGCACGCCGCCCGGATATACCGATGCCTATATGGGCGAAAGCCTCGATGCGTTCAAATCCGGACAAGTTGCGATGGCGATGAACTGGTTCGCCTTCTTTCCGGGTCTCTACAAAGACGAGAAGGTCGGCGGCGACAAGATCGGGTTCTTCGTCAATCCGAAAGAGAAGGTTGCGGCATCGACACTCGGCGGACAGGGAATTTCCGTCGTTGCCAATACTGACAATATGGATGGCGCTCTTGCCTATATCAAATGGTTTGCCCAGCCGGATGTTCAGAAAAAATGGTGGTCGCTTGGCGGATACGCCGTGCACAAGACAGTGCTAAACGACCCGACATTTACGGAGAGTCAGCCATTTGCTGCGGACTTCCTCGTGGCCATGAATCAGGTTCAGGATTTCTGGCAGGAACCGTCCTATGCTATCCTCCTGCAGGCAATGCAGAAACGCCTTCACGATTACGTCGTTGCAGACAAGGGCACGGCGAAAGAGGCGCTTGATGGGCTGGTCAAGGACTGGACAGAGGTCTTCAAGGACGACGGGAAGCTTTAAGCTCCGGCGCTTCAGATGACCCCGTGCTGAAATGACTGCCCGGATCCGAGAACGTACCGGGCAGTTCTTTCGAATGCGACGCTTTAAAACCCAGGTGAAGTCCGTGACCGATACAAGTTCCACCATTTTGGGTGAGGCTGTTGCCCGTGCTACGCCGGCGCCCATCGCTTCCAGAATTCGCGGCCTGTCCGATCGCTCCATGGCATGGCTGTTCATTACGCCCGCCATCGCTCTGCTTTTGGCAGTCAATATTTTTCCGCTCATCTGGGCGATCTATCTTTCCTTCACGAATTTCCGGGCGAACCGGCCTAATGCCGCGCTGGAAAGCGTTGGCCTCAGCAATTATAGCCGGGTGCTGAATGATCCCAATATCTGGCAGGCCATGCAGACGACGGCGCATTTCGTCTTCTGGACGATCCTGCTGCAGACGCTGATTGGATTTTCCCTCGCTTATCTGATTGACCGGAAATTTCGCGGGCACGCTTTCTGGACGACAATCATCCTGGTTCCAATGATGTTGTCTCCAGCCGTCGTCGGCAATTTCTGGCGGTTTCTCTATCAACCGCAGATTGGCCTTTTCAATCACATCGTGTCTTTTCTAACCGGTATCCCGCCGTCCTCATTCGAAATGCTGGGTTCGGTTCGGCTTTCGCCCTGGGCGATTATCATTGTCGATACGTGGATGTGGACACCTTACGTCATGCTGATCTGCCTGGCCGGATTGCGATCGATCCCCGACTATATCTACGAGGCTGCCGAGGTGGATCGTGCTTCGCTTTGGCGCCAGTTCTGGTCGATCACGCTGCCGATGGCGCTGCCTTTCATCATGCTCGCGGTACTCTTCCGCGGTATCGAAAACTTCAAAATGTTTGACATGGTGACTCTTCTCACCGGCGGTGGCCCGGGTTCGACAACGGAAGTCGCCTCCATCACGCTGAAGCGGGAGGCATTTGAAAGCTGGCGCACCGGTCGCGCGTCCGCCTTCGCCATCATTCTGTTTGTCGCGGTGTTCGGTCTCGCCAACATCTATGTGAAAGCCCTCAACAAGGTGAAACAGCGATGAGCTCTGTCAACACCGCCCATTCGGTCGTCGAGCCGAGCCGTACCTCCAAACGCATCGCTGCGACCATCGTCATCGCCTATGCAGTGATCACGATGATCCCGCTCGTATGGATCGTTCTGACCAGCTTCAAATCCCCGCCGGATTCAATCAGCTACCCGCCGAAGATCGTATTTCAGCCGACGCTGGAGGGTTATTGCAACCTGTTTACAACGCGCACACGGCAAACCCCCGAGTATATCACTTCGCTTGGGGCACCGACGAGTACCTGCGATGAAATCACCCGAAGCCGCAACATGGTCATCGCCGGGCCTTCGAACTACTGGCCGCGTTTCCAGAACTCGCTGGTGATCGCTTTCGGCTCGACGTTCCTCGCCGTCTCGCTTGGCACTCTTGCAGCCTATGGATTTTCGCGTTTCAAGGTTCCTCTCGCGGAAGATCTTTTATTCTTCATTCTCTCGACGCGAATGATGCCGCCCATTGCCGTCGCCATTCCCATTTATCTGATGTATCGGCAGCTTGGTCTATCTGACACCGCACTGGGCATGATCCTGCTTTACACGGCTGTAAACGTCTCGCTTGCCGTCTGGCTCCTGAAGGGTTTCATCGACGAAATTCCGCGCGAATACGAAGAGGCAGCCATGATCGACGGCTACACGCGCATGCAGGCCTTTTTCAAGGTCGTCCTACCGCAGGCGACCACGGGCATCGCCGCAACGGCCATCTTCTGCCTCATCTTTGCCTGGAATGAATACGCCTTCGCAGTGCTCTTGACGTCGGGCGCAGCCCAGACTGCGCCGCCGTTCATTCCAACGATCATTGGTGAAGGCGGGCAGGACTGGCCAGCCGTTGCTGCGGGAACCACGATCTTCGTCGTGCCGATCCTGGTTTTCACGATCCTTCTGCGCAAGCAGCTGTTGCGCGGTATCACTTTTGGAGCTGTACGCAAATGACGGCGCAAACACCTGTCCCCTCGAAACAAAAACGGCCGTTCTTTTTCAGGCGCGGCCCTATGGAAAATATCGCGACTGGTCTGATCGGCCTCGGATTCCTGATGCTGTTCCAGCCCTTCCTTCTGATCTTTTACACGTGGTCGCTGGTCACACTGCTGGCGGGTACTCTCATGTTCATCATCGTTTCAAAGTTCCCGGAGTAGACGATGGCAGAGATCAGAATAGAAAATCTGCGCAAGGAATTTGGTGCTTTCAGTGCAGTGGAAGATTCGAGCTTCGTTGTCCGTGATGGCGAATTCCTGGCCCTGCTTGGTCCGTCAGGCTGCGGCAAGACAACGACGCTGCGGATGATTGCGGGTCTTGAGCTGCCGACCAGCGGCAAGATCTTCCTTGGCGGTGAAGATGTCACGTTCAATCGAGCCCGGGAGCGGGATATTGCTTTTGTCTTCCAGCTCTTTGCGCTTTATCCGCACATGAATGTACGCAAGAACATAGCGTTTCCACTGCTTGCGCAGGGTGTTGCCAAAGCAGAAATCCGCGCGCGCGTCGAGGAGACAGCAAAGCTCTTGCAGATCGATCATATCCTCGACAGGTCGGTATCGGGACTGGCGGGTGGCGATCGTCAGCGCGTGGCGCTCGGAAGGGCAATCGTCCGGCGGCCAAAGTGCTTTCTTATGGATGAACCTCTCGGCACATTGGATGCAGAGTTTCGCGACCTGATGGTACGGGAACTACGGGAGCTGCATAACAGAATCCGTGCCACCACAGTCTACGTCACCCACGACCAGCTGGAGGCGATGGCGATGGCGGACAAGATTGCTGTGATGAACCACGGTATCATCGAGCAATTCGGTACGCCTCAGGAAATCTATAATCGTCCGGCGACCATGTATGTCGCTGATTTTATCGGCTCGCCGCCGATGAATTTTCTGCGATTTACGGCTGGCTTACAAAAAGGCGCGCGATCCGTTGTCGTCGATGGCGTGGATATTTCTGTGCCGGAAATCCATCTCGACCTTGCGGAAAGCGAATTCGCGCTTGGAGTGCGGCCCGAAGATATAAGTTTCAGCGATGTATCCCCTTTGCGCGGCGCTGTCTTTGGCAGCGAGTATCACGGGACCAACCAGATCGTCGCCGTGGAGATGGGTAAAGGACTGGTCAAGGCGCGAGTACCGGCCGACCAGAATTTCCGCATCGGCGAAACCGTGGGGCTCGAACTCAACTACGACAGACTGTCTCTCTTCGACTGCACATCCGGCAGAGCTGTTCCGTCGTCCCGCTATGCGGAGCATCATCATGGCTGAAGTCATCCTGCAAGGTATTAACAAGAATTTCGGCGAAACCCGTGCCGTCTCCGATGTGGATCTGGTTGTTGCCGACGGAGAATGCGTTGTCCTGCTTGGCCCCACCGGTGCCGGCAAGACCACTACGCTGCGCCTGATTGCCGGGCTGGAGCGCCCCGACAGTGGCCGCATCATTATTGGCGGATATGATGTGGCGAAAGAAGCGCCGGCGGGCCGCGACGTCGCGTTCGTTTTTCAGCAATATTCGCTCTATCCGCATCTGTCGGTCTACGACAACCTGGCTTTCCCCTTGCGGTCCCCGGCCCGCCGTCTCGGCAAGGATGAAATCGACCGGCGCGTCCGAGAAGTCGCGCGGATGGTGCGCATCGACCACAAGCTTGAAAACCGCTCGACCCGGCTTTCGGGCGGCGAAATGCAGCGGGTCGCCATCGGCCGGGCGCTTGTACGCCGGCCGGCGATCTATCTCATGGACGAGCCACTTTCCTCGCTGGACGCGAAGTTGCGCGCCGATCTTCGGCTGGAACTCAAACGCATTCAGAAAGAGCTCGGATCAACGCTGCTCTACGTGACACACGATCAGATCGAAGCCATGACAATGGCCGATCGCATAGGCATTCTTACCGAGGGTCGATTGGTGCAGATTGGAACGCCTCGAGAGATCTACAGCAACCCGGCGAATATTCATGTCGCTGCCCGGCTTGGGCAGCCGCACATTAATCTTTTTCCGGCTAACCTTCTTCCGGACAGCAAGATCCCGGCAGGTACACAAACAATCGGGGCGCGGACCGAACATCTGGACATAACGCTAGGCGGCCATGTTAATGCGCACGTCGATTGGGTAGAGCACCTCGGAGACCAGAATCACCTGCATCTACGGGTCGGCGACTGCAAGCTGATCACCCTGGCCAACCAGCGTCTGCCCGTAAAACCGGGAGATCCAATTGGCCTAGCGCTAAGAGATCCTCTTTATTTCGGTGCGGATGGCAACAGGGTGGTTTGAGGGATTGCCGGATCCAAATGGTTGTTCAACACGCGTAAAGACGAAAGACTGGAAAATGCCGATGAAACACTTTTTCAACCGCAGGGAAAACATAGTCACCGAGTCGCTCGATGGTCTGTTGCTGACCAGTCGTCCGGGAATGCTTGCGCGGCTTGACAGCTATCCGGATATCAAGGTCATTCTGCGTGCGGATTGGGACAAGTCCAAGGTCGCCGTTATATCGGGCGGCGGTGCGGGTCATGAGCCTTCCCACGCCGGGTTTGTCGGAAGGGGCATGCTGACGGCCGCCGTATCGGGCGAGATTTTTGCCTCTCCCAGCGTTGATGCCGTGCTTACGGCGATCCGTGCTGTTACAGGGCCGAGAGGTTGCCTGCTGATCGTCAAGAATTACACCGGCGACCGGCTGAATTTTGGGCTCGCCGCCGAAAGAGCGCGCTCCGAAGGGTTCAGGGTGGAGATGGTCATCGTGGCCGACGATATCGCGCTTCCCGACCTTGCCCAGCCGCGTGGAGTTGCTGGTACGCTGTTCATTCACAAGATCGCAGGTTTTCTCGCCGAACGCGGCGATAGCCTTGAAGATGTAGCTGCATCGGCTGCATCGGCGGCCAGCGAGATTGTGTCGCTGGGTGTCTCGCTGTCGACATGCTCGATCCCGGGCCAGGAGCAGGAACAACGCCTCGGCGCTGACGAGGGCGAACTCGGTCTTGGTATTCATGGCGAGCCGGGGGTCGAACGTATCGCGCTCCAGGAGTCCGGGAAGATCGTCGCCATTATGGCGGAGCGGCTTGCGGCAGCTCTGCGGGGGACGGGCGATTATGCGTTGTTGATCAACAACCTTGGCGCTGTGCCGCCATTGGAAATGAGCCTCATTGCCCATGATGTTCTTGCGTCTTCGCTGGCGGATCGGGTGAAGCTGGTGATCGGCCCCTCGCCAATGATGACAGCACTCAACATGAACGGCTTTTCGCTTTCGCTCATCCGACTCGACGCAGAACGTGAGACAGCGCTTGCCTCTCCCGTCGACCCTCATGCGTGGGCTCCGCCGGTTCTACGGCATGGCCTGGATATCCTTCCCGCGCCCAAGGTCCCTGTTGGAGAGGCTATCGCCGCGGCGAGCCGCGATCCGTTGGCGGAAAAATTGGTAACCGCCGTGTGCCAGCATCTGATCTCGCTTGAAACCGAGCTCAATCGTCTAGATGCCCGCACTGGAGACGGCGATACGGGATCGACAGTTGCTGCCGGGGCACGAGGCGTGCTTGGCAAGATCAAATCATTGCCGCTCGCTGACAACGCGGGAACATTTGCAGCGATCGGTGGGATTTTGGCAACCAGTATGGGCGGATCAAGTGGCGTTCTACTCTCGATCTTTTTCACGGCAGCAGCTAAGGCAATGTCGGAGAAGAACAATCTGCCGGCCGCGCTGCTTGAGGGCCTCGACCGCATGACTTTTTACGGCGGAGCCAGACCGGGTGACAGAACCATGGTGGACGCGCTCGATCCGGCATTGCGAGCCTTGGCGGCAAGTGGACTCTCTGACGCTGCCAGGGCGGCAGCTGCGGGTGCCAATGCCACCATGGCCATGACCAAAGCAAATGCGGGCCGGGCATCGTATGTGGGTGCAGGGCATCTCGCCGGTGTCGCTGATCCGGGAGCCATCGCTGTCGCTGCTGCTTTCGAGACTGTTGCAAAGGAGGTCGATGGTAAAGTCGCGCGAGGGGAGACTTCTGTCGTTGCAGACTGATCGGGAACTTGTGCTGGGACTGATCGAAGCCTGCCACGAGGCCATCGTGATCCATGCTGATGACCTGTGTGAGCTCGACCGGGCCATCGGCGACGGGGATCACGGGACCAACATGCGGCGTGGTTGCGAGGCGGTGTATCTCGATCGGGAACGATTGTGCAGCCTGCCGCTGCCACAGGCGATCGAGACGATTGGAATGACGCTTGTCATGAGCGTCGGCGGCGCTTCAGGGCCGCTGTACGGAACCTTGCTAATAGAGATTGGGCGGCGGCTTGGCACCCGGGAAAACGAGGCGGATTTCGCCACCATCCTTGGAGAGGCGGTCGATGCAGTGGCGCGGCGCGGGCGCGCTCATGCAGGTGACAAAACGTTGCTCGACGTGCTTTACCCCGTTCAAACAGAAATGGTAAGGCAATCGGCCCTGATCAATATAGCCAAAAGGGCGGAGGTATCTGCTCAATTAACCGCTGACATGAAGGCGATGCGGGGACGTGCTTCGTTCCTTGGAGATCGTTCCATCGGCCATGTCGATCCGGGGGCATCGAGCTGTGCCCTTCTGACAACAGCTATTTGCCGCTATCTGAGGGAGTACCGTCCGGCATGAAAGGCAAGACTGCAAATGTGGGTATTGTGATCGTATCGCACTCGCCACTCGTTGCGAAAGGCACTGCCGATATGGTGCGCCAGATGGTCGGCGACAGCGTGCCGCTTTCATGGTGCGGAGGCAATCCCGAGGGTGGTCTCGGTACCAATGCGGCGGGTATTCTTGCGGCCATAGAGGCAGCATGGTCCGATCATGGAGTTGCGGTGTTTGTTGATCTCGGCGGCGCGGAAACCAACAGCGAAATGGCGATCGAAATGCTGGGCGAACCACGTTCCGGAATGGTCGCCATCTGCAATTCACCCTTGGTCGAGGGTGCGGTCATTGCCGCTGCGGAAGCGGCCGGTGGGGCGTCGCTCGCAAAAGTAGTTGCCACAGCCCAGGAACTCTCGCCCTCATGAGCGACAAGCAGGATGCGAGAATACGGGAGACGGATCGCGTGACGGTGCAGCGGCAGACAGAAATCGAAGTCGTGCACGGGACCGGATTGCATGCCCGCCCTTCCGTGATTTTCACCCGTCTTGCCAAATCCTTTCCCTGCACGATCGAGATAGAGGTGAACGGTAACAGCATCTGGCTGAACGGCAAAAGCATCGTAAAGGTTATGGGAGCCAAAATCAGGAAGGGTTCCGTTCTGAAAATTCGCGCCGACGGAATTGGTGCGGCAGAAGCAATTGCGGCGTTGAAGGAACTGGTCGAACACAATTTCGACGAGGGAAAAGTCGATGGCCGAAATGTTTAGATTGCAAGGCCATTTAAGGCTCGAGTTCAACGACGCTGACCGCACGGCGGCGGCGGCGAATTAAGATGACGCGGGAAGTCATGGAAGATCCCATTGTGGCCTACAAGACCATTCTGGCCCAGATCATCGACAATCGCCCCTCAGGAACCCGTCAGCGTCTGGCCGCGGCGCTCGGTAAACACCGGAGTTTCGTCACCCAGATTACAAGTCCGGCTTATTCCACGCCATTGCCGGCGCGGCATCTGGCGACAATTTTCAGGGTTTGTCACTTTAGTCCGACTGAGCAGGAACAGTTTGTGGCGGCCTATCATGCCGCGCATCCGGGAAAATTGCCGGACTTTGGCAGTACCGATGGATTGAGATCGCTGTCACTGATGGTTCCGGATCTTGGAGACGATAAGAAAAATCGACTCGTGGATGAAGCAATCACAGACTTTGTCCAGAAGATCGCAACACTTTTGGGGAGTTCAGACTAGCGTCAGGGCCTATTAATATGATGGAAGTGGGCGCCAGAAACGGCCTCACGACCTAACCCGTTATCCTCAGGATGGCTTGATGGTAAGGTCAAGAGCCGTGCTTGAATAAGTCGATGCCAGTGGAGGGCACGATGAAAAAATTCATGAACAAGGCTGCCTCTATGGTTGCCGAAAGCCTCGAAGGCTTCGTTTCGGCCCACGACCGTCTGGTCGTGTTCGGTTCCGACCGGAAATTTGTGAGGCGGCGCCATCTTACGCCAGGAAAAGTTGCGATCATATCGGGTGGGGGAGCCGGTCATGAGCCTATGCATATCGGCTTCGTGGGACTGGGCATGCTGGATGCCGCCTGCACCGGACATATCTTTACCTCTCCGACGCCCGACCAGATTGTCGCTGCCATCGAAGAAACAGACACCGGAGCGGGATGCCTCCTGATCGTCAAGAATTATGACGGGGACTTGATGAATTTCGAAATGGCTGCGGAGGCGGTGACGGGGCGGCACGGGATCGAGACGGTTATTGTAAGCGACGACATTGCGGTGCCAGGCCCGCCGCGAAGCTCCGGCAGGAGGGGGGTTGCTGGTACACTCGTCGTCGAGAAGATTCTTGGAGCGGCCGCCGAGGCTAGAATGGATCTGGCCGGATTGAAGGCGCTTGGTGACCGGTTGAACACGCGGATACGTACAATGGGCGTGGCACTCGATGGTGTTACCGTTCCTGACACGGCACGTTCCACCTTTGTGCTGGACCCGGACGAGATGGAAGTCGGGGTCGGGATACATGGCGAGCCCGGGCTTTCCCGGCAGAAACTGGCCGATGCCGACACTATTGCCAGCATGATCTGCAATACCATCCTCGCCGATATAGATCTGCAAAACACGGACCGTGCGCTGGTCGTGGTAAACGGCTTCGGGGGTACTCCGACGCCAGAACTTTACCTCATTTACAACATTGTCCGTCGCCTGTTCGAAGCTAAAGGCATCAGTGTCGCGAGATCATTGGTAGGAACCTACGTGACCTCGCTCGATATGGCTGGTCTTTCCGTCACGTTGTCGTTGCTTGACGAGGAAGGGTTGCGTTTTTGGGATAGTCCCGTTTCGACAGCTGCGCTGCAATGGAGCTCTCCGGAAATCTGAATTGCACCGGCTTTGCGACCTCTGACAGCTAGCTCTTGCACTGCAACAATTCCCGCCAGTTCGAAGGATTGTCTTCCACAAGACATTTATCGGAAAGTGCGATAGGATGAAATCAGTTATGCGTTATCAGCACCAGCTGTTGTGATGTGCAGGGGTGCCTGCGGAACTTCCGCCAACCCCGAAGGACTGATTTGTCACATGTTTCAGAGGCTAGAAATCGACGCTTCCAGCTGATTCTAATCAAACCGTCGCACTATGACGACAACGGATATGTGATCCGTTGGTGGCGCGCTATGATACCCTCGAATTCGCTCGCTGCTCTATACGGCATTGCCCTTGACTGCGCAGATCGTGAGGTACTCGGTGCGGATATTGCCATCGACATCACGGTCATCGACGAGACCAACACACGCGTCAATATTCCGATGCTCTTGGATCAGTTTCGGCGGAACGACAATTTTGGAATGGTCGCTCTGATTGGCGTTCAGTCCAATCAATATCCGCGCGCGCTCGACATTGCCCGCCCCTTCCGCGATGCATCACTGCCCGTCGCCATGGGAGGCTTTCATGTGTCGGGTTGCTTGGCCATGCTTGACGGAAGCGCTGTCGGGCTCGACGCATGTCGCAAAATGGGCATTGCCATGTTTGCCGGCGAGGCCGAGGGCCGGCTGGAGACCGTGCTGCGCGATGCTGCGTCGGGCCAACTCCAATCGCTTTACAACTTCATGAATGACTTGCCGAGCATCGACGGTGCCCCCGTACCGTTCCTGCCCAAACGTTACATCGAGCACACACTCGGCCTCAGCGCGAGCTTCGATGCTGGACGCGGTTGTCCCTATCAATGTTCATTCTGCACAATCATCAATGTGCAGGGACGCAAATCGCGCTTTCGCTCGGCTGATGATGTCGAGAAACTGGTGCGCCTGAACTGGGCGCATGGCATCCACAAGTTCTTCATTACCGATGATAATTTTGCGCGAAACAAAGAGTGGGAAGCGATCTTCGATAGACTGATAGCTTTGAAAGAGAAGGAAGCGATCCCGCTTGGTTTGATGATCCAGGTCGATACACTCTGCCACAGGATTGAAAACTTCATAGAGAAGGCGAAGCGCGCTGGTGTCACCCGCGTTTTCATCGGGCTGGAGAACGTCAACCCGGACAATCTCATCGCGGCAAAAAAGGCCCAGAACAAGATCACCGAATACCGCAAGATGCTGCTGGCGTGGAAAGAGCAGGGCATCATGACGCTGGCTGGCTACATCCTCGGCTTTCCAGCGGACACGCCCGAAACGATCAGACGTGATATTGCGATCATTCAAGAAGAGCTCCCGATCGATGTCATTGAGTTCTTCTGCCTTACACCGCTGCCCGGATCGGAGGATCATCAGGCCCTGTGGAAAAGTGGCGTCGAGATGGACGCCGATCTCAACATTTACGATGTAGAGCATGTCTGCACCGCCCACGCCAAGATGACCAAGCGTGAATGGGAGGCCATTTATCGGGAGGCGTGGTTGCTCTATTACACACCGAAACACATGAAGACCCTGCTGCGTCGCGCGATTGCAACTGGCGTTCCAGTCGGCAGTCTTGTCAAGGTGCTCATCGCGTTCGCGACGATGGTCCCTCTCGAGCACGTGCATCCATTGCAGAGCGGTATCCTGCGTTTGAAACGTCGGTCAGAACGACGACCCGAATTGCCGCAGGAAAATCCCTTGATCTTTTGGCCTCGTTTTGTTTGTGGAACGCTTGCCAAGCACGTCATCCTTGCCGCTACGATTGTCCGGCTGGTCTCGACGGGATTCTTGATTTCGCAAAGCCCCGGCTCAAGGAAATATATGGATCGGGCATTGATGCCCGTCGGTGCTGATGATGAAGAGAAACTTGACCTCTTCACCAGGACGACAGGTGGTAGCGCGGCGGTGAAGCACGTGAAAAAGATTGCGCGGCTGACACACCCGGGTCGAGCCATCTGACGCGCATGGATCAAAGTAGTGGACTACCGGCTCCGGCAATAAATGTTATCATCTATTTGACACTGCAATCATCTGGCGTTGGGATCATGCCATGGGAACGGGCGCACGCGTCATCATTGCAATTGCATTGTTTGCAGCCATGGGTGTCGGGTGGCTGGCACTACAGGATTTAAGTTTCGAGCGTGACCGCACCCTATCGGAGTGGAGATCGCTGTCGGAGGCCGAAGACCTCCTGAGGCAGAAGCCCATTCCAGAAGCGTGGCCAGCGGGCTTGTTTATTTCGGAGCGGGGATTGAACGCCGCACTGGAGAGCCTGAAGGATGCACAAATTGCCTACGCCCCCGAATTCAAGGCAGATGAGGACACCGTCGTACATCTGCGGAATGTTACCGTCGATTTTCAACCTGGTTTCGCCTGGGCATTCCTTCGCCTCGACGCCTATTCGAAGAAAAGGGATCTGACTGTAAAATTTGATGGCCAAGCCTCCCTCGTTTTCAAAGGCATAGAAGAAGTGGCAAATGGGGAAGCGCAAGCAGTCTTCGCTCTCTCTCTGTTGAGACTCGATCCCGAATTCGGATGGGGATGGTCTATTATCAAGTCGAGGGGGTATGCGAGCGACCTCATCGAAACGGGCCTCATGCCAAAGTTCACCGAAGCTTTCACCTTGAAGCTCCCGTTCAAAAACAGCTTCGCCTACGATTTGAAGCAGGGTGTAACAGAGGCAGTTCCGGTTCGCGATCCAAAAGATGAAAACTGGATCAAGGTTCAGATCGCCGTACCGCCAAACGAACTGGCGCAAAAAATTCACGCCGCCAACGCTGTCGTCCTCGATGGCGGGATATGGCTGCTGACTGATTTCACCGAAAAACCAGTGGCAACCAGTATAGATGAGCCCCCGCCCGAAATTCAGGATGACATCGTCAGAATGCGAAAAGATCTGGAGAGAATCCGGATACCCAAATTGAACGACGCCGATATTGCTCTTTGGATAAACGGGACGGTGGCTCACCTGGTTCAAGACAAATTCAACCAACTCCCTGCTGTAAACAGGACTGCAACCGTCAAGTCGGTGCAATTCAAGGGCCGGCTTGCCGATCAAAAATGGAGTGCGGATGTTCTAGGTGAAGGCGGGGTTTTCGCCGAGCTTGCTGATCCAGGAGCGGTAGCGGCAACAATGGTGGTCAATGCAGTCGGCATATCTTGGACCAAAGGGCGACGCTTGAAGGTTTCGCTCGATGCGCAGGTCGACGTCAAGGCATCCGTAGATCTGCATGTCGACCCCTTGATAGGAAGAGGTGTCGGTACGACGGTCGACCTGCTCGGAAACACAGCTATAGCGTCCGGCTTCGATGCAGGCTTCGAAATAGGGGAGGTGGGTGGCAACACAGTCGTGATGCTAAAGCCCGACATCGGTTGCCGCGACATCAAGCTGGCGCTCAAGACAGACAGAAAAGCGGAGTTCGAGGAAGCTTGGGTATCAGTTCCGTCAGTCGGCGCAAACGTTACTGTTCCGGTTGGCCTGCAGACCGCTCCGGATGTGGTGCTCTTGAGTGATTTGCCTTTTCAGAGACGGGGCCGTGGCCCGGATGGCAAACCGCTCAAGGTTAGAGGCGGGGAAGACCACTTGCTGTTCACACCGGCGTGGGCCGAGGCCCAGTACGCACTCGTCCCAAAACGGGTCGAAGGTGATGATGGAGGACTCTGGATAGCAGCCAATCTGACCATCAAATTGCTTGGCTCCGAGTCGACAGGCTACGATCGCGCTGCTGCAGAAAAGAAACTGGCTGCCGCGGCAACCGGAGGACAGGCCAGGACCAACTGCCCCGGCGAACCTGGCTTCGCGCTGACGATCGGCGATCTTGAGTTTGGCGGCAACAAAGAGCTTGTGAAGTTCTTCCAGGAACGAGGACTGCCTTTGCCGCAGATACTAGGTGGACTGCCAGGCATTCCTGGCACAGGCCCGACGATGCCATCCCCAATATCGCCCGTTCCAGGCCTCACGGTTCCGACACCATCCCCGATACCGTCCACTACCGATCTCACAATTCCGAAAATACCATCCCCGATATCCCCTATTCCCGATCCCGCGATGCCGAAAATACCGTCCCCTTTGCCGCCAACTTCCGACCCCACAATGCCGAAAATACCGTCCCCCCTACCGCAAACTCCCGGTCCAACGGGCAATTCGGTCGACTAAGACCTCGAACCAGCGGTTGGTGCAGACCGAAACGGACTTGGAAGTTGCCTTGGTCGGATCGGTTTCCACGTTAGTGGGAATTATGCCTGCTTGTGACGTGAAGCCGGCTTCACGCTGTCCAATGTTCCAGGTTCGTGCTTCAAACGTTGTATAATGTTTCATCGGAACCGCACTTATTAACGATGCGGATATGACGTCAATTTTCTTGCTTTCCCGCTTGGCTGAAACGTATGAGTAGACTCCCAAGTTCGATCGCTTTGCCGAATCGCGGAAACAAGGACTTCTCGTAGCGTTCAGGCATTGCAGTCTTGCGCGGCGAAGCAGAATATGAAGGGGCGGTGCCCTTGTCGCTGTGGAGTGACGGGGCGATGGACGTGATGGGTCAGCTGACGCCAGCGCGAAGGTGGAAGCAGCTGATTGCGCGCAAAACATGTACATCGGTCCGGTACTCTCTGATCTAGAATACGGCGACGCAATGCGTGTTGGCCGTATCCATCCCGTTGGTTCAAAAAGGAGCAACTGCAATGAGCATTCACATGACCGTCAAAGGCACGCTTCTCGGCTTAGCCGCACTTTGTCTTGCCAGCGCCGCCGAGGCCGACCAGCTTGCGGACATCAAGGCGGCCGGCAAGATTGTCACTGCCACCGACATGCACTATGCGCCCTTCGACGTGTTGAATAATGGCACCTATGAGGGCATGACCAAGGATTTGTTCGACCAGGTTTCCAAGGAGATCGGTGCCGAACCGGTGTATCAGGATATCCCCTGGACGGCCGAGCTGCCGGGTCTTGAGGTCAAGAAGTTCGACATAGTGATCGCGCCGGTCACCATCACGCCGGAGCGGCTCGAGCGCTATGCCTTTACCTTGCCCATCGCTGACGCAACGGTCTCGCTGCTCAAGGGCGCAAGCAACACCGAACTTACCAAACCCGAAGACATCAAGGGCAAAACCGTGGGCGTCCAGCAGGGCACCGCGCAATTCCAGCAGCTCGAGGCCTTTGGCAAGAAACTCGGCGGTGTGACGATCAAGGAGTACGGCACCACGGACGAAGCTTACGCCGATCTCGCCACCGGCCGTCTGGATGCAGTTGCGGGCTCGCTCCCGAACCTCACGGCTCTCGTGAAGAGTCGCCCCGAGAGCTTTGCCCTCTTCTCGCCAGCCCAGTTCGGTGAACCGAAATATTTCGCTTGGGTGCTGCGCAAGGATGCAGACAGCGAAAGCTTCAACAAGGCCATCAACGCTGCGATGCTCAAGATGACCGACGACGGTCGCGTCAAGGCCATTCAGGAAAAATGGCTCGGCACCTATACCGAATTGCCCCGCGAAGTTCCGACTAAATAACTTGCGTATGGGCGGAGGTGGCTCCGCCCGCATGCCTGGGCATAGTGAGGGTGGATGTTTTCCCTAGCGGTATTCTTTCAAAGCTTCGGGCCGTTGTTCTGGGCAGCGCGATATACATTGCTGATCTCGGTTCTGGGCATCGGGTTGGGTGTTGTGATTGGCACGCTGATTTGTGCCGCTCGCCTGTCGCCGTACCCGCCACTGCGCCGTTTTGCGGCCATTTGGGTCAGTTTCTTGCGCGGCGTGCCACTCTTGGTGCAATTGCTGGTGTTCTACTATGCCTTGCCGGTTATCGGCCTGGACGTGCCAGCAATGGTCGCCGCCGTGGTAACCGTGGGAATCTGCGCCAGCGCTTATATCTCCGAAATCTGGCGCGGCGCGATCGCGGCGTTACCGAAAGGACAAGCGGAGGCCGCGGTCGCCATCGGCATGACGCCCGTTGACGTATGGACCCGGGTTATCCTCCCACAAGCCGTGACGCTTTCGCTGCCGGCGTTGATCAATGAACTCATCCTGCTTGTGAAGGCGTCTTCATTGGTTTCGGTCGTCGGCATTCTCGAAATCACTCGCGCCAGCCAAGCGCAGGCCGCCACCACCTTCCGTCCGCTTGAAGTCTATATAGCGGCGGCCTGCATCTATCTGCTGATCAATTTGTGCCTGGCGGCGCTGGGACGTTATCTCGAACACAGGACGGCCGTCTGATGGAATGGAGCGTTCTGCAGCAATACGGCCCCTCGCTGTTGAAGGGCTTTGGCAATACCATCCTGTGCTGGGCGCTTGGCACGGTCTTCGGCATGGCGCTTGGCCTCGTCATTGCGCTCATTCAACGCTATGCGCCACGCTGGGTGACATGGATCGTCCAGGCCTATATCGAAGTGATCCGCGGCACGCCCTTCCTCGTCCAGTTGTTCGTGCTCTACTATGGCGGCCCACTCGTCGGCCTGCGCCTTGACGCGTTGCCCGCAGGCCTGCTGGGTCTGACGATCTATGGCAGTCCCTACTTCGCGGAGATATTTCGTTCGGGCTTCCGCGCCGTACCCGATGGCCAGATCGAGGCGGCCCGTGCGATCGGCATGTCCGAATCGGATATTGTGCGACGAATCCTATTGCCTCTGGGCCTGGTCTCTGCTCTGCCAGCGCTGGTAAACTTCTCGATTATCCTCACCAAGGAAACGGTCATTCTGTCGATTATAACCGTTCCCGAACTGCTGTATCAGGTGCAGCGCATGTCCGCCGAAACCTTCCGCTACGTGGAGGCAAACCTGGTGCTGGCTTTGTTCTTCTGGGGCCTGGTCGAGACGATCTCGCGCGTCGGACTCAGATTGGAAGCGCGCATCACGAAACATCTGATCGAAAGGACATAAGATGCTTGCTGCGTCATCAGTCGAAATGCGCAAGGTCAACAAGTACTACGGCAAGTTTCAAGCGTTGAAAGACATCGAACTATCGATACCGCCGGGCAAGGTCACCTGTCTCATTGGCCCTTCGGGTTCGGGAAAGTCGACCCTTCTTCGCTGCATAAATTTCCTCGAAGAGTATGATTCCGGCGAAGTCCGCATTGACGGTCAGCTTATCGGCTATGATGCACCCAACAAGAAGATGTCGGGCCGCAGGCTCCGCGAGATGCGCCGATCGATCGGCATGGTGTTCCAGCAGTTCAACCTCTGGCCGCACATGACCGCTAGGGAGAATGTGGCTGAGGGGTTGATCCGCGTGCGCCGAATATCGAAAGCAGATGCGGATCGGCGTGCCAGCGAGGCGCTGGCCAAGGTTGGGCTGGCAGACAAGAGCGCAAGCCATCCATCGCGGCTTTCCGGCGGTCAGCAACAGCGCGTTGCAATTGCCCGCGCAATCGCCATGGAACCCAAGCTGATGCTTTTCGATGAGCCGACATCCGCGCTTGACCCGGAACTTGTGGGCGAGGTGCTGAGCGTCATGAGGACGTTGGCTGGCGAGGGGATGACGATGGTGGTTGTAACGCATGAAATGGGTTTCGCTGCCCATGTTGCGGATCAGGTGGGCTTCATGGAAAAAGGCGAACTGGTCAGCGTGGACAGCCCCGATCGCATCCTGCATCGTCCCGAGGACGCGCGTATTCAGTCGTTCCTGCGTACCTATCACGAGCGCAACAGCTTCTAAGTCAACGAGCGTTAGGGCTTCCCAGTTGTGACTGATGCGTTGGCGCAAAGCGGTATTTCGTTTTTGTGAGAAAGTTTAGCTAGCCTCAAATCACCTTGAATGAATCGCCCACAACGTGGATGACCTGATCATCGTTGAGGCCTAGGCACATCGTCCCGTTGCCTTCAAACGCGTTGTAGGTTTTCTGAACCAAAGCGCTGAAGCTGGCATGATCCATGTGCGGCAGGATCGAAAAACTCACCAGGTTGAGACCAATATCGTTGCTTTGCTCTGCCTTTGATCGGTCATCCAGGGCGTCCGCGTAACCGATGTCCGGTGTCACGACAATCGAGCCGGCGCTCGAGCCGATATAGACCAGTCCTTCTCTGATCCGTTCGCGCACGTGATCAAAGAAGCCGCTTTTACGCATTTGGTCGAGGAGGTAGAAAGTGTTACCTCCACTCATGTAAACGGCACTGACCTTCCCGAGAGCGGCCTTCACCTCATCCGCCGTCTTGCCAACGAGATCATAGTCAATAACTTCGAAGCCGATTTCTTCAAATGGGCGGTAGTGGCCCTCGTAATCCGGCTTCCATCCTTCGCCGTAAGCCGCAGTGGGCACGATCATGAGTTTCGTGCCCGCAAATCTGTTCGCAAGGATCGAACGGATTTTTGGAAAACCTGAGGTGAGCTCAGAGGCGAGCAATAGTTCCTGCGATTTCATAAACCTTTGATGAATCGCCGGGCCAAAAATGTCAACATCGGCACTATTGCCGTGGGCGCTTCGGTGGTTGCCTTGTAATGGCAATTGAACAGTCGTCTTCCTGTTCGCATGTGCGAAACGGCGCTTCTTTCGAAGTAAAATGTCAAAAAAGTATCAGTGACGTGGCGCTACCGTAGTAGCCTTCGGGCTATAGGACGGCTAGGTTTCAACCGCGCTTGTGAAAAATGCTTCTGGGAGGAGGCGTCCTGTTAGGACCGCAAGTTTGAGAGGCGCAGGGAGGAGATTCAAGTGAATCCAGATTTGGAAGTAGTCCAGATCGGTCGTGGCGAGTCGTTCAAGGCCTGGGAGCACGGCTATCCCTTCCACACCGTACGCTGGCACTTTCATCCAGAATACGAAATACATCACGTCGTCGCGACAAACGGGCGATATTTCGTGGGCGACTTCATCGGTGAGTTCGAACCAGGCAACCTGGTTCTCACTGGCCCCAATTTGCCGCATAACTGGGTGAGCAACATTCCTGCTGGCACCTGCATACCCTTGCGGGGCAGGGTGGTGCAATTCAACGAAGCGTTCATAACTGACGCCACCAACGTATTTCCCGAACTGGCGGCGTGCCTGCCTATGTTGGAACTCAGTCGGCGCGGAGCGCTGTTTTCTGCAGCGACCGCGGGCGTAGCCGGACCAATGCTGAAGGAACTAGTAGCAGCCAAAGGCTTGCGGCGCATCGAACTCTTTATCGGGGTGTTGAATGCGATGAGTTCCGCAGCAGGAACGCGTTCGCTGGCAAGCTCGCGATACATGCCCGATCCGTCTGGATTCATGTCGGCTGGCGTCAACCAGGCTCTTTTGTACATCAACAGCCACTTGACCGAGCCCTTCAGCGAGAGGGATCTCGCTGGCCTGACGGGACAAAGCGCCAGCGCTTTTTCGCGCAGTTTTCGCCGCCACACAGGTATGGCGCTCGTCCAGTACGTCAATCGGCTGCGCATTAATTTCGCGTGCCATCTGCTGATGAGCGAGCCCGCGATGACCATTACCGACATCTGTTTCGCGGCTGGCTTCAACAATATTTCCAACTTCAATCGCCATTTCCTGGCGCAAAAGGGGATGGCTCCTTCGCGCTTCAAAACATTATTGGCACAGAACGTCAGAGCGGTGGAGGCCGCATAAGAGGAGGAAAGGGAGGACCAAAATCAGCGAGAAGTGCGGAGCGCAGCTGCGCGCCGGAGGGATCGCTTTGCCAATTTTCTGGATGGCAAACGGCAAGTCATCGCCCATGGCCAGATTCAACATGCTTTAGAATGGAAGCGGGAACGCATCAAACGATAAGGGAGAAACTCTATGACGAAAATCGCAATTAAAATGACCCGAGCCGCAGCGCTTGTCGCCGGTCTTCTCGGCAGTGCATCGGCATTTGCCCAGTCCGGCGCTACAGTGGCTTTTCTCATGCCGGACCAAGCGTCGACTAGATATGAGGAGCACGACGCTCCTGGGTTTATTGCAGAAATGAAAAAGCTATGCGCTGACTGCAAGGTACTCTACCAGAACGCCGATGCGGACGCTTCACGTCAGCAGCAGCAATTTAACTCCGTCGTCTCGCAAGGCGCGAAGGTCATTGTGCTCGATCCCGTCGACTCCACGGCGGCTGCATCGCTGGTCAAGCAGGCCCAAGCGCAAGGCATCAAGGTCATTGCTTACGACCGGCCCATTCCGGACGCAAAGGCCGACTTCTACGTTTCGTTCAACAATGAAGCCATCGGCAAGGCGATCGCCGATTCACTGATCGAGCATCTGAAGGCAAAGGGGGTGGCTGCTGCAGACGGTGGCGTACTGCAGATCAACGGCTCCCCTACCGACGCTGCGGCGGGACTGATCAAAAAGGGTATTCATGCCGGTCTGGACAACAGCGGCTATAAAATCCTGGCTGAATACGACACGCCGGAATGGGCACCGCCAAAGGCGCAGCAATGGACGAGCGGGCAAGTCACACGCTTCGGAAAGAAAATCGTGGGGATTGTCGCGGCGAACGACGGAACCGGCGGTGGGGCGATCGCAGCTTTGAAGGCAGCCGGTGTGGATCCGGTTCCGCCGGTGACGGGCAACGACGCGACGATTGCAGCGCTCCAGCTGATCATCTCGGGGGACCAGTACAATACAATCTCCAAGCCCAGCGAGATCGTCGCGGCTGCAGCAGCCAACGCTGCAGTGAAATTGCTGGCAGGCGAGACGCCAAAGGCTGACGTCACTTTGTACGACACCCCGTCTCAGCTGTTCATTCCCGCCGTCGTTACGGCGGAGAACCTGAAGGCAGAGATCATCGACAAGAACATCATGAAAGCTGAACAGCTTTGCGTCGATCGCTATGCCGATGGATGCAAAAAATTGGGCATTGGTGGATAACTGATGAAGCGGAAGTTCCGGCCGCGGTGTGCGCGGCCGGAATTTCCCTTGTCCAGCCCTATCGGAAAGGCATGCCGCGAATGACCGAAACCGTTGACCGAAAAGCGCCTGCGGGCGAAATGGTGCTTAGCCTGCGGGGCATCTCCAAGAGTTTTGGCGCTGTTTCGGCTCTCACCGACATTGATCTCGATGTCCATGCGGGCGAGGTCGTTGCCCTCGTCGGCGACAACGGCGCCGGGAAATCAACCTTGGTAAAGACGCTTGCGGGCGTGCATCAACCGACAGCTGGAACGATCACCTTCCGCGGCCAGCCCGTTACGATGACCGACCCGAGCGCAGCGCTCAACCTTGGCATCGCCACGGTGTTTCAGGACCTGGCGCTGTGCGAGAACCTGGACGTCGTGGCCAACATTTTTCTGGGACGCGAGCTTAAGCCGATGCAGCTTGACGAAACGGCGATGGAAGTCAGGTCCTGGACGCTTCTGAACGAACTTTCCGCGCGAATCCCGAGCGTCCGCATTCCTATCGCGTCGCTTTCCGGGGGGCAGCGCCAAACCGTTGCAATCGCCAGGTCGCTACTGCTCGAACCCAAACTTATTCTTCTTGACGAACCAACCGCGGCCCTGGGCGTAGCGCAGACCGCCGAAGTACTGAACCTGATCGAAAGAGTACGCGATCGCGGCCTCGGCGTCATCATGATCAGCCACAACATGGAAGACGTCCGTGCCGTTGCCGACCGGATCGTCGTCCTGAGGCTCGGCCGTAACAATGGTGTCTTCTATCCTGATGCGACGAACCAAGAACTGGTCGGTGCAATCACCGGCGCAGTCGACAACTCCGTCACGCGGAGGGAAGAGCGGCGACACGCCGAGCAGCAGCTTTCTGAAGGGGGACAGCCATGACGGGCAACGTCAAAGACAATGCGCTCCCAGCCACGATGTTGGATCGTAGCGACGAGCGCCTGAAGCACGAAGCGGGTATTGGCGGTGCCGTCCGCGCCTTTATCGACCGCGTGCGGTCCGGTGACCTCGGTTCGCTTCCAGTCGTGGTCGGACTGGCATTGATATGGACCGTATTTGCAAGCCTCAATCCGATATTTCTGTCGAGCAACAACCTCGTCAATCTGTTGTTCGACTGCTCGACAGTCGGCGTCATCGCGCTCGGTATCGTGTGCGTGCTTATGGTGGGTGAGATCGATCTGTCCGTAGGATCGATCAGCGGCTTTGCCTCGGCCATTGTCGGCACGCTATGGGTCAACCAAGGTTGGCCGGTTGCCTTGGCCATCCTCGCCGCCGTTGCCGTGGGGGGCCTCATCGGGTCGCTTTATGCGCTTTTGTACAATCGCCTAGGCATGCCAAGCTTCGTCGCGACGCTTTCCGGTTTGCTGGCGGTCTTGGGGATGCAGCTTTATATCCTCGGCTCCACCGGCTCGATCAACCTCCCGTATGGGTCAGCCATGGTTAATTTCGGGCAGATGTTGGTGATGCCCCGCCTTTTGGCCCATGTCCTCGCTGCGGTCCCTGGCGTGGTGATGCTCGCGACGGGCATTCGCACGATTTCTCGCCGCCGCGAAGCCAATCTATCCGCACCGTCCTTAGGCAGCATTGTCCTTCGCGCCGTTGCCACAACATTGGTGCTGGAGATCATCGTCCTCTATCTCAACCAGGACCGCGGTATTCCCTGGATGTTCGGTCTTTTCGTGGGACTGGTGATGTTGATGAACTATGCGTTGACGCGCACCCAGTGGGGCCGCTCAATGACAGCGGTAGGCGGAAACCGCGAGGCCGCTCGCCGTGCCGGCATTAACGTCCGGCGCATCTACGCCAGCGCCTTCGTGCTCTGTTCGATGTTGGCGGCACTCGGCGGCGTGCTTTCGGCGTCCCGCCTGGCGTCTGCAAGCCAGCAAGCCGGTACCGGCGACGTCAATCTTAATGCGATAGCAGCGGCTGTCATCGGTGGAACCAGTTTGTTCGGCGGACGGGGCAACGCCTACTCAGCGCTGCTCGGCATCATCGTGATCCAGTCGATCGCCAACGGCCTGACGCTTCTCGATCTGTCATCGTCTCTTCGGTACATGATCACGGGCGGTGTCCTTGCAATCGCAGTCATCGTCGACTCTTTGGCGCGCCGGTCGAGAGTTTCCCACGGTCGCGCTTGATGCAACGTTCTAACAAGTAAGGTTTGCTATGAAACAGGAACTGTCAGGAAAGGTCGCAGCCATTACCGGGGCAGCCTCTGGAATCGGCCTCGAATGTGCCAAATATTTGCTGCGCGAAGGGGTCCGTGTCGCCCTCGTTGACAGGGCAGAGGACGCCTTGAACAAATTATGTTCAGACTTGGGGCCACAAGCCTATCCCGTGGTCGTCGACCTGACAAAGCCGGACGAAGTTTCGACAATGCTGCCGCGTATCCTGGAGAAGTTCGGACATCTCGATATCTTCCATGCCAATGCCGGCTCTTATGTGGGCGGGGAAGTCGTGGATGGAGACCCGGATGCCTGGGACCGAATGCTCAACCTTAATATCAACGCTGCATTCCGATCGGTCCAAGCCGTGCTGCCTCACATGGTCGAGCGCAAAACCGGCGATATCATCATGACCAGCTCCATCGCCGGTCTGGTTCCGGTGGTAGGGGAACCGATCTACACAGCATCAAAATATGCGGTGCAAGCATTCGTCCATACGGTTCGACGCCAGGTGGCAAAGCACGGCATCCGGGTGGGTGCAGTAGCGCCAGGCCCGGTAATTACCGCTTTGATAAGCGACTGGCCCAAGGAGAAGCTCGACGACGCGATCGCGGCGGGAGGGTTGATGGAAGCAAGCGAAGTGGCGGAGGCAGTGCTTTTCATGTTGTCCAGACCGCGCAACGTCACCATCCGCGATTTGGTCATTCTGCCCTTCAGTTCGGACTTGTGAAGATGGCCGCTCACTTCATCGGTGTCGACGTCGGAACGGGCAGCGCTCGCGCGGGAGTCTTTGACGAGAACGGCAATCTGCTTGCCGCGGCGAAGCGCCCGATCAACATCTGGCAAGAGGCAGGCGACGTCGTCGAGCAATCGTGCGAAGATATCTGGGGTGCAGTGTCCTCAAGCGTGAGGGAGGCAGTGGCAGCTTCCGGCGTCGACACGGCCGACATCCGCGGTATGGGATTCGACGCCACATGTTCGCTCGTGGCTGTCGCAGCCGATGGCGCCCCGGTTGCGGTCGGAAGTTCAGGCGATCCGAATCGAAACATCATTGTCTGGATGGACCACCGCGCCGCTGGCGAAGCAGAAGAGATCAACGCCGGCGGGCACGAAGTCCTGAGGTACGTAGGGGGTCGCATTTCACCCGAAATGGAGACGCCGAAACTTTTGTGGTTGAAGCGCAATCTGCCGGACTCCTTTGCCGCCGCCGGGCACTTTTTCGATCTCGCCGATTATCTGACATGGCGGGCAACCGGCTCGTTGACGCGCTCCACCTGCACCGTCACGTGCAAATGGACTTATCTCGCCCACGAAAATCGCTGGGACCCGGACTACTTCAACAAAATCGGTTTGGAGGAACTGGTTGCGGAGCGTTTCGCCAGAATTGGGACCGAGATCGCGCAGCCGGGTACACGGCTTGCTTCCGGTTTGACTGAAACAGCCGCTGCGGAGCTGGGATTGCATCCGGGAACCGCCGTCGCCGCATCTCTGATCGATGCGCATGCCGGCGGCCTCGGGACTTTGGGAGCGGCCGGAGAGGGGGTGACCTCGGACATCGGTCGCCGCCTTGCCTACGTATTCGGCACCTCGGCTTGTTCCATGGCTTCCAGCCAAGAGCCCGTTTTCGTAGATGGCGTATGGGGGCCATACTTTTCCGCCATGATCCCGGGTCTTTGGCTCAACGAAGGCGGACAATCGGCCGCCGGTGCTGCGATCGACCATCTGGTGACAATGCATCCGGCTTCGGCATCGGCCACCGAGCTTGCCGAAGCGGCCGGGACATCGCTTGTCGGTTGGCTTGACGCAGAGGCGTCCAAAATGTGCAGCAAACAAGAGGATGTTATGGCTCTGGCACATCGGATCCACGTCGTTCCGGAATTTCTTGGCAACAGATCGCCAAACGCCGATCCGGATGCACGCGCAGTCATAGCAGGTTTGAGCCTCGATGCGGGAATACCCGACCTCATCGCTTTGTACATCGCCGGGCTCTGCGGAATCTGCTACGGGCTCAAACAGCTTCTCGTCAAATTGGGCGAAGATGGAATTCCGATCGACCTCATCATGGCAAGCGGCGGCGCGGCGCAAAGCGACCTCGTCCGGCAGTTGTTGGCCGACGCTACAGGTGTCCGGGTGGCGGTAATTGACAACCCTGAACCTGTTCTGCTCGGCTCGGCCATGCTGGCCGCGGTGGCTTCTGGTCATCGCGCGAACTTGGCCGATGCGATGACTGCCATGTCAAGGATCTCGCGAGTCTTCGAGCCCGCCCAAGGCACACTCATGAGGGTCCACGAAATCCGCTATAGCATCTTCACAAGGCTCCAGTCGGTCGATCGGGAGATAAGGACGGAGCTTCGGATGGGATTGCAGCACTAGAGCTGGAACTTTACTAGACGTGCCAGCTATCTTATCGCTTGGTGGGATGTGAATTTATCACTCCGGAGGAGTATCATGGCAAATCAGCTTAAACATGCCCCGGATTTTGGCCTTGCAGGAAAAGCGACTTTGGTGACCGGCGCATCTCGCGGGATAGGCAGAGCATGCGCCCTCGCGTGCGCTGCTGCAGGCTCCGATATTGTTCTCGGATTGCGCAACGTTGCTGCGTCCAAGGAACTGATTGAGGAAATAGAAGGCATGGGAAGGAAAGTCCTTCCCGTCCGGCTGGATATTTCACAACGAGATCACATAGAGACGTCCGTCGCCAAGGCGATTGAGAGCTTCGGACGGATTGATGTCCTTGTGAACAACGTCGGCGTAGCACCCGGTGATCTTGCAGAGCGTGTTGCTGAGGCAGATGTGGACGAGATTCTCCAGGTGAACATCAAGGGCACCTTCCTAATGACCCAGACCGTTGCCCGGCAGATGATCGCGCAAAAGGCAGGCCGCATCATCAGCATAAGCTCCCAAGCTGGTACGGTGACGCTTCGCGGCGAGGCAATCTATTGTATGAGCAAGGCCGCCATAAATCACCTGATGCGTTGTCTCGCAGCTGAATGGGCGCCGCACGGTATCACGGTCAACACTGTCGCGCCGACATTCGTATGGACCGACGGAACGAGGCCCGCACTGGCTGATAAAGACTTTTATGACAGAACACTTGGACATATTCCCATGGGTCGGATCGGTGAAACGAACGATGTCGTGGGTGCTGTCGTATTTCTAGCATCGCCGGCAGCCTCCCTCATCACGGGACTAAATTTGCTGGTCGATGGCGGATGGTCCGTATCATCGAAGTAACCGCGGCAAATGCCAATCTGGAGTTTACGAATGCTATTGACCGCTTTTGGTGCAAAGCGGTCATCACCATGAAGCCATAATCGGCATCTTGTCTCCCGTGGGAAACCTACCAAATTCAAGGGGAAGGCGAGCGTTTGATGGTCCGTGGAATCTCTGTGTCCACCCATTCGCTTTGGTGGGCTATATGATCGCAGAGAGGACACTGCACATTTTCGTTGGCGTCAGGTGCAGGGAAAGGTTTTCGCGCGAGGTATGACGCGTGGCAGTTGGGGCAATGGGGCCCGACTTCAGGAGCATAGGACATCCGGCAAATACCCTTTCAGGCAGATTCGCGTTCAGATAACAACTCGACCGGACAATTCGGGAAAGCGGCCCGGCGAAATGAGAAATGCAACAGGGTCACCTGCGGTTGTCTTCGCTGATTGCGGCGCGCAACATGCGTTCAGGCCGCCTTGGCCGTATTCTCCATAAAATAGATCAGTCCGGGTTCAACGATCCATTCCCCGGCGCGAAGCGATTCGACATCGAAGCGTCCAAATACAGGAGCCGGCTGGCCTGATTCACGGCTGGGCCGATGACAGTGAAATCCAACCGGCGGGACGCGCCGACATTGCCATAGGCCACTTCGCCGACATGCAGGGCCAGACCATGCACGACAGGCGGCAGGCCAGGAGATATTCTGCGATCATTCTCGGCATCATTTCGGCGAAAAAACTCCTGTGCGGCGGCCATAGCTTTCCTGCGGGCTGTCGCGCGATCCTGGTCGGCCGACGTGGGAAATATCGCCAACACAGAATCGCCCATGAATTTGAGTATCTCCCCGCCATGCGTCTCAACGATCTCACCGATGGTGCCGAACCACGCGTTTAGAAGGGCGAGCACTTCGGGGATCGGCGACTGCTCGGAGAGAAGCGTGAAGCCCCGCAGATCAGCAAACCAGATCGCCGCCTCGATCCGTTCGACGGAACCACGGTCCACACGCCCCTCGATGATCAATTGCCCCGTATTGTGGCCGACATAAGTATCGAGCAAATCAACGGCAATACGCTGCAAGACATGCCGCTCCAAGTAAGGACTGAGAAGCCTCGCCGCGAGTTCGAGCCTCTCGAGAGATACGCCATCAAAACCTGCGGTCTGTCGTGTGGCAAACGAAATCACGGCGGTCCTGGTCTGATCCAGGAAGGACAACGGGTACATGACGTAATCGGTCATGCTCTCGCGACGTAACTCATCCAGGAGCGGCAAGTCAGGATTCCGTGCATCAAGCAACCGGCGAAATGGCCTGCCCGTCTCATCAACGATGCGGGTCGGGCTATTGAGGTAGGTTTCCGACGTCGACGCCGTGGCCCGGTCGGACGCACGGACCGAGTGGCCCTCACTCGTCCAGATATGTTGCCATCCGCTCAACTCAGGATGCAGCACCTCGAGGCCGAGAGAGGCTCGCCCGACCGGAATGCCAGAGCGGACGACCTCCTGACAGAAGGCGATAAACAATTCCCTGACACTGTCGTGCGGTGCATCATTCGCCAGCCAACGCGCGATGTCTTGCACCCGATCCGCCCTCCCTTCCAATATTTACGTCCGTATTTCGAACCAACCCGTCGTGGCATGAATAACCTTCCAGAGTTTGTCCGGAAGGACAATCTTGGAAACCTCGCTGGGGTCAAGTGCTGTGTCGATTTCATCGACCTTTTCACTCTCGGCGAGATCGACCCATTCCGGGTTCATCACAAGCCCCTGACCGACGGCCACGAGGGACAGGCCGAGTTCGAGGGCGGTCTCGGCCTGTTCGGGCTTTCTGATCCGCCCTGCGGCGATGACGGGGACTCGGCCTCCCACGCGCTTGACGATGAGTTCTGCGATAGCCTGGCCGCTGGTGTCCTCAATCGGCTTGGCGTCGAGCACACTCGAAAGTGACACGTGAATGTAGTCCACCCCACCATCCGTGAGATGGTCGAGGAGTTCATAAGTGTCGTTTATCCGAAGACCGCCTTCGCCCGACTCCTCCGGCGAAATCCGGTAGCCCAGCAGGAATGGCAGTTCCGTATGCAGCTCTATGATGCGCTTGACCTCACCGACGACGGCAAGCGGGAAGCGCATGCGGTTCTCGAGCGAGCCACCCCACTCATCACCGCGCTGATTGAACAACGGCGAGAAGAAGTTCTGGATCAGAAAGCCGTGCGCCCCGTGCAACTCGATACCATCGAAACCTGCATCGATGGCGCGGCGCGTCGCCTGACCAAACGCAGCGATTACGTCGAGAATTTCATCATGGCCGAGGGCTCGGGCGACAATGTCGCCGGTGTTGAACGGTCCCGGCGCAGCCTTGAGAGAACTCGCGCTGATGCCTTGTTGCCAGCGTGGAAAATCTGCAGGATCGCGGGCGCACCGCCGCTCCTGGCGGCTTCGGCGAGACGGCGGAGGCTCGGCGTGAAGCTGTCGTCATAAGACGCAAATTCGCCCGTAAAGCCAATTCCATCAGGCATGACATGGGTGCAGCCGGTCAGCATGAGACCTGCACCGTTTGCCCTGCGGCGATAGTAGGCAACTTCTTCGTCCGAGACCGTTCCATCGTCATTGCCCGACCAAGTCGTCATGGGGGCCATGACAACCCGATTGCGAAGTGCGATCCCCTTGGCGAAGGCGTAGGTTTCGAAAAGTTTGGGGTATGTCTTGCTCATCTCTATCTGTCCTGTCGACACCACGGCATGTGGCGCTGGGGATCAAATAGTGGACAAGTACACTGATTACCCGCTATAATTCGCATGCAGTTAGAAATGGGATTGATAAATGAGAAAAGGCGATTTTAGCGAGCTGGCGGCATTTATCGCCGTGGCCGAAGAAGGCAGCTTCACGCGCGCTGCCGCGAAACTCGGCCTCTCCCAGTCCGCCCTCAGCTACGCTGTCAGGATGCTTGAGCAACGGCTTGATGTGCGCCTCATCTCGCGGACAACACGCAGCCTGTCGATGACGGAGGCGGGCGAAAGGCTGTTTCATAGCCTACGCCCAGCTTTCGATCACATTGACAATGAAATTGCCGCGCTAGCCGCTCTTCGTGACAAGCCCGCAGGTACGATCAGGATCACGACGTTCCGACATGCTGCCAGGGTGGTGCTGTGGCCAATATTACTGAAGCTCCTGCCTGAATATCCCGATATTACTGTCGAAGTCAGTGTCGACGAAGGGCTCACCGATATCGTCGCGGGCCGGTTTGACGCCGGGATACGCTTGGGAGAGCAGGTCGAAAAGGACATGATATCGGTACGGGTGGGCCCCGATGTCCGGATGGCCGTTGTGGGTTCGCCCTCCTACTTTGCCAATCGCAAGCCACCGAAAACCCCACGCGACCTTAACGACCACAATTGCGTCGGTTACCGGCAGATCAAGGGAGGTGGACTTTACGCCTGGGAATTCGAGCGTGAGGGTGTTGAACTGGAGGCGCGCGTGAGCGGTTCGCTCGTCCTCAACGACAATGAGATGTTGGAAAACGCCGCTCTCGACGGGATAGGGCTCGTCTATGTGTTCGAGAGCCAGGTCTCAGCCCATATTGCCGCGGGACGCCTGCTCCGCGTGCTGGAAGACTGGTGTCCGCCTTACCCGGGGTATCACCTTTACTATCCAAGCAGGCGACAGCACACCCCGGCTTTCTCACTGCTCGTTGAAGCCCTCCGCTATAGGGGCTAGTCGCGACCAATTGGTATCCCATTTCGCCTACCGGTCACCGGCGTTGCAGTACAGTCAATTGCCTACACTCCATTGAGCCTTGGCATTTATCAATGCCATTTCTAACCCCATGCAAATAATGCCACCTAATCGCATTTTGCTGCGCTCCTTATCTTGTCGTTGAGGACGGGCGTTAACACCGCCGTTTCGGCGACATGATCCTGATGGTATGGGCGCAACGGTGATGTTGTGCGGCGTATTCCTCCTCAGATGCAATGACCGCGTGCTGTCAGAATTTCAGGAGGCAAGACATGGACAACGATAAGCAAGTGGCTGGTTCGAGTCGTGAAAGTCGGTTGGGCATTGGTCGCCGTGAATTATTGATCAAGACCGCTCTCGCCGGAGCAATGCTGCCCGTCGCTTCGTCAGTTTGGTCTGCATCATCGGATCAGATACAGGGCAGTAGCAGCATGCTCCAGAGAGGAGAAAGCCAGATGAAAACTCGGAAGCTCGGTACGCTGGCGGTTTCGGAAGTCGGTGCTGGATGCATGAGCATCAGCGCGAATTACGGACCTCCAGCCGACAAGAATCAAGGCGTTAGCACCATTCGCGCGGCCCACGAAAAGGGCGTCACCTTCTTCGACACCGCGGAAGTGTATGGTCCATACACAAGCGAAGAGCTTGTTGGGGAAGCATTGGCACCCATCCGCGACCAGGTCAAAATCGCGACCAAGTTCGGCTTCGCGATCGATGGCACTATTGGCCTGAATAGCCGCCCGGAACGGATCAAGCAGGTGGCCGAGGCTTCTCTCAAGCGATTGAAGACCGATCGCATCGACCTCTTCTACCAGCACCGCGTCGATCCCAACGTGCCGATCGAAGATGTTGCCGGAGCGGTCAAAGACCTCATCCAGGAAGGCAAGGTCTTGCATTTCGGTCTTTCGGAACCAAGCGCGCGGACAATTCGGCGAGCACATGCCGTTCAACCCGTTGCGGCAGTCCAGACCGAATACTCCATTATGGAAAGAGGCCCAGAAACGAACGGCGTTCTTGCCGCCTGCGAGGAACTCGGCATCGGTTTCGTGCCGTGGGGGCCCGTTGGAATGGGATACCTGACCGGGAAGATCGATGCCAACACAAAACTGGCCCCGAAGACCGATCTTCGAACGACCTTCGATCGCTTCAGCCCCGAAAACGTTGCAGCCAATATGCCGTTCGTTGAGTTGCTTAAGCAGTTCGGCGAAAAGAAGGGTGCAACTCCTTCCCAGATTGCCCTGGCGTGGTTGCTGGCGCAGAAGCCATTCATCGTTCCAATCCCCGGCACACGCAACATCGACCATCTGAATGAGAACCTGGGGGCACTCCGCGTCGAGCTGACGCCTGAAGACCTCGTAGAGCTGCGAACTGCTATCTCGGCGTTGACAGTGCGCGGTGGGCGCATGAATGCAATGCAAATGGGGCTTGTTGACCAAACAGTCTGAGTACCTACCCCACTGGCGTCTTGCCAAGTTCCGCCAAGGTCTCAACCCTCCCCTCGCGGTGGAGGTGAAATTTGCAAAGACACTTCGAAGTTTCGAGTTGGCCCGCTTTGTCTCCATGCATTCATAAACACCATTTCTAAGTCCATGCAGATAATACCGTTTAATCACCGCTGCGTAAGCGGTTACATTCCCAACACTCCACAGCAAGGATGCATTATGAGTAAGGTATGGTTCATCACAGGCGCGGGTAGCGGCATCGGCGCAGCAACAGCAAGAGCGGCCTTGAAGGCTGGCGATAAAGTCGTCGCGACTGGTCGAAATCTCGATAAGGTCCATAACGCTCTGCGCGATGTGGCAAGCGAGGGTGTCGCCTTTGTTCAATTGGACGTTGCCAATGAAGACCAGGCTAAGGCCGCTGCTGAAGAGGCCGTGAAGACGTTCGGTCGCATCGACGTTCTGCTCAACAATGCGGGCTACAGCCTGCTCGGAAACTTCGAAGAATTGACCACCGCCGAAATCGACGGGCTTATCTCGACCAATTTGTACGGTGTCATTTACGCTATGCGCGCGGTCCTTCCGGTTATGCGTAAACAGCGCTCGGGCCGGATCATCAACATCAGTTCGCTTGCCGGAGTCATGGGCTTCAAGCACTGCAGTGCCTATAGCGCTGCCAAGTTTGCTGTCGAGGGACTATCTCAATCGGTGTCTCAAGAAGTCGGACAGTTCGGCATTAAGCTCACGGCAGTCGCGCCGGGTTTCTTTCGGACCGACTTTCTTGACGCACAAAATGCCAAATATGGAAACAGTAACATTGACGACTGCCGCGGAAGGAACTGCGAAAGATATGTGGTCAAGCTATGATGGCCAACAGCAGGGCGATCCAGCGAAACTCGCCGACGTCCTTGTGAAGATCGCCGGGATGGAAAATCCGCCTCAGCAGTTCGTAGCTGGTAGCGACGCTCTTGCGGCATTTACTCCAGCTCTCGAAACAAGGCTCGAAGAACTTCGCGCCCATGTGGAACTGTCGAATTCGACAGATGGCTCATTCTAAACTCACGCGTAGGCTACTTCGCCCACCGCGGAACGCTTTTGAAGCGCAAGTCGCCAACACCAGCACTATGCAACCACAATCGTCCTCAGTTGCATTTGCAGCGTACCATCTCGGGAAAAAACACTCATGCCGAAAATCCTGACTTATATCGCCGCCTGTGGCCCTGTTCTTCTCTCAACGATAGCTCCTGGCCTTGCGGAGGGAGACGTTGCCTTGGGGCAAAAGGCGTTTCAACGCTGTTCTGCCTGTCATACAACTACCGACCAGGGAAAAGCCGGTCCCGGCCTCCGGGGAGTTGTCGGGCGTCCCGCCGGCACCGTTGAGGCCTTTCGCTATTCGGCTGCCATGAAGTCCTCCGGATTGGTATGGGACGAGGCAACACTGGACCGGTTTCTCGCGGCTCCCCGAAATGTTGTTGCGAAAACCACCATGACGGTGAGTGTGACCAAGCCGGAAGATCGGCAAAACATTATCGCATACCTGAAATCATTGGCGCAGTAGGTGGGTATGGCTCGTCACTAAATGGAACGAACATCAAGCTTGGCGGCAGACTTGTCGCTGCGGCAATGCGATGGCTCGTTTTTCGATACGCATTCAGAAATCACCTTTCTAAGGGCATGCAGATCAGCCGATCTAATCGCGCTCTACCAGGCGCGCTATCCTCGCAAGCTGCAGGAGCCATTCGTCCGAGGCGCTGTGCTTTGGCGCATTCGTGTGGAGCAATTTAGGAGAACCGACCTACCATGACCACACTTAATATCAACGGCCGCGATCACGAGGTCGACGCCGACCCTGAAACGCCGATCTTATGGGTCCTGCGCGACACGCTGGGCATGACCGGCACTAAGTTCGGCTGCGGCGCAGCACTTTGTGGCGCTTGCACCGTGCATCTGGACGGTGAGGCCACCCGCTCGTGCAGCACGCCCATCTCTGCCGCCGAGGGCTTGAAAATTACCACGATCGAAAAAGTGACGGATGGCACCGACCGTGTCGGCGCCGCTGTGCATGCTGCATGGATCAAGCACGACGTGGCGCAATGCGGCTATTGTCAAAGCGGCCAGATCATGAGCGCAACAGCCTTCCTTGCCTCGCTTCCTAAAGGCACTCAGCCAACCCCGGCTGAAATCGACACTGCAATGGAAGGCAATATCTGTCGCTGCGGGACCTACGCCCGCATCCGCGCTGCCATTGCCGATGCCGCCGGTACTCTCGTCTGAAGGAGACGTCCTATGTTGCCCAATATCGATTATAGCGAATTGCCACGCGCGCTGCAGCACATGCTGGAGAGGGGTCGTTCCACGGCAGCTCAGGCGCTGCCGCGCCGCAGCTTTCTCAAAATGGCCGGAGGCTTCGGGCTGGCAGTCGGCGTGTTTCCCCACCTCGCCGGCGCACAATCGAGCGGTGCGTCCGCCGCAACCAGCAACCTCAAGCCAACCGAACAGCCCTCCGCTTTTGTACACATCGCGCCCAACGGTGAGGTTACGGTTACTATCAATCGGCTGGAGTTCGGCCAGGGTGTCCACACGGCATTGCCCATGATCCTTGCCGAGGAACTCGACGCGGACTGGAGCCTGGTACGCAGTCAGCTCGGCACCAACGATATGGCCTATGCAGACCCCCTCTTTGGTATTCACCTAACTGGCGGTTCCCATACGATCAAGAACAGCTTTACGCAATATCGTGAACTCGGCGCGAGAGTGCGGGCCATGCTGCTGGGTGCCGCCGCAGAGCGCTGGAATGTCGACGTTTCCACTCTGCGCACGGAGGCCGGCATGGTTCTGGGCACCGGTGGGCGCAAGCTTGGCTACGGCGAGCTCGCCGAGGCGGCCGTGGCCTTTCCCGTGCCTCAGACGATAGCGCTGAAGGATCCGAAAGACTTCCGCATCATCGGCCAACCCACCCAGCGGCTCGATGCAAAAGCGAAAAGCAGTGGACAGCAGGCCTTCGGTATCGACTTCAAACTCCCAGGACAATTGACAGCCGTCGTTGCCCGCCCACCAGTGTTTGGCGGCAAGATAGCGTCGTTGGACGAAAGCGCGGCACGGGCAATAAAGGGCGTGAAGGCGGTCCTTCGGGTGCCGCTGGATGGCGGTGCCGAAGGGGTGGCCGTGATCGCCGACGGATATTGGCAGGCCACTCGGGGCCGAGACGCCCTGACGTTGGAATGGAACACATCGGCGGTGGAAAAGGTCGATAGTGAAAGGCAGCTTGCCCAGTATCGGGAACTGGCCACGAGCCCCGGCCCGCTTAAGTTCGACGCCGACGTGGCGCCGCTTGCGACTGCACCCCAGCAACTCGAAGCCGAGTTCATTTTCCCGTACCTCGCCCATGCGGCGATGGAGCCCTTGAACTGTACGGTATCCCTGACAGTTGAGAGCGCCGAGATCTGGGTCGGCAGTCAGTGTGCCGGCCTCGACGCAGGTGCTGCGGCGAATGCTTTGGGTCTGAAACCAGAGCAGGTCAAACTGAACGTTCAAATGGCGGGCGGCGGCTTTGGCCGTCGTTTCTCAAGTACGAGCGACACAGTGGTGGAGGCCTGCCAGGTCGCCAAAGCGGCGCGTGCCGCGGGCTTGACTGCGCCGATACGTACGCTGTGGAGCCGCGAGGACGATATCCGGGGCGGGTACTACCGCCCCATGCACCTTCATCACGCCCGCATCGGCTTTGATGAAAGCGGCAAGGTGTTGGCATGGGATCACGTTATTGTGGGCCAATCCATCACCACGGGCACTGTGTTCGGCGAATTCCAGGTGAAAGACGGTGTTGACAGCACGGCGACGGAAGGCATGCGCGAGCCCTATGGGTTGCCTATGCGGCTGACAGTCCATCATCCCAAGATCAACGTTCCAGTCTTGTGGTGGCGCAGCGTCGGCTCCACACACACCGCTTTCGTAATGGAAACCCTGCTTGACGATATCGCCCGCGCAACGAACCAAGACCCCGTCGCCTACCGCATGCAGCTTTTTGGAGACAACCATCCGCGCCATCGAGACGCATTACAGCTGGCTGTGGATAAGAGTGGGTATGGAAAGACCGTGCTGCCTGAGGGCAGAGGATGGGGCGTGGCAGTTCACGAGTCCTTCGATTCCGTAGTTGCGTACGTGGTGGAAGCATCTGTCACGGACGGCCAGCCGAAATTGCACCGTGTTACCTCCGGCGTGCACTGCAATCTCGCCGTAAACCCCCGAACGATAGAAGCCCAAGTGCAGGGCGCAGCTGTCATGGGCCTGTCGATGTGCCTGGCAGGTTCGGCCATCACGCTCAAGGACGGCGTTGTCGAGCAGAGCAACTTCAGCGACTATACGGTGGCGCGCATCACGGATGTGCCGGCGTTCGATGTCCACATTGTGCCGAGCGCTGATGCGCCAACCGGTATGGGCGAACCCGGCCTGCCGCCGCTTGCTCCTGCCTTCGCCAATGCGGTTGCGCGGTTGACCGGCAAGTCGCTGCGGCAATTACCATTCGACTTGGCATAGCGCGCACCGGTTTTGAAGGAGTGTACCAGCCCCAACGGCATCGATGTGCCTTCCTTGAGCACGTCTCTCTTGAAGGATTTTATGGAGAAAAGATCATTCCTTATGAAGGTTTCTGGGGAACCACATCTACGTGACGGATGGCGTCATCGCCTTCGATTATCACGGTTACTCTGCTCGTGAACGTCTTTTGGGACATCATAGGAAGAGCGCGGGTTGGAACTGCACAATCGAGAAAGTTGACTATGATCTGCTCGATACAGCCGAGTTGAACCAGCGACAGATGTTGGGACCGGATCAATATCTGTATGACCCTGTCCCACGCCCCATCGGTTCATTGAACGCATAGACCACGCCGAAGCTGCGAAGAGGGCGCCAGATCGATACGAGCCCGGCCTTCATTGGTCACGGTGATTTCTGGCAACTTCGCCACCCCCCGTAAGCCATCTTGCATCGAACCAGCGGTCCGCCGGCCCGTCATAGGGCAG
>NZ_JACHXN010000025.1 GCF_014192095.1 Phyllobacterium trifolii
CGACCAGATGATGCTTAGCCAGGTCGCAGGATCTGACGGTGAGGTCATCGACTATCTCGACGAGTTCTGGCGCTGAAAAATATGGCAAAGAATGGTGATGCGCGCATTGAGCACAAATCATAAAGATAGTGATGTAGCGGAATCCTTCCAGCCATTGGGTCGCAATGACCGCATGACGGAATACAGATCATTCGCACCGGTAACGGTCTTGAGCCCGTGAAAACCAAGCCGACGCGATGGCGCAAGGCTAAGGCGGCGTGCCTAGTGTTGTCCATCGAGAAAACTCAGTCGATGTGTAGGACTTTTGATTTTTACTGGTAGGCCTTTAGTCCGATCTCGGGTCGTCTGATTAAGGCTATCGTCTTTGGTGCCGACACCACCCCCCGTCGGCAAGGGGCCCCAAGCAAGGCCCAACAGCCCGGTCAGCTGACCCTTGAGACTCCAGCTGACCGGGCTTTTGAAGAGGATGACCTAAAGCATATTTTATTGGTTTGATGGAAGCCGATATCCAGATTGATATCAACGAATTGGCGGTGGTCGAAAGTCCACCGCCTTTTTGTTGGAACCTTGATCAGAACTTCACCTTGAAGCCAGTCGTGCCATTGACGCTGTACCTGTCGGCAAAGGATAAAGTTAAATAGGAAAAGTCTGTTTAGTGGCTTCCCGCCACTGCGTTGCAACGGCCTCGGGCTCTTCGTTCACCAGGATGCAGAAGTGACTAGGGCTTTGCGGTCCCAGAGTGTGAATGGTTGTATGTTGCGCGTCAGGATATTTCTGGACTGCAACGATCGTATGCGGGTTAACGTAAACAATCTGTCCTTCGGCGGATATGAACTTGAGCATTTCCTGGTCTCCTGATTTCTGGCTTTCGCGCCAACGCTACGTCCCGGTAGTAAGCAAGCCAAGAATGATCATTAGGTTAAGCTGACTAGTTCATGTCCCACCCAATGCCACCCGAGAGCATTATCGCCGTTGATGCCAGGGTAAGAACCAGCGGACTAAGCCGGCGAGGCTATGGCCAGAACGATAGCAATTACCAGCAATAATGGTCCCATCCATCTGAAATGGTGTACAAGGTTTGCGAGCCAAGCGTTCTGAGCACCTTGGTTGGGAGGTGGAAACGAAAGATAGCGAAAGCCTACTGCTGTCATCCACAATCCGGCGCAAAACATAATGAACTCGTCGATGTAAGCAGCAATCATGGCTGTTCTCCCCGAAGTGCCAAAAAGACGATCCAACAGTGTCGCCAACCTGAAAGCAAGGGGAGAGTAGCGCCATGTTCATGTCTCGTTCCGCGCCACCGGAGAGCATCACAGCTTTAATTGATGTAATCTTAATTGATGGTATCGCCGAAAATGTAGGCCTTAAAAGCGTCGTCCTGATCGGTTTCGTGTTCCGGTCGGGCCAATCTTGCCCGCGCGACCGGGCTTAAGCCCAGCTCGATTCCGGCGCCAGCCATTACCCGGTCGCAATGAAGCTGAATGCCTAGCAACGGGTTGCGCTTCGGTCCAGTCGGCGTCTGGATCAACATGCCGGACTTGGCGATCATGATTTCGCAATCGCGAAACCGCTGCCATGCGACGATGAAGCGTTCAACAATTGCGGTGTCGGCAGCGGCGAGCAGCTTATTCGGTAGCACCGCCATTAGGCGTTGCCAGCGTAGGCGCTGGTCGGCGCTGAAGTAGTCCGGGCATTCGGGTTTGCCATGCGCATTGAGATCTGGATCGATCCTGCGCTTGCCGCGATTGCCGTCCGCGACCTTCAGCGCCGAGCCACCCTTCCTGGTGTTTCTCGCCCTCGACAACAAAAGACCGCCCAGGGGGACGACCCAGGCGGTCTTTTGCGGACACGGGAGGATGTCCGCGCTTCAGCCGGGGGAAACTGAAGCGTGGTAGCCGGGGGAACTACCAAGCCTATCGGTTATCGGTGTTCGACGGGCACAACAAAAGGGTTACAAACAATCTGCCCGAGGCATAAGTATACATAGGTATCGGTTGCCTAAACGTGTCAGTAACTGGCATCCGCTCCCCGACCTGGCCCCGCATAATTATTATGCGGCCCTGTCGAAAAGCCCCAGCTTTCGAGCGCGCAATCGCGCCAAGCCCAACACACTGTCGATAAACGGCGTCGGCACGTCGACGATCTTTCCTATATCATGTGCTACCGTCAACAAGGCATCCAATTCAACGGGCTTTCCAGCTTCTGTGTCTTGCAGCATCGATGTTTTAAACGCACCCAAGGACTTGGCTCGTCCGATCATGTCCGTTGTCGACACAGTCATCGGAATATTGATGGCCTCGCCTATCGCCGCAGCTTCCTGCATCATGTGGACGCAGAGTTCGTAGACCAGAGGATCATTAATGATGATGTCGCTTGTCTCTCCCGTAAGCAGGCTGATCGGATTGATGCTGAGGTTACCCCACAATTTGTGCCAGATATCATTGCGTATGGCCGCGGTGACGTGACATGAAAACCCTGCCGCGTTGAGCAGGTCCTTGATTTCGTCCAGCCCGTCAACCTGGCTGTTGTCCGCGTAGCCGACAATCAGCTTGTTTCCACCATTGTGCCGGACTTTTCCGGGCGCATCGACAGAGCAAGCCATGTAGACGACGCAGCCGACCGTCTGGGCCAAGGGTATAGCCTTTTCGACAATCCCATGCGGATCCACAGCAGCCAGCCGTGTGTTGCTGAGTACCCCATTGCCGCCGACGAAAAACCACCAGGGGACGCCATTCATTGCGGTGATGAACTTTGGTGCCGGGGTTTAACAACGGCGCTATGTGTGAGGCCGCATCCTCAAGCGAGGTCGTTTTCACTGACACGATCACGTAATCTTGGGATTCCAGTTGAGAAGGGTCATCGGTTGCCCGAACATGAACACGGTGAGCCTTGCCGTCTTTCATCAATTGGAGGCCGTCGTTCTTGATTGCCGCCAGCGTTGCGTCATGCGCGATGACGCTGACTTCGGCTCCTGCCAGTGCCAGAAGGACACCCATGGTCCCCCCAATAGCTCCAGCGCCATAGATGCATACTTTTAAAGGTCGGGATTTCGTCATGGTGAGCATCGATGTTTTCACAGTCGTTTTGGATACCTAATGACCAAAATTGGGAATCACATGCGACAGAATCGCACTCAACCGCCTCACGCAAGAAAATAGCTCACTTGCATCCGCGCGGAAGACTTGGGGCCGAGAACCTCACGGCCCGTACACAATTCCATCACCAAACTCTGATTGGTCCGGAGCACTTACCGCCCCCACATCAAAGTAACTCCCCATGAAAAACAAAACACGATATTTAGGAGTGAATTATGAGGAAAACAGCAACAATTCTGGCAGTAGCGGCCTTGGGCGCTGTGATGGCAGTTGGCTCAGCGACAGATTCGATGGCGCGCGGACACGGAGGCCATGGTGGCCACGGCGGCGGTCACGAGATCTTCAGAAGCCACGGCTTCCACGGTGGTCATCACTTCGGCGGATTTCATGGGAACCGCGGCCATTTCAACCACTATGGTTATCACAACCGAGGTCACTTCCGGCACTTCAGGCGCTTTGGATCTCACGATTATTACTGGGGAAACCCCTACTATTCGTGCGGATTCCCGTTTCTCTTCGGCGGCGGCTATCCTTACTGCCGGTAGTCAGTCAGCCCTTTGAAGAACCCTCCGAATGGGCTGATCTCCCATCGGCCAGCCCATTCGACGACTGATATGATCAACGCTTGATCAAGTAACTGTGTCTGCGAGCAGGGTCAATCCGGGCGCTCAAGCGACCTTGCAAGAAGTTATACCAACAAGTTGCGAGTAATGTCACTAAAACTACTGGATCAGTTTGCATAAACCATCGTATAATTAAAGCCTCTCACGCGCACACCTAGATCTAGTTTACTTTTGTATTGGATACGAAAGCTTACAAGTTAAGGAGTGAGTTATGAGAAAATCTGTAACAACCCTGGCGGTATTGGCCTTAGGAGCAATGGTAGCCGTCGGCTCGGCGACTGAATCAATGGCACATGGCGGTGGTGGAGGCGGACATGGCGGTGGCGGGCACGGCGGTGGTGGCAGCCATAGCGGGGATTCTGGCGGTGGTGGTCGAGGCCTTGGCGGCGGTGACCATGGTATGGGACGCGGTTTCGGCGACGGCGGTCATAGCTTCGGCGGCCGTTCGCAAGGTTCAGGTGGCATCTTCGGCAGTGCTCGTGGCGTGATGGCAAGTCATGATCGCTTTGATGGCCGCAGAGATCACTTTAGGGACTTCCGCCGCGACGATAATTACGGATACTGCGATCCCTACTCCTGTAACTGACGACTCAAATCCGGCTCCCCGGTAAAACGGGGGCCGGATTTGAAAACAAACTCAGGAACGAGGTTGAAGGGGGCAAATCGTGCGCATAACTTTGGCAATGCGGCCTTCGTATTTCTCAAGCTGCGCAACTGTCATATTGCATATGCAGGCGCTCGTAATACTGCGGATAGTGAATGCGAACCCATTCGCTCGCGCCGCGGAGGTATGCTATTTCCACAGCGTCGTAGAGTTCGTGTTCGAGTTCCTCAGTGCGGATTGCGGAAGGATCAGTTCTTTGAATCGTGCTCATGTTCAGTCCAATCATCTTTGACAATTTGCAGAATAAAAATACTGCCTCCAATGAAGTATGAACGGACGTCAGCGTTTTGAATTATACTCTGGTTTACATCAACTAAACGTTGGTTGTCATAAGGAAGTGGCGAGAAAAATATGTCGGCAATCAGGAGCAACCTGACGGCATTGAAAGCTAGAAGACTTCTCCAGGCTCTGAATCTTTTGCAGGCACGCTGCTTTCTGCCAACAAAATTCGAGCGTCGACGAGACCACGCATGATGGTGCCAATTGGCAATGCCAGAACTTCGGCAACCTCACTATAAGACATTCACTCCACGTAGGTTAGGAATACCGCCGCGCGACAGGCATCCGGCAATGCCATTACCCGGTGTAAGATCAGATCAGCATCGCACGCAATGTATCCGCTATCGCTATGGCCGTTGCTACCACAATTGGAACGGTGTTTGGAACCAGACAGAATGCAATATTGAGAACAACCAGCAATCCATACGCTGGCTGCAGGGTAACAAGGGATCGCTCTCAAGCGCACAGATGCACGTCTGTTCGACAAGCTTTTCTGCAATATGGTCGTCGAGGGAGAGAATCACCCCAAAACGTCATAGGTGGCCGAGATAGTGCGAGAGGTCCGCCCTCATTTGGCGCTCATCCACTACCATTTGCTCCGCCGTTACATCGGTGGAACCACGCCATCAGCGCCGACCACGACACGATGTGAGGTGAACTTGCTGTCGGCTCCGAATTCCGAGGGGGCAAACACTGCGGCACCAGTCTTTAGATCATCTGCTTTCCCGACCGCCAATGCCACGATGGGCGTATTGTCCGGGATCGCGATCTTCTTTTGACCGCCGCGATAGGTGACTGTGACGGTCTGACCGTCTACGCCCTTGACGGCATTTGCAACGGTCGCATTGGTCATGCTGCTGTTCGGCTTCAGATCCCACGCATAGTTGCCCTCGCCAGTACCCTTGAGGGCTGCCGGGAAGATAACGACTTCGAGCGCACTGCTGGTGCCTCCGCTTGTCGGAACATTGGCAATGCCGACAAAATCACCTTCTTTGATGTTGTCTATCGACGCCTTGGTCACGGTGTTGACAGTCAGATCGTCTGCAAGGATGATTGCTGTCTCGCCGCCTTCCAGCGTTTTGATAACCAACGTCTTTCCGGCGATGCTTTCGATTGTCCCGCGTACATTGACGTGACTGGATGTTTGGGCGGCGCTAGGCTGGTTGTTTGACTTCATCATCGTGCTTTGTGCATTGCTTTCTAGCGACAACGACATCAGACAGGTTGTTCCCAGCACAAGACCCAGCAGCAATTTTTTGGCGATTCCAAGAGGCATACTCGTTCTCCGTTCTTTCATTTTTCAGCGAGTTCATGAACAACAACTAATGTTCAGCTTGAGGGATATGTTCGAAATCGCCCCAACAAGGATCTGAGCTTCAACAAAGGCGGGGTGTTCCGTTTTCGCGTATCGGGAATTGCGAGATCGGGGCTGCGGTCGAAGCTTTGAATCTGTCTCGGGTAGAAAGCGACGACTTCGACGTAGCTGTCTTGCAGGAGCAGGACCCCGTCATACCCCAATCCTATCAATCTCTCGCGTGCATGCTCGATCGGCCGAAAAATTCTCGTGGCTGCGATCCACTCATCGTACGAAAGACGTTTATCAAGAACATAGGGGTTCTGCAGTGTCACCTTGGCGACGACCGGATCGAGACCGTTCGAATATTGCCGCTCAAGCTCCATATCGTTGGAGAAATAGAAGCCGCGGCCGAATGCACCGCTGTCGTTGCACTCGCTAAAGTTGAAGCCTCTGAAATCGGCATCGGTGCCGTGGCACAGGATCAGAGTGAATGTGGACATCGTACGACCTCAGTGGAGATACCTGCGCTCGCCCAGCAAGGCGCTGTCGTCAAATCTGATGAGCAGCCGCTGGTAATGTGTTGGGTGATTAAGACGAACCCATTCGGTCGCGCCGTGAAGAACCGCTGCCTCCACGGCACAGTCGAGGTTGGCTTTGAGGCCGTCTATGGTGACCTGGAGGCTACGCGTTTGGTTGGCCGCCTGGGGAGTTTCTTCATTCATTGATCTATTAGGCATTTGCATTCCAATCTACGTTTCCCGCCATGAGCGGGTGTTGCCACAACAACAACGGATCGCCGCTGCAATCATTATAGTTTTGGGGAAACTGTAGGCGTTTTATATTATACCCTCGTATCAGAACGTTAGACATTGGTTCATGGTAAGCGAACGGCGCACTTAGTCCGAGGCTCGGCCGATGGTCGCAGGGATATCCAACCGTGCCATCGATCGTTTTGGGGCACATCGTGATCTGGCCGCGAAGCAGTTCAGGAAAGAGCTACGGGTGCTGACCAGCTGCTTCCAGGATCAATTGGGCGATCTTGTCGGGATGGGAGATCAGCGAAAGATGGCTTGCCTTCACTTCGATCGTCTTGGCACCCATTCGCTTCGCCATGAAGCGTTCGAGGTCCGGGTTGATTGTCCGGTCTTCCGTCGAAACAGCATAGAAACTCGGCTTCGAGCGCCAGGCTGCCTGCGTGGTCTTGCCGGTGAGAAGAGCTTTTTGGAACGGCTCCTGGACTGCATAAAGCACCTTGGCCTTTGCTTCCGGCAGGTCGCCCGCAAAGTCGCGCAGGAATGCAGTCTCGCTGAGGCGTCCTTCATCGCCGTCGAAAACGATGCCAGCGGTTGCCGGTGGCGTGGGAAATGTCTTGGCCAGCGCCGCGTAATCTTCGCCTGCGTCCGGTGCCCGCGCCGCGATGTAGACAAGCGCCGAGACATTGGGATGGACACCGGCTTCGCTGACAATCATCCCGGCAAAGGAATGTCCGACTAGAACTGTCGGGCCATCCTGCCGTGCCAGTACCCGCTGGACGGACGCAACCGCTTCGGGGAGCGTCGTCAGGGGATTTTGTACGGAGGTGGCATTGAGGCCCGCCTTTTGCAATCGTGCGATCACCTCGGACCAGCATGATCCGTCGGCGAACAGTCCGTGCGCGAAAACAACATTGCGCGCCTTTGCCGGTGCGGGAGCCGCGGCCATGCTGCGGGTCGAGACTAGGGTGGCGGCGGCGCCGGCAACAAGGGCGGCTGAGAAAGTGCGTCTGTTCATCATCATAGTGTGGTTTCCTTTGTGTTGGACAATTTGATGGATGGTATGCGGGCATGCAGGCTCAGAGTGGGAACCCGGAGCGGTAGAAATCGGTTCGCAGCCAGGGCGTCGTGGCTTATCCGGGCGCGAGCCACTTGCGGATTCCTGCGACGGAACGGAAAGCGTCGGCGGCGTAGCTTTGAACGTCGGGAAGCGCTGCGCGCGCCATCTCGGCAAGCGCGTGCCCAGGCCCGAGATCCAAGGCGCGGTCGACGCCAGATTCGGAAAGAACGTCCAGGGTTGTGGCCCAATCGACTGGGGTTGCGACTTGGGCAGCCAGCTTCGCCGCTGCCGTCGCCACTGCGACGACGCGTTCGCCATCGCCGCCGGCTAGCAGAAGGCGACCGGCTATCGGCTCAGCCAATATCTCGGTTGCCAGCGCCGCCCGCAGGGGGGCGACTGCGGTTGCGAGATGAGTTGTGTGGGAGGCGATTTTGACGGCGAGAAGATCGGCGCGGACTGCGCCAGCCGCCAAGGCCGCGGCGCAGATCGCGATGACATCGGGTTCACGGCCGCCTACTATGAACAGATTGCCGGGATTGGTGATCGCGATCGCGCAATGATGACGTTCCGTCAAGAGTTCGACCGTCGGTTGCCGCAACCCGCGGATATAACCTAGCCGTCCGCCGACGCCTCCTGCGGCATCCATCGCGCGCGCGCGTTCGTCAGTAAGTCTCAACGCAGTCGCGGCCGTCCAGATTCCCGCGATGCTCCAGGCGGCCATCTCGCCGACACTATAGCCGGTGACCGCGAGCTGCTCCGGAAGAGCATCTTGAATGCAGGCATGCAGCGTAAGCGCCGCCGTCACAGAAAGGATCTGGCTGGTGCGGTTGGTGGCCAGTCGAACGCTTTTGGCATTCTGCACTAGATGGCGCGGGTCGTCGCCGAGAAGGCGCGTGGCCTCCTCGAAGATCGTTGCAGCTTCCGGCCGGTCGGCAACGAGGCTGAACATATCCGCGGACTGCAAGCCTTGCCCGCCGCAAAGCAGAGCTAGCATGGTGCCTCCAGACGATCGACAAAAAGCGCCATGGCCAACAGGTCTGCGCACCCGCCAGGGCTAAGATTGCGGGCGGTGAAAGCTCTGTGAATAGCAGTGGCCCGCGCTTGCCAGTCCGTTTGCGCCACACCGCCTTCCGCCAGGAAGGTCGATGCTTGCGCCTGTGCGAATGCCAGCCCGACCGCTCCACCCCGATGCAGGAGATTGGTGTCTTCGACGGAGGCGATCAGAGCCATGCAGGCATGGACGCGCGCTGCCTCGTCGCCACGAGCAAACCCACGGCCAGCTCGAAGTGCCGGCAGGGCGATCTTGTAGACCGACGGTAGGCCCTGTGCTGCCTCGGCGCGAGCGCCACCAGCACCATAGTATCGTGCCGCATTGGCGCCGTGGCTGTGCAAAGAAACCGGGCCCGTCAGAATAGCCTGCCCCCATCGCTCGGCGATGATCACACCGAGAGAGCGGTGTATGCCGTAAACATGTCGAAAGCCCGCAGCGGCAGCAAGAAGCCCCAGGCCGAAGATTGCGCCGCGATGGGTGTTCACACCGCCCGTCGCAGTGAGCATGGCACCCTCAGCGGCGATGCCGATCGCACGCAGGCGATCCATGCCAGCGCCTACAGCGCCCGCCGCCGCGAGATCGGCAAGAAATGGGGCGAGCGTTTCCGCGCTGCGGATCAGCAGCGCAGCGTCCATGTCAGAATGCGCGCCATTGTCGATGTGACTGACCAAGCCGGGCTTTGGATGGGTTTCGACTTCCAGCCTCAGACAGAGCGCTGCGAGGTCGCCGACATCTTCACTCCTGAAGCTCGGCTCGAACGTATAGGCGAGCGAAGTCGTGGCGATCATCGCATGCCTCCCGCGAGAATATCGGCTCGGCAGACGACGCGCACGTCTCGCAGACCTTTGACAATGATGCTGCTACCAGCGCCTGCACCTCGCAGTTCTCGCCACTGCACGGCTCCCGCGGCGTTATGAATTTCGCCGTCGATTCGCATCAGCGCGGTCTCGTCAATGGCCGTGATGCCCTCGAGCAGGGATTCGACATCGCCACCGGGGGGTAAATACCACAGTAGATCGAGGTCCGAGGCAGCGGAAAGGTAGGGCAACGCTGTAAGGCACTGCCAAGCCAGGCTGCCGAAGACCCGGGTAGTTGCATCAAGGCGGATCAACTGGGCGATGCATGGGTGCCAGCAGGCGGGTGCTGATAGGACGGCGGCGGACAGGAACGGCGGCGGATCTGCGCGCAGGATATCGTCCGGATCGAGCGTTACCGCGATGCGGCGTTTACCCTGTGCGAGCGGCAGGGGAAGACCGAGAGCCACCTTTCGCGCGTCGTCGCTGCAGAGCGGGCGTCTGACGACAAGCGGATAGCCGGCATCGACCCATCCCGCGACGAGGGGCTCATTCGCCAGGTCGGGGCGCTGCGCCATCAATGCGGACCATGCGCGCGGCGAGGGTTTTACCATCGTGTGGCGCGGGAAAATCTCAGGCATGGGATGCCTCCTTTTCGACGCGCTGAGCGATGGAGGCCGCTTTTGGTCGCCCGCCTCGGCCTTCTCCCAAACGATCGCGTGCGTCCCCGCCGGTCTGCTCGGCCAGAAGTGCGAGAAACTGTTCGGCAAGCGATTGATCGGGATTCCATACGGCGTGGATGGCGCCGGTCTGCGCCAGGTTTTCCAGACCCGGCGCGAACACCGGTGTCTTCTCGGCCTTCGCCTTCAGGACCTCAATCGGCAGTTTGGTGACACGTGCCATCGACGGCAGATCCATCACAGCCGGGTGTGCGCCCGGGAGTGCGACAAGCGTGCCGGTGGCCAGTGCGGTCGCAATGAAGGCGCCGGCAGCGCTACCGCCATAGAGCAGGCCGATGGTCCTATGGCCCTGCGCCCCGGCCAGCAGCAGCGTCTTGGCCAAGTGGGCCAGGCATTCGCTGAGGCCCAGCAGTTCGTCACGCCGGCTCATCCGTTGACTGGAGGAGTCGATCAGCACGAGAATGGGCGCAGCGCTCCCTTTGCGCGTAATCTCCAACACATGGCCGGCAAGGATGAGCGCACCTTCGCAGCCGAGCGGGCTTTGACCGGCGATGCCGATGACATGAACCTTGATTGCGTTGATGATGCCGCTACCGGAGATCAGATTGCCCGTGACAGCCACCTCATGGCCGCCCGGGAACAGCGAAGCCAGGATATCAGCGAGCTCCATTGGCCGTCTCCCGCTTGTTCGTAGTGCGTCGCAAAAATTCGTCGGTTGCAAGGCCTGGTATTTCGGTGGGCTCGCTGACGCCAATGTCTGTCCAGATATCAATGGCATCATGCGCCTTGCCGAAACGGTGGAGGCGGTGTTCGAGACGTTGCTGCTCGGCCTCCAGCACGTCGGCATCAAGCCGGCCGTTCCCAGCAAGCACAATGAGCGCAGCTTCGCGGAAGGCCAGGACATCGTCATCGGCGAAGGCATCGGCACCGCCGATCAGATAGCGGTGCTTACCGCCCATTGTCCGCCAGACAAGGGCGCGGTCGCGCGAGTCGAATTCCTCAATCCCCTTGTTTGTCTCGATCACTTCCGGACCGCTGACGCTGATGCGACCCTGTTCCGAAACGATCAAGGCAGAGCAGCAACCGGCGATCAGACTGCCACCGCCATAGCATCCGGCGCGGCCACCGATCAGGCCGACGACCTGCACGCCAGCCATCCGCGCCTCGACGAGTGCGCGCATGATTTCGGCAATGGCGAGTTCGCCGGCATTGGCCTCCTGCAGTCTGACACCGCCGGTGTCGAACAGGATCAGCACAGGTTCTCCGAGCGTTCGGGCGGCCCGCAGAAGGCCGGTGAGCTTGGCGCCATGCACTTCGCCGAAAGCACCGCCCATGAAGCGTCCCTCCTGAGCCGCTACCAATATGCGGCGACCTTCGAGAGTGCCGTGACCGACAATGATGCCATCGTCGAATTGTTCCGGCAGATCGAAGATCGCCAGATGCGGGCTGATCTCACGCTGCTCGGGGCCGATAAATTCTGCGAAGCTGCCGGGATCGAGCAGTGCTGCGACCCGCTGGCGGGCGCCCGCTTCATACCAACTGTTTTCGGACGTCATGCTTCAAGCTCCTCGATCAGACGGACACCTTGAGCGAGACGCAGAGAGACCATATCCGGCCGCGCCCCGCCGTCATTGATGGAGATGTGCAGGCCGCCCGCCGGCCGCCGCGTCACAAAGTCCTCGATCACCGCTTCCCACACGGCTGCAAAACCGCGCGCTGCCGTGGCGATATCGATTATGCAGATGTTTGCTGGCAAATTGCGCTCGAGAAGCACTTCCAGATTGCCCGAGGCGACGACGCCGACGATGGCTCTTGCACGGGTACCGGTGGCGGGGGTTGACGGCTTCATTGTGAAACTGAGCTTTTCCATGGTACGTTTCCCCTCATTACCAATTTCGGAACTGACTCGGAGGCTGATAGAGACCACCCGAGGCCAGCATGAGATCCTTGATCGAGCGCGCTGCCAGCATGCGGCGGTCCGCATCGAGCGGATCGATACCGAGATCCTCCGGGCGGCGGATGACGCCGCGTGCGCGTAGCCGTTCGACCATCTTGCGATCACGTGCCCGCCCTACATCGGTGTAACCGGCAACACCGCGGATTGCCTGTTCGCGCTCGTCATTGTCGCGACAGAGCAAGAGGTTGGCGATGCCATCCTCGGTGATGATGTGGCTAACGTCATCGCCGTAGATCATGACCGGTGCGAGGTCGAGGTCGAGCTTATCCGCAAGTTCGAGGGCGTCGAGCTGTTCTACAAACAGCGGCACGTTCTTTTCACCAAAGGTCTCGCCGATCTGGACCACCAGTTTACGCCCGCGGCGCAGGCCTGCTGCGGCATTGGGATCGGCATCAGCGCCCGCTTTCAGCCAGGGCTCGCTCGGATGGCGACGCCCGCGCGAATCAGACCCCATGTTGGGGGCACCGCCAAAGCCGGCGATGCGGTTGGTCGTAACCGTCGAACTATGGCCCTGGAGATCGATCTGTAGAGTGGAGCCGATGAACATGTCGCAGGCATAGAGCCCCGCGACCTGGCAATACGCGCGGTTGGAGCGGAGTGATCCATCCGGGCCGGTAAAGAAGATGTCGGACCGCGCCGAGAGATAATCGTCCATGCCGACTTCGGAGCCGAAACTGTGGATCTGCTCCACCCAGCCGGCCTCGATTGCCGGAATGAGCGTGGGATGCGGATTGAGCGCAAAATGCGTGCAGATCTTGCCCTTCAGACCAAGTTTTTCGCCGTAGGTGGGCAATAGCAGCTCGATGGCGGCGGTGTTGAAGCCGATGCCATGGTTGAGACGGCGAACACCGTAGGGCGCATAGAGCCCCTTGATGGCGAGCATTGCCGTCAAGATCTGCGTCTCAGTGATCGCGCCCGGATCGCGGGTGAACAGCGGTTCGACATAGAACGGTTTTTTTGCGTCAACGACGAAATGGACCAAGTCTCCGGGGATATCGACGCGCGGCACCTTGTCGACGATCTCGGCCACTTGCGCCACAACCATGCCGCTCTTGAAGCTCGTGGCTTCCACGACGGTCGGCGTATCCTCGGTGTTGGGGCCGGTGTAGAGGTTGCCGTCCCGATCTGCACTGACCGCGGCGATCAACGCCACCTGCGGCGTCAGATCAATGAAATAGCGGGCGAAGAGCTCCAGATAAGTATGGACGGCGCCGAGCTCGATCTTGCCGCCGGACAGCATGCGCGCGATGCGCGTCGATTGCGGGCCCGAATAGGAGAAGTCCAGCCGCTTGGCGACGCCCTTCTCGAACACATCGAGATGCTCCGGCAGCACGACGCCCGATTGCACCATGTGGAGATCATGGATCTTGCCGGGATCGAGATTGGCAAGTGCCTTGGCGAGTATATCGGCTTGCTTCTGATTATCGCCCTCCAGGCAGACGCGATCACCTGGCCGGAGGACTGCTTCCAGGAATTGAGGGAGGTCATCCAAGGCGACGCTCTTGCCGCAGGCATAGCGCTGGCCGGCATAGCGTCGCAGTGCGAGAGCCTCCTTTTGTGTACTCCAGTTCCGCATTTCTGGTACTCCGTGCACAACTTGTCCCAGTCTTAGCGAGGCAACGATCAAAGCTCTATTATACTTAGGTGTGGTCGCTAAAAGCCAAGCGGTGCTCAGAATGTGCGTCAGGCTGGCGACCTATCGGATGACACCGCTTGAGCGTAGCCATCTGATAGAATTGCACGATGCCTCCGAGCAGCTAGTCGCGCGGGGTGATTTCCATGCCTACAACGCCTTCAACTTGGAATTCCACGAGGGTCAATATCGCGCCACTCACAATGGCTTCCTAGCCGAACAAGCGATTGCAGTGCGCGCTAGACTTAACGCCTTCCGGCGCACCCAGTTGCGGCAGGGAGAACGCCTGGCAGATCCAGGGATGAACATGAGGCTATCAGGATCGCCGATGCGTAGAGTCAATGTGGAGTCAAGAAAAGTTCCCGAAAAAGAGTTTGAAATGCGGTTTTGCAATTCCCGACTAGATACCGTATCTCGTCCAAAACGGCCGAAAATACGCGGAATTTATGAGATAGCTAAATTGCCTTTGGCTAATTTCTAATATGCAATCTTTATTAAGCATAATGACGCATCTGTAAGGTACCTGTGACGCACCGTCCACGATTCGATACGGAACTCCTTCATGAAACGACTTGCAGCCAGTATATTGACCCTCTTGCTCGCCGGCTGCACCACGGTTGACTACGACTTCTCCGCACCAAAGCAAACTTCGGCCGTTCAACAGATCGCCGCCCCGACAGGCAATGTGAGCGCGCCGCGTTTCGGTGATCGCGATCCTCACGACTGGACCGGCAAGACCCCGTGGCGATATCCGATTCATGGAACGGACGTCTCGAAATATCAGTCCACAGTTGATTGGCAGACGGTACGCAGCAGCCGTATTTCCTTTGTCTTCATAAAGGCGACCGAAGGCGGCGACAGGTTCGACGAACGATTTGGCCAGAACTGGGCGGCGGCGCGCGCTGCAGGCATCCCTCGCGGTGCCTATCACTTCTATTATTTCTGCCGTACCGCCAAGGAACAGGCGCGCTGGTTCATCGAGCATGTTCCTAACGACCCCGGGGCTTTGCCCCCGGTTCTCGACATGGAGTGGAACGCCGCTTCTCCAACCTGCAAGCTCAGGCCAAATGCTGCTGTCGTGCGCGGCGAAATGCGCACCTTCCTGGATATCCTAGAACGTCACTACGGCAAGCGGCCAATCATCTATACGACCGTCGATTTCTTCGACGATAACGATCTGAGGCAACTTGCCAATTATCCATTCTGGTTGCGCTCGGTGGCAGGTCACCCCGATGAGAAGTACGGACCGCATCCCTGGACGTTCTGGCAATATACCGGGACCGGAGCAGTCCCTGGCATACGCGGCGACGCAGATATCAATGTTTTCGCGGGCAATGAAAGCGCCTGGAAACAGTGGCTGGTGCGCAACAAGGTCCGATAAAGCTTAGCGCCAGCGTTTTCTCGCACTTCTTTGACTTCACGCCATCCACATATTCGTGCATTAGCAGGAAAAATTCCGCGTGTACTGAACGCGCCCGTTATCAATGAGATTTTTCTTATGAACAAACTATCGATTGCATTTGCCGTCAGCCTTTTTGCCCTGTCCAGCACTGCCCGTGCCCTGGATCAGGTGGCGCCGACGCAACCGGTAGTGGCAAAACCCGCATGCGGGGGCGAACTGGAACCGTGGTTCAATGGACTGATCGCCGAGGCAAAAGCAGCCGGTGTAACCGATAGGGGCTTGGGTGAGCTTCTCAAGGCTTCGATGGACGACAAGGTACTGGAGCGCGACCGCGCCCAAGGCGTCTTCAATCAGACTTTCCTCACTTTCTCCTCGCGCATGGTGTCCGATTACCGTTTGAAACAGGGCGCGGCAAACCTCAAGAAGTATGCGGATACCTTTGCCAAGGCAGAAGCTGAGTATGGCGTTCCAGGACCGGTGATCGCAGCATTCTGGGGTCTTGAAACGGATTTCGGTGCAGTTCAGGGCGATTTCGATACTTTGAACGCACTCCTGACGCTCTCATTCGATTGCCGGCGGCCCGAACTTTTCCGCCCGCAGTTGATCGCTCTTCTGAAGCTTTTTGACAGCGGTGTCGTCGATGCCAAGACGACCGGCGCCTGGGCTGGCGAGATCGGTCAAATGCAGATGCTGCCAACCGACTATCTCGAGCGCGGCGTCGACGGTGATGGCGATGGCAAGGTCGATCTGAAGCACAGCGCGCCAGATGCGATCATGACCGCTGCTCGTGTGATGCATGATCTGGGCTGGCGCAAGGGTGAGCCATGGCTGGAGGAAGTAGAGCTCACACAAGAGCTGCCTTGGGAAAATGCCATGCGCACCAACCGCCTGCCCCACTCCAAGTGGGCTGCATGGGGTGTTACCGGTATGAAGGGACCGCTCGGTCCCGACGATGGCGATGCCTCGCTGCTGCTTCCGATGGGCCGCAAGGGCCCAGCTTTCCTTTCCTATGCAAATTTCGACATTTTCGTCGAATGGAACAAATCGATCATCTACGCAACGACAGCAGCCTATTTTGCCACTCGCCTGGCCGGAGCGGGTCCGCTTGAGCCAACCAATCCTGAAGCCGGGCTCAATCCCGAGCAAATGAAGGAATTGCAGAACAAGCTTGCGGCGCGGGGCCACGATATGGGCCCGAAGATCGATGGCGTGTTCGGCATTCTTACCCGCGATGCGGTACGCGACGAACAGATCCGCCTCGGTCTGCCCGCCGATGCGTGGCCAACACCCGAACTCCTCGGCAAGCTTTAGAGCTTCGTCGCGAGCTACTGCGCAGGCGCCATCGTCTCGAGTGAGGCAAAACCTTCCGGTCGATCACCTTCGTCGAAGGGTGTTTCCACCTCGACGAACGTGTCAGGGTAAAAGCCGTTGAAGCGGGTGCGCAGCGATAGCGAGTAAGCTCCGATATTACCGATCTCGATCCAGTCCCCAGTGTCGACCGTTTCCGGCAACCAGAACGGGCGTGACAGGATATCGACGGAGTCGCACGTTGCGCCGCACACCCGGAACGGCACAATTTCCTTCGGATCGCCATGGCGGTGCTTTTTGGCTGGATCGGGGATGAAACGGGCAGGCAGCGTGATCTTGCCGGTCCACGAATCGGACAGCGACGCCCAGATACCGTCATTTATGTATAGCCGTCTGCCCTTGCGTAAGAGAACACGCACGATCAATGAAAACGCCCGAGCGACAATGACGCGACCCGGCTCTGCCACCAGGGGCAAATCACCAAAACCATACTCCTTGATATCGCCCCGCAGCCGCGACATCAGTTGGCCAAGCGACGGCATCTCGACATGCTTGCGTTTCGGGTCATGTCCGTACTCAGCGGGAAAGCCACCACCGACGTCGAGACCCGCCAAGGGAACCCCGGCGCGGTTGCGCACCCAATCAGCCGAGCTCAAGGCACGCTCATAGGTGTCTGGATCCTCGATCTGGCTGCCAACATGAAAACACAGGCCCACCATGTAGCCGATCTTGTGGGCGCGCTGAAGCAGCTCTACTGCATGTGCTGGCGCGGCACCAAATTTCTTCGATAACTCGTAGGCGGCATGTCCCTTGGTTTGCAGCCTTATGTATAGCGTTATGCTGGCTGGATCGATATCCAGTGCACGCACAATGCGGGTTACCTTGGCGATCTCATCCTCATGGTCCACTGCCAGAACACGAATGCCGTAGGTTTCGAGAGCAAGGCGAATATCCGACTGCGCCTTGATCGGGTGCATATACAGCATCTGCGCATCCGGTGCGACCTTGCGCACCGCTTCGAACTCTCCCGGGGATGCCACATCGAAAACGCTGATGCCATTGCGTGCCAGCGTTTCGAGCACAAGATTTTCGCCATTGGTCTTGACCGCATAAGCCGTCTCGCCCGGGAACATCTTCATGAACTGGTGCGCGTCATCGATCAGAACTTGCGGCCGAAAACAGTAGACTGGCTGGTCCGGCCGCAGGGTAAGCGCTGCTTCACGGGCCGAGGCGAATCGTTGCATCGTTTTGTTCTGCGTCATGCAAAACTCTTATCAAGGACAGGTGACAGACGAAAGTCGGTTTCTTGCAGCTGGAATCGGGTGGTTTTATACCGTTGAACAGCTAGAAACCTTATCAGACTGCACTGTCGAAAGGATCTATCCGTGTCCACCGCGCAAACAACGTCGCCCAATCCTCTCGCCATGACCAGCTTCGCATGGTTGCAATTGCTCCTTCTTGGCGCAATCTGGGGTGGGTCATTCTTCTTTGCGCGTGTCGCGGTTCAAGTGGTTCCCCCGTTAACGTTGGTGCTTTTTCGCGTGGCAGTAGCAGCTCTGGCACTTCATCTCTATCTGCTTAGCCGCGGCGTCCGGTTCTGGGACTACCGGGATCATGCATTTGAGTTCGCTGGCCTTGGCCTGCTGATGAACGTCATCCCCTTTTCCCTGCTCTTCATCGGGCAGACAGTTCTTGGCGCAGGTGTCGAGTCGATCCTCAATGCTACAACACCGATCTGGACGGTCGTTGTCGCCGCCATCCTTACGGTAGACGAAAGGATCACGATCAACAAACTTGTCGGCATTCTCCTGGGCATATTCGGGCTCGTCATCATGATCGGCCCTGGTGTTCTCACGGGTCTCGGTGGTCCGCTTTGGGCTGAAATTGCTGTGATCGGCGCCACCCTCTCCTACGCTTTTGCCGGCATTCTGGCGAAGCGCTTCAAGGGAGTGCCACCCACAGTAACGTCCACCGGTCAAATGACCGCGTCCACGCTCATCATGATACCCGTGGTGCTCATCTACGACGGCGTTCCTGCCGTAGCGAACATTGATACCGGTGTCTGGTTGGCCATTCTCGGTCTTGGCCTTCTGTCGACCGCTTTCGCCTATATCCTCTATTTTTCGATCGTCCGGACGGCCGGCGCAACAAATGCATCACTCGTCACTTTGATCGTTCCAGTCAGCGCTATTCTGCTTGGAACAATTTTTCTCGACGAGGAGCTCGCGCTTCAGGACTTCGTTGGCATGGCATTGATCGCTCTTGGATTGTTGACGATCGATGGCAGGCTGCTCTCAGCGCTGCAAAAGCGCCAAAAAGCGTAAAGTTTTCAATATACCGTTAGCCTTATAGCTCGGGGTCCGCGGCTTAATTCTGGCCTAATTGTGGCAAAGCTCGAGCTACACCCCTTATGTGTGACCTTTTTGCTGCACTGCAAAAATATACCGCTTTTGGGAACATTTTATCGTGATTTGAATATTTTTTATTGCTCTAAATGGGTTTAAATTCAAAAACTTAGGTTTGGAGGGCAAAAAATTTCTACTATCCATGTCACAAGACCGCAATATTTGGGCTTTTTATGTGGCAAATTTGCGCTATGCTAAATGGGTTAACTGCAGGAGACGAGCGATGGGACTAACTCGATCGATGAATGTCCTTATGATCTGTGCAGCGTTCGCATTTATTGGTGCAATGGTCGTAGGACTAATCCCCTGATTGTAAATAAGAGCGCTACGAAGATGGTCTCTGACCGTTAAGCGAATAGAAAACAGGAGGGCGGCCCGGTTATAGCAACCGGGCCGTTTTCGTTTCAAATTGCCTAGGCTGCAGCCCCGGCAAGACTGGCATCAACCGTATCGCTGCTACCAGGACGAACGCCAATCAAATGACAGATGGCGAAGGGTAGATCAGCCCGGTTCATTGTGTAGAAATGGAAATCCTGGATACCGCGCTCGACCAGATCGAGCACCTGTTCGGCGGCAACCGCTGACGAGACCAACGCGTGCGTCTGCGGGTCATTGTCCAGCCCGTCAAACCGCTCGGCAAGCCATGCGGGAATATGCGTTCCGGCCTTCGAGCAGAAATTGGTGACCTGCGTGAAATTATGGATCGGCAATATGCCGGGCAGGATCGGAATATAGATGCCAGCGCGGCGAACCTTTTCAACGTAACGTTCATAAAGATCGTTCTCGAAAAAGAATTGCGTGATCGCCCGCGTCGCGCCATTGTCGACCTTGCGTTTCAGCATGTCGATATCCGTGGCAAAATCTGGACTTTCCGGATGCTTTTCCGGATACGCGGAGACGGAAATGTCGAAGTCCGCGAAGGCTTTGAGTCCCGCGACCAGCTCGGCGCCGTTCTCATAGCCACCTGGAGTTGGTTTATAATGCGCGCCAACGCCGCCGGCCGGATCGCCGCGCAACGCCACGAAGCGCTTGACGCCCATGGCCGCAAACTCGCGCACAACCGTATCCACTTCTTCCTTGGTCGCATCGACGCAGGTCAGATGGGCGGCGGCATTGACGTCGGTTTCAGTCAAAATCCGCTTGATTGTACGGGCAGTACGCTCCCGGGTGGTGCCGCCGGCACCGTAAGTCACCGATACGAATTCAGGATTGAGCGGCGCAAGGCGCGTCACCGTTTCCCAAAGCCGTTCTTCCATGACTTCCGTCTTTGGCGGGAAAAACTCAAATGAAACACGGATAATTGACCCAATATCCGAACGGCGGGACTGGCGGAAAAAACTCATTATACGCTCTCCGTTATGCGGGAGGTTGAATCGGGATCGGCGATCAGCAGGCGTGGGTCGCGTGCCAGCCACAATTTGACGGTCAGTTTGTCATCGCCCTTCGGTTCTAGATCGCGGCTCTCTTCGAGCATCAATCCAGCCTCGGTCAGCCAGTCGCGCATCTGCCCGTCATTGAACCCAAGACGCACATGCGCATGATTGTCGCGCAGGAACTCAAGCTCATGCGGGGCAAAATCGACGATCAACATTCGCCCGCCTGCCCGCAACGCGCGCGCCGCTTCGCGGATTGCTTCCGCCGGATTGTCGAGAAAGTGCAGGACCTGGTGAATCGTCACGAGATCGAAAGACTCCCGATCGACCGGCAGCGAATAGACGTCGCCGTGGCGAACCTGCGCGTTGGCAATCCCGTCGCGGTCGAGGTTTGAACGGGCGATAGTCAGCATGTCGCGATTAATGTCGATGCCGACACCGCGCACATAAAGCGGCGCAAAAAGCTCCAGAAGGCGGCCTGTGCCAGTCCCAACGTCGAGCATGGCCTGGAAGGGCTTGCGACCGACGATCTTGATGAGCGCGTCCTCTACCGCGCCATCCGGGACATGCAGCGATCGGATCGCGTCCCAGCTGGTGGCATTGGCACTGAAGTAGGCAGCCGCACGCTCGCGACGCTGCAGTTTCACCGAGGAAAGGCGTTCAAGATCACGCTCCAACAGCGGATCGGCGTTGTCCAGACGGTCCAGAAGAGAGCGCGCGATGTCGCCGACGATCAGCGATTCTGCCAAACGGAAATAAGCCCAGGAACCTTCCTGATAACGGTTGATGAGGCTTGCTTCAAACAGGAGCTTGAGGTGGCGTGACACACGTGGCTGTGACTGGCCGAGAATAGTCGTAAGGTCCGAAACTGTCAGGTCGCCGCGCGACAAGAGCGCCAGAATACGCAAACGACTTGGCTCGGCCGCTGCTTTCAGCGTATCGACCATCAGATCAAGATTGAGATTGCGCTTGTCCATCATTCACCTCAAAAGACATAAAGATATGTTTATGTGAGAAATCAAATTTTGGCAAGTTGTTTTTGCCGTTGACGACAAATTTTGCCGCGTTTGAAATATGACCAAGAATCACGCAAGGAACCTGCATGAGCACAGGAACAAACCGCCAGCGCGCGATCAACAAGGCGCTGACGCTGCTTATCCCGGCGGTGCCCTATTCGGATTCGGAGCCGATAAGGGCTGCTGCTGGCGCGCCGCACATGCGGTCATTGCCCCCTCCCATCGCGGTGTGGCTTGCTGCCGTGGCACATGTCCGCCACCAGCACACGGACTATGACGCCCTGCGCGATGAAGGGTATGACAAGGAGAGTGCGCGATTCTTCGTGCTAGACGCCATCAATCGGAAGTTGACAGAGTGGCGAGCGACGCGTCTGCTGGATCCTGATGAGGAAGATCCGAGCTGATGCTGGTCGTGTCCTGCCATTGATCTTGGAAAATCAGGTTCTCTAGGGGTAATCTTTTGGCCCAGCCGCGCTTTTGCAGTTCCGGCGTGTCGTAGAGTTCATCGACATAACCGATACAGAGGTACGCTATGATCTCGACATGCTCCGGAATGCCGAGGATACGGCGCATATCCTGATCGTGGTAAATGCTGACCCACCCGACACCGATGCCCTCAGCCCGAGCCGCGAGCCAAAGATTTTGCACAGCGCAGACGGTACTATACAGATCCATCTGGCGATTATGCGTGCGTCCAAGCACCACGTTGCCGCCACGCGTGCGGTCGCAGGTGATGCACAGGTTGATCGGCGCCTTGAGAATGCCTTCGAGCTTCAGCGAAGCATACAGCGCTTGCCGTTCGTCGCTGAATAGCGACTTGGCCTCCTCGTTGGCGCGGGTGAAGGCGCGATGTATCTCCGCCTTTCGCGTCTCGTCGCGAATGACGATAAAGTTCCACGGCTGCATGAATCCGACCGACGGTGCATGATGCGCGGCGTCCAGCAGCCGCATCAGCACCTCGTCGGGGACAGCTTGCGGCAGGAACTGGTCGCGCACGTCGCGCCTTGTATGGATGGCTTTGTAGACTGCAGCGCGTTCATTTGGGGAAAAACTGCTGGCTGCAACCGGACCTGATAAAACATCGCGCATTGCTTGCTCCCAACAACGCTTGGAAACTCTCCCCGCTGTCCGCGCGGTTTAAGCTATGAGGTCCGGCCGGTCTTCTGACTGAGGTTCATCTGAACCGCGCGCCTTCCGGATATCTCCGTGGCATCTGCGCGGCCCATCCCCTTTACAGCGTTGGGCACGTGCCGGAGTCACACCGGCTTCCCGATTCTCCCGCAAAAAGCAGGCACCGGACCTTCAGTCCATTCGCCATAGAAAAGCTCTTGGCGCAAGCCTTAGATCGGATAAATCCATTGCTCAGGCACCCGTACATCGACTTTTTCACCGGCGCGAATGGTGCCCGGTTTCTCGATCCAGGCGACGATACCACGCAGGCGCTTCGAGACCCTGACGAAGTCAAGCGCTGTCGTCGTGTGATCTTCTGTGTCTGCATGTTCGCCGATGGAGCGTCCCGCCACTTTGCAAGGGGCATTTTGCCCGTCGACCTTCAGGGTGACGCCTCCTTCGAAGAACATCAGCGTCCGTGGCGGCAGCATCGAAAGCGCCGGAATACCGTCAATGACCATGTTGCCGCCGATCCATTCAGCCTTCAGTTCAGACAATCCCATACCAACAGCGACATCCGCCAGTTCGTCCGATGCGAGAATGGAAAGCTGGCGCTCGTTGCGCATTTCCGTGCCGCGCGGATACCAGGGCTCACGCCCGCCGGACTTGCGCGTTGGACCAGCATGAAAATCGCCAACGATGCCGTCGAATGTGAGATCAAGAGAAGCTGCAGGCGTCGTGACAAAATCGCCTGCGAGAGCTTCGAACAGCCCACTTACCCGCCCGCTAAGCTTGCGTGAAGGTAGTATTTCAGTTCTGGTTTCAAACAGGTCGGTCATTGCACCCCTCCGTGAGACTCCCCGCATACTAGAAATTCAAGCCACGAAAACCAGCAAATAAGCCTGATGGGTTCGTCAAAAATGGTGATGGGAGAACGTCTCCGCCTCCCACTACCGTTTATCGAGTTAGCGGCTTGTAGCTCGGACGCTTCGGGTTGACGCTGTCCGGGCCAAGGCGGCGGATCTTGTCGTTCTCGTAGTCCTCGAAATTGCCTTCGAACCATTCCACATGGCTGTCGCCTTCGAATGCGAGGATATGTGTCGCCAGCCGGTCGAGGAACATGCGATCGTGGCTGATGATCACGGCGCAGCCTGCATATTTTTCCAGCGCGTCCTCAAGCGCCGCCAGCGTTTCGGTGTCGAGATCGTTGGTGGGCTCATCGAGCAGAAGAACATTGCCACCAGCCTGCAGCATCTTGGCGAGATGCACGCGATTGCGCTGACCGCCCGAGAGATTGCCGACCTTCTGCTGCTGATCGCCGCCCTTGAAGTTGAACGCCGAGACATAGGCACGTGAGTTCATCTCGTGCTTGCCGAGCTTGATGATTTCATTGCCGCCCGAAATTTCTTCCCAGACGTTCTTGTCAGCCTTCAAATGATCGCGGCTCTGATCGACATAGCCAAGATGCACTGTTTCACCGATGCGGATGGATCCGGAATCCGGCTTTTCCTGTCCGGTGATCATCTTGAACAGGGTGGTCTTACCCGCGCCGTTGGGGCCGATAATGCCGACAATGCCGCCGGGCGGCAGCTTGAATGTAAGGTTTTCGATCAGCAGTCGATCCCCGAAGGATTTGGCGAGGCCTTCCGCTTCGATCACCACCTGACCAAGGCGCTCGCCTGCCGGAATGAGAATCTGTGCGTCGCCGGGCCGCTGATCGTTGGCCGCGTCCACCAAGGCGTCATAGGCCTTGATACGCGCCTTGGACTTGGCCTGACGAGCCTTGGGGCTCGCCGAAATCCATTCGCGCTCGCGCTCCAAAGCTTTCTGGCGCGAGTCGTCCTCACGACCTTCCTGCTGCATGCGCTTGGCCTTGGCGCCGAGATAGGCCGAGTAGTTGCCTTCATAAGGAATACCGCGACCGCGATCGAGTTCGAGAATCCAGCCGGTAACATTGTCGAGGAAGTAGCGATCGTGGGTGATCAACAGCACCGAGCCCTTGTATTCGCGCAGATGCTTTTCCAGCCACGCCGTGGTTTCCGCATCCAGATGGTTGGTCGGCTCGTCGAGGAGCAAGAGGTCCGGTTGCGAAAGCAGAAGACGGCATAGAGCCACGCGGCGGCGTTCACCGCCGGAAAGGTTGGTTACCTCGCTGTCCCCAGGCGGGCAGCGCAATGCTTCCATGGCCATCTCGACCTGCGATTCCAGATCCCAGAGGTTCTTGGAATCGATGATATCCTGCAACTTCGCGCCCTCGTCGGCGGTCTCGTCGGAATAATTCATCATGACTTCATTGTAGCGGTCGAGAATGGCCTTCTTGTCGGCAACTCCGTCCATGACGTTGCCCATCACATCCTTCGTCGGGTCGAGAACGGGCTCCTGAGCGAGATAACCAACTGTCGCGCCCTCAGCCAGCCAGGCCTCGCCTGTGTATTCTCTGTCCATGCCGGCCATGATCTTGAGGATCGTCGACTTACCGGCACCGTTCGGCCCGAGGATACCGATCTTGGCATCGGGGTAGAAAGAAAGATGAATGTTTTCAAGAACCTTCTTGGTTCCATATGCCTTGTTCAGGCCGGCCATATGATAGATGAATTGGCGTGCCATAACGCGCGTCACTCCGGTGTTCGGGATTTTAGGGACATGAATTTGCGCCGTATGTAGGCGAAAGGGGCTCCTGTGGCAATGGATGGTGGTTTATTTCGGGCAGCTGACCGAGGTTAAGCCCCTTCTTTGCCACGCCCTTATCTGAGTCTGGCCATTTGGTCCGAGGCTGCCGATTTGTCGATAGCAATGCTGCTGTGCGTGGTTCGACAAGCTCACCATGAGGGAGATTGAGGATTGCACCGATAGTCACCAACCCAGCAGTTCTTGGCTCCACTGCAACCCAACCATCTCCCTCATGGTGAGCTTGTAGAACCACGCACAGCGCCGTTGCCATCCGGCCTCATTCATCAGGGCAAGCCCTCAAAACGAGCGAAACCGGGCGCGGATATTTCCGTCACCCGGTTTCCCCTCTGGTGCCGCATTCGGGGAGCGTCCTCTTCTCCCCTGAACGGCCATGTAACTGGCAGAAACCGAGTGCGTTTCATTGTTGCGGTTGCAACGATCGCACATTCAATCTCTTTCGGAGTGAAGTTCTGAGGGAAGTTTTTATCGATTGCAAGAGGCTTTGCAAAATAAAATTGCATACGGTTTTACATGATTATTTATTGTGCAGGAACGAAAAAAATTAAGCGGATTTTATCGGAATTTATTGCGCATTGACTATTCGTGCGCCACCACTTCAACTGCGACGGGAGGCAGAGAATGGCATTCGAGGACGTAGAAACGATTGCAAGCGCGACAGGGGCAAAACTTGCGATGCGGTTTTCCGCGGCCGAGGGGCATGCGCACGCCATCGTCCAGATCAGTCACGGCGTCAGTGAACATTCCCTGCGCTATGCGCGGTTTGCCCGATTCTTGAACGGACAAGGTTTTCACGTCTATGCTCACGATCATCGCGGACACGGACTTACCAAAGCAACTGGAGCTCCGGCTGGACGATTTGCGCAAAGCGACGGAGTCATGCACGTTCTGGACGACGTCGATGCCATCAACAGTCTTGCCCGCCAGCGTCACCCTCACCTCCCCATGATTCTGTTCGGGCACTCGCTCGGCGGATTGATCGCAATGAACTACGTGCTGAAGCATCCAGGTAGAGTGGACGCTGCGGCGATCTGGAACGCCAATTTCTCTGCTGGACTTCTCGGCCAGGTGGCGCAAGGAGTCCTGCGTGCCGAGCGCATGTTTTTGGGATCGGACGTTCCAAGTATGTTGCTACCGAAATTCACCTTCCAGCAGTGGGGCCGCAGCATTGCAAACGCCCGTACGGCGTCTGACTGGTTATCGCGCGACCCTGACGAAGTAGATGCCTATCTTGCCGACCCGCTATCCGGCTGGAACCCAACAGTGAGTATGTGGCGCGATATTTTCGACCTCATCTTCACCGGTGCAGATAATTCGTTGCTGGCCAACGTCCCCCGCGACTTACCCTTCAATCTCGTCGGCGGTGCCGAAGATCCGGCCACCGAGAAGGGCAAAGCTGTCAGGCACCTTGATCGCAGAATGAAACAGCTTGGATTTTCCAATGTCACAACGAAGATCTACGAGGGTACACGGCATGAAGGCCTCAACGAGATCAACAGGGAGGTAATCATGCGAGATTTTGCGGATTGGGCGACACGAACAGAAACGATCGACACATCTGGAGAGTGCCTGAAACATGACTGATGCTCCTCTCAAAGGTGTGCGCGTCATCGAACTCGCCCGCGTTCTAGCCGGGCCATGGGCCGGACAGGTTCTCGCCGACCTTGGCGCTGATGTCATCAAGGTGGAAAATCCTGCCGGAGGGGACGAGACGCGTGGGTGGGGACCGCCGTTCATCGCCAGCAGCGAGGGCGAAAATCTCTCTGCCGCCTATTTTCACTCGTGCAACCGCGGCAAGCGTTCGATTACCTTGGATTTCACGACCAAGGAGGGACAGGAAACGGTCAAGGCACTCTGCCGTACTGCAGATGTCGTGCTCGAAAATTTCAAGGTAGGCGGCCTGAAGAAGTACGGCCTCGACTACGCATCTTTGAGCGCCGACAATCCGCGCCTCGTCTATTGTTCGATCACAGGCTTTGGTCAGGACGGGCCGTATGCAGCCCAGGCGGGCTATGACTTCATCATCCAGGGCATGTCCGGGCTGATGTCCGTTACCGGCGAACCCGACCGCGAGCCGCAAAAGGTTGGCCTTGCCGTCGCCGATGTCTTCACCGGACTCTATTCCGTCATTGCCATTCAGGCCGCGCTGGCCCATGCAGCGAAGACAGGCGAAGGCCAGATGATTGATATGGCCCTGTTCGACGTGCAATCCGCTGTCATGGCCAACCAGGCAATGAACTATCTTGCGACCGGCAAGAGTCCGCACCGCATGGGCAACGCGCACCCGAATATTGCGCCTTACGAAGTCGTACCGACATCCGACGGTCATATGATTCTTGCGGTCGGCAATGACGGGCAGTTCGCCCGGTTCTGCAGCCTTGTCGGGCTTGAAAATCTCGCCAGCGATCCTCGCTTCCTGACCAATAGAGCACGACTGGAAAATCGCATCGAACTGACGGCTCTGATACGGACTGAAACACAGAAACGCACCCGCGCCGAATTGCTTGACGCCTGTTCCCGAAATGCTGTTCCCGCTGGCCCGATCAACCAGATCGGCGAGATGTTCAACGATCCGCAGATCGTGTCGCGGCAATTGCGGCTTGATCTCGAGGACGGCCATGGCAGCACTATTCCCTCGGTGCGCACGCCGATCGTCATGTCGAAAACCCCGCTTTCCTATCAACGGCCTTCGCCACGTCTTGGCGAGCACAGCGCCGAAATTCTTGAAGAAGTAAAGGACGTATCCAATGAAAACGGGCGGTGAATTGATCGTCGAGGCTTTGGCGGCTAATGGCGTCGAGCGGTTGTTTTGCGTGCCAGGTGAAAGCTATCTTGCCGTGCTCGACGCGCTTTACGACGCAAAGATAGGCGTCACCGTTTGTCGGGCCGAGGGCGGAGCCACGATGATGGCGGATGCCTGGGGAAAGCTCACAGGCAAGCCAGGCATTTGCTTTGTCACACGGGGTCCAGGGGCAACCAATGCCTCCCCCGGAATCCACATCGCCAAGCAGGATTCGACGCCACTGATCCTTTTTATTGGCCAAGTGCAACGCGACGCACGTGAGCGCGAAGCCTTTCAGGAAGTCGAGTACCGCCGCTTCTTTGCCGATACAGCGAAATGGGTGGCAGAAATCGACGATGCGCGGCGCATTCCGGAATTCGTCACGCGCGCATTTTCCGTCGCGACCTCGGGCCGTCCTGGGCCTGTCGTGCTGGCGCTACCGGAAGATATGTTGACCGACAAGGTCGAAGCAGTGGCGGCTCAGGGCTGGCAGCCGGTCGAGACGGGTCCATCTCCGGCCAGTATCGAAAAGCTCGCCGATCTTCTTCAGGGCGCAACACGGCCTTTCGTGATCCTGGGTGGGTCGCGCTGGAATGAAAACGCAGTCCAGTCGATCACGCGCTTTGCAGAAAAATGGCACCTGCCCGTCGGCTGTTCCTTCCGCCGGCAGATGCTGTTCGATCATCTGCATCCGAATTATGCGGGCGACGTCGGGATCGGCATCAATCCGGCTTTGGCGGCGCGTGTGAAAGAAGCCGACGTGTTGCTGCTCGTTGGCGGGCGTTTCGGCGAGATGCCCTCGTCCGGCTACACGTTGATGGACAGTCCCTACCCCAAGCAGACTCTGATCCATGTGCATCCAGACGCGGATGAACTTGGACGAGTATATCGCCCAAGCCTCGCGATCAACTCAGCTCCCGACATGTTTGCAGAAGCTGTCGAACATCTTGCACCGCCGTCCCACATCAACTGGCCGGGGGAAGGGGAAACCGCGCATAAATCCTACCTCGCCTGGTCGACACCGCCGAAGACCGGACCGGGCAAGGTCGCGATGGGACCAATCATGTCCTATCTTGAGAGCGTGCTGCCTGAGGATGCGATCATGACCAATGGCGCAGGCAACTACGCCACGTGGCTGCATCGCTTCCATCGATTCCGCCGCTTCGCCACACAGGCGGCACCGACATCCGGGTCCATGGGTTATGGCCTGCCGGCGGCCGTTGCAGCAAAACAGCTCTACCCGGAGCGAACGGTCGTCTGCTTTGCCGGTGACGGATGCTTCCTGATGAACGGCCAGGATTTTGCGACGGCAGTACAATACGACTTGCCGATTATCGTGCTGGTCATCAACAACAACATCTATGGGACGATTCGTATGCATCAGGAGCGCGAATATCCCGGGCGGGTATCCGCGACGGATCTCACCAACCCGGATTTTGCCATGCTTGCCCGGGCCTATGGCGGTCATGGTGAGACCGTGGACGCTACGGAGGAATTCGAAGGAGCATGGCAACGGGCCGTCGAAAGCGGCAAGCCGGCGATCATTGAAATTCGTCTCGATCCCGAAGCGATTACACCGGCGAAGACTCTCTCCGACATTCGCAACAAGCGTTGACCGAAGGGTTGGCATTACGGCTTCGTAATGCAAATGAGGATGGCACGGCAGCGCTTTCGATGTTATGGAGCGCGCCTGAAGTCCCACTACGAAAGCTTGCAACTTGAGCAATCCGGCAATTACGATCGTCATTCCGTGCCGCAATGAGGCCGCCAATCTAGCCTTTCTCCTCGATGAAGTGGATGCAGCCATGGAAGGCCGCAGCTACGAAGTGATCGTCGTCGACGATGGCTCCACAGACTTGACAGGTGAAGCATTGGGCGAGCGGATCAGGGCCGGGAAGCCTCTGCGCCACATTCGTCACGACAAGTCTGCCGGGCAAAGCGCGGCCGTTCGCTCTGGCGTATTCGCTGCACGGGGTAAGGTCGTGGTCACCATGGATGGCGACGGACAGAACAATCCTGCCTATCTGCCGCGGCTGGCCGATGCACTGCTGCAGGCCGGTCCGGCAATCGGGATCGCAGCAGGGCAACGGCTGAAGCGTACCGACACCAAACTGAAGCAGTTCGCATCGAAATATGCCAACAAGCTGCGCAGCGCGATCCTGAAGGACAATACGCGCGACAGCGGCTGCGGCCTTAAGGCACTGCACACCCAGCTTTTCCGCGAATTGCCTTTCTTCGATGGCTGGCATCGCTATCTGCCTGCATTGGTGATCCGTGAAGGCTACGGCGTCGTGCATGTCGATGTCCTCGATCGCGAACGCCGTCACGGCAAATCGAACTACGGCATTCTCGACCGCGGTCTGCGCGGTATCCTTGACCTTTATGGCGTCTGGTGGCTGCGCAAGCGCCGCAAGACCGTTCCAACGATTACGGAGATCAGTCATGGCTGATGCTATTACCAATTGGCTGCACTCGGTTTTCGTGGCCCAATTCGATGCCTGGATTCTGCTGGGCTTTTTTGCGCAGGGCTGTTTCACCATGCGTTTCGTCGTGCAGTGGATTGCCTCTGAACGCGCTAAGCGCAGCGTCGTACCGGTGACATTCTGGTTCTTCTCGCTGTTCGGCGGTGTGCTGCTTTTCGTCTACGCGGTCGTGCGCAAGGATCCGGTGTTCATTGCCGGTCAGGGCTCGGACTTATTGTCTATATTCGCAATCTCTGGCTGATCGCCAATGAGAAGAAGGCGATGACGCTGGACACGTGAGCAAGGGATGTTGATGACCTCTTCGCACATCGCTCCCGGTGGCGGCACAAAACTTCGCGCCAGCCACTATTTGCTGCTGGTTTTCATCTGCCTCATCTCCTTCATACCCGGCATCGCTTCGATACCGCCGCTGGACCGCGATGAAGCGCGATACGTGCAGGCAACGCACCAGATGGCTGAAAGCGGCGACTATGTCGACATCCGCTTTCAAGACGCATCGCGCTACAAGAAGCCGGTTGGCATTTACTGGCTGCAGAGCGCCGCGCTCAAGCTCACAGGCTACAATAACGATGCGCCGGTATGGGTCTATCGACTCGTCTCGGTGGCCGGCGCCACGATCGCGGTGCTCGGCACGGCTGCTCTGGGAGCATTCCTTTTTGGCCAAAGCGCCGGCCTTATGGCCGGTATCGCCCTTGCAGCGATCGTTATGCTCGGTTTCGAGGCGCGCGTGGCAAAGACCGACGCGACGGTGCTGGCGACTGTCGTCATCGCACAGGGTGCGCTTGCATCGATCTGGATGGCAAGTCGCAAGGAGGAGGCCGCCAAATGGGCACCGGCAGTGATCTTCTGGGTGGCAACCGCAGCCGGTGTGCTGATCAAAGGCCCGATCACTCCCTTTGTCAGTCTTTTGACGATGGGTTCTCTCAGCCTTTTCTACCGCGAATGGCGATGGCTGAAACGCCTGAAGCCACTAAGCGGTATTTTCATCCTGCTGGCAATCGTGCTGCCATGGCTCATCCTGATCACGCTGAAAAGCGGCGGTGCCTTCTTCAACGAATCCGTCAACAAGGATTTCCTGTCGAAGGTTGGCGACGCGCAGGAAAGCCACGGCGCGCCGCCAGGCTATTTCGCTCTGATCTTCGTCGTGTTCATCTGGCCATTCGGCGTGCTCGCTATTCGCGGCGGTCTGCAGGCGTTGAGCCGGCTGCGCGAGGATCCGCGCCTTGCCTTCCTGACTGCCTGGTACATTCCGTTCTGGTTGGTAACCGAGCTTATCCCGACGAAGTTGCCCCACTATATTCTTCCCGCCTACCCGGCCTTGCTGTTGATGATGGCTTGGGCCATCGACACCGGCATCGCCGCCCAGCCCTATCGCGGCCGCTGGCAAATCTGGGTCGAGCGGCTGACGCTTCTTGGCCTTGCCGCTGCGACAGTCGGCTTCATGGGCGCGGGACTTGTCCTGCCCTATGTCATGACCGGATCATTCTCGTTTCCGGGGATCATTGCCTTCTTTACCGCAGCGGCCGCGGGTGTCTTTGCCAGCGGTCTTGTGTTGAATCACAATCTCAAGCGCGCGCTGCAAGCCTCTGCAACCTTTGCGATTATTACGCTCACGCTGCTCACATGGGGCGTCGTTCCGGCGCTCACGCCGATCTGGCTCAGCCCAGCCGTTGCCAATGCGTTCAATGCTGCCAAGGCTTGCAACAACAGCGTGCTGGCTTCCGCCAACTATGCCGAGCCGAGTCTGGTCTTTCTTGCCGGTACGAAGACGGTCCTCACCGACGGTGCAGGGGCAGCCAAGCATCTCACCGACGATCCGGCCTGTGCGATTTCAGCAGTCGACGAACGTGAACACGACACCTTCATCAAGGCTCTGCCGCAGGGCGAGAAGTCGGTTGCTGCAGTGGCGACTGTGAGCGGCATCAACTACAGCAAGGGCCGCAAGACGACCATTACGCTGTACAAGGCCGCGCAATAATCGATTGACTTGCGACTAATGTCGAATTGACAGCTTCATGCGCTAATAGGAATATAGTCCTTTTAAAAGGACCTTATTCATGCATAGATCACCGAAGGAAAGCCCAGCCTACCACAAGCTGCTATGGCAGATCAGAGCCAACGATACTTCCTTGAGGACACCAAGACGCGGGTGCTCAGCGGCGCAAGCCAAGCAGAACAATCTGCCCCTGCAACAGAAGCAGGATTTTCTCTACAAGCAACTCGAGTTTTTGGACGAACTTGACCTCTTTCTCAAATTTGATCCAGATCAACCTCGCGTGCCTGCTGGAAATTCTGATGGCGGGCAATGGACGAATGGCCAAGGCGGGATTGATCCGATCACCGCGGGCGCCACATTGGCGCATAGTAGTTCGAGCCCGCAAAGCAGCTCATGGATTAAACGGACCGAGCAACTCGGACAGCACATCGACCGTGAAACTCCACTGCGGGCCATTGTCAGAAACAATCCCGTTATCCGTTCTGCCACGGCTCTACTTTCGTTCCTGAAAGCACCTGAACTCGAATACCCGCTAGCGGACGCGGTTGCGCAATACAACGCAATTGCCGCTGCTGATGATCCTTATGTCGTGCCAATCCTTTCGCTGCGCGCAAGGCAATTTAGCAAAGGGGATTCCGACGCAAAAATCTGGGCGAGCGTTCGCAAGGCGGATATGGATACCGTCAGCAAGTTTTGCCCCAGGTACTGGACGATACAAACTATAGCGGACAGCGTTGCATCGACGATGGGACCCATTGGGTCCTATGGAACACCCCAAAACTATGGAACCCAGTTTCACCTGCGTGCTGCAAATATGGTGAACGGCTTGAACGACGGCACTCTGAAAGCAGAACTATTTCTTATGGCTCCGCTGGCTGGTGCTCCATCCGGGTACTACCGAGACAAAGTCGGGACCAGGGAAAAAGGATCACTAGGGCTCGATGTTCATGAGACAGTCAGGAGCGATCTGACTTGCATCTACGATTTTAAGACAGGGATAAAAGAGCTTGATCTTACACGAATGGGGAATTTCGCTCATTCAACCGCAAAGACCTATCCCAAAACAAAGGAGTTCTTTGTCATCCAGATCAAGCCAAGTGCCGGTTCCATCAGGAGATAATCATGACCACCATCAAAGACGTACGTGATGCAGTGCGCCCGCTCATTCAGCGGCGAAACGATCTGATCTCCACGGGACGATTCGTCTTCATCAAGCCCGTGCAGCACGTATTGCGCGGTGTTCATATTGATAGCTCCTTGGACCCAAGCGTTTTCATTCCCCAAGTTTCAGTACGTTTGCTCGCCCCCAAAGCGGAAATCAAGTCTCCTGGCTGGGGCATGCGGTTCAGGCAAGCCAACTATGGCGAGTACATCAGAAAGTACGGCTGGACGATGAACAAGCCAGACATAATCGCGCAAATGCTGGACATAATCGAGGGCGCTCTGCCGGCACTCTATGCCATTGCAAGTCTGGATGATTATTTTGCCTATCTCTCTGCCATGTCGGTGCCAGAGGTCAGCTCAACCACGATTGAACTTTTCGAGGTATTGATACCAGCCATGAAAGGGGAATTCGATATTGCACTGAGCTTGTTGCAGAAAAATAGGTCGGTAGCTGAGCATGTGGATCGGCTTTCGCCGGAGTTCTATCCGGCGCTCTTGGCTGGAGATCGAGTTGAAATCGCTCGAATTCTCCGCGAATGGGAGGCGATCACCGTTAAAACCTACAAGATCGAAAAAATTTGGGAGCGAACGCCATTTCCATTGGAATTGCAGGACGGTTAGCTAGTCAGCGACAAGGAGAAACTTTGCCTGAAGCCAATCTTTGATCAATTTTGGTTCGTCGTCATGCAAACCATGACCAGAGAGAAGCACATGAGTGGTGACATCAGCGCCGCATTTTTCTAGCTGGGCTGTCATCAACTTCACATCGTCCGGAGAGCGCCGTGTGTCTTTTTCGCCCGCGCCAATGAACACAGGAAGACCCGCGAGTTCAGGGAAATCTCTGTCAGGTGCGGGCGAAAGTGGTCGTATTAAAATTGCGCCTGCTACAAGAAACGGTGCCTGAAAGAGGATCGACGCTGCAGTGATCGCACCATTGGAGAAACCTAGAAGAATGGGCTTGGATTTCAGGACGCCCGTTTCCAAGGCTGAAGCCAAGAATTCGCACAAGCGGAACGTTTGACAGTTCAGATCAACGTAGTCGAGGCTCCTGTCGTCGTTCCTTTTGAAAAAGGCATAGCCGGTCCCCCACTCGACTGCCCCTCGCAAGGAAACATAGCGTCTATTGGGAGCTATGTTTTCGGAAAGCGGAATCAGGTCGTTCTCGTTACCGCTGCTACCGTGCATGAGAAGCAGCGGGGCGGCAGCACTAGTCTGGTTGCCACCATCCACATAGCGAAAGCCGTTCAGCTGGTGCACGGAGCTTCCCTCTGAATTTCCGTCAGGTATTGGCGCTCTTCCCCACCAGGGGTCGTCCGACAGAGTGGTATTCCAGGCCAGAGCCTTCAAGGTCTTGCGCATTGAAGACATTGCGCAGATCGAACAGGAGTCTGCCGCTCATAAGTGTAGAGACCCGCTTGAGGTCGAGCGCACGATAGGCATTCCATTCGGTCAGCAACAATGTGATCCCTGCCCCGTCGACAGCTTCGTAGGCAGACTTGCACCAGGTGACATCGTGCAGGACAGACTCTGCGGCCTCGCGTGCCTCAGGATCGTGCGCTCGCACACTCAAACCCGCCTTCTGCAGGGCTGGAATAATATCGAGCGCCGGCGACTCGCGAATGTCGTCCGTGTTGGGCTTGAAGGCGATGCCAAGCACAGCAACGGATTTCGCCCCGGTCCGCCTTGCTGCTTCGATTACCCGCTCGGCCATGGAACGCTTGCGCTGTTCATTGACACTGACGACCTGCTCGATAAGAGTTTGAGGCGCATCCATCTTGCGTCCGGTCGCCGCATAGGCGCGTGTATCCTTCGGGAAACACGACCCGCCAAATCCCGGCCCCGCATGCAGGAATTTCGATCCAATGCGGTTGTCCATGCCGATGGCCCGCGCCACGTCTTGTACATTCCCTCCAGCCTTTTCGCAAAGGTCAGCCACCTCGTTGATGAAGGTGACCTTCATGGCCAGGAAGGCGTTGGCGGCATATTTGATGATCTCGGCATTTTCCAGGGTCGTGACGATCATCGGCGTTTCGCGCAGATAGAGCGGACGATAGACGCGCTTCATGGCCGCTGCACCGGCATCATCATGAACGCCGACCACCACACGGTCTGGCCGCAGGAAATCTTCGACGGCCGAGCCTTCGCGCAGAAACTCCGGATTGGAGACCATGGAGAACGGCACGTCGGGCCGTGCCCTGGCGATACGGGCACGCACATCGGCGTTGGTGCCCACGACCACGGTGGACTTGATGACGATGACAGCATTGGGCTTCATCGCTGCAGCGATTTCATCGGCAGCCGCGTGGATATATTGCAGGTCGGCTTCACCATCGCCGCGCCGTGAGGGTGTACCGACAGCAACGAAGATAACGTCGGCATCGGCGACGGTCTCGGCGAGTTCAGTCGTGAATGTCAGGCGCCCGTCGCGCGCGTTGCGCACCAGCAGCTCATCGAGGCCTGGTTCGTAGATCGTAACCTCGCCAGCCCGCAACCGGTCGATAATCACCGGGTTTTTATCAACACAGGTAACCTGAAAGCCGAATTCGGCAAAGCAGACACCAGATACCAGACCGACATACCCGGTCCCGATCATCGCAATCTTCATTGAACTGTCCAATCGTTATCTTAGCGGGAGGTTTCGCATATTCGCCCCGCCATGCCAATTTCAAGGTTGCTTTGAGGGTGCTTTACTTGCGCTGCGGCCCCTTGCGTTCAGCCGAGGCAGCCCAAAGATTGACGTTCGCATCAGTTGCATAGCTATCGATCTCGGCAAGCTCGGCATCAGTGAACGCGAGATTTTCGAGCGACTTGACGCAATCGATCACCTGCTGTGGCTTGCTGGCACCAATCAGCGCGGTGGTGATGCGACCCTTCCTCAAAACCCACGCGATTGCCATCTGCGCGAGTGTCTGGCCGCGTTTGGAAGCGATCTCATTGAGTGCACGAATATTGTCGATGTTACGCTCGTTGAGGAAATCCGGATTGAGCGACTTGCCCTGTGCCGCACGGCTCTCTTCGGGCACACCCTTGAGATATTTGTCGGTCAGCATTCCTTGCGCCAATGGCGAGAATACGATGGAGCCGATGCCGAGATCTTCCAGCGCATCGATCAACCCGTCTTCCTCGATCCAGCGATTGATCATCGAATAACTTGGCTGATGGATAAGGCATGGCGTGCCAAGCTCTTCGAGAATAGCTGCCGCCTCGCGCGTCCGATGGGAGTTGTAGGATGAAATGCCGATATACTGGGCCCGGCCGGACCGCACGATTTGATCCAGCGCCATCATCGTTTCTTCGAGCGGCGTATCGGGATCAAAACGATGCGAATAGAAAATGTCGACATAGTCGAGGCCCAGCCGCTTCAAGCTCTGATCACAACTGGCGATAACATATTTGCGGCTGCCCCATTCGCCATAAGGCCCGGGCCACATGTTGTAGCCCGCTTTGGACGAAATAATCAGCTCATCGCGATAACCCTTGAAGTCATTGCGTAAAATGTCACCAAATGCTTCTTCCGCAGAACCGGGAGGCGGACCATAATTATTGGCAAGATCGAAATGCGTGATGCCGAGGTCAAATGCTTGACGGCAGATCGCCTGCTTGACGTTGTGCGGGGTGTCGTTGCCAAAATTGTGCCAAAGCCCAAGAGAGATGGCCGGCAGCTTGAGTCCGCTCCTGCCGCAACGGTTGTATTTCATGGTGTCGTAGCGCTTGGAGTCCGGTGTCCAGCTCATGGTATTCGTCCTGCTCTTGTCCATACATTATTGAAGCGGGAGGCGACTCCACGCGCGCCGGACTATGCCCCATACGCATGGTGATGTCATGACATGAATTGGCTCGCGGTGTCGCAGATCACCCGACGAAGAGGGCCATTTGCCACAGTAGTGGACGGCGCGCCTTACCCCTTGATGATCTTTCCATCATTATCGAACCGGTAGGTCCGGCCGGCATCCGGAGTGGCATAGAGCACGCCGTCCACATCGTAATTGTGCTCGCCAAACAGGCGAACGGTCAGTGGGCCGAAATCAGTCTGGAGGTAAATGATTGTATCCGCGCCAAGATGTTCGACATGGATCACCGAGCCTTTCCATTCGCCCGATGTTTTGCTGACCTGAATGTGCTCTGGACGAATGCCGATAGTCTTCGCGCCGCTCTGGCCGAGCTTGCTTGCGTCGATCAGGTTCATTTGCGGTGACCCGATAAAACCGGCAACAAAGACTGTCTGCGGGGAATTGTAGAGCTCCATCGGTGAGCCAACCTGTTCAATCTTGCCCCGGTTCAACACTACAATCTTGTCGGCAAGTGTCATCGCCTCGACCTGATCATGTGTCACATAGATCATGGTTGCCTTGAGTTGCCGGTGCAGACGCGCGATCTCGATACGCGTGTTGACACGTAGCGCAGCGTCGAGATTCGAGAGCGGTTCGTCGAAAAGAAACAATTGCGGTTCGCGAACGATGGCGCGGCCAATGGCGACACGCTGGCGCTGGCCACCGGACAGTTCCGCCGGGCGGCGTTCGAGGTAATCACCGAGCGACAGCATGTTCGAGGCGATCCCGATGCGCTCCTTGATTTCGTCTGATGGCTTACCTGCCTGCTTCAAGCCGAGGCCCATGTTGTCACGAACGGAAAGGTGCGGGTAGAGCGCATAGGTCTGGAAAACCATGGCAATGCCGCGTTTCGCAGGCGGCGTGTTGTTGACCTTTTTCCCGTCGATCAGGATATCGCCTGATGTTGCATCCTCGAGTCCCGCGATCACCCGCAGCAGTGTGGATTTGCCGCAACCGGAGGGTCCGACAAAAATCACGAACTCGCCATCCTTGACCTCAAGGTCGATGCCTTTGAGCACATCGACCTGACCGAAGGACTTGCGGATATTTTCAATCTTCAAAGAACCCAATGTCTTGTTCCCGTTTCTTGATTCAAATTCATAGATTAACTGGTTGACCCGTCCGCACGCTTTCATCTGCTGCCAGGCAGACGCTGAGCGAACGCACGGCGTCCTGCATGTGGCGGTCGAGGTCGAGATCTTCGCGGATAGCCTTGAGGACAAACGCCTGCTCCAGATCGCAGAGCTCCTGATGTCCAGGTTCGCCAGCCATACTCAAAAGCTCGTCGGGCTTTGCGAAGCGGCCATCCGGTCCAAGCTTTGCCGAGTGCAGACGAATAGTCGACGTTTTGGTGTGAGAGTCGATGTCATCCGATTTGGCGTTTTGGTCCATGACGATGGAAACGCAACCATTTGGCGAAATCACATCTTTAACGAAAAAGGCCGTCTCAGACATCATCGGGCCCCATCCGGCCTCATACCAGCCAACGGTATTGTCATCGAACAGCACTTGCAGGTGTCCGTAGTTATACATGGCCGGATCGATCTCATCGGTGAGACGTACGCCCATGCCGCGCACCTGAACCGGCTTGGCGTCGGTGATCTGCAGCATCACATCGAGATAATGAACGCCACAATCGACGATCGGCGATGTGGTCTTCATCAGCGATTTGTGCGTTTCCCATGTCTGACCGCTCGATTGCTGGTTCAGGTTCATGCGGAAAACGTAAGGACCGCCGAGCTTGCGGGCCTCTTCGATAAGCCGCATCCACGACGGATGGTGCCGAAGAATGTAACCGACCACAAGTTTGCGGCCGTGCTTCCTGGCGGCAGCAACGACCCGCTCGGCATCGGCCACCGTCGTAGCTAACGGCTTTTCGACGAAGACATCCGCGCCCGCTTCCATGGCAGCAACCGCATAGTCTGCATGACTGTCGGAATACGTATTGATGGAAACGAGGTCAGGCTTCAACTCGGCGAGTGCCTCGTTGAAGGAGGGATGGATCGTGTAGGCGCCGAGTTCTTCCGGCAGGGGCACGACAGAGCGATTGACCAGCCCGACGATCTCGAAACCGGGATTATGGTGATAGGCGAGCGCATGGCTGCGGCCCATATTGCCGAGCCCCGCCACAAGAACCCGAACTGGCTTTTGAGCCATCATTTGACCGCTCCCGAAGTGATGCCGCGGATCAACTGCCGCGAGAAGATAAGATAGAGAACGAGGACCGGAACGATCGCCAGCGTCAGCGCCGCGAGCACTGCGTTCCAGTTGGTCACGAACTGGCCAATAAACACTTGGCTACCGAGCGTCACGGTCTTGGTGGCGTCACTCGGCGCAAGGATGAGCGGAAACCACAGATCATTCCAGATCGGGATCATCGTAAAGACGGCAACTGTCGCCATCGCCGGCCGCACAAGCGGCAGCACCAAGCGAAAGAAGATCGAATACTCCGACAGGCCATCGATACGTCCGGCGTTCTTCAGATCATCCGAAACGGTCTGCATGAATTCGGTGAGAATGAAAACCGCGAGCGGCAGACCCTGAGCGGTGTAAACAAGGATGAGCGCGGTGAGCGTGTTGACCAATCCCGCCGCGACCATGCCCTGCAAGATAGCAACGGTTCCCAAACGGATCGGGATCATGATGCCGAGCGCGAGGTAGAGTCCCATCAGCGTATTGCCGCGGAAGCGGTATTCCGACAGTGCAAAGGCCGCCATTGCTCCGAATAGCAGGACGAAGAAAATAGAGACACCGGTGACAATGAAGCTGTTCTGGAAATAAAGAACGAAATCACCCTGTCCAAGAACCGTCTGATAGCCGATGAGGCTGAATGTCGATGGTGTTGGCAGACCCAGTGGATCACGGAAGATCGAGCTCCGGTCCTTGAAGGAATTGATGACGGTCAGGAACACCGGAAACAACGCGATCAGCGTATAGATGATGAGCGCCAGATGGACGAGACCGGTGCGGACGGGCGATGCTGTTGGCTTTGCCATGGATCGCTGCTCCTAGAACTGGTAGCGGCGCATACGCCGCTGGATGGCAAAAAGGTAGAGGCAGACGCCTGACAGGATGATGAGGAACATCACTGTCGCGATGGTCGCACCCATAGATTTATCACCAATCTGCAACTGGAAACCGAAGAAGGTCCGGTAGAGCAAGGTACCTAGAATATCCGTCGCGCCGTCCGGACCCGCGAGTGCCCCCTGCACCGTATAAACCAGATCGAACGCGTTGAAATTACCGACGAAAGTCAGAATGGAAATGATGCCGATGGATGGTAGGATCAGCGGCAGCTTGATCTTCCAGAACTGGCTCCATCCGGTCACGCCATCGCATTCGGCCGCCTCAAGAACTTCTTCGGGAATGTTGAGCATTGCCGCATAGATCAGCATCATCGGGATGCCGACATATTGCCAGACTGAGATCAGCGACACGGCAATCAGCGCACTACCCGGCTTACCGAGCCATGGCGAAAAGAGAGATTTCAACCCGACCAGATCGAGCAGGAAAGGCGAAACGCCCCATATTGGCGACAGGATGAGCTTCCAGATAAAGCCAACGATCACGAAGGATAGAAGCGTCGGCAGGAACATCGCCGTGCGATAGAAAGCACCAAAGCGCAGCTTCGGCACGGACAGCAACGCGGCAAGCGCCACACCGATGGGGTTCTGCACCAGCATATGGATCAGGAAGAAAACGAAGTTGTTACGGAGCGCATTCCAGAAACTGGCGGCCCAACGCGGATCGCCGAAAAGCACCTGGAAATTGCCGAAGCCGACGAAGAAGCTCTGGTTGTCTTTGACGTTGAACAGGGAAAGCCGCAACGTTTCGATGAGCGGCAGGATCATCACAGCCGTATAGACGAGCAAGGCGGGGGCCAAAAACACCAGAATGTGCCAGCGCCGACGGTGTCTGTCCTCAGCTCGATCGATCGATACTTCTGCGACTGTAGTCATTAAATCCGGGACCCCTGCTTTTGATTTTTTGGTCGTGCATAACGCGGCGCACGACTGCCGTTTTTAGCAATGATAGCGCAACGGCGTGCCTTGCGCCCGGATAAAGAAATAGCCGGGACGATCACGAGAACGTCCCGGCTATCGATCACTTACTTGGCAGGCTTGTACCAGCTGTCGAGACCATCCTGCAGCTTCTTGGCTGCAGCTTCTGGCGTGTCGGTGCCGTTGATGACGTTGGCCGATTCAACCCACGTTTCGTTCTCAAGGTTTGGCGTACCGCGCGACAGGATCTGATAGGTCGAACGGATCGTCGGCTTGCACTTCTCGCGCCATGAAACGAATTCCTGCGCCAGCGGATCCTGCATCTTCACCGGTGTTGAGTTCAGGCTGAAGAAACCCGGCAGCGCGTTGGCGTAGATCTCTGCAAATTCCGGCGAAGCAACCCAGTCCAGGAACTTCTTGGCTTCTTCTGCATGGGCGCTCTTGGCATTGAGACCGACGCCGATGTCGTTGTGGTCGGAAATGTAGCAGGCGTCACCGGCATTTTTCACAGGTGGCGGGAATGCTCCCATCTTGAACTGAGCCTGGGTATTGAACAGACCGATTTCCCACGAACCGGCTGGATAAATCGCAGCACGTCCGAGAGTGAAGAGATTTTGGCTGTCCGGATAGGTCTGGGCTTCAAAACCATCGCCGAGATAATCCCTCCACTTGAGAAGAACCTTGTAGGGTTCGACCCAATCAGCGTCGGTCAGCTTCTCTTCGCCCTTGATCAGCTTGGCGCGGCCTTCTTCGCCTTTCCAGTAGGTCGGTCCGATATTCTGGTAACCCATAGTCGCGGCTTCCCAGAGATCCTTTGTACCCATGGCCATCGGAATATAGGTTCCGTCAGCCTTGATCTTGTCGAGCGCGGCGAAAAACTCGGCTTCCGTGGTGGGAATAGCAATACCGAGCTTGTCAAAGGCATCCTTGTTGTAGATGAAGCCGTGGATAACCGAAGCCATTGGCACGCAGAACGTGTCCTTGCCATCGTCGGTCGTCCAGGCGGACTTTGCTACATCCGAGAAGTTCTTCATGCCCGGAAGATCATTCAGGCTCGCCAGATTGCCGCGCTTGAACTGCTCCAGCGATTTGTCGAAAGGACGGCAGGTAATAATGTCGCCGGCACTGCCCGCATCGAAGCGTGCACCAAGCGCAGCATCATATTCCGTCGGAGGCGTCGGAGCGAACTTCACCTTGATGCCGGGGTTCTTGGCTTCGAAAGCTGGAATAAGCTTTTCCTGCCAGACGGCCAGATCGTCGGTACGCCAGCTTTCGAGCGTCAGCGTGGTATCGGCGGCATGGGCAAAACCGGCCGTAGCCAGAATGCTTGTCGCCATAAGTAATGTTTTTAAAGTCGTGCTTCCCATTTTAGTCTCCTGTTGCACCCTTTTGAGCAGTGCCGTTAATGAGAGCCCCGGTTCCTAGCGAGAACCATGACTCTCTTTGAGTTCCGAAAGCGCCGGGCGAAGCCTCTGTTGATTGCTTTCGAGAAGGTCTGATGCATTTTCAGCGCTCGTTGCTCCAGCGGCGAGCAGGATCGCTGACTTGACCGAGCCGCCACTGGCTTCGAGCAATTTTGCTGCGTCGTCCACATCGCAAGCGCTGATCGCCGATACGATGCGCGCTGCGCGCTCGCGCAGTTTGATATTGTCCGCGACGAGATTGACCATGTACCCGTCATGCACGTGCCCGAGCCGGATGGCCATCAAAGTGGACAACAGATTGAGCGCGATTTTCTGCGCGGTGCCTGCCCCCATTCGTGTTGAGCCCGCCACCATTTCCGCCGGTGTTTCCAGCGCAATCGCTACGTCCGCCTTTTCAAACATCGGAACGTCGGGATTATTGGCAATCGAGACGATCTTGAGTCCGCGCTTCTTCGCTTCGTCGATTGCGGCGAGTGCATAGGGCGTTGTGCCGCTAGCGGAAATTGCAATCAGGCAGTCACCGGCCATCAACCCTGCAGCCGCAATATCTCTCGCGGCTTGGCTCACATCATCTTCGTAAGTGCCAGCCAACCGGTTGAGACTGGCGACACCACCAGCAAACAGAATGACGACGCGGTCGGGAGCAATGCCGTAAGTACCGGGTAATTCCAGCGCATCCGCCATGGCCATCAGGCCCGAACTGCCCGCGGCGGCATAAGCGAGACGTCCACCCGACGCGAGCGTGTCGGCAGCAAGCAGGGAGGCTTTTGCAATGGAATCCCTGGCGCGCGCAACCGAAGCTGCAGCCTCAAGCTGTGCTTCATGCAGCAACCGCAAAATATCTTCTGGCGACTTCTCGTCCAGTCCCAATGCGTTCTCGTTGCGCTGCTCGGTGCGGGTTAGTGCCACTGCTCACTCCTCGTTCCGATAATTAATGCCAAAAAAATACCACTTGTCCAGCAATTCCTTAAAAAATTTACACGATGATTTGGGGCAATGGATTTTTATTCAATAATTTCAACGAGATTGAGAAAAACCCGACGAGACACAAATTAACGCTTGGCTATTGGTATTTTATTGGTATTCTGAATGCTGGAGGACGATTGAACGTGACTTATCTCCTTGGAATTGATGGTGGCGGCACAGGTTGCAGGGCGGCATTGGCTGATCTGAGCGGCAATGTTCTGGGCACTGGCAAGAGTGGTTCGGCCAATATCATGACCGACATGAATACAGCACGTCTGAACATTCTCGATGCAACTGAAGCAGCATTCAAAATGGCTGGAATCGACGCTGGCCAGAGCAAAACGGTCTTCGCGGTCCTCGGCCTCGCCGGCGCCAATGTCGGCGGTAATGGTGCAAAGCTGGAAGCTATGCTGCCGTTTCAAAAATCGCTTGTTTATTCAGATGGCGTGATCGCGCTCCAGGGGGCACTTGGCGATCATGATGGCACGGTGGTGATCCTCGGCACTGGTTCCGCCTATGTTACCCGGCTCGGCAATGACATTCGTTTTGCCGGCGGCTGGGGCTTCAAGGTTAGCGATCTCGGCGGGGGTGCGAGGCTTGGCCGGGACCTGCTCGAAGAAACATTGCTCGCCTATGACAAGTTTCATCCTAGCTCGCCAATGACGACGGCAGTTATGGAACGGTTCGGAGGCAATCCGCATCGGATAGTCCAATTCGCCCATTCGGCGACACCAAGTGATTTCGGCACGTTTGCGCCAACCGTCTTCGAGTATGCTTCGAAAGATGACGCAGTCGCCGTTGCTCTTTTGGACAAGACCATTGGCCAAATCGAGGAAGGGCTCGACGCCATCATGTCTCCAGCCCCTATGCGTCTTTCCCTATTGGGTGGTCTTGGTGCTTTTTATGGTCCGCGCCTTTCACCTCGCTATCGGGCAATACTGCAAGCACCGTTGAATGACGCTCTGACAGGCGCAGTCCAGCTGGCAGCACGCAATTTCGCTTCGTCATCGGCGGAGGTTAGCAATGGGTGATGGTTTGATCGACATTCTGCCTTCGCTCAACGAGAGCTCTGCTGTCGGTGGTCCGCTTTACGTGAAATTGCAGCGGTTGATCGAAAATGCTGTTCGCGAAGGAAAACTTTTACCTGGAGACGCATTGCCTCCGGAGCGCGAACTTGCTGCAATGGCAGAGATCTCGCGTGTAACTGTTCGCAAAGCCGTCCAGGGTCTCGTCAATGACGGCCTGCTCGTCCAGCGGCATGGTTCGGGCACATTTGTTGCGCCGCGTTCCGCACGCGTCGAGCAATCCTTGTCGCACCTCACATCCTTTACTGAAGATATGGCACGGCGCGGGATGATCGTCCGCTCGACTTGGCTCGACCGCGGCGTCTATGCGCCTTCCCCCGAAGAAATGGTGACGCTGGGCCTGTCATCCGGCGAAAAGGTGGCGCGGATCAGCCGATTGCGCGTGGCCAATGACACTCCCATGGCAATCGAACGTGCCGCCCTGTCCATTCATGTGCTGCCGAACCCGGAACTCGTCACTTTATCGCTTTATGCGGTACTGGCTGAGAGCGGCAATCGTCCGGTCAGGGCGATACAGCGTATTTCTGCGGCCATATTGAAAGAGAATGATGCTAAACTGCTCCAGGTTCCGGCGGGCTCCGCCAGCCTGAATATAGAGCGGATATCCTACCTCGAATCCGGGAAGGTGATCGAGTTTACCCGATCGATCTACCGTGCCGACGCCTATGAATTTGTCGCCGAACTCAAACTCGGCGAGTCTTCAGAAATTTCAGGAGCAGTGCTGTGAATACCAAAACGACCCTCATGCGGGAAGAAATACTCTCAATTCCCGATGTGACAGCAAAGTTCCTTGACGCTTCCCGCGCAACGCTTGCTGCCGCCGGTGCAAAGTTGCGCGAGAAAAACCCGCCCTTTCTTGCATCGATCGCCCGGGGCTCGTCGGATCACGTCAGTGCCTTCCTGAAATATTCGAGCGAACTCACCGCCGGTATTCCCGTTGCTTCACTCGGGCCTTCTGTCGCCTCGATCTATGGCGTGAAGCTCAAACTTGGCTCTGCTGCGACCCTATCCATCTCGCAGTCTGGCAAGAGTCCTGACATAGTCAGCATGACAAACGCAGCCCGTGAAAGCGGCGCATTGACCATCGCCATCACCAATGTCATCGAGTCTGACCTCGCGCGTGCCAGCGACTTTGCTATCGATATCCTTGCAGGGCCAGAGCGCAGCGTCGCCGCCACGAAGTCTTTCGTCAGCTCGGCGGTTGCCGGTCTCGCGCTGATCGGACATTGGACCGAAGACGACAAGTTGCTTGCCGCGATCGATGATCTTCCAGCCGCGCTCGCCAAGGCCGTCGCTTGTGACTGGTCAGCCTTCGCAGGCGCAGTGACCGATGAAAACTCGCTGTTCGTTCTTGGACGCGGACCATCTCTGGCAATCGCCAACGAAATGGCGTTGAAATTCAAGGAAACAAGCGCGGTTCATGCCGAAGCCTTCAGTGCTGCTGAAGTCATGCACGGACCGAAAGCCATTGTCGGCGAAGGCTTCCCGATTCTCGTGCTCGCCGCGCGCGACGCAGCCGAAAATTCCCTCGTGGACGCCGCCAATCGCCTGGCCGACCAGGGCGCTGCGGTGTTCCTCACATCGTCCAAACCATCACATGCTACAGCCCTGCCCTTCGTCGCGACATCACACCCGCTGACCGATCCACTGGCACTGCTTGTTTCGTTCTATGCTTTCGTGGAAAGCTTTGCCCGCAGTCGTGGATTGAATCCGGATGAACCGCCGCACCTACGAAAAGTGACTGAAACCCTATGAGCACTATCTATGCCCTTACCGGCGCCGAGATTTTCGACGGCGAAACCTGGCACACCGATTCAGGTCTGGTTGTTGATGGCGATGTGATCAAGAGTATCACGCCGTTGTCGAATTTGCCCGATGACATTCGGCGGGTCGAATTGAAGGGCGGTAAGCTTGTACCGGGCTTCATCGATGTACAGGTCAATGGGGGTGGTGGCGTACTCCTCAACGACGGCCCAAGCATCGAGGCAATCCGCACTATATGTGATGCGCATTTCGCCTTCGGCACGACCGCCCTGCTGCCAACGTTGATCACTGATACGCCGGAAATAACCGCGGCGGCTATCGCCGCAGGCAAGGCCGCGGCACAAGAGAAAGTGGCCGGATTTATCGGCTTGCATCTCGAGGGTCCGCATTTGTCTTTGACACATAAGGGCACGCACGACCCGAAGCTGATCCGGCCGATGGACGACGCTGATCTCCTTGCCATCATCGAAGCAGTGCAGGAATTGCCGGTTCTGCTGACCACAGTCGCACCGGAAACGGTATCCGCTGAAAAGATCCGCGCGATGGTCGATGCCGGGGTGATCGTCAGCCTCGGTCACAGCGGCGCATCCTATGAAGTGGCGCTGGCAGCCAAGGATGCGGGTGCAACCATGGTGACACACCTGTTCAATGCGATGAGCCAGCTCGGCCATCGCAGTCCCGGCGTGGTCGGCGCGGTGCTTGAATCAGGTGAACTGTCCGCGGGACTAATCGCCGACGGCTTTCATGTCGACAAAGCCTCAATGGCGATCGCACTGCGTGCCAAGCGGGGTCCGGCGAAGATATTTCTCGTTACCGACGCAATGTCCACCATCGGCACAGACATCACCTCATTCACGTTGAACGGACGCAAGATCACACGCGCCGGTGGACGTTTGACACTGGACGACGGGACACTGGCGGGTGCTGATCTCGATATGATCTCCGCAGTGCGTTTTGTGCATCGCGAACTCGGTCTGTCTCTCGATGAGGCACTGCGCATGGCATCGCTCTACCCTGCCCAGAGTATTCGTATCGATCACCATTACGGGCGCCTTGCGCCGGGTTATATCGCCAATATCGTGCATCTCGACGAAAAGCTCGATGTCAATCACGTCTGGATCGGTGGCGACTCGCACTACGCACGTTGACGGAACAGTTCGACTGGTCATACTAGAGCCTTCACCTTACTGGAGAACCGGGATGGCCAAGGACGCGCTGATCGTCGTCGATGTGCAGAACGATTTCTGTCCTGGCGGGGCTTTAGGAGTCGATGGCGGGCATGAAATCGTCCCGATCATCAACAAGCTCATGCAGCGTTTTGATCGCGTCGTCCTCACCCAGGACTGGCACACACCCGGGCACTCAAGTTTTGCATCGTCGTATCCTGGCAAGGCGCCGTTCGAAACAGTCATGATGCCCTATGGGGAGCAGGTGCTCTGGCCCGATCATTGTATCCAGGGATCTTCAGGTGCGGACTTTCATCCGGATCTGGTTTGGACAAAAGCCGAGTTGGTGGTCCGCAAGGGTTTTCATCCGCATATCGACAGCTATTCGACTTTCTACGAAAACGACCGCAAGACCCCTACGGGACTTGCCGGTTATTTGCGCGAGCGCGGCATTACCAATGTGACTTTCGCAGGTCTCGCGACTGACTATTGCGTCGCATATTCCGCGCTCGACGCTATCGCGCACGGCTTTACTGCGGAGGTCCTGCTCGACGCATGTCGCGGGATTGATCTTGGCGGTTCGCTTGCTGCCATGACCGCAAAGATGCGTAAGGCCGGTGTTGTGCTTGTTTAACGGGCCCCTCAAAATGAACAGCTGAGCATTTTTTCCACAGCCTTGAACCAAGGTATGAGCTTCCAGTCACAAAACTGTTGTTTCCCTGTCACATAATGACGATACTGCCCTCAAGCGCACTTAGAGCAAGTTTTGTCTATTCAGAGTCGTTCTGCCGGAGGGAATTCGTGGACAAGGCCAAGGGGTTTGGCGAGGCCGATGCCTTCCCATCGGACGAAGCTAAAGCCCGAAGGATTTGGCCCGAATTCACCCGGCCCTTCGGGTTTCCGGCTGGCGGACACCCACTTTGTCAGGCGGCTTCGTCCGATGGATAAACATCGGCCTCGCCACCTTCCTAGTGGATTGTCTCGCCATACGTGAAACAGAACTGGCTCTGAATAAACAAAATTTGCTCTAGATGACGCCTTATGTGTATGGGAGATTCACATGACTTTTCGCGGCACTTCACTGAGCCTTGCTCTCGGCATTGTTCTCGCCTCATCCACCTCGTCTTTCGCCGTCACCGAGATCAGCTGGTGGCATGCGATGACTGGCGCCAACAACGAGGTCGTCAATACGCTTTCGAAGGAATTCAACGAAAGCCAAAGCGACTACAAGGTGGTTCCGGTGTTCAAGGGCACGTATCCCGAAACGCTGAATGCCGGCATTGCCGCCTTCCGCGCCAAGCAGGCCCCGGACATCATTCAGGTATTTGATGCGGGCACCGGCGTGATGATGGCCGCCGAGGGCGCGATCAAGCCGGTCGCCGACATTCTTTCGATGGGCGGCGCCAAGTTTGACAAGAGCCTCTATTTGCCTGGAATTGTCGCCTATTATTCCAAGCCCGACGGCACGATGCTGTCTTTCCCGTATAACAGCTCCTCGCCGATCCTTTACTACAACAAGGACATCTTCAAGAAGGCCGGACTCGACGAAAACAAGCCACCCAAGACGTGGCCGGAAGTCTGGGACGCTGCGAAGAAGATCAAGACAAGCGGCGCAGCCAAATGCGGATATACCTCGGCCTGGCTGACCTGGATTCACACCGAAAACTTCGCCGCCTGGAACAACCTGCCCTGGGGGTCGAATGAAAACGGTATCGGCGGCGTCGATGTCGAGCTGAAGATCAATGCGCCAATCTACGTCAAGCATTTCCAGGAACTCGCCGATCTCGCAAAGGATGGTACTTTCCGTTACGGAGGACGTACGTCCGAAGCCAAACCGCTCTTCCTATCCGGCGAATGCGGCATCTACAACGATTCATCGGGCGGGCTCGGCGACGTGATCAAATCGGGCATGAACTACGGAACAGGTCCGTTGCCCTATGACCCTGAGGCCAAGGATGCTCCACAGAACACGATCCCCGGCGGCGCCAGCCTCTGGGTTTTTGCGGGCAAGAGCGAAGAGCAATACAAGGGCGTCGCAGCCTTTTTCAACTTCCTCTCCAAGACCGAAATTCAGGCGCGCCTGCATCAGGTGTCGGGCTATTTGCCGGTAACGTTGGCCGCCTATGAGGAAACCAAGAAGTCCGGCTTCTACGGCAAGAATCCCGGTCGCGAAACGCCGATCCAGCAGATGATGGGCAAGGCGCCGACTGAGAATTCAAAGGGTGTCCGCCTCGTCAACCTGCCGCAGGTTCGCGACATCCAAAATGAAGAGTTCGAAAACATGCTTTCGGGTAAACAGACCGCCCAGCAAGCTCTGGATAATGCCGTCAAGCGTGGCAACGCTGCGATAAAGCAGGCAATCGGCCAGTAATCTTCATTTCATGACAGCCCCGTCCGTAATTTTACGGACGGGGCTATTTCAAAACGAGGCATTCATGGCATCGTCAACACGCGTCACTTTTCCAAACAAGTTTTTGCCCTATCTGCTGCTGGCACCGCAACTCGCCATCACCGCAATATTCTTCTATTGGCCCGCATCGCAGGCGATCTATCAATCCGTCTTGCGCGAAGATCCCTTCGGGCTGTCGACGCAATTTGTCGGTCTGGATAATTTCCGGCGCGTGCTCGGAGATCCGAACTATCTGAACTCTCTTCAGGTTACGGTTATATTCTCTGTAGCCACAGCGCTCATCGCGATGGCGCTTGCCCTTCTGCTAGCCGTCATGGCCGATAAGGTTATCCGCGGCAAAGGCATCTACAGAACGCTTTTGATCTGGCCCTATGCGGTCGCACCGGCCATCGCGGGCATGCTTTGGCTGTTCCTGTTCAATCCGTCTATGGGAACGCTTGCGCATCTCGTCCGTTCGGCAGGCTACAATTGGGACCCGCTGCTCAACGGTGATCAGGCAATGGTGCTGATCGTCTCAGCCGCAGCGTGGAAGCAGATCAGCTACAATTTCCTGTTCTTCGTCGCCGGTCTCCAATCGATCCCCAAATCGCTGATCGAAGCGGCCGCCATTGATGGCGCGGGCGAAACGAAGCGCTTCTGGACCATCGTTTTTCCGTTACTGGCCCCGACGACATTCTTTCTGCTGGTCGTCAACACGGTCTATGCCTTTTTCGACACGTTCGGCATCATCCACGCGGTCACGGGGGGCGGCCCCGGCAAAGCTACGGAGACGCTCGTCTACAAGGTTTACAATGACGGCTTCGTCAACCTCATCCTGGGTGACTCCGCCGCTCAGTCGGTGATCCTGATGATCATTGTTATCGGCTTGACGGCTATTCAGTTCCGCTATGTCGAGCGCAAAGTGCACTACGGCTGAGGATAGATCATGATCCAGAACAATCCTGTCGGCCGTCTGATCGCCCATGTGATATTGATCATCGGTATATTGATCGTGGCCTTCCCGATCTACTACACCTTCGTCGCCTCGACGCAAACGCTCCAGGAAATATTGCGCCCACCCCTATCATTGCTGCCAGGGGGACACTTCTGGGAGAACTATTCCGCAGCGCTCTTCGGCGGCGTAGGCCGTATCGGCGGTGTGGGCGTAGACCGGCTCCTGTTCAACACGCTGGTCATGGCGCTGGGCATTGCCATCGGGAAGATCTGTATCTCGATCCTTTCTGCCTACGCGATCGTCTTCTTCCGCTTCCCCGGGCGCATGGTCTTCTTTTGGCTCATTTTCATAACCCTGATGCTGCCGGTCGAGGTTCGCATCCTGCCAACCTACAAGATCATGGTCGACCTTGGTCTGATCGATACCTATACGGGGTTGATCCTGCCGCTCATGGCGTCAGCAACGGCCACGCTGTTGTTCCGGCAGTTCTTCATGACCATCCCCGGCGAACTTGTCGAAGCTGCCCGCGTCGATGGCGCAGGACCATGGCGGTTCTTCAAGGATATCCTGCTGCCGCTATCCAAGACCAACATCGCGGCCTTGTTCGTAATCCTCTTCATCTATGGCTGGACGCAGTATCTCTGGCCGCTACTGATGACGAACCGCAACGACATGTCGACCATCGTCATTGGTCTACGCAAGATGATTTCCTTCGCCGATGCCGATACCGAATGGCACTTGGTGATGGTGACCTGCATTCTCGCCATACTGCCCCCAATCCTCGTTGTTGTTCTCATGCAACGCTGGTTCGTGCGCGGTTTGGTCGAAACGGAGAAATGATACCGATATGGCAAATGTAGAATTGACCAATGTTCGCAAGGTCTATGGTAGCTCCGTCGAAGCGGTCAAAGGCATCAACATTGCCATAGAGGATGGTGCGCTGTGCGTGCTGGTCGGTCCGTCTGGCTGCGGAAAGTCTACCTTGCTGCGTATGATCGCGGGTCTGGAGTCGATCACCGACGGCACAGTTAAAATCGACGACAAGGTGGTCAATGAGCTCGGACCTGCCGAGCGGGACATCGCAATGGTATTCCAGAACTATGCGCTCTACCCGCACATGAAGGTCTATGACAACATGGCCTATGGCCTGCGCAATCGTGGCATGCCAAAGGATCAGATCGACAAACGTGTAAAAGATGCAGCTCAAATCCTTGAATTGACTCAGCTTCTGGAACGTCGTCCGAAGGAACTTTCGGGCGGTCAGCGTCAGCGCGTCGCCATGGGCCGTGCCATTGTCCGCAGCCCGAAAGTGTTCCTTTTCGATGAGCCGCTTTCCAATCTCGATGCCAAGCTTCGTGGCCAAATGCGCGTTGAAATCAAGAACCTGCAGCGGCAACTGGGCGTGACCAGTGTGTATGTTACCCATGACCAGCTTGAGGCTATGACGCTCGCTGATATCCTTGTCGTCATGAACGCCGGTTCCGTAGAACAGATCGGCGCACCGCTCGATATCTACGAGAAGCCGGCCAGCACCTTTGTCGCGAGCTTCATTGGCGCGCCGCCCATGAACCTTGTGCCGGTCAAGGCCGACCATTCCGGGTTGGTTTTGAAGGATGGCACACGCATCGGTGCAGAGGGGCTGTCCATTCCAGCGACGGGAGCTTTGATCGGGTTCCGTCCAGAAGATCTTGAGGTCTCCGCTGGCACCGATACGCATATCGGCGGACTGGCGCTTGATCTCAAGGTTTTGGGTGTGGAGCCGGTCGGCGCCGAAAGCTACGTGTATGGCATTATCGGCGGAGAAAGGGTTGTCGTGCGCGTTCCAGGGCGGTCAACATCGAACTCCGATGATCAATTGCGCGTCATTGTCCCGAAACAAAAACTGCATCTGTTCGGTGCGGACGGCAAGCGAATCTAGTCGATCGCCGCCCGCTGTTTCTTGCACCTCGCATTGCGACGGCGTTCGCTTGCCGGCATTTACCAGCTTGGGACGGCCGCACCCTTGTATTTGTCGAGAATGAACTGCTTCACGGGATCCGAATGGTAAGATTCAATGAGTGTCTTTACCCAAGGCTTGTCCTTGTCCGCAGTACGGACAGCGATGAGATTGACGTATGGAGCCTTCTCGCCTTCCTTCAGGATTGTGCCGTTCATGGGATCAAGTCCCGCTTCAAGGGCATAGTTCGTATTGATCGCCGCGGCATCCACATCGTCGATCGAACGAGGCAGCTGGGCGGCATCGAGTTCAACGAACTTGAAGTTCTTCTTGTTTTCGGTGATGTCGGCAGGCGTGACCTTCAGGCCAGCACCGTCCCTCAGCTTGATCGCACCCTTATCGGCGAGAATGAGCAGGGCACGGCCGCCATTGGTCGGATCATTCGGAATCGCAATCGTAGCGCCATCCGCTAACTCGTCGAAACTCTTCACTTTTTTGGAATAGACGCCCATCGGAAAATTGACGGTATAGGCCACATCGACGATGTCAAATTTCCGGTCGGCAATCTGATTGTCGAGGTAAGGCTTGTGCTGAAAGGAATTGGCATCGAGCTCACCGTCATTCAGTGCCTGGTTCGGCACCACATAATCCGAGAACTCGAGGATCTGGATATCGAGGCCCTTTGGCTTGGCGACTTCCGCGACCTTTTCGAGAATTTGCGCATGCTCGCCCGGTGTAACTCCGATCTTGATTGTTTCGGCCAGCGCACCAGTCGCGCCGAGGATCGCAACCAGGGCTGCTACACCAAGTATTTTCTTCAACATTTCATACTCCTGCTTTTAAAATAAATTCAACGGGGACGGCTGCGCTTGTCGAATTGCCGCGCCAACCGGTCGCCGGCGCTCTGGACAAGCTGAACAAGTACGATCAACACCACAACGACGACGGCCATAACGTCTGGCATGAAGCGTTGATAGCCGTAGCGGATGCCAAGGTCGCCGAGACCACCGCCGCCAATCGCGCCAACCATTGCCGCATAACCAATCAGGCTGACGATCGTCAGGGTCAGTGCAGAGGTAATTCCGGGCCGCGCCTCGGCAAGCAGCACCTTGAAGACGATCTGCATCGGGCTTGCACCCATTGCGCGCGCTGCTTCCGTCAGACCAGGATCAACTTCACGAATTGCTGTCTCGACCAGACGCGCAACGAAGGGGATTGTCGCAATCGTCAATGGCACTATCGCGGCAGTGGTTCCTATTGATGTGCCGGCAACGAGCCGGGTGAACGGGATGATCGCAACGACCAGAATGATGAACGGCGTCGAACGTGCGGCATTGATGACGGCGCCAAACACCTTGTTCACCCAAGGCGCAGCGAAAAGCTCGCCACGTCCGCTCGTCGCCAGAAACACGCCGAGGGGAATGCCCAACAGTGAACCGATCAGTCCGGCGACTGCGACCATATACAGCGTCTGGCCCGTCGCCTTGACGATGAGAGCGATGATATCAGCGGACATAGCCGACCACCTCCGATGACAGGCCGTGATGGGCAAGGAACTGCCGCGCCTCGGCAATTTTTGCTTCATTGGAACGTAAGGAAACCACCAGCATGCCGAAAGGACGCCCCGCGATTTCATCGACTGCACCGGCCATGATATTGACCTCGATGCCAAGATCGCTTCCAAGCCGCGCCAACATCGGTTCCGTGGCATTTTCGCCCTTGAATATGACGCGAAGAATGGTCCGGGAGCCGGGCTCCGGTAGCTGCGACATCCGGCTGGTCAGGAACTCCGGCAAATGCATGCCTGCGAGGCCACCGAGTAGCGCCTTGGTCGTTTCGTGCACATGCCCGGTGAACACATCGAATGTCGGGCCTTGTTCGACGATGCGGCCGCCATCGATCACTGCCACATGGTCGGCGATGACCTTCACCACTTCCATCTCATGGGTAATCAGAAGCACGGTCAGACCGAGCTCCTTGTTGATCTTCCGGAGAAGGGCAAGAATCGAGCGCGTGGTTTCTGGATCCAGCGCCGATGTCGCCTCATCGGAGAGCAGCAGCTTTGGTTCGGTCGCCAAAGCGCGCGCGATGCCGATGCGCTGTTTTTGGCCACCCGAAAGCTCGGAAGGATAACGGTCGCGCTTTTCGGAAAGGCCGACCAGATCAAGCAAGGGCGCCACGCGCTTTTCGATGTCCTGCGTGCCCATGCCGGCAATTTCCAGAGGCAGTGCAACATTGCCGAAGGCAGTACGCGAGGAGAGCAAATTGAAATGCTGGAAGATCACGCCGATTGAGCGGCGCACAGGGCGTAGATTCTTTTCGTCCAATCCGGCGATGTCCACGCCATCAACGAGGATGCGACCAGAACTCGGCTTCTCGAGCCCGTTGACGAGCCGGATTAGAGTCGACTTGCCCGCCCCCGAACGGCCAATGATCCCGGTTACCGATCCACGCGGCACGACGAGGTCTATATCGTTCAGTGCCACCACTTCGGCACCGGTATTCCCTGCCGCAAAGCGCTTGGCAACGCCTTCGAATACGACCATGGGATTGGGCGCGTCATTGCCTGGAAGCACTTGCGGCGTACTCGTTGCCGTATTTCTCAAAACTACCATGTTCATTTGCGGAGCTCGCACGTCCGCCCTGTTGCCTTTTTAGGGCCGTCTATACAGACCATCTTCGCGTTTCGATAGACCTTGACGACAGGCATCAACATTTTCAGCTCTGTTTGAGACATCTTGGGTGGCCGGAAGGCATCGGCAGAGATGACGATACGCAATGTTATCGCCCGACGACACGCAGCCGGTTTCATATTTGTATCAATTGCGGGAATGTCTTTCCAAAACGGCTGCATCGGTCAGCACATCGGCTCTGTACCCTTCATACAGGGGAAAATTTCGACTCCGGACGCTTGAAATTTGGCCGATAAGAGCTAATTCTAAAGAACTACTTACTTGACTGCGTAGCAAATCGAGTAGATTGACCGACGGAATACATTTGAATAGAAAAAAATCACTTTAGAAATATTACTTTTGATTTTATCGTACAGATTAAAGATATACTTGTGTCTAAAGAAATATTGCGTATTTTCCTGCACTAATACCCTGTAGTCATAAAATTTCATCTTAACCACAGTGCGACACTGGGACATAAAGACATTGGTAACTAATAGAAAAAATGCTAAGTATATTAACCAATGCCGAACGTAAAAAAACTAACATGGGTCAAAGATGAACTCACCTGCCTGAGGTCTGTGCGTGCAATTGTCCAATTTCCATACTTTTGACGCTATCCGATCGATGTTCGGTATGCGGGGTGCGATCAACCCGGCAGTGAAGCGTCGTGTCTATGCCGAACAGATGGACGTTGCACTGAGGCTGGCGCCTTTTACAGTTCTCGTAGCTATGTGCGTTGTGTTTGTCGTCGCGTTCGTTTTCTGGGATCTCGGCCCCCGCCCCTATCTCGCCGGTGTGTCGATAATGGTAGCGCTCATGACAGCGGGCTCCCTTTTCGCCTGCTGGCAATGGTACACGGTGCCCAAGGTCAAGGAGCTTGGCTTTGATGCGATCAAATACTTGATCATCATATCCGCGCTCTACGGCATCTGCCTTGCCAGCATACCCCTGATGCTGTTTCTCGATGCCGATCCCTACCACCGGCTTTTGATCGCATGCACAGCAGCAGGTCTCATGGCAACCGGTATCGGCGTGGCAGTGGTACCCCTGGCTGCGATCGCCTATTCAGGCACGATCATTACGGGTTCGTTCTTCGCGCTTGCGTCGACCGGTGAAGATTTCTTTCTGTTCATCGCGATCCTGCTCGCCTTCTATGCGCTCTTCATTCTGTTCACCATCGTCCACATGAGCAATCTTATCGTTATGCGCACGCTGGACCAGATCAAGGTCGAACAGCAGAAGGAGGTTATCAGCCTGTTGCTGTATGACTTCGAAGAAAACGCCAGCGACTGGATTTGGGAAACCGACGCCGACCTGAAGCTTCAGCACACATCACCGCGTCTGGCGCAGATTGCCGCAAAAACGACCAAAGAGCTGCAAGGCATGCCTTTTGCGCAACTGTTCAAGATTGACCAGTCTCATGCCGAAGAGGCAGTCAAGGTTGGTTCGATCTGGCAGGCCATCGAGAACCGGACGACATTCCGCAACCATATCCTGCCCATCAACATCAAGGGGGAGACTCGGTGGTGGTCGCTCACCGGCAAGGCGATCTTCGATAACGCAGGCCAGTTTGTCGGCTACCGCGGCGTTGGCTCCGATGTGACTGCCGCGAAGCAGTCGGACGATCAACTGTCCTATCTCGCCCGCTATGATGTGCTGACCGATCTGCCGAACCGTACGCTGTTTACCGACCAGCTCTCGCAAGCCACCAAGGACCTTGAGAAAGGGCTGCGCAGCTTTGCGGTGTTTTGCATCGATCTTGATGAGTTCAAGACGGTCAATGACAGTTTTGGTCATGGCATCGGCGACCAGTTGCTCAAACAGGTGGCGGACCGCCTGCGCGGCGCAGCACCCGCGACCTATGTCGTTGCCCGCCTTTCCGGCGATGAATTCGCCATTCTGGCGCGTGGCGCAGACCAGACTGCTGCCACAGAGCTCGCCGAGCAGCTCGTCCAAAGCATCGCACAACCCTTCTGGATTGACGGTATCCAGATCAACATTCACATCAGTGTCGGCATTGCAATTGCACCGACTGACAGTGTCAACGACATCATGCGCTGCGCCGACCTGGCGCTCTACCGGACCAAGAATGAGGGCCGCAACAGTTTCCGTTTCTACGAGGTGGAAATGGATGCGCGCATCGAAGCCAAACGTGCGCTCGCCATGGACTTGCGTGGCGCTCTCGCACGGGATGAGTTCATCCTCCATTTCCAGCCCATCATTTCGGCACAGACACTCAAGACGGTAGGGTTCGAGACGCTGCTGCGCTGGAAGCATCCGGTGCACGGCTTCATCTCGCCGACTATCTTTATCCCGATCGCAGAAGAGACGGGCAATATCATTCCGCTCGGCGAGTGGATCATCCAGGAAGCTTGCCGTATCGCCGTGTCGTGGCCGCAGGAAATCCACGTTGCAATCAATATCTCGGCGATCCAGTTCCGGCATTCCGACCTAGCGTCCATCGTTCGCGATGCTTTGACCCAGAACAAGCTCAAGCCGAATCGGCTGGAGCTGGAGATCACTGAATCCGTCTTCCTCGAGGCGAATGTCGCCGCCATTTCATTGTTGCGCCAGTTCCGCGCCATGGGAGTGAGCATCGCGCTCGATGATTTTGGCACCGGCTATTCCAGCTTGAGCTACCTGCGCAAGATGCCGTTCGACAAGATCAAGATCGATCAGTCCTTCGTGCGCGACCTTCCGCACAACCGGGGCAGCCTTGCAATCATTCGTGCTGTGATGGGCCTTGGAGCCAGTATGGGCATGAAGATCACTGCCGAAGGCGTCGAGACCCGTGAGCAACTTGCCTGCCTGCAAAAGGAGGGCTGCGATCAGGTACAGGGCTTCCTGTTCAGCCCGGCAGAGCCCGTCGAGAAGACTTTCGAGCTGCTCGCCTTCGACCGTGACCGATACCAGGTTGCCAGCTAGAGCCGTTCATACTGAATAGAAGCAGTTCTCTGTTCAGGCACGTAAGGCTCTAACGGTTCGCTCAGATCATGCCTGCCGCTTGGCAGCATCCTGAATATTTACTGGCCGGTAGTTCGCAGACAAACGCGAATCCTTCGGCCAATATGGCAGGAACCCTTTGATCACTTCCCCTGGAATATCGAGTGGATTGTAGTGGTCGCGGTCGACGAACATCAATGACTGCTCGCCATGCCCGAGCAATCCTTGCGCGGCGCTGTGGATCTCATGCTGCAACGTCACGAACTTCCGATTGTGGCGCGCAATCTTGATGCGCACCGTAATCTGCTCGAATTCTTTCGACTCGCGACGGTAATCATGGGTGAATGAGCGCGTAAGGATATAGAACCGTGTCGTTGCAAGGTCGAAATCAGGCATGCAGACGTTGAAGAACAATTCGCGTGCTTTGCCGACCCAACGCACGTAGTTGGCGAAATAGACGTTTCCGACGGAATTCGTATCATCATATGTGGGGACGAGTTGCATGACGAACCACTCACCGTCGAATCCATGCGATGGCGAAACGTCGTCACCTCCCGAGACGGTAGTAAGTGGTATAGGCGACATCATCCGGATAGGTTGATCGACTATCTCAACGGGAATGGCCTTCGAGGCCGGTCCAAACAATTCGATGATGACTGGCAAAGCGCCTATCAGACCGATGAACGGAGAGATGAGCAGGAATCCTGGCACTGGCTGGATGTAGCCGATGATGAATATCAGCGACGAGCCGCAACCGATCATAAAGCTGAGCACCGGATCAAACTTTGGCTTCGCGCCCAGCGCCTCGCATACCAGGTTCGCCGAGGCACTGACGAACAGGGTTGCGAACGGCATCATGAAATACATCAGCGAAAAATTCGCGGGCACCGCCGTGAAGGCAATCCAGGCAGCGCCAAACAACAACCAAAGCGGCGATGAAGCGACACCGTCCGGGATGAGAGCAAGCAAGGGACTGTTGCTGCGTAGATTTTTGCCCTTCAGGAACCACGATGTTGCGCAATAAAAGCTGTCCACGGTTGAAGCCAGGGCAATGACAGTCCAGATGACAAAGGCAACCGCCAGATATGGCTGGCCATTTTCCGCAGCAAGAACCGTAGCTGCCGAGACGGATCCCTGGGCGCTTGGAAGGCCATCGATAGACAGAATGCTGCCTATCGGGCCGACTGCCGAAGCGGTAAGCGCATTGAGGAACAAAAAGCCAAAGAACATCAGCGCACCGACACCGTAGGCCATGCCAACATCGCCGCCTTCGCGTTTGATGGTAACCGCCCGCTGCCAATGCTGAATATCGAGCCACGGTCCAAGCAGGAACCCGATCAGCGTTGGCATGATCAGACCATAGAAGCGGCTATCGAACTTTTCGAGTGGCACACCCGGATAGTCTGATGTCTGTCGCAGTCCGATGAGAAGGACAATGCCCGCAGCCACACCGACGACCGTATAGACGATATGCAATAGCTTGAGTTGCTGCAGCGACAGCGCGTGACCAATAGCACATGCAAACAACAGCAACAGCGCAACGCCGAGCGCCGATCCCTCGCCCACGATAGGCTGCCAGAGATAGGCGACGAACCCGAAGATCGTCACAACCAGTGCGGCCATCTGAAACAGCAGAAACACGCCAGCGTAGCGGCCTTCAATATCTTTGATGATTTGATCAGGCGGCCGCTTGGTGCGGCCGAGAATATAGCCAAACAGCCAGAGCCCTGCGACATTGGCTATGGCAAAACCAAAAAAGCCCAGCCAACCATAGGTCAGAGTGACGTGGATGGAATAGAAGAAACCCAATCCCCACAGCCAGGATAAGCCTATTGTTGGCGCCCACAAAAGATTCCGCACGACCGTCATGACTATCCAGCTTTTCAAGAAACGCTGCTTTTACAGCACCCTACTTTAGTCGATGTTATTCGCGGAAATAAGTCAAATGTTCTGTTCTTAGACTGGCATCAAGAGTTTAGCGTTTCGATAGTGTTGCGGAAACTTGGTGGCAGACGACGAGCAGATCATGAAACTTATCGGTGACGAATATACAACTCGTTCACCATTCTAGCGTGCAAAGGTGTCCAAACCGTTGCATATCCGGCGACACGGGGACCGATCGTTTAAGACGACGTCTCGATCATTGGCGCAAGCCGTCCACCAATGCTAAAACATCTGCTCCGAGCGCCCTATCCGCTTCCAGCTTGGGCGAAACTGCCCGAACGAGATCATAACTTTGTCTCGTTCCTCTGCCGCAGCGAAGTTCCGGCCTCAGATCTATGGCCTGCGCCGCCGCCAGCATCTCGCAGGCAACGAGCTGTCGCCATAAATCGACAATCTCCGCACATTTTGCCACCGCGAGCGGCGTCTGCGTCGCATGGTCCTCGACCCCTTCCGAAACGGCAAGGAAATCCAGCAGGACCGGATTGGCCTTGTGGCGGATGGCACCAACGAGTGCGGCTACCGTCTTCTGCAAAGGCACAAAACCGGCCGAAGCCCCGCCGACCGGGCTGAGATACCGGGGCAGGCCATGACGACCAGAGCCAGTGAGTTGGATGAAGCGTGCAGCACTCGCCAGCGCCGCTTGTGCGATGGCGAGGCCAAGTGTTTCGAAAGCCAGCGCCAGCGACGGCGTATGGAAATTTCCCGTCGACAGTACTCGCTCTTCATCGATGATCACCAGCGGATTATCCGCGGACGAATTGAGCTCGAGTTCGATCGCGTCTATCGCGGCCTTCAAGGCATGGGCAAGTGCCCCTTGAATGGGTGCAACACAACGCAGGCTGAGTGGATCCTGAATGGCAGTCCTTGCTTCCAGCAATGATGAGCCTTCAAGCAATGCCAAAAGCTTTTCCGCCTCCTCCACCTGACCCTCAGCGGGGCGCGCAATCTGGATCGCAGGTGTCAGAATGTGTGGATTGCCGCCCAGAGCTTCGAAGCTCATGGCAACCGCCCGACGCTGAAAATCCAGGAGCACAGCCGCGTCTGTCGCAACCAGGGCACCTCGTCCGACCGAAACCGCTGAGGCGTTGAGCAGAGACAACCCGTCCTTCGGGCCAAGTGCCGACGGTTCAAGACCCGCCTTTTTCAACGCTTGAGCAGATGGGTAGACCTTACCTTGATACTCTGCAGCACCTTCGCCCATCAGCGTCGATGCCATAGCCGCCAGCAGGACGAGATCACCAGCTCCTATGGAGCCGATGGATGGGATGACAGGATGAATCTGTTTATTGAGCAACGCCAACAAATCATTAAAAACTGACGGAGAAATTCCCGATCCGCCGACAGCCAGCATTGAAAGCCGCGTGGCTATGACCGCGCGGGTAACATCGCGCTCCAGGGAAGGGCCAACACCCATGCCGCGCCCGCGGACCAGTTGCTGTTGGAATGCGCCGATATCCTCAGTCACAGATGTTTTCAAATTAGCGCCGAGTCCAGTGTTCAGACCATAGATTTGCTGTCCCGATGCTGCAGCTCTGTCGAGGATCGCCCGCGCCTTTTCCAACCTGTTATACACATCGGGCTCGATTTCGACGGCCGCATTCTCGCGGGCAATCGCTGCGATATCAGCGATTGTGGTGGTCGCTCCACTGAAGACAACCCGGCTCATGCAAAGCGCAGCCGCTGGCCGATATTGGAGGCTTTGGCTTTTTCCAGCATGGCGTAACCAAGCGCAATATCGCTTAGCGACAAGCCCCGATGCCAGAACAGGATTGTCTCCTCTTCATTCTCACGGCCGGACTTGTGTCCGGCAACGATCTGGCCGAGTTCCGCATGCAACGTCTGCTCTGACAGTTTTCCCGCCTCAACATGCGCGCGCAGGGATCCAAATTTTCCACCCTTGCATTGGCCCCAATCATCGACGACAAGTTTGTCCATAATGTCGGTCAACGACAGCTCCACAGCGCTCATCGTTCCGTAAGGCACGACGAACGCGCCGGGCTTGATCCATTCCGTTTTCAACATCGGTTGCGGCTCCGGCAGGCGCGACGCTTCAACGACGATGTCGGCGCCTTCGACACAGGAGCGCCAATCATCGGTGACGATGATCCGCTTGCCAAGATCATGGGAGAGCTTCTCGGCAAAGGCGTTGCGGCTCTCGGGCCGACGCGAATGCACGCGAATCTCATCGAAATTGTAGAGATGATCAAGGAGCCTTACATTCCAATAGGCCGTGCCGCGCGCTCCTATATGGCCAAGGATTTTCGAATTCTTGCGCGCGAGATATTTTGCTCCGAGTGCGGTGACGGCGCCGGTGCGCATATCGGTGATGACCGTTGCATCAAGGATAGCGCGAGGCGCACCGGTACGTGGATCGAACAGATTGAGCACACCGAATTCTGACGGATAGTTCAACTTGTAATTATCGACAAAGTCACCGACGATCTTTACACCTGCCAGATTCAAAGGCGCAACATATCCCCGCAACACGTTGAAATGGCCATTCAAAGTTGCATCCGGCTCAAGATGCACCCGCGGCTCTATGACGGTATCGCCATTGCCTTGCGCGGCAAGCGAGGTTTCGATTGCACCGAGAATTTCGGCATCCGTCAACGCCAGCGCATCGATGTCGAGCGCATTCAGGTAGTCGATGTAAATGGGTTTCATGTCGTTGCTCATGCTGCACGTGCCGGGATTGTGATTCCGAGATTTTCGCGCAATGTGCGCCCTTCATACTCATCGCGAAAGAGGCCACGGCGACGCAACTCGGGCACAACCATCGCGATGAAATCCTGAAGTGCCCCCGGAAAATAGGCACCCATCACGTTGAAGCCATCCGCCGCCTTGCCATGAAACCGCTCCTCCAGTTCATCGACGATCTGTGCCGGTGTGCCGATCAATTGCCAATGGCCGCGCGCGCCGGCGAAATTGCGAGCCACCTGCCGGATAGACAGATTCTCACGCCTCGCAAGATCGATGATGAGCTGCTGCCGGCTTTGAATGCCATCGGTAGCTGGCATTTCGGGCAATGGTCCTTCAAGCGGGTACTGTGACAGGTCCTTGATGCTGAGATAGCTGGCGAGCAACGCCACACCAACCTCGTCAGGAATGAGTTCTTGCAAGGCATCATACTTCGCCCGCGCTTCGCTTTCGGTTCGGCCGACGATTGGCGACACACCGGGCAGGATCTTCAGATCGTCCGGATTTCGGCCGAAGGCGGGCATGCGCGATTTCAAATCAGCATAGTAGGTTTGAGCTTCCTGCAAGGTCTGGGCCGCCACAAACACCACATCCGCTGTACGCGCTGCGAGGTTTTTGCCTGCATCTGAAGCACCAGCCTGTACCATCAGCGGACGGCCCTGCGGCGAACGCGGACTGTCGAGAAATCCGCTGACAGTGAAATGTGTTCCGTGATGATCGACGGGATGTAATTTGGACCGGTCAGTGTAGCTTTTTCCGTCGGCGACATAAGCGCCGGTATCGACGCTGTCCCAGACCATCCTTGCCGCTTGTTCGAATTCCTCGGCGCGCTCATAGCGCTGCGCATGGGGCCGCAAGCCACTTGAAACAAAATTCTCCGCTTCGAGTTCGCTCGCAGACGTGACGAGGTTCCAACCAGCCCGGCCACCGCTCAACTGATCGATGGAGGCTAGTGTGCGTGCAAGGCCATAGGGTTCGTTGTAGGTCGTGGAGGCCGTAGCAACCAAGCCGATATGGGACGTATTGACCGCCAGCGCCGCGAGCAGGCTCAACGGCTCGAACATGGTCGAACGCGCAGCCTGGCTCGCGGTGTTGATGTTGCGCTCGCGGATCGCGGCCGCATCCTCAAAGAAAACCATGTCGAATTTGGCAGCTTCTGCAAGGCGCGTCAGAGCTATGAAGTGGTCGACATCCACACCGGCTTCGGCAACAGCATCAGGATGCCGCCAGGCCGCAATATGATGGCCGCCTGCCATAAGAAAGGCGCCAAGCTTCATATGTGCTTTGCTCATTATGTTTGCTCCGCTGCTTGGCTGGCCGGATGGCGCGGACGTTGCAATCCAAGATGCTCGCGCAGTGTGGTATCCGCATAGGAGTTGCGGAATAGTCCGCGCTTTCGAAGTTCAGGTATGACGTGATCAACAAAGGCGTTGACACCTTCCGGCGCCGCCGGAGGAAGGACGGTGAAACCATCGACAACGCCTGACCATGTCTCCAACGCATCCACAACCTCGAGAGACGTGCCTATAATCTCCGATCGTCCAGGCCTTTCTCCATCGGGCGACAACGTATCCAGTCTGCCATGAAGTTGCTGTGCGTCAGATTTGGTAGCGCCGATGAACGGAATGACATTTGCAAGGATCCTCACCTCGGACCGTTTGCGATCATGACGTTCGAGCCGTTTCGTGAAATCGGAGACAAGCGTCCTCGCCTCGTCCACCGACGCCGGATCAATGAAAACAAGTTCAGCCGAGCGCGCGGCAATCTCGGCGGTATCAGCCGTTAGCACGTGCGAAACAACAGGCTTGCCTTGCGGCGAACGATTGACGTTGAGCGGACCACGCACGGTGAAATACTCACCTTTGTGATCGAGAAGGTGCATTTTCTCCGGCAGGAAAAAACGGCCTGAGGCCTTGTCATAAACAAAGGCGTCATCCTCCCAGCTGTCCCAAAGCCCGCTAACCACATCGAGATATTCCTGGTCGCGCGCGGTTGCGCCCGGCGGAACCACGACATTCCACCCAGCCCTGCCCTTGCTGATCGTATCGAGCGAGGCAAAGCGGCGCGCGAGGTTGTAAGGTTCGTGCTGGGTCGTTGCAGCGGTTGCGATCAGCCCGATCCGGCGGACGACAGTGGCAAGCGCCGCAACCAGCGTCGTCGGCTCGAAAGGCACGGCCTGCGGCGACAGATCGTTCAGAGGCCGCTGACCAAGCCGATCGGCAAAGAATGCGAAATCCAACCCGCCTTCTTCTGCTTTCTTCACCTGCGCCGCCAAAGCGTTGAAATGAATCGCATCTTCCGACTTCTCACGCCAGGCGGCGGGATGATGGCCAAACGGCGTGATCGATATTCCGATGTGCATTGGGTTACCCTTGCTTTCGTACCGGCCGTCAGACCGCAAAAATAGCGTCCCGTGTCAATTGCCCCTTCACTGAGCCGCTCTCGTCAACAACGGCAAGAACGTCGCTATTGGCGGCAACCATCAACGCCAGTGCGTCGCGCAGACTACTGGTCGGTGCAACCGTACTGGCATCCGTGCGCGGCGTGGTAGTGTTCATCGCATCGTTTACAGTGAACAGGCTGAGCCGTTTGATCGCGCGGTCTATCCCGACGAAATTTTCCACAAAAGCGTCGGCGGGGTGAGACAGCACTGCATCCGGCGTATCGTACTGTACGATCTTGCCGCTTTTCATGATGGCGATGCGGTCTCCAAGCCGGATGGCCTCGTCGAGATCATGGGTGACGAGCACAACCGTCTTGCGGACGCGACGCAATATCTGGCGAAATTCGTCCTGAAGTCTCGTCCTGGCGATCGGGTCAATCGCGCCAAAGGGCTCATCCATCAACAGCACTGGCGGATCGGCTGCAAGCGCGCGTGCCACGCCGATACGCTGGCGCTGCCCGCCGGAGAGCTGGCGCGGGTAGCGCTTCAGCATTTCGCTCGGGTCAAGCCCGACCAGATCCAGCAGTTCTTCGGTACGGCTGGTGATTTTCGCCTCGGTCCAGCCGAGCAATTTCGGCACCGCCGCAATGTTCTGAGCAATGGTCATATGCGGAAACAGACCGACCTGCTGGATCACATAGCCAATGTGCCGGCGCAGTTCGACCGGGTCGACCTTCGTAACGTCCTCGCCATTGACTATGATCTTGCCTTCCGTTGGGTCAATCAGGCGGTTGATCATGCGCATTGTCGTGGTCTTGCCGCAGCCCGATGGACCTATCAGCGCCGTTGTCGTCCCTTCCGGTACCACCAGCGAGAGATCATCAACTGAGGCGGGTCCGTCCGCAGCAAAACGTTTGGTCACATGTTCCATGTTGATCATGAGGTAGATCTCTCTGCAAAAAAGACTTTTTCGGCGATGCCGAGAGTAAACTCGGTCGTGAGCGCGAGCAGCGCAATGGGAATGGCGCCGACCAGTAGCCTCGACATATCCATCATACTGATGCCGACGGCGATGAAATCGCCAAGTCCGCCGCCACCTATGAAAGGAGCAAGCGTCGCACCGGCCAGCACCTGAACGGCGGCGGTGCGTGCGCCGGCAAACATGGCCGGGGCTGCAAGAGGAATGCGTATCTTGCGCAGAACCTGCCCCCTGCTCATGCCCATCCCCGTCGCCGCTTCCACGGCATCGGGGTCGACATCGCGCAATCCGATGAAAGCATTCAGCAGGATCGGCGGCAAAGCGAGAATGGTCAGGGCCACTATAGACGGCCACAATCCGATGCCCAGGAGTGGCATCATGATCGCAAGAATTGCGAGACTGGGAATCGTGCGCAGTGCGTTAATTGTGTTGATGACGGCGAAGGCGAGGCCACCCCGGTTGATGATCAGGATCGCCAGCGGCAGTCCAATGGCCAGCGCAAAGGCCAACGAGACGCCTGACATAACCAGATGCTGGCCAAGCGCCTGGTAGAACTCGGGTTGATGATTGATGATCCATGTGAAGGCGGTGATCAACATGTCATGCCCTCCCCCGAACCAAATATTTCTCGGCCTGACTGAGCACGACATCGAAGAAGATCGCCATCAGGGATGTCAGAATGCCGCCGACAAGTATTTTCTCGGTATAGTTTTGATCGATCCCCATCAAAATGATCGTGCCAAGCCCGCCGCCATCGATGAAGGCCGCTACGGTGGCGATGCCGATCACGGTAACAAGTGCGATGCGTATGCCCGAAACAATGAGGGGCAGTGCAAGAGGAAGTTCGATCCCGACAAGCCGCTGCCAGGCATTGTAGCCCATACCATCTGCGGCATCGAGAACATCGGCCGGTACGCCTCGCAATCCGGTTACGACGTTGCGCAGGAGAATAAGCAGGCAATAGGACGACAGTCCAACCAGCGCCGGCTTTGTCCCAAGGCCAAGCCAGGGAATTAAGAGTGCGAATAGTGCCAGACTGGGGATGACGAAAATGATGCCGGTTATCGTCAGGACGACGGCGTACAGCTTCGGCCGCCGCGCACAGATGATCCCGAGGATTAGCGCGATCACCAGTCCGATCAGCACCGAGGAAACCGAGAGCACCAGATGCTGCCAAGTCGCAGTGAGTATTTCCGGAATGTTTTTGGGAGCCCAGTTCAAGGGTACCGTCCTGCCTGCATGGTCGCTTCAGCAATGAAATAGCGGAGATGTGGCCACCTCCGCCATACACGTTCAAATGATCGGCGAAACCCTCCGGTTCCGCCGAGTATAATCAAATACCTTTTTCTTTCAGGAACTCTGCAGCGACTTCCTTTGGTTCCTTCTTGTCGCGTTCGACGGCCGCATTCAGGTCGCGCATGATCTCGTTGGTCAAAAGCGGGCTGACCTTGTTGAGCACTTCCGCGATCTTCGGATTCTTCGCCAAGGCATCCTGACGCACGACAGGCACGAGGTAATAGGGAGGGAACAAATGCTTGTCGTCGTCAAGAACAACGAGGCCGCTGTCAGCGATCTGCCAGTCCGTGCTGAAACCATAGGACACATCGATGTTCTTGCTGGTCAACGCGCTGTAGCGGATACCAAGCTTGGCAAAGATGCGGAAATCCTTGAACTCGATCCCGTAGACCTGTTTCAACCCCGGCAGACCATCCTTGCGTTCGCCAAAGCCGCCTTCGGCACCAAAGGAGAGCTCCTTGGAGGCTGGACCGAGATCCGTCAGCGTCTTGAGCTTGTATTTTTCGGCTGTCTCGGGGAGCGTAATGATGGCATAGCCATTGTTGATCTGCGTTGGCTCGAGCAGCGTCAGTTGCAGGTTCTTCTCGTAATAGTCCTTGACGTCCTTGTAGATCTTGTCGGCCGAGCCCGACAGGTCGCCCTTGACCACCGCAGCAAGCGCGGTCCCGGTATATTCCGGATAAAGATCGATTTCGCCGCTCGTCAGCGCCGAATGTGCGATGAGCGTAGCGCCAAGGTTCAGCCGGCGCTCGACCGTGATGCCGGCCTTCTCCAGCGCCTGCGCATAGATTTCAGCAACAACGAACTGTTCAGTGAAATTCTTGCTGCCAATTTTCACTGTCTGCGCAAAGCCGGACGTTGCCGCCGTCAATGCTACCAAAACGCCAAGCCCAATTGAGGCGACACTTTTCAAGATCATGGTTTTCCCTGCAGCTACTGTAGGATTTCATCCGTATCCTACTGGTTTCGTTGTCGAATTCGCATGCTAGCAATCTCGGGCACTAAGTTCGCAGAACAATATGCCAATGTTCCAGGAGAAGTAGAAATTATTTACTATGCGTTTGCAACCGCCGATACACGCACATCCTGACAGCAGTTGATCTCTGGTGTCGCTGCATTCTCCTCGCTACATTGCCGGTAACATCGCGACGAGGCAGGAGGCATTGATGTCCGACGATCATCAAAAGGGCGACGCGCGCACGCATGACCATCCAGTCGACTGGCGGGAACATGGCGTCAAAATTATTCCGGGCGATTCGCTTGATCCGAACACAGCACAGACGCCGGGTATGAACCGAGCCGCTGCCATCAATCGCGCCCGGGCTGGAGCCGAAAAAATCTGGGCGGGGACAGTTGTCATTCATGCCAACGCCAAGACCGGCGCGCACCACCACGGCGATCTGGAAAGCATCATCTACGTGGTCAAAGGCCGCGCACGCATGCGCTGGGGCGAAAGGCTGGAATATGTCGCGGAAGCCGGCCCCGGCGATTTCATCTTCGTGCCGCCATACGTGCCGCATCAGGAGATCAACGCCAGTACGGACGAAGCGCTTGAATGTGTCCTTGTCCGCTCCGGTCAGGAGCCTGTCGTCGTCAATCTCGATATTGAGCCGGTAGAAAAGCCGGAGGGTGTTTTATGGAAGGATCCGATTCACCGCTGACTGCGCGACAGCTTCTCATAACGCTTGATCAACCTGTCACGTTTGAGTTTCGACAAACGGTAGACCCAGAATATGCCATCGAGCTGATCGATTTCGTGCTGCAAACAGATGGACAGGAGACCGGCCGCTTCTTCTGTCTGAGACACGCCCGAAAGGTCCTCATAGCGAACCCGAATGGAGGCGGGCCGCTCGACCTCGTCTGAAACACCTGGCATAGAAACACTGCCCTCCTCGTGCCTGACGGTGTCAGCCGAAAACCATTCGATTTCCGGATTAACGTAGAAGCGAGCTGGTTGCTCCCGATCAAGTTCAAGAACGACAATGCGCTTCAAAACGCCGATATGTGGAGCAGTTATGCCTATTCCCGGCGCCGCCCGCATTGTCTCCAGGAGGTCATCGGCCAGCAAACGGAGATCATCCCCAAACTCTCTAACGCCTTCAGCCAATGAACGTAGTGCGGGATGCGGATATTTCAGGATTGGGCGTATCGTCAAAACTTGGACCTTTTCAAACTGGCACGTGGCACATCAGCAACGCTGGTAAAGCCTCGTGCCTCAAACCGCATTCGGAGCGCAAGCTTCCTTTACAAGCAACGCTGCGACCGATAATCGACAGCAAATGAGCAAGACCGTAGTCAAACCGCAGGTTCTGCCGAAAGGCGCGTTGATCATGACGCTCCTGACGTTGGCGACAACGATTGTTTCGTTCGTCATCATGATGGGCATTACCGACATCTCGCCCACCAAACGGACGACGCAAATCATTATTGCAGCCAATGCGGTTTCAATTCTGGTGCTGATCTATTTATCCTATGCGACGCTCCGGAAGCTGTTTCTGTTCAAGAGCAAGGAAAAGCACCGGGATCTGCATACCAACATAGCGATCATCTTCGCGCTGATCGCGTCGATCCCTTCGATCATTGTTGCCTGTTTTTCGCTCATTGTCCTCGACAATCGCTTAAACTCCTGGATCAATCCCGAGAACAATCAGATCATTGATATGTCAATTAAGGCTGCGCAGTCCTACACCGAGGACAATGCGCAAAGTCTTTTGACCACAACTCTTTCGATGGCGATCGATCTCGATCAGCGGCGGATGCTGTACAGTCTTGATCGAGGTGCCTTCGAAAATTGGCTGACCTATGATGCAGGCCGCAACAATCTGCTTGGCGCATCCCTGGTTAGATCCAACGGTGAGGTTGTCGTCAGCGCCCAGCTTTTCAACGATCATACCCTTCCCGAAGCGCCGCTGGCGGCGTTGAAAACTGCGGCGGGCGACAGGCCGGTATTGATACCGCCGGAAGCCACCAACCTTGTCGGCGCCATCATCAAGATGCAGGCGCTGCCGGATTTGTATCTCTATACGATCCGCGCCGTGGATTCTTCGGCGCTGGATAACATGCGCATCATGACCGACAACAATGCCGAATATCAGTCGCTGGCCAGCAACAGGAAGAATACGCAGATCGCCTACGCGCTGCTCTATATTGAGCTGACGCTTTTGTTGCTTTTGACCGCGGTCTGGACTGGCATTGCCGTCGCCAATCGTGTGGTCAGGCCCATTCGCCTTTTGATCGGCGCGGCCGGCGACGTTGCCACCGGCAATTTTGACGTTTCAGTGCCTGTCCGCGCTTCGGATGGCGATATCGGTTCACTATCCCATACGTTCAATAATATGGTCGAGCAGTTGAAAACCCAGCACAACGATCTGATCTCGGCAAAGGACGAGATCGATGAGCGCAGGCGCTTTACTGAAGCGGTTCTGTCCGGCGTGACAGCCGGCGTTATCAGCGTCAACTCGCAAGGCGATATTGCCGGTCTAAACCGGCCAGCCGAGCACATGCTGTCGATCGATGGTGCACAAGCTATCGGCAAGAACCTCGTTGATATCCTTCCGGAAATCGGTGCTGTATTCGAGGCGGCACGGGAGAACGGCAGGTCGTCCAGCCGCCAGCAGATAGGCATTACCCGCAATGGTATCGTACGCTCTTTCAACGTGCAGATTACCCGGGAAGACGCCGATACACAGCACACCTCCTACGTGGTGACGGTCGACGATATCACCGATCTGGTCGCTGCCCACCGCTCGTCCGCTTGGGCTGACGTCGCACGCCGCATTGCCCATGAAATCAAGAATCCATTGACGCCGATCCAGCTCTCCGCCGAGCGCATTCGCCGCCGCTACGGCAAGGTCATTGTCGAGGATCGCGAGGTTTTCGACCAATGCACCGAAACGATTATCCGCCAGGTCGGCGATATAGGTCGTATGGTCGATGAGTTTTCTGAATTCGCTCGTATGCCCAAGCCGCAACTCGCAGCAACGGACATCCGCGATGTGCTGCGCGACGCATCCTTTCTCGTGGAAATCAGCAACAATCAGATCAAGTTTAAGCATGACTTTACCGACGAGCCGCTCGTTGGAAATTTCGACAATAGGCTCCTTGGCCAGGCTTTCGGTAACATTATCAAGAACGCTTCGGAGTCCATTGAGACGGCGCTCCAGACAGGAGCGATCGAGGAGGGTTTCATTCTCGTTCGCGCTGTCAGTACTAGTTCGTCCATCATTGTCGAAGTGCTCGACAACGGCAAAGGGTTGCCCGCCGACAACCGTCATCGACTGCTCGAGCCTTATGTGACAACGCGCGAAAAGGGCACGGGCCTCGGCCTCGCCATCGTCAAGAAAATCATCGAAGATCATAGTGGACATCTCGAAATGCTGGATGCCCCTGAGAGCTTTCATACCGGTCGCGGAGCGATGGTGCGAATGACTTTTCCAAAGCTCGTCGAGGCCAGCGCCGCCTGACTTTTACCGGTATCGCTTTCGTTTCACTCGATATCAAAATGTGATGAAACTGAGGCACGGCGCAAATTGCAGTCTACATTGAAAGCGCTATAATCCCTTTCAGTGAGGCCGGGATGATGGGATTAAGCCTTCCATGATTTTGGTCAAGCACATGATCACGACAATTTGAATCGATCGCTGGCAACTGAAATCAGCGACGGGTGTTCATGATTTTTCGAGAACGCGCCGGTCCTATCCGGCTACGCTCAGGAGGAGTCAGGCGATGCGACACACGAAAGAAAACGGCGATATCTCCAACTGGATGACATGCTCAATGATTTTGTTTGGCGCGCTGGCAGTTGCCGCCGTCGTCTTTGCAGTTTGACTATCGGGATTTGACCCGATCAGAATAAAATTCGGAGAATTTATGTGCGTCTGACAGAACGCGCATCGGTTTCGGTATGGGCTGGTTTCCAAGTGAAACTGGCCCATTGTATTGTTGAGGGCTCTAATCCTTTCCCAGTACGGAGAGAAGCAAGACGAAAAGCGCCACGAAATTCAAAATTGCGCTTGCTGCATGCGAATACTCCCATTGATAGCGCGGCGTTCCCCAGCCCTCCGGCAGAACGGTCCAGTTATGAGTTGCTTTATTCGTCGGAAATGTGAGCAGCCAGAAAATCACTTGCGTTGCCGCAATGCAGAGAAATGCCGTCGCCACCAGCCAATACGGTTCGCCCGAACGGTTAAACCAGATTGACAGGGCGAGCGTTGAAACCAGCGCCCCGACGATGACGATGGCGAAGAGGCTCCATCCGTCATAGGCTCGCTGCGAGATAAGATACGCGGCGCGATCGCAAAAGCTACCCCATTGATCCCTCATACGCTGGGCGGCGCTGTCGGAACCAAAATCATTGCAGATAGTTTCGAATATGGGGGTATGCTGTTGTCGAGTGGTCCCCTTGATTCGAGAACCCGACTGGCAAGAAGTTACTTGAAGCAGGAAAAATAGTGGATATTGCGCAAGGCAACCTTAGTTCTTCACTTGCAGCTTTGCACAGCATGGACAGCTTAAGCCGTGATTCCCTGATCATGGCACTTCCTATCCCCGTTTATACGACAGACAAATCCGGCATCATTACGTTCTACAACCGTGCGGCGGCGGAGTTCTGGGGTCGTGAGCCGCGGATCGGCGAAGAGGCTTGGTGCGGATCATGGAAATTGTACTGGCCTGACGGAACGCCGATGCGGCATGACGAGTGCCCCATGGCGATGAGCCTGCGCGAAGGTCGGGATGTGCGAGGGCTGGAAGCCATAGCCGAGCGGCCCGACGGCAGCCGCGTTGCGTTCCGTCCATTCCCCGTTTTGCTTCGGGACAATAATGGTGACGTTGTTGGCGCCATGAATATGCTTGTCGATCTCACCGAGCAGAAGCGCAATGAAGAGTCGGCGCAACATCTCGCGGCGATCGTGGAATCGTCCGACGATGCGATCGTTAGTAAAACCCTCGCAGGCATCGTCAGGAGCTGGAACAGGGGTGCCGAACGCGTATTTGGTTATACCGCCGAGGAGATGATTGGCCGTTCGATCACCACTGTCATCCCTCCCGAAAGACTGGGGGAAGAAGCGTCCATCGTCGACAAAGTTCGCAAGGGTGAACGCCTGGATCACTATGAGACAATTCGGGTGCGCAAGGACGGCGTGCGTATTCATGTTTCGCTGACCGTATCGCCAGTCAAGGATTCGACCGGTCGCATCGTTGGCGCGTCCAAGATTGCCCGCGACATTACCGAGAGAAAAGAAAAGGAAGAACGAATAGTCATGTTGATGCGCGAGGTAAACCACCGCGTGAAAAATCAATATGCCGTCATTCTGTCCATGATCAGGGAAACCGGCAATCGCACTGGAGATAGTGCCGAGTTCGAGCAGCAGGTTCGGGAAAGAATCATGGCTCTCGCGCGATCACATGATCTGCTTGTCCATGCCGAATGGCGCGGAGCGACTGTAGCGGATCTGCTTTTGGCGCAGATAAAGCCGTTCGGCGATGAAACCAGCGTCGCGATTTCAGGTCCCCTCATCGTCGTGCAGCCCAATGCCGTTCAGTATCTGGGGATTGCGTTCCATGAATTGGCGACGAATTCGGCCAAATATGGTGTGTTTTCTGCTGACCAGGGCAATATCGCAGTCGATTGGTACGTCGGCGATGATGGTAAAACCTTTTATCTGACCTGGACGGAATCTGACGGGCCGCCCGTAACGCTTGGGCGCACCCATGGATTTGGCAAAATTGTCCTGGAACGCGTGACGCCATTGTCACTCGGAGGGGTAGGCACTCTGGAACAGCCGCCCAAACGCCTCGTCTGGACTGTGCGCGCCCCAATGGAAAATATTGCAGCTTCCATCACCTGACGAGCATACGAGCTCATTCTTAATGCTTAACTCTGCTTGCTGGAAACCACTGTCGCTCGCGTGTATTGTGCGCGGCATCATTGAATTCTGGTTCAGGGGGAGCCAAATGCCACAGATTTCTCAGCTTTTCTTCAAGACGGCCATCATATGTCTTCTGATTGGGTTGGCGATGGGCCTGCAAATGGGAATGTCCGGAAACCATACCGTGATTGCCGCTCACGCACACCTCAACCTCTTGGGCTGGGTTTCCTGTTCCATATTCGGCGGCTATTACGCGCTCAACCCATCCAAAGCGGTCAAGAGATTGGCTATGGTTCATTACGTGGTCTATACGCTCGGTCTGATCGTCATGCTGCCGGCGCTCTATTTCATGGAACTGGGCAATGTCCAGTTGGAACCGATCGTCGGGATAGGATCGCTTGTCGTTTTCGCTGGCGTATTGATCTTCGCCGTGGTGATGTTCTCCAAGGAGATCGCAGTCATCCCCGAAGCCAGACGGGCCTGAATTGGGCTTACCGGCTTAGGTACGTCCCATCTCCTCCGCAATCGAAGCCTACGATATCGGGTGGTCTCGACAGCGATTTCAGCTCTACCCGCAGTAGAGGCGGAGACAGGATCCGCTCGGCATGGCCTGGAGCGAATTTCTGCTGTCCTGCAAGATTCGGCTTGTCAAAATGCCTGAGCCCGGTGCAAATTCGCGGAATTATTTTTGCATGCGATTTTTAGCACCAAGGCTTTTTGATGAATTACGTTCCTGCGCTCGACGGCGTGCGCGCAATCGCCGTCTTGACTGTCATTGTGTTCCACACATTTTACGATCGTTTTCCTGGCGGGTATATCGGCGTTGACCTGTTCTTCGTCCTGAGCGGCTACCTGATCACGTCGAATTTGCTCGCTGAGTGGGAAAATTGCGGCAGGATCGACATGCCGCGCTTTTGGTTGCGGCGCGTGAGACGGCTGGCGCCGGGGCTCTATGTCTTTCTCGCATGTCTCGCATTTGCAGCGCTCTTTACCAAAATCCGAAACGATGTTCTGGAGGCCATTGGATTTGCCGCGACTTACACTATGAACTGGGCACGAGCCTTCGAATTGGGGCCCGATACCGTTCTCGCACACACCTGGTCGCTCGCGATAGAGCAGCAATTCTATCTGATTTGGCCAATTGTGCTTTCCGCCCTGCTCGCCAAGGCCGGGCGCCGTGGCGCACCGCTTGCGATCCTTGCCCTTATTCTGGCGGTGCTCGGATGGCGGATCGCGCTGGAGGCGATGCATGCACCGGGTACGCGAATTTACAACGGGTTCGACACCCGAGCGGATGCCTTGCTAATTGGCTGCCTGCTTGCCTTTCTGCCTAATCTGCCACGGACGTGGTCACCCTGGCTTTTCTGGTCGGCCTCCCTGGTTGGATATCTGTTCGTGCTTTTTGGCAACAACGGCCAATGGTCCCTGATCTGGGGATTTACCGCTTTTGCTGCGGTCGCAGCCATTTGGATCGCTGCAGCCGCTTCGGCAGTCACAGGACAGTTCGCCCATACCCTCCTGACACTTGAGCCGCTTGTTGCAATCGGCCGAATCTCCTACGGCATGTATCTCTGGCACTATCCCATCCTGCTCGTCCTGAAGTCCCTGGATTTGCCAAGCGGAGTGACAATCAACCTCGAACTGCTGCTTACGATCAGCGTGGCCGCTGCCTCGTTCCATTGGATAGAGCGCCCGTTTCTGACCAAAGGAAGCCGTTCGATCGTCCGATACGGGCAAGCTCTCGAACCTGTCGCCTCCACAGTCTCCTAGATGTCATTTTACGGAGATTGTCCGTCCGAGGCTTAGATGCCATCTTGGTGTTGGCGGCAAATCGGGAAGAATCTTTGGCTGCCGCCTGGAAAGAAGCATCAGTTGAGCAGTTTCGAAGGAACAGCATGGCTGCCGGAACGAATGCAAGCCGACTTGAAAAACTTGATTGTCCAACATCCGGCGTCAAAAAGTTAAAAACGCAAGTCCGGCGACAGCGGCTACATTCGTCACTCGAGACCTGATTGATCGTGAAGCCGCCGAGATCGAACGACACGTTGCTACCGGCTCCAGATGCCGGCTGGTCGTTCCGGACCAGCACGCGAATTCGCTGATAACGGAACTTGTAAGCAGGTAGGCATTTCTGTGTACGACTTTAGTCTGACACGTCTGGATGTTCTCAAGATTGCAATGACTTAGGGCGGCTCGCTGATGAAGTGCACAAACGGAATTCTTTTACAATTAGTATTTACCCTAGCGTGCTGGCTGAGAGCGAGCCGGGGCGACGACTAGAATGTCTGACCCCTAAATTCACCGGCGCTGGGACTTAACCTGGAATCAGATCTTGAGGCGCGAGAGGATGCCTTCCAACGTCTTGATGGCGCTTGCTTTGTCAAGCTTCTGCAAGTCGAGAAGGATTCTCAGCCCGTCTTGCTCTTCCCGTATCGCCTTGCCATGTTCGACCATGTCGTCGATCCGCTCGAGCACCCTGTAGTTTCGCACCGGCTTGGCGATGCCCTTGGCCGTTATGGGTTCCCGCTCCTCGGCCAGAACCCTGTCCTTGACCAACGAATAGGCCGCGTGGCTCAAAAGGATGCCGCCAAGCTCGGCATGGGACTGCAGCCTGGCGGCCAGGTTCACTTCACCGCCGATGATGGTGTACTCCATGCGGTCTTCGCTGCCGAAATTGCCGACCGTGCAATAGCCCGTGTTGATGCCGATCCGCAGCTGGAACGGCTTCTGCAGTCCCTTGTCACGCCATTCTGTCTGCAAGTCCGACATCCGCCGCTGCATCGCGATCGCCATGTTGACGCAGGCCATCGCATCCTCCTTGACGCCCCTCGTCTCAGGATCGCCAAAGAACGCCAGGATCGCATCGCCGATGTACTTATCAACGGTCGCACCATGCGCCAGTGCGATCTTCGTCATCTCCGTCAGGTAGTGGTTGAGCAAAGCGGTCAATTCCTCGGATTCCAGATCATCTGTCGTCTCGGTGAAATCGGCGATGTCAGAAAAGAATATGGTTAGCTTCTTGCGGCTTGAGGCTATCCTTACTTCCTGTGTACCCGCGAATATCGATGAATAGACTTGGGGTGACAGATATTTCGACAGCTTGTTCGACAAAGCCTCTAGCGTCTTGTTCTTCTCGGTCACGAGCGCATTTGCCAACTCCACCTTGGACTTGGCCTTGCGGATCTTTGCTTCGGCCTGCTTGATTGCCGTGATGTTCGTATATACGGCAACGGTTCCGCCCTCCGTCGTCTTGCGCTCGTTGATTTGAATCCAGCGGCCATTGGCTCGCTGTTGAACATGGGGATGGCCCGGTTGCCTGTGTCTCGCCAGTCGCTCGTCGATCCATTCGTCAACCCGTCCTTTCGCGTCCTCGACAAGGCCTTGTTCCGCCGCGTTACGAATGAGCATTTCGTAAGGCGTACCCGGCGCTGGCGTGCCCAGCCCCGGATAGAGGAGTTCGCCATAGGCGCTGTTGCAGACGATCAGCCGGTCCTCTGCGTCGTACAGTGAAAACCCCTCCGAGATTGATTCGATCGCGTCCGTCAAACGCTGCTCGCTGCGCTGGGAATCGATCTCCGCGTGCTTGCGGGCGGTCACGTCACTCCACGAGCCGATGACTTCAAGTGGCTGACCGTCCTTATCGCGAACCAATTGCTGTTCATCATTCACCCAGCAAAAGCTGCCATCCTTCTTACGAAATCGATACTCGACCGTGTGGCGGCCTTTCTTGTACAAATGGACGGACTCGGCCTCCACTGCGGCCAGGTCGTCGCGGTGCACTCGGTCGCGCCAGAAATCGGCATTCTCCAGGTACTCGCTCGGCTCATATCCTAGCAAGGTCTTGATATTCTCGCTGATGATGATGGGCGCGTAGTCGCCGGTCGCCTTGAAGCTGTAGATGACCGCAGGGGCAGACGACAACACGCGTACGAGGCGGTCCTGGGAGGCAACCAACGCCTCACTGATTTGCTTGCGGGCTGTGATGTCGTTCCACGCACCGACCACCTCGATCGGATCGCCTGCAGCGTTGCGCTGCAACTGCAGATCGTCACTGATCCAGCAATAGTTGCCGTCCTTCTTGCGAAACCGGTACTCGTTGGCGATGCGACCCTCCTCGAAAAGCCTCGCATAATCTTTTTCGATGCGCGGCAGATCCCCGGGATGCACACGGCTGCGCCAGAAATCCGGGCTCTCGAGATAATCCTCACGCTCATATCCGAGCAGGTCCTTTACATTCGGGCTGATGAACGTCGGCCAAAAGTCGTCCGTTGCTTTGAAGCTGTAGATCACCGCCGGCACGCAGGTGAGTAGATATGAGACCCGATCCTGAGCGGCGGCCGCAGCTCCTTCCGCCCGTTTGCGGTCGGTGATGTCGCTCCATGATCCGACGATTTCCACCGGTTGACCGTCTGCGTCCCGGATCAAGTGCTGTGCGTCATTTACCCAGCAGTAGGTACCATCCTTCTTGAGAAATCGATACTCGACGGTATGGTGGCCTTGCTTGAACAAGTGTAGAGACTCGCCCTCCACCGCGGCAAGCTCATCGGGGTGCACGCAGCGCCGCCAAAAATCCGCGTTCTCCAGGTATTCCTGCGGCTCGTAACCCAACAAGTTCCTGATGTTTTTACTGACAAACGTCGGCGCAAAATCTCCTGTCGCCTTGTAACTGTAGATCACGGCAGGTGACGAACTCAGCAGCCGGGCCAAGCGCTGCTGCGCACCCACCTGCGCTTCCTCCGCCGTCTTGCGCGCCGTGATATCGCTCCATGATCCGACGATCTCCAGCGGCTGGCCCTCCTTGTCACGGATCAGTTGCTGCTCGTCATTCACCCAGCAATAGGAGCCATCATTGCGGCGAAAGCGATACTCCACCGTGTGGATTCCATTCTGGAAAAATTGGGAAATCGCCTCCTCGACGCGGGTCAGGTCGTCGGGGTGGACCCGGTCGCGCCAGAATGACGGGTGCTCCAGGTACTCGCCCGGCCCATACCCGAACACGGTTCTGATGTTCTCGCTTACGAACGTGGGGGCGTAATCCCCTGTCGCCTTGAAGCTGTAGATCACGGCAGGTGACGAACTCAGCAGCCGGGCCAAACGCTGCTGCGCAGCCGCCTGGGCTTCCTTCAATTGTTCGCCGACCCAGCTGTCGCGGTCGCGCGTGGCGTCTCTTATGGCCTGCTCGATGACAGCGGCGGTGCCGTCGTTATCGAACTCGTCCGTCGGGATGTGCAGGATATGATGCAGAACGGCCGTCGCGTTCTTCGCGTATTCCCTTGCGGTCATCATGATATGGACCCCCCAATTCAAATGAGGTGTTGGGTTTAATTCTAGCACACGCGGTTAGTGTTAGTCTTTAGCGCGAAGTGGTTAGGTCCAGTGCCAACGGATATACTTCAAATAATTTCTTCAGAGATGGACGCTTGACAACAGCTGCGCCCCGCAGCCGACCCGTTTTTTGCACGAAATGACCGAGTGCTTCATCGGCTCCGTGGAGACCCATACATTACAGGCGACTGTCCGGAAGTAGCGCAAAGGAGACATTCGATGCGCGCCCGCTAGCTGCTGCATTGGCGAATGCCGCGCCCGGCATTGGCTACGAGTCAGACTCACCGTCACTGCCCCCGAAGCGAACTTAGCAAAAAATCTCTGACGCTGACGAAACCGTCTCGGACGTCACATTGTTGGAGCCGCGATACCAGCCGGTTTGCGTCAGGACGGGCAAGAGCGGCGCTCTCGGATTGAACGTCTTTTACGACACGGCGATCAGGTCGTTGCGTCCAAGATCTACTACTTGGGGTCAATAACAGAAATTCGTTAATTAATTCAATTGGTTATTATCTCCAAAGGATCGTGCAATCCTAATGCTGCGTTGCAACAGGAACCAAAACCGGGTACCGTCCGAACCGCTGGAGAATGACGGGTGCGGTGGGACACGCTATTCGTATAAGGGGATCAAATGCTTGATACGCCTAAATCCGAACCGAAGGACCTCGAAGCAATTGCCCGCACCGGTGGGACTTTTCGTCGTATGGCAGCGCGCGTACCCACCTACTTAACGGACCTGCGGGAAAATCCCGCCTGGCTGCCGATGTTCCTGTTGGCCCGCACGATACCTTTCCGTCGAGCACATTGGCTTACCGCAAAACCTGTTCCGCCCTCAGAAACTGCAGCATCATCGATGTTTGGGCAGATCGAGGCCGATGAAGTCGCGTCAGAACTGAAAAGAACGGGAATCTCTGCCGGCCTGACGTTGCCTGCATCAATCCATGAGGAAATCGCCCGCTTCGCGCATGAGACGCCATGCTTTGGCAATTTTGACCGCGAACTGGAGTTTGTCGCCGGAGAGCACGCGGAAGCCGAACGACGCTTCGGGCGCACCATACTCAGCGGTCATCATTTCGAACGGGTCCTACAATGCGAGGCAGCAGTGGCTGTTCAGAGAGACCCACTGCTTCTCGATGTTGCAAGACATTATCTTGGCGGTGAGGCGAAATTGATCACCACTCGCACGTGGTGGAGCTTTCCGACGAAAACTGCATCTGAAGCCGACCTAAGCCGGGCCTCGTTCAAATTCCATTTCGACCTCGATGATTGGCGAATGCTGAAGTTCTTCTTCTATCTGTCCGACGTCGATGCGGATGCAGGCCCGCACGTCTACGTCCGAGGCAGCCATAATCGTCGGCGAGTGAAGCACCAATTGACGCTGCTCGTAGGCCACCCAGCGGATGAAGTTCTGAATTTTTATGGTGAAAATAATGCTGTCATGCTGACGGGAAAGGCTGGGACCGGTTTTGTCGAGGACCCGTTTGGTTTCCATATGGGAACCTTGGCGAAGAACACTCCGCGTCTCATGATGGAAGTCGGATTTGGCGTATCCAAGCCGTCAAAGCGACGTTATCACGGTGAGCCAGTAGTACGATAGCCGATCACACTATTCGAGCGGGCCCGATTGGGCCGGCACCGACCAGAAAGGGCTGCTTCTGGCGGATACTGTTGAAAAACTCATTGTTGCAGGCGCTTGGGACGCATGATTCAATCCTCTGAGTGATTTGGCAGGGGATCAGGCGATGATGGGATTTCA
>NZ_JACHXN010000026.1 GCF_014192095.1 Phyllobacterium trifolii
GCCTTGTCCAGCGACAGATCCGCGACGATCCGTTTCAGCTTGGCGTTCTCCTCCTCAAGCTGCCGCAACCGCCGCATCTCCGATGGCATCAGGCCCGCATATTTCTTGCGCCAGTTGTAGAATGTCGCGTCGGAAATCCCCGCCTTGCGGCAGACTTCCGCCACGGCAACGCCGTCTTCCGCCTGCTTCAGAATGAAGGCGATCTGCGCCTCTGTGAACTTCGTCTTCTTCATCGAATTCTCCTCAGCCCGTCACCGGGGGCATTATTGGAAAATTCCAGTTGAGAATGGACTAATTTGGCGGGAGCAGGTCAGAAGCACCAGATCGATGTCTGAAGATCGTTGGATGTATGCTTTCGCGCTTTCCAAATCGCCTATTTCGACGATCTCGACATCATTAGTTTTTGACGTTAGCGCGAGCTTTAGGGCGCCACGGAATAGAGGATGATCGTCGACGATGACAAATGTATATTTCATTATTCAAAAGTCCTTAACGTTAAAAAAATTCAAAGTTCTAATCCAAAAGCCGTAATGCTAACGACTAAAGCCAAATCGACTGATATATCAAGAGCATTTTAACACGTGTCAAAGTTTCGAATGGAGAAAGCTTGCATGGCGATTAAGCTAGTCTATTCAAATGCCTTGGCAAAACCTCATTCCCGAGCGATTATTCGTTGTGGGGATTATTCTTGAAGGCGGGATGAATGATTACAAATACTCTTTACCCTGAGAACCAACCATATCTGGAACAGATGCTTCAAGTATCGGAATTGCATACCATTCACATTGAAGAATGCGGCAATCCTGATGGAAAACCGGTGATTATGGTTCACGGTGGCCCCGGGGGTGGGATCAATCCGACGATGCGACGCCTGCATGATCCTGAACGTTATCGGATCATACTTTTCGATCAACGCGGTTGCGGGAAATCGACGCCGCATGCAGAACTGGATGAGAACACGACTTGGGATCTGGTCTCCGATATGGAGCGCATTCGCGAACATCTCGGCATCGACAAGTGGCAGGTTTTTGGCGGATCTTGGGGTTCCACTCTTGGACTCGCTTATGCGCAAACTCATCCCGAACGCGTGCGCGCACTGATTCTGCGTGGCATTTTTATGATCCGGCGTTTCGAGATTGAGTGGTTCTATTCGAACGGTGCAAGCATCATTTATCCAGATCGTTTTGAGGCATATCAAGAGCATATCCCTGAAGAAGAGCGCGGCGATATGATTGCCGCCTACTACAAGCGTTTGACCGACCCGGACCCTGCAATCCAACTGGCTGCTGCAAAATTGTGGGCACGCTGGGAAGGTTCGGCCTTGTCATTGTTGCCAGACCCGGCCCGCGAAGAAGCATTTGGAAACGACCATTTCGCCATCGCCTTCGCCCGCATTGAGTGCCATTACTTCCAAAACAAGGGTTTCTTCGACACGGATGACCATATCCTACGCAATGCCCATTTGATCCGCGAAATCCCCGGTGTGATAGTCCACGGCCGCTACGATATGTGCACGCCGTTACTCAATGCCTGGCATTTAAAGAAGGTCTGGCCGGAAGCTGATCTGCGCATTGTCGAAGATGCCGGCCACGCGGTAAGCGAGCCCGGCATCGTGCATGAATTAATCGCCGCGACCAAACGTTTTGCTACGTAATCCTGCTCTCCGCAAACGGCTCGTGTGGTGGCCGGTTGCATTCATGCAGCGATGTGCTTACGCCTTGATTTGACAACCCAGAGATGCCCGAACGGATCGGTAAGCACTCCGGCGCGATCGCCGCTATCCAGCGTTTCGATTTCATTGCGTAAATTGCCGCCCTCTTCGATCGCGTGGTGCATCACGCGATCGACATCATCCACATGAATATCTAGCATGACCGGCGTTGCTCCGATGGCGTGAACAGATCTTGGACCGCCAAGCGAAGCATCCGCATCGCGTTTGGGATTGGCTCCAACAATCATTACCACCGATGCACCCATGCGCAATTCAGCAGCGATCAGTTCGCCATTGTGCAGATAGGGTCGTCCGACTACTTGGGCTCCGAAAACACTTTCGTAGAAATCCAGAGCCTTTTGCTGATCGCCATGGCGCACAAAAAGCCGTATCGATACCTCTCCAATCAGTCTTGGCACTGCAATCATCTCACCGCTCCCAGAGAAGAATTTCAAGCGGTTAAAGTCTATTAAATTATCGAACAAATCAAGAACAAACAACTCTATGAAGCCTTGCCTCCTGCCAATCTCCTGTCACCCGAGATCAGGTTTTTTGCGGTGACTCAGGATTTGCAGGCTTGCTCTTGTCCTCGAATTCCTTGGCAATCCCCATGAAGCGACGCATGAACCTCTCCATGTAGCTCAGTCCTTTTTCAAAATCTTCATCGGATGGAAGAGCATCTCGAACAACTGGCGGCAGCTTGCCCATGCCTGCAACCGTGTCCTCAAGTTTTGCGACTCTCGTCTTGAGGTCGGCAATATCATCTTCATACGCCGCCCGCTCTTCAGCCGCCAACTTGCAAATAAGCTGATCCGACTTCTCCTGACAGATCGACATTTCGCCAGTCTTGTTGTTCATGCGGACATAGCCGTCATCGGTTCTCTGAAGCGTATAAGTCGTCGCTTCTTGTGCCGTGGCGGCGAACGACCATAGGGAACCAGCTAGCGCGATGAGTAAAGTTCGTGTTCCTAACATGGGTGAACCTCCAACATTTACGTCTCAAGAACCTGACGAAATAATACGCCGAAAATCTGGAGTAAGGCGATATTTCTGTTACCGGCGTTCAGTCTGCCCTTTGCGCATCGGTGTTTTGTGTCTAGTAAAGACGCTTATGACTCAACTGATCTACAAGATTGCTCCGCGTGCCCTTTGGCAAGCTGCAGAAGCGAGAGGCGTATTCGATGGCGCGCCGATCGACCACGCGGATGGCTATATCCATTTTTCCACTGCGGCCCAGGCAGTCGAGACAGCCGCCAAGCATTTCGCTGGCCAGAATGATCTTGTGCTGATTGCAGTCGAGGCGGAGAGACTGGGCACAGCCCTTAGATACGAGCTCTCGCGCGGAGGCGATTTCTTCCCGCACCTCTATGCGTCATTGCCTCTCGGCGCTGTCTTATGGATCAAGCCCCTGCCCTTGGGTAGCGACGGCAAGCACAAATTTCCGGAGTTGAGTGCATGAGTAGGTTGTTCGGGTCAATTGGCCGCAAAATGCTGTTTAGACTCGACCCGGAAGATGCGCACGGTCTCTCGATCAAAGCATTGAAGACGGGCCTTGTGCCAGCATGTTTACCCAACAACGATCCGGCTCTGCGTGTCGCTGTCGCTGGCCTCAGTTTTCCTAATCCGCTCGGCATGGCCGCTGGCTATGACAAAAATGCCGAAATACCCGATGCATTGCTGCGGCTCGGCTTCGGCTTTGCCGAAGTTGGAACGCTCACACCGCGGGCGCAATCTGGCAATCCGAAGCCGCGCATTTTTCGCCTTGTTGAAGACAATGCGGTAATCAACCGGCTTGGCTTCAACAATGAAGGTCATGACCCGGCGTTCCGACGCCTGACCGAGCGACGCTCGCATGCCGGTATCGTCGGGATAAACATTGGCTCCAACAAGGACTCCACTGACCGCGTCGCGGACTATGTGGCAGGTATAAGGAAATTCCATTCTCTCGCGAGTTACTTTACCGTTAATATTTCCTCTCCGAACACGCCAGGTTTGCGAGATCTGCAGGCGCGAGAAAGCCTTAGAGAGCTGCTAGGCAAGGTACTCGGTGCACGCGACGCACAACCGGGCGTCAGGCGTCCTGTTTTTCTCAAGATCGCACCCGATCTGACCGAAGCCAGTCTTGACGATATTGCCGCCGAGATCAGCTCCCACTCACTGGACGGGCTGATAATTTCCAATACGACGCTGTCTCGCGCGGGTCTGACAAGCAGGAAGAGCACTGGCGAGACAGGCGGCCTATCCGGAGCGCCACTGTTCGAACGGTCGACGATTGTACTCGCCAAGATGCGCCAGCGCGTAGGAACCGATTTGGCGATAATCGGTGTTGGTGGCATTGACAGCGCGGCGACGGCCATTACCAAAATTCGGGCCGGAGCCGATCTCGTCCAGCTCTATACCAGCATGATCTTTAGCGGTCCCGGCCTCGCAAACGAAATCGTCAAGGGCATGTCGGCTACCCTGAAGCGCGACAGCGTCAGTACCATCGCGGCACTACGCGATTGCGACGTTGACGATTGGGCCACAAAAGCAATCCCAGCCTAGTTGGCAAACTGTATTCGTGCCCGGCTCGGCAGAATCGCTAACAGGGAAATGCCGCGCAGACCAAGAAAAAGGTGCAGCGCTAGCCATAGCCCGTGGTTGCCGAAGAACTTCGGCAGGATGAAATAGGCAGCGAAATAGCCGATCAGCGACAGGATCATCATGTTACGCATGTCGCGCGACCATGTCGCGCCAATAAACACCCCGTCCATATGGAAAGCCAGCAGACCGACAACCGGCGCCAAGGCTGCCCACGGCAAATAAAGCGATGCCATTTCCTGCACCTCGTCTGATTTGATCAGGAACGCAACAATCGCATCACCAAAGATCAAAAAGAATACAGCCATCGCTGTCGCCAGCAACAAGCCCCACAGGAACGACAGCTTTATGCCGCGGTCGAATGCCGGACGATAATGCGCTCCGACCGCACGGCCGGAAATCTGTTCTGCGGCGGTGGTTACTCCATCGATTAAATAGCCGGAAATCAGCAGGAAGTTCATCAACACCGCATTCGTTGCCAACGTCACCGCGCCCGCTTCCGTTCCAGCGCGGGTGAAATAGGCATAAGCGATCAACAAGAAGAACGACCGCAACATGATATCGCGGTTGACCGTAAACATGCGGCGGATTTCGTGCATATCCAGAACGCGCGCTCGGGACGGATTCGGTACTGCACGGAATTGCCGGTAGACTATGAATAGGCCAACCGCGAGCGCAACGGTTTCACCGAGCAAGGTACCCCAAGCAATACCGGCAACGCCCCAGCCCAAAACGAGGCCGAACCAGATTGTCATCACAACGTTAACACCGTTGAGCAGGAACTGAAGGTACAGCCCTTGCATGGCCTTCCCTTGACCGAGCAACAGACCCAAAACCACGAAATTGCCCAGCGCCATGGGTGATGAAAGCAGGCGGATCGAGACATAGGTCAACATGGCATCCGCTACCGCCTTGTCCGGGTTCATGAAGCTGATTGTCGCTTGCAGGACCAAAGGCGTCGCGGCAATAAAGAGTACACCGGCCACTGCAGCGATACCGATGGCACGCCAAAAGACCGCTTGCTGTTCTACATTGTCGTGCCTTCCCATTGCTTGCGCTACAAGCCCGGTCGTGCCCGCGCGCAGGAAATTCATTGTCGAAAACAGAAAGTCAAAAACCAGTGCGCCAATTGCAAGGCCGCCCAGCAGGTGCGGATCACCGAGCTGGCCAATCACCGCAGTATCGACCAATCCGAGCAATGGCGTCGTCAGCGATGCCAGCATTACCGGAATCGTGATCGCCAGCATCAACTTGTTGGTCACCTCGAACGGGCGAACAATTTTTGATCCTGGCAGAAGGGGAGTTTCGATTGTCATGAAGCACCGGAGATTGCAACCACACGGCTACTATTGCTCTATGCCATCGACTCGCCGCGGTTTCCAGTGCAATCGCCGCAATCAGCGCTAACTCGCCAGAACCAGTGCCCAATAGCGCTCGACACTGCCATTTGTGGATTCGGCATAGGCCAGACCGAAACGGGTAAATTGCGGATCCAGCATGTTACGCCGATGTGGTGGCGATGCCATCCACCTGGCAAAAAGCTGGTCCATATCCATGCGCCCCATGGCGATATTCTCAGCGGCAAGACCATGGATTTCGTTATCCCTTACACGGGAGGCAAAGCCGCGACCCCAGCTAGTCGTGTGAGCCATGCGGCCAGCACTTGCCATGTAGGCCGCCTGTTGTAAGGCGGCACGTTCCAGCGTGGGATCAGCGCTCAATCCGGCGAGGCCATTGGCGGAGCGGATCGCTTGCACGTTTGAAATTGCCGCAGCCGAAGCTCCCACAACTTTTCCTGGCGTTTTCATGGCAGTCTGACAGGCAGATAGCGGCAGAACCGCAGCCGCGGTGAAGCCAAGAAAGTTGCGGCGCGACAGATAAAAATTCTTTTCGGACATGAAAGATTCCTGAAGGAGGCCGTCCGCCGATATCCGGCAATTGTGGCTCCTTCGGGCCGAAGTTGGCTGTAGCGGAAATTTAGCGCCGATAACTCAGCAAGCGCAAAATGATGAAGCAGGGAATGACAACCACCGCGCCGAGCAGGAAATAAGCGGCAAAACGTTCGATAGCACCAAAACCGAGATTCCAAATGCGGCGAATAAAGTTCTCGAAGCCATAAAGAATGTCGATAGGAGACCAGTCGAAGGCATTCATGATGACGCCCACCACCAACGAGACTACGATCAGTTTCACAAGGACTCGACCGGGCGAGTCTCCCAGGAAGCGGTTCATTCTTTCCGACATTTGTTCTCCGGTGTTGGGAAAGATGGAGCGGGTGAAGGGAATCGAACCCTCGTATACAGCTTGGGAAGCTGCCGTTCTACCATTGAACTACACCCGCATCTGCTTATCAATGTTCGTTGAAGCCCATTCTTGTCAAGCGTTCCCCGCGTATCATTTAAAGTGCTTTGACAATTTCAGGCCCTGTGCCTGGTAGTTGGAACCGAGGTCGGTTCCGTAAAGCGCGCGCGGGCGCTCCAGCATATGCTCATAGATCAGGCGTCCGACGATCTGACCATGTTCGAGAATGAAGGGTACTTCATGGCTTCGCACTTCAAGCACAGCGCGGCTGCCGGTTCCACCCGCAGCAGTATGGCCGAAACCCGGGTCGAAGAAACCGGCATAGTGGACGCGGAACTCTCCAACCAGCGGATCGAAAGGCGTCATTTCTGCTGCATAGAGCGGTGGTACATGCACCGCCTCACGCGAAACCAGAATATAGAACTCGTCGGGATCGAGCACCAGCTCGCGTGCGCCGCGGTCATGGATCGGTTCCCAGAAATCAAAAAGGTCATGCACACCGCGTTTATCCACATCAATGACACCGGTATGATGTTTGCCGCGATAGCCGACGAGACCGTTCGCATCGCCGGTCAGATCGATTGATAGCGCGATGCCGCCGCCGGAAATGTTCGGCGTTTCGGAAGCGACCAAGGTTTCCGCCGCATGCAAAGCCGTGAGTTCTACCTCTTCCAATTGCGCGCGCCCCGTGCGGAAGCGGATTTGCGACAGACGCGAACCGGTACGTGCCACAATGGGAAAGGTACGCGGACTGACCTCGAGATAGAGCGGCCCGTGATAGCCTGCTGGCACTTTGTCAAATTCCTGCGCACCGTCGACGATGACGCGCGTGAAAATGTCGAGTCGACCGGTGGAGCTTTTGGGGTTGGCCGAAGCAGAAACCTCAGGCGGCAGGCTCAGGCTTTCCAATAAGGGAACGATATAGACACAGCCGGTTTCAAGCACCGCGCCTTCGGTCAGATCGATTTCATGCAGCTTGAGCCGCTCAAGCTTGTCGATAACGGCGGTTCCAGGCCCCGGCATGAAACTGGCGCGGACGCGATAGGCTTTCGTACCAAGCCGCAGGTCAAGGCTTGCAGGCTGGATCTGGTCACCATCGAAATCGCGCTCTGTCCTGAGCGCGCCGGCTTGATGCAGAGCCCTGATGCCGCTATCCGCCAGAATGCCCGCTTGATGTCTACTCATGTCGATCGCCAAAACCTTACAAAAACATACAAAAACTTTAGCGTCTCGCCCGGTTGACGCAAGCGCTTGAGAGGATTAAAGCAGTTTTATCCCGTGGTGATTTGGCCGGCCGGCTTGCAGCCACGTTAAATAACTTGCTAAAAGAGGCCCGGTTTCGTCCGGCCTTTTTGCGATTCACGCAAGGCCGGTTTTTTATTGGCCAGATTCTGGCAGATTGAGAAGACGATGACCGCGAACATCACCCGCAAGCTGCGCCCCGCAACCCAACTCGTCCATGCCGGAACGCTGCGTTCAGGCTTCGGTGAAACGTCCGAAGCGTTGTTCCTGACGCAAGGCTTTGTCTACCCCAGCGCCGAAGCCGCTGAAGCCCGTTTCAAGGGTGAGGAGCCGGGCTTCATCTATTCCCGCTATGCTAACCCGACAACGGACATGTTCGAAAAGCGCATGTGCGCATTGGAAGGCGCTGAAGATGCGCGTGCTACGGCGTCAGGCATGGCGGCTGTGGCAGCAGCCATCATCTGCCAGGTCAAGGCTGGCGACCACGTTCTGGCCGCTAGTGCGATGTTCGGCTCGTGTCGCTACATCATAGAAACGCTTCTGCCGCGCTACGGTGTTGATTTTACTTTGATAGATGGCTCGAAGATCGAGAACTGGCAAAACGCCATCCGCCCGAACACCAAGGTGCTGTTCCTCGAAAGCCCGACCAACCCGACACTGGAAGTCATCGATATTGCGGCTGTGGCACAGGTGGCCAATTCCGTTGGCGCCAAGCTTATTGTCGATAACGTCTTCGCGACGCCGCTCTTCCAGAAGCCGCTGGAACTCGGTGCACACATCGTTGTCTATTCCACGACCAAACATATCGATGGGCAAGGTCGTTGTCTTGGCGGCGTGATCCTCTCCGACAAGCAGTGGGTAGACGAAAATCTGCACGAATATTTCCGCCATACCGGCCCTGGTCTTAGCCCGTTCAACTCATGGGTCATGCTAAAGGGTCTCGAAACTTTGGCTGTACGTGTGCGCCAGCAGACGGAAAGCGCAGCAAAAATCGCCGATTTCCTTGCCGATCATCCAGCGATCTCCAAGGTAATTTATCCGGGACGTGCCGATCATCCGCAAGCTGATATCATCGCCAAGCAGATGTCGGGTGGTTCCACGCTGATCGCCTTCGAAGTAAAGGGGGCCAAGAGGGCGACGTTCAATGTCGAGAATGCCCTGGAAGTTATCCAGATTTCCAACAATCTCGGTGATTCAAAGAGCCTCATCACCCATCCGACCACCACTACCCACAAGAATCTCACCGATGAGGCCCGCGCCGAACTCGGTATTTCCGATGGTTTATTACGGCTGTCGGTCGGGCTTGAAGACGCGGACGATCTGATCGAGGATCTCGATATCGCTCTGAAAGCAGCACTGTAGAAGATCAGAGGATGTGCCGCGCGGAGACTGATTTCGGCGCGGCCTTCTTCCAGGCGATTGCCATGGCATGGCGTACCGCGTCCGGATTGGCGCTGTCCAGAACGACATAGGTTGAACCTTTTTCGCCCCAGCTTCCCGGCACAGGCTCAAACATATCTCCTGACGTCTCACGCAAGAGGGATTGATCTTCCCGAGTGAGCAACAATACACCGCGCAGCTTCTCAGGGCGTAGCGTTGCAAAGATTTTTCCATTCACCCTAAAATCGGTCGTGTTGAAATGACTTGCCTGAATAGTTTCAGGAAATGAAAGGGCCATTTCTGCAAATTCTTCGAGGCTCATCAACAGAATTGCTTAGCTCCACCGAACGGCTTCACCCCTATATTAGCGAGAAATGCGCCGATCACGAAGGATTTAAACCGGACTTTCTCTGGATGGTTGACGCGATGGCGCCGACCCGCGATATGAGGGACATAAACTGAGAGAAGGTATGTACAAAGCTATTACCCGCGATATTGAGGTAACCGTCGAACCGTTCTATCTGGAGGAGCAATCCAATCCGGAAGAGAACCGCTACGTTTGGGGATACCGCATTACCATCGCCAACGAGTCGGAGATTACTGTGCAATTGCGTGCGCGCTACTGGAAAATCACCGACGGTAATGGCCACATGGAGGAAGTACGCGGTCCGGGCGTCATCGGTGAACAACCTATTCTCAATCCCGGCGACTCCTTCCAATACTCTTCCGGTTGTCCCCTGACGACAACATCTGGCGTCATGGTCGGTCGCTATACAATGCAGACCGACAGCGGAGTACGGTTTGATATCGAGATTCCAGCATTCTCGCTTGACCTGCCCGATCAGTTACGCACATTGAACTGATGCAAGAGACAAATCGCACTCAATCGCCTTACATCAAGGCTTTGGCCTGCTCTGCCGTTGCCTTTGCTTTGGCCATAGGCGCACAGTTTCTCGGCTATAGTCTGCCAAGCTTCACAACGAGAACGGAAGCTGTCAGTCAGTTGGTCGCGTTGGCGATGGTCCCCGGTCTCATCGTCGGCCTTCTGGCGAAGAAATCAACGCGAGTATGGCCGCTTTGGCTGATTATCTGCGCATTCATCGCACTATTAATTGTGGTAACGATCGTTCACGAAATAACCGCGCCAATGCGTGCCTGATTGCTCAATTCTTTGGCAAAAACTCTGCTGGATCGAATTCATATTCTGTCGAGCAAAATTCGCAGGTGACGCTAATCTTGCCATCCTCGATGCTGTCGGAAATCTCTTCAGCAGTGAAGCCAGACAGTACGCCGGCAATTTTTTCCCGTGAGCACGAGCAATCATCGTTCACCGGCACTGCGTCGAAAACACGGACGCCCCGCTCGTGGAACAAGCGGTATAACAGGCGTTCGGCTCCAACTTGAGGATCGGTCAATTCCGAGCTTTCGATCGTCGCAACGAGTGCCTTGATTTCAGCCCAGTCATCGTCTTCGACAAGGTCGACTTCATCGTCGTCGTCAGATTCCGGCGCGTCACCCGCTGGTAGATCACGCTGACGCATGCGCAGTTCCGATTCAGGTAGGAACTGCACAATGAGCCCACCGGCGCGCCATTGCTCGACCGGTTTGCCGTCTTCGCCACGTTCGATCAGCTTTGCAACCGAAAGACGAAGGTCGGTGGGAATCTGCTCGGACTGGCGGAAGTAGGTCTTGGCGATCTCTTCGAGGTTGGAGCCATCGAGCGCAACGATGCCCTGATACCGCTGGGTGTATTCGCCCTGATCGACGGTGAGTGCGAGCGTGCCGCCGCCCATCAGCTCTACCGGCGAGAGTCGGTTCTCAGCGATGGCTTCGGCCAAGCGCTCCTCGTCGTAGCGCGCGTATGCGCGAACGGAATTCGGCGTGCGAAAGTCGACAACCAGCATGTCGACTGGTCCGTCCGACTGGGACTGGAAGATGAACTTCCCATCGAATTTCAGCGATGTGCCGAGCAATACCGTAAGGACGATCGCCTCCGCCAGAAGCTTCGCTACAGGCTCCGGATAGTCGTGGCGGCTTAAAATGTCATCTAGTGTCGGTCCGAGCTGAACGGCACGCCCGCGCGCGTCCAGTTCCTCAACCTGGAACGGAACCACGGCGTCATCGCCAGCGAATACATATTCGTCAGTGCGGATGGAAGAATCAGGCATTCGGGCGACCTCCTTCGAGGCACCAGGCAAGAATTGCCTTTTGTGCATGTAGACGGTTTTCCGCTTCGTCGAAAACGACAGAATGCGGTCCATCTATGACGGAGTCAGTCACCTCCTCGCCGCGGTGTGCGGGAAGGCAATGCATGAAAAGCGCATCAGGGCCGGCATGTTTCAGCAATGCGTCGTTGACTTGATATGGCATGAACACGTTGTGACCGCGCGCACGGCCTTCCTGTCCCATCGATACCCAGGTATCGGTGACGATACAATCAACACCTTCAACCGCCGAGATTGGATCAGTTGTAAGTCTAATCCTGCCACCAGCGCGCTTGGCCCAATCGAGATATTTGCTGTCGGGTTCACTGCCTTCCGGCGTTGCGATGTTGAGATTGAAATCAAACCGCGCCGCCGCCTCGACGAGTGAGTGCAGCACATTGTTGCCGTCGCCTGTCCAAGCGAAAGTCCTGCCCTTCACCGCACCGCGATGTTCCTCGAATGTCATGATATCCGCCATGATCTGGCATGGATGCGTGTCATCGGTCAGCGCATTGATCACTGGTACGGTGGCGTTTTCGGCCATCTCGGTCAGACGTTCATGTGTGGTTGTTCGCATCATGATGATATCGACATAGCGCGACAACACCTTTGCGGTGTCGGCAATAGTCTCGCTGCGGCCAAGCTGCATTTCCGACCCCGTTAGCATGATCGTCTCGCCGCCGAGCTGACGCATGCCCACATCGAAGGACACGCGCGTGCGCGTTGAAGGCTTGTCGAATATCATTGCCAGCACCTTGCCGGCAAAGGGTTTTTCGATATTGCCGGCTTTGAGACGCGTTTTGCGGTCGCGCGCGTCGTTGAGAATGTGCCGTAAATCACTAGGCGAAAGCGCCGAGATATCCGTAAAATGACGGAGGTCCTGTTTGATCATCATAAGACTTGTCTCTACGCGCTTTTCAGTCTGGCTGTGACTGACAGACGCTCGGCTGCAGCTTCGATCCGCGTGAGAGCGTCACGGGCATCCGCTTCGGTTGCAACCAGTGGTGGCAAAAGGCGGATGACGTTGTCGCCCGCGCCGACGGTAAGCAAATGTTCATCGCGCAATGCTTGAACCATCGCCGTGTTTGGTACAGCGCACTTCAGACCGATCAGTAAGCCGCGGCCACGCACCTCGGAAATCGCTTCCGGATAGCGATCGGAAATTGAGGCCAGCCCCTGTTTCATAAACAGCGCAATCTGCTGCACATGATCAAGGAAACCTTCTTCAAGAACGACGTCAAGGACGGCATTGCCTACAGCCATGGCTAACGGATTGCCACCGTAGGTCGTGCCATGCACGCCGGCAGTCATGCCCTTGGCGGCTTCGGCGGTCGCAAGACATACACCGAGGGGAAAGCCGCCACCAATGCCTTTGGCGACGGCCATGATGTCGGGCTTGATGCCAGACCATTCGTGCGCAAAGAGCTTGCCCGTGCGGCCCATGCCTGTCTGAACCTCGTCGAGGATCAATAGCAAGCCGTGTTCGTCGCAGAGCTTGCGCAGCGCGCGCAGTTCCTCGTCGGGCACCGGACGCACACCGCCCTCGCCCTGGATCGGTTCGATCAATATGGCGGCGGTTTCGGGTCCAATCGCTGACTTCAATGCCTTTTCGTCACCGAAAGCTACCTGATCAAAGCCTTCGACCTTTGGTCCAAAACCCTCAAGATATTTCAGCTGACCACCAGCGGCAATCGTCGCCAGCGTACGGCCATGGAAGGCGCCTTCAAACGTGATGATGCGGAATCGCTCGGGATTACCGTTGACGTAGTGATAGCGCCGCGCTGTCTTGATCGCGCATTCGAGAGCCTCTGCACCGGAATTGGTGAAGAAGGCCTTGTCGGCGAAGGTATTATCGACGAGCCGCTGGCCCAAGCGCTTCTGGCCTGGAATTTCATAGATGTTGGAGACATGCCAAAGCTTCTCAGCTTGACTTTTCAAGGTTTCGACGAGGTATGGATGCGCATGGCCAAGCGAATTGACCGCGATACCGGCAGCGAAGTCGAGATAACGATCACCGGATTCGGTAATTAGCCACATGCCCTCACCTCGCTCAAAGCGCAGATCCGCACGAGCATAAGTGTCGTAAAGCGGTTGCGCGCTTGCGTCCGTCATATCGTCAAGGGCCTCCAAAACCCAGTTTTGCCAAACCTGCTGATTACAAAGAAGAAACCGGCAGCGATGAAATCAAAAAGCCGCCCCACAATGCCATTTTTGGGGGCGGCCACACAATGGTAATATCGTCATTCGAACCTCAGTTGTCAAATGAACACTTTACGAGTCTTCATTGCGACCGAGCTATCGATGCATTTAAAGATTTCGTCCCTGCAACCTTAACGAGCAAGTCCCAACCGCTCAGCGGGTGTTTTTTGCAACAGTTGACCGCGCAAGTTGGGGAAAACCCCAAAAACCCATAGCATGATACCCACCCGACTCTTGTCACAGAGTCATCCAATATTGTACGTTGAGAAACGAAATAGCTAGATTTCGTGCGGCGTCCTCGTCATCTGAATAGATATAGTATCAGGCCAATCTGGAGCAATCTAGATACGAGGAAGGATTCAGTCTGACGCCCGCACAAAACTGAGCCCCATACGGAGCTAGGAAACGATGAACTGGACAGATGAGCGCGTAGAGCAGCTAAAGAAACTTTGGGCCGAAGGTCTGAGTGCAAGCCAGATCGCAGCACAACTGGGTGGTGTCAGCCGCAATGCTGTCATTGGCAAGGTACATCGGTTGAAGCTGTCGGGACGTGGCAAGACGACATCAACCCAGACACGGAGCAAGAAGGTCAACACCGGTGCGTCCAGCGGCCATCGAAGCGCCGGCTCCCTCGGACACATGTCGAGCAGGGTTGTAAACCGCAGTGTCGGCGCAACCGCATTGCAGACAGAATACAGCACTGATCTCGTGACGCACACTGTTACGAAAACGGTGACCGATGTCGTCGTGCCAATTTCCCGGCGACTTGAGCTGGTGCAGTTGAGCGAGCGAACCTGCAAATGGCCAGTCGGGGATCCTCTACAGCCGGATTTCAATTTCTGCGGTAATGATGTCGGCGAATCCGGGCCTTACTGCACCTATCATTCCCGTTTGGCGTATCAGCCGGCTTCGGATCGCCGCCGCATCCGGTAATTTTCCAGTGTAGACAACCAATTGAGGCGCCGAGTGGCGCCTTTTTTGTTACGAGCTATGGCCTTTCAGAGGTCAAAACACGACGGTGAACGACGAGCCTTCGCCGACTTTGGACCGGACTATCAGCCGCGCGCGATGTCGTGTAAGGATGTGTTTGACGATAGCAAGGCCAAGACCAGTTCCCTTTTGAGCCCGGCTCGTCTCCAGGCTGACACGGTAGAACCGCTCAGTAAGCCGCGGTATATGCTCGTCCGGAATGCCCGGACCGAAATCCTGCATCGTGGCCTTGATGGACCCACCATCTCGCTTTAACTCGATGATAATCTTTTTGCCGGATTGGCCATATTTGCAGGCATTTTCCAGGAGGTTTTGGAAAACCTGCGTCAGTTCATCACGATCGCCGAGAACATTGATGGGGCCAGCATCGATATTGCGTTCGAACTCGACGCCAAGTTCGGCAGCGAGCGGGCTAAGTGAGTCTGCCACATGGTTCAGCACCACCGCCAGATCTACCTGATCCTTGACGGCAATATGTGCCTTCATCTCGATGCGGGACAGCGACAGCAAGTCATCGATTAGCCGCGCCATGCGTTCGGCCTGTTTCTGCATGATCTGGAGGAAATTATCGCGCGCCGCCTCGTCATTTCGTGCGGGGCCCCGCAAAGTCTCAATAAAACCACTGAGCGAGGCGAGCGGCGTGCGTAGCTCATGACTGGCATTGGCGATGAAGTCGGACCGCATGCGCTCCAGACGATGCGCCTCGGTTTGGTCGCGGAATGACAACAGATATTGTCGATCTGCTCCACCCGCCTGGTCGAGCAGAAGCACGGTGGCGCGATACCAGCGCTCTACCGGAACGCGCTCAAAATAATCGACAGATCGTGCCATCGCATCCGCCACGACCGATTGGACCAGTGTCTGCATTTCAGGCGCACGAAAATGCATCAATAGCGCACCGCCCCGCGCCAATGGCGGAAAAGCGCCATTGGCCGCCGGATTGACGTAAAGGATCGTCCCCTCATGATCAAAAATGATCAGCGGATCCGGCAATTGCGCTGCAAGTTGCTGACCTGACAGGCTGAAGATGGCGGGATCGTGAATATTTGGATCGGTGTGTCGGGCTGTGTTGCGGGGGAGAGCTGCTGAAAGCATGACGACGGCGAGGAAAACCAGCATCAGGATGCCAAAACTCAACCACCAGGACGCACCAGAACTCAGAACCAAGGCTGTAATGAACGCAGCAACTCCCAGCACAAACCGCGCCTGGATAAACCTTTCCACAGCTCTTCGCCACAAGGTCCGGCTTTCCAGCCTCCATATGCGCATGTGTTAAACTCCTGTACTACAGTCCTTTTTCGCCTCTGGACGAGGCAACGCTCTCCCAATAACATGGCTTTATGTCAATTGAGGATGAATGAGTTGGGTAAAGATTCAAAAAAGAGATCGGAACGCCCGGACCAAGGGAAATCCACACTCAAACTGAAGATTGACGGCAAGAAGCGCAGCTTCAATATTGACGATCCGAAATTACCGGTCTGGATCGAGGATGGCGCGCTGGAATCCGGTGATTTTCCCTATACTGAAAAGATGCCAAACGACGAATACGCGGAGACCCTCGAGAAGCTGCAAATCGAGCTGGTGAAGCTGCAATACTGGCTGCAGGATACCGGCGGCCGGGTGATGGCGGTTTTCGAGGGACGGGACGCGGCGGGCAAGGGCGGCACGATCTTCAATTTGCGTCAATACATGAATCCGCGCTCCGCGCGCAATGTCGCCTTGCCCAAACCCAGCGAGACCGAGCGGGGCCAATGGTATTTCCAACGCTATGTCTCGCACTTTCCCACCACCGGCGAATTCGTAACCTTCGACCGTTCCTGGTATAATCGCGCGGGGGTCGAACCCGTGCTGGGATTTTGCACCCCCGAACAGCATGAGACATTTCTCGAAGAGGCACCCGGCCTTGAGCGCATGGTCGTGGCCGATGATATTCATTTTTTCAAATTCTGGCTTGATATCGGCCAGATCATGCAATTGAAGCGCTTCCACGATCGCAGGCATAGCCCTTTAAAGAACTGGAAATTCTCACCGATCGATATCATGGGTGCCGAGAAGTGGGACGACTATACGAAGGCACGCGACCAGATGTTTGCTCGAACCCATACGCCTTACGCGCCGTGGACGATCGTGCGTTCTAACGACAAACGCCGCGCACGCCATGCAGTGATCCGCCGAATACTCTTGAGCCTACCTTACAAGGGCCGAGATCTCGACGTGATCGGCAACGAGGACGCGTTGATTATCGGCTCGGGTCCAGGCTTTCTCTAACCGCGGCCGGGCGGTGAGGTGTCTTCTCCCATAGAAAGGGCTGTGTGCAGAGCTGCTTGACCGCACGCCATGCCGCGACGGATACCAACATCCAGTAGAACGGTATAACGCGCAGTATCGAACCTTTTATTTTTTTACCTACGGAGCTGCGCTTTCCCAGCGCGTGGAACGAGAGGTAACCCATGGCAATGTTCATGCAATCATAGACTAGTATACCGCGATCGGCGCCAGCAGCGTTTTCCAAAACAAGATTGACTCCCGAATACGCAATGAAAACAAGCATGAGCGGATACAGCAGCGAAGAGACAATTAATCCTGCTATCAACATGTGATAGACTAGAAACCGTCGAAAACCGAGATCGCCCAGAAACTGCCTCGGATGCCGCATCTCGAATAGCCAAGTCTGCATCCAGCCTTTCAGCCAGCGTGTCCGCTGCCGCAACCACACGTCGGTAACCGTCGGCGCATCTTCAATCGTTGGCAACGACAACATCTCGACAATGAATCCGCGACGAGCGAGCCGCGTACCAAGTTCAGCATCTTCGGTCATGTTGTATGGGTCCCAACCGCCGACTCCCTCTAGACAGTCGCGGCGAAAATGATTGGAACTTCCGCCGAGCGGTAACACGAGACCGTTGCGGGCAAGCCAGGGCAAAAGGCCAAAGAAATGCACGGCATATTCAAATGCGAACAAACGGGCAAGCCATCCTTCGTGAGCGTTCGCAACAACCAATGGAGCTTGCAGGCAGCCTAGATTTCCCCCTCCCACACTGAAGCGCTGCCATGCCTCGAGCAGTTGATCGGGATCCGGTCGGTCTTCTGCGTCATAAACAACCACAAATTCTCCGCGCGCCATTTGAAGTCCGTAGTTCAGGGCTTTCGGCTTTGTACGAGGCCCGATGCCGGGCACCGGAATGACCATGAAACCATGGGGTAGTTTTTGATCCTCGAACGCTTTAATGGTCGCGAAGTCATCGGCTTCGCACAGGAAGGTTACTTCCAGCTTCGAGCGTGGCCAGTTGAGCTCAGTCATGGCCCGGACCAATTGCGGAACTACATCGGCCTCCTTGTAAAGCGCAATCATGACGCTATAGACAGGAAGCTCGCGCGCTGGAACGGTTGGGAGGACTCGCGTTTCTCTTCTTGTCGTTGCCCTCATCGCCAATAGGCGCAGTAGGATGCATCCGGAAAAAAACACCGAGAAAAGCATATGAAAAATGAACCACAGGCAAGAAGGTGCAAGCGCAAGCCCGAATAGGATTGACGCGCTCGAAAGCCCGAGAAGGATGCCTTGGCTGCCGGTCACAACAATCCTTGCCGAGAATCCTCGACTAGTCGTTTCGACAATGTCTACGGCATTTTCCGCTAGCGCCCGCTCGTAATGCAGTCGCAGAAACTCTAAAAGGTGCGCGGGAGTCGTTATTCTCAGTCGGGCTGCGATATCCTGGCTTTGGGGAAGATGACGTTTGAGAACTGCAATTTCTTGCAGCGTCGGCGCAATATAGATCAATGTCGTGTGATCACATGTGACGACTACTGCGTGTCTTATACGCCTCAGAGCCACTGAATTCGGTATCGTGGGGGCGACGACATGTACATCTTTAGCTATCTCATCAAACAACAAGCCTGCTTCATCAGCAATACACGAGGCGATCAATGCGTCATCGGCACCATCGGATGCATAAAGCTCTTCGAGGAAGGAAGTCGCATTGTAAAAAGATCGCCTGCACGCTGCGATGATCGGCGGCTTCGCCATTCCACCTGCGCAGAGGCGAGCGGCGAGCGAAATCGCTATTGCCTTGGTCATGGGGGGTATCTCTAATGAGGGATGGGGGCAACTACACTCCCCGCTGACATCTGAAAATAGCAAATGTAGTTATGCAACAATATCATCTGAAACCTTCAATCAAAAATTGAAATATAAAAATATCAATACACTAGAAGTAGTATTTCTCGCTATATAATGAAGACTATGCGAAATATTGACAATTAATATCGAAATTTCGTGATTGTCATTAGTTTTTCTGAACGGGCTGGAGCCAGCCTGTCAAGGGCACCCAGATCGTGTTACTCTCACGCCAAATCACACTGTTACGTTGAGACCGAATGCATTTCCGCACACTCGCTACAACCACTCTAAGCATCGTCCTGATGGCGGTGTCGCCAGCCCATGCCGCGTCGAACTTTCCGCACTATTGGGACGGACGTGAACATGTTTCCAAGCCGAATCTTTCCACAATCGAGCGCATTCGTTTTGTGACTACGGTCGACTACCCGCCCTTCAATTTTATTGATAGTACAGGACGCATTTCCGGCTTCAATATCGATCTAGTGCGGGCGATCTGTGATGAGCTCGCTGTCACTGCAATGTGTCAGGTTGAAGCGCGCCCATGGAACGAATTGCTGCCAACACTTGAAAATGGAGAGGCGGAAGCGATTATTGCTGGCCTAAGACCGACAGCAGCCTTGCGTCAGAAACTCGCCTTTACGACGCCTTATATGAGGCTGCCAGCACGATTTGTGACGCTGAAGGAAACGCCACTTACTGAACCTCTTGCCGATACGCTCGAGAAAAAGACAGTCGGCGTTGTAGCAGGGTCTGTGCATCAAGTGATTTTTGCTGACTACTTCCCGAAGGGCCATTGGGTCGGCTACCCCTCGCGTGATCTCATGCTCAAGGATCTCCAAGCAAAGAAAATTGACGCCGTATTCGGTGACGGGTCGGATCTATCCTTCTGGATCGGCAGCATTGAGTCGGGCAACTGTTGCGCCTTCGTCGGTGGACCCTATATCGCGCCCCAGTTTCTGGGTGATGGAATGACCATTGCGACCACACGTAAGAATAGCGAACTTATCGATGCCTTTAATTTTGCCTTGAAGGCGATGGAGGAAAAAGGCACTACATCCGAACTCTATCTGCGTTATTTTCCGGTCGATTTTTATTGAGCTGATTGAACCATTTGAGATCAGCGCAGATTGTCTTCAAACGGGCACATGCAATTGACGCCAGCCACCTTGCGCCATAGTGTCCGCCCGCCTTACCAGACGGCAGGAACACAGGAAAAACGAATGACTTCGCGCCTTGATACCCAAATCGAACTGAGCCCCGAATTAATCGAGGCAGCAGCAGAGGCCAAAGCTTGGCCCTTCGAGGAGGCGCGAAAGATCATTAAACGCTATGAAAAGACCGGTTACCCCGAGACGATATTGTTCGAAACGGGCTATGGCCCCTCGGGTCTGCCGCATATCGGCACGTTCGGAGAAGTGGCGCGCACTTCCATCGTGCGCCATGCCTTTCGTGTGTTGACCAAGGACCTGGTCAACACCAAGCTGCTGTGCTTTTCTGATGACATGGACGGCATGCGGAAGATTCCGGACAACGTACCGGACCCCTCCTCACTCGTGCCGCATCTGCATAAGCCACTGTCGTCCGTCCCAAATCCCTTTGGTGGCGATTACAGCAGTTTTGCTGACCACAACAACGTCATGCTGTGCCGCTTTCTCGACACGTTCGGCTTCGATTACGAATTTGCCAGTGCGACGGAATACTACAAATCGGGACGCTTCGATGAAGTGTTGCTTCGGGCGGTCAAGCATTACGACGACATCATGAAGGTGATGTTGCCAACGCTCGGGGAGGAACGCCAGGCAACCTATAGCCCCTTTTTGCCGATCTCTCCCACGAGCGGCAGGGTTCTCTACGTGCCGATGAAGAATGTCGACCCCAAGAACGGCACGATTACTTTTGACGACGAAAACGGCACCGAGACTACCGTTCCCGTGACGGGTGGTAATGTCAAACTACAATGGAAGCCTGACTTCGGCATGCGTTGGGCGGCTCTCGGTGTGGATTTCGAGATGTTCGGCAAGGATCATCAGACAAATGCAATCGTGTACGACCGCATTTGCGAGATTTTGGGAGGCCGGGCGCCCGAGCATTTCGTCTATGAGCTGTTTCTCGATGATGTTGGCCAGAAGATATCCAAGTCGAAGGGGAATGGCATCAGTATCGACGAATGGCTGACCTATGCACCCACGGAAAGCCTCGGTCTCTACATGTTCCAGAAGCCGAGAACCGCAAAACGGCTTTATTTTGATGTCATTCCCAAGGCAGTGGATGAATATTTCACCTATCTCGCCGCCTACGAACGCCAATCCTGGAAAGACCGGCTGAACAATCCTGTCTGGCACCTGCACAATGGTAATCCGCCGATTGTGGAGATGCCAGTACCGTTCGCGCTTCTGTTGAATCTCGTCAGCGCTTCCAACGCTGAAAACCGTAGCGTTCTCTGGGGTTTCATTTCCCGCTACGCACCCGGCGTGACCCCGCAGAACAGTCCGGAACTTGATGCACTCGTCGGCTACGCTATCCGTTATTTCAACGATTTCGTAAAGCCGACAAAGAAATTCCGGGCACCCGACGAAGTGGAACGTCTAGCACTCGAGGGGATGGGCAAAATGCTCGCAGCCCTGCCTGACGATGCCGACGGCGGCATGATTCAAAATGCCATGTTGGACGTGGCCCGCGGCATCGAACGCTATCAGGACCATGCGAAAAAAAGCCCGGAAGGGGGCCCGGGCGTGTCCGTATCGTTCTTTCAGATGCTCTATGAGGTTCTTATTGGCCAAGAACGCGGACCGCGCTTCGGATCGTTCGTGGCACTCTACGGAATCGCCGAGACGCGCGCATTGATTGCGAGGGCGCTCATGGGACAATTAACTTGAGATAGTGCGCCTCAAATTCTCTCGGAGGGACGAATGATCGATCACACTGGTGTCGTTGTAAGTGACTTCGAGCGAAGCAAGAAATTCTATCGGGAAGCGCTCGCTCCAATTGGATACGAGTTGCTCCACGAAGTTCCAGCTTCGGTAACGGGAAGCGCGGATGTGGCGGGTTTTGGCGAGGGTGGCAAGCCCGACTTCTGGGTAACCAATGGCGAGCCGAACAAACCGCCGCTTCACATCGCCTTTCGTGTCAAAAGCCGCGATATCGTCAATGCTTTTCACGCGGCTGCCATAGCGGCTGGCGGTAGTGACAACGGACGACCCGGATTGCGTCCGCATTACCATCCCAATTATTACGGCGCGTTTGTGCGAGACCTTGACGGCCATAACATCGAGGCTGTTTGCCACGAAGCATAGCTATTCCGGACGCGGTGGGAATGGGGCGTTTGGTACAGCCAATGGCGGCGGAGATGGTAGCGGCTCGGCAGCAGGTTCCGGTGCATCACTCACCGACGGTATGGGCAAGTTGGCTGAGGCTGGCAGCGCTGCGGGCGGACTACCGAAGATACCAAGCTTGGCTTCCTCGGCTTTCTTCATCCTATCCGCCATGGGCGTTCCGTCCTTCGCGCGCGCCCAACCGTTCTGCACTAACCACTCGGCAAGATCCGCGTTGCCGAGCGTGCATTGTGTGGCGATGATATCGTCGGGCGGTTGTCCCGGCACGTTGCATTCGACAGCGCGAGAGCGTAGCCAATTGCGGAACGCGGTCCGTGCAGCCATGCCACACGGCCATGCACTACCGCCATCCATAATGCAGGTTTCCTCCGGTTGAACTACCTCGATCCCATCCAGCGCGATTCGGTAACCACCTGCTTCAATTGTGCCAGCTGCGGTAGCGACGGGGCGATAAAGGAGTACAGGCTTGGCAGTATTGTCGACAGGCGCCGGAGGTGGCGCCGGCGTAGGAGTTGTCGGCGGTGCGGGAAGCAATTCCAGCGTTGTACTCAGGGGTGGACGAGGCTCCACCCGTTCGAGCGGTGCATTGTCAGTACCTGAGGGAGACATCGCATCCGGATCGACCTGACGCGCCTGCGGTGATGTAACCCTTCCCTGCGGCTGTGTGGCTTCCGATGGATCTTCTGGCGCGGCATTGGTCATCTCGTCGGGCAGTTCGAAATTCTCTGGCGTGACATCGACGCCTTGGCTTTGACTAGGCGTATCGATGCCCCCGCTAAAGGGTGCGACGAAAGCGTAGATCAGCCCCAAAACCACCAGAACGGTCAGGACATAAAGCGGTAGCTGGCGCATGTAAAATGCGTTCCTATTGGCTTGCCCACAGGATCCGCGCGATCCAATCGATATGGACCGCATCGAAGGTGCGATTGGGATGCTCGGGGTTCATCGATTGCAACTCGATCGTCCGCGGCGTCTGCCGTGCAAGTATCTTGGCCATGACTTCCCCGTCCTTTGTACGCACCACCACACGGTCACCCCGTCGCACTCCTCCCCCGGGCGCAACGATGATCGTATCGCCGTCGCGATAGAGCGGCAGCATGGAATCGCCCGACACTTCAAGCGCATAAACCGAGTCGGCAGGCCCTACCGGAAACTCGACGACATCCCAGCCTTGACCCACAGGAAAGCCGCCATCATCGAAAAAGCCTCCAGCGCCTGCCTGCGCGAAGCCAAGCAGCGGTACAGCACGTGTCGCGCCGCCATTCCCGCCGCTGGCCCTGCCCAGAACGAGCGTCATGAATTCGTCCAGAGAAGCGCCGGTAGCTTCCATGATCTTGGCGAGCGACTCTGTTGACGGCCACCGTGCGCGCCCGTCAACAGCGTAGCGCTTGGATTTGTTGAAGGTTGTTGGATCAAGCCCCGCACGCTTCGCCAATCCCGACACGGAAAGCGAATGGCGTTCTGCCAGCGCATCTATGGCCGCCCATATGCGGTCATGTGAAAACATGATGATATCCAATAAAGGAAAAAATACCTTCAGCACTGTTTTATAAAGAAATTTGACAAAAGTCGAGTAGAATTACGGAAAATTTTCTCATTTTTCACAGTTTTTTGTGCGTGGTCCAACAGTTATCAATAGACAATCGTCAATTGCCGACATCATAACGACGTCGGCAAGCACGCTTTAAGTGAACTTGTTGAACCACGCGCAAAGAACCTATTTCTCTCCACTCACCCTATCAAGCAGCCTGCTTTTTGTCCTCTGCGGAGTACGGATTGAAACGGTCGTAGAAGGTTTCGCCTTTCTCAGCCATGTCGAGCAAAAGCTTCGGAGCCTTGAACTGTGCGCCATACTTCCGCTGCAGGCCTTTGGCGATTTCGACGAACTTCGCCGCGCCCATCCCATCGATGTAGGAAAGTGTCCCGCCAGTATAGGGCGCAAAGCCGAAGGCAAGGATCGACCCCACATCCGCTTCACGGGGATCAGTGACAATGCCTTCCTCCATGACGCGTGCAGCTTCCAGCGCGATCGTGAACAGGAAGCGTTGCTTCAGTACCTCGACGTCGATCTTGTCCGGGTCCTGTTGCGGATAAAGCGTCTTCAACTCGGGCCACAAATGCTTTTTGGCAGGCTTCGCCGGATAATCATAGAAGCCCTTGCCGTTCTTGCGGCCACGGCGATCATGTTTATCGACTAGCGTGTTCACGAGCTCAACATGCCGCGGATCAACAGCCTTTGGCCCAAGATCAGCCAATATGGCCTTCAGTATCTTCTGCGACAGGTCAATGGCAGTCTCATCGTTCAGTGCCAGCGGACCGACCGGCATGCCTGCCATACGCGCCACATTCTCGATCATTGCGGGTGGAACACCTTCGATGAGCATGTTGTACGCTTCAGACATGTAACGCAGAACGCAGCGATTGACGTAGAAGCCGCGTGTGTCATTGACCACAATCGGCGTCTTCTTGATCGCACGCACGTAATCGAGCGCAACAGCCAGTGCCTTGTCCGATGTTTTCTTGCCAAGAATGACTTCCACCAGCAGCATCTTGTCGACGGGCGAGAAAAAATGAACTCCGACGAAATTCTTGGGACGTTGCGAGACCTTGGCAAGGCCAGTAATGGGTAGTGTCGATGTGTTAGATGCAAAAATCGCGGCGGGCTTCAGCACTGCTTCCGCCTTTTCTGTAGCGATCCGCTTGACTTCACGATCTTCGAACACCGCTTCGATGACGAGATCCGCGCCTTCGAGATCGGCATAATCAGCAGATGGTGTGATCAGGCTGAGAAGCTTTTCCTTTTCTTCTGCAGTGGCCTTGCCCCTCTGCATTTCCTTGGTAACCAGCTCGACGGAATGCGCCTTGCCTTTTTCCGCAGCCTCAAGACTTTGGTCGAGGAGCACAACCGGGATGCCGGCTTTGGCAGTGACGTAGGCAATGCCCGCTCCCATGAAGCCTGCACCGATAACACCGATTTTTTTGAATTTCGTCGGTTTGACATCAGCTGGACGGCGGGCGCCCTTATTCAGTTCCTGCAAGGATACGAACAGTGAGCGGATCATCATTCCGGCCTCTGTCGTCTGCAGTATCTTTGTGAAATAGCGCTGCTCGATCTTGAGCGCCGTGTCAAAAGGTACGAGCAGGCCCTCATAGACGGATTTCAGGATCGAGGCAGCGCCCGGATAATTGCCATAGGTCTCGCGGCGGAGGATGGCCGTGGCGGCTGGCCAAAGATTAGCTCCTGCCGCTGAATAGATCGCACCGCCCGGGAGCTTGAAGCCCTTCTCGTCCCACGGCTGGACTGGCTTAAGACCAGCCTTGATCATCTTCTTGGCAGCGTCCACCAGCTTCTTGGCCGGAACGACCTCATGCACCAGCCCCATCGCCTTGGCGCGCGATGCGGTCAGACTGGAACCAGTCGTCATCATCTGCAGTGCGTCCTGCTGGTTGGTCAGGCGTGGAACACGCTGTGTACCACCAGCACCCGGGAAGATGCCGACCTTGACTTCCGGCAGAGCCATCTTCACCGACGGGTCATCGGAAACGACGCGGCCATGGCAAGCTAACGACATTTCGAATGCACCGCCCATGCAGATACCGTTGATCGCGGAAACCCAGGGTTTGCCACATGTTTCCAGCTTGCGGAAAAGGCCACCCATCTTGCCGGTATTTTCGAACAGGAGCTCGACCGCCTTCTTCGGGTCCTTCGCCTTCTCTTCCTGGAAAAGCTGGAACATGCGCTTGAGCATGGTCAAGTCGGCACCGCCGGAGAAAGTGTCCTTGCCGGAGGTGATAACAGCGCCCTTGATTGCCTCGTCCTTCGCAACCCGATCGACGATCGCGTCGAGTTCCTTCATCACCTCTTCGGTGAAGACATTCATCGACTTATCCGGCATATCCCAGGTTACGAGTGCAATACCGTCCGCGTCGACGTCAAATTTGAAGTTCGTATAGCTCATCTTTATCTCCTCAGACGCGTTCGATGATGGTTGCAGTGCCCATGCCCGCACCGATGCACAGTGTAACGAGCGCAACATTGAGGTCGCGGCGCTCCAATTCATCAAGCACAGTTCCAAGGATCATGGCGCCGGTTGCACCAAGGGGGTGTCCCATCGCAATGGCACCGCCATTGACGTTGATCTTGTCGCGCGGAATATCGAAGGCCTGCATGTAGCGCAGCACCACAGCAGCAAATGCCTCGTTGAGCTCAAAGAGATCGATGTCCGAAATCTTCATCTTGGCGCGCTTCAAGAGCTTCTCGGTTACGTCGACTGGGCCGGTCAGCATCAGCGCCGGGTCCGAACCGATGTTGGCGAATGCGCGGATGCGGGCGCGCGGCTTTGAGCCGATCGCCTTGCCTGCGCTTTTTGAGCCAAGCAATACGCCGGCGGCGCCATCAACGATACCGGACGAATTGCCGGCATGATGGACGTGATTAATCGTCTCGACTTCGGGATGAGCTTGAATGCCGACAGCGTTGAAGCCACCCATTTCACCAGGCATCACGAAAGATGGATTGAGCGAAGCCAGTGCCTGCATGTCCGTGGTCGGCCGCATGTGCTCGTCATGATTGAGGATCGTCAAGCCGTTCTGGTCCTTGATCTCGAGAACCGAATTCTTGAAGTAGCCTTTCTTCCAGGCTTCGCCGGCCCGCTTCTGGCTCTCAACTGCGTAAGCGTCAACATCGTCGCGGCTGAAGCCATACTTCGTGGCGATCAGATCAGCGGAAACACCCTGCGGCATGAAATAGCCTGGCAGTCCGACGGACGGATCCATGTACCAGGCACCACCCGACATGCCCATGCCGACCCGCGACATGGATTCAACACCGCCGGCGATGACGATGTCGTCCGCACCCTGCACGATCTTGGCAGCGGCAAAATTCACTGCGTCAAGTCCAGATGCGCAGAACCGCGATATCTGCATACCGGGCGCCTTGAAATCATAGCCCGCTTCAAAAGCGGACGACCGCGGAATAACAGCACCAGCTTCGCCGACAGGATCGACACAGCCGTAGATGATGTCGTCGACCAGGCCCGTGTCGAGGCCGTTGCGATCGCGCAGCGCCTCAAGCACATGAGCGCCGAGACGAACGGCAGGCACTTCGTGCAGACTGCCGTCCTTTTTGCCTCTGCCACGCGGCGTGCGGACGTGGTCGTAAATATATGCGTCAGTCATTTCATTCTCCCTGTTCGAACCGGTAGCTCAAAGGCTGCGGGCGATCAAAAGCTTCATGATTTCGTTGGTGCCGCCATAGATCCTCTGGACGCGCGCGTCGCGGAACATGCGGGCAATCGGATATTCATTCATATAGCCATACCCGCCATGCAGCTGCAGGCATTCATCGACGACCTTGTTCTGCAGGTCGCTGAGCCAGTACTTTGCCATGGAGGCAGTCACCGGATCGAGCCCGCCATTCACATGGCGTTCGACGCAATGATTGTAGAAAACACGGCCGATCGTGGCCTCTGTTTTGAGCTCGGCCAACTTGAATTGAGTGTTCTGGAACTCGATGACGGCCTTGCCGAAGGCCTTGCGCTCCTTGACATAGTCCGACGTAACAGCGATGGCACGTTCTGCCATGGCAATAGCCGTTCCGCCAATCTGCAAGCGTTCTTGGGGCAATTGCTGCATCAGCTGGACAAAACCCTGTCCTTCTTCCGTGCCAAGAAGATTGGACGTCGGCACCCGCACATCGTTGAAGAACAGTTCCGAGGTATCGTTCGACTTCAACCCGATCTTATCGAGATTACGGCCGCGCTCGAAACCTTCCTGCCCATCGGTTTCGACGATGATGAGTGAGGTGCCCTTAGCCCCCTGCGCCGGATCCGTCTTGGTCACGACAACGATCAGATTCGCCAGCTGGCCGTTGGTGATAAATGTCTTCGACCCATTGATGACGTAGTGGTTGCCATCCCTTTTCGCGCTGGTCTTGACGCCCTGGAGGTCCGAACCCGCACCAGGCTCGGTCATGGCAATGGCGCCGATTAGCTCGCCGGTCGCCATTTTCGGCAACCATTTCTGCTTTTGCTCTTCCGAGCCATAGTGGAGAATATAGGGAGCAACGATGGAATTGTGCAGGGCTATGCCGAAGCCGTCGACACCGACATGGCTGATGGCTTCAAGAATAGCGCTTTCGTGCGCATAGTTTCCACCTGCCCCACCATATTCTTCCGGCATTGAGGCGCACAGAAGCCCGTTCTCACCGGCAAGCTCCCAGACCGAACGGTCGAACATTTCCTGTTTCTCAAAACGGTCGTAGTGCGGCAGAACCTCGGCCTCGAGAAATTTCGTGGCCATCTCTTCCAGCATTACGACATCGTCAGTCTTCCAGTCGGGTTTTGGAACACCCAATACTTCTTCCGGTCGCAGACCCATCACAAACCTCCCGAGATCAGTTGACGGAGCCGCGAGGCCGCGGCTCGAAATGAGCGTGCGATAGCTTAGAATGCTTCCGCAGCGAGCGCCATCATCGTATCCGCTCCCGTCTGAATACGGGCAAGATGCGCCGAAGTTTCCGGCATGACGCGCTCCATGAAGAACTTGCCGGTGACGAGCTTGGTCTCATGGAATGTCTTGTTGCTGGCGCCTTCCGCAAGCTTGGCATGCGATGCCTTGGCCATTCGTGCCCACATATAGCCGAGCGAAACCAAGCCGAAGAGATGCATGTAGTCGGTCGAAGCAGCACCCGCATTGTCTGGGTTCGCCATGCCGTTCTGCATCAGCCACATGGATGCCGCTTGCAAGTCGTTGAGGCCCTTCTTCAAATGCTTGGTGAAGAAGGACAGCTTCTCGTCGCCGCGATTTTCCTCGCAGAAATCACCGACTTCCTTGAAGAAAGCCATGACCGCACGGCCGCCATTTGCACCGAGCTTGCGGCCGACCAGATCCAATGCCTGGATGCCATTTGCGCCCTCATAGATCATCGCGATACGCGCATCACGAACATACTGGCTCATGCCATGCTCTTCGATGTAGCCATGACCGCCAAAGACCTGCTGCGCCATGCAAGCGTGCTCGAAGCCCTTGTCGGTCAGGACCCCTTTCAATACCGGCGTCATCAGGCCGAGAATGTCATCCGCCAATTGCTTTTCGGTTTCATCACCCGAGCGATGCGCAATGTCCGATTTCAATGCCGACCACAGGATGAACGCGCGTCCGGCTTCGTTGAAGGCCTTTATCGTCAGCAGGATACGGCGGATGTCCGGGTGGACGATAATCGGATCAGCCTTCTTGTCCGGCTGCTTTGGCCCGGTCAATGAGCGCCCCTGGATACGGTCGCGCGCATAGATGGCAGCGTTCTGGTAGGCAATCTCGCCGATGGACAGACCCTGCAGTGCAACGCCCAGGCGCGCTTCGTTCATCATTGTGAACATGGCGCGCAGACCCTTGTTCTCTCCGCCGATCAGGTAGCCGGTCGCTTCATCATAATTCATGACGCAGGTCGAGTTGCCGTGGATGCCCATCTTCTCTTCGATGGAGCCGCACGATACGCCATTGCGCGTCCCAGGATTGCCGTCCTCGTCCAGGTTGAACTTCGGTACGATGAAAAGCGAAATACCCTTGGTGCCTTCCTGTGCGCCTTCGATACGGGCGAGAACTAGGTGAATAATGTTCTCGGCCATATCGTGCTCGCCGGCCGAGATGAAAATCTTCTGACCGGAAATCCGGTATGAACCATTGGCGTTCGGCACAGCCTTGCTGCGCAACAGACCGAGATCGGTACCGCAATGCGGCTCCGTGAGGTTCATGGTGCCGGTCCAGGTACCATCGGTCATTTTGGGCAAATAGGTTTGTTTCTGCTCGTCGGTGCCGTGCGTGAGAATGGCCGCGATCGCGCCCTGCGTCAGGCCGGGATACATGACGAGCGCCATGTTCGCCGAAGCCATGTATTCACCCGCCGCCACATGCAGCGTGTATGGCAGACCCTGACCACCAAATTCCTGCGGCACGGCGAGGCCAACCCAGCCGCCCTCGCGATACTGATCAAACGCTTGTTTGTAACCCTTGGGTGTCGTTACCGAACCGTCGTCGTGACGCACGCAGCCTTCTTGGTCACCTATCTGGTTAACCGGGAACAGTGTGTTCTCAGCGAGCTTTGCGCCTTCACTGAGGATGGCTTCAACAATATCCGGCGATGCGTCGCCAAAACCTTGTAAATTGCCGTAGCGTTCAAAACCCAGAACATCGTTCAAGATAAATAGCGTGTCTTCAACAGGCGCGCGATAGCTCGGCATCAGGCTTCCTCCAAAACAAAGCAAAAACGGCACGCGAGTTATGGCGCCGTTGAGATATTCCTAACAAATTTTGACGTTTGCGTAAACGTCAAAATTGCGACGAATTCGTTTTTTAACGATGCATTTAGACACAGCGCCCAGCAATTTGAAGGTTGCGACGTCTTCTGAGAGAAATCTCCGTTCTTGAAGTGAGCTGGCCAAATACTTTTTTAACCATTCCATCCAAGGTCTTAACCAGTTGTTTACCACGTTTCGCCAATGTCACGATGACGGTGAACCGTGTCTATGTGTGATTTGTTTTTCACGGCTTGTCGGATCGCATGGGGCGCAAGCCCTGGGCTCTCCGGTTTGGCCCCGACGCGCACAGCGTTACCGGCTGTTTCCAGAGAGTGATGATTTTTCACCCGCCACGGTGTGGCGTCAACTCGAGCAACAGACGTCCATGACGAACCAGAGGTCACTAATGGAACAGGTCAATGTGAATCGCGCACGCCGTGATGCGACGTCGCTCGACAGTATCAACCGTACGCTTGAGGATCTTGAGAGCCAGTTGCGTGGTGCGATGGAGCCAAAGAAGGAAGTTTTTCCGGAAAATGAGGATATTGCCGACCGGTTTGCTGCCCTCGCCTCCCGTGCCGGTCAATTGACCACGCCCCGTTACCTTGCCCAGACACCTACTTCACACAAGTATGACCTCTCGGCAATTGCCGTTCAACTCAAACAGCTCCGTGAGGAGATGGAGGGCGAGATCAAGGCGCCCGCCCACTTTGCAGAACCACATAACGAAACGATTGGTAGACTCAGCCAGTCAACCGCTTCAAGTGATCGCCTGTTCAACCGCACTTCCGCAAGCCAGCCGGAGACGGGTCATCTTTCCATGCTGCGCGGGGACCTCGATGAATTGAAGCGCACTGTCAATACATTGGCCCGCGAAGAATCGGTGCAGAATCTTGGCGATCGCTGGGACGCAATCGATGAACGCTTCGATGCCTTTGTACAGCGTAACCCTTCGACTACTGGAAGTGGCACCTCGCTGCCTTCCAAATACATGCAGCAGCTCGATGAACGACTCGACGAGATCAGCCGCGCCATCGTCGCTACCTCGCAACCAGCTTCCGGCCACTCAATCGAAGTCGATGCTTTCGAACGCCTGGAGGCACGCATTGCGGCGCTGGCGTCGCCCGACCGCACCTCGGATACGATCCTGAAGCGCATGGGCGAACTCGCCGAGCGTGTTGATCAACTTACCGAGCAGAGCAAAACACCTGCGATCAGTCTTGACATCTTGTCTGAACAGCTTTCGGCAGTGATGCGCCATTTGCAAACCGCACCGGCGGCGATCAACATCTCCGATTTCCGCGACCTTGAAAGCCGCGTTCTGCAGATCATCGACAAGCTTGAAACCCTACCAAAACCAGCAGCGGATCCTGAGTTCATCGAAAAGATCGATCAGCGCTTCCAAGAACTAACGCGCCGTCTCGACGACCACCACCTGATGAGCGAGAACAGCGACATTCGCTTGACCGACAATATCGAAGCCCGTTTCGAGGACATGGCGCGCTACATTGCGCAAAACATGCCGCAAACCGAGAATACGCACGATGTCATCCGTAGTCTTGAACTGCAGATTGCGGGTTTGGCCGAGCATCTGGCTCAATCGAATGATCGATACGCCGAAATGTCCGCAATCCCACCACGCCTCGACGCGATTGAAGAATCAATGGCGGCAAACCGTGATCTCGTCGTGGAGGCTGCCCGCAACGCTGCGACTGAGGCGATCCGCAACACTTCTAATTTTGGCAGCGACCACGATAGCATGATTGCCCGCGAACTCGCCGCCGACTTGAAGACGCTGGAAAAACTTTCACGCAAATCCGAAGAGCGGAACAGCAAGACGTTCGAGGCAATCCACGATACGTTGCTCAAGATAGTTGACCGTCTTGCCTCGCTCGAAAGCGGGCCGGTTCCGGTCCACAGGCCCCTTGCAGCGCGGATTGAAGACACAGTCATCCCCGAAGAGCCAGCGATGAAAGCTACGCTGGCTTACGATTCCCCCATAGATGTCGGGCCGGCTCTCGATACGGCGATCTTCTTGACGAGCCAGGAACTACCATCGGAAGCGACGCGTGCTGATGTTGCGGAAGAGGGACCCCACGAAAAAAGATCTCTCTTCAGCAGCCTTGCCCGCGGCCTGAAGGGACGCAGCAGACAGGAAATGGTGCCACAGGACTTAGAAATCGATATCGTCGAGGAGGCAATGAAGACAGACAAAGTCGATCTGGATCCCAACATCCTAAACCGTCCGCTTGAGCCTGGCTCCGGCATGCCAGATCTGAATTCTATCCTGAAGCGCGTTCGCGATGACCGCCGTGATATGCCACTTGCCGCCGATGCATCCGCTGGCAAAGCCGATTTCATCGCCGCCGCCCGGCGTGCTGCTCACGCAGCAGCCTCGGAAGTCGAGAGCCAGAAACGCACTCCTGTGTCGGACAGGACTGACGATGCCAAGGACAGCCTGCTTACACGCCAGCGCAGGCCAATTCTCTTGGCGATCGGCGCGATCATGATCGCAATTGCAGGTCTGCAACTGAAGAATGCATATCTGAACTATGCGGACGGAATTGATAAGGCATCCATTGCCCAGCCTACGCCACCCGAACAAGTAGGCGATGTTGCAGCCAAAGCACCACAACCTGTAGAGCAAGGAAAGACTCCGGAACTTACAACTCCGGCCGAAAACAGCGCACCAAAGGAACTGGCTGCCTCACAGCCCGCACCGGATAGTGTGAAAGCGGTTATCGCCACGCAGCAAGCAACACCATCCACCATCGACGCCACGCCGGTGGCACCGGTCATCGATACTGCATCGACCACAGCCATTCCGGCCATTCCGACTGAGGCTGGACCCCAACCACTGCGCGATGCGGCAGCAAACGGCGACAGCAAGGCTCTTTTCGAAATCGGTAACAACTATATGGACGGGCGCGGTGTCAGCAATGACTTCGCCAAAGCAGCCGAATGGTACAATCTTGCTGCAGAACGGGGCTTCGCGCCGGCGCAATACCGTATCGGCAACTTCTACGAGAAGGGCCTTGGTCTTACTCGCGATCTGGCGAAAGCCAAGACTTATTACCAGCTTGCCGCCGAACAAGGCAACGCGAGCGCCATGCACAACCTCGCAGTCCTTTTTGCCGCCGGAACCGATGGTGTAGCCCCGGACAACGAAGCCGCCGCGCGTTGGTTTGCCCAGGCAGCCGAACTCGGTGTCAAGGACAGCCAGTTCAATCTTGGCATACTTTCAGCCAAGGGTGTGGGCCTGCCACAGAATCTGGAAGAGAGCTATAAATGGTTCGCCATTGCGGCCAATGCCGGTGACAAGGACGCTGCTCAGAAGCGAGACGACGTGGCCAAGATCATGTCTCCCGAGCAGCTTGAACGCGCGAAAGCTGCCACCGAGCTTTGGAAGCCGAAACAGCTGAATCCCGACGCCAACGCCCTTAACGTGCCCGCGGATTGGCAGGAAAGCCCAACGACGACCGGTTCGATCGACATGGAAAAGGCCATCCGCAACGTTCAGCTCATCCTCAACAAGCACGGCTACGATGCCGGCGGTTCGGACGGTAAAATCGGCGCTAAAACACGCGACGCGATCATGGCGTTCCAGAAGGACAATGGGCTCAAGGCCACCGGCAATATCGACAAGGATCTGGTTCGCAATTTACTCAGGAAGAATGGCTGACCTTGCCAAGGGGATAAGTTTCTCTCTTAAAACCATTATAACAATGCTATTGCGACACAGGGATTCGCGTTTAAACCGCAATGTATTGGGGCCCTCAGTCAGAATTTGACTTGAGCCCGGCAAGCGGGCAAGAAACCTTAAAGAATTGCTGTCATTGTGGTGTTACGACGGTGTCCTGACACCACAATGGGTTTGGGGTTCGCATTGGGTATTTACCTGCCTATCGCCGAGATTTCGGTCAATGTCTTCGTGCTATTTTTTATGGGCGCGGCGGTAGGATTTTTATCGGGTATGTTTGGCGTTGGCGGCGGCTTTTTGATAACGCCGCTTCTCATCTTTTATAATATCCCACCTGCTGTTGCGGTCGCTACTGGCGCAAACCAAGTCATTGCTTCGTCATTCAGCGGGGCTCTTACCCATTTCAAACGCGGCACACTCGACGTCAAGCTAGGTTCGTTGCTGGTTGTAGGCGGCATCGCCGGTGCAGGCGTCGGTATTTATGTCTTTGTTCTGTTGCGCGAACTTGGCCAGCTCGATCTCATAGTGTCGCTTCTCTATGTCGTCTTTCTTAGCACTGTTGGCGGTCTGATGTTGTATGAGAGCCTTCAGGCCATGCGAAGGACGAGAGCTGGCCAGCTCTCCAATCTGAAGAAGCCGGGCCAGCATAATTGGGTACACCGCCTGCCTTTCAAGATGCGGTTCCGCGCCTCGAAGATCTATGTGAGCATCATCCCCGTTTTGGTGCTCGGTGGAGCCATAGGGTTTCTCTCGTCGATCATGGGCGTCGGCGGCGGCTTTATCATGGTTCCCGCGATGATTTACCTACTGAAGGTGCCGACAAACGTGGTTATCGGGACGTCCCTCTATCAGATCGTTTTCGTCACGGCCTTCACCACTGTCATGCAGGCAACGACCAATCAATCAGTCGATATTGTACTGGCGATGCTTTTGATGACGGGGGGAGTGATCGGCGCCCAATATGGCGCTCGCATCGGCCAGAAATTGCGCGGCGAACAATTGCGCGCGCTGCTGGCCATGCTGGTTCTGGCCGTTGGCCTGCGCCTTGCCATCGAACTCTTTGTCACACCCGATGACGTTTATTCGATCAGCATTGCGCTGGCCACGAGGGCAGCGCAATGAATACGCCCGCCGCTGCTCTAATTCTGATCATTGCGCTCGCTGCGGGACAACAGGCCAGTGCACAGCAATTGCCTGGCAACAAGGAAACCGTTGAAATCGGCCTCTCGACCGATACGATCGCGATCACATCCGGCTTCCGAGGCACTGACCTGACGGTTTTCGGTGCGTTGGACAATGCTGATCCGCTGATCCAGCGGCAAGGTCGCTATGATATCGTTGTGGTCCTGCAAGGTCCCGAGAGGGATTTTGTCGTGCGACGCAAGGACAGATTTTTTGGCATTTGGGTCAATGCGGAATCCGTATCATTCCAACACATTCCGGCATCCTATTCGCTCGCATCAACCCGCAATCTGCAGGATATAGCAACGCCGAAAATATTCGGCCAGCTTAGCCTAGGGGTCAACAATATCTTCTACGAGCCAATACCTGACGGCTTTGGATCGAGCGAATCCCTGAAGGAGTTCACCAAGGAGTTGCCCCGGCTGAAGCTCAAACAGCGTCTATACAATCAACGCCCTGGCGACGTGCAATTCCTGTCATCCACGTTGTTCCGTGCGACCCTCTCGTTGCCCGCCAACGTGCCTGTGGGCAAACACATTGCGCGCGCATATCTGTTTCGCAATGGTGAGTTCTTGCGTGAAAGCTCGACGAGCCTCAACATTGTCAAAGCGGGGCTGGAGTTCCGCATCTACCGCGCCGCTAATCAATACAGCCTGCTTTACGGTCTTTTTGCCGTGTTCCTTGCCGTCGTGACTGGTTGGATGGGACGACTGGTATTCCGCAAAGATTAATCAGATGTCGGGCTTCGCGACGACGATAAGCCCTTGCAGGGGTTCGCCCCGATCAAGACGGATAGTCTCCTGCTGCAAACTTACCAATGTCATGGAATTCTCCGCCAGGACCCGCCGAACGTAGCTTTCGGAATGGGTGTAACGTAGCGATGGCTGTAGGATCAGCTCATTGTCGCTCGAATGGTTCTCAACGGAAAATGCGAACAACCCATCTGTTACCAAGGCCCCGGCGACATTGTTGAAGGCACGGTGGAGATCACCGACATAGACAAAGACATCCGCCGCAATGATGAGATCGGCGCTTTGGGCAGGCGTATCGAGTTCGTTGACATCGCCTTTGATAAGAGTGTCATAGACTTGTTTTTCGGCAGCCTTCTGCAGCATGGCTTCGGAGAGGTCCACGCCGCCTAGTTCATCGGCATCGGCGCGGAAATACGGACCCATCAGGCCGGTGCCGCAGCCAAGATCAAGCACGGAGCGGAAACGCCGTTCCGGCACAGCCACCTTGATGGCGTTCGCCAGCAATTCGGGGACGCGATACTCCAGCCTCTCCAAAAGCGCTATTTCAAAAGTTGGCGCATAAGCGTCGAATAGGGTTTCGACATAGGCTGTGGGCGGCGTTTCCGGTACGGCAGCGTGGCCGGTTGCTGCGAGCTTCAACCCTGCGCCAAAGCGATCGTCTGGATCGAGCTGCAGCAATTTGCACCAAGCTTCAGCCGCGGCATCACCCTGCCCCGCCGCCTCATGCATCTCGCCAAGGCGAAAAAGGCCGGCAGTCCAATTGGGAGTTATCTCCAGTGCCTGCCGCATGAGGTCTGCGGCCGCGCCATGATCTCCGGTTTCGAACAGCATGTCAGCATAGGAGGCACGGCGGTCGGCAATCAGATCGCCGGAAGATAGGAACGCGCGCTCCATCCTCTTCTAATTCGTGACCTGGACGCGAATCGAGATTATATCGACCGACTTTCCCGCCTGGGTTATATCCGAATTGATCTTGATCGCGCCGCCCGCAGCGGGTTTCTTGTCCGCCGGAAATTGCTTCTGCACCAGATACTCGCTGCTCGCATCGGAAACATCGAAACGCTTGCGTCCGCAATCACCCAGATCCCCGAAGTCGCAGCTCACCGCCATTTGCGTCCTCGCACCATCCTCGCTCTTGGCTACGATATCGAACATCGTGTTTTTGCCGGCAAGCTGTTCTAGAACGCCTTGGCCGACCTGGAAACTAACTTCATCGGCTTCACCGGGCGACTTGATACGCAGATACTTTTCCACCTGATCGCCACCGATCGTCGCCGTCGCCCGTCCGGCGACAGATACCTGCGTTGTGTCGGACGGATCAAAAACCGTAATCCAGTTACCCTCAGGTGACAACTCGCCTTCCTTCAGCGGCTCATGGCTACCGCTTACTGCCGGATTGCCGGTGCTTGGCGGGATGCTGGATGGCTTCGAATTAATGATTCCGGAAGCAACAAGCCAGAGCAGACCGAGCGCTAGAGCCAGGCTGGCGAGAATGATAACAAATTTGGTTAGGCCGCTCGCCTTTTTGCGTTCCGTGTTTCGCTTTAGCCGTGAGCGCAAACGGTCGGGGCGATAATTGTCGGCAGTAACAGGTTCATCCGATACCAGTTCCGGCGCGTCAAGTTCAGGTTCCTGTCCGACATCAATCGTTGGTTCGATCCTGGTCGTGGACTGCGAAAGCACCGGTTCGCGTCTTTCAACAACCGGCGCAGGCACTGGAGGCGCTATCGAACCAGTCGTCTGAACTTCTTTTTCGATCCTGGTGATTGCGTCCTTCAGCCGTTCGCGGCGTTCGTCCCGTTGCCCGTCGTCCAACGCCCCGTTTGCCGCAAGCGAACGCTCATGCGCTCCCCAGGCCGATTCGTAAACCTTCTGTCGAATCGTGGGGTTCCCGACGTCAACTTTGGCCAACGCATTCCTGATCGCTTGCTCGATCGCTTCCAACTCGACGATTATCCCTTCAACACGGCTTGCATGATTGGCTAGCCATAACGCATCTCGCTGCTTATTCAAGACTCGCGCGGCGCAATGATGGCGGCGGTTTCGAATTGTGAACGCTATTGTTCGACATGCTGCATTGCGGCTTGATTATAAAATCACTCTTTCACTTGCTCCCAATGCGTCAGCTCTGGTAAAGCAAATTACGTTTACGCTAACGTCAAAATTGGGAGATGAACAATGGCCTTGCCGGATATTTTGAAGTCGAAGTTGCGAATTCCGGTTGTTGGCGCTCCGTTGTTTATCATTTCACATCCAGCACTTGTCCTCGCACAGTGCAAGGCCGGAATTGTTGGATCTTTTCCGGCTTTGAATGCCCGCCCCGAAGCACAGCTCGACGAGTGGCTCGCAGAGATTACGGAAGACCTACGCACTCATGACGAGAAAAACCCCGACTTCCCTGCTGCGCCGTTTGCCGTGAATCAGATTGTACACCGCTCGAACAAGCGGCTCGAACACGATTTGATGATGTGCGTAAAATACAAAGTTCCCATCGTTATTTCATCGTTGGGAGCGGTGCCGGAGGTGAACGAGGCCATCCACTCGTATGGTGGTATTGTCCTTCACGACATCATCAACAACCGCCATGCGAATTCAGCTATTCGCAAAGGCGCGGACGGGTTGATAGCAGTCGCAGCAGGTGCGGGTGGCCATGCGGGAATGCTCTCGCCGTTCGCGCTTGTCCAGGAAATCCGTGAATGGTTCGATGGGCCTTTGTTGCTGTCGGGTGCCATTGCGACCGGCCGCGCCATTCTGGCGGCGCAGGCCATGGGTGCCGACCTTGCCTATATCGGCTCGCCCTTCATCTCCACCACAGAAGCGCGCGCGGGCGATGACTATAAACAGATGATTGTCGACTCCAATTCTTCCGACATCGTATATTCGAATTACTTCACCGGGATTCATGGAAACTATCTGAAGCCATCAATAGCCAAGGCCGGAATGGACCCGGATCATTTGCCAGAGGCTGACCCCTCCAAAATGGACTTCGAGGCAGCGACGACCGGCGCCAAGGCCTGGAAAGATATCTGGGGCTGCGGTCAAGGCATTTCGGCCGTTAAAGAAATCGCTTCCGCAAGCAACCTCATTGCCCGCCTTGAACAGGAATATCACGCGGCAAAGACGGCGCTTTGTGCAGCGTAGTAGAACTGTCGGCGTGCCAAGAGATGTTTGTTTCACATCGGTCTGTTCGAGATCTCCGCAACAGCGCGTTTTGCCATGACCTTGACCAGATTGGCGCGATAGTCGGCAGAAGCATGCATGTCGGATAGGAGGACGTCCGGATCCACAGCGAGACTATCTAGCGCTGAGGGACTGAAGTTTCCGGCGAGTGCTGCCTCGGCATCCTTGAGACGAAAAACCCCGCCCTCGCCAGCGCCCGTTACAGCAACACGGATATTGTCACCCGATTTGGCAACGAAAACACCGGCCATTGCGTAAAGCGAAGCCGGATTTGGGAATTTTTTGTAGGCAGCTTTGTCAGGCGCAACGAATTCCACGGCCACAACAATCTCGTCTGGCTGGAGCGCCGTTTCGAAAAGGCCGATAAAGAAGTCCGACGCGGGCAAAGAGCGTTGGCTGGTGATTATCGTCGCATCAAGCGCCAATAGCGCCGAGGGGTAGTCAGCAGCCGGATCGTTGTTGGCGATCGACCCGCCAATCGTGCCCATGTTTCGCACCTGCGGATCGCCGATATGGCCAGCGAGATTGGTAATAGCTGGGCATATCTTGGCAAGTTCCTCGTTGGTCGAGACATCGTAATGTGTCGTGACCGCGCCAATCCGCACGGTGCGCCCATCGACCGTGACGCCTTTCAACGCTTCGATTCTCCTGAGATCTATAAGATCGCTCGGCGACGCCAGACGCTGCTTCATGGTTGGAATCAGGGTCATTCCACCAGCCAGGAATTTGCCATCTTCGGCTTCACCCATCAGTCTTGCAGCCTCTTCAACGGAGGCAGCGCGATGGTACTGTGTCTCATACATGATGATTTCCCCTCACTTCGCAGCCTGGATGGCATTCCACACAGTTTGTGGTGTCGCCGGCATGGTCAGATTGTTGTTGTGGATTGCATCAGTGATGGCGTTGATAACGGCGGGGGGCGAACCAATTGCTCCCGCCTCGCCGCACCCCTTGATTCCGAGTGGATTGGACGGGCACGGCGTTTCTGTCGTCATTATGTTAAACGACGGCAGGTTCTGCGCGCGGGGCATGGTGTAGTCCATGAAGCTGGCAGTTAGCAGCTGCCCCGTATCGTCATAATGCGTGCCTTCCAGCAGTGCTTGGCCGATGCCTTGAGCCAGTCCGCCGTGGACCTGTCCTTCGACGATCATCGGGTTTATGATCTTGCCGAAATCATCCGCAGCAACAAACTGAATTATCTCTGTCACACCCGTCTCAGGATCAATTTCCACTTCGCAGATATGGCAGCCGCCTGGGAACGTGAAGTTGGATGGATCGTAGAACGCACCCTCTTTCAATCCCGGTTCCATGCCGGAGGGAAGATTGTGGGCGGTGTAAGCCGCAAGCGCTACCTGAAACCATGGCAGCGACTTGTCGGTGCCAACGACTCTCACATCACCGTCCTTGATCTCGATATCGGCTTCATCTGCTTCGAGGAGATGGGCAGCAATTTTCTTTGCCTTAGCTTCCACCTTATCCAAAGCCTTGACGACGGCTGACATTCCGACCGCGCCGGAACGCGAACCATAGGTCCCCATCCCCATCTGCACCTTGTCAGTATCTCCATGAACGATGGAAACGCTGTCGATCGGAACTCCGAAACGCTCGGTCGCCAGTTGCGCAAAGGTAGTCTCATGTCCTTGGCCATGAGAATGGGAGCCAGTCAGAATTTCGATTGTGCCAATCGCGTTGACCCGGACTTCAGCGCTCTCCCACAGACCCACGCCTGCCCCAAGAGAGCCGACTGCCGCGGAAGGTGCAATGCCGCAGGCCTCGATGTAGCAGCTCAATCCGATACCGCGGAGCTTGCCGCGCTTGGCAGCCTCCTCGCGGCGCTTCTCGAATCCCTCATAATCGGCAGCCTTCAGCCCGGCATCAAGGGTCGCATCAAAATCGCCCGCGTCATAGTTCATGATTACCGGCGTCTGGTGGGGGAAAGTGCGGATAAAATTTTTCCGTCGAAGCTCTGCCGGAGAAACCTTCAATTCACGCGCTGCGGTTTCCATGATGCGCTCAAGCACAAAGCTTGCTTCCGGCCGCCCGGCCCCGCGATAGGCGTCGACGGGCGCCGTGTTGGTATAAACGGCTTTCACATTGGCGTGGATTGCCGGAATATCGTATTGGCCAGAGAGAAGCGTGGCATAAAGATAAGTCGGTACAGAACTCGAAAACAGCGACATATAGGCGCCGAGGTTGGCAATTGTCTGCACCTTGAGGCCAAGGATCTTATTGTCCTTGTCAAAGGCTAGTTCCGCATGGGTTACATGGTCGCGACCATGAGCATCTGCCAGAAAACTTTCGGTCCGGTCGGCTACCCACTTGACGGGAACGCCGGTTTTTTTTGATGCCCAGAGGCAAATGAGTTCTTCAGGATAAATGAAGATCTTCGATCCGAAGCCGCCTCCGACGTCAGGAGCGATGACACGAAGCTTGTTTTCCGGAGCGACATTATAAAATGCGCTCAGCACCAAGCGTGCGACATGCGGATTTTGAGACGTCGTCCAGCATGTATAATGGTCCTCGCCAGCATCATAGACACCGAGTGTAGCACGCGGCTCGATCGCATTAGGAACGAGGCGGCCGTTGACAATATCCATTTTCGTAACGTGCGCAGCGCCTGCGAAAGCATCATTCGTGGCCTTTTCATCCCCGATGTCCCAATCAAAAATCAGATTGCCCGGCGCTTCAGGATGAAGTTGCGGCGCCCCTTCGTTGAGGGCTTCGGCAGTTTTCACAACGACCGGAAGCTCTTCGTATGACACGTCGACTGCCTCGGCCGCATCACGCGCCTGCCCTTTCGTATCGGCGACCACAATAACCACTGCATCGCCCACGTAGCGCACCGTGTCGGTGGCAAGCGGAGACCAAGCGCCCATCTTCATGGGCGTTCCATCTTTGGAATGGATCATCCAGCCGCAAATGAGATTGCCGATCCCGTCCGCTTTGAGCTCCGCGCCGGTCAAAACGCCAATGACGCCGGGCATCTTCTTCGCTGTTTCAACATCGATGCCGGTGATTTTCGCGTGAGCATGGGGGCTGCGCACGAAGGCAGCATGCTTCATGCCCGGTACGGACATATCGTCAGTATAGCGGCCCTTGCCAGTGATAAATCTTTTGTCTTCCTTGCGGAGAACACGTGCTCCGATACCTTCAACACCCATGGCTTCGTCTCCCTGTCGCGAGCGCGTTTGCCTGGAAAAAGTTGACCTCCAAGCCACCGGCTACAAAACTGAAAATCCAAATGATCAGGCGGCTTTGACGGCGCCCTTGCCCATTTTGTCCGATGCGTCGAGCACGGCCTTGACGATGTTGTGATAGCCGGTACAGCGGCAAATATTGCCTTCAAGCTGATCCCGCACGGTTGCTTCATCGAGCCCGTTTGGGTGGCGCCGTATCATATCGACCGAAGTCATAATCATGCCAGGCGTGCAGAAACCGCATTGAAGCGCATGATTTTCCCGAAACGCGACCTGAAGCGGATGCAGTTCGCCGTTGGGACTGAGGCCCTCGATCGTCGTGATCGTCGAGCCGGAGGCCTGGGCCGCCAGCATTGTGCAGGACTTGACCGCCCTGCCATCGACGTGAACCACGCAGGCACCGCATTGCGATGTGTCACACCCGACATGCGTGCCAGTTAACCCAAGATTTTCACGCAGGAAGTGCACAAGCAGTGTGCGGTCTTCGGCTTCGCCTGTGACGGCACGCCCATTCACGAACAATTCCACTTTGGCCATAGGTTCCTCCCAGAACGTTGACGCAGGTGCCTCTTCCGGGCGTCATGTGGTAGAGAGAAGATTAACCGCTCTTTCACACTTGTCTATCGTCAAAATAGAAAAATTCTAATTTGGCGATCCCGTGAGGATCGAGGGAGTTGGAGACTGGTAGTTTGACGATACGCACGCATCTCTAGGCTTGCATTTGCAGCACAATGAAGGTATCAGGCGCGACATCCGCCGGCACATCACGATGGCCGCTTTCAAGGATCTGGAAGTTCTCTTCCTGCCGCATTAGCTCAGTTGGTAGAGCACATCATTCGTAATGATGGGGTCAGGTGTTCGAGTCACCTATGCGGCACCATACTTTCAATGACTTAGCTTCTGTTGGTTTAGGGCTCCACAGCTACTGCACAGAAACCTGATCACGTTTAGTTCTCGCTCAGGCATCGTCAAATCTCTGCTGCTTTCTTCTGATAGTCAGGATGGTGATGCCCCCCGTACCCGTCTGGCAGGGACCGGTCAGGCGGGGCAATAGGGCTTGTCCCTTTCGCCGTCCATGAAAATGGCGTCTCCAAGTGTCGCCAGTCGGGATCAGGGCCGAAGTAACGTTTTAAGCAGGCTGAAGTTCTCGACCCTTGGTCAAGTGGGTCTAGGTTCTCGCTTGCTACCATGCGTGAATCAAAAACTCATCTGATTTTTCGAAGGAAGAGAAGCTCCCCCATCTTCATACCATTTTGGACTAACGAGAAGATGAAGGAGCGGAGATGGCAATAGCAATCCGCTAGATCGCCGACAGCGCGGTAGCGACTATTATCGGAACAAGGCGAATGATTTACACGTCAGCGGGATAGTGCTTTGGGCCGCAAGCAAGGCCGAGCTCGGAAGCCATTCGGTGGTTGGGGCCGTACCAAGCTCAATGTTGCCGGGTTGCGAACTTCTGTCAGGTCTATCAATCGCCTGGTGTCGCAAGCCTTATGCGGATGGGAATTGACTTGAATCCAGGGGTTCCCGAGCGGCGGTCGTAGTGGGACAAGGCGATCAGGCCGTTCATTTCCGGGTAGTATCCGGCAGCGGATCCGCTCGGGATATTGTACGCGATCGCAGTGAGGCGGCGAACCAGCCGCGGCCGGTCATCAATTTCAACGGGGTTTCGGGCTGCTTCGACGTCAAGTATATCTCCTTCAGAGAGGCCCCTGCTGGCGAGGTCATCCCCGTTGAGAAAGATGACATCGCGTCGTCCAAACACGCCTCTGTAACGATCATCCATGCCGTAGATCGTAGTATTGTACTGATCGTGACTGCGAATGGTCGTCAATGTGAGAAGATCAGGATCCGAAACTTGCGGATCTTCGTTAAGGCCTTCGGCGACCAGAAACTGGGCCTTTTTGGCCGGGGTGCGCCAGTCACGGATGGACGCTGGCACACTCAGACGAAACCCGCCGGGCTGCCTTATCCTCTCGTTAAAGTCATGGAAGTCCGGAAAGACCACTTCAATCTTGTCGCGTATCCTGTCGTAGTTTTCGATCATTGCATCCCACGCTATACCATGCCGGTTGCCAAGGGTCGCTTTGGCCATGCCGGCGATCACAGCTGACTCCGAGCGGACCGAGTCGCTTGGCGGTTTCAGGAAGCCTCGCGATGCATGAACCATCGACATTGAGTCTTCGACCGTGACGGATTGTGGGCCCGTCGCCTGAATATCGAGATCGGTGCGACCCAGGACCGGCAGTATAATCGATGTTCTCGCCGTCAGCAGATGGGAGCGGTTGAGCTTGGTCGTAAGGTGAACCGCCAGATCCAGCTTCCGCATGCCTGCGAAAGTGGCGTCAGGGTCCGACATTGCCACGGCAAGATTGCCACCGAGACAGATCAGCGCCTTTGAGCGGCCGTCGCTGATGGCCTCGACAGCTTCTACAGCGTTATGACCCTTCTCCGCGGCCGGGCGAAAGCCGAAGGCGCGCTCCATGCCATCCAGCAACGCGGCGTTGGGCGCTTCAGTAATACCTACTGTGCGATCACCCTGAACATTGGAATGGCCCCGCAATGGGCAAATGCCGGCTCCCTCACGGCCGATGTTCCCGCGCAACATCAGAAAGTTGGCGATTTGCTGAACATTGGAAGTACCATTCCTATGCTGCGTGATACCCATCCCGTAACAGAGAATGACGTTCTTAGCCTTCAGGTAAACGTCACCGGCACTTTCAATCGCCGCCCGCGTGAGCCCGGAGATCGCCTCGATCTGATCCCAGGTCGTTTCATCGATGTCTGTTCGGAGAGCCTCGATGCCGTCCGTGTGTTCGGCGATAAAACTACGGTCGAGCATGCCGTTTCCGCCGTTTTCTATATCCGCGCTGTCCCGTTGAAAAATTCGCTTCATCATCCCCTTCAGCACGGCAAGATCACCGCCGGGACGCACCTGATGATAGGCAGAGGAAATCTCTGTGGACGTCAGCGTTGCCATCTCGACGGCACTTTGGGGGGAAGCAAACCGTTCGAGCGCCCGCTCTTTTAACGGATTGAAGACCACTATCGGAACACCCCGCTTCGCAGCTTCCCGCAGTGTCGTCATCATGCGGGGGTGGTTCGTCCCGGGATTGTGTCCGAAGCTGAAGATGGCATCAGCATAATCGAAGTCTTCAAGTGTGACGGTGCCTTTGCCGACACCGATCGATTGAGGCAAACCTACGCTTGTCGCTTCGTGGCACATATTGGAACAGTCGGGGAAATTGTTCGTTCCGTAAGCCCGCACGAACAGTTGAAAAAGGAAGGCGGCTTCGTTCGAGGCTCTGCCGGAGGTGTAGAATTCCGCCATATTCGGATCGCGGAGCGCGTTCAACGCGTCGGCGATCGTCCGGCATGCGTCGTCCCATTCAATTTCTACGTATCTGTCTACGGTCGCATCATAGATCAGCGGATGGGTTAGTCGCCCTTGGTTTTCGAGGTCATGATCATGCCAATCCCACAATTCTGAGACGGTGTGAGATGCAAAGAACGACGGCGTCAGGCGTTTGGCGGTAGATTCCCACGTGACGGCCTTGGCACCATTCTCACAAAACTCGAACGAAGACGTGTGTTTCGGATCAGGCCAGGCGCAGCCAGGACAGTCAAAACCATCGGGTTGATTGACCTTCAAGAGTGTTGCGGCTCCCTGTGCGACTACCTGCTGCCGCGAAAGGCTTTCGGCCACCGCCTTCAATGCGCCCCAGCCGCCGGCTGCTGCGTTATACGTTTCAATGCCGTCGGGTCGTTTGCTGGCCATGTCAAATCCGCTTTCAAACTATGTTAATAAGGTAGTTTCAGCCGGTCCTGCTCACCGGGGGATCGTCCGGCTTCTGGCAAGCGGAGAAGCCGCTTGGGCAGTGCCTGCGAATTGCACCCAGTATCCGAAGGCCACCATGATCCCGCCGCCAACAATGTTGCCCAAAGTGACAAATACCAGATTGTGCAAAGCGCCATATACACTAATGGTTGCTGGATGAGGGCCAAGGAGCGCTAATGAGAAGGCGAACATGTTTGCCACGCAGTGCTCGAAACCAGCAGCGACGAAAATCATGATCGGCCAAAAAATCAAAAAGACTTTCGCAGCATCGTTTTCGGTTCGATAAGACATCCAGATCGCGAGGCAAACCAGCCAGTTGCATATGATGCCCCGGGCAAAAAGCTCGTGAGCCGGGGCACTGATTTTCGCCGCAACCGCGGCAAAGAATGCCGGACTGCCGTCGCCGAGCAGGACACCTCCGCCGCCAAGTTTAAAGAGCACCGCAAGTAAGAAAGCTCCTGCGAAATTGCCCAGCCAGCAAAGTACCCAAACGCGCAGAAGATCGATCAAACCAGTTTTGCCGCTCAGAAGCGCAAGCGGCATATACATGGTCATACCGGTGAAAAGTTCCGAGCCGGCAAAAATGACGATCGTCAGTGCCGAGGCGAAAACAGTACCCATTACAAGATGAGCCCATGAAGGGTCTGCATGTGCGCCCACCGTGAACATGATGATGTCGCCAAAGCCGATATATGCACCCGCCATGGTCGAGCCAATCATGAAGGCAAGTGGGTTACCTTTAAGCGTTATGGACTTGGACCCGCCCGACTCGGAGAGCTTGTTGATTGTTTCTTCGTACATTCGGATTCCTTTCGGGAAGCGAAGCCTGTATCCAAGTTGATGCCGCGCGGCCCGTAGATCACCGCGCACGTATCTACGCGCCGCTAACAACCGGTTGTTTGGTTCTTTTCAAAGCTTCCATTGCTGCTTTACCGAAGTTCAAATGTCCGGAGACGAGTTCCGGAGGGGTAAGTGCCAGCCACTGATTGAGAGAGACATCTGCGTAGTGGTCGCTTTTGAACGTCTCGAGAAACACAAGGGGCTTATCGCCGGTGTTTTCGATGTAATGTCCCATTGCGAAAGGAACATAACCGACGTCGCCGGCTGCGAAATCAAATGTGCGGGAGTGGCCGTTTGCTGCAAATACGCCCATTCTTCCAATTCCTTGAATGTAATATTGCCATTCGTCGGTATTCGGGTGCCAGTGCAACTCCCGCATGCCGCCCGGTTCGACTTCCACAAGGGCCGCCGCAATCGTTTTTGACACGGGGAAGTTTTTGGAGTCGGTAATGCGGACAGTGCCCCCGCTAGTTTTAATCGGAACCTGGGAACCCATTCGATGCACAAAACCATTGGGAACTGCGGTTGCGCCAGCGATCTTGTCACTGTCCAGGTTGCCTGGAATGGGAAGATTGAAAATGTAACGGTCGCTAGGAGCGGGCAGGTTGTCAAAGCTTGTTGCAGGAACGCCGAAATTTTTGGCGAGCACACTTTTTGGCACGTGCTTGAACCAATCGCTCAACAGGAACGTGCTGTCCTCGTCAAAACCTCCATCATCGAAAACGAGGAGAAATTCGCAGCCGTCAGGACCAAGCCCCTGAATGGAATGCGGTGTGCCAGATGGAAAATACCAGATATCCCCTGGACCAAGATCATCGACAAAGTTCTTGCCTTCGGGATCAACAGCGGTAACCCTGGCATTCCCATAAAGAATGTAAGCCCATTCGGATTCTTTGTGCCAGTGCAATTCCCGGACGCCGCCGGCATTCAGCCGCATATCAACGCCAGCTATGCTCTGGGAGATTCCAAGTTCCCGCTTCGTAATTTGCCGGGTCCAGCCGGCCGGATATTGCTTCATAGGCGCATCGGCAAATGAAAAGCGTAGATTTGGCAAGGTACCGGCATCGGTAGTCGGCTGGTTAAGGATATCCGGATTCTGAATATCCCGATCCACGTTGCGTGGTCCAGGATCATCGCCGCCCGCTCCGGCGCGGCGCGGTTGGGGTAGGTCTGCGGCATAACTCGTTGACCCTGCGGCGGCAACCATGCCACCTGCTGACAGCGCCAAGAGCGCCTCACGACGGCTAAAAGCATTCATTATATGAGCCTTTCCGATAATGTCATTTGCACCTGCAGTGCCCCAGCTGTTGTCGGGGTTGATCGGAGATGCGCGCGCCATGCTTCGATGAGAAACCACGTTCGGCCATCGGCCTCGTCGATCCAAGTCTCGAAATAGTCAGCCGTCTCAAAATCCCGGTGCACGTCGCAGACATCGCGGGTGCAACGCAGGAATGAAGAGAGCTGCCTGTTGTCGCTGGCGAGTTCAGTCAACATCTCTGCGGGCGTAAGGTAATCGGCATCGTTGTCGGCAAGCCTCTGCAGTCGCCCGATATGACCAATCGAATGTAGCGTCGTGCCTCCGAGTTCGCGTATGCGTTCAGCGATAACATCTGTGATCGAAAGTATCTGCTCGGCTTGCTCGCCTAGCAGTGGCTGGAAAATACCAAAACCCGTTGGAGTCATGTGCCAATGGAAACTTTTCGTCTTTAGGTACAGCGCGAACGTGTCTGCGAGGAGCGTGGTCAAGGCCGCCGAAACCTCGGCGGCAGCGTCGCCTGAATAGAGCGACCTCACACGGTTAGTTGTATAAATTGACAGGCTCATTCAACGACCCCTTTTCTGTTCCACATAGTATCCTGGCTGATTGTTGTATTGAGCGTAGGCCAAGCCTTTCTGCTGTGACAGTGGATACTCGTTTCGATTAAGTTATACTTGAGTATAGGGGGCATTTAGCGTCAGCCGGATGTTACGTGCGCGAGGCGAGCCGCAACACCGCCGCGATAGCCCGGAAATTTAGCGACATCGCGCTACTTAAGATTGTGCAGCCTTGCAGCCAATCTGGTATAGCCCGATCGACTCGACCATATGGAGATAATTCGTTGTCAAGATTTTCCCCGGTCGCTGCAGCGCTTATTGCTGTGGCGGTCTTCCTGCTGGACACGTTGACTACATTCGACATTGCCATTGCAGTGCTCTACGTAGTGGTAGTGCTGCTGTCGCTCAATTTCGCCAATCAGACCCAGCTTGTTGCGATTGGTGCTGGCTGCATGGGATTGACGCTTCTAAGCTTTTTGCTTTCGCACGGACTGGAACTCCCTGCAGAGTCAATAGGACGTTGCTTCGTCAGCCTTGCTGCCACCGGGATAACGACATTTCTTGCTTTTAGGGTAAAAGCGGCAATCGGTATTCTGGAAGACAGTGAGCAGCGTTACCGGTCCATTTTCCTGGCCACGGGTGTTGGAATCCTCCAGATGGATTTTACGGGTCTTAAAACTGCCATCGACAAATACAAAACTGATGGTGTCCAAAGCATCGAGGATATTGAGAACCTCGATTCCGGGTTCGTCCGGAAAGCGCTAAGATCGATCAAGTTGATAAACGCCAACAACACCGCTCTGAACATGTTCAATATGCCGGATATAGATAGGCTGGGCACGCTGCTGCCCGCTCTCGTCAGTTCAGAGGTGGAACGTAAGGTCTGGAATTTCCTCGCATCCATCTGGGCTGGAAACCACAGCTATGAAGCCGAAACGGTGATAAGAACGTCACAGGGCCGCCAACTCATCTTTCTTTATAATGTTGCCGTACCGCCCGATCGCCCAACTCTCGACATGGTTCTGATCAGCATAATGGATGTTACCGCGAGACGGGAAGCAGAGAACGAACTCGATGTCGCCCGAAGCCAGCTGGCCCATGTCACCCGGATCGCGACCCTTGGCGAATTAACGGTCTCGATCGCTCATGAACTCAATCAGCCTTTAGCCGCCGTGGTCACCAACGGAGGAGCCGGCTTGCGGTGGCTCAGAAGGGACGTGCCCGATCTGAAAAAAGTCGAATCTTCGATCGAGGGAATGGTCGCCGACGCTACCCGCGCCAGCGAGGTCATCAAGCATTTACGCGGTTTATCAGTGAAGTCGTCGCCGAACCCGGTCAACGTTAATCTCAATGAGGTCGCCGAGGAAACAGTCGCACTGCTGCAACGCGAAATTGATGTCAACCAGGTGACATCAAGATTTGACCTCGCAGACCATCTCCCGGAGATTCATGGGGACAGGGTACAGTTACAGCAAGTCGTCCTGAATCTGATTTTGAATGCCATTCAAGCGATGGCGCACGCTCCCGGCGGAAGGAGAGAGCTTCTGGTGAAGTCGTTGTCAGAGGAAGCCGCCGTCGTGTTGCGAATCCAGGACACTGGCCCTGGCATCCCGCCTGAAGTCCGCGATAGACTGTTTGACCCGTTTTATACGACGAAGCCCGACGGAATGGGTATGGGCTTGTCAATATGCCGTTCAATTTTGACCGCCCATGGCGGGAGCATAAATGCAACTTCCGAACCGGGAGCTGGCACCACGTTCGAAGTCACAATTCCATTTAATAAGGAGGTCGGGTGATGGCCGTGCTCACGACGCCGATCGTCTATGTGGTTGACGATGATGTGCATTTGCGGGAAGCGCTACGCAATCTTTTCGAATCGGTCGGTATCCGTGTGGAACTGTTCGGCTCCACCGCAGAACTCCTTGCCCGTCCTGCCAAAGTTTCCGCCGAAAGTTGCCTCGTCCTCGATATTCGCCTGCCAGGCGTCAGCGGACTCGATTTTCAGAACCAGCTGGCGAAGCTTGGGAACAATATCCCCATTATCTTCATGACCGGTCACGGTGATGTCCCCATGTCAGTGCGAGCGATGAAGGCCGGGGCCATCGACTTTCTTACGAAGCCATTTCGGGATCAGGACATGCTGGATGCGGTCTCGAATGCATTGGCACTGGATCGAAGCCGCCGGGCGAACGAAGGCGAACTGTCCGCGCTGATGGCGCGGTATGAAAGTTTGACGAGCCGGGAGCGTGAGGTAATCGCCCTGGTGACGAGCGGCCTAATGAACAAGCAGATTGCAGGCGAACTCGGTGTCAGCGAGATAACTGTAAAGATCCATCGTGGCCATCTGATGGAAAAGATGGGTGTGCGAACTCTCGCGGAACTGGTCAAGGCCTACGAGGCGCTTCGACCCGGCTTAAACACGTGATGCCAGAACCTAAACTTCTGTATGATATCATCTAGTCTCTCAATGGTGCATGTAACCAGCTGATAGTTACAGGCTTTTAGTACCGTCATAAAGGTTATCTGGTGCACCGTTTGAAATCCATAGTCGTCGTCGAGGACGACGCGTCACTGCGCGATGCCATGGAGAATTTGATCAGCTCACATGGGCTCAATGTCCATACATTTGCTTCCGCAGAATCATTCCTAGCGCAACGGGGGCTTATTGAAATCGACTGCCTGATAACCGACGTGCAAATGGACGGAATTGGTGGTGTGGAGTTGTTCCAGATCCTGCGAAATATTGGTGTAGGCACGCCGGTCATCTTCATCACCGCATTCGAGGATGAACGCATACACAAACGGTTGATGGCGGCAGGTGCCAAAGGGTTTTTCCGCAAACCTTTCGAAAGCCAGGCCATGATCGATTGCATTGAGCACGCTCTGGCTGTGTAATGCATACCAACCGAAGAAAGCGTGCCATAGCCACCACATAGGTGCCGTGACAACGTACGCACCGACAGATACAGCGCACACACAGCAAGATCACGAACTGGTCGAAATGGCGGCCGTTGAACACCATGCCGGGCGAACTGTAAGCAATCGGTTGGCGACGGAACCATTTGGAAATCCTGTCATGAATCCATCTGCAACGCGTGAACAGACGCCAGTTATCAACTTGACATAATCGCCAATATTAAAACTTTGATTTTCTATACTATGGACCGTATCTTTTGAGGTACTAGAACGCTGGCTTGGCTTTCATGATTCCTGGTAGACTATATCTTGGCGATCCAAATTGGCAGAATGCAGTGTGAGGGGTGGGACTAGATGGCACTGTTCGTTGATCGAGTGAGCGTGAGAACCCGAGCGATGCAATTGGTCGGCGTGATGGTGACAATCTCGTCCGCCACGGCGTCCATCGCTGCGGATAAGCCGGCAGTCACGACGGTCGAAGAGAACCCGGGCTGGATTGTAACCTTGGGTGCCGGAACCGAATACGGGCCGACGTTTGAGGGGTCGGGAGACAATGACTTTAGCTTTGTACCGAATTTCGATATCCGCCGGGCCAACGAACCAGCGGGTTTGAGCGCTCCAGACGACAGCATCGATTTCTCCTTGATAGAGCTTGGCGGGGTTGAGCTCGGACCCGCCGCCAATATCAGAGGCAGCCGTTCCCACACAGATGTGCACGGCGTGCACGAAATCGACTGGAGCGTCGACGTTGGTGCCTTTGGACAGTATTGGCTTATCGACAACCGGCTGCGAATACGAGCCGAAGCCCGGCAGGGCGTTCAGAGCGATGACGGCTTTGTCGCGGATTTTGCGGTCGATTGGTTTCAGCCGGTTGGCGACAAGTTTCTGCTATCGGCAGGTCCCCGGGCCTCGTTCGCCGATGCGACGTACATGGAAAACAGTTTCGGCGTAAGTAGTGCCGAAGCACTGGATAACGGTAGCCTGAGCGCATTCTCGCCGGACGCAGGGTTCAAATCCGTTGGCTTTGTTGTTGGTGCGACCTATCAGATCAATCCCAAAACGAGTTTGCTGGTCTACGATAAATTCGACAGGCTGGTCGGGGATGCTGCCGACAGCCCGATTGTTACCGACATTGGATCGCCTAATCAGAATACGATCGGCATTGTTCTGAGCCGTTCCTTCCATATCGGATTTTGATTCTGGGTCACGGTGCCGGGAAAAGAGCTTGAAGATTCCTCGCTGCATTTAGCTCGTCGTCTCGAATGTAGTTCCTCGTTATGGGAACAGCCGTGTTGCACTTGGCTATCTGAATCTGGAATACGACAAGATCCTCATACCGGAACGCTGCCTCGGCCGCAGCCAGATGTCGCGTATGACGCGGCGCCGACATGTTCGAACATGCCTACCGAAACAATTCTGTCGAACCGGCCTTTCAGGTGGCGATAATCCTGCAGATCAAATGAGACCCGGCGGTCTCCTTGGTTCAATGATGATCGTGCATACACGAACGCCCCGATCAGGGCGATAGTAATCAAAATTGTTGGCGCAATCCTGAAAAACAGTTTGCGCGTCAGCGTCGATCTGATCATTGCTCGACCATGTATCCCACGCCGCGGATCGACTTGATGAAGTCGCTGCCAAGCTTCTTCCGCAGATTGTAGATCACGACTTCCGTCGTATTGCTTTCTACAGCGCTTTCAGCGCTATAAAGCGCATATTCGATATCGCTCTTCGTAACGTACTTGCCGGCGCGTTCCATGAGGAGCTTCAGCATCTGAAACTCCTTGGCGGTCATCGCGACTTGCCCCGATGTGCTGCGCACCACCATGGCGGCAGGATCGACTTCAACATCTCTGCACTTCAGGACCACATCCGGACGTCCGTCCCGCCGCCTTATCAGCGCTCTAAGCCGTGCTAGCAGCTCATCGAGATCAAAGGGCTTGACGAGATAATCGTCAGCGCCGCTATCAAGGCCTTCAACCTTCTGTAGCGGAGTATCCCGCGCCGTCAGCAGCAGGATCGGAACCATGTTCTTTTTTTGCCGCGCCGCTCTCAGCACATTGATTCCGTCGAGCTTCGGCAAATTGACATCGAGTACGACGACGCTGAAGATCAGGTCTTCGAGCGCGGCAAGCCCGGATTCCCCGTCCTGCATCCAATCCACGCCATAGGCATGTTTCTCCAGCGCTTTCTTCAACGACGATCCAAGGATCACGTCATCTTCGATCAGTAACAGGCGCATCGGTATCGATACCTTTCATGGGATAGCAAGATTGCATGCGGATGCGCGCCCGAAAAGCTAAGGGACAACATCTCGGCTTTTGCGGGCAGCACCGCAAGGGCTCGTCAGACCGTCTCCCGCTATTGATGAAAAAAGACCAGCTCATTTCATGCGCAACGCGTTACACTGTTACGCCGGCCGATCTACTAGAATTGGAGTTTCGGCGAACCCGGGGGCTTTTGCAATGTCTGCGCTTTCGGCTAGCATAACTCGAGCTGCGGCGAGACGGCTTATGACGGTGCTGATCGGTACCACGAGAACTTCCGCAACCTCTGGGTAAGACATATCCTCGACATAAGCGAGGAACACGGCGGCGCGATACTCGTCCGGAAGTGCAGTCACCCGCCGCAAGACCGCGTTATCCATGACACGCATCTCGGAATTCTCGTCGCGAATGGTAACTTTTGTCTGCCAGATCGAATGCAATGTCGAGAACAACCAGCAATCAAGACGACTACTGCCTATGAGGAGCGGCGCGTGTTCCAGCGCGTGAACACAAGTCGCCTCGACAAGAGCGAGGGCAACATCAGACCGGAAGGAAAGGATCATCCCAAACCGCCAAAGCCGGCCGAGACACTGGGATAGATCCGCCCTGATTTCGCGTTCGTCCGTCATGTATAGTTCCCTGAAGAGGAGTTGGCCGTCTCAGATCGGAGTGGATTATCTTAGTAAATCCACCTCAGCGATTGATCAGCACGAGTGCACCGGAGAAAGCATCTAAACCTGAAGAAAGTGCTGTGTTGCAGTATGCGCTGGTCCTTGATTGAGAGAACAGGCGGCGGCCATAGCGTTCAACTTGCAGGGGGCAGAAGGCGCCAAAAATGCAGTATCGTAGGCTCAATTCAGGGCAAATATATCGCCGGTGGCAAATGCAAGGGTCACGATGGCGGCCGAACCTACTAGAAACAGCATGATCCAAATCGTATCCAGCTTCTCCATAGCATTAAATCCTTGGCATCAGAAGGAATCGGGTGGTCAGGTAGCATTGCTACCCTCCCTGCGTAATTTCTATTCCTCCTGTTTGTAACTATGCAGTGATAAATACTCCATCATACACAGGTGCGCGTGAATAATGCGCTGGTTTGATTGAGCCATACTTAGGTTTATATCGGTGGGCGAACCAGACTGATTGTGAAAGCCTTGAAGCAGTCCGAAGCGGGAATTCACGTCACATCGGCCGCGTGTCTGGGGGGTCGTCTAAACGTGCAAACGTCAAAGCATCTTTGGGCGTTGCAAGGTCGCGGTGACGTCGTCCGGATCGACTGCATCGTCGGCAAGGGCCAGGGTTTGCGGGTCCGTGCTTGAGGACGGGACATGCAAAAACTCTTAGTAAGCAGGGCCCACGAAGTAGGATGAAACAAGGCAGAACCTACGGTCAGAAGACGGGTTGGGTCATGCTTTGCCTTCGGCTCAAAAATACTTCTACATGTTATGTGACGATACACTGACATCATATACTGTAGGTTGGCGACCTAAAACCTGTGACGCATGCTTAAAACCCAAGACCTACGCATATAAACCAACGTATAATACATCGGCAGATTTTCTATCTCCATATTAGGTTAGCTTTCACAACTGGAAGCTTTCAAGGAGTCAATTATGAGAAAATCAGCAACAATCTTAGCGATAACCGCTTTAGGTGCAATGTTGGCGGCCGGCTCGGCAACTGAATCGATGGCTCATGGCGGAGGCGGCGGCCATGGCGGCGGCGGCAATAGCTTTGCCGGTAGTCGCGGCGACTTCGGCGGTAGCGGTCACGGCTCCCGCAGCGGTGGCATTTTTGGCCGTGATGGCACCTTCAACAGTGCTCATGGATTCGCGACGAGCCATAGCTTTGCGGACCGCAGGGGTCACTTTAGGGACTTTCGCCGTGACGACAATTATTGGGGTCCCTACTATTCCTGCGAGTACCCGTTCCGTTGGAACTCTCCCCTCTACGACGAATACTGCCAGTAACCCATCGTAGGCTCTTCGAATCCCGGCCCCCCATAACGATTGGGGACCGGATTCGAATGCTAAAGTGGATGGGATACTTGATGGCATGGCTAAAGAATATCCTTCCCCTGGGACGAACTCCGGATGAGGTTCTTTGTACCGGCCCATAACGGTTTTAATGATTGCCTTTTAATGGAGGCCAGAATGTCTAAGTCTAGTAATCGCCCTCGTTACAACCACATGCCGCACCTGGATTTGGCGGAGATCATTCTTCTAGTGGTTATTGTCGTATCGATCGCTCTCGCAGTTGGCTTTGACTGGGTTTACCAAGCCTTGCTCCGCTGAATTAAATCATCGCCTGCGCCCAGCCTTTTCTTCGCCCAAGCGTCAAGCTTTTGATTATCATCGACGCTCAGTACTTGCCCAGTGAGAAAAATGAGTTTGGGTTTGACGGAAAAGTGAAGCGTGAGATCGAAGAACACGTGTTCAATTTCTGCCGGGCAGATCCCCAGCTGCGCAAACATCCAGCCCGCATAGAATGGTTTTTGGGCGGGCTTGCGCGGAACTTCCAGCCGTCAATCCCTTTTATAAGGTTTTCCAGGAAGCGGTTCGAAGCCAACCTGTCACCGTTTTTGTCTGGTTTCGGCACCCACGGCGATATCGGTTGGCCAATGGGCATCGGCAAACCTCCCACTGTCAACTTTGGACCTGGAGATCCCGCCCGGGCGCATCAGCCGAACGAGCGTGTCTCCGTGCGCGATCTGGTCGATCATACGAAGGCGATTGCGCTCGCGATCGGGCAGTGGTGCCGTTGAGAATTCAAACGAGCGGCGCAATACTTGACTGTTGGGGCGTTACCCATGAGGGAGCCCGTCCTCAACTCAGAACGGTTTGTTATTCGGCCGGTTCACTCGTAGTAACAGCTGCGGGAAAGGACGTTCTGTTCCGCCCCGACAACCAGAGGCTCAATCTGTCGAGGTAGAGGTAGACAACCGGCGTCGTATAGAGTGTCATTGCCTGGCTCAATATGAGGCCTCCAACCATTGCGTATCCTAGGGGCTGTCGCAGTTCGGAGCCCGTCCCATGCCCCATCATCAGAGGAATGCCGCCAAGAATTGCAGCCATCGTCGTCATCATGATTGGCCGGAAGCGTAGCAGGCACGCCTGCCGGATTGCTTCCTCCGGTCGCAAGCCATGCTCGCGCTCCGCGGCAATAGCGAAATCAACGATCATGATGCCGTTTTTCTTGACAATACCAATTAGGAGAATGACGCCGATCAGGGCGATAACCGTGAAGTCGAAGCCGAAGCTCCACAGCATGATGAGAGCGCCGAGACCTGCGGATGGTAGAGTTGACAGGATGGTCAGCGGATGGACGTAGCTTTCATAAAGCACACCTAAAATGATGTATATCACGCCCAATGCGGCCAAAACGAGCAAAGGTTCGCTGGCTAAAGATGTCTGGTATGCCTGAGCATTGCCCTGGAAGGTAGCAATGAGTGTCGGGGGCACTCCCAGGGCAGTTTCGGCTTGGTGGATGGCCGAAACAGCCTGGCTCAGAGCGACGCCCGGAGCAAGGTTGAATGACAGCGTCACCGACGGAAACTGGCTCTGGTGGTTGATCGCAAGAACGGTGGTCGGCTGCGTCGTCTCTTTTACAAGCACGTTGAGCGGAACTTGCGCACCGGTCAGTGGCGATTGGATGTAGAGCTGGTTAATTGCCTGTGGTGAGCTCTGAGCCTTCGGAGACAATTCCAGTATCACGTGATAACTGTTGAGGTCGGTGAAATATTGAGTGACTTGCCGTTGGCCAAAGGCATCGTCGAGCGTGTCATCGATGCTTTGAGGCGTGATCCCAAATCGAGCCGCTTGATCCCGATCAATGTCGAGAGTGACGGTTGTTCCGTTGGATTGCTGATCCGTCGCAACATCCGTAAGCTCAGGCAAGGAGCTTAATTTTGCCAAAAGCTTCGGCGCCCAGCTATTCAGCTCGTTCGCATCGCCATCCTGTAGCGTATATTGAAACTGGGTCGCTGAACTCCGACCGCCGACATTGATATCCTGAGCCGGTTGAAGGAACAGCTTCACCCCTTCAACCTGCGCCAATTTTGGGCGCAGGCGACCAATGATCTGGCTTGCCGTCGCATCTCGCTGATCGTGTGGCTTGAGAGTGATAAACATACGCCCGGTATTGAGTGTATTACCGGATCCGCCGCCGACAGCCATCCCCACCGTAGCGACCGCGGGATCGCTGGCGACCACCTTGCCGACCTCTACCTGATGGCGTGCCATGTCGGCAAACGATGTATCCTGTGCGCCCTGTAGAAGGCCTGTAATCAAGCCTGTATCTTGAATTGGGAAAAAGCCCTTTGGGATACTGATAAAAAGGTAACCTGTGGCAACTAGCGTTAGCAGGAAAATGCCAAAAGTTATGCGATGGTGGTGCAAGGCGATATCGAGCGTAACGCGGTACCCGTTCAGCAGTGCTTCGAAGGCTCGCTCAGATGCCAGGAAGAGCCTGCCATGTTTTGCGTTGTGTTCCGCCCGCAGAAAACGGGCGCACAGCATTGGCGTGAGTGTCAGCGAGACAAGTGCGGAAACTGCAATCGTCACGGTTACGGTAATAGCAAATTCGTGAAAAAGCCGACCAACGATTCCGCCTAGGAACAGGATGGGAATGAAGACCGCCACAAGCGAGAGGCTTATCGAAATAATGGTAAAACCAATCTCTCTGGAGCCATCGATGGCGGCCTGCAATGCCGATTTACCCGCTTCCATGTGGCGCTGAATGTTCTCCAGCATGACGATCGCATCATCGACGACGAAGCCGACCGCAATGCTCAACCCCATCAGCGAAAGGTTGTCCAGACTGAACCCCAGCACATACATCAGCGCGAAAGTTCCTACCAGCGCGAGCGGGACAGTGACACCGGGAATTGCCGTCGCCCAGACGTTGCGCAGAAAAATGAATATCACCATGATCACTAGTGCGATCGTGAGCAACAGGGTGAATTTCACGTCGAGGACGGACGCTTGGATGGTCGTGGTCCGATCACTCAAACTCGATATGTGAAGCGCAAGCGGCGCTATTGCCTGCAACTGCGGCAGCAATGCTTTTATCTGACCTACAGTCTCAAGAACATTCGCGCCGGGGAGTTTGGAAACTGGCAGCAGGATAGCCGGCTTGCCATCGGCCCATGCCGCTATCTGCGTGTTCTCGGGCGCATCGATTGCCTGGCCGATGTCACTTATTCGTATCGGAGCGCCGTTTCGGTAAGCAATGATCGCGTTGTTCCAAGGACCTGCCGCCAGGAGCTGGTCATTATCGTAGAGCGTAAAGGTTCGCAAAGCACCCTGGATGCTACCTTTTGGTGCATCCGTCGTCGTGGCGATGATTGCCGAGCGAACATCCTCAAGTGACAGGCCTAAGTCAGCTATCTTGCGCGGATCGACTTGCACGCGGACAGCTGGCTTTTGCTGGCCAAAGACCGAAACTTGGGCGACGCCGGAGACCTGGCTGATATGCTGGACAAGGACATTTTCGGCAAAATCATCGATCTGCGTCAATGGGAGTGTATCGGACGTGAGTGCAAGCACCAGAATGGGCGGGTCTGCAGGGTTCACCTTGCGATAGGTCGGCGGTGATGGGAGATTGCTTGGTAGCTGACCACCGGCGGCGTTGATCGCAGTTTGCACATCTTGCGCCGCCCCATCAATATTGCGATCCAGTTCGAACTGCAGGGTGATCGAACTGCTGCCGAGTGTGCTCACGGACGTCATCTGTGTAACGCCAGAAATTTGACCAAACTGCCGCTCCAACGGCTGGGTCACCGAAGACGCCATTGTTTGCGGACTTGCGCCTGGTAGCTGTGTAGAAACCTGAATCGTTGGAAAGTCGACCTGGGGCAGCGGCGCTACAGGCAGCAAAGGATAGGTTACCAGGCCGATTGCGAGAATAGCCAGCATGAGCAGCGACGTTGCGATCGGTCGCTGGATAAACCAATTCGACATCAGCCCCGCTCCGTCTCACCATCACCCAGCGTTGTGGTCTGGCTTGGTGTGTCTTGTATTGAAACTCTTGCGCCCGCATCCAGACGATATTGTCCCGAAGTGACAACGCGCTCGCCCGCTGCCAGTCCGCTCTCGATCACTGCGTGACCGTTCGCGATCTGTCCCGGTGCGATCGGGCGAACTTCCACGGTATTGTCCGGTTTCACGACGTAGACGAAGAAACCATTCTGACCCCTCTCAATTGCCGCAGAAGGTACTGTAACTGCTTGATGAACGATTTTTTGTTGTAGCCGGATGTCGACGAATTGCCCGGGCCAAAGCTTCTCGTCGATATTGGGAAACGTCGATTTCAAGCGCATCGTGCCACTGGTCTGGTCTATTTCATTATCAATGACCGAGAGCGTTCCGGTACCTAGATTTGTACTCCCATCGCGCGTGAAAGCCGTCACGGTAACAGGACCGGCTTCCTGCGCAGCACGCACTGCCTCCAGATCATCTTCAGGCAGTGTCGACACGACTGAAATCGGTTGCGTTTGCGTAATGACGACAATCCCGGTGGTATCGGTCGCATGGACATAGTTGCCCTGATCAACTAGCCTGATGCCTGTGCGTCCATCGACGGGCGCAGTCATTTGCGTATAGGACAGCGATACGGCAGCAGAATTTTTGGCTGCGGCGTCTTGTGCAATTTGCGCCTGCAGTTGGGCAACGGTGCTTTGCTGTGTCTGCGTAGTCTCTACAGTCGTGAACTGCTGAGCGGTAAGTTTTTTATCCCTTTGCAGAATAACCTCGTCATTGCTGAGGTTGGTCTGGTCCTGCACCATTTTTGCTGACGCTTGATCAAGAGCGGCCTGAAAAGGACGAGGGTCTATCACGGCCAAAAGATCGCCTTTCTTGACCTTCTGCCCCTCCGTGAAGAGCACCTGCTGCAATTCGCCATCAACCTTGGCCTTCATGGTGACGGTGTTGAAAGCCTGAACTGTGCCCAGACCATTCAAATAGACGGGTACATCACTTTGTACCGCTGCTGACGCTTCAACCGGTATAAGGGCAGCGGCGGGCTGATCTTTGGCGACCGTTTTATCGTTACTCGCGAGCCAGAAGACTCCGGCTGTAGCAAGCACGACTGCGCCAATGACTATGCTGACTTTATATCGAAGTGAACTTTGCATTCTGTGCTCCAAGTCGACTTGCATGGTATTGACGCGTTAATTGTTCTAGGAAATACGGCAATGCGCTTCGACGCCGTCGTCATCCTCCCGCGCCTGTCAGTTAGATGGGGTCCGTGCAAGGCTCTGCACGGGTTTGTTGTGATCGATCTTTGACAAGTATTGCCACGCTCAGGGCCGGTTGCCGGCGGCAATTTTGCCGAAAACCAGCTCAAAGCTTACGCCTTTCCGTTCTGGCGATAATAACAGTCAATCTGGATTGCGGACACCCAAACCAAAGTATGAGTTTATCAGACGAGCGCATTATTCCCGTCCACGCCTGTATGATGGAGCATCTTTCCTTGCCTCGTTAACCTACAGCCCGATGCCAATGCGCCGAAGAATCTTGACGATGTCTACCGGAGCCTTATTCGCCGACAGACTCAGCATTCTTATTGCATTTGCCAGTTGCCGTCTTGACTACGCCTCTCGCGGACAGAACCGCTCGGGCCGGACAAATTGCCGATGGGTGGAACTCTTCCGCCCTCACTCTTCCTGCACAACAGGGGTTTCGGAATAGATATGGGTATAGTTCGGTTCGCGCTGCGGTTCCCGCACACATTCTACGTGTTAGCCGCCTTAATACTTTTTCTTGGCGGAGTCGCAAGTTACGAGATGCGAACGGATATCTTCCCGGAAATCAACATTCCGGTTGTATCGGTGATCTGGAGCTATGGCGGTCTCAGCACACCTGAAATGGAGCAGCGCGTCACCACCTATAGTCAGTATGCAATCAGCTCCAACGTCAATGGCATCAAGAATATCGAAGCGCAGACCCTAGGCGGGCTGTCGATACAGAAGATCTATTTTCAGCAGGACGTGAATCTTGATCTCGCAATTGCGCAGATTGTGTCGGCGACAAACGCCATCCGCGCGCTTTTGCCAGCAGGAATCCAGGCGCCGCTCGTGGTGCAATTCAATGCCTCCAGCGTGCCCGTCCTGCAGATCAGCCTGAGTTCCGATACACTCAACGAGCAACAGCTGTACGACTATGGCATCTATCGCATTCGCCAGCAGTTGGCGCCAATCCCCGGTATCACATTGCCAACCCCCGCTGGCGGGAAATACCGGCAAATCATGGTTGACCTGGACCCGTCGAAGCTGCTCGCCAAGGGTCTCACGCCACTCGACGTCGTCAACGCCGTCAACACGCAAAATCTGACGCTACCGTCTGGAACGGCCAAGATCGGCGATACTCAATACGTTGTGCGCACGAACGCGACGCCGGCGACAATCGATGAACTCAACGACATTCCGGTCAAAGTAGTCAATGGGGCTACGGTTTTCGTAAAAGATGTCGGTCAGGTTCATGATGGCTGGCTTGTTCAGCAAAACGTCGTTCGTCAGGACGGGCGTCGTTCAGTCCTTCTAAGTGTCATCAAGAATGGCAATGCTTCAACTTTGGATGTGGTCAATGCTGTCCGGCGAGCATTGGTTACGGCACGTGCGTCGGCGCCTCCCGGTATGGAGATCAAGGAGATCTTTGATCAGTCGGTGTTCGTCAAGCAATCCATTGCAGGCGTGCTTCGCGAAGGCGCCATCGCGGCTGCCCTTACTGCCCTAATGATCCTGCTGTTTCTGGGATCGTGGCGATCGACATTGGTCGTCATGATAACCATACCGCTTGCGATCCTGTCATCGGTCATTGCTCTGTACTTCCTCGGCGAGACTCTCAACACGATGACGCTCGGCGGCCTCGCGCTTGCCGTGGGTATCCTTGTCGACGATTCGACGGTCACCATCGAGAACACCCATCGGTTGCTCACTGAAGAAGGACAAACGCTGCCGCAGGCGACGCTGCACGGAGCGGCAGGCATTGCTGTGCCGACGCTGGTGTCGACCTTGGCCATCAGCTGCGTGTTCACGTCCGTGGTTTTCCTTGAGGGACCGGCCAAATATTTGTTCACGCCGCTTGGCATGGCAGTCGTGTTCGCCATGCTGGCGTCCTATGCCCTTTCGAGGACCCTCACCCCGATCACGATTGGTCTGTTGCTCAAGGGTGAGCGGCATGGCACTACGAAAAATTGGTTCTCCCGCTTTCATGCCAGGTTCGAGCATGGATTCGAGGCGATGCGTGTCCGCTATGTCGGGCTGTTGACGTTGCTGCTTACACGTCGGTTGATCATGCCGGTCGTCGCCGTCCTGGTCCTTGCCCTTGGAACCACCTTGCTGATCTTCGTCGGTCGGGACTTCTATCCTGCGATCGATGGAGGCCAAATCCAACTTCATGTTCGTGCGCCCGCTGGAACGCGGATTGAGACGACAGAGCGCATCTTCCAGCAAGTCGAGGAAAAGATTCGCGAGATCGTTCCCGACAGCGACCGCCAGCTTGTCGTCGACAATATCGGGCTCCCAGCCCGAGCGTATAACCTGGCGTTCACCGACGGCTCGACGATCGGCGTCAATGATGGCGTTATCCTTGTCGCCCTCAAGCCTGGCCACGCGCCTACTGCCGACTATGTGCGCAAATTGCGATCAGCGTTGCCGGAAGCGTTTCCAGATGTGCTGTTCTATTTTCAGTCGGCCGACATCGTCACACAGATTCTCAATTTTGGCCTCCCCGCACAAATCGATGTCCGCACCGTCGGATACGACCGTGCCACAAACCTGCGGGTGGCAACGGAGCTCCAGCGGCGCATCGCCGCCATTCCGGGCGTCGTGGACGCCCACCTCCAACAGGAAGTTAACGCGCCGGCGTTCGACACTACGATCGATCGCACGCGCGCAGCGCAACTCGGCCTCAATGCAGACACCATCGCCACGAACATCAATGTTAGCCTGAGTTCCTCGGAACAGGTCTCGCCCAATTTCTGGACTGATCCAACGACCGGTATTCCGTACTATCTCGCTGTTCAGACACCTGAACCAAAAATTAGCTCACTGAACGACCTCGGCAATACGCCTGTGTCCTCAACTATATCCGCAGCCGGTAATCAGATACCAGGACTGCTCAGCAATGTCGCAACATTCAAGCGAAGCAGCATCGCAACCAACAGTAACCAGGCGAATATCCAGCCTCTCTATGAAGTCTTCGCAAGCGTTCAGGGCCGCGATCTCGGGAGCGTTTCCAACCAGATCAACGTAATAGTGACGGATATGCAGAAGCAGCTTTCTCCGGGCAATTCCATTCAGGTCGCTGGCCAGATCCAGAGCATGAACGACGCTTTCTGGGATCTTGGTATCGGTCTCCTGTTCGCGGCGGTGTTCGTTTATATGTTGATGGTCGTGAACTACCAGAATTTCGGTGATCCGTTCGTCGTCATCCTGGCGTTGCCTGCAACCTTGTGCGGCATCCTAGTCATGCTCTTTGTCACGGGAACAACCCTTAACGTGCCCTCTCTTATGGGAGCGATCATGGCCGTAGGCGTCGCGTCCGCTAATTCGATCTTGCTGGTCACGTTCGCCAGAGAGCAGCAATTAACGGGCAAGCCAGCGTTCCAGGCAGCGATCGACGCCGGTCATACACGCATCAGGCCTGTGCTAATGACTGCAGCAGCGATGATTGTCGGCATGATCCCAATGGCCATAGGTGGCGCCGGCGAGGAACAGAATGCCGCTTTGGCGCGCGCTGTCATCGGCGGCCTGCTGTTCGCGACTCCTACGACACTCCTCTTCGTCCCGTACCTGTTTGCAATGCTTCGCGGAGGACAGGACGGCAAGGCGGCCCACGGCGTATTCAACGAGGAACTAGCATGAAACCCTTAGAACCGTCAGATCGGCGCATCGACCAGATTTATAATCCACAACCGCAAGTGTCGCGCAGGTGGGGAGGCTGGCTTATTGGGCTTGGCACGCTGCTCGGGCTTGTCGCGTTACTCTGTTTCGGTGCGTGGGGATATCATTCGCGGGCCGAGGAAGTTATGGCCACTGCCGTTCAGCTCCGCGATTTCGTGCCATCTGTGCACGTCGCTGAGATAAAGCCGAGTACCGACACCGTAACCGTTAGTCTCCCGGCGACCACCGCAGCCTTCGACGACGTCGAAATCTTTGCACGAGCCAGCGGCTATGTCGAACAACGTGAAGTTGATATCGGAGATCATGTAAAGAAAGGCCAATTGCTCGCCAAGATTGCCGTGCCGGAACTCGATGACCAAATCCTGGAAGCCCAAGCTACCTTGGGGCAACTCCAGGCAGCTTTGAAACAGGCTCAGGCTAATTCTGACCTCGCACAGGTCACATGGGATCGCGATAAACCGCTGGTCGCCAAAGGCTGGATTACACAGCAGCAGGGTACCATTGATGTGCAGACCCTAAAGGCGCAACAGGCGACGGTAGGTGTCGCGCAGGCAAATGTGACGGCTCAGCAAGATCAACTTGAGGTGCTGAGCCAGCAACAACTCTATCAGCAGGTTGTAGCGCCCTTTGATGGCATCATTACACAGCGTAACATTGACAAGGGTAGCCTTGTGCAGGCCGACACGACCAGCGGCACCTTCATGTTCGCCATCATGCAGGGAGACGTGATCCGTACGCAAGTCTTCGTGCCACAGGACGAAGCATTCGGGGTTAGCCCCGGTGACAAGGCCAGTATCGAGGTTCCCGAGACCCCGGGCCATATTTTTTCCGGGACCGTAACGCGAATAGCCGATTCATTGCAGCCGGGGACCCGCACTTTGCTGACTGAAATCGACGTGCCCAATCCTGACGGTCTCCTCACACCAGGAATCTACTGCACCGTCCAGCTCCAGATTCCGCGCAAGACGCCAAGCCTGTCGGTGCCCGCTGACGCCCTCATCTTCAACGCAAATGGATTGCAGGTGGCCGTCGTTGAGGATGGCATTGTTCACATAAGAAAAGTATCTGTGGCGAGAGATCTGGGAACGACCATCGAAGTTAAGGATGGCCTCAAGCAAGGTGACAAGGTCATTCGTAACCCGCCAGTGCAACTGGTGGAAGGTAGTAAAGTCCGCGTTAACACCGAAACCGTCGCACCAGCTTGATCAGGAGTCCGGCTCGCTCGACGATAATTGCGACAAAGAATATGCAGATGCTCAAGGAAAACGGATTGGCCCAACCCCAGCTCAAATCTGACGATGCCTTGTCCAGTGCTTCCACGCACTTTCATCCAGCATTGGTAATCATGACGGCTGCAGTCTTGCTTTTCGCTCCCGCCGCTCATGCAGCTGAAGTTCCGGCAGGCTTCGACACAGATCGATTGACGGTTGTTGCGAATGTCCATGCCGAAGGGGTTCAGGTGTATGAGTGCAAGGAAGATCGAGCAGGAAAAACACAGTGGCAGTTTCGCGAGCCCCTTGCGACGCTCATTCAAGATGGGGTCACCGTTGGCCGGCATTTTAGCGGTCCATCATGGGAATTTACCGATGGAAGCAGTGTCATCGGCAGAGTCGAAGCCGAGGCGCCGGGTGCGACGAAGGATGATATCCCCTGGCTAATGTTGCGGGTCATGAAACGAGGTGGCGACGGCGTTCTGACAAACGTTATCGCCGTGCAGCGGCTGGACACGCACGGCGGCCTATATTCGGGCCGTTGCGGAACTGAGGGAGCATTTCATGTTGAACCCTACTCTGCACAATATGTTTTCCTCACGGGCCGACGTTGAGCCGACCAGTTCTCACGGTACGATCACAGTAATATTATACTAAAATCAGCAATGTGTATGATTTAAATCACTAAAAGTTAGCAACAAATTGTTATTGTTCATGACATATGTAATTGTGTTATGAACATTTCCATGAACATGGACGAATTATATTTGTCAAAAAAGTGTTTTGTCCGACTTATTGTGGCAAAATATGTAACATAAATATTATTTTTTGTTAATTTGACTCGTTATTTATAGTCTATATTATGGACTTGCAGACCGAGAACCGCCGGCGGTGGAGTTATATATCCAGCGTGACGCGACGGAACTGGACGGTCCGATAAAAGGAGGGTGCCAAGATGCCCTCAATACTTAGGAGACGCCAAAATGCGCTCTTTTATCTTCAGAACTGCAATCGCTGCCCTCTTAATTTCCACTCCGTTCGCTAGCGCTTATGCCGCTTCGGGCGGTTCGCACGGCTCCCACGACTCGGGCGGATCGCGCGCCTCCCATGAGGGGAGATCCGTTAGCAATACTCGTGAGAATTTCGACCGTATAGGACTCCATGACGAGTCGAATGAGGGCAACACCACCAGCCCGTCCTACCTCTTCGGGAGCCGCATGGATACGCATTCCATGTTTCACCTGAATTAAGTGAGGTATGGCACCAGATAGGTGCGAAATCGCTCCCGGTACGCCCGGGGGCGATTTCGGATTCTGTCGCAAATTCTCCCCGCTGCCGTGTTCCTCGCCATGTCGGTGAGCACCGTAACGAGCCGCCTTACATGCGCCCGGATCATGCTGGCTGAAAAAACTTCGGGATATGAGAGACGCGAGCCAACAAGAAAGGGGCAGCAGGCCGGTTTCAGCACTGCTGCCCAAGGAAGCGACCGCGAGGGAGGGCAACGATCGCCGGGGGGACTCTGTAGGGAGGTAAGCTCACTCAGACATGAGGCGTGGCATCGAAATTCCGGTGCTGAGGGCTAGTTCGATTTGCCCGCACTCGATTGAACCGTCAGCCAATGCGCAGATAGTTCACCCGCCACTACATAAGGCTGCTGCGCTTGCAACGTCGCAAGAGCGTTACGCAACAGTTGAACACCTAATTGCACCTGTCCTTCTGCAAAGATCAACGCATCCGCTGGCTTAGCATCGGGTATTCGCGGCAGCAGTAAATCTGGCCAGTCGACGGAGCGAGGTGAATCCATCGAGCTAACCTTCGCAACGAAACAGTACCCGCGTCCTGGAACACTCACTATGTAACGAGGTCCAGTCTTCGAATCCCCCAGCGCTTTTCGCAGATTTGCAATGTGCACGCGCAAATTCGTGTCCTCCACTACAACGTTGGGCCATGCCCGATTGATTAACTCTTTGTGAGAAACAACTTCACCCGGTCGCTCAACGAGGGCCATAAGGATTTCGAGCGCGCGGCTACTGATGGAAAGCGGCGTCCCGTTTTGCTGAAGAAGCCTCTGGTGCGCGGAAAGTTGAAAGGGACCAAAAACGAAAACGTTGCCTGCCGAACCGCTTTTAGACGAACTGATGGCAGAATTCTGCGTCATTGCTCCGGTCTCCTTTTTCTTCGCAAAAGCGGTTCACCTCCACGGCAGGACATGAACAGGTCACCCTTAGGGCGCAGCTGCTAGGTCACCATCGCACAGAGATTGCGCCGAGGTGCTGCATTTTTGGCGCATGCTCTTTCAAATAGGGTGCAACGTCTATGGTGACGCGTGTGGATTGCCCAATCTGCATAGTCATACGAACGATTTCAAATTTGGAACCTCAACCCTAACATAACAAAACAAGTTGCGCAACATCTTGCGCTAAATACGCAATTTTGGTAGGTAGATTACAGCAATGTTGCTGGGCAGGATCTTGGTCAATGGCGAGGAAACGCGTTACGTTACAGGACCTTGCCGACGCACTCGGCATTTCGAAATTTTCGGTTTCGAGAGCTCTATCTGGCAAACCGGGCGTCGGGGAAGGTACCCGGCGAAGAGTCGAAGGCGCGGCCAGGGAGATGGGCTATCCTCTTGTGACTGAACAGGCCCAAAACCGAGGACAGATTTGGTTTTTGCGCCGGGAGATTGATCGTGTGAGCACGGAACTGTGGTCAAATATCCTCCTTGGCGCGGAACAGGAGGCCGAGGCTTACGGTTTTACCGTAATTTCAAAGCAGGCCCACAGCCTCCTGGATGGGCCGGTAGATGAGGCCGTAGTAGGGTTGATCCTTGCAATACCTTACCCGGAAGAGCTCTCCGGGATCGCGAGCCGGTCCAACCTGCCAGTGGTTTGCTCAGGATATGCAGGTCCGCTGGAGCACATTGATCAAGTCTCGGGTGCAGACTGGGAAGCTGGTGTCACGATCGCGCGCTACCTGGCAGCGTTAGGGCATCGCAAGTTCGCATTCGTCCACGGAGACGCAAGGTTGTTAGGCCGGGCCGAAAGATTTAGGGGATTGTGCGATGGAGCAAAGGAGTTTGATGGAACTGTAGACGATCTTGTCTTCGATGAACAAGCGGGGCTGCGCAAGCCGCTCCTTGATTACATGGATGCCGGCGGCAAACCGTCCGCACTATTTTGCGCTCATGACGGCATAGCTGTGAGTGTTATTTCGGAACTGGCCCTCCTTGGAATTCGTGTGCCTGAAGATGTTTCGGTGGTTGGCTTCAATGATTTCATATCGGCCTCGCAGGTCGCACCCCGCTTGACAACAATACGAACACCTCATGTCGAAATGGGAGCAGCGATGACCCGCTGCATTGTTGACAGAGCCTCGAATTCCCGCTTTCGAACAGTCCCTCCTTTACGCATAAACCTTGTGCCGGAACTGATCATACGCGAGTCGACGGGTCCGGCTTCGCTGGTGCCGTGGGAGCGAAAGTAACGGATAGCTTCAGCAGCCTGCCACGGTGGGTCCACTTGATCACAATTATTAAGGAGACACTGCGAGGTTAATCGGCGAAAGTATACCTCACCCAATAATGGCGAACGAAGGTGGCAGCGAGCAGCCGCACAGCAGCCAAGTGGTGAGGGGCCGAGGGATGAGGCACCACGATCGACAGCACGGGAGCGCCACTACGCCCTCTAGTCAGGGAGTTCGGCCGCGAAATTATCTCGTGCAAATTGCTAAATTGGCTGACTTTTGTTTCATTCCGTTCACCACATTGCCCACCATAGTCCTTAGCGCGGCAGTATTCGGTGTTCCGTTATTGCTGTCATTGATCATGAGCTTCGTCGCCTGGTCGATTGACCAACCTGTTTCGGAAGCTCAGTTTGTGGGCCTGCGAAACTATAGGGACCTTTTCGCAGATCGGGTGTTCGTCGCAAGCCTCTGGCTTACGCTTGGATATACCTCTGCAACGGTCAGCCTCGAAATTCTGATCGGGCTGGCAATCGCCCTGCTTCTAAATCTGGATCTTCCGTTCATCCGTATCTTTCGAACGGCATTGATAGTCCCGATGATGGTCACCCCGATCGTCGCTGCGCTTTGTTGGAAACTCCTCCTCGACCCAACCTATGGACTTGTCGACTATCTAATCGGATCGCCGGTCATCTGGCTCGGCGACCCGACGCTGGCACTCATCACAGTGGGCGGAGTGAACGTGTGGCAGAACGCACCGTTCGTGGCGCTCCTCATCCTGGCGGGTCTGCAGTCCGTGCCGAAGGAGATAATGGAAGCGGCAAGGATCGACGGCGCGACCAAGACGGCACTGTTCCGTCATATAACTTTGCCGCTTTTGTCGCCCTATTTGCTGGTGGCGATGCTCCTACGGATCATCTTTGAGTTCAGGGCCTTCGACAATGTCTACGTGATGACCGCAGGAGGGCCTGCGAACGCGACGTTGGTACTCTCCATTTACGTCTATCACACGTCCTTCTTCAGCTTCGATCTCACGCTGGCTTCGGCTGCGTCGTGGATTATGCTGTTGATCGTCCTGACAGTCTCCCTGCTCCTGATAGCAGCCATACGTCAAAAGGAACCCGACTGATGAGATCCCTGTCGCACACAGGCTACAGGAAAGGATGCTACTACGCCTTCGTGTATGGCGCATTGATCTGCTTGCTTGTAATCTTCCTGCTGCCGCTGCTTTGGGTACTTGGATTGTCCTTGAAGACACGCGAGCAGATTTTCACGACACCGCCACTCTTTCTGTGGTGGCCGACCATGGAGAACTATTTCGCGGTCTTGTCTGAGGGGAACTTTCTGGTTTCCTTCTGGAACAGCTTTTTGGTGACCACCTCGACAGTTTTGGTCTCCCTGTTTGCTGGCATACCTGCGGCCTATACCATCGCCCGATTCCGCTTCCCCGGTCGCAAACTCATCTTCTTTTCGCTGCTCATCATGCGGATGCTGCCGCCAATTGCGGCACTTTTGCCATTATATGTGATGTTCAGTCTTGTGGGACTGAACAGCTCCAGGACGGGCCTCATCCTGGCCTATACGACATTCAGTCTACCCGTGATTGTTTGGGTCACGCGCGACTTCTTCAAAAGTGTGCCGCGCGACTTGGAAGAAGCGGCCTATATGGACGGCGCGTCCCGGACGGGGGCTTTCCTCAAGATCGCCTTGCCCTTGGCCAAACCGGGAATCACAACCGCGGCCATCTTGTCGCTGCTCCTTGCCTGGAACGACTTCATCTTCGCGGCCATTCTCACCAATAACGCCACGCGAACATCGCCGGTCCTCCTGAGCACTTACGCCGGTAGCGAGACCGGGACCGATTGGGGAGCCATCGCGGCATCCGGCATTCTGGTTCTCCTGCCCGTGATCGTGTTCTCGCTGATCGTTCAAAGGCACCTTGTACCTGGCTTGTCGTCAGGAGCGATAAATGATGCTAGAATTCCCTGACGGGTGATGGAGGGAGCCATGTCCAGTTCGAGCAAGGCTGGTCTGATCAATCGGCGCACGTTGCTTGGATCGACTTTGGCCGGCATCAATCTGGCCGCACTCGGCTCGTCGACGACAGCCCGCGCGGAGCTTGGAAAAAAGCCTTCAAAGCTCGTTGTCCTCGGCGACAACGCCTCATGGAAGGGAACGATCCTCCAAGACGCGATTCCCGCCTTTAAAAATGACACGGGCATAGACGTCGAATACGTGCAGTTGCCCATAGACGCTCTGGTCGTACGGTGCCGGGCCGAAATGTCCGGCCAAGAACCCACGAGCTTCGATATTGTGCAGATGGGCTCCTCCATGGTCGGATGGATGCACGCTTATGTTGAGGATCACAATCGTTTGTTGGCGTCCGCTGCCGGCAAACATGCATCCGATTTCGACATGGGTGATTTTTCGCCCCGAACGATCGATGCTGTATCCGTTGACGGCAAGCTATGCGGCATTCCATATCGGGGAACTATCTATATACTCCACTACCAAAAGGAATTGCTCGAGGCCGCAGGCTTTTCCAGCCCACCGTCGACTTTCGCCGAATTCCAGGCCGCTGCGGCTGCTTTGACAAAGTCAGGTGCGCCCCTCCGGTACGGGTTGGGAACATGCGCTCGTCAGGGGCCGGCGATCAGCAACCACTTCACTCCGTTCCTGTTGTCTTCGGGTGGTTCGTTCTACGATCTGAAGACGCGGAAGATCATGATCGATACAGAGGAATCCATCAGTGCGTTGGAATATTATGCGGACTTGATAACAAAGCACAGGGTCATGCCTCCGGAGGCAGTGACCTGGGAATGGGACGAGATCATTGCGAACGGCCAGAACGACCGTTATGCCATGGCCGTCACGCTGAACGCGACGGGGACTCTACTGAACAAATCGAAAGCGTCTAAAACAGCCGGGCGGTGGGGTTGGACAGTCGTGCCGGGAGCTCAGAAACGCGAACAGACCAAGAGCATGTTTTTTGTATGGTCGTTCGCTGTGCCATCAGCATCAAAGAATAAAGAATGGGCTTTCGAATTCATTCAACACATTACGAGCAAGGAATGGGCCCGGCGGTCAATGGAAAAGGGAAATGCTTCGGCTCGACTGTCCGTTTTGACCGATCCCGAGATCGTCGAAGCATATGGCTGGACCGCAGCGGCCGCCGAGCAGATGAAGACCGCCGAGCCCAACCCGAATGACGCCAATTGGCCCTCACTCGAGCTTGATCTCCGCACGGGCATTTCAAGCACGCTGCAAGGTCAAACGACAGCCAGAGACGCGTTGCAGACCGTCGCTGACAGTTGGAGGCGCAAATTCAATCGCTTGAGGTTATGATGTAACGTCGACAGCCCTTCGTGCCGAAGTTCATTCATCCAATCCAAAAAAATCAACCGTTTGATCGCATATTCCAAAAAGCTCACCCGGCGTTTACTGCTCTAGCGCCGATGAAAGCCCCCTGCTGATCCCAATGACTTAACAATTCTTAACATCTCGAAACTTTCCTTTCTTCTTCAACGGGCATTTCCTTGCAACGAAACGGTTGAAGGGGGTGATGATGTCTACAAACGGAAGAAAGTCAGCGGTTGTGACACAGGGTCTCGGTGCAGCCATAGCTCAGTATCTGGCAGCCGACCGTTTCAACGCCCTCATCAATTCTGCATCCCAATCGAAGTTTTTGCGACCCGCTGCTGCTATTATTGCGGCAGTCGTTTTCCTGCTGGACGCATTGACATCGTTGGACATCGCCATTGCGGTGCTCTACGTGCTCGTGGTCTTGCTCTCGCTTAATTTTGCGACCCAGACAGGGCTCATTCTGATCGGTGCTGGCTGTATCGGACTCACCGTTTTGGGGTTTATGATTTCGCATGGCGAAGGGCTGCCCGCACTCGAAGGTTCGATGGGCCGTTGCTTCGTCAGCCTTGCTGCCATCGGGATCACAACATTCCTTGCTTTCAGGGTGAAAGCTGCGATCGGTGTTTTGGCCGAAAGTGAACAGCGTTACCGCACTATTTTTCTGGCGACGGGTGTCGGCATCCTCCAGATGGATTTCACAGGCCTCAAAGACGCTATCGACAAGCTCAAGGTTGATGGCGTGCGGGACATCGATCATGCGCAAACGCTTGATCCGGGATTTCTTTACAAGGTGCCAAAAACCACAAAGCTGATCAACGCGAATGATACAGCTCTGACAATGTTCAATGTCGCCAATATCGACGCTCTTGAAGCCGTTCTGCCCGAACTTATTACAGCGGATATGGACAAACTCCTTGCGGCGATCTGGTCCGGCAAGTCGAGCTATGAAGCCGAAACGGTGATCAACAATGCGGAAGGCCGGCAGCTGGTCGTTTTATACAATGTCGCTTTCCCCGCAAATCGCCCGGCTCTCGATATGGTCTTGATCAGCATCATGGATGTCACGGCGAGACGGGAAGCCGAAAACCAGCTTCATGCAGCGCGAACGGAGTTGGCGCATGTCGCCCGCGTGGCCACTCTTGGAGAGTTAACCGTATCGATCGCTCATGAACTCAACCAGCCTTTGGCCGCCGTGGTCACCAACGGAGGCGCCGGCTTGCGATGGCTCAAGCGGGATGTACCGGACTTGGAGAAAGTTCAGTCTTCGATGGT
>NZ_JACHXN010000027.1 GCF_014192095.1 Phyllobacterium trifolii
CGCTCATAAACGGCTCATCGGCTCATCCGCCGGCATGAGCCTTAACCCCGGAAAATTCCAGCTCCGGGTGGCCTAAAGACGGGTAGCACGTCAAAACCAAACATGCACTAACAGTAACCCTGGATCACCCGATGGGGGCAGACCACCAGCAATCCGGTTTGAAAGAAGTTTGACACATCGTATGCCGTTTATAAGAATAATGATACGGCGATAAGAATATTGACACGGTCAAATATCAGCGAGAGTCGGACTTATGCCTAAGCTTCGGAAGAGCGCGAAGAAGTTCTGGGGGCGACGCTAATTGCAGCCACGGCATTCTCACGGTCGCCTATGCCACTATAGGCGCGGCGCCATCGTTCCAGTATCAGGTCTGTCGCGACCAAGGTTCCACACGGTGAATTCGTGGACTTATTATCACCCTTCTAGTAATTCGCAAATTGAAAAATTTCGGCTTCATTTGTTCCGAATAAAACGCATAGAAATCGTTTTACCTCATTGTGGCGGATGCTCGGGGACGGAATCGATATAAAAAATCCGGAATTTATTTACTTCAGGCATTGCCTTTCTCAAACTTCCGGAAAATCATTGTTGAGGAATTAGATTGGCGAAGAAGGAATTGATAATGAATCCACTAGATAACTTATACCTATCAAACACTACTCTGGCTTGTTTCCATGGCTTTGGTGATCTTATTGAGGCGTGCGGTGAAGAGTACCGTGGTACACAGTCGGCGACAGAACACTTCATAGTTATAGACGATACAATTGAATTTGCTAAGGGATGTTTCCGTTGCCTTTTAGAGGATCCATCTTGTGAGGTCGATCTAAGATTGATGCCCCATACATCGACCATAGCTCTCAAAGTGTTTTTAGGCGCAGTAAACTGGGTTGGAGAAGTGCTCCTGGAAAAAACAGTTGGGTTCATCCAGAGCGCCAGTCAGTATAAAGATGAGGCTAAGCCGAGCCCTAATCATATCAAGCGTCACAAGGAATTTCTTGTACGCCTGTATCGATTTGTCGACCAAGCCATTGACTATCACACCAAAGCCCAAGGCCTTGAGAAAGATCGGTTGGAGCGTGAAATAGTGAGGATGATAATGGACCGCTTGGCGGATAACAGACCTTCACCGTAAATCGGCAACATGACTCATCAAGCAAGCTGAAAATGTAATCGTTGCAACAAACGCTCGCCGTTGAGCGAATCGAAAACTAAATGGAGGAAAAATTGAGTAATATGAAAACGATTGCAAAAACGACCCACAATCTACTCGAAATAGCGGATGCTTATCCGTCCCGTGTATGGTGGAAGTTGGCAGAGCCGGATCAAGATAAAATCCGGGATCTGTTGAACGCTTGCCATGTAATGTTAGCTGACTATGACACATACACAATTGATGACGCCCCGTTTTCGCGTCGCGCCTTGTATTTCAACGAGCGACGCGATGGATTGCGATAAGGCGGTGTCAGACCAACGAGAGAGCACTTGATTAGTGGGCGTAAGTCGCGGACACCGAGCCACCTTTGCCGCCGAGAAAGGTTCATGCTTTGCTGGGCCTGCGACGGTCGCAATCATCTAATTAGCTATCTGCCATGACATTCAGCTGAACGCTCGCGCAACACTCTCCGCAGCGTCGATGACTTTGACACCTTGGCCTTTATGAAAAGCGTCGTTGTCCGACAATCCGTCAAGTTCCGCGTGTCGTTGCATAAGGATTTGTACGCCTCCCACGCGTCACTACCGAGTCGGTCAAACAGGTCTGGTGCAAGTGAAGGCGGCAGCTGATTGCAAGCAACTTACCACACAACACGTTGCGCATGGACCCATTCCCGTATTATTGCAAGATCGGATATTTCTCCGCAGAGCATCACGTCGATGGCTGATTTGCCGCCGAAGCGGCGTTGGGTTTGCGCATCCAGGAATAGCTGCGGGCTGGTTCCTTTAACAGATAGCGCAAACCCATGTAGATTCCGATCAGGTGAGCCATCCTCATCCGCAGATCACGATCGGTCCTGCCGATGGTCCCTTCCTTCCAGCGTGCCCATGTGCGGGCGGACATGCCGCCAAGCAAGATGCACGCCTCCGCATCGGTAAGATTCCACACTTTTAAAAGGTTGACCGTCGCACGCGCCAAGGCATCCGCGTCAGTCGCATGCATACTATTTTGCGCGCGGCGACTAGCGCACATGCCTTCCCTGCCTAATATGTCTCGCCATCTTGATCGGGACCAGGTTCGCCCAGGGCGTAAAAGTTCACGAAGGTGCGCGCAAAGGCCCTGGCTGGCGCGTGCACCCAAAGATCCAACGTTAAATGGCCAGTCTGATTTCCAGTGCCGGGGTCAACAAGTGTACCAAGTAGGCACGGCACTGTCCGCCGGGAGAGGACCCAATTCTCCAGCTTCGGAAAGGTAGCTAGTTCCTTCTGATCTGGAAAAATTCCGTCACGTATGTTTTCCAGATCTTTCAAAAGCCTCTTTAGCCATTCGATGTCTGAATCGATGTCGCCTGGTACGTGATGCTTTTTACGGATGGTAATGGCGCTGTTCAATTGTTTCATCTCCGGAATTTTCGGAGGCGATCGTGCATGCTCGAATAACTGGAATGGCTGGCTTCAAGACTTGAATTTGGAGTTTGTCCCTATCGCACCATTGATCGCGAACTCCCTTCCGCTCAAGCGCTATCTGAAGGCGATGGCTCCAAGGCATGGTGATCTTTGGCCAGCAGTACTTGAGTGTATACTGAACGGCTTCGCGCCGATCACAAGGGTCGATGGCGTCCGACCTACCATCGACAGCCTCCACGTTAGCAACTTTGATGAATGGACTGTGTATTTAAATTCTGCTCAACCCCTCACAGCAAGTTCCACGCTTCCATTGAGGGTACGTGATGTTTGCTTCTATCTCAATTACTCGAGAAGCAGGTTGTCCCACATGTTCCCGAACCTTAGTACGCTAGCAATGAACCTCACAGACGTCTACAACTTCAGTTGCGCATCATCATCTGTTCAAGAGATTTCAGACCGGCTCCTTATCGAAGGGGAACACGTCCACGCAAATCGCGTATATTTCGAATTACTTGAAGCCGGCATAAAGCCCTTACACCGCCATTATTTCTCCCGGTTAGAGGCCCAACAGCATTTCGGACTCTCGACATGTACGTGAAGAGTGAATCGGATTTTCGGTCCGAGAATCGATTTTCTGTTTCTTCATGAATCAAATTTTTTTCAAATCGAGATTTTACAGGTGGTTAGCTGAATCGTTTTGAACTGATTGCATAAGATGGCAGGAACCTCTGCCGCCGCAATGGTATCGCCAGCTGACCTGCTATAAGATATGGCTGGAGCCGTCGTGCTCCTTGTTTTTACGCAATTCCGGACAGAAAATCACTGGAATTGTTCTGAGGGGCCCGGGGCATGGAGCGCCGTCTTGCAGCCGTTTTGATTGCTGATGTCGTCGGTTACAGCCATTTGAGCCAGATCGACGAGGAGGGAACGCGCGCCCGTTTTCAGGATGACCTCAGCGAAGTCTTCCAGCCAAAGATCGCCGAGTATAATGGACGTCTGGTCAAGACAATGGGTGACGGCCTGCTAGTCGAGTTCCAGAGCGTGGTCGCCGCATTGCGTTGTGCCGTCGAGGTGCAGCGCGAAAAGGCTGAACGCAATGCTGCCGCTCCACAGGAAAAGCGTCTGGTTTTTCGCATTGGTGTCAATCTCGGGGACATCATGGTCGAGGGCGAGGATATTCACGGCGACGGTGTCAATATTGCCGACCGGATACAAACGCTCGCGGAACCTGGCGGCATTGCGATTTCAGGAACGACCTACGATCAGGTGAAATCGAAGCTCCCGGTTGGCTATGTCTCGCTCGGCGAGCAAAGAGTTAAAAACATCGCCGAGCCGATCCGGATATATCGCGTCGTGCTCGACCCTGCCGGAGCGGGCAAGACAGTCGGCGCACGCAGACGCTTGCGCCGATGGCGCGTGCCGGCCGTCGCAGCCCTTGTTTTGATGGTGCTCGGTGCAGGATTGCTGTGGTGGAGACCTGCGCAATTGTTCCAGCCTGCGTCACTTGTCGAGCGATTTGCCTATCCGCTGCCGGACAAGCCTTCGGTGGCAGTGCTGCCCTTCATCAACGTGAGCGGTGACACGGATCATGACCACCTTGCGGCGGGGCTGACAGACGATCTCATCACCGAACTCTCAAAGGTGTCGGGCCTGTTCGTGATCGCCCGTCATTCGGTTTTCGCCATCCACGATACGGCCGGAAAGATTCAGGATGTGGCGGCGGAACTCGGCGTCCATTACGTTCTCGAGGGGACATTGCAGCGTGCAGATTCCCGGCTGCGCATCAACGTCAAGCTGATCGATGCGCTTACCGGTCTTTCCTTGTGGGCTGAGCGATATGATCGCCAATATGCCGACCTTTTCGCGGTTCAGGACGACGTCATCGGCAAGATCATCTCTGCGCTTGAAGTCAAGCTTAGCGAAGGCGAGCGCGACCAGCTGGCGCGCATTCCGACCGAGAATCTCGAGGCCTATGATTATTATCTTCGCGCGGAACAGGAAGGCTTTTATTACAGTGACGTCGAGACTTACCGGAGAACGCTGTCATACTACCAGAAGGCACTCGATCTCGATCCGAGTTTTGCCAATGCTCATGCCGGGATCGCCCGCGTGGCGGTGGATGTCTGGCGCAACGATTACAACTATCTCTGGTCCGCAGCGGTAGCACGAAAGATTGCCTATGACGCGGCGGGGCAGGCGCTGAAACTGGACCCAAACAACGCTCGTGCCCATACGGTGCTCGCGCTTCTTCAACTGGTCGATGGGCGCGAAGTTGAAGCGAGAGATTCTGCCAACAGGGCGGTTGCGGCACAGCCGAACGACGCGGAGATTGTCGGCAATCTTGCCCTCATCCTGGCACAGACCGGGAGCCACGCGCAGGCGGTTACCGAGATGGAAAAGGCGTTGCGGCTCGATCCCACGCCGCCACCAAGCCTTCAGTTGCTTGCCGGCATTGTTTTTTACACCGCGCGCGACAGCGAACGGGCGGTTCCCCTGATGGAGACCGCGCGCGACGCTCTTCCCAAAGCAGAGCCCGCACGTGAATATCTTGCTGCAGCCTATGTGGATCGCGGCGACCAAACACTTGCATCCCGGGAAACGGGAAAATTGCTGGAACTGTTTCCAGACAGCAATCTGACATATTACGGCTATCTCTATGATTATTGGCGGGAAGACGATCTGCGCCATCATATGGACGGGCTGCGCGCTGCCGGGGTGCCCGAGTGGCCGTTTGGCTTTGAAGCCAATCCAGCCGACCAGATCGGCGAGGCGGAATTGAGGGCGATGGTCAACGACAAGACCTGGACGGGCAAGCACAAGAACGGCACCGAGTTCATCCAGTATTTCGACACGGCAGGCAACACCGCATACCGCAGCGCCAATACGAATATAACCGGCTTGATCGAAGTTCGCGGCAATCGCCTATGCGAGCGATTCGGGGGGTATTTCCTGGATCGGATGGTCTGCGGCTATGTTTACCGCAATACGGCGCCGGAGCAGCGCGACGCGAAATATGTTCATGTCACGCCACGCGCCTTGATGTATTTTTCCATTACCCCTTGAGGTACCTGTCAGTTCGCGGGGGCCTTCTGCCAATCCGTCTGCAACTTCTCTGCAACGAGCGTGTGCTCCACATCCGACCAGTGCTTACGCGAGTCGGTGAGCTTGGTCGGGTTCTTTTCAAACCCATCCGCGGCTCCCGGATCATAGCTTATGTACAGTTTGCCTTCGATGATCCGCCAGGCTTTTGGGTCGACATTGGTCGTGACCGTCCCGAACGAAACGCCGTCTGCGCAATAGCCGCCATATTGCGGGGCATATTTTGCAGGTTCTGCGATGAAGAGGGCGCGATTTTCTGCGCTCGCAAACTGCCATGTCGCGCCAAGCCAGCGGTATGAGTACTTATCGGATCCCTGGACGGCCTGGTTCTGCGTGAAATAGGCGACCGGGTCATAGCCCTTGATTGCCACATCGCCAAAATAGCCGGTGTTGACGAGTTCTTCGGCCCCGGCAGGCGGCGTGAAGGAGAGCAGCATTACGGCCGCAGCCATAGATGCAGCAATTTGAAACTTGCGTTTCAAGCGGTGTTCCAGCATTTCAGTTTCTCCCTTAGTTCCGGTGCGGTGTTACCGGCGACCAGCAGTCATTTGCGCTTGGTGCACTCGGTAAAAAGCCATTGGCCAACCAGATCGGCCTTCTGGCATTCAGCGCCCGCCTTCATTAGCAGGGCAGCCGCATCCCAATGTTCCCGCCATCCAGCCTGGGTGAGTGGCGTATAACCGTTGCGTTCTTTTGGTTCGACTTCAGCCTTGTTGGTCAATAGAAATGCGACCACATCGGCATGGCCCTCTTCGGCCGCAGCGTGCAGAGGTGTCATGTGATAGAAGTTCTTTTCGTCATTGACTGCTGCGCCCTTCTCGACCAGCAACTTTACCGTATCGAGATTTCCGCCATAGGCAGCAGCATGCAAAGCCGTCAGCCCGCCTTTGTTGCGAATTTCGATGTTCGAGCCGCGTTCGAGCAGAAGTGCCACCACGTCCGGCTTTCCGGCCAGCGAGGCGATAAGGAGAACCGGCTCGCCGGCATCATCCGGTTGCGCGATGTCGGCGCCCTGATCCAGCAATTGTTTAACGGTCGCGACATCGCCGTTTTTGGCCGCGTCATGCAGCGGCCCCGCCAGCGCGGACGAGACCCCCAACATTCCCCCGATAAATGCAACGCAAAAAAAGTTCACCGAACGTCCCCCGTCTCAGCATCCATGAGCGGAACGCGGGAAAGTATCACATTGGGCCTTGGACCGGAATTAACCCGTAGGGATTAGGATGTGTTGATATTCACGCCATGACGGCCTGCAAACGGCATTTTTCTGCGATACGGTGCTCACGTACTATAAGTACGCTCCGCTCCGCTTCTCGAAAACCACCGTTTTCGCCTCGTCATGATCGCGAATTTCGACACATCCGGCATTCAACTTGCATGCGCGCTGATAATGGCATCGGCTTCTTTTCCATAAAGTTCTTCGAAATGATCGAAGTTCTTCGAAAATGTACCAATGCCCTGTGTAGCGGAGCGCAGCGAGCGCGCCAGTTCGTCGAGCGCGCTGCCGGGAATGAGCGCGCGGAAGACATCCCATCCCTTGGCGGTGTCGTCCCGATCGAAGCCCAGAACCTGCCCCTTGAAAGCGGAGACGATCGGCACGAGACTGCCGGAGTAAATGGAGGGGATGTGGATCTCCACACGGAAGATCGGCTGCATCAGCACGGCGGACGCCTGGGCCAGCGCGTCCCGCACCCCCATTTTCCCCGCTGCCCGGAATGCGAATTCGGAACTGTCGACGGAATGATGCTGGCCGTCGGTCAATGTCACGCCGACATCGATGACCCGAAGACCCAGCGGGCCTTTTTCCATCGCTTCGCGAGCTCCGGCCTCGACTGCGGGAATGAAATTGCGCGGAACAGCACCACCCTTGACCGTTTCGCCGAAGCTGAAGCCTTCGCCGCGTTCATTCGGGTGTATGCTTAGTTTCACATCGGCAAATTGTCCGGCACCGCCGGTCTGCTTGCGGTGACGGTAGTGAACATCCGATGTTTTCGAGATCGTCTCACGGTAAACCGGGCTTGGTTGCCGGTCGGTTACGTTGACATGAAAGACTTCCGCCAGGGTCTTGCAGAGATCGCGCAAATGTACCGGCCCCTGAACGCAGATCAGTTGGGCGCCGGTCCCTTCCTCCTGCGTGACCTTGAGGCCGTGATCGGTCTCCGCGAGCTTTGCCAGCGTTTCGGAGAGCTTCGTTTCGTCCCGTTCGCTGTCGGGTACCAATATGCGTTCCAGCATGGGGGTAGGCGGCTTTGTCCATGCCGGTGATGCGACAGCAGTGTCGGCTGTCAGCAGCGACGGAACAGGCAAATGATCGGATTTTACCGTGGCGAAAACGTCGCCGGGGAGTATCGCCGTTGTAACAGGTTTGCCGGTCCCGGTATCCTGCACTGGTCCCAAACGCGAGCCGGCAAGCAGAGATCCCTGCTTGAGGCCATCGCCGAGAGCACGCACAAGCACCGTTTTGCCGACGTTCTGGCGGTGATAGGCGTGGAAGCTCACGCCGACCAACGCCGCCTCTTTGAGGCTGACGGCCGCTGCAAGGCGCGCGCGAAGGACATCATTTTGCGGGGCTTCGTGACGCAGGGCCTTCATCAGGCGCATGATGCCGTTGCTATGGCTTGCGGCCCCGACAAGAACGGGGATGATACGATTTTCCCGCAGGACGCGCGAAGAGATGGCATAAATGGCATCGCTGGCTGGCTCGCGGTCTTCGATAAGTTCCTCCAGCAGCCAGTCGTCGAATTCGGAGAGAGATTCGAGAAGTTCCGCCCGTGCTTCATGCTCGCGCTCCACAACATCGGTGGGAATTTCGACAAGGGCCGATGTCTGGCCCTCGCGGTAGCGCCAGGCACGCTCCGAAATAAGGTCGCAGCTGCCGACGATATTGTCGCCTTCGCGGATGGGGATCTGCCGCAGTAGCAACGTGTGGCTGGCAAAGTCCTGAAGCGAGGCTATGACGTCTCGGAGTCGGCCCCTCGGTTCGTCCATCCGGTTCACGAACACGATACACGGTGTTCCCGAAGCTTCGATCACTCGCAGATAGGGAGCCGCAAGTACAGCTTCCTCGGGGTTTGGCGACACACACAGGATGCAGGCGTCACTGGCCAAAAGTGCATGCTGGGCGTGGACGAGAGCCTCACCCGAGCCAGGCGCATCCAGCGCACACCATGCTTCGTTGCCGAACTCGAATTCCGTCAGGCCCAATCCGTATGGAGAGATGGATTTTTTTGATGCACCTTCCAGTGCGGCCAGTTTTTCCACGAGCGTGGATTTCCCGGCCTGCGAGGGACCGAGTACCGTAAAGCAGCGCATGGCGTTCCTCCCTGCCACGAACAATCTCTACCATCAGGATGCCCCAGACTGGCGCAAAGCGCTAGAGCGGCTTTGTCTTATGGAGCCAGTTTAAAGCTCGATTGTTTTCGCGCCAACGTGGATCGATCGCCCGGCGCCCCAACCGAACAGAGCCGCTCCAAGCCCGAGAAGGACGAATAGCACAGCTGTGGCGGCAAAACTCCCCGTGAGGCTGTGAATGAGCCCGACCAGAAGCGGACCCGTCGCGGCAAGCATGTAGCCGATGCATTGCGCCATGCCGGAAAGATGCGAGGCCACATGTGCATTCGGCGATCGCAAAACGATAATAGTCATCGCTATGGCAATCAGTCCGCCTTGACCAAGCCCTTGGACGACAGCCCACACCCAGACTGTTGACAGCGGAGCGAACAGAAAACCGAGCAGACCGATGACCGCCAGCGCAACGAGCGTCAGATTGAGGAACCGTTGGTCCCTGCAGCGCACTGCGATCGACGGAACGAGGAGGCAGGCAAAGACCTGCGCCATGACCGACACGGATACCACGACGCCCGCTGTGACGCCGTCGAGCCCGCGCTCGCGCAGAATCGGCGATAGCCAGCCGAAGACGCAGTAAGCCAAAGCCGATTGCAGTCCCATAAACAAGGTGACCTGCCAGGCAAGGCGATCGCGCCAGAGACCTTCAACCCTGAAGCCGGCATGTTTTGTGCGGACTTTCCTGAAGAAGGCATGCGGGAACCAGATCACCGCGACGAGTATCGCCGGTATCGCCCATGCACCAAGCGCCAGGGACCAGTTGCCGCCGAGCACGCGCTGCAAGGGCAGGGTGAAACCGGCTGCGCTGGCTGCTCCTGCACAAAGTGCCATAGTGTAAAGGCCGGTCATCATGCCGGTTCTCGAGGCGAAGTCGCGTTTCACAAGGCCCGGAAGCAGAACATTGCCGACAGCGATACAGGAACCGGCAAGGGCAGTCCCGAAGAATAGCAATGGCAGCGAGCCGAAGCCGCGCAACGCGGTACCCAATGCAAGAAGCAGCAGCACGGCCAGCAGCGTTCGTTCCGCGCCGATGCGCTGTGCCAGCCTTGGCGCGAGCGGGGCGAAGACGCCAAGGCAGACGACGGGCAGGGTTGTCAGAACGCCGGCGCCGAAAGAGGACAGCCCCGTCTGTTCGATGATCTCCGGCAAAAGCGCAGACGCACTGGAGAAGACCGGACGAAGATTGAAGGCGATGAGGACGAGGCTCAACCCCGTGACGATCTGCGCGGCACGGCTTGCAAAAACCGGAGGCCTGGGCTTTGGAACGCTGTCGGCTTCGGCATCGATCAATTGTTCGCTGGCGATATCCTGTGGTCCGGAGCTGGGGGATATATGCTGGTTCATGATGCGAGAAGCCGATCGAGTTCAAGAAGAATGGGAGCCATGAAAGCCCGGGTGGTGAGAGTTGCTTTCTCCGGATCGCCCGAGGCGATGGCATCGATGATCGCGGAATGAGCAGCCATGTCGGGTTCGGGGAGTTCGCCGGTCACCGTGGCCTTGATGATTTCCTGGGTCGAAGTCGAGAAGAACTCGTAGACCTCAATGAGTGCGCTGTTTCCGGAAGCGGCAACAACCGCCTTGTGAAATGCAAGGTCCTGTTCGACATAGCGATCATGATCGGCGGGGTTGTACTCGCCGCGATCGCTAAGCATTTGCCGAAGTTCTGCGACGACCTCCGGTGTATGGCGTGTTGCCGCAAGGCGTGCGGCCTCTACTTCGAGCGCACAACGCGTCTCGACCTGATCCCGAAGCCCGGTCCGCCGGATTCGGAGCAGACTGTCCTCCGCATCGATCGCCGAGCGGACATAGGTGCCAGAGCCCTGTCTGGTTTCAAGGATGCCCTGGGAAACGAGGACGCGAACAGCTTCCCGCACGGTGCCGCGACTGACCCCCAGCATGTCGGCAAGCGTCGCTTCATTCGGAATGCGCTCTCCTATCTGCCAGCGGCTGACGGTGATTTCAGCGCGAATATTCTGAATCGCGGTGTCTGCAAGATTGGTCCGCACGGCGGGCTGCATGAGGATAATTCCTAAAGTCATCTGATGACTTAATGAATAATCTTGACGTTTAGCTTTGTCAACCGAACGACATATCACTGCCTAAGGCGCGAAAGACTTGCCTCATCCGGCGGATTGCACTAGCCAGTATGGAGATATTTTTTAGCCAGGAATTACACACCAGCATGACTCTCGTTGATACGCGTACGCCGGAACCCAAGCGTTTTGTTTCAGGTGCCACAGGTGATTGGGAGATCGTCGTCGGCATGGAAGTCCATGCGCAGGTCACCTCGAATTCGAAATTGTTTTCCGGTGCGTCGACCACTTTCGGCGCTGAACCGAACGAGAATGTCTCGCTGGTCGATGCCGCCATGCCGGGGATGCTGCCGGTAATCAACGAATGGTGCGTGCGCCAGGCAATCCGTACAGGGCTCGGGCTCAAGGCGCAGATCAACCTGAAGTCGGTTTTCGACCGCAAGAATTATTTCTATCCCGACCTGCCACAGGGTTACCAGATATCCCAGTTCAAGCAGCCTATCGTCGGTGAAGGCAAGATGATCATCTCGGTCGGCCCCGATAAAAAGGGCGAGTTCGAGGATATCGAAATCGGCATCGAGCGTCTGCATCTGGAACAGGATGCCGGCAAATCACTGCACGACCAGAATCCGACGATGTCCTATGTGGATCTGAACCGGTCCGGCGTGGCGCTGATGGAGATCGTCTCGAAGCCGGATATGCGTTCTTCCGATGAAGCGAAGGCGTACCTCACCAAGCTGCGGACCATCGTACGCTATCTCGGCACGTGCGACGGCAATATGGATGAGGGCTCGATGCGCGCTGACGTCAATGTCTCGGTGCGCAAGCCCGGTGGTGAATTCGGCACACGCTGCGAGATCAAAAACGTAAACTCGATCCGCTTTGTCGGCCAAGCTATTGAATATGAGGCGCGCCGCCAGATCGCCGTCCTTGAAGATGGCGGCTCCATCGATCAGGAAACACGGCTCTTCGATCCGGTAAAGGGCGAGACACGCTCGATGCGCTCCAAGGAAGAGGCGCATGACTATCGCTACTTCCCCGATCCCGATTTGCTTCCGCTGGAATTCGAACTGTCCTATGTCGAAGAGCTGAAGGCTGACCTGCCGGAACTGCCGGACGATAAGAAGGCGCGCCTTGTCTCGGAGCTGGGGCTCTCGGTCTATGATGCATCTATACTCGTCACAGAAAAGGCGATTGCCGATTATTATGAGGCTGTCGCCAAGGGCCGCGATGGCAAGCTTTCCGCCAACTGGGTGATCAATGATCTGCTTGGGGCACTGAACAAGGCAGGCAAGGGCATAGAGGAATCGCCTGTGTCGCCGGAACAGCTCGGCGCTGTGATCGATTTGATCAAGGAAGGTACGATTTCCGGCAAGATCGCCAAGGATCTTTTCGAGATCGTCTGGAACGAAGGTGGCGATCCCCGCGAACTCGTGGAAAGCCGCGGCATGAAGCAGGTCACGGATACCGGTGCCATCGAAAAAGCCATCGATGATGTCATCGCCGCCAACCCTGACAAGGTGGATCAGGCCAAGGCAAAGCCAAGCCTTGCCGGCTGGTTCGTCGGACAGGTGATGAAATCGACAGGCGGCAAGGCCAATCCTCAGGTTCTCAGCGACATGGTCAAGGCAAAACTCGGGATAACCGAATAGATGTGGGTTCGCAGCGCAACGAAGGAAGATCTGGATGCGGTGCGCGACATGCTCGCCCTGACCTGGCACGCGACCTATGACGATGTTTACGGCGTCGAAAAAGTGAAGGCGATCACTGATCGCTATCATTCGCTTGATGCGTTGAAGAAGCAGTTGGCAAAACCTTATTCGGAATTCATCATCGCCGATGATGGCGCCGATATCATGGGAATGGCCTATGCGTCACAGAAGGATCACAAGCTTTCGATCCTCAACCAGCTCTATGTGCATCCGGAACATCAGAAGAAGGGTGTGGGTTCGTTGCTGCTGGCGGAAATGGAGAGCGCCTTTCCCGGTGTCTACGCGCTGCAGCTCGAAGTTATCGAATCGAATCAAAGAGCTCTGAGCTTTTATGAAAGCAGGGGATTCGAGCGTACCAATAACCGGATCGAAAACTGGGGTGAGCCGAATTCCGGTATTTCCGTGGTGGTGCTGGAGAAATCCCTGACTGGATTTGAGCTCGCACCGTGACAACAGAAGTTGATGTGACGTTTCGGCAGGCAACGATCGATGACCTGCGAGCGGTGATCTCGCTGTTTGCCGATGATGCGGTCGGAGGCCATGGCGATACAAACGATTCGTCGGCGTTGCCACTTTACGAAAGTGCCTTTGCCACGATCGAAGCCAGTCCAAACGATCTGCTCTTCGTCGGCGTTCTCAAGGATGAGGTGGTTGCCACCGCACAAGTGACCTTCATTACGTCGCTCACGGGTCGGGGAACGAAGCGCATGGCTATCGAAGCGGTGCAGACACGAACCGACATGCGCGGCAAGGGAATTGGCGCGAAGTTGATCCAGCATTGCCTTGATGTTGCGCGCGAGCGGGACATTGCGCTGGTGCAGTTGACATCGAACGCCAAGCGCCAGGACGCGCACCGTTTTTACGAGCGGCTTGGTTTCGAGAAGAGCCACGCGGGATTCAAAATGCGCTTGGCTCCAGCGTCAACTTGACCCTTGCTATCGGGCAGTGATACGGCCATAAACCCATGAGTTGCTAATGGCAACATTCCAAGCAGGATTGCTATGAAGACCTTCATGACCCAGTTTTTCACGTGGTGGAATGGACCGACACTCGGTACCCGCTTCTTCACATGGCGCAAAGGCACGAAAGTTGGCGAAGATCAGTTCGGCAACGTCTATTACGAGGGCACCTTCGATTCGGAAGGGCGCAAGCGACGCTGGGTAATCTACAACGGCTATGCGGAAGCTTCGGCTATTCCTGCCGGCTGGCACGGCTGGATACACCACAGGGTTGACACTGCGCCGTCGCAGGAAAACTATAAGCCGTATCCTTGGGAAAAGAATCACCAGGCGAATCTCACCGGTTCTGCCGCTGCCTATCGACCGCAGGGTTCGATTGCGCATGGCGATAACCGGCCGACTGTGACCGGCGATTACGATGCCTGGACACCGGGCGCCTAGTCGGATCTTCTTCTGCCACATTTGCTCTTTATCGACAGGCTGGAATCGAAATCCTCTTGTGCGCGCTTAACCGGAAATGACATGATCAGTCGGAAATTTCGCTCTCTTGCCGTCGGGCTGATCACTGCTGGTCTATGCAGTGCTGTCTCCGGCGCATCAGCCCAATCGACCGAGAAGATTTCAAATCCGATTGCCGTCTTTTCCGGCCTCGACAAGATCACCGGACGAATCACCACCTTCGACGTCTACATCAACGAGACGGTGCAATTCGGCGCGCTGCAATTGACGCCGCATGTCTGCTACACACGTCCCGATACGGAGACGCCGAAGACTGATACGTTTGTCGAAGTCGATGAGATCACGCTGGACCGCAAAATCCGCAAGATCTTTTCCGGCTGGATGTTTGCCGATAGCCCCGGCCTCAATGCGGTCGAGCACCCGGTGTACGATGTGTGGCTGAAGGCCTGCAAACAGAAGTCGGACGTTCCAGCCCCGGATGCCGCCCAGACGGGCGGAACCCAGAACTAATTTCAGCAAAGCTGATAGCCTACATTGGCTTCGAGCAGTTGATCATCCAGGGTGTGCCATAGCGGTCGACGAACATGGCAAACCGTGTGGCCCAGGATGTTTCTCCGATCGGCATCATGATGCTGGTCGCGCCTTCAGAGAGTTCGGCAAACACACGGTCTGCTTCATCAGGTTTATCCGTGTTGATGCTTACGGTCATGCCCTGTGCCTTCTGAAAATAAGGCGGCGGTGCATCTGATCCCATCAGCATGGTATCTCCGACTTTCATGCTGACATGCATGATATTTTTGGCCAGTTCCGGCGCCGACGTGTTGCCTTCGGGCATCTCGTCATAGCGGACCATGAACTCGATCTTTCCGCCCAGCACTTTCTCGTAGAATTTGAAGGCTTCCTCACATTGACCGTCGAAGTTCAAATAAGCATTGAGTCTCACGAAAGTTCTCCTTGTGGCTTTGGGTTGTTCCGTTTCAAGGACGAACGGAATTGCAGCTCCCCGACATTCTTCTCAGGAATGTTTTGAACATTGGTCGGGTTCCAACAAAGGAGCATACGACCGGATCTGCGACGGTTTTTAGAATTCAGCCGGCTGTGCCAAGGCATTTTCCAGCATCTTCTGGTATTGGCGCCGGGGCACCTCAACTGCGCCGAAGGTTTCCAGATGATTGGTGGTGAACTGGGTGTCGAGCAGCGTAAAATTTTTTTCGATCAGATGACCGACCAGATGGACGAGGCAGACTTTCGACGCATCCCGCTCGCGCGAGAACATGCTTTCGCCAAAAAATGCCGATCCCAGCGCGATGCCGTAAAGGCCGCCGACAAGGTTTCCGTCACGCCAGGCTTCGACGGTGTGGCAATAGCCAAGGTCGAACAGCTTGCCATAGGCTTCGCGGATCGGGCGATTGATCCATGTGCGGGCGCGTTCGCCGCTGCCGCTGGCACAGCCGGTAATAACGCCCGTGAAATCGGTATCGTAGCGAATATCGAAACGGCCTTGGCGCACTGTCTTGCGCAGGCTGCGCGAAACGTGGAAATTCTCGAAGGGGAGGACTCCGCGCTTTTCCGGACGTACCCAGAAAATTTCCGGATTGTCCGCCTCTTCGGCCATGGGAAAAACCCCGGTTGCATAGGCGCGCAGCAACAATTCGGGGTCTATTCTGAATGCTTCTTGCGGGTTCTTACCCGTCATGCCTTATTCTTCTGCAGCGTCTGCTGCGTCACCAGCCAGATAATGTTCCAGCCAATGGATATCATAATCGCCATTGGCAATGTCAGGATTGTTGATCAGATCCTGAAACAGCGGCAGCGTCGTCTTGATACCGTCGACAACGAACTCGTCGAGCGCCCGGCGCAACCGCATCATGCATTCGACGCGGTTACGGCCGTGAACGATGAGCTTACCGATGAGGCTGTCATAATAGGGCGGAATCTTGTAGCCCGTATAGACGCCTGAATCGACGCGAATGCCAAGGCCCCCCGGCGTATGCCAGTGGGTAATCGTACCCGGTGAGGGCGTAAACGTCCGCGGATCTTCCGCATTGATGCGGCATTCGATGGCATGACCGGAGAAGCGAATATCCTCCTGCGTTACCGATAGTCCACCGCCGGAGGCAACGCGGATCTGCTCGTGCACAAGATCGATGCCGGTTATCGCTTCGGTTACGGGATGTTCGACCTGGAGGCGGGTATTCATTTCGATGAAATAAAACTCACCATTCTCGTAAAGGAACTCGATGGTGCCGGCGCCGCGATAACCCATATCGGCCATGGCATTGGCGCAGATCATGCCGATGCGCTCGCGCTCATCGGAATTGAGGGCAGGCGAGTTGGCTTCTTCCCAGACCTTCTGGTGCCGGCGCTGCAGCGAGCAGTCGCGCTCACCGAGATGGACGGCCTTGCCAAAGCCATCGCCCATGACCTGAACTTCGATGTGGCGCGGCTGCTGGAGGTATTTTTCGATATAGACGGCATCGTCGCCAAAGGCTGCACCCGCCTCGGTGCGGGCGGTTGACAGGGCAACCGAAAGCTCGTCTTCGTTCATCGCGACCTTCATGCCGCGGCCACCGCCGCCGGCCGAGGCCTTGATGATGACCGGGTAACCGATTTCGGCACAGATGCGCGCCGCTTCCCTATCATCAGTTACACCGCCATCGGAACCCGGAACGACCGGGATGCCAAGGCGTTTTGCGGTGCGCTTGGCTTCGATCTTGTCGCCCATGATGCGGATATGCGCGGCAGTCGGGCCGATGAATGTAATGTTGTGCGCTTCGAGGATTTCGGCGAACTTGGCGTTCTCCGACAGGAAACCGTAACCTGGATGGATCGCATCAGCGCCGGTGATTTCGCAGGCCGCAACGATCTGATGGATATTCAGATAGCTATCTCGGGAAGGAGGCGGTCCAATACAGACACTTTCGTCGGCTAGCCGCACATGCATGGCGTCGGCGTCGGCAGTCGAGTGGACCGCGACGGTCTGGATGCCGAGCTCCTTGCAGGCGCGCAGGACGCGCAGGGCAATCTCGCCGCGATTGGCTATGAGTATTTTCTGAAACATCATGCTCTCGCTACTCGATCACAACCAGAAACTCACCATATTCGACGGGTTGGCTGTCTGTGACGAGAATGGCGGTAACCGTACCAGAACGTGGAGACGGTATCTGGTTCATCGTTTTCATGGCCTCGATGATCAGAAGCGTCTGGCCTTCCTTGACCTGTGTTCCGACCTCGATAAAGGCGCGGGCACCAGGCGCGGGGGAAAGATACACGGTTCCGACCATCGGCGAAGGGACGGCATTCTTCGAGGGATCAGCGACAGCAGACGCGACCGGGATAACCGTTGCCGCCGGAGCGGGAGCCGCGCCCGCCGGGGCTTGGGCATAGACCGGAGCTGCGGCCTGCACCGTTATCTGCCGCGATACGCGAATCCGAAGGTCGCCCTGCTCGATCTCGATATCCGTGAGGTCGGTCTCGTTGAGGATCTCCGCGAGATCGCGGATCATGACCTTGTCGATCCCGGTGGTTCTGTTAGCCATGCTTTTTCAAGCCCCTTATACCTGTTTGGCGGTCCGCTATTGCGACGCTGCCAGCTTGACGAGTGCGCGCAGGCCCATCACGTAGCCATCAACCCCGAAGCCACATATCACCCCTTTAGCCAAAGGGGAAACGTAGGAGTGATGGCGAAATGACTCGCGCGCGTGAATGTTGGAAAGATGAACCTCCACCAGCGTGACGGCGGCAGCGCGGATGGCATCATGCAATGCGATGGATGTATGCGTGTAGGCGGCAGGATTGATCAAAACCAATGCCTTTTGCTCGCCTGCCTCCTGAATCCAGCTGACCAGATCACCCTCGTGATTGGACTGGCGAAATACGATGTCGACGCCCAGATTTTCACTTTCGGCACGGCACAGACCTTCGATATCGCTCAACGTCGCGGCGCCGTATATTCCCGGCTCACGCTTACCAAGCATATTCAGGTTGGGGCCGTTGAGGATAAAGATCTGCTGCTTCATGATTTACCGGACGGTTTCGCGAAATCGTGGTCCCATATAGACGGCTTATCGGCAAGCGAAAAGCCCGCAAAGCACCCTTATTGCTTGTCTACAAAGGGTTTTGCCAAGCAAAAGTAAATATTCAGGCTATTTGTTGCGAATATGGCTGATCTTTTCCGCAAGGACATCCGCACCAAGTGCGCCGGGCACCACTTCATTGCCCACGACATAGGATGGGGTTCCGGTAATGCTCAGGCTGTTTGCCAGTTCGAAGTTTTCATTGAAAGCCTTTGTGACTTCGGGAGAGAGCATTTTCTCGCGCATTTGGGCTTCGTTTGCGCCCAGCTTGACCGCGATGGCCATCGCCGACGCTTCGGTTGCGCGTCCTTCGCCACCGAGGAGATCACGGTGGAACTCGAGATATTTGTCCGGCATGAGCGCTTTGAACGCCTTGGCGACGATATGCGCGCGCGTGGAATCCGCACCGAGGATGGGGAATTCCTTCATCACGAAGCGCAGGTTTGGATCGCTTTTCAGGAGGGCATCCATGTCCGGCAGAGCTTTTTTGCAATAACCGCAATTATAGTCGAAGAATTCAACGATCGTGACATCGCCTTTCGGATTGCCGAAAACCGCATCCATCGGCGACTGAAAGATCTTGTCCCGATTTTCGCTGATGACCTCAGTCGAAGCTTCCTTTTGCGCGGCTTCCTGCTTGGCATTGAGAGCGGTCTGGACCTCGATCATGACCTCGGGATTATTGATCAGATAATTCCGCACAATCCCTTCGATTTCAGCTCTGTCAGTCGTGGACGCGGTGGTTGACGACATCTCCGGCGCAGCACTGGCGACAACGACATCAGACCGGCCGGCCTGATAGCCAAGAGCGAGGGCGGCAACGCCAACAATGCCGGCGGCGGCACCGATCAGGGCGACTTTTGTCATGATGAACTGTCCTTTTTCAAATTCTGTCGGAACGCGTGTTGCCGCGTCTCACTTGCGCTTTGCATTGATGATATCTTGAGCCTGTATCCACTCGGGCGTGCCGTTTTTCAAGCCGCGCTGTGCACGAATGGCAAAGATTTGTGCGTCCTGGATCTTGCCTGAGTAATATTTCTGTTCTGCACTGGCGAGATCGGACCTGACCATGTCGCCCGTCTGGGCATAAGCCTGGGCCAAATAGCCATAACCTGACGGATATTCGCGATCGCTGGCAATTCCAGCCTTGATTTCCTTTATGGAGGCCTTGAGATTATCCGGCGTGCCCGACAGCATGAGAGCCCGCCCATAGCTCATGCGGATCAAACTGGATTTGCGCGGATCGAGCGCATTTGCCTTCTGAAAGGCTTTTGCCGCGTCGCTCGCCTTGTTCTGCTTCAACAGGATCTCGCCTCTGATCTCCTGGAAATAGGGGTTCTTTGGTTGTTCCTTGATCAGCACATCGATCTTTGAAAGTGCAGACTGCGACGAGCCGTTAAGATAGGTCGCGATGGCATCGCCGTAGCGCGCGCCGATATTGCGCGGATCCTTGCGGAAGGTCTGCAACACGCTTGCACCACCGCCAGTATAGGCCGCAATCTTGCCTCGCATCATGTCATGACGTTGCTGCAGCGCCGGACTATCAGGCTTGTCATAATAGGGACTGGCGTGAGCGAGAACTTCAAGGTTTGCGATACGTTCCCGGGGCATCGGATGGCTGATGCGGTAGGGGTCGACGCTGGTTCCCGTCAATGCGAGCGCATTGGAGAAGCGCTCGAACGTCGTGAGCATTCCCTTGGCTGATTGTCCCGTGTTGGCGAGATAGGTGATGGCTGAACGGTCCGCGGCCATTTCCTCGGAGCGTTGATAGTTGAGAAGGTTGCGCATGGCGGCTTCGGGACCACCCATGGCGACGCCCATACCCGCTTTCGACAGGCCGCTTGCTCCACCAGCGGCGCCACCGACAACGGCGCCGATACCGAGCAGGCTTGTAACAACGGCCAGAGTCTTGGCAGCGGCCAGTTGTTCGCGCAGCTTGAATTCGTGGCCGCCGGCAAGATGGCCGGTCTCATGTGCGAGAACGCCGATAATTTCATTGGGCGTCTGCGCCTGGAGCAGGGCGCCCGTATTGATGAAAATACGCCTGCCGTCGACGAAGGCATTGAAGCTGTTGTTGTTGACCAGAACGATTCTGATCGCGTTTCTGGAAAGACCAGCGGTTTTGATGATCGGGGTCGCATAGTCGGTGACCAGCGCCTCGATTTCGGCATCCCGTACGATCGGCACCGATGAAGACTGGGCAGCCGCAATGGCGGTTTGTGCCAAGCACAGCGCGCTTGCGGCCCCTGCAACAATCGCACCACGTACAAAATTTGCTATTGGTCGAAATAAACCAGTCATTTGAAACGCTACCATATCGTATTCGTACCGAAATCGATGTTTGAAGGAAAGTGAGCTTATTAGAACTCCTTGAATTGTAAAAAGCCAACCATAAGCTCAACAAAGAAAAACCGGCACGTGTGCCGGTTTTTCAAAATCACTTTCTAAAGTTCAGCGCTTTTCAAAAAAAGCCTTTTTTCTGCCACCAGCCCTTTTTGACCGGTTCGCTTTCGGACTTCTTCTCTTTGCCTGTCGATGTGACGACAGGCGTGCTGACTTCAACCACTTTCGGCGCTGGTGCCGGTTTGGATTCTACTGCGGACTCAACCTTTGCCTCGACCGGCTCAACAGTGGCCGCTGGCTCGGAGGTCTCAGTTGCAACGGGCGCATCGGCCTTTTTCGCCGATTTACGCGGGGCGCGTTTCGGCTTTACAGGGGCCTCGGGTTCCGCTTCGGCTAGAACTTCAGCAACGGCGATCTCGGCTGCTTCGATTCCTGCCTTGGAGCGTGATCTGCGTTTTGCCGGCTTCTTTGCAAGGATTTCTTCGATTGCCACAGGGTCTTGGGCAGCAAGCACGTCAGCCGTCACTGGCACCGAAGCAGCTTCAGCTGCATCTGCGATCGCCTCAATCGTCTTCGGCTTGGAGAAGTCGGGCAACGGGATCGACACGAAGACAGGCTCGGCATCCGGCACCGTCTTGGCGGTTACGCGATTTTCCGCATCATCGCCATCGTCGAAGCGCTTGTTCTTGCGCCCGCCGCGGCGTCCCCGGCGGCGCTTCTTGCGCCGTTCGTTTTCCTCTTCGCGCGCTTTGGTTGCAGCCGCATCTTCACCTTCGACGGCTGGCTGGTCGGTGTCATCGTCATCGCTGATGACCTGCTGGCCATGCTCGGCACCTGCCGATTCCTGGCGATCGCGACCGCCGCGCCGCCGCCGCTTGCGCTTGCGCTTGCGCGATGCGTCGTCATTGTCGGCGCTCCGTGCGGTCTCGCTGGTCTGCACCTCGGCGGCGTCATCATCCGTATCTTCGATAACCGGATCGCTTTCGTCGAAATCATCGGCGATGCCTAGCGTTGGCGTCTCAGTCAGCGGAACGATCGGGCCAAGGGCTATCGAGCCCTTGTCGATGGCGAAGTGCTGGGCGCCAACGCTGTCATCGGCTTCAATGCTGATGGTCAGGCCGAAACGCGCTTCGAGATCGGCGAGATTCTGGCGCTTGTGGTTGAGAACATAGAGCGCAGTCGCGACAGTCGTGCGAACGATGATGTTGTTCTGCGAATGACGCAGCAGATATTCCTCGATCGAACGCATGACGTGCAGCGCGACAGAGGAGGCGGAGCGTACGTGTCCCGTGCCACCACAAACGGCGCAAACCTGGGTCGTTGATTCGAGAACGCTGGCGCGGATGCGCTGACGCGACATTTCAAGCAGGCCGAAATGGGAGATGCGGCCGACCTGGATGCGGGCGCGATCATCCTTCAGACAATCCTTCATCCGCTTTTCGACCGCCCGGTTGTTGCGGTTTTCTTCCATGTCGATGAAGTCGATGACAATCAGGCCGGCAAGATCGCGCAGACGCAGCTGACGTGCGATTTCATCCGCTGCTTCAAGATTTGTCTGCAACGCAGTGTCTTCAATGGAATGTTCGCGTGTCGAGCGTCCGGAGTTGACGTCTATCGCGACCAGCGCCTCGGTCTGGTTGATGATGATATAGCCGCCGGACTTCAACGTCACTTGCGGCTGCAGCATGCGATCGAGTTGTGCCTCGATGCCGTTGCGCGCGAAGATCGGCGTCAGTTCGCGGTAGGGCTGAACGACTTTCGCGTGGCTCGGCATGAGCATGCGCATGAAGTCCTTGGCCTCGCGATAGCCTTCTTCACCGGCAACAGCGATCTCGGTGATGTCCTTGTTGTAAAGGTCGCGGATCGAACGCTTGATCAGGCTGCCTTCCTCATAAACGAGAGTCGGTGCGGACGATGCAAGTGTAAGGCTGCGGACATTCTCCCACAGCCGCATCAGATATTCGTAGTCGCGCTTGACTTCCGGCTTGGTGCGCATGGCGCCAGCGGTGCGCAGGATCACGCCCATGCCTTTCGGCACTTCAAGATCCTTAACGATGTCCTTCAGGCGCTTGCGATCTTGGATGCTGGTGATCTTGCGCGAAATACCGCCGCCACGTGCGGTGTTTGGCATCAAGACAGAGTACCGGCCGGCGAGCGAGAGATAGGTCGTGAGAGCTGCACCCTTGTTGCCGCGTTCTTCCTTGACGACCTGAACGAGCAGAATCTGACGGCGCTTGATGACGTCCTGGATATTGTACTGACGGCGCTGGAACCGCTGATGCGTCGGAACTTCTTCCATTGCATCTTCGGCGCCAACCGATTCGACTTCATCGAGTTCGTCGTGGACCTCGTCTTTGTCCTCGTTCGAGCGACTCCGCGATCTCCTCGAATTGCTTTCGCCGCCATCCTCAGATACCGGCCTTTCATCATCGCTTTCTGTGGCTTCGTCTGCAGCGCCGGTATTGACGGCTTCCGAAATCACATCCGCTTCAATGGCGGCTGCCATCGTCTGGCTACCACCTTCCGGTGTGGAGTCGTCGTCGCTTGATTCTGGCGAAGCAGCCTGTGCGGAGGTTTCGCCTTCGTCATCGGAAGTAGCGGCGTCTTCGTCGGAAGCATCAAGCTTGGGTGCGTCGTCTTCCTGCCGTGGACCACGGCGGCCGCGGCGGCGATTACGCGTACCGCGATCATTGCGATCGCGGCTACGCTGTTCGCTGACGTTCTCCTCGTGATCCTCGTCCTGGCTTGCAGCTTCCGCCTCGGCATCGATCAGGGCCTGCCGATCGGCGACCGGGATCTGGTAGTAATCAGGATGAATTTCGCTGAAAGCGAGAAAGCCATGGCGATTACCGCCATACTCAACGAATGCAGCCTGAAGGGAAGGTTCTACGCGCGTCACCCGCGCCAGGTAGATATTGCCTTTGATTTGTTTCTTATGTTCAGATTCAAAGTCAAATTCTTCAATTCGATTGCCGCGAACCACGACAACCCGTGTTTCCTCCTGGTGGGAGGCGTCTATTAGCATTTTGTCCGACATTATACTTCTTCTCCCCGGCCGAAACGCTGCCAACGCGAGACAGCCAGGAAACCTGCAAGGTTTCTGGCGCCGCATCTTCACATTTGCCGGATATATTAAAGTTCGCAGAAACAGACAGACACGGCGACACGCGGAGTTGCCCTCGGGCAGCCGCGGCTTGCAAGCCGGTTTTAACTACGTCTGTAACAAACATTCCCTGTTCCTGACGAAACGACCTCTACGAATGGCACGCTTCTCAGCTGTGCCGACACTGTTAATACCCCCGAAAGGGCTGGCTCGATGCGCCTTGGCTGCGCGATCTGCCGTTCACAAAAAGCGTTGCCGACAATCCCTGTCGGCTCGCGCTAAATTCTTTTTTTGGTTACCCACAGCGAATTCGCCGATGCCGCTCCATGTCCCTGTCTTCATTGTCAGCCGGTCATTTACCGTGACATCAAAGAGCCCGATTCTGGACGGCAGAAAAGTAACCCACCTTTGCTTTTAGGAGGTGCGCCGCGTTATGACAAGGCCTTCTTCATAATCGTGTCATCCGCGCATTACACACATGGCATTCCATAAGATAATATTAACCATGCTTCCCTACCTATTGCTTATACATAGTGTGTCCCTGGCAGGGTTCCAATGTGAGCCATGTCTGATACAACGATGGAGAGGGGAAGCCCGTCCATCGGCGGGCCAAGCGAGATGAGCGTGATCTGTCGGATATTCATGGCTGCCGTATTTGGCCTTCTTGTCTTTGTGCAGGCAGGCAAGCCCTCTCATGCAGCAGGTGAGCTGGCCGCATTGACTTATCAAGCCGCCGGAGACGAGCTGCGCACGCGCGTCGTCATCAACTTCGACCGCGAGCCTGATGTATCGACAATGCTGCTTGATCAGCCGCACCGGCTGGCAATCGACATTCCCAAAGCGGTTTTTGCCTTTGACAAGAAATCCGTGGAGCCCCGCGGGCTGATAACAGATGTGCGCTACGGATTGATCGACGATCAGCGTTCGCGCCTCATCTTTACACTCAAGGGGCCCTTTGTGGTCGAGCAGCTCAACGTCATCAAGAATGACAATAGTCCTGGTTACCGGCTGGTGGCGGATTTCGTCGCTTCGTCGGACCGAGCATTTGCGGAAGCATTGAAGACACAAAATGCGACCACTGCTTCAACGAATGCCGCTCCAAAGGGCGATCGGCTCGCAACCGCGGCGCCAGATGAGGCAAGCAAGGGGCCGAAACCATTTACTATCGTCATCGATCCTGGTCACGGCGGTATCGACAGTGGCGCGGAAAGCGCAAGCGGCATTATGGAAAAGAACGTGACCTTGATGTTTGCCCAACAATTGCGGGACGAGCTCGCCAAGCTGCCGGGTCTGCGCGTGGAGATGACCCGCAGTGACGACACTTTCTTGCGGCTGACCGAACGGGTTCGTATCGCCCGCCAATACGAGGCAAACCTTTTCATTTCGATTCATGCGGATACGATCAATCGCGGCAATATACGTGGCGCTACAGTCTATACTGTTTCGGACAAGGCGTCGGACGCGGAATCGCGTGCCATGGCCGATCGTGAAAACCGTTCCGATGCGGTGGCGGGCATCGCCTACGATAACGAGACACCGGAAATCGCCGATATTCTCATGGACCTGACGCGGCGTGAAACCCACACGTTCTCCTTGAGCTTTGCTAAAACTGTGGTGAAATCACTCAAGAAAGACGTCAACATGATCAACAACCCGCATCGTTTTGCAGGGTTTCAAGTGCTTCGCGCGCCGGATGTGCCGTCCGTGCTGGTCGAGATTGGCTATCTTTCCAACGCAGAAGACGAAAAGCTCATGCTTGATCCGGTGTGGCGAACTCATGTAGCGGAAAGACTTGCCTCGGCTGTCGGCGAGTTTGCCAACATGAAGACGGCAGGAGCGCTGAACTAGATCGGGTTTTGTCTAAATGCTGCCGAACGACGACGACCTCGAGAATTTCGCATCCCATGGTGCTGCGCCCTTGCCAGTCACTAGCGATCAAGGTTACGTGGATCACGATGGCGCGCGGATCTGGTTCGCCACATACGGCGCCGGATCGCCCGTAATCCTGCTGCATGGTGGCCTCGGCCATAGCGGCAATTGGGGTTATCAGGTTCCAATGGTGGTCGGCTCGGGCCGTCGCGTCATAGTTATTGATAGCCGGGGTCATGGTCGCAGCACGCGCGATTTGCGGCCGTTTACCTATGAGTTGATGGCGTCCGATGTTCTCGCCGTGATGGATGCACTGCACCTCGAAAAGGCAGCCGTCGTGGGCTGGAGCGACGGCGCGTGCATAGCTTTGGTCCTTGCCATGCAAGCCCCCACGCGAATTGCTGGTGTATTCTTCTTTGGTTGCAACATGGATCCCAGCGGCACAAAGGAAATCATACCCAGCCCGGCTATCGACCGATGTTTCAGCCGTCACGCCAAGGACTACGCCGAGCTGTCGGCCACGCCGGATCAATTCATGGCGTTTGTCGATGCGGTTGGCCTGATGATGAAAACCGAGCCCAACTATACTGCGAGCGATTTGGCCGGCATCCATACGCCTGTCGCGGTCGTACGAAGCGAGCATGATGAGTTTATCAAGCTCGAACACGCCAAATATCTCGCCGGGAGTATTCCGGGGGCGGAGTTGTTCCTCTTGCCTGGCGTGAGCCATTTCGCACCGCTGCAAAGACCAGAGCAATTCAACAGCGTAATGCAGGCCTTCCTCGACAAGGTTCTAGCCTGAGGAACGAGAATGCTCGCGTTATGGCTCAACCAGACCGCGGCAGTTAGTTGCCGTTTGCGTAATTTACGCAAAGTTTTTTACATACGGGAACATAAGTATTGCGCTGCAGCATGACGATTTGAAACGAATAGCTATTTTATGCACTGGTGAAGGAACCTTTTACCAATCCATTGGTTTCATTCAAATAGAAGTCAAAATCCGATACAAATAGTGATTTGTTAAATCGGTTTAGTTCTCGTACATAGTGTGCAGTGCAACGGAATATAAATCCGATTGCGGTAAGGATTGCTCGCGTAAAGAGCGGCTTTAATAGAGGGTGTTCGAAGAATGATAACAATAACCAAAGACACATCATCATCAAATGAAACAAATGTATTGAAGATGGCACAAGTGGCCACTGTCAAGACCATCGTCAAGGCGACCAAGAAGCTAAGCGAGCCTTGCGACAAGCGCACGATTTCCCAGATTTTGCGGGAATCCAATGGTGGTTTCAGCTTCCGTCGCTGAAACCAAGTCGAATTCAGATCATAACATACTGTCAGAGCGGAATATTATCATGCTTCTTCCAAGGATTTTCGAGATCCTTGTTGCGTAACATGCGAAGCGCCCTTGAAATCCGCTTGCGGGTTGAATGGGGCATGATGACTTCATCGACATAGCCCCGCTCTGCAGCGACAAATGGTGAAAGAAAACGATCCTCGTAGCGCTTTGTATGCGCTGCGATCTTTTCCGTGTCGCCAATATCCTTGCGGTAGATGATTTCCACCGCCCCCTTGGCGCCCATTACCGCGATTTGAGCCGAGGGCCATGCATAATTGATATCGCCGCGCAAATGCTTTGACGCCATGACGTCATAGGCGCCGCCATAAGCTTTGCGGGTGATCAGGGTGATCTTCGGCACGGTTGCCTCGGCATAGGCAAAGAGCAGCTTGGCGCCGTGCTTGATCAAGCCGCCATATTCCTGTGCTGTCCCCGGAAGAAAGCCTGGAACGTCGACAAAGGTCACGATCGGGATATTGAAACAATCGCAGAAGCGGACGAAGCGCGCTGCCTTGCGGGAGGCGTCACTGTCGAGAACGCCCGCAAGAACCATGGGTTGGTTGCCGACGATGCCGACAGTACTGCCTTCGATGCGGCCAAACCCGACAACGATGTTTCTCGCAAAATTCTCCTGGATCTCGAAGAAATCGGCCTCATCGACGGTTTTACGGATCAGCTCCTTGATATCGTAGGGCTTGTTGGCATTGTCCGGCACCAGCCGATCCAATGAGTAGTCCATTTCGTCAATCGACTGATAGCACTCGACCGCGGGAATTTCGGCCGTATTGGACGACGGCAGGAAATCGATCAGCCGGCGCATCTGCAGGAGTGCGGCGACATCGTTGTCATAGGCACCATCGGCAATCGAGGATTTGGTCGTATGGATCGATGCGCCTCCGAGCTGCTCCGCCGTCACCGTTTCATTGGTTACAGTCTTCACGACGTCGGGGCCGGTGACGAACATATAGGACGTATCGCGCACCATGAAGATGAAGTCGGTCATGGCAGGCGAGTAGACGTCGCCGCCAGCGCAAGGCCCCATGATGACGGAGATTTGCGGGATGACGCCGGAGGCGAGCACGTTGCGCTGGAAAATCTCCGCATAGCCGCCGAGAGCTGCCACGCCTTCCTGAATACGGGCACCGCCGGCGTCGTAGAGTCCTATGACCGGGGCACGATTGCGCAGCGCCATGTCCTGGATTTTTTGAACCTTCTCCGCATGGGCTTCGGAAAGTGATCCGCCGAAAACCGTAAAATCCTTGGCGAAGACGAAGACCGTGCGACCATTGATGGTGCCCCATCCGGTAACAACGCCATCGCCGGCGAACTTCGTATCTTCCATGCCGAAATCGGTCGAGCGGTGTTCGACGAACATGTCGAACTCCTCGAATGAACCTTCGTCGAGAAAAATGTCGATGCGCTCGCGTGCTGTAAGCTTGCCGCGCTTATGCTGCGCGTCAATCCGCACCTTCCCACCGCCTTCGCGCGCAATGTTCCTGCGGCGCTCAAGCTCGATTAGCACATCCTTCATGGCGTCCTCCTCTTTTGTCGTTTGATAACAGGAGAGCGCAGCGCGGGGAAGGAATTTGTCTGGCGTACCCGAGCGCCGCAAGCGGTGCACGGGTACGCGTCTAAGTTGTATTCGTGAGCTAAGGTTTTACCAGGTGCCGGTGTTCGGCATCGACAGCCAGGGCTCCTGTTGCGGTAGTGCCGGGCCCTTCTGGATAAGCTCGATCGAGATTCCATCCGGCGAGCGGATGAAGGCCATGTTGCCATCGCGCGGCGGCCGGTTGATCACGACGCCTTTGTCCGCCAGGTTTTGGCAAGTCTCGTAGATATTGTCGACGACGTAGGCAAGGTGTCCGAAATTGCGCCCGCCGGTATATTCCTCCGGGTCCCAATTATAGGTCAATTCGAGCTCAGGAGCCCGTTCCGCGGCCGATCTTGCCTTGTCTTCCGACGCCGCGAGAAAGATCAGGGTGAAGCGTCCCTTCTCATTTTCGGTGCGGCGAACCTCTTCCAAGCCAAATTTGTTGCAATAGAAGTCCAGGGACTCATCGATGTCCCGGACACGGACCATTGTGTGAAGATAGCGCATCTTTTGCCTTTGATTTCTTTCATGGGGTTGAAAGTCGGCGGCAACCGGCAATGTTGCACGGATTGAACGCCGTCCAGTTTTCGTAACACTTCCTGTTTAGCTCCACAAACTTGTGATGTAGCCGAGAGCAACATCGTTGAGGATAAACACGCGTTTCGCGTGTGGTTTTCAACAAAACATGCAGATGATACTTGCTCTTCGGCGTTGGACAGGTGTTATTCTTCAAGCAGAGAATCAGTACCTCGCTGGAGAGGAGGGGCTTCGCTTCATGTCTGACCGAACAGTATCAGCCCGGCCGTCCCTCGCCGACGAAGGCATAAGCGACAGTTTGGACCTTATCGAAGTTTCGGGCGCAATAAAATGGTTTGACGTGGCCAAGGGATACGGGTTTATCGTTCCCGACAATTCTGATCTACCTGACATCCTTCTCCATGTTACCTGCCTGCGCCGGGACGGCTTCCAGACGGCTCTGGAAGGAGCCCGTGTCGTTTGCGAAGTCAAGCAGGGCGAACGCGGCATGCAATGCTTCCGCGTCAAATCCATGGACAACGCGACCGCTGTTCATCCGACCGAAATGCCACCCGTCCGCACGCACGTGACGGTAACACCCTCGAGCGGGCTTGAGCGTGTCCTGGTCAAGTGGTTCAACCGTACGAAGGGCTTCGGCTTCCTGACCCGCGGCGAGGGGACCGAGGATATTTTCATTCACATGGAAACGCTTCGGCATTTCGGTTTGACCGAATTGCGTCCAGGTCAGGTTGTCTTGATCCGCTTCGGCCACGGCGAGAAGGGCCTGATGGCCTCGGAAATTCATCCCGACATTGGTACCCAGCTGCCGTCTTCCCACTAGGGTATGTTGATATTCAGGCCATGACAGTCTGCAAACGGCACTTTTCTGTGCTTCCGGTGCTCACGTACTTCAAGTACGCTCCGCTCGAAAATCGCCGTTTCGCCTCGTCACGATCGCGAATCTCAACGCACCCTGGAGCAATTGATGTATCGCCTGAAATCAGTTTTCGCCGTCGTTGTTTTTCTGCTGTTTTCAGCAATTCCTGCTCTGGCGCTCGATCAGACGCCGATGCATCTGCCCATCGACCACACGGCCCTGACGATCAATAGTGCCAAGGGCGACATTCCGTTCCAGGTAGAAATTGCCGATACCGACGAAGAGCGCGAGCGCGGTTTGATGTTCCGCACTGATCTGAAAGACAACAGCGCCATGCTGTTTGTTTTCGACGACGCCCGTCTTGTAACCATGTGGATGGAGAACACGCCCTCCGCGCTAGACATGCTCTTTCTGGACGATAATGGCCGTATTTCCGCTATTCGCGAAAATGCGGTGCCATTTTCCCGCTCAATCATTTCGTCTGGCGGTCCGGTGCGTCTCGTTGTCGAGGTCAAAGCCGGCACCGCGAAGCGTCTCGGCTTGACAATTGGCGACAAGGTGCGGCATCCCGCTATCGAGGCGATTGCGCACTAACGGATCCAACCATGCAGTTTTTCGACAATGACGGATTGAAGCTTGCTTATCTGGATGAGGGCGAGGGCGAGCCAATCCTGCTCATCCATGGCTTTGCTTCGTCCTCGCTTTACAACTGGGTCCAACCCGGCTGGATGCAAAAACTGACGTCTGCCGGGTACCGCGCCATCGCAATTGACAATCGCGGTCATGGCCAATCGGACAAGCCGCACGACAAGGCCGTCTATACGCCGACGCTCATGGCGGGCGACGCAGCCGCGCTGCTTGATCATCTCGGCATTCCGACGGCGCATGTCATAGGTTATTCCATGGGCGCGCGCATCGGTGCGTTCCTGGCGCTCGAACATCCCGCTCGCGTGCATGATCTTGTTTTTGGCGGTCTCGGCATTGGCATGGTCGAAGGTGCCGGAGACTGGTCGCCTATCGCTGAAGCGCTTATGTCCGCCGATCCGGAGGCGATTACGCATCCGCGCGGAAAAATGTTCCGGATGTTTGCCGACAAGACCAAGAGCGACAAAATCGCGTTGGCTGCCTGCGTTATCACCTCCAAGGAAGAAATCAGCGCAGAAAACATGGCCCGGATTACTCAGCCAACGCTCGTCGCTGTCGGCACCAAAGACGATATTGGCGGAAACCCGCAGGATCTTGCGGCGCTAATGCCCCATGGTGAGGCGATCGATATTCCTGGCCGGGACCATATGCTCGCGGTCGGCGACAAGGTGTTCAAGCAGGCCGTTCTGGATTTCCTCAAACGCCACAGCATTTAACGAAGCGCGAGCTTCCGGACGTTCGTTCCTTGCAGGACAAGGCCGCATAAGCTAAGGCAATCTTGGAATGGCGGGCCTGACATCAGCCAAATCAATCGCAAGTTCAAAATTTCTTGCGCAATCGATCTGGAAATCAACGTGTCAAGCAACCAATTTTGCCTTATGCTCGTTGTTTGAGAAATATTATTGGCCGAATGCCTGGAGTAGGAAATGTCCGCAAGCAGTCCGATAAAGATGACCGGATCGGTCAAGCAGATGGATCCGATCTGGCTCGCAATCCGCGCCGAAGCCGACGAGGCTATCCGTAACGAACCGCTTTTGGCGACGTTCCTCTATACGACAATTCTCAACCATCAATCGCTTGAAGAAGCGGTCATTCATCGCATTTCGCAGCGGCTTGACCACCCCGATGTGGAATCGGAATTGCTGCGTCAGACTTTTACGGCGATGGTCGAGGCAACACCGTCCTGGTCGCAGATCCTGCGTGTCGATATCCAGGCCGTCTATGATCGTGACCCGGCCTGCGACCGTTTCATCGAACCCGTGCTTTATTTCAAGGGTTTCCAGGCAATCCAGACTCATCGGCTTGCCCATTGGCTATGGAAGGAAGGGCGGAGAGATTTTGCGCTCTACCTGCAAAGCCGTTCCTCCTCGGTTTTCCAGACCGATATCCACCCGCAGGTTCCCATGGGACAGGGAGTTTTCTTCGATCACGCCACCGGCATTGTCGTCGGTATGACCGCGGTCATCGAAGACAACGTCTCGATCCTTCAGGGCGTCACGCTTGGTGGTACGGGCAAGGAAACCGGCGACCGGCATCCAAAGATCCGTCATGGCGTTCTTATCGGCGCCGGCGCCAATATTCTCGGTAACATTGAGATTGGCCACTGCTCGAAAGTTGCCTCAGGCTCGGTTGTGCTAAAACCTGTTCCGCATAATGTCACGGTTGCCGGCGTTCCTGCTCGTATTGTGGGTGAAACAGGCTGCGCCGAGCCCTCGCGCGCCATGGACCAGTTGGTCACAAATTTCGATTGAAACTGAAGCTTCACGGCCCTCCACGTTTGGACGCGATTTCAATCAAGCCTTTACAGGAATGAGTTTGGCGTGCCAAAAGCGCGTCAAATTCATACGACAGGAGAAATTCCGTGAAACCCGAAGAACTGAAGAAACTCGACAGCTATTTCAAGCGGACATTCAGAAATACGGAACTCACTGTAAAGGCTCGTCCACGCAAGGATGATTCCGCCGAACTCTATCTCGGCGACGAGTTTCTTGGTTTGATCTACAAGGATGAGGACGAGGGTGAACTCTCCTACAATTTCTCGATGGCGATCCTCGAGATGGATCTCTAAGTCTCATGATCGAGTGACGCTCGCGTCCTTTTGCCCTTTGAGATGGGTTTCGGCAAATGTTCGTATTTGCTGATCGAGCTTTTGCCAGTCTCCAAGCATTTCCCTTGGAAAGCGGTAGGTTAGCTGCAAATCCTCACCAAGAAATATATCCCGCTGGCACGATGCAAGGTTGCTTTTCGTGGTTTCCTTGTCAAGACAGCGGGCAACGAACGGCGTGTGTCCTGCCTGTTCCGTCGAAACCATCAGCTCCTCATTTACAAAGCCGCTGTCGGCTCGAAACTTCTGTATCGTTAATCCAGCTGGACCCTTCGAGCCGGGACCCTCGGTCAACGTGCTATAGATCGGACCGTATCGCCCGGACATATCCTGCGAGGTAGCGCGCGGCTCGAAGGTCAGGAATAGCAGCCGCTTTTCCGGCCCCGCACCATTGAAATCCGACAGGAACGCCGGCTGGTAACCCAGCATGTCCGGCCAATGCAGATATAGATCGACGCGTTCGGCATCTCCGTTTCGTCGCTGCCTGTCGAAGCGGATCGTGTTTGCCGGAAGCTCAAGCACATTGTTGCCAATGACGATCTCCCGAGGCGTTGTGTCTTCCGTATGACCGCCAAGCGAGATCGTGTGGCCGAGATAGTGACCGGCGATAGCCAAAAACAGCGATAGGAGCGCCAGCGTTGCGATGGGATAAAAGACGCGTCGCAGGAATGCCCTGCCGAAAACCGGTTCAATTCGTTGTGCTTGATACTGCATGACTTTCGGACCAACCGTGTTGAGTGCACTCAACTTAACGCGACATGTGCTGATTTATGGTTAATCGAAAGTGAAGGTGGCCTCGCCAAGCCTCCCGCCCTTCGCTAAGCTCGCCATGCGAATCCAAGGAGAAATTATGCCGATTTTCATACTTGACGGGCACTCACCGGAATTTGAGCATCGGACGTCAAATTGGATAGCGCCGGACGCTACCATTGTCGGCAAGGTATTCCTGGGTGAAAACGCCAATATCTGGTTTGGCGTAGTACTGCGCGGCGACAACGAGTTGATTCGCATCGGTCGCGACACCAACGTTCAGGAACATACCGCCATGCACACGGATATGGGCTATCCGCTGACAGTTGGCGAAGGCTGCACGATTGGACATCGCGCCATGCTGCATGGCTGCACCATTGGCGATAATTCGCTGGTCGGCATTGGCGCTATCGTCCTGAATGGTGCAAGAATCGGCAAGAATTCCTTTGTTGGCGCGGGCGCACTCGTTACCGAGCGCAAGGAGTTTCCGGACAATTCATTGATCGTCGGTTCACCGGCGCGAGTCATTCGGACGCTGGACGATGCAGCGATCGAGGGCCTCAGGCTTTCGGCGGCTCATTATGTCGAGAATGGCAGACGCTTCATGCGGGGCCTGGAGATAGACTGACAGCAAAAAAACCGGCCCGATACGGGCCGATTTTGGGTATCGAAGTCCCTATTTGATACTGCCGACCAGGAGCTGGCGGTCGTCATTGATCGAGACCCATGCGCCGGTATTGTTCGCCGCTTGACGCTTCAAATAGTCGTAGTTGGTTTCGTTCCACGGCTTTATGCGCAGTTCAAGGTTGTCGAGAATATAGTCGCCTCGATCCGTGCGGACGGTGAGAACCGCATGGCCTTCGCCATTCATTTGACGAACGACAGTAATCAGGAGATCACTGATCGGCACGCCGCTCTCGTTCAGTAGTTTCCGCTTCAGAAGCACGTAGTCTTCGCAATCGCCGACGGTCGTCGGATATGACCAGACTTCCGCCTTGCCCCAGATGTCCATATCTGTCGCGGGTTGGACCTGTGCGTTCACCTGACTGTTGATTTGAACCATGAGGTTCCAGATCTTCGGTGTTAAGTGTGCAGGGCTGTCATCGCTGCTCTTTATATTGCATTCGTTTCTATAGGACTGGCAAAATTCGTAATGTCCGATCGGCTGAGACGTACGCCCGCCTGTCTTCATGAATGCCATGTTTGAATCGGCTTGTGCGGTCATGCACATCAAAAAGAACGCCGCTCCAAGCAAGATTGTATTTTTTATCATTTCCCGTCGTCTCCCCGGTTGAGGCGACAATGGCAGAGAGAGTTTGACCGAGCGGAAATGTCGATGAGTAAATATGAATCAAGTTAGTAGCAAAAAATAAACTAATTAGACTATAACTAAGTATTAATATATATTACTATTTTATTTAAATGCGATATATATTGTATTCAATGAAGTTTAATACGATTAAGCATTCATTTATTCGAATATTGATTGCTTTACGATGGTTTAATGCCTGATCGCTGATAAGCGATACCTTGCCGAAATTCGGCGGCAATTTTGTCAAAAAAATATCCGAGATGTAAAGCGCCCGCATAAAAATCAACGAAAACGGGCTCAAAATTTACGCTATACGCCTTCTTCGGACCGTGTCTTGCTCGCAAATTCGTCAGTTGCAGCAATAATGGCTTCACTCATGCCGGGATCGCTAGGTGAATGACCGGCGTTATCCACAATAACCAGCTTGCCGTCTTTCCAGACCTGCGAGAGTTCCCACGCTGTAACAAGTGGTGCTTCAAGGTCGAGACGGCCTTGCACCATGACACCAGGGATACCGTTGAGCATATGCGCCTGTCTCAAAAGGATACCTTCTTCCAGCCATCCACTATGATGAAAATAATGCGTCACAATGCGCGCCCGGGCCATCCGGTAGGAGGGTTCCGCCCATTTCGCTGATGGCTTGCTATTCGGGTCGATGGAGATCGACGCGGATTCCCAATCGTGCCAGTCCTGTGCTGCCTTGGCGCGTATTGCCGGATCGGGATTTCCAAGAAGTTCGTAATAGGCAGCGACCAGATCCTCCCGCTGATCAGCAGGTACGCCGTTGCGGAAGCGCGTCCATTGCTCGGGGAAAAGTGGTGCGATGCCTCGATAGAGCCAATCAATCTCGCAGCGGCGGGTCGTGGTAACGCCTGCGGCGACGAGGGCTGCCACGTTCTGACGGTTTTGTATGGCATAGGCGAGGCCCAACGTGCATCCCCAGGAAACACCGAACACGAGCCATTTATCAACACCGAGATGCCGGCGCAGAAGTTCGAGATCGCGCAACAGGTGACTGGTAGTATTGACCGAGAGATCAGTGGCCGGATCACTGGCATGCGGTAAACTTTGTCCGCAACCGCGCTGGTCGAAGGCGATTATTCTGTAAGCCGCAGGATCAAAATAGCACGATAATCGAGTAGAATGTCCGGAGCCTGGTCCGCCGTGAAGGATAATGGCAGGCGCGCCGTCCGGACTGCCTGACACCGCCCAATACATGCGGTTGCCATCGCCGACATCAAGCATGCCGGTTTCGAAGGGTTCGATTTCTGGATAAAGATTTGACATATCAGGACCGAATTAAATGCCCTATTTTTGGAATCGCAGAAGAAACACGGTTCATCGGCGATCTGCGTGAACGCCGTATGACAAAAAAAATTGCTACGATAAGAACCGGCTCAGCCTTCGAAGGCAATATCGATCGCTTCGCGGCTTTGCACTATCGCGAATTCGATTGCGATGCCTTCTTCGAAATGACGCACGACACGGCCACGCATGGAACCGAGAATAACCTGGCTGTTCAGGGCAGGGCGCATGCGCAATTCAACGGCGGCTCCCGATATGGAAAGATCGAGGATACGGCAAGGATATTGCCTGCCATCGGCCATCGACAGCGTCGTGATGGGATTGCGCGGCGCAACGCGTTGGTGACGCCGGTCTTCCGGCATGTCCAGTTCATGTTTATTGGCGAGCCACGTGAGTTGTGCGGCGATCTTGTTCTTCTTGCGATCCGATGCGGTCAGCGAAACTTGAAACCCGCCATTGACCATGCGCTCGATAGTGCCTTCAACGCGGCCGATATGGTCAATGTAGGCAACGACCCGCTCGCCATTGTTCGCCATCACATCTGTGGTGATGATGACATCGCCGGGCGACATTTCATCGATCTGGCACACATGCTCGGTACGATCCTCCAGCATGAAGCGACCATATAGTTGCACTTTCACGCTATAGTACTTGCCCGCGGCGGCAAGATTGGGGCTCGAAACGTCACGGTATAATTGCATGAAGGCTGTCCAGATATGGGAATCGACAGTAGCTGATGGCAAAAGGTTACGTCACAAGTCTTAACGCGAAGGTAACGATGCTGGCTGTTGCTTAGAAATTGCTAACCTAACTGCTGATTTTTCCGCCATCGAATACGACCAGATGCCCGACCTTGCGGCTGATGATCGTCCGCGTGGCGGGCAAGGTTGTGGATGCCATATTCTCCGGAACTGTAAGAATGGAATCACTGGGCAAACTGCGCGCCGGGTAACGCGGGTCGATGATCGAAATCGATTGGAGGCGGTTTTCGACGATAGGATCGGATTCGAGCCAGAAAGGCCTTCCCAGTGAAATGATCATCCCTATGAGATGCCGTTCATTGGCCTCGCTGGCGAGTGGCAAAAGAATCAATTCGAACAGGGCTCTGCGGCCACGAGTACTCTTACCTTCGTACGTCAGCTGAACGACGGACTTGTTCGTCATACTGTTCTTGGTGAGGCGTACGATATTGCTTCGGTCCTTTATCTGCCAGAGTGAGCCAAACGACGCGCTCCTCAATTCCCGGCCATAAACCGAGCATATGCGGGTTCCGGCGAGGCGGAAGCGCGGCTCGCCCGGTCCGATTGCCTGGACGATAAAGGTATCGGCGAGATATTTCCTGATCGAAGCGGGTGCAATCTCCCGGCGCTCCGGCGCGGCGCGGGCGCCGCGCAGCCTGTTCCAATAGGCAAAAAGCTCGCTTGTTCCATCATGCCGCATAGGGTTCATCTGCTTTCGGCGCTCAACGCGATTCTTCTTGTCATCCGGACTCTGTCACTGACAAACTGCTGGCGCCACCATAGATGGCGTAGTCTCCACCGCGGCAGCCGATTAAGGTTAACAAGTGGTTTCGATTGAGCCGCGAGCCGCGCTGTGAGACAGTGCTTTCACTAGAGTTTGCATGATCAACTATCCTGAAATTCGAGGCCGCCCAGACCCACTGAGCGGCCTTTTTTCTGTTCATGGGGCTTTGCACCCGAGACCCGAACCAGATAGCGTTCGTCATCAGCAACAAAGGCCATGAACAAGAATGAACGATCCAGCGGATATCCGGAACCGGTCCACAAGGGGCGAGCCGATCTTCAATATTCCGGGTGTCGTATTGGTCATCATGGGCCTATGCGGCATTGTCTTCGTTCTGGAGACCTATGTCCTGAGCGATGAGCAGAACAATGAATTTCTTTTGAATTTCGCTTTCATTCCGGCCCGTTTTTCAGAATATGGCGGGTTCACGTCACCGGCCGCCTGGCTGACAACCGTGACCTACTCACTGATGCATGGGAGCATCGCCCATACAGCGCTTAATATGATCTGGCTGGCTGCCTTCGGGTCGCCACTGGCGGCGCGGATCGGACCGCTGCGGACGACCCTGTTCTGGATCGTAACGTCGATCGCAGCTGTGATGACGCATTTTGCAGTCTATCCGGACAGTATCGCACCTTTGGTGGGTGCGTCAGGCGCGATTTCCGGCATGATGGGTGCGGCGGCGCGCTTCGGTTTCCGCCGCTCCCCCTTGCGCAATTCGGCAGCCTTTGTCGGCGATATCCTGCCTATCGGGGTGGCGCTTCGCATGCGAACCGTCCTGACCTTCCTCGGCGTGTGGTTTGTCACCAATATTCTAACCGGAATGCTCTCCGTCGGCGTCGATAGTTCTGCGACAATTGCCTGGGAAGCGCATATTGGCGGCTTCCTTGTCGGCTTCCTGGGTATTTCCTTGTTCGACAGGCGTGACAATGGTCGAATGGATCCGGAATTGATGGTATAGTTGCAAAATAGTTGCAATAGGCAGCGCATACGCGCACCATGAATTAGATCATCGGATGTATCCGGGGGATGATACGGTGGTCGAGAAGCCAATGTGCAAGGAGGATGTACATGACTGTCAAACTGATTCTCGAACGAAAAGGCTATGACGTATTCAGCACGACGCCGGAGACGACGCTCGGCGATGCAATTACGATCCTCGCAAAGCACAAGATCGGTGCAATTGTCGTTTGTGACGGAAACAATGCCATCAAGGGCATTTTGTCCGAGCGCGACGTTGTCAGGCAAATTGCCGCCCATGGAGCCGATGCCTTATGGAAGCCGATTTCGGAAAGCATGACCATGAAGGTCAAGGTCTGCAGTGAGAAGCACACGATTAATCAGGTCATGGAAATCATGACGCAAGGCCGGTTTCGCCACCTGCCCGTGGAAAAGGATGGGCATTTGCACGGAATTGTCTCGATCGGTGACGTCGTCAAACTTCGTATTGAAGAAGTGGAGCGCGAGTCGGAAGAGATTCGCAGCTATATCGCCACTGCCTGAAACGGTTCAAAAAACGAGTTTTTGCATGCGCTCCAGTTCGCCGACGCGCGCCATGGTTTCTTCATAACCGAGTTTGATCGCCTCGTCGGCACGATGGAATTCAGCGAGACCAACATGACCGATCTTCGGCATCAGCATGATGTCAGGCGGATCGCCTGCCATACGTGCACGTGAAATCCGGTCCTGGATTATGTTGAACGATTCCATCATGACACCGGTGATGCCCAGCCGCTTGGAATAGGAAGGGTGGGCGCGAACTGCTTCGCCATCGACTGAGCCGGGATTTGGAGCTTCCGCTGCATGCTTGATGACAGCGGCACGGCCAAACTGGTCATAGTGCAGGTTGACGGCGACAACCAGCGGATGCTCGTAAGACCGGCAGACCGCGACGGGAACCGGGTTTACCAGCGCACCATCGACGAGTGTCCTGCCATTGCATTCGACAGGTTCGAACACGCCGGGCAAGGCATAGGAAGCCCGCATCGCGGTTATCAGGCTGCCTCGTGTCAACCAGATTTCATGACCGGTATTGATCTCGGTGCATACGGCAATAAAGCGCTTTGGCAGATCTTCAATAGCCAGTTCTTCCAGGTGCTCGCGCAAGCGGCGATCGAGTTTCATGCCGCCGAAAAGGCCGTTGCCCCGAAAACGCAGATCGAGCAGGCTGAAAAGGCCTCGCTTGGTCAGGCTGCGGGCAAAATCCTCAAGCTGATCAAGCTTGCCGCCCAGATAGCAACCGCCAACAAGGGCGCCGATCGATGTTCCGGCAATCATGGAAATTTCTATGCCAGCCTCATCAAGGGCACGCAGTACGCCGATATGCGCCCAACCGCGGGCAGCGCCGCCACCAAGCGCAAGCGCAATGGGCGTCTTGCGGTCGCGAGGCACTTCCGGCGTGATTACTGGCACGTCCGGAGTGTTATCGATACCGATCGGTTCTGCCGCGCGCATCCGGCGCGATGCCCATTCGAGCATGACATATACTCCTGAAACACTGCTCTTTCATTATTCCTTTGTATTGGTATCCAAAGGATGAATATTGCGGATTTGTGACCCATTAGCCAACCAATGAAATGGGATTACAAAAGACGATGATGGCGGTTGCGAGGCATGAAGGTTTTCCTGACCATTATTGTCCGTATGGCTAGGTCGTGAATGCGTTATGGTGTCGAAATGGTGTGAGGCCATCTTTTCGGATACAAGGAGCTGTAGTGGTTTCATGGCCCAGGAAGGCTCTACTTTGTCTCTAACTGCATTACCAATGATGATGTTCCATTCGTCGTGACGATCTGACGATAAAAGCACGAGCGGCGTCCGGTGTGGCAGGTCGGGCCATCGCCGGCGACAGTTACTTTCAGCCACAAAGCATCCTGATCGCAGTCGGTGCGCATTTCGACTACCGTCTGTAAATTTCCGGATGTCTCGCCCTTTTTCCAGAGGGACTTACGTGAGCGCGACCAATAATGTGCGATGCCGGTTTCCAGCGTCAATTTCAGCGCATCGGCATTCATGTGCGCGACCATCAGCAATTGGCCGTCCCTGGCATCTGTAACGACCGCCGCTACCAATCCAGACGCATCGAAGCGCGGTGCAAACACCGCGCCTTCTTCATTGTCATGTTTGTCGCTCAGGGAAGCGGAGAACAAATCGTTCGGCATAATACCAATTCTGGAAACTACCGGCCCCTGACGAGTGTCATGAACCGTACCTGCTCGTTGATTTCAGTCTTGAACGATCCGGTAAAGGTCGTCGTGGTGGTCGTCGAACCGGCTTTGCGGATGCCGCGCATAGCCATGCACATGTGCTCGGCCTCGATCATGACCGCAACACCGCGCGGGCGCAGCGACTCCTGGATTGCATTGGCGATCTGTGCCGTCATGCTTTCCTGCGTCTGCAGCCGATGCGCAAACATGTCGACCACGCGAGCGATTTTCGACAAGCCAACGACCTTCTCGCCATCGGGCAGGTAGGCCACATGCGCCTTGCCGATGATCGGCACCATATGATGTTCGCAGTGCGAGAAGAACGGAATATCCTGAATGAGGATCATGTCCTCGTATCCGGCGACTTCCTCGAAGGTACGGCCAAGCACGTCGGCCGGGTCCTGCGCATAACCGGAGAATAATTCCTTGTACGTGTTGGCCACTCGTTGCGGCGTATCCAGCAGACCTTCGCGGTCGGGATTGTCGCCGGCCCAAAGCAGTAGCGTACGAACGGCTGCTTCGGCTTCTTCCTGGGTGGGGCGTCGATTGTTGTCCTGCTTGGCGGCTGCCGATTGCAGGACTTTGATTATAGCATCCATCGCGATCTCCCGTAGCCGCCCTCAAAGGAGCGACGAGTTAAACGGCAATACACGATAGTCGCTCCATCGGAACGGACGGTGTATTGAAGGCAAGCTGGAAGGCGTTTCCAGCCACGACCAACACAATAACGCATCGCGAAAATTTAATACATGCGACTTTGTGCTGGTGCGCTCCAATACTATATAGAGATTGAAATCGGGATTCATAGGGTCAAAGCGATGCACAATGACGCGTTTGCAGTGAACACTGTGTCGAAAAACGGGCATTCATTATGATCAATGACGTCTACAACACGCGTATCCTTGAATTTGCCGGAAACATCCAGCGGCTCGGGCGTCTCGAGGAGCCGGATGCATCGGCCACCGCTCATTCAAAACTTTGTGGCTCGACCGTTACCGTCGATCTGAAGGTGGAGGATGGCGTCGTTTCAGATTTTGCCCATGATGTGAAGGCTTGTGCGTTGGGGCAGGCTTCGTCGTCGATCATGGCGCGGCATGTCATCGGCGCAACGGCACAGGAACTGCGCGACGTCAGGGACCGAATGTTCAAGATGCTGAAGGAAAACGGTACGCCGCCAGAAGGCAGGTTCGAAGATCTGAAGTTTCTTGAGCCGGTGCGCGACTATAAAGCGCGCCACAATTCCACGATGCTGACCTTTGACGCAGTGGTGGATTGCCTTGACCAGATCGAGAAGAAAAACGCCGAAGCCGCAGCCTAAAATCGATGTGTGAAAAACCAGCTCATGATTATACGCCGAAGATTGTCAGCAAATATTCGCGTAACTGGCAAGGATCCTGGCGGAAAACGCCAGGACGCTTGTTAGGAACAGGGCTGATCAGGTTCTACCAGCTCACCTTGTCCGGATTTGTCGGAAATTCCTGCCGCCATATTCCTACCTGCTCGGAATATACTTACGAATCCGTCGCCCGCTATGGCCTGTGGACTGGAGGCTGGATGGGTCTCTTCCGTTTTGTCCGCTGCGGGCCGGGCGGTACACATGGGCTGGATCCGGTCCCGACCGTACTGGATGGGCGGTTTGTATGGTATATGCCCTGGCGCTTTTGGAGCCTTCATCGCCCTCAGACTTGAACTTTAGAGCCTCGGGCGACAATATTGACGCGTTCTGCCGGAGGGAATTCGTGGACAAGGTCGAGGGGTTTGGCGAGGCCGATGCCTTTCCATCGGACGATGCCGAAACCCGATGGATTTGGCCCGAATTCACCCGGCCCTTTAGGTTTCCGGCTGGCGGCCAACCACTTTGTCAGGCGGTGTCGTCCGATGGACAGGCATCGGCCTAGCCGCCTTCCGCGTGGATTGTCTCGCCATCCGCGAAACAGAACTGCGCCGATATTATCGCCCGAGGCTCTAAGTACTTTACGCCGGACAAAACAGCATTTAGAAGTGCGCCCGCCGGAGCGGTTTCCGGCAAGCTGGATACCACCCGCAATCGTTGGCGGGACTGGATAGGAGAAAATCGATGTCACAAACAGTTGCCAAAACTGTATCCATGCAATTCCCCGATGGCTCGAAGCGCGAATATGACGCTGCCATGACCGGCGCGGAACTTGCTGAATCCATTTCCAAATCACTTGCCAAAAAAGCTGTCGCCTATGCGGTGGATGGCACCGTGCGCGATCTATCCGATCCGCTGCAGGGTTCCGGCTCGATCGAAATCCTGACGCGGGAAGATCCGCGCGCGCTGGAATTGATCCGGCATGATTGTGCCCATGTTCTCGCCGAGGCTGTGCAGGAGTTGTTTCCCGGAACACAGGTCACTATCGGCCCTGTTATCGAGAATGGCTTTTACTACGATTTCGCCAAGAACGAACCGTTCACGCCGGATGACCTGCCGGTGATCGAGAAGAAGATGCGGGAGATCATTGCCCGCAACAAGCCGTTCACAAAGGAAATCTGGTCACGCGAGAAAGCGCGCAAGGTTTTCGCCGAGAAGGGCGAGGCCTATAAGGTGGAGCTCGTCGATGCCATTCCCGAAGGTCAGGATCTGAAGATCTATCGCCAAGGCGATTGGTACGATCTTTGCCGCGGACCGCACATGGTGTCGACCGGCCAGATTGGCAATTCCTTCAAGTTGATGAAGGTTGCAGGAGCCTACTGGCGCGGCGACAGCAACAATCCGATGCTGAGCCGCATTTATGGGACGGCTTTCAACAATGATGCCGATCTGAACTCCTATCTGCACATGCTGGAAGAGGCGGAAAAGCGTGATCACCGCCGTCTCGGCCGCGAAATGGATCTGTTCCACTTCCAGGAAGAGGGCCCGGGCGTCGTATTCTGGCATCCGAAAGGCTGGAAAATGTTCCAGAGCCTCGTCAGCTACATGCGGCGCCGGCTGGACAGCCATGGTTACAGCGAAGTCAATGCGCCGCAGGTGCTCGACAAATCGCTGTGGGAGACGTCCGGTCATTGGGGCTGGTACCGTGATAATATGTTCAAGGTCACGGTCGCCGGTGACGAGACCGACGATGAGCGTGTGTTCGCGCTGAAGCCCATGAACTGTCCCGGCCATGTCATGATCTTCAAGCATGGTCTGAAATCATACCGCGATCTGCCGGTGAAGCTGGCAGAATTCGGCAATGTGCATCGCTACGAGCCTTCGGGCGCGTTGCATGGACTGATGCGCGTGCGTGGCTTCACGCAGGACGATGCACATATTTTCTGCACAGACGAGCAGATGGCGGCGGAATGCCTGCGCATCAACGATCTGATCCTCACGACCTATGCCGATTTCGGATTTGAAGGCATCACAGTGAAACTATCGACGCGTCCCGACAAGCGCGTCGGTTCGGATGAGTTGTGGGATCGCGCCGAAGAAGTGATGGGCAAGGTGCTCAAAACGATCGAGGAACAGTCTGGCGGCAAGATCAAGACATCGATCAATCCGGGCGAGGGTGCTTTCTACGGTCCCAAGTTCGAATATGTGCTACGTGATGCTATCGGGCGCGATTGGCAATGCGGCACGACGCAGGTGGATTTCAACCTGCCGGAGCGTTTTGGCGCTTTCTACATCGACTCCGCGTCGGAGAAGAAGCAGCCGGTGATGATCCATCGCGCTATTTGCGGTTCGATGGAACGTTTTCTCGGCATCCTGATCGAAAACTATTCGGGTCACATGCCGCTATGGTTTGCGCCGGTGCAGGTTGTGGTTGCAACGATCACCTCCGAAGCCGATGAATATGGCAAGCTGGTCGCCAAGGAGCTGAAGGCAGCCGGTCTGCAAGTCATCACCGACTTCCGCAACGAGAAGATCAACTACAAGGTGCGCGAGCATTCCTTGCAGAAGGTTCCGGTCATACTTGTTTGCGGCATGCGTGAAGCCGAGGAGCGTTCAGTCAATATGCGCCGCCTCGGTTCGCAGAACCAGACCTCATTGAAGCTGGATGATGCAATCCAGCAGCTTAGAAGCGAAGCGACCCCGCCGGACCTGTTGCGCGCGGCGGCCGAGTGATCTAAGCGAACATGAAATATGACAGCGTGGTGGCTTCATCACGCTGTCATATAGTGTTGAGAAAATTCAGGCCGTTCCAATATTTTGCGGAGTCCACGTGCAGTTTCCAGAGCTTTCTTATGCCAACGACACGCAGACCCGCCTGACCCAATGGCTCATCCGCTCGATCGAAGGCCTTTCCGGTCGCAATTATTATGCCGGGCTCTATAATACGTGGCGGAGCGACATCGTCCCAGCGGGTATCGACGTTTTTTGTCGCATGATGGATCTGATCAACATCCGTCTCGATGTTCAGGACCAGTGGCCACCGCAAAATCTGCCTGATACGCCATTGGTGATCATCGCCAACCATCCTTTTGGCATCGGCGACGGCATTGCGTCTCTTGCATTGGCCGAGCAACTCGGCCGGCCGTTCCGCGTTCTCATCAACAATGATCTGATGAAGGTACCGGAAATTCGCCCTTATGCGCTTCCTGTCTGTTTCGACGAAACGAAGGAAGCCATGACGATGAATATGGCGACCCGTCACGAGGCTGTGCGGCTTTTGAAGCAGGGCGTGACGATCGTCGTCTTTCCGGCCGGCGGTGTTGCGACAGCACCCAAGGGCTTTGGCCGGGCAGAGGATTTGCCGTGGAAGATTTTTCCGGCAAAGCTAGTGCAACAAGCCAAGGCCTCGGTAATCCCGGTCTATTTTGGCGGACAGAACGGGCGCTTCTTCCACCTTGCGAGCAAAGTTTCGATGACCTTGCGCATTTCGCTGTTGATACGCGAATTTCGCAGATTGTCCGGTAAGGAGATCAATGTGCGGATCGGCCGGGTTATCGGCTGGGACGAATTGAAGCCGCTGGAAGACCGCAAGCTATTGCTCGAATATCTTTACAATGCGGTTTTCTCGCTGGAGCACAGAGCCTATTAATCAATCAAGTGGCTCTTCGCCCTCGGCCGGTTGGTTCGTCGTTGCTGGTGAGCTTGCAGCTTCGGATGCGATCACTTCAACATCCTGATTGCGGCCTGCAACGACCTTGTAATCGCGCTGGTAGATGCGGTCCTTGTTCTTGGCGATGATGACATACTCGCCTTCCGCCAAGACGATCGAAGCAAAGGCGCCAACGCTTTCCCGCACGATATCGCCGGATGTGGTCAGGACGGACCAGGCAGTGTCCGCCAGCGCCTCACCGCCAGCCTCGCGCACGAGCTTCATCGTCAGCAATGCGGCGCGGTGTTCCACATTGGCTTCGGTGATCTTGCCGGCCTCGACACGGATATCCGAGCGGATCACCGCGTTTGCGGTGCCGTAGTTGGAGACGATCTGGTAGGTGCCGGTATTGAGGCGCACCACGCTGTCGGGTTTGACGTCCGGGATGATCAGCGCACGTTCACCGCTCTGGTCGGCGTGATCTTCATAGATGGAAAATCGCAGCTGATCCGGCGGTATGCGCCCGCCGCCTGAAAGGGTCGCGTTGAGTTTCACGCCGCCGGCATCGAGGATCATCGTTTCCGTGCGCTTGGCGCGGGTCATGGTGATGCGCTTCGTCGCGCCTGCACGGCCGAAAGCCACATGTACCAGATAGCTGCCGGGAGCAAGGTTGAACGAAGTCGTTCCGCCCTTGGCAGTCGCCAGCAATGCCAGCTTGCCGTCGCCGCTCGGCTCAGGCGAGAATACACGCCAGACGAGACCGCGCGGGATTGCTTGGCCCTTATCGGAAAGCTTGGCTGACAGCACGAGTTCCGGTTCGTTGGCAAACGGGTTGTTCTCGGGAGCCTTCGGATTGGCGTACCCTTTAAGGTTGGGGATGTTGGGAATATCGAGCGCCGGGACTTCTGGTAATTCGGGCGCAAGTGCCTGCGCAAATGCGCCGGAGATGCTGGCGAACCCCATGGTTACAAGCAGCAGCGCACATTTTAGGGACTTGCCGCCCGTTGAAATAGACTGGAATACACCCATGAAACGGTTTGATCCGAAGCCGATGGCAATTTCAAGGCTTTTTCTTAGCGTGCTACCTTTACTTGGCGGATGAAACCACCACATTGTCCGCGCAAACAAGTATACGACTTAAATCAGGACCGCCGTTTTAAAACATGGATACATCCGCTCCCAATTCGATCATTGAATTCCTGTCAACCCGCAGTTCGACGCCTATCTCGGCCATTGGTCTTCCGGCGCCTTCGGATGATGAAATCCAGACCATGATTCGTATCGCCTCGCGGGTGCCTGATCATGGCCGGCTCACCCCTTGGCGCTTTATCCTCTACCGGGGAGAAGCGCGTGTTCAGATTGGCAAATATCTTGCGGATCTTGCCGAAGAGCGCGAAGGTCCGCTGACCGAGCAACGCCGCGATCAGGAACTCAAGCGCTTTGCCCGCGCGCCATTGGTAATCGGCGTGGTTTTCTCACCGGTCGAGCATCATATTCCGGAATGGGAGCAGTTCCTGTCTTCCGGTGCCGCGGCGATGAAGCTTTCTCTTGCGGCCAACGCGCTTGGATATGCCACTAACTGGATCAGCAACTGGTACGCGTCCGATGAAAAGGGCCGCGCACTGCTTGGGCTGGCGCCGCATGAGCGCGTAACCGGCTTCGTCCATATAGGTACTTGCGCCCAGAAGGTTCCGGAACGTCCGCGACCCGAGATCAAGGATATACTGTCGGAATATTCGGGCCCGTGGGAAGGCTAGGGCCCTAAATGTTTTACAGATACGAGGATGGCCACGGCCTGCCGCATGATCCGTTGAAGGCTATCGTTGCCCCGAGACCGATCGGATGGATTTCCAGCCGCTCGAAGGAAGGCAAGGTCAATCTCGCGCCATACTCCTTTTTCAACATGATCAGCACCAAGCCCTGTCTCATCATGTTTTGTTCCGAAGGCCACAAGGACAGCGTCTCCTTTATCGAAGAGACGGGTGAGTTCGCCGCCAATCTGGTCAGCGCAAACCTTTCCGTTGCCATGAACGCAACGTCGGTGAATGCCCCTCGGGGCGTCAGCGAATTCGAATACTCCGGGCTGACGGCGGTCGACTGCACGATGATCAATGCGCCGCGTGTGGCTGAAGCCTTTTCGACGCTGGAATGCGTCGTGACTGAAATCCGCAATCCGAAAGATCGCCACGGTAACCCGGTGGCTTCGATTATGGTCATCGGCGAAGTGGTGGGCGTGCATATCAGCGAAGAAATCCTGACCGGCGGCCTCGTGGACATGACGAAGGCCCAGCCGGTTTCGCGCCTCGGCTATATGGATTTCGCCTCGGTTTCGCAAACGTTTCAGATGTTTCGCCCAAAGTGGGATGAATAGAGCGTCGGACACAATCTAGCCGGCTGAACGAGCAATAAGCCGCTCCGCCCGTCGCAGATGCGGACGGTCGACCATTTCGCCATCAATACCGATCACACCAGCAGCCGGATCAGCGGCAAACGCGTCGATTATCCTTCGGGCATGCGCTATGGACTCCGGTGACGGTGTAAATGCGTGATTGATGATCGGTATCTGCGCCGGATGAATGGCAAGCTTGGCGGTGAAGCCGTCGCGTTCAGCTTCAGTGCATTCACGCGCGAGCCCTTCCTCGTCGCGGTAGTTGATATAGACCGTGTCGATCGAGGCAACATCTGCCGCCGATGCGCCGAGGATCGTCACCGCCCGGGCCAGCCGGAAGACATCCGTATAACGCCCGGACTCGTCGCGGGCGGTGCGAGCGCCGATTGCCGCAGACAGGTCTTCCGCCCCCCAGCTCAAGCCGATAAGGCGGGTTGAGGCGCCAGGATAACTTGCCGCCGAGAGTGTCCCGATCGCAGTTTCGGTGATGATGGCGATTATCTGTGTCGAACCTTCCTCGACGCCTGCACGCGCTTCGTGGACATTGAGTTTGGCCGAGAGCCGCGTCACATCCTTTCCGCCGTTGGATTTTGGCAGGAGTATACCATGGGGCAGGGATGGCATGACGGCGGCTAGGTCGTCATCGGCAAGTCCACTGGCGAGGTCATTGATGCGAACGAACAGGCGCGGCGAGGGCCTGTCTCGGTTTGCAGCAAGAAACTCGGCGGCTATATTGCGAGCCGCTTCCTTGCGCTCTGCGCTCACCGAATCCTCAAGGTCGATCAGCAACAGGTCGGCCCCGCCCGTCAGGCCCTTCTCCAGCTTCTTTTCCGAATCGCCCGGAACGAACAAGAGCGAGCGCATCAGGCTGCGGCCTTCGATTTCATCATGGCTTGCCGTGTGCATTTCGCGACAAGTACACCGAATTGATTGAAAGCCCGGTGCTCGAATTCGACGATCCCCCGATCCGGCTTTGATTTGGATTTCCGTGCCGAGATCACCTGCGTTTCGACCCGTACGGTATCGCCATGAAATAGCGGGGCAGGGAATGTCACGTCGGTCATGCCAAGATTGGCAATCGTCGTGCCCACAGTTGTATCGTTGACCGAAATGCCAATCATCAGGCCAAGCGTAAACAGCGAATTCACCAAAGGCTTGCCCCATTCTGTCTTGCTGGCATATTCGAAATCGATATGCAGCGGCTGCGGATTGAGGGTCATGACCGAAAACAGCATGTTGTCGCTCTCGGTGACAGTCTTGCGCAGCGCGTGCTGGAACACATGTCCGATTTCAAAGTCTTCCAGATATAGCCCTGCCATGATGTCGCGCGTCTCCTCTTTTGCAGGAGTCTAGGTCGGCTTTGCCAAGATCGCAACATGCGCGTGCTGCCGCCTTGGTATGGTTAATCGACATGGTGAACCGTTCGTAAACCTTTTGCCACTAAAGTCTAATTTAACAAAGACTGTGGGGCGCAAGATAAATGTCGGTACAGCACTATCTGAAAATGATCGATAATGTTTCGGTTGCTCAGCGTTGCCACGCAGCAGCTGCGTTGGCTCATATTTACCTGCATTCCGACCTCGATTTCGACGAACGTTGTGCCACAGAGACTGTATTGACGCTGCTCCTGGACGATCCTTCGCCAAAAGTGCGGTTGGCGCTTGCCGACGTGTTCTCCACAAGCGCTCATGCCCCAATTCACATCGTTGCCGGTCTTGCCCGCGATCAGATAGAGATCGCCACCTATATGCTGGCGCGATCCGTGCTTCTCAGCGATGCCGATCTGATCGATTGTGTAGCCGGCGGAAGTGGCGACGCACAGAAAGTCATAGCGGCGAGGCCCAAGGTATCAATTGCGGTCAGCGCTGCAATCATTGAGATCGGCGAGACCATTGCCGTGCTGGAGCTTCTCGCCAATACCCAGGCGCAGATAGCTGACACCAGCTTTCGCCGCTTGATCGAGCGCCTTGGTCATGTGGCTGAAATTCGCGCGCTCCTTGTCGACAATGAGCGATTGCCTGCCGATTGCCGCCATGCCTTGGCAATCTGCATCGCCGAAGCGCTGTGCCAGATGGACATTGTTGTGGCATTGATGGGTGAGCGGCGGGCAAGGCGCGTTACGCAGGAAGCTTGCGTCAAGGCATCGATCAGCCTTGTGGCGGAGACCTCGGTTGAGGAATATCCGGCATTGATCGAGCACCTGCAGCTACGCGGTGACCTCACGACTGCATTCGTCATCCGGATCGTTGCGTGCGGAAAGATCGATTTCTTCGGTGCGATTCTTGTTATGCTCTCGGGCTATAGTCTGCCGCGCGTGCGAAGCCTTTTGATCGATGGCCGAGCCACGGCACTGTGTGCATTGTTCAGCGCTGCCGGCCTTCCTGCAAGTACGCATCAGCCGCTGCGAGTGGCGCTCAACAGTTGGCACGGCGTTGCCAATGGCAAACTGTCTATCGGTGCCCAGGAAATCGCGCGCAGAATGATCGAGCACGTCGTGCCGGCTACCAATGGTGCTGTTCCTGCCGCTGCCAATGACGACATGCTATCGCTACTCAAGAGGATCTATCTCGAGGCAATTCGGGAAGATGCGCGCGATCATGCAATGGCAATTGCTGCTGCGTAAGAGCCTGAACATAAATTCGCCAAGGCGGGCTGCAAATGGCGCTTTTCTGCGCTCCGATGCTCACGTACCCAACGTACGCTCCGCTTCGGTGCTCGGAAAAGCACCATTTTCGCCACCCCCTGTCGAATTTTCGGTCAGGCTCTGGCCCTTCCGCCGAACATTTCATTACAAAATCCATTCAGGCTTTGATCGCATAAATGCGCGCGCTGCCGGTGAAGTGGCGAAAAATTGCTTTTTTGCCGGGCTCGATTTCACCCGCCCATAAAATATTCGCCGGAACTTTCAACAAGTTCAGGGTGTTATACGGAATATCTCATCAGAAAAGCGCGGTAACCGTCCGGAATTCCTTGGAAAAGCCAATGCTCACCGCGTGATTTTTCATGATAGTGTACGGTACGATACGCGTGATTGGGAGGTCTGTATTATGTCCGATGATGGTTCCCCTGGTGAATTTGGCCCGCTTAGCCTGCACGTGCCCGAACCGGCGGTGCGGCCTGGCGGTGCGCCAGATTTTTCCAATGTGGAGCTTGATGAAGCCGGCGCGATACGACGTCCGGACGTGGACGCCAACCCCGAGGACATACGCGACCTGGCCTTCTCGATCATTCGGGTTTTAAACCGCGACGGTGAGGCCGTCGGCCCTTGGGCGGGTCTGTTGACCGACGATCAATTGATCGAGGGACTGCGCCATATGATGACGCTACGCGCCTTCGACGCGCGCATGCAGATCGCCCAGCGGCAAGGCAAAACCTCGTTCTATATGCAGCATCTGGGTGAAGAGGCCGTCAGCTGCGCCTTCCGCAAGGCGCTTGCGCCTGGTGACATGAATTTTCCGACCTACCGGCAGGCAGGCCTTTTGATCGCGGATGACTATCCGATGGTCGAGATGATGTGCCAGATCTACTCCAACGAGCGCGATCCACTTAAAGGCCGCCAGCTGCCGATCATGTATTCATCGAAAGAGCATGGCTTCTTTTCAATCTCGGGAAACCTTGCAACGCAATATATCCAGGCAGTGGGCTGGGCGATGGCATCGGCCATCAAGCACGACACCAAGATTGCGGCTGGATGGATTGGCGATGGGTCCACGGCAGAATCCGATTTCCATGCATCGCTGGTTTTCGCATCGACCTACAAAGCGCCGATCGTGCTGAACATTGTCAACAACCAATGGGCAATTTCTACTTTTCAGGGCATTGCACGGGGCGGTTCTGGCACATTTGCGGCGCGTGGTCTCGGATTTGGCATTCCGGCTTTGCGTGTCGATGGTAACGACTATCTGGCGGTTTTTGCGGTGGCAAAATGGGCGATCGAGCGCGCCCGGCGCAATCTCGGGCCCACGCTGATCGAGTATGTTACCTACCGCGCCGGCGCGCATTCCACTTCCGATGATCCATCGGCATACCGCCCTAAAACAGAATCGGATGCCTGGCCACTGGGTGACCCTGTCATCCGGCTGAAGAACCATCTGATCGGGCGCAATGTCTGGTCCGATGATCGTCACAAGCAGACGGAGGCGGAAATTCTCGACACTGTCGTTGCAGCACAAAAAGAAGCGGAGAGCTTCGGCACATTGCATGCGGGAGGCAAGCCATCCGCCCGCGACATGTTCGAGGGTGTCTACGAGGAAATGCCGCCGCATCTGCGTCGCCAGCGCCAGCAGGCAGGAGTCTGACAGATGCCGCGTAAAACTATGATTGAAGCCATTCGCGACGCGATGGATATCATGATGGAGCGCGACGAGAATGTCGTCGTTTTCGGTGAAGATGTGGGCTTTTTCGGTGGTGTTTTCCGCTGTACCCAGGGACTGCAGGCAAAATACGGCAAAACACGTTGCTTCGATGCGCCTATCAGTGAAGCGGGCATTGTCGGCGCGGCGATCGGCATGGCCGCGTACGGCCTGAAGCCCTGCATCGAGATCCAGTTCGCCGACTATGTCTATCCGGCCTATGACCAGATCGTCTCGGAGGCGGCACGCCTGCGCTACCGGTCCAATGGCGACTTTACCTGCCCGATCGTCGTGCGGATGCCGGTTGGCGGCGGTATTTTTGGTGGTCAGACGCACAGTCAAAGCCCTGAGGCACTGTTTACGCATGTTTCCGGGTTGAAAGTGGTTGTCCCTTCCAATCCGCATGACGCCAAGGGCTTGCTGATTTCGGCGATCGAAGATCCCGACCCGGTTATCTTCCTCGAACCCAAGCGCCTCTATAACGGGCCATTCGACGGTCACTACGATCGACCGGTAACGCCTTGGTCGAAGCACGATCTCGGCGAAGTTCCGGACGGTCATTATACGGTACCGCTTGGCAAGGCGATCAAGCGCCGCGAAGGTTCGAAGCTCACGATTCTTGCTTATGGCACAATGGTTTACGTGGCCGAAGCCGCTGCAGAGGAACATGGCATAGATGCAGAGATCATTGATCTCCGCACGCTTTTGCCGCTCGATCTCGAAGCCATCATCGAATCCGTTTCAAAGACCGGTCGGTGCGTCGTGGTGCACGAAGCAACGTTAACCTCGGGTTTTGGTGCAGAACTCGCGGCCTTGGTCCAGGAACATTGTTTCTACAAGCTCGAAGCGCCGGTCGCGCGGGTGACCGGGTGGGATACGCCTTATCCGCACGCGCAGGAATGGGATTATTTCCCGGGGCCGTTACGTCTTGGACGCGCGCTTGTCGAAACGCTGGAGGGATAGCGCTATGGGTGAGTATATCATCAAGCTGCCGGATGTCGGTGAAGGCGTTGCGGAAGCCGAACTCGTTGAATGGAATGTAAAAATTGGCGATCTGGTGCGCGAGGACACGGTCCTTGCCGCTGTGATGACCGACAAGGCTACGGTTGAGATTCCGTCGCCAGTCGACGGCGAAATCATCTGGCTTGGGGGGGGAATCGGTCAGATCCTTGCGATCGGATCGCCGTTGGTCCGCCTGAAGATTGAAGGTGAAGGTCACGTGGTCGAGGCCGCACCGGCCAAACCTGTGAAGGCTGAGGCACCAGCAGCAGAGGCGGAAAAAAAGGCCCACGCGCCGAAAGCTCCAGCCGAAAAACCGAAGCCAACAACGCCTCCAGCTGCGCAAAAAACTTCGCTTGTAACAAGTCCTTTTAGCGCCAACGCGCCGCGCGATGAAGGCGAGAAGCCGCTTGCGTCTCCAGCCGTTCGGTTGCGGGCAAAAGAAGCCGGCGTGGACCTTCGTCAGGTCAGCGGAACGGGTCCGGCCGGGCGCATTAGCCATGAAGATCTCGAAGCCTTCTTCGCGCGGGGCAAGCAAAAGCCCGGCATTACGGCACTTGCTCCCGACAATTCCGTCAAGGAAATCAAGGTCGTAGGCCTGCGCCGCAAGATCGCGGAGAAAATGGCGATTGCCAAATCGCACATTCCGCACATCACCTATGTCGAGGAAATCGATGTCTCGTCACTGGAGGAATTGCGCGCAACACTCAATGCCAACAAGCGCGCCGAGCAGTCAAAACTGACCATTTTGCCGTTTCTGATGCGGGCGATGGTGCGGGCAATTGCCGATCAGCCGCAGCTCAACGCGCTTTACGATGACGAAGCCAATGTTATCCACCAGCATGGCGGCGTCCACATCGGCATAGCGGCGCAGACGCCGAACGGCTTGGTGGTTCCGGTTGTCAAGCATGCCGAGGCGCGCACGCTGTGGGATTGCGCCGCCGAGGTCAATTTGCTGGCAGATGCGGCCAAAACCGGTACGGCAACGCGCGAGCAGCTGAGCGGATCGACGATCACGATCACGTCGCTGGGCAGCATGGGCGGTGTGGTGACGACGCCGGTGATCAATTACCCGGAGGTGGCGATCATTGGCGTCAACAAGATCATGACCCGGCCGATGTGGGATGGAACGAACTTTATCCCCCGCAAGATGATGAACCTGTCGTCGAGTTTCGACCATCGCGTCATCGACGGCTGGGATGCCGCTGTTTTCATTCAACGAATCAAGACGCTGCTCGAAACGCCGGCGCTGATTTTTGTGGAAGGTTGAGCGATGAAGGACATCTCCTGCAAACTGCTGGTCATCGGCGCTGGTCCCGGCGGCTATATCTGCGCCATTCGGGCTGGCCAGCTGAATGTCGATACAGTCATTGTCGAAGCGGCAAAGGTTGGCGGCACCTGCCTGATGGTGGGGTGCATCCCTTCCAAAGCGCTGATTCACGCCGCGCAAGAGTTTGAAAAGGTTGCGCATTTCGCCGCCAATCGTACGCCTCTCGGTATTTCCGTAAGTGAACCGGCGATCGACTTTCCGAAAACCATCGCCTGGAAAGACGGGATTGTCAGCCGCCTGAACAACGGCGTCGCCGGGCTGCTCAAGAAGGCCAATGTCAAGATCGTCACCGGCAAGGCCAGGTTTCGCGACGGCAAGACCGTCGAGGTCGAAACGTTGACGGGCCAGCAGATTATCAGGGCAGAAAACGTAGTGATTGCAACGGGTTCGGCTCCTGTCGACATTCCATCGCTGCCGTTTGGCGGCAATGTCATTTCCTCGACCGAGGCGCTGGCTCTACAGAAAATCCCCGAGAAACTGGTCGTTGTCGGAGGCGGCTATATCGGTCTCGAACTCGGGACAGCCTTTGCCAAACTCGGCTCCAAAGTGACGGTTGTCGAGGCATTGCCCAAAATCCTGCCGCAATATGATTCGGAGCTGACCCGGCCAATCGTCAAGCATATCAATGAGTTAGGTATCACGATACTGACCGGCGCCAAGGCCAAGGGCATGAGCACAAAGGGTGATGCGCTGCTGATCGAAACCGCGGACGGCAAGGACGAGAGAATCCCGGCTGACAAAGTGCTGGTAACCGTCGGTCGCAAGCCGGTGACGACCGGCTGGGGTCTTGAGGAAATCGACCTCGACATGGACGGAAAGTTCGTCAGAATCGATGATAAGTGTCGCGCCTCGATGCGCGGCGTTTATGCCATTGGCGACGTGACCGGCGAACCCATGCTCGCACACCGAGCCATGGCGCAGGGCGAAATGGTGGCGGAAATCATTGCCGGCGAAAACCGCAGCTGGGACAAACGTGCTATCGCGGCAGTGTGTTTTACCGATCCGGAGATTGTTTCTGTTGGCTTTTCTCCCGAAGAGGCAAAGGAAGCCGGACACGAAATCAAGATCGGCCTGTTTCCCTTTGCCGCCAATGGCCGCGCAATGACACAGGAAGGCGAGGAGGGTTTCGTCCGCGTCGTCGCCGCTGCCGGCAACCATCTTATCCTTGGAATCCAGGCGGTCGGGCAGGGTGTATCCGAGCTCTCGGCCTCCTTTGCCCTTGCCCTGGAGATGGGTGCACGACTGGAAGATATCGCCGGAACCATCCACGCCCACCCGACACAGAGCGAAGGTTTTCAGGAAGCCGCTCTCAAGGCGCTGGGACACGCGCTGCATATCTGAGCGCAACTCGGCGCAATCAAGTTAAAGCTCGAGGTTGAAAATTCTGCGTCAGTTTCGGGGATTCTTGCATAGGAATCGGGATTCCTTGCGCAGGAATCGCTCGGACTTGCATCAAAATAGTTTTGAAATAGCGGTTCATAGGGATCAAATGCCGAAAAACCGCCAGGAAAAGCGTATCTCGCCGAGGAATTAATTTAACGATCGTTCAATTAATCTTTTCGAGAGCTTCGCGTCTAAAAAATAGCCGGACTTGCGTCCGGCTTAATGGGGGGAACCAGGCGCGCGCCAAAAGCAGGGAGGAGGAGCCGCGCCTAGTCTTTATGATGTACTCCTGTTGGAGGCATAGTTCAAGGACTAATACTTTTGATGTATATCACTCTAGTACCGCCACTGCGTCAACTTCCAGAAGGTAATCGGGGTTGGTCAGCGCAGCGACACCGACCAGCGTGTCGGTTGGCTTATGATCTTTGAACAAGGCGACGCGTCCTTCTTCGATCATGGCCAGGTGCTCGCGCCGGTAATTGGCGACAAAGATCGTCAGCTTCGTAACCTGTCGAGGTTCGGCGCCCGCGGCGGCAAGCGCCCGCCCGATATTTGCAAAGACCTGACGGGCCTGCGCCGCCATATCACTGCGACCAACGAGGTTGCCCTGGCTGTCTTCAGCCACCTGTCCAGCGATAAAAACCATTCGGCTGCCTGTAGCAACGATCACATGGCTGTAGGTCTGCGGGGTGGAGATGCCGTCAGGATTGATACATTTCAATGTCATTGGATTTGCCTCCCGTTGTTCGAAAAAACCCCTCCCTGCTGCTACGCAGCCTCCCTCCCCACAAGGGGAGGGTAAGACCCTAGCAGGCCTTGGCCTATGTCCAAATTAAACCATGACTCTACAAGACATGGCACCATTACCCTCCCCCTTGTGGGGAGGGACGGAGCGAAGCGACAGGGAGGGGTGTTTTGAAAGCCGTGCAATGCGCGGCACGCATAGTAAGCTCGTCGAGCGACGCAAGTAGAGGCAGGACGCTAAATATCCAGTTCCTCAACAAACGCGGCGCGATCCTGGATGAAGCGGAAGCGCGCATCGGGGCGGGTGCCCATCAAATCGTCCACGGCGAGCTTGGTTTCGTTGGCCCATTCCTCATCGATCTGGACACGCAGCAGGGTGCGCTTCTTGCGGTCCATCGTTGTTTCCTTGAGCTGGTCGGCGCGCATTTCGCCGAGGCCCTTGAACCGGCCGATCTCGACTTTGCCCTTGCCGGTAAACAGCGTCTTCAGGAGCTCGTCCTTATGGGCATCGTTGCGGGCATAGGCGACCTTGCCGCCCTGCGCGAGACGATAGAGGGGAGGAACCCCGAGGAAGAGGTGGCCGTTGCGGATAAGCTCCGGCATCTCCTGATAGAAGAAGGTGATCAGTAGCGATGCGATATGCGCGCCATCGACGTCGGCGTCGGTCATGATGATGATGCGATCGTAGCGCAGGTCTTCGTCGCGGTATTTCGAGCGGGTGCCGCAACCGAGCGCCAGGATGAGATCGCCGATCTGCTGGTTGGCCGTCATCTTCTCGCGTCCGGCACTGACCACATTCAAAATCTTGCCGCGCAGCGGCAGCACGGCCTGTGTGGCGCGATCGCGCGCCTGTTTTGCAGAGCCGCCAGCGCTGTCACCCTCGACGATGAAGAGCTCCGCGCCCAGTGCGCCGGTCTGGCTGCAATCGGCAAGCTTGCCCGGCAGGCGCAGCTTCTTGACCGCCGACTTGCGATTGACCTCTTTTTCCTGGCGGCGTTTGACGCGCTCTTCAGCCCGGTCCACCACCCAGTCGAGCAGCTTCGATGCTTCCTGCGGCGAGGCGGCAAGCCAATGATCGAATGGATCGCGAATGACATTTTCAACGATGCGCTGCGCTTCGACGGTCGCCAGCTTGTCCTTGGTCTGGCCAACGAACTCCGGCTCGCGGATGAACACCGAGAGCATGGCGGCAGCGGAGATCATCACGTCATCGGTGGTGATGATCGAGGCCCGCTTGTTGCCGGTGAGTTCGGCATAGGCCTTGAGCCCGCGGGTAAGCGCTATGCGCAGGCCCGCTTCATGAGTGCCGCCTTCGCCGGTCGGAATGGTATTGCAATAGGAATTGACGAAACCATCACCGCCATACCAGGCGACAGCCCACTCCATGGCGCCATGGCCGCTGGTTTTTTCCGTCTTTCCGGCAAACATCTCGCGCGTGATCTGAAAATCCTTGCCGAGCGAGGCGCCGAGATAATCCTTGAGGCCGCCCGGGAAATGGAAGACAGCCTTGTCCGGCGTCGGATCCTTCGGATCGAGCAGTGACGGGGCGCAATTCCACCTGATTTCAACGCCGCCGAAGAGATAGGCTTTCGAACGCGCCATCTTGTAAAGCCGCGCCGGATCGAACTTGGCGCCCTGACCGAAAATCTCGGCATCGGGATGGAAGGTCACACGCGTTCCGCGGCGGTTCTGCACTTCGCCGACTTCTTCGAGCGGTCCAAGCGCCTTGCCGCGCGAAAAGCGCTGGCGATAGAGACGGCGGTTGCGCGCGACCTCGACTTCAACGTGGTCCGAGAGCGCGTTGACGACCGAAACACCCACGCCATGCAGGCCGCCGGAGGTTTCGTATACCTTGGAGTCGAACTTGCCGCCCGCGTGCAGCATCGTCATGATGACTTCGAGCGCGGATTTATCCTTGAATTTCGGATGCGGATCGACCGGCATGCCGCGGCCATTGTCCGTGACCGACAGATAGCCGTTTTCGTCAAGATCGATATCGATGAAATTGGCGTGACCGGCAACGGCCTCGTCCATGGAATTATCGATGACCTCCGCGAACAGATGATGCAGCGCGCGCTCGTCGGTGCCGCCAATATACATGCCCGGACGGCGGCGAACCGGCTCCAGCCCTTCCAGCACCTCGATGTCGGCGGCATTATAGTTGCCGCTGGCTTCAGGCATGGTGCGCGCGGATTTGACAGGCGCGGCGGGGACAGCTTTGGCAACTTGATCAGAACGTGCGGGTTCACTCGCCGCCTGCCGTTCGCGGGCGGTTTTTACGATCGCTGAAAAGAGGTCGTTATTATCATCCATGGTCTTGTTCGGCCAACTTCATAGAGATTCGAATCACCCTTGATATTTGCACGCTTCATGGCGAAACGCGATGGGAGTTCGCTGTCTGTTCCGGTAGTCACCCACAGAACTATACGCCCGAGCGCTTACATTCAAGTGTGGCTGAAAAACTGACGCACAGCATCGTGAAGAGTAAAACGTGGCAAAACCGCCATGTGCGTGGTTCGACAAGCTCACCATGAGGGAGGTTGAGTGCTGCAAGGTTAATCACCAACGTTTGAGCCATCCCAGCATTCAAGCTCCCCTGCAATCAAACCACCACCCTCATGGCGAGCTTGTCGAACCACGCACATGGCGTGGATGCAATTGCATTTTCAAACTTTGGTTGAATTGCCCCAACCATCCATTGTTTCTACGGTCGCACGAGTTGAGCGAGGTCCCTATGGAAGTGACCGTTTATATTCTTCGTTGTGCGGATGGTTCCTATTACACAGGTCTGACGAAACAGGAGGTCGAAGGCCGGGTTTGGGAGCACAACGCGGCGATCTACGACGGGTACACCCGCTCCCGGCTTCCTGTTGAACTTGTTTTTACCGAGACTTACGATCGCATTTTGGATGCGATCGCACGAGAACGGCAAATCAAAGGATGGTCGCGTGTGAAGAAGCAAGCCCTTATCGCCATGAACTATGAAGGACTTCCCGAGTTGTCCAGGAATCGCTCAAAGCGCTCAGAATGATTTTTTTACTGGGTGGTAGGTTTGGCAAAACCGCCATGTGCGTGGTTCGACAAGCTCACCATGAGGGAGGTGGTTTGATTGCAGGGAGCTTGAAATGCTGGGATGGCTCAAAGGTTGCCAATAGCCAACATTGGTGATGAGCGTTTGCAGTACACTACTTCCCTCATGGTGAGCTTGTCGAACCACGCACATGGATTGGATGCAGTGGGCTCGCATCCTGAGCGTCGAAGCGCGAAACCACGCACTGTGCCACTACCAATCACGATTGCTTTTTTTAGCAGGAGCGATATTCCAGCAAGCCACGTCGTCGCGGCGTCCAGAGGAATGATGAGCATGGAAAATACAACCGCACAACAGGTGCAGGGTGTTTCGATGATGGCGGCGGCCATGTTTTTCCTGCCTGTGATGGACGCCATTGCCAAATGGCTTTCGACGGTGGACAGCGTATCGCCGGCAACCGTAACCCTCTTCCGTTTTGGATTTCAGGCCATGCTTGCCGCGATGATCATCATTGCCATGACCGGGGTCAAATCCCTAAGACCCGTCAAGCTTTGGGGTAACCTGTTTCGCGGCGTTCTCATGGGTGTCGGTGGGCTTTGTTTCTATGCGGCGATCAAATACATGCCGTTGGCGGACGCCATAGCGGTGTTCTTCGTTGAACCATTGATGCTGACCACCCTTTCGGCAATCCTGCTGAAGGAACATGTCGGCTGGCGCAGGTGGATGGCAGTCGCCATCGGGTTCATCGGCACACTGATCGTTATTCAGCCCAGCTGGGAACTCTTTGGCTGGGTTTCGCTTTTGCCTCTGGGCACGGCAGCATCCTTTGCCTTCTATCTTATCCTGAACCGACGGTATGGCACTGCCGACACAACGCTTGTCATGCAGCTATATGCGGGGGTAGGCGGTACGCTGACGACTCTCGTCGCGCTGTTCTTCGGCGCGGCCTTTGAAATCGGCGATATGACATTCGGCCTTCCTGCCAATGCCCTGTCGTGGTCATTGCTTTTCGCGATGGGCGTCATTGCGACAACCGGACACCAGCTGATTACCAACGCCTCGCGCCTTGCCCCCGCCTCGCTGCTGGCGCCGTTTCAATATCTCGAAATCGTCATGGCAGTGCTCATCGGGCTGTTTGTCTTCAGGGAATTTCCTACCGCGTCTAAGTGGTTGGGGATCGCCATCATCGTTGCTTCCGGCGCCTATCTGATCTGGCGCGAAGGAAAGAACCGCGAAGAGAGCGAGCCCGCATACAATTGACAGGAATCAGTTGAGTAGAACGAAGTTTGGCAATAGAAACAAAGACCTGTTGGGAGGTTTGTTTTGTTCAAAAAGATACTGATTGCCAACCGTGGCGAGATTGCCTGCCGCGTCATTAAAACTGCGCGCAAGATGGGGATTGCCACGGTCGCGGTTTATTCCGATGCGGATCGCGATGCGGTGCATGTGGAGATGGCCGACGAGGCCGTGCATATCGGGCCGGCTGCTGCTGCCGAAAGCTATCTCGTGGCGGACAAGATCATCGCCGCATGCAAGGAGACCGGCGCGGAAGCCGTTCACCCCGGCTACGGGTTTCTCTCCGAGCGGGCCTCTTTTTGCGAGGCGCTGGAAAAGCAGGGCATCATCTTCATCGGGCCAAAACCCAAGGCGATCATCGCCATGGGCGACAAGATCGAATCGAAAAAATTCGCCAACGCAGCCAAGGTGAGCACGGTTCCGGGCTTTCTCGACGTCATCACCGATCCGGCCCATGCGGAGCGGATCGCCGGGGAGATCGGCTACCCGGTGATGATCAAGGCTTCTGCCGGCGGCGGCGGCAAGGGCATGCGCATCGCCTGGAGCAAATCGGAAGTGCGCGACGGTTTCGAGCGTGCGACCTCCGAGGCGCGTAATTCCTTCGGCGACGAGCGGGTTTTCATCGAGAAATTCATCGTCGATCCGCGTCATATCGAAATCCAGGTGCTGGCCGATGCTTTCGGCAACTCCATCTATCTTGGCGAGCGCGAATGTTCGGTGCAGCGCCGCAACCAGAAGGTGGTGGAGGAAGCGCCATCACCTTTTCTGGACGAGGCTACCCGCAAGGCCATGGGCGAGCAGGCGGTGGCCCTGGCCAAGGCGGTGGACTACCAGAGTGCCGGAACGGTCGAGTTCATCGTCGACAAGAATCGCAATTTCTATTTCCTCGAGATGAATACGCGCCTGCAGGTGGAACACCCTGTGACTGAACTGATCACGGGGATCGATCTGGTCGAACAGATGATCCGCATCGCGGCCGGTGAAGAGCTCGCGATCAAACAGGCGGATGTGAAACTCAATGGCTGGGCGGTTGAAAGCCGGCTCTACGCGGAAGACCCGTATCGCAACTTCCTGCCGTCGATTGGGCGGCTGACACGCTATCGCCCGCCGGCGGAAGGGCCGGTTGGCAAGGCGATCATCCGCAACGATACGGGCGTGACCGAGGGCTCGGAAATCTCGATGTTCTACGACCCTATGGTCGCCAAGCTCTGCACCTGGGCACCTACACGGCTCGAGGCCATCGATGCGATGGCGGATGCGCTGGATACGTTTGTTGTCGATGGCATCGCGCACAATATCCCGTTTCTCGCCGCGCTGATGCAGCATCCGCGCTGGCGCGAGGGAAGGCTTTCGACCGCGTTCATCGCCGAGGAATTTCCGGAAGGGTTCAAGCCGATTTCGCCGTCACCGGACGATCTCGATATCTTGGCGGCGATCGCGCTGGCTGTCGAACTGGTGCGCAAGGAGCGGCTGGATCGATTGTCGGATCGTTTGCGGCCGCATACGGGCAAGATGCGCACGGAATGGGAAGTGCGGATCAGGGACGATTATGTGCCGATCACGATTGCAAATTGTGCGGCCAAACCGCCGGTGAAAATTGAACTGTCAATTCGTGGCGGCGATGTGATGACCATTCGCAGCGACTGGCAGCCCGGCGACGCCGTATGGAGCGGTTATATCGACAAGCGCGCGGTGAAGGCGCAATTGCGCCCGGTGCTCAACGGTATGCGCATCGACTGGCGGGGCATGTCGATCATCGCGCACGCCATGCAGAAGCACGTGGCGGCGCTGGAAAAGTTGATGCCGGTGAAGATACCGCCGGATACGTCGAAACTCTTGCTCTGCCCGATGCCGGGGCTGATCGTCTCAATCAATGTGACCAAGGGGCAGGAGGTCAAGGCGGGCGAAACGCTGGCCATCGTCGAGGCGATGAAGATGGAGAACGTGCTGCGTGCCGACCGCGATCTGACAGTGTCGGCGATCAACGCCAAGCAAGGCGATAGCCTGGCGGTGGATGCGGTGATCATGGAGTTCATCTAGAGACCTTTGCCAATCCACCCCGACGGCCATCTGATCCGACTTTCTGCGCTTCCGGTGCTCACGGACCAAAATGTCCGCTGCGCTCCGGTTCTCGAAAATCACACCAGCTGACTCATCGGGCTGAATTCTCAAAAGGTCTCTGTGCCAAGCCAAACACATCCCCGAACGCATCGTACAAAGCCCGGTCAAGGTCGTGCATATCCACCGGCAGGCCGAGATCGACAAGGCTGGTGACGCCGTGGCCGCGCACCCCGCACGGCACGATGCCGTCGAAATGCGCAAGCTCCGGTTCGACATTGATCGAGATGCCGTGGAAGCTGACCCATTTGCGCAGGCGGATGCCGATGGCGGCGATCTTGTCCTCGGCCGGCGAGCCATCGGGCAGGGCAGGCCGCTCTGGCCGCATCACCCAGACGCCAACGCGATCCTCGCGCCGCTCGCCCCTCACGTTGAACGCGGCGAGGGTGGCGATGATCCATTGTTCCAGCGCGGTGACGAAGGCGCGGATATCCTCGCGCCGCCGCTTCAGATCGAGCATCACGTAGGCAACGCGCTGGCCCGGGCCATGATAGGTGTATTCGCCGCCGCGCCCGGTCGCGTAAACGGGAAACCTGTCGGAAACGAGGAGATCACCCGCCTTGGCGCTGGTGCCGGCGGTATAGAGCGGCGGATGCTCGACGAGCCAGACGAGCTCGCGCGCCGTGCCGTCCCTGATCGCCGCAACGCGGCTCTCCATTAAGGCGAGCGCCGCGTCATAATCGGTGAGGCCGTCGGCGATCAGCCATTCGACGGGGGGCGACAAGTCCCGGGCGAGGAATGCGGGGGCGAGATCGTCGCGGTTGGTCTTCATGATGCGAATTTCATATCCCGTTGTGGTTGCCTGCGCTGAACGTTGGCGATGTTCAGAATGGGTGCGCCGGATATGGACCTTTTCTCAGGCGATTTCCAGTCAGATGCAGCTTGGGCGTGTTTCGACCGCATTGATGAAAAACAATTGCGATAGTCGACGATAGGGCTTGTTTAGCTGAAACCTATTTGCTACTAGCGCCAAGCCGACATGTTCGGCTTCTACCACAGTGCGGTCGTGGCGGAATTGGTAGACGCGCAGCGTTGAGGTCGCTGTGTCGCAAGACGTGGAAGTTCGAGTCTTCTCGACCGCACCATTCTCACTTCATAAAGTGACGAATATACTGCAAAAAATGGCGGCCTTGTGCCGCCATTTTGCGTTTTGGGCCCCATTCACCCGACGGGTATGGCAGACCTCCGTGCGGGAGCTCAACCTTCTGGAGAGGTTGTTACCGTAACGTACTTGCGCCTCCGGTAAACATGAATGAAGCTAGGGGAACGCCAGATCTCCGCAGACTATAACTGCGTCGTTGAAACTGCGAATGAGCAGTCGGATCATAAGCGTTCCTGGAGCATTGACAATGATAGTTGCCACCAGCCAGAGGTCCAGGCCATGACCTTGTCCATCCCCGTTTTCAGGAGCCTGAGGGGATATAGACCCAGTTGGCTACCGAGCGATATATCGGCCGGGCTCGCGGTCGCCGCAGTTGGCTTGCCAAGTGCCATTGCCTACCCGGCGATCGTGGGCTTGCCTCTGGAAACGGGACTCTATGCAAGCATAGCGGCTCCGATAGGCTACGCGCTGTTCGGTCCTTCCAGGATCCTGATTGTCGGGCCAGACGCGGCAACCATGACAGTGCTGGCAGCGGCCGTAACATCGATCGTAGTCTCCCTGCCGGCGGACGCAGCGGTAGACCGTGCCACGGTTGCAGCGCTGATCGCCCTCGTTGTCGGCGCGATATGCCTCGCAGCTCGTCTGTTGCATCTCGGCGTTGTGGCAACGTTCCTTTCGCGCCCGATTCTCGTAGGTTTCTTTGCCGGTATTTCCGTATCGATCATCGTTGGACAGATTGGCCGCCTGACAGGGTTGTCCATTCAATCGGACGGGCTCATAGCGCCGTTCCTCGAACTCATCAACGAGAGCGCCGCCATAAATTGGCCTTCGCTTCTGCTCGGGTTGTCCATGTTCATTATTTTGCAGGTGGTCAGGGCTTCGCGCCTGCCCGTACCAGGTCCGGTCATTGTCGTTGTGGTTTCGGCCATCCTGTCGGTACTTTTCAATTTCCAGCAGATGGGCATTGCCGTTATCGGCGACATCCCCTTTGCGCTGCCATCCATCTCGATACCTTCTCTAGCCGCACTTCCACTGGATCGAATTGTGCTGGGTGCGGCTGCTGTTTTTCTGGTCAGTTTTGGATCGGGCATAGTTGCAGCCCGCAGTTTCGCAGGGCGCTCCGGTGAACATGTCGACGCCAATCAGGAACTGATCGGGCTGGGCGCGGGCAACATTGCCGCTGGCCTCTTTGGAGCATTTCCGATCAGCGTGTCGGACTCCCGGACGGCGATCTGTTATTCGACAGGCGGAAAATCTCAGGTGGCAGGGCTCGTCTCGGCTGGAGCGTTGATAGCGACGCTACTGTATTTCAGCGATGCGATGCGGATTCTCCCCATCCCCGCCCTCGGTGCCATTCTGGTAGCCGCTGCTCTCAGCCTGATCGATATCGCAGAGTTGAGACACATCTGGCGTATCAGCCGCGCCGAGTTCGTTTTTGCGCTTATCACAATGTGGGGCGCCATAAGCTTCGGTGTGCTGGCCGGGGTGGTGATCGCTATCGCCGCAACGCTTGTCCACCTCGTGCGTCAGATGATGTTTCCGCGGGACGCTCTGCTCGGCCGTCTCGGCAGTCGTGAAGGCCTCTACAAGCTGCACCGCTTTCCTCAGGCCCGCCCCATCCCAGGTCTCGCCCTCTATATAATCCAGGGCAGCCTGTTGTTTTTCAATGCGGACTACGTTCAGGAGCGCATCAGAACCATTGCCTCCGGTTTACCCGCCGGGACCCGCTGGTTCGTTATTGACGCGAGTGCAATTGCCCAGATCGACAGCACCGCCCTTGCCATGCTCGATGACATCAGAGGGGATCTGGCAAAGGACGGAATGACACTGGGCATCGCCGAGTTGCACGCGGAGGTGAAGAAGATGCTTGAACGAAGCGGTCTCCTGGAGCGCATCGGAACTCAATATGTTTTCGAGGATGTGGAGGATGCAATACGCGGCTTCAACGCCAGGCAAAAAGGACTTTCCGAGGGAACGGTTGCAGCGTCGACAGGACTTCAAATGCAGACACCAGAGGGAGGATAATGTGATGAACAAACACGACAACACATTGCGGGAAGAAGAGCATGTCGAGCACAAGAAGCTCGGCAAGGACCGCTACAACAAGCAGATGAAAAAGCTTCAGATCGAGCTCTCGCATTTGCAGGCGTGGGTGAAGAAATCCGGCGCACGCGTCATAATCCTGTTCGAAGGCCGCGATGCGGCCGGAAAAGGCGGCATGATCAAGCGGATAACGGAGCGGGTGAGCCCGCGCGTATTCCGCGTCATTGCGCTTCCTACGCCAAGCGACCGGGAGAAATCCCAGATCTTCATGCAGCGCTACATTCAACATTTTCCGGCGGCGGGCGAGATCGTGATCTTCGACAGGAGTTGGTACAACCGCGCAGGCGTTGAGCGGGTCATGGGTTTCTGTTCCGAAAAGACAACGCGACGCTTTCTTGAACTTACCCCGCTCTTTGA
>NZ_JACHXN010000028.1 GCF_014192095.1 Phyllobacterium trifolii
ACCGCGATGGTGCCGTTGGGACGCTTTGGCCGTCCGCGCGAAATCGCGACCGCTGCGCTTTTCCTGGCCTCGGACGATTCCAGTTTTATCACGGGCATCGATCTTTGTGTCGATGGCGGCCTGACCCAGGTCTGACTTATCGCAGCCGACCCGCCGTCCTAAAAACCCGTTCCCCTTCTCCTGCTTCTTCTGCCTTGCGGATGTGCTGCAGAACATGAACGGCCAGATATCAAGTGGCGAATGCCTGGTTAAAGTTAGGCTCACGCACAAGCGGCGCTTCTCTCAAATTCGCCCGTGACAAGCCAGTCTGGTGTTTCGATGACCGCGCGGTGGGTGAGCGCCTCGATACCGGTTTCTACGACAAGCGAGATCATGCGCATTCGCGCGGGCGGCAATTGGCGGAGGTCACGCTTTGGTGGTTGGAGCCAGCCGTCCCGATCTCGCTGCGGTCATCGCGCAGTGCGCCGTCGTCGACGGACTGGCGGCAGCCGTCAAGGCGCCACCCGTTCTCGCGCTTCGTTGGATGCTTGCGGCCTGATCGATCAGGTAGGCGACTGTCTTTGGCGGCGACCCTACTACATCAAATTGGCTGCAGAACCGGGTGAACTCGCGCCCATGACTGCGCCGGGTGCCGAAGCCGGCTGCTTGGCGATGATCGACGTGCCGTCGCCATGGCGCAACCTCATTGCCGCCCGGTTTATCCTTGCATTCCGTTTACCGCCTAATCCGGCAGGCAAGGCGCATCAAGTCGAAACTTCTGATGCCGGTAACAGACAAGGACGAGATCTGCCCGCCGTCTGTCATGGCAAAGGTTGCGCCGCTCGCTCCGCGTGGTGAGGCGATTCATTTTCAAAGCCCGCCACTCAAATCCCAGACGTGGAACCGATAGGCGACACCCATGTTCTGACACGTATCCCACTCATTTCTCGTAACGAAAAACCGAAGCGGAGAGGCGATAGTAGATTTCACCTCGATGAGTCTGGCAACAGGCTCTTCTTCACCCGCATCATACGACAATATATACGAAAAATTCGGCTTCGAACGCGGGGGCATACGGCATTCATCGTTCGAACTTAAGTGAAAAAGACGATCACGACCGACCCAGCCAGCGGGATGCTCACATTGCGGCCATCACAAGGCGGACGCATAGCGTGGCAGACTAGAACCGGATACGGCAAGCGGTCACTGGTTGAGACCGAGATCGGGCGTTGTAAGTCGCTTATCGGAAATCGTCGTCGGGCACGCCAATTTGCTAATCAGCAGACGGAAACAACGCTCGCATGTGAGGTCCTCAACCGCATGATGTCACGGGCACGCCCGAAGTACGTCCGCGTTAAACGGGCCGCAACATAAGCCGACGTCAAAGACCGATTTGCGCCATCACTTCGACCGATGCAACAACACCCATCATCGTCCACCCTTGGTAGGCGCGCAGGATTTACTGCCCGCAGTGCCTCCCCACAGCCTTCGCGCCCATCCCGTTCGCTTTCAAGCGATACGCAACCAGTTAGGCTTGGATGCGTGCTTGGACAGCAATGACACTTCTTGTTGACTTGCCTACCCTGGCATTTGCTCAGGTGCCGCAGCTATCGGGGAGTAATCAAGCCCCTTCACCGGCCCTACATCGCGTAGGAGGGGTCCCGCCCGTCGAGGATCAGTTTCAGTTCCTCCAGATGGGCGACGGGCATGCCCTTATAGTTCTCCCAATCCCGGGCGGTGCGCTCGGCCAGTTCCGGGACCATGATGTTGAGCGGTTGCCCGGTCGAATAGGCAAGTATCATCGTTTGCGCGGCGCGTTCGAGAAAATACAGATCGTCGAACGCCTGCGCGATGCTTTCCCCCGCGACCAGTACGCCATGGTTGCCCATCAGCATAATGCTGCCATTCCCCAACACGTCGGCAAGGCGCTCGCCTTCCTCGCGATCGTCGGCTATGCCGCCGTAAGAGGTATCGATAGCAATGCGATTGTAGAACCGGGCCGTATTCTGATCGATCGGCTTTAGTTCCGGATCTGCCAACGAGGCGAGTGCGGTGCTGTAGGGCGGGTGGAGATGAAGGAGGCAACGCACGTGGGGCAGCCTGGCATGAAGACGGCTGTGGATCGCCCACGCTGAGGGATCCGGCGGCGAACTGCCTTCCATGACGATATTGTCGTCAGCGTCGAGCAAAAGCAGATCATTGGCACTGATGCGAGAAAAATGCATCCAGCGCGGGTTCATCAGAAACTTTCGGCTCCCCGGCGAGATCGTCACGCTGAAATGGTTGCCGACGGATTCGTGCCAGTTGAAATCCGCAGCCAGGCGAAACGCGGCGGCAAGGTCGATCCGCAACTGGCGTTCTTCGGTATCGGGCGAGTTGACAGGTTTCATCTTATTTTCCTTCCATTCTTTGATTTCTGTGGTGTGAGGTTTATTCGTGTGGCCGATGGTGCTGATGCCAATGCCTGGCAATCTCGATCCTTTCGCAGACCCAGACACCGTCGTGTCGGCTGATGTGATCGAGAAAACGTGCAAGTCCGGCCATTCGCGCCGGATGACCGATCATCCGGGCATGAAGACCCACCGACATCATTTTTGGAGAGTGCGCGCCCTCTCGATAAAGCCAGTCGAACGCGTCGCGATGCCATGTCTCGTAGTCGGCGCTGGTGGCAAACGGCCCGGGCGCATATTTCGAGTCGTTGTGGGCGTGCGTGTAGGGAATGACGAGGTGGTCTGTCCCGCAGACGTCGACCCAATACGGCAGGTCGTCGTTGTAGGCATCGCTGTCATAGAGAAAGCCGCCTGTTTCGATAAGAAGATCGCGTGTGCTGACGCTTGGCCCCGTCCGGCAACACCATCCAAGAGGCCGTGTGCCGATGCTTCGGGTGAGGCTTTCGATCGCCTTCAGAATGTGCTGCTGCTCGGTGTGCCGGGGCAGAAGAAAATGGTCCACCCAACGCCAGCCATGGCAGCAGATGTCGTAGTTCTTCTCCCGTATTACCGCAGCAAGTTCGCCGTGACGTTCCACGGCCATCGCGCAGGCGTTGAGGGTCAGAGGCAGCCCTCGTTCTTCGAACAGGTCGAGTACCCGCCAAACGCCTGCACGGCTGCCGTATTCGAACATCGATTCCGCCGCGAGATCTCGCTCGCCATGCGGCACATACGATGTGTCGAACTCCGTGAGCGTTGCTTCGGAGAAACCATCCCCATCACCTATACTGTATTCTGAGCCCTCTTCGATGTTGAGAACAAAGTTTATGGCCAGTATGGCACTATTCGGCCATTTCGGATCTGGTTTATTTCGCCCATATCCAACTATATCTCTGAATTTACCTTGGTTCATTTCTTTATTTATCCCATATATTCATGTTGACACGATGGTTTTCCCTAAATTATACATAGGACTTCTTTCATTGGAGTTTGCAAGATGAAACTTGGTATTGAAGGCCGTTGGGCAATTGTCTGCGCATCCAGCCGTGGACTGGGAAAGGGATGCGCCATGGCGCTGGCTCAGGAGGGTGTAAACGTCGTGATCAACGGGGTAACCGCAGCGACGTTGGAGCGCACGGCAGACAAAATCCGGAGTGCAACCGGCGTTGCGGTGAAGCCGGTCGTTGCGGATGTCTCTACCGAGGAGGGACGTCAGCGCCTTCTGGCGGCCTGCCCCCAGCCGGATATTCTGGTGAACAATGCCGGAGGCCCGCCGACGGGGGATTTTCGCAATTTCACGCGGGAACAGTGGCTCTCGGCGCTGGACACGAACATGCTGGCGCCTATCGAACTGATCAAAGCGACCATCGACGGCATGATCGATCGCCGTTTCGGACGCATCGTCAACATCACCTCGATCTCCGTCAAGGCACCCATCGGTTCGCTCGGTCTTTCGAACGGCGCCCGCAGCGGTCTGACGGGATTTGCCGCCGGTATCGCCCGCGACGTTTCCCGCCACAACGTCACCATCAACAACATCCTTCCCGGCTCCTTCGGCACCGATCGTCTTCGCGACAACGCGAACGACGCGCGTCAAGAGGGCCAGTCGGTCGATGATGTCCTGGCAGAGTGGAAATCCGGCGAAAGCTCGGGACGCTTCGGCGAGCCGCATGAACTCGGCGCGGTCTGCGCTTTTCTCTGCGGCATGGACGCGGGCTACATCACCCGCCAGAACATCTTTCTGGACGGTGGAAGCTATCCGGGCACGTTCTGACGCCATCAGGCGGGAATGGCCGAAGCGGCAGACATTGCCGCTTCGGTCGGTGCGCGGCGAGGTCATGCCCGACCCTCGAGATGGCCTCTTCGCCGCTCGGCAGTCGGAGGATGCCCGAAAAGCCTTCTGTAGGATCGGGAGAAGTGCGCATAACTTGGAAAACCACAAACTGCGGCCACATCGATGACAGGAAGGCTCGTCTGGTGGAGAAGGGTGCGGGCGCGGTTTAGCCTGAGATCTGCATAATATCGAGCAGGCGAGCATCCGAGATTTTCGCCGAACAAGCGTTCGAGCTGCCGGACCGTCACCCCTGCCAGACGCGCCACGTCGGCAATAATCAGCGGGCTTTCGATCTGCTGCTCCATCGCCGATAGCGCCACACAAAGCTTGGCGTCGTTGATCTGCAGCCGATGGGCGACCGCGCTGCGCTGGCTGTTGTGCTCCTGGCGAAGACGCGCATAAATCAGTTGCTCGGAGACCTGCATCGTCAGGTCCGTGCCGTGTTCGAGTGCGATGAGATGCAGCATCATGTCCAGAGCGGCGGTCGCTCCGCTGCAGGAGAAGCGATTTCGGTCGATTTCATACAGGTTCGACGTTGCCTGGATCTCTGGAAACTCGGCCCGAAAACTTTCGAGGTTCTGCCAATGGATGGTGCATCTGTAGCCGTTGAGGAGACCCGCTTTCGCAAGTAGATAGCTACCCGTATCGATGGCTCCGGTCCTTACGCCGCGACGTGCCATCCGGCGAAGCCAGGCAAGGACCCGAGGGTCGCAGGCGTTCGGCAAATCGTAGCTCGCACAGACCGCAACCGCGTCGAAACTGTCATCGTCCGATATCGCGCGATGCGCCATCAGATCGAGGCCGTTGACCGCCTGTACTCGCCCGACGTCTTTCGAAATCAGCTCCCATTTGAACAAGGGCTTGCCAAGGATTTCATTTGCTACGCGCAGGGGCTCGATGGTGCACATCAGGCTGATCATCGAGAACTGGGGCGCGATATAAAGTCCGATCGTCCGGAATTGCCGCTCGTCCGGCCCTTGCCGCATAGTGTGGCCTGCCGTCCGCTTGATACCCGCGTTCATGGCGACGGCGTCCGCTCGGCGAGCCGTCCGCGGCCCGGCGTCGCGGCAAACCTGCCGCGGTTCCAGAGGCATTCCCCGCGTGAGAAAGTCATGACCGGCAAGCCGGTGACTACACGACCTTCATAGGGCGTGTAGTCGCAATCGTCATGCAGATCCGCATGTCTGATGACTGTGGTGGCCTTTGGATCCCACAGGACGATATCGGCATCCGCGCCGGGCATGACCGTGCCCTTGTGCGGCAGAAGCCCGTAAATCCGTGCCGGATTGGTCGCGGTCATGGCCACGAACTGTTCGGGCGTGATCCTTCCCGTGGAAACCCCTTCGCTGAAAAGGAGAACCAGCCGGGTTTCAAGACCGGGCAAGCCCGGCGGTATATGAGTGAAGTCGAGATCGCCGCCGGCGCGCTTGCCGCTGGTGCCTTCGAACCGATAGGGGCAGTGATCGGACGAGACAATCTGGAAGACACCGTTTGCCAAATCGCCCCAGATCGCATCGACATCTGCTTGCGAACGCAGCGGCGGTGAACACAGGAATTTCGCCGCTTCCCATCCGGGCGTGTCAAGGTCGTTGATGGTCCCGACAAGATATTGCGGGCATGTCTCTGCAAGGATCGGAATGCCTCGTCCCCGCGCCCAGCGAATTTGCTCGGCCGCCTCCGCTGCCGAGACATGCACGAGAAGGGTCCGCGCGCCGCTGATCTGCGCAAGTGTCAGCGCCCTGTGCGTCGCCTCGCGCTCCACGGCCGTTGGCGACGTGCAGGCAAAGCTGGATATCCGGCTTTTCTTCGCAGGGTCGAGGCTGTTGGCCAACCAGTGGACGCAGTGGCCGTTTTCGGCATGGACAAGGGTAACGCCGCCGTGACGGCGCGTTATGTCCATGACCTTGAGGATGCTGTCGTCGCCCAGCATATAGCCTGGATAGTTCATGAAGACCTTCACCGACAGGTAGCCTTCCTGCATCAGTTTCGGCAGTTCCTGCTCAAGATACGGTAGCGAGCCCTGGTCAAGAATGATGTGGAAGGCATAGTCGATGCAGGCGCGGGCATCGGCGCGCGCGGTATAGTCTTCGGCCGACGCCCGCAGGCTTGCATTTGTCAGCCGATTGACGAAAGGGATGATCGTTGTCGTTCCGCCGCAGGCGGCCGCGCGCGTTGCAGAGGCAAAATCATCGGCAAGCACCGCGCCCTGATAGGCCGGTTCCTCGATGTGACAATGGGCGTCTATCCCGCCCGGCATCACCAGAAGGCCGAGTGCATCAATCTCGCGCGCGGCAGGTCCGAGGTCGCAGCCGACAGAGACGACGCGGCCACCGAGAATGCCGACATCCGCGCGGAAGGATTCCGCTGCCGATACAACAGTGCCGTTGCGAATGCAGGTATCAAACAACATCGTGCTCCTCCAGATACTCGGCGGATCGTGCGCAGGAAAACCGCGGCGCATCCTGCAATAACTGCCGCGTGACCGCCGCACTCGGATTTGTCAGCACCGCTTCCGTCAATCCGCTTTCGACAATCCGGCCATGCTGCATAACCAGCACACGCTGGGCGATGCTTCTCACGACGGCGAGATTATGCGACACAAAGAGCATGGTCAGACCATGTTCACGCTGTAACTCGCCCAGCAGTTCCATGATGCGGGCCTGGACCGAGACATCCAGCGCGGAGGTGATTTCGTCGCAGATGAGGAAATCCGGATCGACGATCAGAGCCCTGGCGATCGCCGCCCTCTGGCGCTGACCGCCCGACAGTTCATGCGGAAAGCGATCGATAGCCGACGCCGGAAGCGCCACCTGATCGAAAGCCTTCAATACCCTTGCCCTGCGCTCGGCCGCCGGAACCGTGGTTAACTGGGAAAGTGCCGTCGCTACGGAGGCACCGATCGAGCGGCGCGGATTGAGCGAGCCGTAAGGGCTCTGGAATATGTACTGTATGCTGCGTCGCGCATCGGCATCGCGGTTGCGTGTTCCTGAAACCAGTTCGGAATCGCGATAGATGACCTGGCCCCTGGCGTCCTCGTGCAAACCGGCAAGAGAGCGGGCGAGCGTCGTCTTCCCGGAACCTGAGGTCCCCACCACGCCGACGCATTCGCCCGCCCGAATCTTGAAGGTGATGTCGTGGAGGATTTTTGCGTTGCCATGCGAAGCCGTGAGTTGCCGCACGTCGAGCAGCGTATTTGATCTTGATCCCGTTTCTTCGGGCAAAAGCCTCGAGCGCTCATGGATGTGTTCGCGATCTGCTGCCCGAAGGCATCGCACCTCATGCCCCGGGCGGACCGGAACCGCTGGTGGAACCGTCGCTCGACAGGCCGGGACGGCAAGCGCGCAACGCGGGACAAAAGAACAGCGCTTCAGGTCGGCGCCCCCGTCCGGCGCCTGCCCCGCCAGCCCCGAGACGGTCGCCGTGCTGTCAATGTCGGGAACGGCGCGGATCAGCGCGCGCGTGTAGGGATGGGAAGGATCGAACAGGACGCTCGCTGTCGGCCCCATCTCCACGATGCGACCGGCATAGACCACTGCCGTGCGGTTGGCGATAGAGGCGACCACGGCAATATCGTGGCTGACATAGACCGCTGCGACCCTGTGACTTTCGCAGAGCCGCCGCACGGTCTTCAGGACATGCGACTGTGTCGAGACGTCCAGCCCGGTGGTCGGCTCATCCATGACAATCAGACGCGGCCGGGCCGCAAAGGCCATTGCGATGGCAACGCGCTGCAATTGACCGCCGGAGAGCTGGTGGGGGAAGGCGTGGAGAAAGCCTGCCCCCGATGGAAGCATGACGTCTTCGAGAAGATCCTCCAGAGAGATGTTGCGGCCGGACCCGTTTTTATCCAGGCATTCGGCGAGCTGTGTTCTTATCCGAAGCGCCGGATTGAGGGCGGTGGCGGGATCTTGCGGGACGTAGCAGACAAGGCGCCCCCGGAGGCGCTGAAGCTCGGACGGCCCCTTATCCGACAGGAGCTCTCCGCCGACGCGAATGGTTCCGGCGCCGATGCGAAGGCCTCTGCGGCAATGCCCGAGAAGCGCAAGGCCAAGGGTCGTCTTGCCGGAACCGGATTCGCCGACCACGCCGAGAATTTCTCCTGGCAGGAGTTCGAGGGACACGTCCTCCACAAGCTGTTTGAGATTGTCCGTGGTTTCGACGCGAAGGTTTTTGACGGACACCGTTCTCGTCTCATCGCAAGGATCGATAAGCTGCATCAGAGATCGTCCTCATCCAGGTCGACGGCGCTCGACCGTCCAGCATTCACTTTGCCGGCATGGCGGGCATAGGCGTCCGTGAGAAGATTGAGGCCGACGGTGAGAAGCGCAATCAGGATGATCGGCGCCAGGACCGGCCACGGGTTCTGCATGAGCCCGATCCGGTTCTCGTTGACCATCAACCCCCAGTTCGCGGCCGGCGGCTCCTGCGCGAGACCGAGGAAACTCAGGCCGGCAATCAGTGCGATTGAGTAGGTGAACCGCAGGCCGAATTCCACAAGAAGGGGACTTGCCACGTTCGGAAGGATCTCCTGGACGATGATCCGGATCGGCGATGTGCCGATACCGTGCGCAAAGACGACGAAGTCCTCCCGGGCAACACGCAGCGCAGAAGCGCGGATGACACGTGCCACCTGCGGCATATGAATGGCCGCGACAAGCAGCGCAATCAACCAGAAGTTCGACCCGAGAACGCTGACGAACAGAAGCACCAGAATAGTCTGGGGAAAGGCAAGCAACACGTCGAGCAAACGCATGATCCCATCGTCGACCAGACCACGGGCATAGCCGGCGAAGATGCCGAGCAACCCGCCGAGCGCAACGCCGAGCATGCTTGCAATGGCGGACAATCCAAGAATGACGCTGCCGCCGCTCAACACACGGGAGAGAACGTCGCGGCCGACGGTGTCGGTTCCGAGCAAAGCATAGGATGACGGGGGTTCGAATGGCGCACCGATGAAATCGATGGGCGAATGGGGTGTCAGAAAGGGACCGAAGATCACCAGCATCAGGACGGAAAAAAACAGGATCAGGCCCCATACCGCACTTGCAGACCATATGGTTCGGGATCTGCGGGCCGGCGCGACCTTTATCGCATGCGTGAGAGGCGCGGTTTTGTCGATCTTGGGGTCTGCCATGAACTTTACGCCGATCACCATGTGCCCGTCCTCAGCTTCGGCGTAACCAGGATCGTGACGATGTCCGCAGCAAGGTTCACCAGGACGTAGAAAGCTGCTAGCAGCAGGACGATGACCTGAATCACCGGCATGTCCCGGGACTGGATCGCGTTCATCAGCCCCTGCCCCAGCCCGGCATACCCAAATACGTATTCGATCATCACCGTACCTCCAGCGAGATAGGCAAGCATGAGTGCGACCACCTGGATAGCGGGCGCGACCGCATTGGGCAGCGCGTGAACAAAGGTCATCCGCCAGCGGGGAAGGCCCTTCAGGGTCGCCATTTCCATATAGTCGCTCTCCAGGACGTCGATCATGGTCGCCCGGATCATGCGGAATATATATGGAAAGCTGACGAGCCCAAGCGTGAGGGTTGGCAGCACCAGAACCAGCGGCCGGGCAAAAACCGATGTTCCCGGCGGCACCATCGAGACGGGCGGCAGCCATTGGACAACGACCGTCGCGAAAACGATGATCAACCCGATACCGATAACGAATTCCGGAAGAGACGCGACGACCAGGGCTGCGACAGACAGGAAGCTGTCCGAGCGCCGTCCGCGGCGAAGGGCAGCAAAAACCCCTAGTCCCACGGCAAGCGGGATCGTCAGGCCCGTGGTCAGCACCAGGAGGACGGCGGAATTCATCAGCCGCGATGCGACAAGTTCGGCGATCGGTCGTCCGTTGACCAGCGAGGTGCCGAAATCACCGGTACAAATGTTGACGAGCCAGTGCCAATAACGAGCGGCAACGGGCTCATCGAGGTGCAACTGCTCGCGCAAGGCCTGAAGGGCCGTTTCATTCGCCGCCCGTCCGAGGACGACACGAGCAGCGTCGCCGGGCAGGATTTCCGTCGCAAAGAAGACGAGCATTGACAGAATCAGCAGTGTCAACGCGCCGAACGCGATGCGCCGACAGATCAGCGTCATCAGAGGTGAAATTGCGGAAGTAAATTTCAGCATATCAAATCCCGCGGGAGCTGGCGGAGGCGCCAAGGTCTCCGCCGCTGCACTAGCTCAACCAGATCTTCCGATAATTGTAGTCGCCCAAGGCAAGCAACGCACCTGGGCTCAAGCCGTTGACGTTGGATGCGACGAGGTCGATGATACGGTTGTGGGATGGAATAATATACCCGCCCTGTTCGAAATCGGCGATCTGCAACTGGCTGATCAGGTCGGCGCGCTTGAGCGGATCGATTGTTGCTATCGCCTCCCCGTAGAGCTTGATGTAGGCTGGATCGCTCCAGTGGGTCTCGTTATAGGGCGAGTTTGGCAGCAAACAGAGGGCCACCTGTGGCAGGTAGGGCTTCAACGTCCAGAAGCTCTGGGCGAACGGCCATTTCAGATACTGCTCGCCGAAGAAGACCTCCGGCGTGACCTGCTTCACGTTCACGGTGATGCCGGCATCCTTTGCCTGACGGGCATAGATCTGTGCGGAAGTCACGACGCCGTTGGCGATATCGGCCGTGACGAGATCGACGGTCAGATTTTCCTGCCCGGCTTTTTTCAGGAGCTCTTTGGCTTGCTCGATATCGCGTTCACGTTTGAACCTGTCCGGTGCGCCATCCCAACGTGAGAACACGTCATTGCCGGGTGCCGCAAATCCGCTCATCGCGATCTTGATGATCTGTTCGCGGTCGACGACCAGTCGCATTGCCTTGCGCACGTCCGGATTGTCGAAAGGCGGCTGGTCCACCCGCATCGTGAAGGGGGTCCACTGACCGACCTCGGATGCAAGGATCTTGATCGGCCCGCCCTCTTGCACCTGTTTGGCCAATGCAAGCGGGGTCGCGGCAAAGGCGTCTATTTCTCCGCCCTGCAGCGCGTAGAAGGCGGCATTGTCGCTGGCAAAGGAATCGATGATCGTCACGCTGTCGAGGTAGGCTTTTTCACCCCAGTAGTCGTCGAAGCGCATAAAGACGCTCTGCTGGCCCGGCGAAAAGCTTTCGAACTTGAAGGCGCCCGTTCCGACGGGCTTTTGCGGATCATATCCAACGGGCACGATGCCGAGATTGATGTCGTCCGCCACGACTTCATCGAAGATTGCATATGGCGTCTTCATGGGAACGCGAAGCGTGAGGTCGTCGACGATCTTGAGGCCATCGCGATCCATCGGAGCCAGGCCCGGCGCTCCGACGAGCGGCGCGGCCGGATCGGTGACGCGCCTGAACGTGAAGGCCACATCCTCGGCCTGCAGCTTCTTTCCATTGTGGAACAGGACATCGGGGCGCAGCCGGATGGTCCATTCCGTAGCGTCCGCATTGGCCTCCATCGACTCGGCCAGCACGTTTTCGAATACTCCGCCTTTGCGAACGCTGCGCAAGGGTTCGTAGAGGCCAAGAACGCGGGCAGTGTCCGGCTGGGTCACATTGGAGTTGGCGTCAAGGGTATCGGCCGAACCGCCTCCAAGGATCGCAATTCTGAGGTTGCCACCCGATTTTGGTGTTTCCTGTGCGAAAGCGGCCCCTGTCGACGCCACCACAGCGGCGGCAATTCCGAGGCTGGCGCTGCCAGCAAGAAATCTGCGGCGGTCGATCCCGGTTAAAGAGCGGCAACGGTCTATTTCTTTCAACATGCTCATTGATCCCCTTTATTTGGTCATCATTTTCCTGAGCCCGCCGTGGGTTTTTATCCTCTGCAGCCGACCTCGACCTCCCGCCTTGAAATGCAATTCACTGCCTGTATCCGGAGGGCGCAATGCCCAGTTGTCCCTTTGCGAAGCGTGTTTCCTCGCCCGTGATCACCTGAAGGAGGGCGGGGCGTCCCGCCATGGCCTGTTCGATGCACCGGACCATCGCGTTTCTCAGCGCATTCGGGTCGCTGACTTCTTCGGCATAGCCGCCCAGCGCCCTCGCGACGGCTGCGTAGTCGCCGGAAAGGACGTGGATGTCATGCTTGTCGGATGCGATCGGCAGGTAGCGCGTGTATCCGCCCATGACACTGTTCTTGAGAACGATGGTCATGATCGGCAAATTGCACCGGACAGCGGTTTCAAATTCCATGCCGATCATTCCGAAGGCGGCGTCTCCCATCACATTGATGCAGAGCCAGTCCGGACGGGCAAGTTTTGCCCCCATCATCAGCGGCATGCCAAGGCCAAGCTGCGTCGTCTTTCCCCAGCCGACATAACCGTGGGGAACGATCGCCTCGTAGAAAGGCAATATCTGGTCGCGCGGGCTTCCGGCATCGTGGGTCACGACAGTCGTCGTCTTGTCGACCAGCTTGTCGAGCTCCCACACGACGCGGTAGGGATTGATCGGTTCCTCACCCGAGGTGAGAAGCGGCATCCAGGCCTCGAAGAAGGCGTCGCGGACCTGACGGATTTCTGAAACGATCGAAGCGCTGCCGCTTTGCCGGTCCTGCAACAGATGCGCCAAGTGCGAGATCAGTTGGCCGATAACCGCCTTGGCATCGCCAACGACACCCAGGGAGATCGGATAGTCCTTGCCAAGGTCGCCTTCGTTGTTGACGATCTGGATCAGCGTCTTTCCGTCCGGGATAGGCGCCAGATAGTCCGACTTGGTGAAACTCGTGCCCAGCCCGATGATGAGATCCGACTTGAGCAGAAAATGATCCACCGTCCAGGGATGGGCGGATGCTGCGGTTCCCAGCGCAAGCGCGTGATTTTCGGGAAATGCGCTCTTACCGTTGAGCGTTGTCATCACCGGAATCTGAAGCATCTCAGCCAGCGCTAGCAATTCCGCACAGGCATCCGCGTAGAAAATGCCCTGCCCTGCCAGAATAACGGGGCTGCGAGCCTTTGAAATATAATCGGAAAGTATCGCGATCTCGGCAGGATCGGCATGCGGGGCGGAGCGGGCCACACTTATATAATTGTCAGCACCCGGCTCCACGGTTTCGACGAGCAGGTCGGTCGGCGTTTCAATCAAGACCGGACCGGCCTTGCCGTTACGAAGCTGGAGAAACGCATGCTGCATGATTTGGGCAATGCGCGCAGTCGAGTTGACGAGAACTGACGATTTCGTGACGGGTGCAAAGCTTGTCGAAGCCTGAAAATTTGGCAAAACCCCTTGCTGGGCTCTTTGATATCCCGTCGGCAGACACAACACCGGCACATTGTCGCCGAAGGCCTGCGCTACCGCCCCGAACGCATTCTCCACGCCGGGCCCGTACTGCATGGTCGTTGCCACCATCTTGCGGCCGTTCTCCATCCGGGCATAGCCGTCAGCGATATGGACGGCGCCACGTTCGGTACGGGCAAGGATCGGCCGGATTCCCACCGCGGAAGCGGAATCGATAATCTCGCTATGTGGAAAGCATGTAAGGTATTCCACCCCTTCCCGCTTGAGAATTTCTGCTATGACATCCGCACCGTTCATCTCGAAAGCACCTTGCTCAGATAAGCCTTAAAATTCATCAATTAACGATAAGCCTATTTTCGCGGCACGCATGACTTTTCTCGACATATTAATGATTTTATTCGCTTCATTTTGTCGCCCTGCGACATCCACCAGTTCCGTGAGATCGCCAGGAGAGCACGAGAAGATGATGTCGCCAGACGGACTTGTCACATAAACGTAGCGTCAGCATTTCTGAGCTAGAAGGCACGGCATGACCCAGCCTGCCGTCAGCTACAAGCGTCACCGTTTCCCAGCTCAGATCATCGCCCGTGCCGTATGGCTCTACTACAGATTTCCATTGAGCTTGCGGCTCGTTGAGGAAATGCTGCTGGAACGCGGGATCACTGTCTCTTATGAAACGGTCCGGCGCTGGGGGATCAAGTTCGGCCCGAGCTATGCCCGGCGCCTTCGTCGCAAACAGCCAAGCCGAACTGACGTCTGGCACCTCGACGAGATGGTGATCACCATCGCAGGCAGGAAGTGCTGGTTGTGGCGGGCTGTTGATCAGGAAGGCTATGTACTCGATGAGATTGTCCAAAACCGTCGTAATACCAAAGCTGCCAGGCGATTGCTGATGCGTCTGCTGAAGAAGCAGGGCATGGTGCCGAGGCGTATGATCACCGACAAGCTCCGCTCCTATGCAGCAGCGAAGCGGCAGATCATGCCAACCCTCGAACACCGTTCCCACAAAGGATTGAACAACCGGGCGGAGAATTCACACCTGCCGCTACGAAAACGTGAGCGGATAAAGCAGGGCTTCCGATCTCAAGGAGGCCTGCAACGCTTCGTTGCGATCTTCTCAGCTCTTAGAAATCTCTTCGTCCCACCTCGCTCCAGCCGCTCAGCAAATGCCATCCGCCACCATCGTCTCAATGCGATGGCGCAGTGGAACATCGCAACGATTGCGACTGCCTGAAACAGACCATAGAGAGGCAAACCCCACTTCAACTCAGTTTATGTGACAAGACCTATTAGAGAACGTTGGCAAGGTTGCCGCGGCCGATATGCGTTGGGCGATTGAGGCGTTAATGGGCCGCGAGGTCGACATATGGCCGCGCGCGGTTCGTAAATGCACCGCCGGATTGATCGAAACGTGGACCGATCCGCCTGGCGCTGCAGGACGCCCAGTCGCTCGCGACCTGATTTTTCCGCGCGAGGCCACCGAGCAAGCAATCAATGCGCTTACAAGAGTCGATCTTTTCACTGTCCTGGTCGGACCACCAGCAAGCGGCAAGACAAACTTGCTCTGCGAACTAGCTCTGCGGACGACTTCGAGCGACGAACTGGCCGTTCTGATGCTTCAGGATATTGGCCCAGGCCTCTTCCAGGCCGTTTCGAACCTCTTTTCGCGAGAACTCGAATGGACACTCACTCCTCACGATGCTCGACACTGGCTGCGCCGAATGTCGAAAGGAACCGCGGGGCCGACTCTTGTCATTGCAATCGATGGCGTTAGGCCGAGTAGTGCGATCGCTTCGGATCTACAAGAGCTGGCCGATCTTGGACTTGGAGAACGGCTCAAAGTAATCTTAACAACAGATCAACCTGAAGGGTTGACGCGAACGGGAAATGGACGCGGTTTCACCAGGCTTGGATCACTTAGCCAGGAAATCGAGCTTGGTCCTTTGAACCTTAACGAATTCAAAGCCGCCTGCTCGATAATGGAGAACAATCGGATCTTCTTTGTCCCCGGCGCATCGTTCTTCGAAGAAAATCGCGTCCCTTGGGTTTTGCGTACGATTTATGATCATGTTGCGGGAAATCCGCGCTTCAAAGACGAAACATGGGGCGTCACGCTTCAACCGACTCTCGGTGTAGGCTTGATCGACTATGTGCAGGACGCTTTTGCTGGCCAATCGGAGCTCCTGCGAGCTTACCGCTCGCTTGCTCGTGACGCCCTTGCCGACGATCAAGGGGTTTCGGGGGACCTCGCGCTTGAGCAGTCGAATGGTTTTGTTATACGTCGGGATGCATTATCGGCAGAATCACATGCCTCGCTGCGAGAGCTTCGGACGACAGGACAGATCCGGACTTACCGCCGCGGCCGCATTGATGTCGTCGTACCGACAATTCCTGCTTTGTTTGTAGCCGAACTTGCGGAGGCAGCCAGCGAGATATTGGGTACAATGGTGACCGAAAATCCTTACGAAGGAGGTCACTGGCTCGGAACGCGGCTGGAAGGTTTCTTTCTTGGTGAAGTAATCGGTGCTCAAGCTATTCGCATTCTCGCAGAAACCACGGGTGGATTCAGCCGCGAAATCGTTAGAGCTCTCGTCGACATGGAACCGCGAGAGGATATATTTGAGGACAGGCATATCGCGCTCCAAGCTGCGAATGGCGAGGTCGTCGATCTCGTTGTCCGAAAGGGTAAAGCGTGGAGATCGGACCGGGCAGGGAATCGCTACGGTGAGCCTGTCGAGCTTGATGAGCTTCCCCGCATGTTAGCGAACACGACGGCCTGGATGATCCTCGCGCATCTGTCGCTTCTTCCGATGGCATCCGTTGGCGACATCGACGACCGGCTGGATGCCCAGATCCTATTCGCTATCGGGCAATGCGCCTTTCCGCTGATGCGTGCCAGCCTCGACCCGGACGGGCATCTTGAACACGAGATCGAAGGTTTCGGGCGCGTCCTTTGTCCAAAACAAGGTGCAATTGAAATAGCAGCCGTATCACTGGCGAGGCTTTTTTCACAAAAGTGGGACAAAGCTGACGAGTTCATCGATGCAATAATAGCGGAGGGATCGTTGCCGCTGATGAACCGCACCTTGATTGCCCTTCGTACAGTCCGCTCCTACCAAATTCCCGCCCGATCCGATTGGGCTGCATCTGTGGAGAAAGACAAACTGGGGCCTGCGATCGAGGCGTTGATCAGCACGGTAAGAAAGCGGAAGTCAAGTTGATGATCGCAGCGAGTAGCGGAACGATTCCGGCGACAGGACAAAGCGGCGCTTGCGGGAAAATATGAACCGAGCATGGCAAGCGCTAAGAATGCTACAACACGCCCCACGCCCGGAACCGCCCTCTGCCAGTCATCTCCCCCAGCCCGAGCTCGCCGACGATCCGGAGCGCCGCCTGCGGCGTCACGTCGAGCGTTTTGGCCACGATCCCGGCCGACACCAACGGTTTTGCCATGACGAGCTCGACGAGCTCCGGCAACTTTGACGACGCCCGGCGCCCTTCAAGCTTTCGCTCGAACAGAGTGCGGGCAAGCGCCAGCCGATCAAGTTCTTTGATGCCGATTTCCCCCGCGGCGATCAATCCATGCGCTATGGCGAGGAGCCGGGTCTCCCGGTCGCGATGGCGGCGCCGATCGACGGGAATGGTTTTGAGGCCGAGATTGATCGCCGCGAGATGGGCGCCTGACGTGACGCCCGCCTGACGCAGGATTGAGGCGGCCAATAGCCGGCCGAGCCAAGGCGCAGGCTGAAGGACGGAAGTTCGTTCCAGGCATCGAGAGCAATGATCGCCTGCAGCACCGCCGGCAGGTTTTCGGCCTGTCGCAACACGCCGCGCCATTCCTCCAGCCGTTCGTCCTCGTCCCAGTCGAGATCGTAGACCAACGGATCCTTTCGGCAGCACGGCCGCCGGCGCGGCCGGCCGTCTGGCGTCCTCGATGGCAGCGTCGGCGCGGGCGAGCAGCGCATTGATGGCAGCAAACTCGGCGCCGAGCGCGCTGGCGCCGTCATCGTCGTCCTCCCCCTCTCCTCCTCCGCTCGCGCTGCTGTCCAGCTCGCCGGCGTCGATCGCCACGGTGTTGTCGTCGCCATGTGATGCCGAAGGCTCGTCCGCGGAGGCTGCGCAGACCGTCGGCCGACAGCGCCCAGCCGGGCGGTTGGGCGGCGATGTGCCGGCGTCCGCAAAACATCGCGGGCGATGGTGAGTTCGTGGGTGGGGGCGCGGATGTCGCGAGTGGCGTCGTGCCGGACGAGGTCCTCGAGATGCACCAGTTCGCCATCGATCCACAACGAGGCGCAGGCATCTGCGAAATGGGCTCGTTCGATCCAGCTCGCGCCGACCGGCGAACGGGCGATCCGCTCGTCGAGGCGCGCCAGTGTGCTTCTGGCATTTCAATCCGGAAACGTCATATGATTGTTGGATTTTCGGGCATTCTGAGGCTGATTTCGGGCTAAGGATTTCAATTTTCTGGTTAGGTATTTCAATTCGACAAGCCATTGAGATCGTTAGAAAGTAGCTCAGGCGAAAGGCAGCGAATTGGTAGTACATCGATACAGCTGCAGAAAAATCGAGACTAACCATTGTTACTGAGTCATTTGCGACCAATTCATTGATCTACATAGGTTTACGCACCGCCTGCACGCTGAGAATTGAAGTCCTTAGCCAGAAATCGACACCCAATTTCCGGCTAAGCGCTTCAAATTGAAATCGTTAGTCAGAAGCCACAACGCAATTGCCCGCTCCGATTCGAAGTGTCGCCGGCGCGAACTCTGCGGCCATTAACTCACTGTTTACGTTAATATTATTCGCCACACGGTAGTTATCTACGGCTTAGCTTCGGCCTATCGGACTAAAGGCTCAAGAAGGCGGTCGGGTGCACGCAGTGATGTTGACGCTAGGCCAGCAATCGACCTGAAGTGCGCATCTCCCGTCATCCAAACGTCCGTTTTCCTTTGTTTTCAGGCATTTTGTCGCTTACAGAGATGCTCACTAAGCTATTATCGGCATTCCCAAACGACCGTTTTCTGGTAACTTTCGGTAGTGTACTAGCGAGCTTTTCTGCCTAGAGTTCCGGAAACAAAACCCGATCCCACTTCTCATCGGCTATCCGGGTGTTTCAGACGATACCCCAAGCGCGGTAACGTCCCCTGCCCGTCATTTCACGCACGCCAAGTTCACCGATGAGATTTAGCGCCCCGCGTTGGGAAACCTTCAATTCCTTGGCAATCAGAGCTGTTGATACCATGGGCCGTGACAAAATGAGATCGATCATGCCGGGAAGGCTTGATGTGGAGCGTCGATCCTTCAATTTTCGCTCCATTTGCATCCGAGCAAGACTCAGCCGCTCGACTTCCTTCAGATTTGACAAGCTCGATATCTGAACCGCTTCCAGAAAAGCAATGAGCCGTGTCGTATGATCGCGGGCACGGCGGCGCTCGCGCGGAATGGAACGCAATCCCGCGTTGAAGGCTGTGAGATGCGATCTGGTCTTGCCCCGTTCTCTGAGCATGGCGGACACGAGCATTGGACCCAGCCAGTGCTGGTGTTGCAATGGTTCGATATCCTCCCATGCGTCCCAGACTACTGCAGCCGCAAGTAGTGGTGGCAAATCACGGCTCCGGTCATGAACCGCCAGCCATCGCTCGATCCGCGCATCCTCATCCCAATCCGGGTCGTATACCAGCGGGTCACCATCCAGTGTGACCTCGGCCGGTGGAGGCCTGCTCCCTCCCCTCCCCCCGCCAACCTCCGCTGGTTGCGCAAGCAGCCGCGACGAACGGTCCAGCAACGCATCCAATTTCGCCAATTCGTCTTCGAAGGCGTTTTCGGCATCAGATTTGACCTCGGTCTCATCGTCCGTAACGGGTTCAACCGCTGGCATGGTTTCAGCAGATAGCACGGCAAACTCGCTGGTTGCCCGCCCGCGCAGATTAGCGAGACCTTTCGAACTGAACGACCAAGCCGGCGGGCTCGCAGCAATCTGGCGTCGCGTACGCAAAATGGCATGAGCCCTTGTCAGCTCATGCGTCGGAGTGCGGATGTCCATGCGTGCGTCATGGAGAACCAAATCTTCGACATGAACAAGCTCCCCCGCCAGCCAGAGAGCATTACACGCCTCCATGAAATGCGAGCGTTCTATCCAGCCCTCATTTTCGCGCAAAAGTCCGTCGCGCGTCCGGCGTCCGTTCGTGTCGCCGAGATCATTCTTGCGACCGACCCTGTCGTCAAGCCGCGCCAACGCGTCTTCAGCAGCAATGACGGGTTGAAGCAGATCTTTGAGAGGTAACTCACCAGAATCATAAACCATTGAAACTATGGTAAACGATTGCTTAAACGGATGCTATAATGAATTTAGCTTCCGTTGGGCGAAGCGCAGGTACCGCCGGATAAACAGGATGAATCGTGTGGGAGGGCTGATTCGCATTATTAGCGTGTTTGGCGCCTCTAGCCAACCACGACCGTCGCTTTTCCGGAGACGCGACTGTAAAGATCGATGATGTCCTGATTAATCAGACGCACGCAGCCAGATGACATCGACTGCCCGATCGACCACCATTCTGGCGATCCGTGAATCCGATAGCCGGTATCGACGCCGTCCTTGAAAATGTAGAGAGCCCTGGCGCCCAGCGGATTTTGCGGACCCGGGTCCATGCCATTCTGGTATTTGGCCAATTCCGGCTTGCGCTGAATCATTTCGCGTGGTGGCGTCCAACGGGGCCATTCCTTCTTGTACTGAATATTGGCGCGGCCACTCCAAAGGAAGCCGTCTTTGCCGATACCGACGCCGTAGCGAATGGCATCTCCGCCCGGTTGGACCAGGTAGAGAAAACGCTCCTGCAGGCGGACGACAATCGTACCCGGCTGCTCGCCTGTGGGATCGACAACTATCTGCCGCCGGAACTGGACTGGAACCTTTTGATACGGAACCGCGGGAAGCGAGTACGGACCCTCCTGCACAGCAGCATACATAACCTCCGGAACAGTGACGGATTTATCAATGCTGATTTGAGGCCGTATGCCGCTGGTCGGCATCGCGTCTATATCCATGGACGGCAGTTCGAGGGTCGTTTGAGTGCAGCCGGTCATTCCAAGCACGGCCATAGACCCTGCACCCGCCAAAAGATGACGGCGGGAAATAGCGGGAATCGGCTGTGTGGTCGTGGATGCCTGTTTACGCTGGGACAATTTCGTACTCGCTTACAAATATTGGCAATCGTTTAAACTGTATGGAAATGTGGTTTACAAACGATGAATCGAAGAAGAGCGTCTTAACCATCCTCAAAGATGGAGTTGACAGCTGTCAACTCAGCTTTAGCAGGGCGTCCCTCGCACCAAGCCCACCCGCTTAGTTGACAGCTGTCAACGCAGCTTGCTCTGGGACTAACACTAAGGTCGAATTTTCAAATCCCCGACTCTGAAGTATTTAGTGATGCAATCCTGCGTTTTACGCCTACAATTATTCTACGCCAGATTGTATCCTACCCAGGTTTGGATCTCCTTCATGCTCGATCAGGTATTTCACAATGGCAGATGATTCGGCTTACAGTTTCAGGCAGAGAGTTCTCAGCATCGAAGAATCTAGCGCGCCCACAAACCCTGTGCAACATACGCTCAAGAATAGGACAGGCTCTTCACGCGACACCCAGCAGCAGTTGGTTCTGGCGGAAGAGTTTATCCAAAATAATATTTGCAATCCTGTCAGCATTTCAGACATCGCCGATGCCGCCGGCATCAACATCCGCGCCCTGCAGCGCCTGTTTCGCAAATACCGCGGAGCCACGCCAATCCAGGTTTTGCTGAATGGCCGCATTGCTGCAGCCCATGAAATCATTTGCAGCGGGAAAGCAACATCCGTGAGGGAGCTGGCGGCCAAGCTACACTTCTCCAATCCGGGTCGCTTTTCCAAGCTTTATCGAAGAACGTATTCGGTTGTTCCATCTGAACAAATCCGCGCCCATCAAGGCAAGGCGAATTTGCGCGATTTGCCAGCGTAGGTCGAGCGTATCAGCGATACGCCGCCGTTCGATCCAGAAAGTCATGGAAGTGCGCAATGACGCTGTCCCGATCGATGAAAATCACAGCATATGCGGGCGGCTCGTGCGTAACCGCAATTCTATCCGGTGAAAAATCCAGTGCCGACTGATGGTTGGTGCCGCGCAGGACGCTGACGGGAATACCCCGCCAGCTCCCGGCGATCGGCCGATGTGCATGGCCAGCAAAAATATGCCGAACATTGCCGTGTTCCTTCAGCAGTGCATAGAGTGCATCCGCTTCGATGATGCCCATCCGGTCCAAAAGCGGCATGTAAATAGGAAAAGGCGGGTGGTGTGAGAACAGAAACACCGGACGGTCCCTGGCCTCCAGAAGGCGCTGCTGAAGCCAGCGCAATCGCGTTTCATCCAGACGACCTTCTGGCCGGCCAGGAACCAGCGTATCGAGCATGATCAGCCTGCCTTCGCGAGTGTCTTCCACACTCTGGACAAAGCCGTCCTCCGCACGGACAGTATCAAAGACGTTCAGAAAAGCATTGCGCTCGTCATGGTTGCCGAGCATCAGACGGAAGGGCGGGAGCAGTTTCGCGAGTTCCTCCGCCAGGACCCGATACGTAATCTCTTCCCCCGTGTCACTCAGATCGCCCGTAAAGATTACCAGTTCGGCGTTGCCGTGATTCTGGTTGATGTCGGTGATGCAAGCCTGCAGACGCACCAATGGATCAAGACCACACAGGGTTGAGCGCGGCTCCACCAGATGCAGATCAGTCACTTGGATGATTTTCATGCAGGAAGTTCCAAGGGGTTTCTAGGATCTATACGATTCAGGAATACGCGCGCTGCCGCGCAGGATAAGACGAGTATTCAAGCGTTCATGAGCGGGCGGGCGATCCGGTTCAGCCTCGCGGCGATCGAGAAGCGCCACTGCATGCGCAGCCATAGTGTTCGCATCCTGCCGAAACGTCGTAAGATTGTAGGCATCCCATGACGCTTCCGGAATATCGTCGAATCCTACAATGGACAGATCTTCTGGAATCGAAAGTGCCGTGTGTTTCCGCACATAATCGATCAAGCCGAATGCCACCAGATCATTGACGCAGAACACTGCATCAGGGCTATCGCTCCCGATAGCGAAGAGCTGCTGAGCGGCTTCCTGCCCGCCCGCATAATCCGAATTCTTACCATTTCCGGTCAGGACAGTAGCATCGTGCAGTTCGGCTTCCCGCCGGAACCCGTACTCGCGTTCGACCGTCGTGGGTGTGCCTGATAAAGCCCCGGCGAAACCCAGTTTTTTTATGCCATCGGCGAGAAAAAACCGTGCGGCCTCACGGCCGGCGCCTTCATTGTCGATATTGACGTCGTCTGCTCCCGTTTCCGAGCGGCCGAGAACGATCAATGGCTGGCCATTGCGGCGGGCAAGATCGACGAAAGACGAGGGCGGCGAACCGGAGAGGATGATGGTGGCTTCCGCGCGATAACCAAAAAGCGTCTTTTGTGCTGCAACCAATTCTTCTTCGGTGCGGCCAGTATTGATCACTATGGGAACACTGCCCCGATGAATGAGCGCCTTGGTCAGCGCCGCAACCAAATGCGCGCGATAGCCGAGTTCGGGATTGGTAACGACCAAACCCACGAGACGGCTCTTTCGAGCCAAAAGACCACGCGCTAGATCGTTGACCTGATAGCCAAGCGCTTCCGCGGCCTCCATGATCTTCTCGCGCTTTTTTGCCGAGACGCTTGCCCCAGGTGTAAAGGCTCTCGACACCGCCGAGCGAGATACACCCGCGTGTTTCGCAACCTGCAGCGCACTGACGTATTGCTTGTCGTCATTGGAAGCGTGCTTGTTTTTAGATTTCATGTTTTCAATGTCCGACCTTGGAAAGCACATCTGCCCGCAAGAATCGCTCCACCACCAGCATGAAGCCAATCGAGGGTACGAGTAACAGCAGAGCGGTGATCGACGCAATCTGATAATTTCCACCTGAACCCGCAGTGTATAGCAATAGCGGCAGGGTATTCACGACGGGCGCGCCGACGAAATAGCTGCCGGTAAATTCGTCGAGCGATTCCAGGAAAACGAAGATGGCACTGGCCATGAGACCGGGAGCGGCAAGAGGAAGCGTGACATCGCGAAACGCGCGAAGCGGCCCTGCACCAATCGAACGCGCCGCTTCTTCGAGATCGATATCCACCGCCGAAAATGCCGCCGTAGCAATCCATACCGCATACACCAGGCCATGCGTAACGTGCACCATGACGACGCCGGCAATGGTTCCGTTAAGGCCAATCTCGTAAAAAAACCGAGCAATGTTTACGTAGACCGGAAGGTTAGGGAAAGCCTGAGGGATAAGAAATGCGAGAAGGATCAAACCGCGAAACGGCAGTTTGAGCCGCGATAGAGCGTAGCCTGCAGGAATGGCCAAAACCAGCGACGCGATGACGGTGAGCGTCGCGACGACGATACTGGTCATCAACGATGCCATCGCATTACCGCGCGGAGAGAATACCCTCTGCCAGAAAGTGAACCCGTATTCCAACGGCAGCATATGCGGGAAATACCATTTCTCCGCCACCGTCCACAAAAGCAGATTGGTCAATGGCCCGAAAATGATGAAGGCAAGGAGCCCAAGAATGAAGGCCCGCGGCAGCCACCAGAGATCGATATGAGCCGTCATAGGCGGTCCTTCATTGTCTGACGCAGATATATCAGTGCCACACCAGCTGTCAAAAGCAAAGAAATCACGCCGAGCGCATTGGCGACCCCGTAGTCACCGTGGGCATTGATCCGAAAAGCGATATCGGCGGTCAGCATGGTTGGCGACTGGGCGTTGATCATCAGCGGGACGGACAGCACAGACATCATCGTGACGAAGGAAAGGATCAGACCGACGAGCAACGTGCCGGAGACCTGCGGCACGACAATCTCGATGAGAATACGTAGGCGCGAAGCGCCAAGATTGCGTGCGGCTTCTATGGTGCTGCGATCGAGCGATGCCATGGCCCCGGCAACAAGCAGGGTCACGAACGGCGTCTGCTTCCAGACGAATGCAATCACAATACCGCGCCAGTCGAGAAACCCGGTCGTCTGCAACGGCGTCAATATTCCAAGACTCACAAGGATGTTGTTCATCAGACCGTTCTTGGCCAGAAAGGTGCGCAAGACCTGACCGACAACGATAAAGGGAATGAACATGGGCCAGCGATAAAGCCAGCGCAGGATGGCAACGGAACGCGGATTCTCGCCAAGGGTAAGGTATCCGCCAATCGCGATAGACAAAATTCCAATGAGCGCGGTCGAGATAGAGACGATGACCACGGTGAAGATCATGTCCCTGGAATAGAGATCGAACGATTTGCTGAAATTGCCGAGGCCGAAACTGTCGCCGACCTCAAATGCACCGAGGATAGATGCAAAAAGCGGCACAATGAAAAACAGCACGATCATGATCAGTGCCGGAAGAACAAGGAGAAGGGCGAGGAAGCGCGTCTGCATCAAAATGTTCCGGGAAGGGGAGGGGGCCACCGACAGATGTCAATGGCCCAGGAAATAGAACATATTAGTTGGCTACATTCTTTTCATAAGCCTCGAGGATCGCCGAGTTATACGGTGCGATCGGGAAAGGCTTGGCTTTGGTTGCAAGATCAGCAGGGGAAATGTCGACGAAGAGCTTGTCCCAGCTGGCTTTGTCCAGTTCCGGCTGCACGAACTTCGCATCAATGCCAGGGTACCAGTTGAATCGCTTGACGATACCGTCAGCCTGAACTTTCGGGCTCGTGGCAAGCGCAACGAACTTCTCGGCCAGTTCCGTATTCGGGCTCTTGGAGGGAATCACGTAGTGCATCGGTTGGCCGGGCATACCCGGCGCGGGCAGAAACAACTTCATCTCAGGTGGCAGTTTGCCATCTGCTTGCCACGAATAGAACATGTCGACCCAGACCGGTCCCATGGCGATTTCGCCGCGGCTGAGCATATCCAACGTGCCAGCATTGCCCGGGGTAAGGGTGGCGTTGGTCGTGAAATCCTTCAGACTGGCGAAGGCCTTGTCCCACTTTTTGGTCTCGGCTTCCTCGAATGGACCATTCATAAGCTTGTTGGCGTCGCCGTCGCCGAAGGCATAGATCCAGCCCATGACGAAACTGACGCCTGACGCTCCACCCTTGATGCCGTTATAGCCGAACTGCTTCGGATTCTGTTTGGCCCAGGCAACAAGCTCCTCGTAGCTCTTTGGCGGGTTTGGAATGAGCGCAGGATTGTAGGCAATTGCGGTCTGGCTTGAAAACATCGGCATGACGTAACCATCGACATTTGCGCCGAGCGCCATCTTTGCCTTTTCGCTGGTAACCATCTCGCCGGAGGGTATCTTCGAGCGATACGATTCGAGATAACCGTCCTTAACCAACGGCCCGGCGAATTTCTCATGCACAACCGCGACGTCCGCGTCCCATTTGTCGACATTGGCCTTTGCCTGTGCATCGAACCGCTCGACGATCTTCTGCGATCCGGCGTCCCCTGGGCCTGTGCCAACGACGCGAACTGTCGTGCCCGGATTTTCCTTCTCGAAGAGAGGGCCGAGATAGTCGTTGATGTAGTCGACCATGTTCTGGTCACCGGCTGTCAAAACCGTAAGATCGCCAGCCGCAGCGGGGGTCCCCGCCAGTCCGAGGATGAGAGAGGCCTGCAGAAGTGTCTTCATTTGTTATCTCCCTTGAGAAAAGTGAACAGTTGCAGTGTTGTTTTGGCGGCCCGGTTTCCGGCGTCCAATTTGTTTAATGCGCGCGTGCCTCAGCCAGGCCTTCGACAACGTTGAAGATAAAAAGCGACTTGGCCGGAATGCATACCCGTACTGTCTCGCCCTGATTGAAGGGCGTATCAGCATCGACAAGGATCTCGTTCTCACCCAGCCTGATTGCGTGACGCCAATGGCCACCCGGATAGCTGACGCTTGTAACCTGGCCACGTAACTCCAGCGTTCCAGGTTGCAGGACCGTCTTATCCTCAGAACGTGCGAGACGTGCCGCCTCGGCACGGAAACGCAGTTCAATCGGGCCGGTTGCCAATGTTCGTCCGGCACGTGCCGTGACGACCGAAGGGTTGAACGAACCTTCCATGAGTTCGACCTGCTCGCCTTGGACTCGGGCCCGCATCGACAGAAGATTCTCAGCCCCCATGAATGCCGCCACAAAAGGGGAGGCGGGTTTGTTATAAACGTCTTCCGGTGAACCCTCCTGTTCAATACAACCCGCATTCATGATGATGATGCGGTCCGCCATCACCATCGCTTCTTCGCGATCGTGGGTGACATGGATCGCAGTGATACCGAGCCGCTTCTGCAGGGAGCGAATTTCATGTCGCACCGTAAGGCGAATGCGCGCATCGAGATTGGAAAGTGGCTCATCAAGCAGCAGGATTTCCGGATCGATTGCCAAGGCCCGGCCGAGCGCGACGCGCTGCCGCTGTCCGCCGGAAAGCTGTCCAGGTTTACGATCGCCAAGGCCCGCAAGGCCGAGCAGATTCTGCATCTCGTTGACCCGCGCGTCGATGTTTTCTCGCGACCGTCGCTGCAACTTCAACCCATAGCCGATGTTCTGGGCAACAGTCATGTGCGGCCACAGCGCATAGGACTGGAAAACAAGCGCCATGCCGCGTTTGTCCGGCGGCATTTGCGTAACGTCGCGATCCGCCACCCGGATCGAACCGAAAAATGGCTTGGTAAATCCTGCGATCGTGCGCAATAGCGTTGTCTTGCCGCAGCCCGACGAGCCCAGCAGAGCGACGAATTCGCCCTTATGAATACCGAGGTCAAGCTTATCGAGAACGGTCGTTGTGCCATAGCCAACGCTCATCTTCTCGACCGAGAGAAATGGCCGCATACTTCAGTTCCACCCTATTGCGCAGCTGTGCAATTTTTTCTTGTACTGTCTGTTCATAACAGCCACGTGACAAGCGAAAAATATTGAAGCTGCCAATGCACAATGCGCCAGCCTGATGATACCCGACAGGGAAAATGCGACTTTCGGATATATGTCATAGAACCGTTATCCGGCTTGTATAAGGGTGGCCAATCCGTTTGTGCCCGCATAATAGAGAAGCGGGCATGTCTCGTTTGATAAAAGGGAATCATCGTGCGTCAACTTCTCACCGCTGCAATTTTACTGGCCGCCGGGCTGCATCCAGCCTTCGCCGTTGATGGTAAACTCGTTCTCTATACAAGTCAGCCCAACACCGACGCACAACAAACGACAGATGCCTTTATGGCAAAGAACCCCGGCATCAAGGTCGAGTGGGTTCGTGACGGAACACCGAAGATCATGGCCAAGCTGCGCGCCGAAATCGAAGCCGGCAATCCTCAGCCCGATGTTCTTTTGCTTTCCGATGTTGTCACAATGGAAGGTTTGAAGAAGGAGGGCCGTCTTCTCGCGTTCAAGGATGCCGATACCAATGGCATCGATCCGGCGCTGATGGACAAGGACGGTACCTATTTCTCCACCAAACTCATCACGACAGGCATCGTCTACAACACCAAGGCGCCATTCGTTCCCTCGAGTTGGAGCGACCTCACCAAGCCCGAGGCCAAGAACCTGGTCAGCATGCCAAGCCCGCTGACATCGGGTGCTGCGATGATCCATACGGTGACGTTGACGGAAAACCTGCCACAGGGCTGGGACTTCTATGCCGCGCTCGCCAAGAATGGTGCACAGGCCGCAGGCGGCAATGGCGATGTCCTCAAAGCTGTCAGCGGTGGCGACAAACTTTTCGGCATGATCGTCGATTACATGCCGATCCGCGAAAAGGCCAAAGGCGCGCCGGTCGAGTTCGTATTCCCGAAGGAAGGCGTCTCGGCCGTAACCGAACCGGTGGCCATTCTCTCTACGGCGAAGAACCCCGAGGCAGCCAAGGCCTTTGTCAATTTCCTCCTATCGGAAGAAGGCCAGAAGCTTGCGGTCGGCATGGGCTATATCCCTGCGCGTCCCGATGCCGGCCTTCCGGCAGGTTATCCGGATCGTTCCACCATCAAGGTTCTGGCGTTCGACGCAGCCGGCGCATTGACGAACGATACGGCGAACAAAGAAAAATTCAGCGACGTTATGGGGCAATAAGGCTCTTTGACTGTTACCCAATCTCTCCGCCCTGGCGAACAACCCGCGTCACGCGACGCGGGTTTTCTCTCAATCCTGTGGCGAAAACTTCTGTACGATACGCGGCTTTCGAGTCTGGCCGTTCTGGTAGTCATTTTTCTGCTGAGCCTGGTTCCTGTGCTGCGTCTCATGGCGACGGCCATTGCTCCCGGCGGCGAAGTTGATCTGACCGCTTTCGCAAGCCGTCTTTCAAGCCCGGCGGTCATCCGCGCAACGTTCAATACGCTCGACACGTCCTTCTTCGGCGCATTGCTAGCACTTGTGATCGGTGCGCCCTTTGCCGTTGCCCTATCCATGACTGACTTGCCAGGGCGCCGGACGCTGGGTTTCCTGCTGCTGCTGCCGTTGATGATCGCGCCGCAAGTCATGGCGCTGTCTTGGCTGCATCTCTTCGGCCCATCGAGCACCTTGCTTGGAGCCTTCAATCTCTCGCCTCGCCCGGGCACAGTCAATCCTCTGCTCGGCCGCAATGGCATTATCCTGCTTTATGCCATTCAACACGCGCCAATTATCTTTATCACGTTGCGAGCAGGGCTTATGCGCGTCCCGCGGGATCTGGTTGAAGCGGCGCGCTCATCGGGGTCTTCACCGCTCCGCGTCCTTCTCACCATTATCCTGCCCATGGTGCGGCCCTATATCGTCGCCGCAACGGCGCTTGCCTTTGTCTCTGGTGTCGGCAATTTCGGCATTCCTGCGCTACTCGGCATGCCGGTCAACTATCTGACGCTGACAACGCTGATCTATCAGCGAATTTCCAGCTTTGGCCCGAGTGTATTGCCGCAAGTTGCGGCGCTCTCTGTGCTGATTGCCATCCTGGCGCTGCTCGGCGTCACGTTGCAGGCCCTGGCCCTGCGCCGCGCTGGTCATCGTTTCACAGTTGGGACACCTGCGCGTTTCACCCTGGGAAGCTGGCGGTTGCCGCTCGCGCTGCTGGGCTGGGTCGCCATATCGTTCATGCTCATCCTTCCTGTTCTCGCCTTGGTCACGACTGCGCTTATTCCGTCATTCGGTGTTCCGCTCAACTGGGCTACTTTGACCTTTTCCAACTTCGAGGAAGTGCTGTTTCGTCAGGCTTCGACCAATCGTGCCTTCCGCAATTCCACAATGCTGGCTGGTGGCACGGCATTGCTCCTCGCCTTTGGTGCCATTCCCTTGGCGATCGGTCTCGAGCGCTTTTCGCGCCTGTCGCAACGCCTACTGCATGGGATGATCGAACTGCCCTATGCGCTGCCAGGCATTGTCCTCGCCATTGCCTGCATTCTCCTGTTTCTGCGGCCGCTGCCAATGGTCGGTAGCCTCTATGCTACGCCATGGATCATCCTCGCTGCTTATCTCATGCGTTTCTTTGCTCTCGCCATGAAGCCGGTCACCGCTGCTATTGGTCAAATGTCGCGAGATCTCGACGAGGCAGCCGCGGTCTCTGGTGCTTACCCCTTGCGCCGGATGATGACGATCATCGCGCCACTGGCCGCGCCTGCCGCCTTCGCAGGCGCGCTTCTGGTATTCATGAGCGCTTTCAACGAGCTGACTGTCTCTGCATTGTTGTGGTCAAGCGGCAACGAAACCTTGGGCGTTGTGTTGTTCAGCCTGGAGGAGGCGGGGCTCGGCACTCAAGCGGCAGCAATCGCAGTCACGACCATTGTCATCGTCGTCGGATTACTTCTTCTTCTGGATCGGCTCGGCAGGAGATTGCCAGCAGGCGTCCTGCCCTGGCGTTGACCAGAGCAATTCCAGGAAAAGTGGGAACCGGCTTTCCGTCCGGAATTGCGTAAAAACCAATAGTTAGAGCAACTCTGTTTTTCGAAGAAAAACGGAGTTGCTTTAAGGAATGATCCAGGCGTCGCTAACGCCGACATGCACCTTGCTTCCAAGGGGGAGGGGGTGCGGGCTATCGAGCGTCAGCCGCTCGCCATTGGCAAGCTCGAGCCACGTTTCGTGCACCGGTCCACGATAGGTACTTTGCTGAACGACAGCAGCGAGACCTTGATCGGCAAGGGTGACCGCCTCGGGACGCAGCAGAACCTGCACACTATCCGTACCGGTGGCCTGTCCACGCGCAGTGACGAGAGTGCCGCCTATGTCGACGATGGTTGATTGGCCGTTCCTGCGCACGACTGTGCCGGAAACGACCGTCCCGCGCCCGATAAACCCCGCCACCTTTCGGTCAGATGGTGAATGATAGACTTGCGCAGGGGAGGCGATCTGCAGGATATTTCCCGAACTCATGACCGCGACACGATCGGATAGCGCGAGTGCTTCCGATTGATCATGCGTCACGTAGACGATTGTCGCACGCGTGCGACGGTGGATCTCGCGAAATGCTTCGACCATCGAAGCCCGCAAATGCATGTCGAGATTGGCGAGTGGCTCATCGAAGAGAATAATCTTTGCGTCCGCTACGAGGCAGCGGGCAAGGGCAACCCGCTGACGCTGGCCACCAGAAAGTTCCTCGATCCCACGCTTGGCGTAACCGTCAAGGCCCACACTGTCGAGGACGGCAGCGACGCGCCTCATAATCTCGTCCTTACCCACCTTTCGCGTCTTCAAGGGATAGGCGACATTTGCAGCCACATCCATATGCGGCCAGAGTGCGTAGGACTGGAAGACGACACCGACACCGCGCTCTTCCGGCTTCTTCTGGCTCTTCGCATCGGCGATCAACTCGTCCCCAAACGACAGCTGCCCGCCATCCGGCGCGTCAAATCCAGCGATTAGCCGCAGCAAAGTGGTCTTGCCGCAACCGGATGGGCCAAGCAATGAAGTGAACGACCCGGCTGGAAAATCGATCGAGATATCGTTGAGCGCAGTGACGTCGCCAAAGCGTTTTGTCAGGTTCTGGATGCGGATTTCGGTCATGCGCAGGTTTTACAATTCTTTCTGCAATTTGACACCGGTTATGCTGCGTTTGCGTAACATTTGTGTGACGAGCGGTTGATGTCGAACGTGCGCCTTACAAAAAACCCAGATAGCGCCTGAGATTAACGCCGCAAGCGCTGCCACGAAGGTTCAAATCATTACGAAACTATAATTTGAAATGGCCTTCGGAGTCGTTAGTGCTTGCGCATTAGGGGAAGGCGGGCTCCCACGGCATACCGCCACGAGAGAGATATTTGTCATGAAGCGTATCGGCCTTCTGATCGCCACAGCATTCATTGCCGGTATTGGCTATTTTGTCGTCTATCCCGAACTATACCCACGCGCATCTTCACCGGCACAGAGCACATCATCAGTCGATACAGCGCCCGCTGGCGGCAAGGTCCGTAAAGGGGGAGCAACCGCCTCTGTCGTGGTTGCATCTGCCAAATCGGAAGACGTGCCTGTCACAAAGACAGTCGTTGCCACGATGGAGCCGATCGACACGGTCGCCGTCAAGCCACAGATCAACGGCGTTGTTGTCGCAACCGAAGTCACCGACGGTCAAATGGTCAAGACTGGAGACGTGCTTTTCCAGCTTGATGATCGCGCAATCCGCGCCATGATCGACAAGGATCAAGCACTGCTTGCCAAGGACCAGGCTAGCCTGGTTGCTGCGAACCTCGATCTGACAAGTGCCAGGGACCTGCAAAAACGCAACGTTGATACCAATCAGCAGGTCTATCAGTTCGAAGCCGCCGTAAAGGTGCTGGAAGCAACGATCAATATGGATAAGGCACAGATTGCTGCTGATCAGGTGCAACTGTCTTATATGACGATCACGGCGCCTATGGACGGGCGCGTGGGCGTCGTCAACACATCCGTCGGCAACTTTGTCCGCAACAATGATACGAACGCCCTTCTCACTATTACCAAAATGGCGCCGCTGCGCGTTGCCTTCATCATTTCCGAACGTGATCTGCCTGCCCTGCGAGCGGCCGTGGCCGATCATCCGACGCCCGTCCAGGTCAAACTTCCAAATAGCAACGTGACGGTCGCGACAGGCACTTTGAACTTCATCGATTCGAGTGTCGACACCTCGTCCGGCACAGTGGTTCTGAAAGCAGATATCGCCAATACGGACGGTGCGCTTTGGCCCGGACAATATGTTACGGCTGTAGTGGAACTCACCGTTCACAAGAATGCCACGACCGTGCCGCTCGTTGCCATTCAGCAGGGAAATGACGGCTCGTTCGTCTTCCTCGTCCATTCCAACAAAACAGTTGCAAAGCAGAACATCACACTTACCGACACTGCCGGCGACACGGCGGTTGTCGCCTCCGGCGTAGCGCCTGGCGATCAGGTGGTGGTCGATGGCCAGCTTCACTTGCAGGACGGCTCACCCGTCCAGACAAGCACGCAGGCGGCGGATATAGCATCGTCGATCGGCAGCCCGGATGCCGGAGCCTTAGAGGCCGTTAAATGAACATTTCATCGGTCTTCATTCGCCGGCCAATTGCAACCATCCTGCTTTCCATCGCGCTCGCCGCATCTGGCCTCTTCGCCTACAGATTCATTCCCGTCGCCGCGCTGCCTGAAGTCGATTTTCCTATCATAACAGTTTCCGCACAGCTTCCCGGCGCAGCACCGGATACGATGGCGAGTGCCGTTGCGACGCCCCTGATCAAGCAGTTCTCAACAATCCAGGCCATTTCGACAATCAGTTCGACGAGCACCGAGGGTGCAACGCATATTACGCTCGAATTCGATTTGAACCGTGATATCGACCAGGCTGCGGCGGACGTTCAGGCTGCAATCGCAAGCACGCTGCGCCGTCTGCCGGCCAATATGACGGATCCGCCGAGTTACAGGAAAAGCAATCCTGCCGATGCACCGGTCGTTCTCGTGGCGCTGCAAAGCGACACAATGCAATTGTCGAAGCTCGACGACTACGCCGAAAACGTCATGTCTCCTGCGTTTTCGACGATCAACGGCGTCGGAGAAGTGCAGGTCTTTGGCACCAAGCAATATGCCGTGCGCGTCGAGGTCGATCCGGAGGCGGTGACTGCACGCGGCATAGGCCTCGACGAACTGACAGCTGCTGTCGCGAGCAAGAATTCGATCGCCCCCGTTGGAACGATCTCCAGCCCGACGCAGCAGATGGCGATTGAAGCCGATACGCAGGCCCAGAACGCCGATACGTTCCGCCAGATCATCGTCAAATCGGCAAACGGCAAGCTGGTTCGCTTGGGCGACGTGGCTCGTGTTATCGATTCCGTCGCCACCACGCAGACCGAAAGCAGGTATGACGGCAAGCCATCGCTTGTTCTGGGCGTTTTTCGCCAGCCCGGCGCCAATACTGTCGACGTCGTGGATCGCGTCAAGGCGATCCTGCCGCAATTCGAGCAGGATCTTGGGCCCTCAGCCAGCATCCACATCTTGAATGACCGCTCGGCCTCCATCCGGCAGGCGGTGTCGGACGTGCAGTTCACCCTGCTCTTGACGATCGGGCTGGTCATCCTGGTGATCTTCATCTTCCTGCGCCGTGTGAGCGCAACGATGATCCCGATCGTGGCTGTCCCGCTTTCGTTGATCGCCACACTTGGCGCGATGTATGTGCTCGGGTTTTCGATCGACAACATCTCTCTGCTCGGCTTGACCTTGTCTGTCGGACTGGTCGTCGATGATGCAATCGTTATGCTCGAAAACATTGCGCGCCATATAGAAGATGGCATGGCTCCGCTCGAGGCGGCACTCAAAGGTAGCGAGGAGATCGGCTTCACGATCATCTCGATCACCACGTCGCTTGTTGCGGTGTTCATCCCGATCCTGCTGATGGGCGGCGTCGTCGGGCGTATCTTCAACGAATTCGCCGTCGTCGTGACAGTCGCTATCGTTGCCTCGGCGCTGATATCCCTCACGCTGACGCCTATGCTATGCAGCCATTTGCCTCCCGAAAAGCACACCGACGGCGAAAAGAAGAAACCGCTCACCGAGCGTATTTTCGACGCGGTGCAGTCGGGTTACGGCCGTGTTCTTGATCTTTGCCTGCGCGCACGCCCCGTCGTCCTCGGCGTGTTCCTGCTGACAGTCGTGGCGACCGGCTATCTCTTCACAACGATTAATAAGGGTTTCCTGCCGACTGAGGATATCGGGCAATTGTCGATCTCAACCGAGGCGCGGCAAGACATCTCGTTCGATGCTATGGTGGTGCTGCAGAAAAAGGTGGCGGATGCGATTTCGAGTAAGCCATATGTTGCGCATGTCGTATCCACCGTTGGTGGCGGCTTCAACTCCGCCAGTCTTAATCAGGGGCGCATGTTCGTCGAGCTGAAGCCGAAGTCAGAACGACTGGCGCTTGAACCTCTTCTTCGTGATCTGCGCCAGACCTTGTCGAAGATTCCCGGGATCACCAGCTACCCTGTCGCTGTGCAGAATCTGCGTATCGGCGGCGTCTCCTCCAATGCGCAGTATCAATACAACCTTCAAAGTGTCACTTCGACCGACCTCTATCCGTGGTCGCAGAAAATTCTGCTGGCGATGCAGCAGGAACGCCAGACCTTTGTCGACGTATCGAGCAATCTGCAGGACAACGCGCTTCAAGCGAATTTGGTGATCGATCAGGACAAGGCACAGATGCTCGGTATCAATGCCGATCAGCTTCGTAACACGTTCTACTACGCTTTCGGTACCAATCAGGCATCGACGATATTCTCGACGGCCGACAGCTATCAGGTCATTCTCGAGCTGGATCCAGACATTCCCTGGACGACCGACAAGCTTGACCAGATGCAGATCCGCTCGCCAACCACCGGCAAGCTGATTCCGCTTTCAGCCTTCGCCCACGTTGAGCGCAAGACCGGGCTGCTGGCTGTCAGCCAGCTCGGACAGCTCCCCGCGGTCACGATCTCCTTCAATCTGCCGCAGGGCGTCTCGCTCGGTCAGGCGGTACAGGAACTTGATACTCTCAAAACGCAACTAGGTGTGCCTGAGACCATCACGTCGAGCTTTACCGGTACTGCCCAGGTGTTCCAGCAATCCCTCGCCAACCAGGGCTTGCTTGTCGGCGCGGCGATCCTGACGATCTATATCGTGCTGGGCATCCTTTACGAAAGCTTCGTCCATCCGCTTACCATCCTGACCGGACTGCCGGCGGCCGCGGCAGGCGCACTCGCGACGATGGAGTTGTTCGGTTACGATCTCAGCGTCATTGCGATCATCGGCATCCTGATGCTGATAGGCATCGTCAAGAAGAACGCAATCATGATGGTCGACTTTGCGCTTGTTCGACAGCGAGCGGGTGAAACCTCGTTCGATGCCATTCGCGAAGCCTGTCTCGTGCGTTTCCGTCCGATCATGATGACGACCCTCGCTGCCCTCATGGGTACAATTCCCATCGCCATTGGTGCAGGAGCGAGCTCGGAGCTTCGTCAGCCGCTCGGTGTGGCGGTCGTCGGTGGTCTCGTGGTTTCCCAGATCCTCACGCTATTCATCACACCGGTTATTTTCCTCTACATGGAGGATTTGTCTCGCGCCTTGAGCAAGATCGGCCACCGGCTGCGCGGCACACACGCGCCAGCGCCTGCAGAATAATTCAGGCGACGGCCGAACACACCGCTGCAAAGTGAATACTCGCAGCGACCAGCACAAATCCGTGCCATATCGCGTTGTGAAATGGCAACCTCTCCAGAATGTGGAAAATAACGCCGAGCGAATAGACCACGCCACCGGCGAGAATGAGCCAAACGATCGTGGCGGAGAGCGCGCCGGAAAATTCCTGATAGGCCGCGGCGCCGCTCCAGCCAAGTCCAAGATAGAGTGCGATCGACAGCCTGTCGAAGCGGTCAGGCTTCAGGAATTTTAAAAGTACGCCAACGATGGCAATTGCCCATACACCTGCCAGCAGCCACCACGTTCCGCTCTTGGCCATGAAGGGCGTATACGTTCCGGCAATCAGGAGATAGATCGCCGAATGATCGAAACGCCGCAGAAACCGCTTAATCGGCGAGGTCGGCCAGATATTGTACGCGGCCGACAGCGACATCGATAAAACCAGAGTAACAAGGTAGACCGTCGTTGCCACATAAGGACCCATCGCTGTCCGATCAAACATGAACAACAGCAGCGCGACCGATCCTCCCAGCGCCAGAATGACACCGATGACATGCACAGCGCCATCGGCTCGCAACTCGGCCAGCGTATAGTTCCTATAGACTACGGCGGGTGCCGTTGAGACGTCTGCTTTGCGCATGGCCTTTCCGATTCACCCCTTAGCATCGGCTTTCAGGGAATACTTGTCCAGCGCCTGCCGCTATTTTCGATCGATCTCTCCGCGCCCATAGGCGAGCAGCATAGCAAGAATAACCACGCCATAGATGATCTGCCGGCCGGCTTCCGGCATCTGCATAACCGCGAGGATTGATTGCAGCAGAGTGATCAGGATAACGCCAGCAATCGTACCGAGGTAGTTGCCGCGGCCGCCGAGTATATTGGTCCCGCCAAGGACGACGGCCGCAATGGCCGGCAATAAATACGGATCACCCATGGCCTGATAAGCCTTGGTTGAATAACCCGCAAGCAGCACACCGGCAAAGGCGGCAGCCGCGCCCGACAGAACAAAACACCAGATGATCACTGCATTGGTGTTGACACCGGAGAGGTAAGCTGCGGCCTCGCGATTGCCCACTGCATAGACGCGGCGGCCGAATGCCGTGCGGGTCAAAAGGAAGATGGTGAGTGTGCCAACGGCGACCCATATGAGCAGGGCATTGGGAATACCGAAGACCGGCCGGCCGACTGCCAGGAAATGCATCGCATCGGTGGCATGGTCCTGCGGCGCAAAACCGCCCGTATGCAACACCATCAGCCCTTGCACCACAGCGTTCATGCCAAGTGTAAAAATCATCGATGGCAGCCGCAAATAGGCCACCCCGAGGCCATTCAGCAATCCAACCATTGCACCGCAAAACACCCCGACCGGGATGGCGAGAAGATTGCCGGTCTCGCCGAACCAGCCAGCAACAGCCGTCGCCATCATCGCGCCGAGCGTCACCGTCCACGGGATCGAAAGGTCGATGTGACCGATCAGGATGACCATCATTGCGCCCGAGGCGATGATACCGAGAAAGGCGCTGATTTGCAGTTGCTGCAGCAGATATTCAGGTGAGAGGAATTCGCGGGAATAGAGTGCTCCACCAAGCAGCATCAGGATTATGCAAGAGAACGCGATGACAAGCGAACGGTCGAACGCAAACCGCAGGGCAGGAATGGTGCTGACCGGAAGTTTCGACTCGCTCATGCGAAAAGCTCCAGGCGGTTGCGGATACGCAGGACGCGCAATGCGCCGAGACTTACCGCCGCGAGCAGGACAACACCTTGAAACAGCGGCTGCCACAACGGATCGAGATCAAACACGAAAAGCAGATCCTCGATGGTGCGGAGCACGAACGCACCGAAGATCGATCCGATCGCCGAGCCCCAACCACCGAACAGCGACGTTCCACCGATCACCACCGCCGCGATGGAATTTAGCGTATAGGTTCCGGCGATCGGAGCCGAGGCCTCGCCAGAATAGGTGTTGAAGGTGAGCATCAGTCCGCCGATGGCGGCAAGCAACCCTGCAAGCGTATAGGCCAATAGCTTCGCCCGCTGTACCGGCACGCCGGACATATAGGCGGCCTGCTCGTTCGAGCCCACGGCATAGGCGGCACGGCCAAGCACCGAGTTCCGGTAGGGTAGCCAGACGATCAGCACGATCGCGAGGAGTACAACGAGTGCTGTCGGTATGACGCCGAAGAGCTGGCCGGTCGCAAAGTCGGCGATATCCGACTGCACGTCGCCTCCGGGTCCCGGTCGCACATAGAGCGCGATGCCGTAATATACGGCACCAGTCGCAAGCGTCGTGATGATCGGCTGCAGCCGCCCCCAGACAATGATTGCCCCGTTGATGAATCCGGCCAGCGCACCCGCGCCAAGCACAATGGCAATGCCGAGAAAACCTTCGCCGATCGTGCCGACCACAAGGACCGACGCCAGACAATTGGCGAGGATGAAGACCATTCCCACCGAAAGATCAAGACCGCGTGTCAACACCGGCAGGGTCTGCGCCATAGCGACCAGCGCGAGCAGAACCGCCTTGTTGGACGCCGTGGTCGCCACGGCCGCAGTCAGCCCGACCGGATGATTGCTGACATAGATAGTGAACATCACGATGAAGAGACCGATGGCGGCGAGCAACCCGCCATTGTGATGGATGCGATGGCGAAGATCGTTCATGCCGCCTGTTCCTTGTCGTCGACATTGAGTGCCGTCTCGATGATGGTGCGCTCGTTAAGGTGCTGGCCTTCCAGTTCCCGCGCGATACTGCCGTTATACATGACGAGAACGCGGTCACAGCAGCCGATCAGCTCTGCATAGTCTGTGGAGTAGAAAAGCACCGCCACTCCTTTATCCGCAAGGTCCCGAAGCAGCTGATACACCTCCTGTTTGGTACCTACATCGATACCGCGCGTTGGGTCGTTGAGAAGGATGATGCCGGGATCGGTCATCAACCATTTCGCCAGCACGACCTTTTGCTGGTTGCCACCCGACAAGGTGGAGACTGCGGCGGCAAGATCGGAAATCTTGATCTTCAGGCTGTCGATTATTCTTTCGACAGCGGAATGTTCTTTACCTCCATCCAATCTCAATCCCTTCTGGAACCGGGACAACGAAGCCAGACTGATATTGTCACGAATATTCATCGGCAGCATCAAGCCTTCGGTCTTGCGGTCTTCAGGAATAAGCGCCAATGGCAGGGAAGCCCGCATTGCCGAACGAGGCCCCGAGAGACGGTGCGGTTTGCCCACTATTTCGACCGTGCCGGAAACACCTTTGAGCACACCGAAAAGCGCCAGCAGCAGGGAACGTTGTCCCTGACCGTCCAATCCTCCCAGTCCGACGATTTCGCCCTTGCGAATATCAAGTGATATGTCGCGCAACTGAGCCCCCCATGAAAGGTTCTTGGCAGACAGCGCTACCGGTTCCGCGGGCTTCGGCGCTGGCTTGTCAGGATAGTGATGCGTTAATTCGCGCCCAATCATCATCTGGACGATGGCGCTGACCGAGCGTTCGCCCTTCCGGAACGTTTCGATCCTCCTTCCATTGCGAAAAACAGTCGCAACATCGGCAAGGGCCTCGATCTCATGCATCCGGTGCGAAACGTAGAGAATACCCACGCCTTCAGATCGAAGCTTGCGGATGATCGCGTAGACACGTTCAACATCGGCGGCTGTCAACGCTGAAGTCGCCTCGTCCAAAATGAGCAGCTTCGGCTTTTTGCCGAGCGCCTTGGCGATTTCCACCATCTGACGCCGTGACAGCGGCAGGTCGCGTACGAGTTCGAGCGGATGCACATCCTCACAGCCGATCGACGCAAGGAGCTCCCGCGCGCGTTGACGCTGTGCAGCACTGTCAATCAACCCGCCGCGCAGAGGAGGGGAGACGATCGAGAGATTATCAGCCACCGTCAGATCAGGCAGCAACGAGAGCTCTTGGAACACGCAGACCACGCCTGCGGCCATCGCCTCCGTTGGATTGCGAAAATTTACGCGCCGGCCGTCGACGAAGACCTCGCCATCGCTCGGGTCGGTCACTCCGGCGGCAATCTTGATCAGCGTCGATTTGCCGGCGCCGTTCTCGCCAAGAACCGCGTGAATCTCGCCTGGGTAGGCGACGAAATCCACCTCGTTCAGCGCAGCGATGCCGCCATAGCGCTTCGAGACATGTTTCATTTCCAGAATTGGTGCAGCGTCCGACACGAAACCCCTCCCAAAGAGAACCGGGGCGCACATTCTGCGCCCCGGCATTGCAGACTTACTGATCGGCTTTGGTCTGACCCATGATTTCCTGTGCACTGAAATTGATGCCGCAGGTCGGGAAGGAATTGCCAACGAAGAAGTTGTCCGTTTCTTTTGAATAGAAGCTGTCGCCGTCCTTGAAATTCGGATCTTCGACGATGGACAGGGGCAACGAAATCGATTGCGGGACGACCTCTCCTTCGAGCGCCGCAATAGCAGTCTTGATGGCAACGGCAACCTGCGCAGGGCCAGTACCTGCGGAGGTGCATTTCAATCCATCCTTGGAATATTCCGCGCAAAGCTTGCGGAAACCATTCTCCGTTTCACCGCCCACCGGAACGAACGGATGCTTCGCGTCGATCATGGCACGCACCGTTCCGGTCGAGCCGCCCTGAACGGAAACCCCATCGAAATGCTTGTGCACGGCAATGGCGTCAGCCACGACCTTCTGCGCAGTGCCGTCATCCCAGCGGCCGACGACTTCTACGGATTCCCACTTTCCGCCCGATTTTTTCAGGACTTCCTGAATGCCTTCGTGACGATCACGATCCACGGACGTGCCGGTAACGCCGCGAACTTCAAGCAGCTTGCCTTTGTTGCCAGGCACATTCTTGACAAGCCAGTTGCCCCACAATTCGCCAAGGCCCTTCTGGTCGACATTCACATTGACGGCCTCATCGGTATCGAGTGTGTTGTCGAAAGCAACGAGGATAACGCCGGCCGCATTGGCACGCTTGATGACGGGCTTGAATGCCGTCGGGTTCTGCGCGTTGACGACGATGGCGTCATAGCCGGAATTGATGAAATTATCCACTGCAGCGATCTGTGCGGCGACATCGTCGCCGGTCGAGACTACCTTGAATTCCTTGAGCTTGGCCTTCACCTCCGGCAAGGCAGCATAGGCCTTGGCGGTCTGAATCATCTGGATACGCCAGGTGTTGCCGATGAAACCGTTTGCAAGCGCTATGCGGTATGGACCTTCCTTCTTGGGCCATTGGAAAAACTTCGTTTCCGCCGTCAGCGGCTTGAAGCATTCTGCATCCTTGCTCGGACCTTTGACGATTTCGGGCCCCGCCGCATAGGCAGATACCGTCATCACCAGAGTGGCAGCTGTAGCGGCCAACAGATATTTAAGTGTCGTTTTCATTTCGGTTCCTCCTCCTTGTTAATTATCGTCTTGCTTGCCAATTACGGGGTTTGCACACCTCGCCGTGTCGTCTCCAGTGCATAGATCGAGCTTGTAGCCGCAATAAACAGCCGCGACTTTTCCGGCCCGCCAAAGGTAAGATTGGCAACGACCTCGGGCACGAGAATCCGGCCAAGCCTTTTTCCATCAGGCGTGTAACAGTGAACTCCGTCCTCGGCGGATATCCACAATAGCCCCTCGGTGTCGACGCGCAGTCCGTCCGGAACCATGTCGATCTCCGCAACCACGCGGCTGTTCCCAAGGTTTCTTCCGTCGATAACCTCAAGAGCGCGCACATTATGTGGACGTGCATCGTCGAAACCGAAGCCATGCCCGCGAGCACGGCCGGAATCGGCGATGTACAGCACGGTTTCGTTGGGCGAAAAGGCGAGGCCGTTCGGCCGGTCGAAATCATCCGCAACCACCTCTACAAGATGTGTGTCGGGATCGAGCCGGTAAACCTGATTGCTGCCAATCTCGCTCGGCGCACGAATGCCTTCATGATCGGAAATGATGCCGTAGGGCGGATCGGTAAACCAGATGGAACCATCGGATTTGACCACCACATCATTGGGAGAATTCAGGCGTTTGCCCTTCCAGTGCGTGGCGAGAACCTCGTAGCTGCCATCCTTGCCAGTGCGGCTGACACAGCGCCCGCCATGTTCGCAGGAAATCATCGCGCCGGTCCGGTCCAGCGTATTGCCATTGGTTCGTTGCGACGGCTGCCGGAACACCTGCAAGCCTTTATCCTGTGACCACGACATCATCCGGTTGTTGGGAATGTCAGAAAATCGTAGTTCTTGCGTTTCGTTGATCCAGACCGGCCCTTCGGCCCAGATAAAGCCGGTCGCGATCTGCTCCAGCCTGGCGTCGGCCTGAAAAAAAGACGCGAACTGTTCATCGTCCGACGAAAGAAACTCCTGTCCCGCTCCCATTATTTGGCTCTCCCATGCCCGATCTGTCATGCTTTTTTCACGCCGCCGTACACGGCTGCTATCGTTTCCCGGCCTTTAGCCGCCGCTCACTATTGCGCGTTGGTCTGTTATCGGCTGCAGGCGTCTCCAGCAATTCAATATAAGAAGAGCGTGTCCATTCAATATGCCAGGCCAGCAATTCCAGCACCTTCTCATTGTCGCCCCTCGTAACCAGCTCAAGCAGGTGCTTGTGCTCTCCATGCGACTTTTCATTGAGCGCAGGATTGAGTGACAGGCGGTTGCGCAAGGCCTGGATGCGGAACGCGATAACGGTGAACATCTCAGACAGGAACTGGTTGTCGGCGAGGTCGAACATTGCTTGGTGGAACACCCCGTCGAGAACGCGATAATCCTGCGTGTTTTCATTTGCCATCGCCACGTTCATGTCGGCGACGAGTTCCGCCCAACGGCGGCGCAGGTGATCCCGATTGCGATCCATGGCCAGACGAAGAGCAGCAAGTTCGAGTATGGAACGCATCTCGGCAAGTTGCACGACCTGGGCTGAACTCATTTCGAAGACAAACGTACCGCGCTGGGGGTGGATCTCGACAAGACCCTGGCGCTTCAGTTCCAGAAGCGCCTCGCGTACCGGAGTCTTGCTGACGCCCAGTTCCTGAGCCAGCGCGAGTTCCGACAAGGGTTCGCCACACTGCAGCGTTCCGTGTACAATGCGGCTGCGAATATACGCGGCCGCCTGTTCCGTCAGTGAAGGACCTCTCGCAAGCGTCAGGGTCACAAAGACATCTCCTGTCGTACTTATATCTGAGATATCATATATTAGCCGTATAGACACCTAGATACTTGTAGGGATGGTGGGAGCAGATGGCGGAAATTCTCGTTAAGGCTGATGAGCTAGCGAAACGCCTGCTGGCCGCGCTTGTGGCCGAAGGCGTCCCTGATGAAGGAGCAGCCGCTACGACAAAAGCCCTGATGCACGCATCCCTTCTCGGCATCGACAGTCATGGCGCCCGATTGATCACACATTATTGCAAGGTCCTGCGCGGCGGGCGCGTCAATCCGCGAGCTGCTGTTTCCTGCCACCGCACGGGTCCTGCCACGGCCATGGTCGACGGCGACAATGGGCTTGGCCACCTAACCGCATATCGCGCTGTGGCTGTCGCCGTCGAGCTCGCCCGGGAAAGCGGCATAGGTGCCGTTGGCGCGACCCGTTCCTCACATCTCGGGGCTGCAGGCGCTTATGCGCTCGCGATTGCGGAAGCGGGCATGGTCGGCTTTGCCACCACCAATACCGACTCGATCGTGGGACTTTTCGATGGTGCCGAGCCATTTCACGGAACCAACCCGCTTGCCTTTGCCGCGCCGGTTAAGGGCGAAAAACCATGGCTGCTGGACATGGCGACCTCGTCCATCCCGCTGAACCGCGTCCTGCTCTACCGTTCCCTGGATAAAGAGTTGCCTGAGGGCGTTGCAGCGGACGCGGCCGGTGCGCCGACCCGCGATCCGAATGTCGCGCAGATGTTATTGCCACTTGGTGGCGCAGGTTTCGGCTTCAAGGGTGCCGGACTTGCGGGTGTCGCGACACTCCTTTCTGCCGTATTGACAGGCACCACGCTCGACCTTGATTTTATCCCGATGGTCAACAGCGACGACATATCGACGCCGCGCAATATGGGACATTTCGTTCTGGCTATCGATCCTGCACGCTTCGCAGGCGCGAATATCTTCGCCGCAGGCATACGTACCTATCTCGATCAGCTTCGGGCGGTTCCCGCCGTTGATGGCGGGAAGGTCATGGCGCCGGGCGATCGCGAATGGGCCGTGGAAGAGCAGCGCCTGCGAGACGGTATAACGCTCGATCCCGATACGGCGGCGTTTCTTGGTGTCAGGTGACTCAAAGTTGGCCGCAGGTGGTTAAAAAACTACAATAGAATCAATAGGTTATTTTCAAGGATACCTCAATCTGAGGGCTATCAACCACAACAGTACGCCTCACCATCAGGCTTGCGCTGGATATGCATGGACGCAAAAAAAGCCCGGTCAAGCCGGGCTTTTAAAACTTTGGATGTTATCGGTCGCCTAAATCCAGGGGATTTCGCTTCGTAGATAGAATCTGGAAACCAAACCGGGAAGTTGGAATGCGGTCCGGATTTTGTTTCGGGCACATTTATGTCCAACGCTTGTCGTTGTGAGCCCCATTAGTTTGCCGAGCTCACAGGCCCCAATATGCTTTTGCTGGAATGTGGCCAGGTCCGCTTCCGTGACAACAAACCGAACAATATTTTTAACAGCGGACGGCTTTCTGGACGATCTTAGGAGGCCATTCCGGATCAGCGCACTTACGCTCCTTTGGGGGACGGAAAGCAGTTTTGCCAATTGGGGTACAGTAAAGCCTTCCTCCGGTCTGCTTAAAATTGTCACGACATCCTCAAATTTTACAAGAATGGCGGCGCATCCGCGGGCGGATTGAAGACGGCGGACATTAGGAATCTTACGGTCGGCCAGCAACCGGAAAATGTCTGCCGCAGAGTTTTTTGTCCGTCTAGCCACAATGTTGACCGTTTCGTATCCGTCGCATTCGTCTGGAACAGACACCGCGTCCTGCAGGACATCGTTCAGAAAATTATCGAGAACGTGCTTTTCGAAGCGATAAGTCCGCCGGATATTCGCATCGGAATACAGCAAAGGCTTGATAAGGCCGCGGTCCATGAGGAGCTTCGCCCAATAGGGCCTGGCATTGATGTAGTCCATCGCCTCAGCAGTCGTAAGACCAATGTGTGTACTGGCGATAAACTTCTCGACCGCCGCGGCGTCTACGAGGAGATGCTTGTTTTTTTTGAGGTCTTTCCACGCGCTGTTTTGGTCGTAGGCCATCAGCAATTGTACTGCTTGTTTTTTGCTGAGGCCAAAATTTGCCTTTAGCGTGCGGGGAGAGTGCCACTTTCTGGGGGACGTCACCTCTCCGAATACGTCATCCCCAGGTCCCACTGGCAGAAGTTCAACTGCTCGTCTCTTAAGATGGTTGTACATGGCTTCGAATCCGTTATCGCGCGAACGCACGTAGTACCCGCGCCAAAGGTGGCCGAAGACATTGAACGGCGTCGGATACAGGCCCCGTTTGATGCAGTCGGAAAACAATTGACCGGCCAGCCCGGTCAACTCCGGATCGCGGTTGATGAGTTGAAAGCCATGCTCCGCGTATTGATAGCGGCGCTCCTCGCTAATACGTTTGAACGGAGCCTTCGCACCCTCCGCGGCAGCCGCGCCCACCATCTCGCAAGTTCGCACTGCAGCGTCAACGCGGACATCGCCGAGCCAATTCCCGGATGTGTTTTCGCCAGAGAGACGATCGCGCACGAACTTCTCGAATGCTGAGAATGGTTGTTCTCTCACGTTGGCCAGAAGCTCGTCGAATTCCGGGGTTCGTGCCGCCAGGACAGTTGGAAGATCGCACATCCGGATACCTCCTTTGCCCGCAGAGACGTCGGTAAGCGCGACGTTGTGCTTTTCGCACGTCCGAATTCCGACGACGGTCCAAAGGGAACGCATGTAAGGCCGAACAAATTGCGGCACAGATCCCGAGGCCAGATCCTCTTCAACGCAACGGATACAGACGTGCGGCCTGTATTGGCGCAGACCAGCCACAAGAATTCTCTGGCCGTTCCATTCGAAGGCTCGGCTATCGGTGCGGACTGGTGTGTCCCGCAGCAATTGGCCGGGATCGATCCCGCAAACCTCCGCAATCCTTTTAATCGCAGTTTTCCGCCCCATCACCACATCGATGAAGCGGGTTCCCATCTCAAGACAGAAGTCTGTGACCGTCCGGCCGCACATATAAGCCGTCCGCGAGCAAAGGCTTGACGGCAATTCTCCCTCCCCATAGGGAGCGACAAGATTTTTGTGCAGGCGTTTAGGGGTCGGAATCATCAGGTGTTCCTCCGTACGCGCGGCTTGGCTCCAGGATCACTGTCCTCGTCGATGTCAACATCGTCCCATGCGACAAACTCGGCGTCATCGTACTTGCCGATTGACTGCTCGACGTCGATCGACCTCCAGTCTTTAGCGGTGAAAACATTCCGCTCCGGAAGGCATCCCGACCGGATAGCGTAGACGTCTTCAAGGCAGCGGTTGTTGAGCACAGTCCGGTCAAGCAGCAGCGCCTGCTCAATCCCCTCCAACATATATTCGATAAAGATACCGGTCTGAGAGCTGGCGGCATGAAGAAGCCGTTGCACGAAAGCACCGCTGAAATCGACCGTCAGTCCCGCCCTGCTGACGTAGCTGTTGATCATGGTCTCGAGAAAATTGCGGTCACGCTCATAGTTCAGCGGGTGGAAAACAATCGTCCGGGTGCGGCGTTTGATTTGCCGGTCCGGCTGAAGAAATTCCGCGATCTCCGGCAAACCTGATACGACGAAGGAAACGGGGAAGTCGGGGATCTGCATGACGTCCTTCATACTGTCACGGATCTTCTGGCGCTGGGCGGGGTCGTTCCGCTGCGAAACGTGCTGGAACTCGTCGATGTGGATGAGCCGCACCCCGCAGACAGGGAGGTATTGCGTCACCAGGTTCCATGCGAGGTTTTCCGGAAGTTCTTTTTGTACCGGATAGCCCGCCGCCCGCAGGATGCGTTCCGCGATCAGCCTCGGAAGGCAGGGCGAGGGGGCCTTGATCGAAATCAGATACCGTTCCTTGCCCGCCTCCGGTTTACCGAGAAGCTCCGGATACTTTTTAAACATACGCATGAGGGCGCGGCTCTTGCCCGCGCCGGATTCACCCAGCAGAGCCAGAATCCTGCCTTCAGCCATTTCGCCCACAAGGGTGCCTGGAGCGGCGTCCATCTGGAATTTGATCCGCTTGCGCTGGCGTTCCACCTCAGCCTTGAGAAGATCATCCCTGATCTTGCGGCCATAGTACTGGTGGTTAAGCTCAGTCATCAGGTCGTCGAGGCTGCGCTCCTCGCGCGCAGCCTCCAAGGTTGTTTGGCTTCCGTTTTCGTTCTTCATATCAATGCTCCTCGTCCATGAACCCGTCATCGCGGGTGGTTGTCACAAAAGTCTCGTCCGGCGATGCAGCGCCAGCGGCCTCGTCACGTTCGACAAAGTCATCAGGAACCTCCGCATCGCCAAGGAAATCCGCCGGATCGCTCTCGGCTGCCCTCGTCTGTTCACCGGCGCGCTTGAACCAGCCTTCGAGCCGCATGAGCTGCTTGTACGTGTAGACAGGCATCTCGAGCCCGGCATCCTTGACAGCCTTTTCACGGAAGGCGCGGAAGTCGCGGACGGCTGCGTTAACGATCGGGCGCACGGCCTTGGCGTCGGCCCGGTGCTTGCGGCGCAGGTCGCTGTTCATTTCGAACCACTCGTGCGCCGAAACGCCGTCAAGTCCTTCGCGGGCGCATGGCACGGTGACCCAGACGCGGTTGAAGCGGACCGAGATTTCCCCGACGTTCAACTGGTCAATCCGAACCATGACCTGCTTCTGCTTGCTGCCCATGGAGCGCCGCATGGCGTGGGTAGCCGGGCTGCGGTACCAGTTGCCGAGGCAGTGGATGCCCTCGTTCTGGATCAGCCGTTCCATGGGCGTGCCGAAGACATGCCGGATTTCGTCGGCGTCGGGACCCGGACGGACACCCCAGTCCTTCCGCAGGCGTTTCCACGCGTTTGCCGGGGTTTCTTCCCCCAGGCCGCTGTGTCCGGTGTTGTGGTAGACGTCGACGATGTAGCGGATCATGAGCCGTTCAAGTTGCTCGATGTTCATGATCGCGTGCGCGGCGGCGTCATAATCGCCTTTAGCAAGGATGTTGGCGAAGGTCCGCCCGTCGAACCGTGCGATGAGCTGCGAATGGATGGTACCGAACACACGTTCGATACGCGCCCGGAACTGGGGCATGCCCGCCGGAGCGTACATAACCTCAATTCCGAGGTCCGAGCAGGCCATCCGGAACTCGTCGCTGTACCAGGAGGCACCGGTGTCGACGCAGACGAGCCGCGGCGTGCCCTCCATGTCCCAGGACGATTGGCAACCGGCTGCTTCGGCGATGGCGCGCTTATTGGAGACGGCCATCCGGAGCGTGGCGATCGCGGACTCGTAGTTCGGTGCGGTCTTCAGAATGCGCAGCGCGATGATGCAGCGCGTTGCCGCATCGATAGCGGCGGATACCCAGACGCGGACACGTTTCGCCTTCTTCTTCTGCTCCTTGGTGAGCTTCTTCCACATCCCCGCATTCACCATCAGCGTCTGCAGAGACACCATCCACTCATCCATCTCGATGCGCTCGAACGGAAGGCGTGCCCGGACTCCGCCTTGAACCGGATAGAATTTTTTCTTGGCCGCGGCTTCGCCATTGCGCCCGACGTAATCGAGATACGGGTCGAGCTTGTCGACAGCCCGCTGAAGAGCGCGGATGCTGGGCTCATCAAGTTTAGATTCCCCGCGCTGCGCGCGCTCCGTGTTGATGACTTCCAACTCCGCGATGAGATCGGTGTAGATTACAGATGGCTTGGCCCGCGTTCGGGAAGAGTGTTCCGCGGCATACTTGTCGATCAGTTCAACGATTTCCGGTTCGAGACGGGGTGTCCGGTTTCCGCACTTGCCATAGTTGAACTTTAGAACGATGGGATCGCGGTCCGTGGCCTCATACTTCTTCAGCCACTTGCGCAACTGTGTTGGGCTCGGGGGGCTCTTGGTCTTTACTTCCGCGCCACAGCGGCCGTTTTCCCCCTTCTGCTTTTTGGTCTCGATCTCGACGACTTTCGCGTTGATCGTGCGGATCGCCTGCAGCATTGACTCGTCAGAACGCGACGCCTCTCCAGCCTTCTCCATCAAAAGGAAGCTGTCGCAGAATTCCTTGCACCAGAAGATGCGCTCCCGGTTTTTCTCAGAGAGGTCAAGGATGTTCTCCTGCCGGATCGTGTCGCGGTTCCGTGCCCTGGAAGGTGCATGGTAGTCGGGCGTAAATTTGAAGAGCCCGTCCTCCCGGTACTTCGCAAGAATCCCATGCGAAATCCGTTCGTAGACGTCGGGATGCGACACTCGGTAGAAGACATGGCCTCCTTCGTCCGAACGGACGAGACGGTACTCGATGTCCTTCACGATGATGCGGTCGTTGAGGCCCAGATCGTAGCGCTGATAGTTTTCAGCTTCATTGCTTTTGTGCGCGTTCTTCATGGTGAATCTCCTTCAGTTGGTTGTTTTGGTCCGAAGCTGAACGTGGCTCGAATATTCGATGAGCCCCGTTCCGCAGAGTTCGAGAAAGCCTTCAGCAAAAAGGCAAAGCACTGCCTGCATCCCCGCGGCGGCGGGAATGGTCACGTCTGTGAGAGTCCGGATGGCGATGCTTCCGGTGAGCGTCCGTGCAAACTCCCGGACGACTTCAACGTCTGCGGCATTTTTCCATCGCGTGGCATCTGCGATGAGTCTGGCGTTGTCGGCGGCGTCCCGGGACATGTGCTCTCCGGTTCTGAGGCAGATCCGGTTTGCCCACGGAGCCGAGCCCTGGTCACGGATATTGTTCAGCTCCTCGGCAATGCCGCTCCACTCGACCATGGACGTGGCCTTGACAGGGTACGCCCCCCTCTCGCCGCTGGTCAGCCGGGCGGCGAGGTCGAACGTGTGCCAGCGCTCCTTCCCTTGATCGTCGAGGTAGGAGACAGCCGGAGGCTGTTCGATGACGTCCACGACATCAGGATTTGCGATGAGGAGGTAGGCCGCATCGCGTTCATGGCCGCTTTCAAATTTGATCTCCCTTCTGGTTTTGGGGTTGACGATAGTTCCGCGAAGGTTCCGGTCGTTCCTCATGGTAATGGGACGGCTGGCCCGGCTGGCGGAGGCTGGCTCCCAGACCCGGTTGGGCCTGTCAGGCGTGTTTAGGGCCTTATCACCAAGCCTCTTTCGAAGGCATCGCCGCCAGCCTCCCGTGCGCTGGCGGCTTCAAACGGATCGCGGGTCCCAAGGGCAGGGTCCTTCGACTTCTTGCGGTTCTTCATGGCATAGCTCCTCTGTTCCGGGAGCTCGCGCTCTCGGTCGGTTGACGACAAACGGGATTGCTCCCGGACAGAACCTGACGGGTTCAGACCGTCAGGCGACTGTCATATTCGAGGAGTTGCTGAGCTGCCGCGGGAGGCAGGCTTACTTTGAATTTTAAACATTGCTGACCTCCGCGGTCTTGGCGAGGGCGGTTGATTCCGCCTACGCGTGGCTTTCCGGACAGGAGCGGAAAACCGTCCTGTGATTGACCCGGCGATGGTCACAGCACAGCCGTCGGGGCGGCCGCATTGCAGACGCCTTTCAGGGTGATATGACCAGCCAGTGATTATTCAGACTTGCCCAAAACGTTGGCGAGGCAGGCCATAACCATTTCCATGCGCTCGACCGGATCCGCGCTTTGCATGCGGAAGGTCATTTTGAGTGGACGCGACCGCGTCGCCGCGCGGGAATGCGCGGCGCGAAGGAACGCACCGTTGAGATGGTTTTGGCGCTGCCCGCGCGAACCCGTGGGTTGGCCCGAACTGCCGGATGAGTTGGAAGTGTGCTTGCGCATTTTAGTCCCTCACGATGTTGTGGGGACGCCGGAGCCGATGTCTATGACACCGGTCTGTCATACCGGTGCCGTTAGATGACGGCTAGGCGGGCGTCCCGCTTGGTTCTACCTATGACAGTGTTCATTTTTCCGGTCCTTCAAGTGCCGACTTCGTGTCGGGAAGCGCTGAATAATCGATAACGATTTGTAAATCAATGGGGTATCAATCGCGATGGTTAACGGTACGCGGCTTCGTTGTATTCCGTCATTGCGCCGGCAGTGTTCTGCCAACATCCTGAGGAGTCGCTCTAATTTCGAGGGCGTCAGGAGGTCGTAATGAGTGAACCACAGAAATGCGGCCGATCCGACTATGATGAATTTATGAACCGGCACGCTCTCGTTATGGGCAGATTGCGGGCTATCGTCGATGAGAGCGGGCCGACGCAGGATGCTTTAAGACTGTACCGTGACGATCAGGACGTTGCAGTGATGCGGTTTCTGCTTCCATCGCTACAGGTATCATTTCGCATGCGCAAGGTAACTACGAGCCGGAAGATTCTAGCCGAAATCCGGCAGCGCTATACGAATTTGGCCAGTCTTGAGATCCGCGCCGCCCTCGACGCTTCCGACGAATTTTGAAACTCGGCGAGAGGCTCGAAATGACTCACGGCCATGACGTGTTGTTGGATCTAGACAATCTGGTCGTCCGACGTTTCATAAAGAATGGCTTACTCGACCAAAGCCGATTGAGCCAAATCGAACAAAGACAGCGTCTATTCTATTCCATGTTTTCCCCGAGTTAGGACGGAGGAGGCGCGGCGTGTCGCCGTTCTCTTTCCAAATGTTCCTCGATCGCAGTTAAAACCTCATAGGAATTTGCAACTCGAGTGCTCCAGCCGGACGTCCTATCCGATATTTCGAAATCGAGATAACGATTGCGGGACGTTAAAGCTTGAACGTCAAAACGCTGTAACAGTTGTTCCGTGAGATCCTCGGTAAACGGATTCCACACGAGAGGACCCCGATCGATTATCGAGCGCTCAACGTCCTTCTGCTGATGTGAAAATCTCACGTCCTGCCAGGATATCCGGTATTCCGCGCCGAGTTGTCTCACATACAAAAATTCCGGGTTCTCTTCATGATGCGGCACCACCAAGCAGGTGAGACGGCCCGAAAAATATGCTCCGGTATCGACATTTATCCGGTTATGACGAACCACCGGCATTCGGGTTTGTGTGGGAGTATGCCCATGAACTATTATGTGGGAGAACTCACCGTCAAAATCCAGGAAGCCTTGGCTAATGCCTCGCAAATCCTCTTCCTGCTGTTCTTCAAGTCTCGCTCCGGGGCGTATCCCGGCATGGACATAAGCGTATCGAGATCCCGCTGAATGCCGAACAACCTCAAGAAAAAGGTTGCGTTGTGACCGATGTTTGCCAAAGAACTTTTGTAGTAGTTCTTGTGGTGTTTTCGCCCGGTATGAGTCAAGTGTTGCCTAACCGCCTTGATTTCGATCCAGTCATCCGTTTCGTTTTTGGAGGGTATGTCGCCTTCGATAATCCTCGTGATGATATGATCATGATCCGATGTTAAGATCGATGATTCCGGATATCGACGCAGTGCTGCTGCCGCCAGTCGCCCGACCCTGCAGCTATCGGGTCCGTGGTCCGCCAAGTCGCCCAGGAAAATCATCCTGGGCTCGCACCTACGTTCACGAGCATCTCGGCAAATTGTCTTGAGCAGGAGTTCCAACAGGTCAGCCCCGCCATGGACGTCACCGATCGCGTAGGTGCAATAGTATTTCATACAGAGTTCCTTCGGCCATCCCGCTTCAACAGGCCGAGGGCTAACCACCAAAGGGTTAAGAATGCTTAGCAGCTACAAGCTGAAGAGGCTGCTTGCCAAAACGTCATGGCAATCTCGCCATGCCTGACATTCCCCGGATTCTCAGGTTTTAGCCAGTCTTGCCGTCAGGTATCAAGGACCTGGAAAAAGCAGCTCACCTTGTATTTGGTATAGGCGTCCTCGATCCGCTCGATAAGCCCCTGAAAAATTTCCTTAACGCGCTCTACGGCAGGACCATCAATCACTGTCTCGTTTCCGTTCCTGTCACGCCCGTTTCTGTGAACCAAGTCATGCCGTGTTTCAATAATCGCCAGCAATGTCTTGCGATGTTCGTCAGTCTCAAACAAATCAATGTTGAGTACCGATTTGTAGAATTTTGCGACGTTCGCCAAGTCATGAAACGAAAATCGCTGCAGATGTGCCTTAGTCGTCGAAGCGACGTAGTCGGGGTCTTTGGCTACCTCGATCAGTCTCGTAGGTCTATCGCGAAGGGAAGGGGTGGAACCGATCAACGTCAGGAGTTTCGTGGAGTCAGTGGTAATGATGTCGATTAATCTGTCACTCAAATAGGCTTCCATTGCAATGATATGCTGCAGATACAGCATCTTATTGAATGGGGCTTGTACCCTCGGCAGGATTTCCGATCCATAGTAAAGGTCATCCAATTCTTTTGAGGATCGAGTGTAAACGCCGAATGGATCCTGCGGCTCATAGTCCGCGAGGAACTCGTCATAGTCGTGCTCGAAAGTATCGTCGATATATTCCAGATCCGCGACGGTAAGACCTTTTAGAGTTACTTCTTTTCCTGTTTGAGTAGCCAATACAGCAACGGTGAACGTGTCTTCACAAATTTCGCATTCGACGCTCGTTTCAGCATAACCTATCCCATCGGATTGTCGCTCCGAGCCCCAATCGAACGAAGCATTTTGAACCTCTTCTTCAAAATGGCCCTCGCAATCAGCATTCGGACACGCAAAGGAGACCTTCAGACCATTTTGGTGCATCTGCTCTTTGCTGCTTCCCATGGATCACCTGCGTCGACTGCCCGATAGATTCAACCAGATATCAGATTCTCGGAACAGGATGTCATGACGGGCTTGCTGCATAGCTCACGGAAGCAATTATTGACGATAGGTCCGCAGTCTAGGCAAGGTCACACCCGCTACTGACGAAAGGTGCTCTGGACCGGTTCAGGCGTCTTCAACTCAAAACAGATCGTGCGTTTCTGCTGGATCTCCTTGCCCGTACTCGAGAAGAAAATGCGCCTGCCATGCCTTTCGGCAGTTATGTAGCCTTTGTCGAGCAGACCGAAAGCAATAAAATCGATCCATTGCCGACTGCAGTTCCAATGCCTTGCGAGTTCCATAGGTGTCGCGCAACCGCCTCTAACCGCTTCCATAAACCTGAGTTCGGAAAGCGAAAGCGGCTTTGAAACTTTCTTGACCACGTGCTGACTTTCGAAAGGGCGGCCCTGGGGTCCATAAAATGTCGGGTCTCCCGGAATACGGTCGATCATCTCCAAACAGGCCAGATATTCGCAGACAAGTTGTGGGGAGGGCACACCCATCGCCTTCGCAACTTTGACGACTTGAGCAGTACTCAGCCATCCGCGCTCATCAATCAGCGACCGGACAGCTGAACAATGCGTCTTCCAAACCAAGGCCCGATCTCGGCTCGCGGGTGACATGTCAACAATAAGCCCCTCTCCGGCCAGCCGGGCGAATGCGCAGGCTAACCTTGCTGCTGGCCAGTCAAGCTCTGTTCTTGCCTGCGCAAAATCCAGTTCTCCCGCACGGCGGATGGCATCGTACAATTTCTTGTCATCCTCGTCCCAGTTATGGAGATCAGCCGGGTGAGCCACAATCGAGTATACTGATGGATCGACAGGACTTTTCGGGGGCGATACGAAATTATGGGAACTGAATGACGGCATTGGTGATGACCCCGGCTTGGATTTGCTATCCAAACTGTGAGTCCGCCGGCGGCAAGAAAATAGCTGAATCTGAGCGTCGCTTATCAATTTGGCGCTCAGCGAAGTTCGGGAAGGGGTCAAAATTGGAGGGGTCGGTCCAAGTCCCGCGAATGCGGACTAACGCCGATTTCGGTATAACGCGCTTCGAGCGTAACCAGATCAAACGCTGAGAGATTCCGGTAGATAGGGCAGGGATCGGTCCGTCTCGCGCACCAGTTCGTAACGTTGTCCTGTCCGTCTGTAGAACTCTCGGTACAATTCCAACGCCCGGCAATACCGCTTGTGTTCGGACGCTTTGGCCTTTGCGTCGGCGGTTGCATCTTCGGGCACGCAATAATGCAGTTTTCTGAACTTCAGCGTGACGCGATTTATACCAGTATGGTGCGTTTTGCCGCCCGGTTCCTCAAACAAGATTGTTCCAGAATGGTAGCGAGGAGTCGGCATCCACGCTGAGTTGAGGCTATACGCTTCCCTTACGTAGATAATATAGTCGCCTTTGGGTTTGCGGATCCGTCTCGATGTGGGAATTGCCATTGCAGTCTCTGTGTTCTCTCTTGGCAGTAAGGTACCATTCAAGAATTGCCCGGCGCTACCGCCGGCGCAACCAACTTCGAAGTATCAGGCGCGCCTTGATCACGCTCTGCTCCAAAGCAGTAGATCATATCGGCTCAGGAAGTGTTCTTGGTAACCAACGACTAAGTTCGTCGAGGGGACGGAATTGGTTCCCTTGGTAGCCAATAGGATTTGCCGCGAAGGTTGGCTTATGCGAAGGATCAAGTCATGAACGATATGATTGACATAGTTGAATCGCTGAAAATTCAGCGTGACCAGCTGAGACGTCTCCTTGATGAACAAATAAGAGTTAGCGAAGCGCCTAAAGCAACGGCTGACGAAAGAGCTTCGCAGGCTTCACTGCTAAAATCGATAATTTCCGAGCTTGAACAGTTAATTCAACAGATCTCGTCGCAGAAAGCAGCGGAGTGACGGATCGTCCGCGGGCACGTGATCGCTATATCCTCGACGAGGACCATCGTGTGGTTCCGGCCTCCACGGAGACATGGAATCATTTCATGAGAGACAGGGAAGTCGCCGGAACCTGCTACAATTATCACTGCGTCGCCGAATCCGTCACCGACCACTACTGCATTTTCACCCAGTTTACCGGCCGCGATGACCGCGTGGACGACAACGGGCCGCCGTTGGTGTTCTTCACTAATGTGTGCGAGCGTATCGAGACGGAATATTCGTTTCCTGACGGTACAGTTGTTGGCCATGAATACGTCGATTTCCCCGAGGGCGATTTGCCCCGCTACTCGTCATGGGACGAGGCAATGGCCGGACACGCTGTCATGGTCAAAAGGATTGAGCAGCTGGAAACGGATACCGTCGCCGCCTTTCGGGCCGCCGCCGCTAGTGGCAGGGAGAATGATGAATAAATGACGTCGTGCTGGACGAATATTCGGCTCGCCCTCGCCAGCCGGCTTGACCGAGTTTATGTCGACCGCGCTTGCCAAAGGCCGACAATGAGTGGTTCCAGCTAAACCGACGGTCGGATAACGGTCTTATTGGAGTGTGGCCGAAAACACTTTATAACTTGGTGCTCCAGGACACTCGCGAAGCCGCCAGATCGGAGCGCGTTCACGACAGGCATGCAACGGCTATGTGACCGTGGGTCCCAAGATCAGAGTTGACTTCAAGAGGCACGCACTAGTTCGGAAGTGGTTTTGAGCGAGTGCTTTCGGACGGGAGGACTAGCGAAGGCATTCCCGAATGCGCTCCTTGGGCCATTTGGGATCGATCAGGGGGCAGTCAAACAGCGGCATCGACCCCTCTGAGTGTTTCCTACGCAGGTAGCCGCGAAAATCCTCGTGTAGCGAGTGTGGGAGGAACAGGAAGCTCACGTTTTCTGGCGTTACCGGGATTGCACCGGGTACACGCCATTCTCGCTCCCAATCAAAATCATATGCACCTGAACCCTGATCGATGTAGGGGACAAGTTTCCAGACCGGTGCGTCCAGATCGTTGGCGGCAGTCTTCATCAACGCCGCAATCGCTTCGTACCTCCCACCGGTCAGATAGAACAGCGGTCCACCGCCAAGCTGAAAGATGAAAGATTTGGTGAATCCAATGCCAAATACGCCTCTGCGGATCGTCACCGGAGGCAGATGGAGAATGGGAACCTCGCTCAGGCAAACGGCTTTCTCGCAACCGGGATAGTAGCGTCCGACGCCGAATTTTGTCCGCGCGTCGATGCTGCCTTGCAGAAGGATGCTCTCAATATTGGCAGCGCAATCATTCTCGATGGTCTTCCGGGTGAAATGAACGACGTAGTCGGATAGGTCCTCCCAGTCCGGATCATTTAGTCTTCTCAGCAATTCCCGCATTCGTCCCGCCAAGCCCGTCCCCTCCATGCAATTCGAAACTTACCTCACGAGTATTTTGGAAGTAAGAATGTCGCAAGCCCATGAGTTGTAAAGACCGCAGTCGGCCCGTGTTTCCGCCGAGTACGATCCGATAGAGCATGCAGCAGGAGGAAGAATGGTCGGGGTAAAACTATGTTCCGGCAGGGGTGAATTCGATGCTGGGGGGAAAACGTGACCATCGATTGGATAGCGACGCTACAGGAACAGCAGGAATTCGTTAAAACGATTGCTGATGATGTAATGAAAACACTTATGAGCCCTCATCTTACAACGGTTCAGGCATCGCGACTTTATCGCACGGTCGAGCAGGGCGCTCAGACTTTCGACCGCATCATCGACGAGATGGAGCAAGCTAATTTGGATGAAGAGTTAAACACGGCCGCCGACGAGATAGCTGATACCTGGACCAATCTTTCGATAGCGGCTGCAAACAAGCTGCGCGCTCTTCGAGGTTTGGAGCCTATTGCATTCCCCACCGACGACAACGACACGGCGTAAGACACAAGTGTCCGGGGGTTACTTGCTATGGAAGCTCAAGCAGAATCGAATCGCTGGCGCAGTAATTTATCTGGCCGATCGAGCGATGTTGGCAGTACGGCCCACTCTCCCTTAGTGGGATCGAATATTCCATCCATCGGGAAATAGTGGTGTATCTCGACGAAATCTTTCACGTTTGACGTGGCGACCGGACAACCGTAAGCGATGGCCGTAGCTGCAATCATAAGATCCATACCCGGCTTTTTTTTCGAACCAGGACATACGATCCAGAAGTTTCCCAGCTGTGGTGTCACCAGCATCTTGGAGTATATCGAACATACGCGTTCGTCAGCCGGGAGGAACTGAATGTCCGTTGCCATCAGCAGGTTCAACCAGCGCCGGAGCTGCCGCGCCCGCAGCGGCTGTTCTCCCATTTTTTTCTCGATACCGGTGGTCAGTTCCACCAGCACCGGAAACGGGATAGCCAGATGGTGCGCGGGATACTCGTCAAGAAATTCCAGGAACGCTTCTTTTGGCCTCAGCTTCGAAAATTCGCTAACGACACTCGTATCTAGAACGAACAGTTTGAATCCCGGCATGCAACCACCCCCAAGACCAAATGAAACGTTTCATTTGTGATTCAATGTGTAAATATTTGTTAAACTAACAATTAGGTGAGGCGGAATTGCCTTCGACAAACCCGCTACTGGGGCAGAGGTGCCGGATGCCGCCGATTGGGTTATAAACTCTTGATTTGTATAATAGATATTCGAAAAACAACGAGACGTCGGCACACTGGGTCCCATCCTTGTGCCACAGATCAAGGGCATTCGATCGGTGGCGAGCACCGCCCGTTTGATGTCTGCTTCAACCCGGATACAACTGCTCCAACGACAATCCCGGCTCGGCAAGATCAGATTTCAATTCCTTTTCCTACCCACTCCGCAAACTTTTCCAGCTTGTCGAGCAAGCTCTCCGCATCGGCAAGTGACTTCGCCCTGATTCCGTATTGGGCTTCGTCCTTCTCATCGCGGATGCTCCGCGACCTCGCGGCCTGCGCGGGAGACGATTTCCAAGCGCATCGCGCAAGATTTTCACCACCGCCGCATGATCGGCACGGTTGTTTTTTTTCAAATCGGGCGGTGAGCGCATCGGCATACCCTATTGCCGCGTTCACGATTTGCGACATAGCTGGATTTCCAATGTCACCCGTTGCAGACAGCGCTACCTCCATACACGCAGCCTTCAAATAGGAGCGGGCAATCCGCAGCAGCCCGTCCCCCTATCCCTTTTCGACCGCTTTCGTCGTACCTTTCTGGTCATGCCGACGACGTCTGGAGAGTCGTTGCTGCCAATTCGTCCGGGCGTGGTCCGAAGACGGTCAGGGCGTCAACCTCCACACCCTGCCACCAAGGATCTCTTGTGTTCGACAACCTCGCCACATCTTTCGGAGCGAGTCCCACCACTGATGGATTGAAGCCAAGCTCTTCACCGTGGGTTGCCAGCGCCTCTCGGATTTCTTCGAGCGCTTTTTCTAGTGCCTCTGATGACGAAACCACGGCTATGTCGAGATCGCTGTCTGGACGGTCTTCACCCCTTGCTACGCTGCCGTAAATCCAAGCAGCGAGCACGTTCGGCCTAACCGCGGAGACCGTGTCAGTGATTGCGGCGCGAATGTGGGAATACCCAAGCGCCTCCTGGTCAAAGAGGGCTTCCAATGATGTCGCCAGCGGATGGCTATCATTAAACCGATATAGGCGAGCCCTGCCTGTACCTTCCGAACATACGACGCCGATCCGTTCCAAGGTCCCGAGCGCAGACCACACGCTTGCTCTTGCAAGCGCGCTACGATCTGCAAGCAATGGAGAAGAAAGCAAACCGCCATGCCGCGACAATTCCCGAAGCAACCTTACGTTCGCGTCGGTGCCGAGAATAATGGTCAGTGGGTAGCGCAAGGCGCTTTGAGGGGTCGAGCGTGCCATGGAACTTTGTTTCCTATTCCGATAACATTGGAGCGTCGGATATTAAAACATTTGTTTAATTATCTAAACCAATGTTTTGATATCCAATTTCGGTTACTGATGCGTTGGTTCTAACAAAGGATCGTGCCAGCCCGGCTGTCGGTGAACAGCGGAAGTACAAGGCCACGCTTCAATTGCGGGCAGGATTCTGAAGACAGTACACACCACGTCCGCTGATTTTTCGCGAAGATAAGATGCAAAGATAGATCAGCACCCGCATGGCGTCTTTCCTAACCAATGTCGCCGAAATAGTACCAGCGATCGCAGCCCTATTCGGATAAACTGGCATCACTCACTCCAACAAAACCGTGTTGAGCAGGCGTCACTTGCCTTTCCCGGAGCATCACACTGTGATCCTCTTTCAATTAACCATGGCGAAGTGTTTTCTATTGTCTGCCAGCAATACTACTTGAGCGTCAGCCGACGGCATGATTGAAGACGCCTACCAAATCACATGACGTCAACTCAAGGAGCGAGGCAATGAACCGAATAGACACGATCTGAATTTCCAATCGTGCATATTCAAGGAAGGTTCTTGCCATGAAGAGTACCAAACTGACCCTCGGGTCCGATATCGCGCTGGCGGCGCGTGTGATGACTGTGTTCCGGAACGGTGTAGCTAACGGAGAGGTCGACACCGGCAGCGGCCCGTCCGACCTCCGGGCCCTGAAGGGTTTCGCCGCTTCCGGAGGCGACGAGTTGTTAAACCGCGAGCTGATTAAACTCAGAGAAATGCTTTTTGAAATCTATGACGTGATTTTGAAGGACTATCTTGAAGGTTTCGAGGACGAATAGCGAGGAAGTGGGCTGGGTCTAACACCGATCCGGCCCGAACCACTCTGCCTGTAACAGCTTTCGACCCCAATCGGTGCTCCGGCTACTTGTGCTTATCGAGGAAATTGCATTTTTATAGGATTCCCGAATATGCAAGACATGCAAAGAATTCGTGCGGTTTTCTTCCTGCGGAATAGCGGAAAGAGCATGGTTCACGTATATTCAATATAAGTTCGCTTATGATTGAAAGGATTCCCGTGGTTCAAAAAGTCTGGTCGATCGATGAAGCCAAAGACGCCTTCGACGAACTTCTTTCGGCCGCAGATACCGAAGGCGAGCAGATTATCGCAGAGCCTGACCGGAGGTATGTTCTCGTCGCGGTGAAATACGAGAAGAAAACTTCCGCCAAAGATTTCCTCCGTAAAGGCGGTCCTCTGACTGAAGGTGAGGAATGGACCGATTGAGCCCTAAGCTCTTCCGTGCCAGCTAGATTTTATTGGCCGAAGCCATAATGATGGCTACCTCCTCAGAGGTAAGGCGTTTCCTTTCCATCAAGGATTCCGCCAGCCTGATCACCGCAGACTTCTCCGATGCAATCAGCTCTCGCGCACGAGCGAGACATTCCTTCAAAGTCAAGTCGACCTTTCTGCGGGCCTGCGGATTTGTCTTCAGCACGGCGGCAACATCATCGGCGCGTGGGGGGATTAACGCGATGAGGCTGCTGCCAAGCCCAAGGCATAATTCCGCCACTCCGACAGCCCCTGAAGCCTGATAAAGATCCGACGCCTCCGATCCTCCAGCTCCCTCGGTGAAATCTCCATAAATCTCCAGTTCTGCCGCGATGCCTCCCAATAGAAGCGTCGCCTCCGCCATATAATTCTTCAAACTCCTGAATGCGGTGTCCCTTCGATTGAACTGGGTCGAGGCGGCTGCCGCCGCGCTCAATGGCGGATCTGCCGAGGCGGTTACTCCAACGAGCTCCGCCTGCAATTCGCCGCAGAGCGCCAGGCCCACAATCACGTGACCGGCCTCATGAATACAGGCGCGCAGGAACTCATCCTTGGTGAGCTGCCGCCGCGGCGGTTGCATCGACAGGAAGTCATCGCGCCCAACGGGTCTCCGCTGCATCCGCGCCGAGCGCCGGACTGAACGCACCCACATCTCGATGTCGGCACCTGTCAACCCTTCCATGGATGAAGAGAGGTCAACGAGTTCTCCGTTTGCCAGCTTGCCGTCGAGATAGTACCCGAGAATTCCGACCCGCGCATTGGCGTCGGGCAGGGGGATCTCGATCGTCCGCTCCAGTCTGCCCGGCCGCAGCAAGGCGGGATCCAGATTTTGCGGCATGTTCGTGGCCCCGATGACCACGACGCCCTCGCGCCGTTCAAAACCGTCGATACATTCCAGCAGCGCATTCACCACCTGCCGGCTGTAGTCCTTGTTCTCCCCCAGGAAAGCGGACCGGTCGCCAATAGCGTCGACTTCGTCGATAAACAGGATAGCCGGGCTGTTTTGGTGCGCCTCGGCAAAAGCCTTACGCATAGCGGCAAGCATTTCGCCGAGATGACCGCAGGCTTGCCATTTGGCTGCCGAATGCGGGAATAGCGGCATCTGACAAGTATTCGCGAGGGCGCTGGCGAACAGCGTCTTTCCTGTGCCTGTGGGACCTGCGAGTAGCAGCCCCTTATCAACATCACGCCATTCGATCTTTCCCACCCGGTAGTCTTTGATATCTTCAGACAGCATCAGCGCCCATTCACCAGCTTCTCCATACCCGGAGAGATCGGAAAGGGAAGGGCCCGATTCGGGCTGCTGCGCTTCTTTAGCGCCCGTATCCGCCAGGCACTGCCGGAGCTTTGCACGAACTGCATCGGCATCGCGCCAGCGCCGGATGATGGCTCCAAGTTTTGCAATGGGAATCTTTAGATACGGCGCAACCTCGTTTTCGGAAAAGTCGGTGCCAGTGACCAGACGCAAGACTCCCTTCAGCGTCCGGCAGTCGAGTGCCGGCACCTTGAGCATCCCGTCTGAAGCGAGCAGAAAATCGTCGGGGAAGTCGCGTTCGGCCGCGGCAATTCCAATCACAATCTTGCATGCGGAAATCTCGTCAATCAGTTCGCTCCGCCGCCGCTTCTTCCGGGCGGTCCCGAATGGGATCACTTCGCAGAGCGACCGGTATTGGCCAAAGCCTGCAATATCGATCAGCCGCGTCGTTGCCCGATAAAACAGTTCCGGGTCGTGGCCCTTATCAAGAACGAGCCCGATCACGCCGGGCGATCCAGTAAGAAGCTTTTTGAACCCGCCCTGTCTGATCGCCTGCAAAACCAAGATCCGGGCAATGAGCTCCGCCGTATTCTCGAACGCACTGGATGGCGTCGGATTAAGTTTGAAGAAACCCTGACTATGTTTCATGACTGCCCTCCATCAGTTTAAACGGTCGGAAGCACCGGCGGCCACGCCGAGCCTGTAAAAGCGTGAGAGGCTGCGTACGAACCGGAAATGGGGATCGACGAACCAGACCTCGCTGGTGACTCCGTAACGTCCTTCACCGATTTCCGGATGGCCCGACATATAACCGGTGAAACAGGGAGAAAGCCTGCGGGCGTAGGTCCAGCGGTCCAGGACCGGTGCGGCGAGCAGCGTCGCTTGCGTTGGAGCTTGACCATCCCGGATCGCGCGCAAGTCTCGAAGGAGCCTCTCGAGCCTGGCGATATCCTCACTCAGTGTGTTATTTTCAACGGCAGACGATTTCTTCATGGCAAAGTCCTCCTATGGCGGAGACCGTCAGGCGTCCGCGGGATACTGATTTTGGGGATCGGATTATCCTATCCGGTGAACTCGGGTTTCCGGCCCGATCGGTCCATCGTCGAGGCCTATATGCAGGGTACGATCGAGGAAGAGCCTCGCAATCACGGCCATAGGATCCCTGCTGTGTTGGACCAGTGGCAGACAGGAGAGGATGGGGATCGGGCCGTGTTCTTCAAGGAAAGCCAATAGCCTGATCTTGTCGCCGAGCGCGACCCGATATCCCGCATAGCGCAGGAGATCTTTGGCGTTCTGCAGGCGGACGGCAAGCGCGTCCTGTGTCGTCTCCGTCACTTCATAATTGTACCCTGAATCAGCCGCCGACTCGCGCACCCAATCAGGCGCAGTTCGGCTGTCGCATAGGACCCGTGCGTCGCCACGATCTATAGCAAAGTCAGGGATATGGAAGGCTTCGCCGTGCCGGAGGATCAGCGGAAGGCACACCCATGCGCTAACCTCGGGATCCACCTCGATCAGGCAGGCCAGATCGCGGGCAGCCTGCGTCCGAAACATTGCGGGTCCACTACATCTCACGGTTTCTCGTGGCGAATAACTGGCTGCCAGCGCCGTCGCTTGGGCGGTGGCAAGAATGTCTTCAAGAATTACTGAATTGCGGGTCAAACACGCGACCATGATACACCTCCCGGACATGGGTCCGTTCATACAAACTCTGACTCAGAATTTTGGGAGATTAGCGTATTCGTATCGGGCGCACAGGAGCGTGGCACATAAGGTGCGTCCGGCTCACAGAAGGGTTCTTGCGCTGTTTGGTCATTCCGGAACAAATAGTGAACAGAGTTCGGAATGTCAAGTAGATATTTTAGCTGATCCTGCGCAGCAGCAAAATCACGATGTCAACTCATGCCGCGGTTGATGACGTCCGCGGCGGTTGCGGAGGTAGCAACGGAGTTAATCAAGAGCGGAGTGAACCAAGCCGATCAAACTTTGGGACCTTCCGGCAGATAGGGTAGGGACCGGTCCACCTCGCGCACCAACTCATAACGTTGCCCCGTTTGTCGGTAGTATTCCTGATACAGCTCCAATGCACGAACATAGCGCTTGTATTCGGCAGCGCGGGCTTTGGCGTCTGCGGCCGCATCGTCCGGTACGCAGAAATGCCGCTTTCTTAGCTTCAGCGTGACGTGGTTCAGATGAGTGAAGTGTATTTTGCCGCTCGGTTCCTCAAATAAGACAGTCCCAGAATGGTAGGGAAGGGTCGGCATCCAATCTGAGTTGAGGCTATATTCTTCCGTCACGTAGATAATGTAGTCGCCTTGGGGTTTGCGGGTTTGTCGCGAAGCGGATTTTGCCATTGCAATCTCTGGGTTCTCTGTTTGTGGCAGTCATCATTCAAGGTTGGTGCGATACCGCAGCCGGCGCAACCGTATTGAGGGGATCAGTCGCATCTGCTACCTCTGTTCGTGCCTCATGGTGTTGCTTGCTGCGGTGATACTCGCAGATTGCCTAAGGCCGTTGGCAGCCGTGTTCTAACGACCTTCAATTGTCTTTATATAAAGTCGCTTTCCGGAATTAGGTGTGCGGGAAAGGTGGAAGCCATTCTTTTCAAAGAAATTGATTGGAAAGTCCGGTTGTCCTTCGGCACTTGCCAACAGCGTCTTCACTCCGGCAGCGCACCCAGCGAGCGCCGCTTGAAGTAATTTTGTACCGACGCCGATTGTGCGGGAGGTCGGTTCGACACACAAACGCACCAGTTCGGCCGTCTGCTTCTTCTGGGCTCGAATAAACACCCAACCCACAATATCACCGTCTCTTAAAGCGACCTTTACGCAATCGCTATGCTGGCCGGCGCTAGTTCCCATGTTCGCGAAATCTGCGATAACCTGAGCCTCAGGCTGAGATGATTTGGGATAGTCCCGGGCAAAAATAGTCGAATGCCGATAGATCACCCATCCTGCCTCGCCTTCTCTGATATCCCGGACGATCGTTTTGCCATCGCCGGTGTATCCGGCGGTTCCAAGGAGCGATGTTATTTCCTCCGTTGCTTCGAGCAGACGGCGTCTCCCGGTAGCGGATCGATTACCGACCACGGCCTCCAACGCTGCTTCTGCCTCGCGGTCAAGGTCGTTAAGAAGAGTGCGCCCATGGTCGGACAGCTGGATTAACTGGGATTTCAAGTTCCATTTGTCTACCGTTCTATCGATAAGGCCAAGCGATAGCATTCGCGAAAGAATGCGACTGATTTGCGCCTTGTCCATGGTCAAGACGGACGCAAGCTGAGTGGCGGTTGTTGTTCCCGCAGCCGCGATTTGTGATGCGACCTTATGCATTGCAATTGTATGACCGCTCTTTGCATAACGCTCGTTCAGCAGTCCGAACTTTGCGATATAGAACGCATTGAAACGGCGGAGTTCGTTTGTTGATTGCATCAATAAATTCCGATCGACAGGTTGTCGCCTGAGATTATGATGATGCTATCAACAAAAGGTTTATGCGCCATTTGTCCAGCGTCGAGTTCACCTTTAAAAGTAACACTTCGTATCGAAGCGCCATCACAAACGGGTATAATGAAAAATCGGTGACAGCCTCTTAAATTTGCGGGTATGCGCTCATCGCTGCATCCGCGCTGCTAGCTCTCATTTTGGTTCGACGCAAGCTTTGATGAGATGCAGCGCATCAACCGTCTTACCTTTACCTTCCGATAGGGGTTCCAAGTAATACATAAGGTCATTTCCGCGACGCTTGACTGAATACGGTGCGGCCCAGGCTGGGCGCAGTTGACGCCCAGCAAGAGGTGTTACATTTGGCCATCTTCACGTGGATGCGATCTGATGGACTACGACAAGGAAACCATAAGTGGTTCGACCGATGGCTATGGCCGCGGAGTCAGGTTTGAGCTGACGAATGGTCAAGTGTGGGAACAGGTCAACAAAGAAGCTGAATATCTCCATCAGTTCATGCCAGAAGTACTTCTCGATACGGCGGGTAAAATTGGAAGATTGAAGATCAGCGACATGAATGTCTGGGTTGAAGTGAAGCGCATCCGCTGAACAGTGTGCGGCAGGGATCGCGATCTACGAACCTAGCAATGGGAAAAGACCCGCAAGCAGCGCCAACTGGGTAATACGGCTCACCGTTGGTTTCTAGCCAGCGCACGCGCATGAACCACTTGCAGGCGGTCGCCGCACGAAAATCAACGCTGTATTCGAGCCATTCTGAAGATGGCAGGCTCTATCGCAGATCTCGTTCGCAGAGCCGATCGGAAAGTTACCGAGTGGTTAATCGTGCAACACACTATTGGATGGCGGTTATGCCCAAGCCGGACGTTTGAGATCAATGCATTCAACGGCTGCTTTGCGCCTTCATTTCGGTCATTGTGGCAGGTCTTGCCTCATCTCAAAACCGGACGTTTCATCTTGGTCGCTTGATCAACCGCTCGCCGATCGCGGCCAACGTTCTAAGGTCGAACTCATAGCGAACTGCGTATGGCCGCCTCAAGGCGAGCGGTCAGTTTGCGACCGCGTGTCACTCTACGGGGATTAACCTCCGTAAGCTGA
>NZ_JACHXN010000029.1 GCF_014192095.1 Phyllobacterium trifolii
GAAGCCATGCAACTGCGTTATCTCAGCACGCTGAATGTGATCGCCAATGAGAAGAATTCAACGATCGTGTTTCCATTCCCGATAGAACTCGGCGAACTCTTCAAGGCTGCGGCAACGAAATCCAGATAGCGGTGTGCACGTGCACATGGTAGCTCGTCTCGCAAGATGGTATCTAAAGAATATTCCGGCCCATTGTCGCAACTCCTGGAGGCAGCTGGATTGATAAGTACGCGTGCACAGCCACAGGGTGGGCAAGTGGACGGATTTTAGCGCCTCATCTTGCGATTTGCCGCTTTGCTCGATGAGCCGATGCGCGCTTTCACTATAGTCAAAAGTTGCTTCTTGATCGAGGCTTGGGCCATTGCTTGAGCGCTTGCCCATGTGCCAAACACGTGTCCGCAATCGCGGCAGACGGCCATGGTCTCACCGGCACCCGATGCGGCACCAACTATGCCTCTGCAAGTAGGGCATTCAAAGCTGCCATCTGTGCTGTCGGCCACGTTGCTTCCTATTGTTTCCTGATGAGGCTGACACGCGTTTGCATATTGCATACACTCTCGCCTCAAGTTTGCAGCTGAGCTGCACCGGAATGGTACAAGCTGGCGTCGCGTGCCAAGGCACTGCCAGCGAGAAATTTATCACGGTATTCTTTTGCAGCAACGTTGGAAACAAGCTTGCCTGAGACTTTTCCCGAAACAGCAAACGAAAGGCAGCAGAAACTTGACTACAACAAGAAATTCTCGAATGAGACCATCGCCTCGATAGCTAATCGCGAGCTGCTACAGTTCCACAATCATACGCTCAAATTGAATTTATGTCCTGAATTCAATTTCCAGCCCCGGGCTCGGCTGCTTCCGGCCGACGCTGTGATCGGCAAGGGACGCGCATCACGCCCTTGCCGGACGTGATGGCGTCAAGCGCAGCAAGATTGCGCCGCACACTGCCGAGAGCAGTGAGCCGAAGAACACGCCAAGCTTGGTTTCATCCTGCAGCAGGGGTGAACTGGCGTAGGCAAGCAAGCCGATGAAAAGGCTCATGGTGAAGCCGATGCCGCAAAGGATCGCCACACCGTATAGTTGTAGCCAGCTTGCTCCGGCCGGACGCTCGGCCCAGCGTAGCTTGATTGCAAGCCAAGCGAAGGAGAACACACCAATCTGCTTGCCGATGAAAAGACCGGCGGCCACACCGAGCGGAACCGGATCGGCAAGATTGGACAATGACACATTGCCGAACGACACACCGGCATTGGCAAAACCGAAGATGGGCACGATGAGAAAAACGACCCAGGGCTGAATGGCGTGTTCAAGCTTGACCAGCGGTGCATCCGATCGCCCCTTTTCGCCACGCATAGGAATAGCAAGGGCAAGCAAAACGCCGGCGATGGTCGCGTGGATTCCGGACTTGAAAACCAGAATCCATAGAATCAAACCGAGAATGAGGTAGGTCCAAATCCGCACCACGCCCAAAAGGTTCATCGCGATAAGAATGGCGAAAACTGCAGCGGCACCAGCAACAGCTGGAATACTCATGCCACCTGAATAAAAAAGGGCGATAATCATGACCGCGCCCAGATCATCTATGATGGCGAGCGCCGTCAGAAAAATCTTCAGCGACAACGGCACACGCGATCCAAGCAGCGACAACACACCGAGCGAAAAGGCTATATCTGTGGCAGACGGGATCGCCCAGCCACGCAGGGTTTCCCCTTCATTGAGGGCAAGGAAGATCAAAGCCGGCACGATCATGCCACCCAGCGCGGCAAATCCGGGCAGCGCGCGGCGCGACCAATTCGACAACTGACCGCAGACCATCTCCCGCTTGATCTCGAGACCGACCAGAAGAAAGAACATGGCCATCAATCCGTCATTGACCCAATGGAGAATGCTGAGACCGCCGACATCGGTTCTAAAAAAAGCGAAATAACCTCCTCTCAACGAAGAGTTGGCGACAATCAGCGCCAGCGCAGCAACAACCATCAACATGATGCCGCCGGAGGCTTCGCTCTCAATGAATAGACGAAAAGGGGCGGACAGGCGGATTCGACGTGCGGGTTTTATATCCATGGTTCCTGATAGAATCCTAGAAAGCAAAATGCCAGCGGTCTTCGAAAGGCGAATTGTGCCGACGGCCGCTCTTAGCTTCGTTTTATCCGGAATCAAGGAGTATCACGGCTTGCTTGGCAGCCTCGACGAAGACTGCCAACCATTGGTATGCAACAGGATCCTCGCGCCAGATATTAGAAGGCACCTCGCAGGCCGTGTGCGTATGAGTGCCGCCAAGAATTGCAGCGAGCAAAAGTGATGGAGTTTGCGGAAGCAAATGTTTTTGATTTGACAGTCTGCATCGCGGGGATCACGCTATGGTTTACCTCTCCCCAGAGGAAAGAGGCTCGGTGTTATGCGATTGTCATCACGGATCCATACCGCCGGGCCTCATCTCTAGTGTTCGCAAACAAGATTTAGCTCATAGTCGCAATCATCGGCGGCAGAGTGCGTGGATTCCACGGACGACATCGCTTGTATGCCGCTTTGCCCTGACGGCATATTGCCCTTTTCATCGCGTTCGCACATCAGATCACGCCTATAATCCGCCTCGCACGAATCAGACGTGGCGCACTAGTAGATGCTATCGCAAGCAATTCGTATTATACTGTAGCGTTCTATTGCGAGGAGGAAATGCGCGTGAAAATCGCCAAGTTTCTCGCTCTCGGAGTGTTGTGCGCCTGTCCGATCTCAGCCTATACGCAACCATCGGAACAAATGAAGACGATGGCAGAAACGGGTGCGCAGTTGTCCGGCGGTATCGCGCGGATCGCCGCTGATATCTGCCAGATCAACCAAGGGCGATCGACGCGTACAAAGAACATGCCCGAAGAGCTTTTGTCGCGGATGGAAAATTCGGAGGAAACTGGATTATCGGCTGGAGCAACCAGCAACAAGCCGTCGATGATATCTTGAGGCTCAGCGCCAGCAGTCGAGCATTACCTGCAGACGATTTTCGAAACATGCGCCAATATGGGCGACGAAATAGGGCCGTAGGCGAGGTTCCGGAACCTATGCGACCGAGTTCACGACACAGTGGCGACCAACCGCATCAATAATGAAATCACGCATCCTCTCCACTGCCAGTTGCGGTCCTACCAATCATCCTTCACGAACCGCCTCGAAGCGTACCGAACGGCATCCGTCTGGGCTCTCCGCCCAGTCACTGACACCTGCTGTCACGCTGATTGGTTGTTTGTTGACCTTCCCGAGCTTCGCGACTGTGAAATTGATGGGAAGCCGACCATTCTTCGGTCTCCAATTGGCGATGATCTTCCTGTCTTCATGGCCGCCATTGAGGGATAGACGATTGGCAGATAGCTTTTCTTTTATGGCATCGGTTGCAAATGGCGATAACGCGGAAAACAGTCTGCCGTTTGCAACCAATTCTGCCAGAAGATTTTGGTTCTCTGACCGCGGCAGGACCATTGTGGCTTTTCATTCGCGGCCTCGTCACCTAGACCATGGCTGATGAGCTTGCTGCCCAATCAAAGGAGGACGTGTCATTGAGTTCGACCCAGCTGCGTGCCAACGACCCTCAAATTCCAAGCACCGCCGATGGTTCGCAGGGCCTTCCGCTTCTTGTGCTCGGAGCGTTGGGCGTCGTCTATGGCGATATTGGCACCAGCCCGCTCTATGCCTTTCGCGAGGCCTTGCACGCCGCTGGTTCCCCATCTGTTTCATTCGCCCGCCTCGAGGTCTTGGGTTTGCTCTCCCTGATTGTATGGGCGCTCACCTTGGTGGTGACAATCAAATATGTCAGCTTCGTGCTCAGGGCTGACAACAAAGGCGAAGGTGGAACACTGTCACTGACGGCGCTGGCCCGGGAGAGTTTCAAAGGCAAACCCGTATGGATACTTGTGCTTGGCGTCATAGGAGCGTCGCTGTTTATCGGCGACGCCATTATAACGCCGGCAATTTCCGTCCTCTCGGCCGTTGAAGGCCTTGAAGTTGTAGCGCCTACTTTGGCTGAGTGGGTCGTTACCATCACAGTCGCCATCATCCTTGCGCTGTTTTTCGTGCAGAGATTTGGAACCGAGCGCGTTGCATCCATATTTGGTCCGATAACGGCGCTTTGGTTCCTGGCGCTCGGTGTTTCAGGGCTGGTCCATATCGTTGAGCAACCGTCCGTTCTGGCGGCGGTTAATCCTTACTACGGCATCAGATTCCTTTTCGTGCACGCTGAAATAGCGATTCCTGTTCTGGGTGCTGTTTTTCTGGCCGTCACTGGTGCCGAAGCGCTCTATGTCGATCTTGGACACTTCGGCCGCAAACCGATCGTCGTCGCCTGGTTCGTTATGGTTTTCCCCTGTCTGCTGTTGAATTATTTTGGGCAAGGCGCATACGTTTTGACAAATCCTGTTGCCGAGCATCCGTTCTTTGAAATGCAGGCCGATTGGGCGAGAATGCCCATGGTCATTCTCGCAACGGCCGCTACCGTTATTGCCAGCCAAGCTGTGATATCGGGGGCCTATTCCCTTATTCGCCAGGCCATGCACCTCAATCTGCTACCGCGTTTTCATGTGCGTCATACATCTGAAACCCAGTCTGGTCAGATTTATATGCCGCAGATCAACACGCTGCTTTTAATTTGCGTCATCGTCCTCATCATCAGTTTCAGAAGCTCCAGTGCGCTTTCTGCGGCATACGGTATCGCAGTTACCGGAGAGATGCTCATCACCGTCGCCCTGCTGTTCGTGGTGATGCGGAAGATCTGGCGGTGGTCGTTGTTGTTGGCTCTGCTTGTCATCATTCCGCTTGCGATCATCGACACCGGCTTTTTTGTAGCCAATATTGCGAAATTTGCCCACGGCGGCTGGGTGCCAGTTGTCGTCGCACTGAGCGCCGTCTTCTTGATGCAAACGTGGATGGCGGGGCGCCGATTGCTTGCAGCGAAAACACGGGCGGATGAAATTCCTTTGAGGACTCTCATCGACAACCTGACCAACAAGAAGCCGCCAACCGTTCCAGGCACGGCAGTCTTTCTCACCAGCGATGTCGAGGGGGCGCCAACGGCACTGCTCCACAGCCTCAAGCACTACAAGGTGTTGCACGAGAAAAACGTGATATTGAGCGTTCTGACCTCTTCTTCGCCATTCGTGGCGGACGACGCCAAGATATTTTATGAAAGTTTCACGCCTCTTTTCAGCCGGGTGATCATCACCTTCGGCTATATGGAGACGCCAAACGTTCCGCGCGCCCTTGTCCTTGCAAAGAAGCTAGGCTGGAAATTCGATATTATGTCGACATCGTTCTTTTTGTCGCGGCGCACGCTGATACCGGCCGCAAAAGGAGGAATGCCATTTTGGCAGGATCGCATTTTTATAGCGCTGGCTGAAAATGCCAGCAGTGCCACAGATTATTTCCGGCTTCCAACCGGGCGCGTGGTCGAACTGGGGATTCAAACGACGATTTGACTTGCTCCGCAGGTGCTCGACTGGTCGGTTTTTCTAAGCAGCGCCAGCAGATTCAAAAGCCACACCCAACAGTGGTCCTGATAGACCAACAAACTCTACTGAGGACTACAAACCGTAGATTGCGCATGCAGACGCGGCTCTTTTCGTTTCCGGTCGGACGATAGCGCGGACCGAATAGCTCAAACACTGCTTATCCGCCGATAATGACCAGCACATACATCGACCAGTGGTAAAGAGAGCCGGTTCGCGATCACTATGTCTAACACTCACCTTGGCAAGATTGCCCAATGCACCTTGTATTGATCACCGTCTTGCTCAATTTGTTTTGTCATCGGGAAGGTGCCGTCGCGTGGAAACAAAATCGCTGATCCGCTTCATCCTTGCGTTTTTCACCACGCTCTTCGAGAGTTCTTATCGTGGGTTAATCCGACAGGCCGGCATCACACAATCTTCATTGAGCCGACGCAGCGCTCTTCAGACCGGTGAATTGACGAATCAGCACAGGCATAATGAGCAGCCCGCCAATGAGCGATGAATAGATTTCGGGTACGACAAGGAGGATCGCTGCAACGATGAGCAATATCTGTTCCCAAATCCTTGTCCTGACCAGCATGAAGCCTGACAAGGCTGCGCCGAGACAGCCAATCCCGACAGTGCAGCCGATGAAGGCAACGAAAAACGCGAACCATGTGAAGTTGGCCGTTACAAGAAGCAATGAAGGCGAAAAAACAAAAACAAAGGGGACAAGGACCTTGCCAAGCCCAAGCCGGAATGCGGTATTTCCGGTTCGGAAGGGATCCGCACCTGCCATGCCCGCCGCAGCGTAGGCAGCCAGCGCCACAGGCGGGGTAATGTCAGCAAGAACCCCGTAGTAGAAGACAAAGAAGTGCGCGACAATCGGCTCTACGCCGAGAACACCGAGCGCCGGCGCGGCGATCGTCGCCATGATAATGTAGTTCGCGGTCGTCGGAATGCCACATCCCATGAGTATGCAGACCACACCGGTCATGATCAGCGTGAAAAGCAGTGTCAGGGCTTGTGGAGCAAAAAGTGCGACCGGCAAGATTGCGCCGACCCATGTCGCCATTTCCGCGGCTGTCGATGTTACAATGAAAGAAATCTTGAACCCGACGCCGGTCAGGGTCACGACGCCGACGACGATGCCGACTGTTGCTGCGGCTGCGCCGACCGCAAGCGCGTATTTTGCGCCGTCACGCAGACCTTCGAAAACTTCCAATATGGACATTCGTTTGCGCGGGTTGAGCAATCCTACAAGCACACATAGGGTGATGCCCCAAAAGGCGGCAAGATAAGGGGTATAGCCAGCAAGCAGAATACCGACCAACACGATCAGCGGAATGACGGTGGGCCAGTCGCGTTTGAATGCCTCCTTGAGGTCCGGCATCTCCTCTGGCCTTAAACCGCGAAGCCCCGTGCGCTTGGCCTCGAAATGGACCTGCACCAGTACTCCGAAAAAGTGCATGAATGCCGGGACGATCGCCGCAAGGATGATTGTCGTGTAGGGTAGGTTGAGAAATTCGATCATCAGAAAGGCCGCGGCGCCCATGATCGGCGGGGTGATCTGTCCGCCGGTGGATGAGGCGGATTCGACGGCAGCCGCGAAATGCCGTTGGTAGCCGAGCCTGATCATTGCCGGGATGGTCAGTGAGCCGACCGTCACCGTGTTGGCAACGGACGAGCCGGAAATCATACCAAAAAGCGCTGAGCCGAAGATCGAGACTTTGGCGGGCCCGCCTGCATAGCGCCCGGCTATCCAGGCAGCACAGTCGAGGAAAAGTTGTCCGAGGCCTATGCGCGTGGCGAAGACGCCGAAAAGTACAAAATGAAAGACATAGGTGGCGACGACGCCAAGGGCGATGCCGTAGATGCCTTGGGTCGTAAGATACAGATGATTGACAAGCTGCGGAACCGTGGCGCCGGGATGAACGAGAATGCCTGGCATGGACGGACCAAAAATCGCATAGGTCATGAAAAGAACCGCGATTATGGGCAGCGGCCAACCGACGGAACGGCGTGTCGCTTCGAGAAGAATGAGGATAAGCAATCCGCCAAGGATCACGTCGGTTTGCGTTGGATTGCCGACGCGGAAGGCAAGGTCGTCTAACGGAATGAGGGGGACGTGGAGGACGGCAACCACGGCGATAATGGCGAGAAGCCAATCAATGATCGAAATCCCCAAGGGTCTCAGCAGGCTCGAAATGGCTGGCTGATCATACCCTTTGCGTGAAAATGGAAATACCAGAAATACCAGTCCGAGCACAAACGAGAGATGAATGCCACGATGCACCATCTCCGGCAGTAGCCCGAAACCAGCCGTGTAATAGTGAAAGATCGACAGGGCAATCAGCAGGGCACCGACCAGCCTGCCCGCTACCTGTGAAAGTGGCCGGAAGCGGATTTCTGAATCGAACCGTTCCTCGAGTTCCCTCGCCTTCGCCTCGTCAAGCTCCATCGGCGACGAAGGCGCGTTCTTTATAGAGTCAGGGTTCATGCGGGCTCCGTTGCTTGGTGCGATGGCTCTGAAAGCGCAGGCGCGCCTAAGATGGCGCGCCTTGTACCGTCCGGAATTTTACCTGTTCGCCTATTTTAACACACCGGCTTCCTTGTAGAAGCGTTCGGCCCCCGGATGCAGGGGGATGCCGAGGCCAGTCGTGGCATTCTTAAGGGTGATCAGCTTGCCTTTGGCATGCCCCGCATCCAGGGCCGTGCGCGTGGCATCGTTCCACATGACCTTCGTAATATTGTAGACAAGATCGTCCGGCTGTTTGGCGCTCGTTACCCATTGCGCCGCTACCGATATCGTCGGCGTTTCGCCGACATCCTTGTACGTCCCTGCAGGAATGATATCCTTGGCAAAAAAGCTGTTGTCGGCAAGGAGTTTATCGGCTTCGGGTCCAGTTATCGGCACAAGCGAAATGCCGCTCGAGGTCGCAAGTTCCGAAATTGCCCCTGTGGGATAGCCGCCGACGAAGAAATAAGCATCGAGCGCGCCATCGCGCAAGCGGTCCCCTGCGGGTCCCGGTTTGAGGTATTCGGCCTTGATATCCTTTTCGGTAAGGCCGTAGGCACCCAGCACGATCCGCGCATCGACGATTGTGCCGGAGCCAGGTTCATCGAGCGAAACGCGCTTGCCTTTGAGGTCCGCCACAGATTTTATTGCTGCGCCCTTGCGTGCGACCAGATGGATCGTTTCGGGATAGAGTGTTGCGATCAGCCGCAAATCTTCGACCTTACCTTTGCCTTCATAGAGCCCGGTACCGCTATACGCCCAATAGGCAACGTCGGATTGAGAGAACCCCGATTCCATTGCGCCGCCTTGAATCGCGTTGATATTGGCGACGGAGCCGTTCGACGAGACTGCCGTTGCCACGAGACCCGAGACTCCTTTGTCACCGCTGCCGGAAATGGCATTCGCGATTAGGCCTCCGATCGGATAATAGGTTCCAGCAGTCCCTCCAGTCCCGATACGGAAAAACGCCGGTGTCTGCGCGATGGCAAGACTTGATCCAATTGCCACGCCAACAATGAGCGTTGCGGCTAGAAATCGAAAGTTCTTGAAGAATTTCATCGTGTTCCCCTTATCCCTTATTAAGGAGGCAAGGATCGTAACCATGAAAAGGATTGTCAACCTCACGGCGCGAGAAAATCGTTGATCTCTACCGCGCGACTGGCACCCACCACATACCAAACGTCCAACCTTTGCTATTCACATTTGCCGACTGCACGGCATGGCGAAGTGAAAGACATAACAGCAGCTCGCTTGAAATCCACAGCAGAGAGCTTCATTTGGCCAATCGCCGATAACATGACAAGCCGATATACCCATTAAGGCGAAGCTGAAGGAGACCGACCAACATACCGCCGGACAGAGAAGCGGCGGTCTTTGTGTTCAGCCGCATAATCCATGGGGCGGGAATCTGTGTCGGCTTTACTCGCGCTATCGACAACAAGGGGCAGCGCCTAGATGGGAGCAGTACCTTCGCTGCTTGGCCCGAGGGTGGGCCGCATTATCGTGATTGGACTTCTAAACTCGTGGGAGCCACATTTGCCAAGGATATACACGGGGAAATGGGCGGTCCAACTATCGTTAGAGGAGGCGAAAATGAAGCACCATGTACTCGAGCAACTGCAGAGCGTCGCCGAGGTCGATCAAGACTATCCGCACCAAGCCATGTCGCGCAACGGACGCCTTGAACGCTGGGCACAGCTCCTTGAACAAAAACCCGAACGGCGCCTCGCGACACTGTACGAGACCGAGTATCAGTCAGCCAGAGAGCGTACGGCCATACGCAGCGCGGGTTCGCCGATCTCAGTGGCCTTCGAGGATTCAGTCTTCCGAGCAGGTGGATTGAAAGACGACACTTACGGTGAAGCGATGCGATTCTTCGAACTGTCCGACAGACAACTGCACAAGATCACGTGCTACTGTCAATTCGGCGCGACCGTCAGTGCGGCGATGGCAGCCCATTACATTCGCAAGGCAGTTGGCAGGCCAGAGCGCGGTGTGTTCGCATGGCTGCGTAATATAGTCACCGCTTACTTGATCGAGTCTGGTAATCGTCAATCCAGGTCGCTGCTGGAACGTTGAACTGACGACATCCGTCCTCGCCAAGCTCGATCTTGCTGCCTGGGCAAGTGGGAGATCGATAAGCGTCACCGTCGTCGGCAAACAATTGTCGTCGAAACAGCTGGGGCTTGCCATGCAACCGGCTCTTCCCACATGACGCTGGATTTCGACTTCGGTCGGCAGCATCTGTTTCGGAGAATGACGATTGCGGCCATGCCACGATCGGCAGCTCGATTGAAATCCTGGCAGAGAGCTCCATTTGACCAATCGCCGATAACGTGACAAGCCGATATACCTATTAAGTCGAGGCTGAAGAGAGACCGACCAACATACCGCGGACAAAGAAGCGGCGGTCTTTGTGTTCAGCCACATAATCCATGGGGAGGGAATCTGTGTCGGCTTTACTCACGCTATCGAGAACAATTGATCGTATCAACGAATTCATCGGACGTTATGTAGCTTGGCTTATTTTTTTGGCGGTTATCGTCAGCGCCGGCAATGCGATCATTCGCAAGACCTTCAATATGTCCTCGAATTCCTGGCTGGAACTGCAGTGGTATCTCTTCGGGGGAGCCTTTATGCTCGCAGCCGCATATACGCTACAGCGGAACGAACATATTCGTATTGACATCGTCTATGGAGTTTTTTCCCGTCGCGTTCAGCACTGGATCGATCTGTTCGGACATGTAGCATTTCTCATGCCATTCGTCATTCTGATGATTTCCTACTTCATCCCTTACGTCAGGCTCTCCTATGACAGTGGCGAGGTTTCCTCCAGCGCAGGTGGATTGATCCTGTGGCCGGCCAAACTCGTCCTACTAATTGGCTTTCTCCTCCTCGGCATACAAGGCGTTTCGGAGATTATTAAGAAGATTGCCGTGATCCGCGGAGATCTACCGGATCCTAACCCCCCGAGGTCCCTTGAGGAAATTGCGGAACAGGAAGTGGCCTTGGCGGAGGCGCGCAATGATTGAGTTTATTGCGCAAAACATGGCGCCAATTATGTTCGCTTCCCTGATCATCTTCATGCTGATCGGCTACCCGGTGGCTTTTGCCCTTGCAGCCAACGGCTTGCTGTTCTTTTTCGCGGGCGTCCAACTGGCACCCTATTCTAACGGGAGCATCACGCTCTCCTGGCCCTTGCTTTATGCGTTGCCCGAACGCTTCTGGGGCACAATGTCCAATGAAACTTTGCTTGCCATTCCTTTCTTCACCTTCATGGGTATAGTCCTCGAGCGCTCCGGCATGGCCGAAGACCTGCTCGATACGATTGGCCAGCTGTTTGGACCGGTCCGGGGTGGCTTGGCCTATGCCGTTATTTTCGTTGGGGCGCTCCTTGCGGCAACCACTGGCGTGGTCGCTGCGTCCGTGATCGCAATGGGCCTAATTTCGCTACCTATCATGTTGCGTTACGGATATGACCGCCGCGTTGCATCCGGTGTTATTGCGGCCTCTGGAACTTTGGCGCAGATCATCCCGCCATCACTGGTTCTGATCGTTCTCGCCGACCAGCTAGGCCGCTCGGTTGGAGATATGTATCACGGCGCACTTATTCCCGGTCTTGTTCTTAGCGGGCTTTATGTCGGCTACATCTTACTAATGACGTTCTGGAAGCGGGATTCCATGCCCGCCCTTCCTATCGAAGCCCGTACTTTGGGCTCTGGCATTGCCTCACTCATCGTCACACTCGCCATCGCCGGTGCTGGTGCTTATGGAGCCAGTCTTCTGCTTGCGACTTTCGCCGGATCCAACGCCGATATTTGGGGCGCCACGCTTGCAACTGTCCTCATCTATGGGTTTGCTCTTGCTGACCGGTCTTTCGGATTTAACCTGATGTCCCGCTTGGCCCAGCAAGTCATCATCGTCATGATACCGCCCCTTGCCTTGATCTTTCTCGTTCTCGGGACAATTTTCCTCGGCATTGCAACACCTACCGAAGGTGGTGCAATGGGTGCGGTGGGTGCTTTGATCATGGCTGCCTCAAAAGGGCGGCTCAGCTTGAGCGTCATAAGTCAGGCATTAGCCTCCACAACACGACTGTCGTCATTTGTGATGTTTATCCTGCTAGGGGCGCGCGTCTTCTCGTTGACCTTTTATGGCGTAAACGGTCACGTATGGGTAGAGCATCTGCTTGTCGGGCTGCCCGGCGGTGAGGTCGGCTTTCTTATCGTCGTCAATGTGCTGGTATTTTTCCTGGCCTTCTTCCTCGATTTCTTCGAGCTCGCCTTCATAATCGTGCCTCTGCTCGCGCCTGCTGCCGACAAACTCGGGATCGATTTGATCTGGTTCGGCATTCTTCTTGGCATCAACATGCAGACGAGTTTCATGCATCCGCCGTTCGGTTTCGCCTTGTTCTATCTTCGGTCCGTCGCGGCAAAGGTGCCTTATCTCGACAAAATAACTGGAAAGAAAATTCAGCCCGTCACCACGGGTCAGATTTATTGGGGCGCCGTGCCCTTCGTCTGCATCCAGGTAATAATGATAGGATTAACGATCGCATTTCCGCAAATGGTGATGCACTACAAAGGCACGGGTCCTGTGGCCGATCCGGCAACAATGAAGATCGAAATACCAGGTTTCGGTCAAGGCGATGGTCTGGGTGGCGGATTGGGAGGGGGCCTTGGTGGCGGAGCTGGTAACGATCTGAGTTCACCACCCTTCGGCAAGCCTCCATCCGATCCCTCGGTACCCGCACCGCCAGCGCCAAACCTAAACGAGCCGCCGAAAATGTAGTGCCTGCTAACCGTTCAGGCTACGGCACCGGCGGCTTCTGAACGTCCAGGAATTGTGCTGTAGGATATGAAGCGATGCCGAGCGTTGGCACACCACGTCAAGGTTGCTGGGCTCTGACCGGACAGCATCCTCGCGACCTATGCGATTTGTTGCTCTGCGCATAGACGGTCACTGATGTTGCTACCGCAGATCGCATTCCAGATCAGCAAGGCGACGAGTTTGCCGTTTTTCCTGCAGAACATGTTTGTCTTCAGTCTTAGGCAGGCCGGGAAATAAGTGGTGCGCCAGTTCAAACATACGAAAAGGACATTCCCATTCTTGCGGGCGCCAAGAGAATGAGGCACGGCGCGCTGCCATTCAAGTGGGGAGCACAACCGAGCCTCACCGCCGGCGCTGGGCTCACGCATTGGCTTGAAACAATTGCGTCAACCTTGGCTTTGAATGCAACTGGCCGCGACTTACATCCCCAGATGGTGGGCTGACTTCACTGTCCACCAAGTTGCGAAAACCACTGGGTTTAGGCCACTCCACACGAAAAAGTCTGACCTATGAGTTGGGGTAGTCTCATAGGTCAGGAAAACGCACCATACGCGTGACAACGGAATAACGGTATCATTGAGACGAAGAATCACAATACGTTCAATTGGATGAAGCTCATCGAACAAAAGTCCGACTTACCAGCAAAGCGATTAAACTGGCAGGCCGGACTTTAATTTTGCTGACGCGTGGAAAAGAAGCAGTCTGCTCTACGCCAGCGGTTTCATCGCCAATAAGGGGCAGGCGTGGAACCGCTATTCAAATGTTCTCTTCGATTGCGGGACACCACGGCGACTCCAATCTTCGATTGGGAATTTGCCCCCCGCTGGGCTCCGTCTCAAGGCTAAAGGCAAGTGCGCTGGGTAAATAAATAGAACGATGTAATTTGGCTCACCATCGCGTGAACGTGCCACAACACAAAGCCCGATCTAGCAGCACGCAATCACCTTAGACCGGCTTCTGCTGAGCGTTGGGCACCCAGTCCGAAACACACCGCCAATACGAAGACAAGGTAAGAACCAGCCGATGCCTTCGTCATGGCTTACTGCGCTACAACAAAAAACAGTCTTTCATATAACTTACCAAATTCTTTTACTCCGGCCGGCTCAGCAATTGCCGTCAATCTCAACCCGGCACACGCTATGCCCCGTGACTAGATATTTCCAACACCATCATCTTAATAGCTTCAGCCCTGACGGCACTATAAACGTGACTGGCAAGGACGATGCTGCTACGCTGCTGGGTGCGGGGAGGAAATAAAACCCAGTCGTCATTCGAGTTCTTGCGCAGCGTCCAGCCAGAGATGATCACCAGCGGCAGCGCAATGTCAAAACGTGCAGTGCCGTCAGACTGAACTTCGAAGTGGTCAATGCATATCTCATCCGTTGTCAAGACATCAAACCTTAGACCCTGAGTGAAATAGGCGAGAAATTGACCGGCTCGTCCGTTTCCACTGAAATTCTATCGGCGTCTGTTGAAGTCGGACGACATCCATACCCTGATAGATACATTCGGCGCCAAATTTTTCTTATGGCCAGGAGCGAACATTCTTATCAGGCACAGTCATGCGAGTTCCTGCACATCCAAGGCGTCAACACTGAGTTCAAGCTAACAGCGCTTCACGAGGCTCGGCACACCGCGTCCCTTCGACCTCGGATAGCCGAGCCTCACAGTCGGGCTTGGTGTTCCGACACACGCATTGTGTCGGATTGAAACAATCGCGTCAACCGATTCTGCCTCCGAAAGATAAAACCACTAAGTTTCCTGAGAACTGGTATCGAAATCGGATTTCCCACGGTTATATGAGTGCAGCTCCAGTTCTTCAGCCACGAATAGAGGCTGGATACAACCTGCAAGCGGGTCAGCAGGCGATTGTCACGGCGTTAAGATCGGCATGATGACCTATGGCAGCAGAGCGTGGGTGGAAAACGAAGCGGACGGACCTTTATGGCCCTGTTGCGCTCCAAGAAGAAATTGAATGTAGCCGCTGTTCAGCACAAGGTACCGCAACACATTACGGCTATTCCTTACTTGGTACCACCGTTGCCATTAATTCGTTCTCAGAATGTATATAGCAGACGGTTGATGCCTGTTGTCGGTCACAGGTGTAAGCAAAGTCCGCTTTTGGAATAAATCAATTCTTACCCCGTGCTGTGAATCAAAGAAGTTGCCGTTGATCACATTGGGCTCATAACAGGGCAATGTAACGTCTGGCCGATTGATATGAACGAGTAATCGGCATTTCCGGAGCCATACGATCGATCTTGGGCTCCCATTTATAGCCAACATAGCCATCCCCGGAAGCTTGTTGACGTCGAGAAGTTCAACCAATATTAACCACGGTTTGTTGCAATGAGTAACATTGTGTTACCTTAACTTGAGAATCAAACCGGGAAAATCGTTGCAAAAAGACCAAATCGCCACGGAACCACAGCTGGAGCGCGGCGCGCCGAGCAATCTTGTGTCGTCCATGCGTAACTTCTGGGGACTCATCCGGGCCTATTGGACGTCCGAGCGGTGGGTCGAAGCCTGGCTTTTGACACTCTCAATTGGATTTCTCACAGCTGCGGCAAGCAAGGCCAGCGTCTGGATGGCGGTTGCCTCAGGTGATCTGCTCAACTCAATTGTCAACATTCATGATCCGCTTCAAGCAAATCCGCTTGCAGTAATCTTATCCAATGCCGGACTGCTCATCTTGCTGATGATCCTGAAGGAAGTCGGGTTTGTCGGTTTTCGCCATCTCTTGTCAACAACTCTCCATCGCAAATGGCGCGGCTGGCTGAACAATCGCTTCAACGAAGCCCTGCTCGATCAAAACCATACGCATTACCATTTGCAGCAAGGCGGCGGCGACAACAGTCCAGAAATGCCAGACAATATTGATCAGCGTGTTCAAGAGTCGATCAAGGGCATGACCGGTGGGGCCATCGGTCTTGCTATGGGAATTCTCGGCGTCCTCATGTCTGTGCTTTTTGTCGGTCAAAAGCTTATCGAGATGTCAACGGAGGTCTCGGGGTTTGCCTTCCTCGGTGCATATGGCACTGCGACGCTCGCCTTTGTGGCCATAGCTCTTTATGTGCCCTTCAGCACCTGGATTGCCATGCGCATTGGCCGCGTTCTTGAGACGATCACCGTCGAGATGCAACGGAGTGAAGGTAGCTACCGAAGTGAAATGACAACATTCTTGCGGCGCAGCTTTCAGGTGGCCGCATCGGATGGCGAAAATGTCCAGAAAGCAGTGAACGAGGGACTTTATTCCGGGGTGGACCGAGCTTGGGCCCGCTTCACCAGATATGACGCTTGTTATATGTCATTTACATCCATCTACAATTATTTTGCAGTCAGGATCGTTGCCTACCTGCCCGGTCTGTTGCCCTATATGAGCCACACCATCAGTCTCAAAAACTATATTACCGGCGCCGAGCTTGTGGGTTCGATGATCAATGAATGCTCGTGGTTTATTCAGGTCATGCCGGCGATTGCCAATCTCAAAGCCAATGCCAAACGCGTCACTGAACTCGCCGAAGCAATCCACATTGTCCAGCAACCCGCCAACTTCTACGCCAGAAGTGGTGTCAGTGAGTTCCGGCACAGCACCCAGCATGAACTTTTTGGTTTGACTGTTCGTAATCTCGAGTTGATGCACCGGGATAATACCACCGCACCATTCTTGTCTGTGGCGCATTTGCGGTTCCGCAAGGGCGACTGGACTTATCTGAAAGGTGAATCCGGTAGTGGCAAAACCTGTCTGCTCAAGGCAATAAACGGACTATGGCCGCATGGCCGCGGCGACATCATCTTGCCAGAGAAAGTCGACGCCCTGTATGCCGCGCAAGAGGTCAAGCTTCCTGCAGTTTCGCTCAAACAACTCGTTTGCCTTCCCAAGGGCGAAAGCGAATTCAAGGACGTATCCGTTGCCGCCGCTCTTCACCGCGCAGACATGGGCGATTTCATCGAAGACATCTCCAGGGATGCGCGGGACGGTACGTCGTGGGACCAACTGCTTTCGGGCGGGCAGAAGCAAAAACTGGTATTGGCACGCATTCTCCTTCACAAGCCCGGCATATTGTTTCTGGACGAAGCGACAGGTGCCCTCGACCCGCAAGCCAAGATTGCGTTTCACCAGGCAATCCGGGATTATTGCCCTTCGATTACGGTCATCAGCGTCATGCATGAACATGAGCCACCGAAATCGAAATCCGGCTATAATTTTTATTCCCACGTCTTGGAAATTCAAAATGGCCAAGCCGATCTCGTCAGCCTTCGGCCGACCATGCGGCCTGCCACTACTGTAGAGACGATAGCAAGACATCCAACCGTCCAGCCGATGATCGCAGCTGAGTAAAAGGGGTTTTTTGGAGCAATCCTGCTATCGGCTCAAACAGGGTGTTTTTACAATATGCAAAATTAATAGTTGGCAATTCTCTTCTACGCACTAACAATACAACATCGATCGCCCCCCGATGGGGAAGAATCTGGGTTGGGAGGCCTTGAAATGCTGAAATCAAAATTATTGACTGGCGCTTTTATTTTTTCTCTTGGGCTCGGTATCGCGCCCACTAAAGCTGCTGAATTTATCAACGTTTTGACCGGGGGCACATCAGGTGTTTACTATCCCCTCGGAGTTGCCCTATCCGAAATATATGGAAAGGGAATTGAAGGAGCGCGAACCCAGGTCCAAGCGACAAAGGCGTCGGTTGAGAACCTGAACTTGTTGCAGCAAGGCAATGGAGAAATCGCTTTTGCTCTGGCCGATTCTGTAAAACTGGGATGGGAAGGCAACAAGGAAGCTGGTTTTCCGGGCAAGCTCGATAAACTCCGGGCAATCGCAGCAATTTATCCAAACTACATTCAGATTGTTGCCAGCCAAGAGTCCGGCATCAAGACGATCGCCGATTTGAAAGGCAAAAGTCTCTCCGTTGGCGCGCCTGCGTCGGGAACTGAACTGAATGCCCGAACCATCTTTAAAGCATCGAATATGGATTATAAGGATCTTGGCAAAATAGAGTATCTTCCATTTGCCGAATCCGTGGAGTTGATCAAGAATCGCCAAATGAATGCAACCTTGCAATCTGCCGGCCTTGGTGTTGCTTCCATTCGCGACCTTGCCACGTCACTACCTATCAATGTCGTCGCAGTGCCACCAGAAACCGTTGCGAAGATTGGGGCGCCCTACCTCTCTGTTATCATCCCAAAAGACACCTATGAAGGCCAGACCGAGGACGTCCCGACTGCGGCGGTCGGCAATATACTTGTTTCGCATGAAGGCGTTTCTGAAGAAACAGCTTACCAAATGACCAAACTGTTGTTTGACAATGTCGATAAGCTTGCTGCTTCCCATGCGGCGGCAAAGGCCATCAAACTTGAAAATGCTATTGCCGGCCTGCCAATCCCCCTTCATCCCGGCGCAGAACGCTACTACAGGGAAAAAGGCATTATTAAGTAGGTCCCTTCATCAGACTGTTTTGCCACTTATCCAGCGGTAATATCATTTGCCGCTGGGTAAATCCTTGCAATTTCGGGAGTCGGTCACGATGCAAACTGCAAGAGCAGGGACAAATGGTCAGGATCTCGATGAGGAGATCATCGAGGGTTTACCCGCGGGTTTCGGTGATGGTTTATCAGGACAGATTGCCTTCGGCATCGCGATCGCGTTTTCGCTGTTTCAACTTTACATCGCCGCGTATGGGTCTTTGCCAAGCCAGGTTCAACGGGCCATGCATGTGGGTTTCCTTTTGCTGCTCGGCTTTGCCTTGCTTGGCAACTTGCGGGCTAGGACCCTTTGGGGGAAATGGGTCTTCTGGCTTCTAGGCATCGCGGGGTTTTGCACCGGGCTTTACAACTGGATTTTCTACGTATCACTCATTCAGCGCAGTGGCTTTCTCAATTCTGTTGATCTTGCAGTCGGCACTGTACTCCTTATCCTTGTCTTCGAAGGAGCCCGCCGCCTGATGGGTTTGCCACTGGCGATCATCGCAGGTGTATTCCTGCTCTATTGTTTCACGGGCCAGTATCTGCCTGATCCATTTGTTCATCGCGGATACTCGTTTGAACAGATCATTGATACGTTTGCCTTTGGGACGGAAGGTATCTACGGAACGCCTATCTATGTTTCGGCAGCCTATATTTTTATCTTCGTCGTTTTCGCTGCATTTCTTGAACGTGCCGGGATGATTGCACTTTTCAACGACTTCGCACTCGGACTGGTTGGCGGGGTACGGGGCGGACCCGCACAAGTCTGCATTCTTTCTTCTGCCCTCATGGGCACAATCTCAGGTTCGGGCGTTGCAAACGTGGTCGCAAGCGGGCAATTCACCATCCCCCTGATGAAGAGATTTGGCTTTCGCGCCGCCTTTGCAGGCGGCGTTGAAGCGACCTCTTCCATGGGTGGTCAGATCATGCCGCCCGTAATGGGTGCTGTTGCATTCATCATGGCTGAAACGTTGAATGTCCCCTACGCCGACATTGTGAAGGCAGCGTTCATCCCTGCGGTTCTTTATTTCGGTGCCTGCTTCTGGATGGTTTACCTCGAGTCAGGCAAAGCGGGCCTGAAGGGCATGGACAAGGCCAGCCTTCCCAATCCATGGAAAGCAGTTCGCCAGCACTGGCCTCTTGTCTTGCCTCTTGCAGCTTTGATCTACCTGTTGTTTGCCGGATATACGCCGATTTTCGCCGGGACGATGGGACTGGCGCTGACGATTGTCCTCATCCTCGGCACGCCGCTGGCTGCACAAATTGGTCCGATGGCCTTTCGGATTGTCTTCTGGATCGCTCTCGGTCTTGCATCTGCAGCGTTCGTCAGATTCGGCGTGAACGTTTTGGCGTGGGTGATTGGTGGTCTCATTTTTGCCTGTCTTCTCTTCAAGGGTGGACGCGAAACCTTGATTGTCTGCCGTGATTCACTTGCGGAAGGCGCGAAGAACGCCCTGCCGGTCGGGATCGCCTGCGCGATCGTCGGTGTTGTTATTGGCACACTGACGCTCACCGGCATTGCCTCTACCTTCATTGGCGCAATTATAGACATTGGGCGAGATAACCTGTTTCTGTCATTGGTCCTTACGATGATAACCTGTCTTGTCCTTGGTATGGGAATTCCGACTATTCCCAATTACATCATTACCTCCTCTCTCGCGGGTCCTGCCCTGCTCGAATTAGGCGTGCCGTTGCTCGTCAGTCATATGTTCGTATTTTATTTCGGCATCATGGCCGACCTTACGCCACCAGTGGCGCTCGCGGCATTTGCAGCCGCCCCGATGGCTAAGGTTTCGGGAATGAAGATCGCAGTGCAGGCGACGAAACTAGCCATCGCAGGATTTATCGTGCCATTCATGGCGGTCTATACACCGGCACTCATGCTACAGGATCCCGGTCCCATGGCTGCTATCATTGGGTATCCCGGCGAAGTGGCATACATCTTCGTCAAGGCATGCCTCGGTATCGCCCTGTTTGGATCGGCCGTGGTTGGATTTCTGATCACACGCATGATGCTATGGGAACGTTGCATCGCATTGACTTCAGCGGCGTTATTGGTGCTCGCAGAACCGTTGACGGATGAAGTTGGCTGGGCCCTCGCCGTTCTTTTCATTGGGCAGCACTTGTGGCGGGCGCGCAAAGCAAAATCAGTACCCGTCGCATGAGTACTTGTCTCATAGTCGCCGGTAAAACTATAATGGCAGCCGCTTTCTCGCTATCCTGGACGCATTCTGTCGAGCGGACGCGCTGGGAGGAAAGCTGGCATGTCAAATCGGATGGAATGCAAATTGTTGAAGCGCGAGTGAAAGGTTCCGGAGCTGGCATCGATCCCCCGGACGGGTCGGTGTTGAAAAATGATTGGTGGACGTTCCACCCGAAAGTACCGTCTCAGAAACGACTGGTCCTTGCTTCTTCCGGAGCGACAGGCGGTGGATGGAGGTTCTGTACCGAGAGCGGCTGCAAGTTTTTAGGCGCGGCGGCTGGTCCTCCAACGATCATTCAAATTTGCGAGATTCAGAAGTGACCCAATCCTCGCTATACGATCACCCAAGCCGGGACTTCCAGAATTCTAGATTATATCGTTTGCGATAACAGCTCAAAACGATCCGAAGTGCAGCAGTAACGGGTGGAACTGCTGACTTCCAGAATCGTTTTGTAAACTCTTGGAAAAATGATCTTATGGACGATGCGGTTACATCCACACGTGATCTAAAAATAAGAACATTGGCAAAAGGCTTGAAGACCATCAGGTATCGGGTTCTGATGTTTTCAACGAGAAGCGTAGGCAGATTCAGATGAAATGTCAGGCAAGATTGGCCAATCGAGGGTTGTGGATTAGAAACTCTTAAAGCTGGAGTTACAGAACGACTGGTTTGTTCTATTCGACAATTTTAATTATGGGATGACCCTCCTCGACAACGAGTTTGCGCGAAGAAAGTGGCTTGGGCCCGGCATTGTGTTTCGAAAGACTCTATCCCCCTCGTGCTCCCATGGGCGAACTGGCTTACTGACGTTAGTTAAGCAGCCAATGGAAAGCGCGTTGCAATTTGTCTGTTCCATTGGTCTCATACCATCGACCGTGTGCAAGGATTACCCGCTCGGGTTTCAACGATATCATCGTTTCGACTGCCGCTTTTAACTGCGTTCTAGGATAGGTTAGCCGCATGTCGCGCGGCATACCGCCATGCGGCGCCTGCACGCCACCCAACCAGGTCAGCATTTGCATCCAGAGCGACCCCTGTTTGTGGGATTCGAAATTCTCGATAAGGTCCGTGAGAATGAGGGTTTGACTTGGCCGGTGAAAGAATATGACTTCTGTCATGTAACTGCCTTTCACCGAGATGGTGCGCAGCTCGCCATCCCAAGGATAATCCTCGGCACGATCAAGATTAGAATGATCGACAGCAATATGCCCCGCTGCCTGCTCCTCTGCGCGTGGCGCAAGAAAGACTTCGGCATCATCAAATGCTTTTTTCCAATCTGGAATCCACCAATAATGGATTCGGTTGGGTGCGATAATCCATTGCACTATGCCTAACGCCTCGACTTCAGTCTTGAGGGCCGGCGTTATTGCCGTTGGTGAATGGATAAACAATTTATCATCCCCCAGCCGGACTATGGTCATTCGGGTGGGAAAGCGCATTTTAAGAAATGGCGGGCCAAACCTGATAACAGGACCGTCAACGATCCAAACATCCTCGCACACCGGTTTGATAGTATTCAACGGCGGATAGGTATCTGTCATCTCGCTGTTCATGGATCAACTATCGCAAAGGAGTTGAGGTTCCTTGCCTGACTTGCCGCCGTTCACTGAGGAGGGCATTTGGTCTTCACCCTCTCCTGAAGAACACGTCAACGAAAGCCCAAGCAAGGAGGCATGATGCGACAATGACCACGGCGTTTTCCCAGTTCATGCAACGCCTCCCATCTGGATGTCAGCGTCGACTACAACTTATCGGCAAGATCAATTCCGACGCTCAAAAAGATCGCAATTGCCACAACGGCAATTCCGATCCGAATCGTTCTTGCATCGCGTTTCGCCAGTTCTGCTCGTGCCTTAAGCGCGTAAGGGCCATCGTCGCGAGTAGCAATTTCGATTACTTCGCCTCTCGGAAGCACACGCAAAGCGGCTTCCATCTCTGTTGAATTGCCGTCCATTTTTCTCCGGGGGAGGACAAGGGGAATCCGCAACCTCCCTCCCAATCTGCCAAGTGCGCACGGGCAATGTGGTGAGCCTTCGCATTCGGCCAACAAGTACAATATAACAAGATTGGCATTGGCTCCACCTATGATCGGCACGACCATCCGATATTGGCAAGAGACACTTTCCCGTCGGACCGGTGAGCTGGATCGATTCGCAAGATGACCGAGACGGCAGGGCCTTTGGTGTTATCTTTCCCGAAACCGAAAGAACAATATTGATTAAAATACAGTTATTCGCCTCTTCTCCTGCATCTCAGGTCACTCAACCACAGACCATATGCTTCAAATATTATCCTTCCTGCATACTCCGAAGACCTTCAAAGTTTCCAATTTCCTCGGACCGCAGTTCAAATACTTACGACATACCATCGATATGGAGGCGCGTTGATATTCTCCTGTGGCTCGGTTTAGCACGATCACTTCACCTCCTATTCCGCGCCATGCCGGCCAAAACCCTGTGATGTAGTCGTCATTTACTGACGTGATTTCGTAGGTCCGACTGCCGCGCCTGATTATTCCTTCTGCAATGTCCAGAACGAAGTCCGCGGCAACCTCGCCTCTGGAGTTCCGACACTCGAATTTGGTTGGTGCCGCATTTGCCGCCGAGCTCGATAGTAAAATGAGCAAACCGACGATACGGGCGATTGATACCACTGCCATTTCTAGTTGTTCTCCGATTAGCAGCTGTGCCCGCAACAGGAGGTTGATCGCGGGCTTTTCTTTGCAATCTCATTGCGCCGAACCTCCTCATCCAAAGGCCAAAGCGACGAAACCATTCTTAGCACCGCAGTATCAAAGCCCTCGCCGGCTGAAACCATAGTCGACAAAAATACCTGCCTCCCTGGCAGCATCGATAAAGGCTGCTCTTGCAGCGGCGATCGAGCAATTTCCTTTAAGCGCGTCACGGCATGCTTGTTGCGCAATGGCATATCGATCGTCACGCTCAGATGGCCAGTAGTTGACAAGAAAATCAACGGCTTGACCGATGGAAACAATGCGGTGAGTTGTTGTGCCATCAGCCAGCAGCACCGTTATAATTGGAAATTCGGCGCCTATCATCGATCACGCGGCGCTACAACGGGGCCCAGCCACGAAGTCTTAAGCGGATTGAACACTTGGTCATCCTCCTGACGTAGGAGACGGCCCATTTGACGCCGATATACGATCCAATGTAGCAAGCTCTTTGGCACAAAGCGAAGCGACCCCGGGCAAACTTTTCTTCATCCCCCTCAACTTGACCCACCCGCCGTCTTCAACATATTCGCTGCGCTTCCATGTCGATAGATCCTTCAATGTAGCCAAATTACTATCCGCATTTGCTTCTGATTTAAATTTCTCCACGCAAAGCGCTGCCGCAAGTTCCGCTCGAGCGTCCTGCGCAGCATCTTCTGCCATCCAGCTCGCTCGTCCTGCAGTAGTCCAGCCTGCAAACAGAAATCCGATTAACATTGTTCCAGCGGATGCTCCCACCATTGACCAGAGCCAAAGTTTCTTCGACGGTCGAAAATCATTCCAGCGGTTCGGGTACATTTGTCATTCCTCCGCAACAGCGCTCCCCGTTTGTTACATTCGGTAATATATTGAGAGTATCACGATTTGATAATCTGAAAACCAATAAAGTCGGGATGCCCTTAGTTGCATGTCAACCGGAATATCGGTTTTCAACTACACCTGATCGACGAGAGCAATCGCGCTGGCGCGAAGTCCAAGCGGAACCGCAACTCAATTGGCCTCCTGCTGGGAAGGATACTGACGGTCGGCGCCAGTCGGTGCGTGGAACGAAACGCGAATTTGGCCATTGTTGAACTGGCCCCACACGCCGATAAGCTTAAACAAAGCGAACAGGCTCGTCCCATCTGTGCGAAATCTTCAACCACAGGGATCACTAAGGTTATGCACAACTGTCGGGCGGGCCGCATCAACTTGAGGCTCCTGCGGCCTTCGGCATGCAACCCATAGCACGCGAATCCGCCCCCCTTCTGTTCGCGTCGGGAACCGCTTGACCTGACGCTGCAAATGGGAGGAAGCTATCCGAAAGAACAAACGTGGGGGAAATTGCCTAATGACTTTGGCAATTTTTGAAGCTCGGGCGGCGTACATTAAGAAAATTCGTGGCGGCCTAATACTCGGTGTAGTCGTATTTGCGGCCTCGATGTTGGGCATTCTGACGCGAGTAGAAGGTTCGTTCGCGGCATTCTGGCCAGCAAACCCCATCGTTCTTGGTATAATGATACGCTTTCCGCAGCTTAGCTCGCTGCGCACCTGGATTGCTGCGTTTGCCGGATACATGGCCGCTGATCTTTTGGCCGGAGGTAGCTATACCGTTGCGCTATGGCTTTCCTGCGCCAACCTTGTGGGAGTACTGGTAGGCTTTTTGCTGTTTCAACGACTTCCGGACACCGACAGGTCACTCAAAAGGCCACTCTCCATCGTTTGGCTGTTCACAATCTGTCTCATTAGCGCGGCCGTATCAGCCCTCGCTGGTGCAGGAGTAGGACATGCCATGCTCGGACGGCATTTCACAGCTGGACTTGCGTTTTGGTTTACCACCGAGCTGGTCAACAGCATCATTCTGCTACCGGTTATCCTAACCACGCCTACGGCAAAGCGCACACTGCTCCATATAACTGAGCTCACCAAAACGCGCTGGGACGCGAAGACCTTTTTGCCTGTCCTTGCTTTATTGGGTCTGATGTGCACAAGCATGATGGTGGGACGTCCGGGATCCTTCGCCTATCCCATTCCAGCGCTTCTTTGGTGTGCCATGACGTACGGCCTGTTCGCCACGACGATTCTAACGCTGTGCTTCTCTATATGGGCAATATCCGCCATCTCGGCAGGTATTCTTCCATTCCTTATGGGCGATGACCCTCTGATGTCGATGATGTCGCAACGACTAGCCATTGCCCTCATAGCCTTGGGACCTCTGACGGTGGCCAGCATAAATACGATGAAGGATGAATTGCTCAGGCGTCTTGAGTATAGCGTGAACCATGATTTTTTGACGCAGGCGCTCTCGCGAGGTGCCCTTATGAAGTCCGCGAATGATTTGTTGGCGAGAAACGACGAAACGAATGGGTTCTTCTGCGTTCTGATGCTGGACATTGATAATTTCAAGGCGATTAATGACAAATACGGCCATGCCGCAGGCGACTGTGTACTCGTCGCGTTTTCCGATGTTGTAGCTGGAGAACTGGGCAGCGACGACCTGTTTGGAAGACTTGGTGGTGAAGAGTTCAAACTGGTATTCACGACGCACAATCCAGGCGACGCTAAAATGGCTGCCGAGAATATCCGCAGCAAAACCGAGACGCTGATACTTCGAACCGGTGATGGCACGATACCAAACATCACTGTGAGTGGAGGCTTGGTGATTCGGCTGCCGATGTGCCGTGAACCGCTGGATAATCTCTTTGCTATTGCTGATAAGTGTCTCTACCAGGCAAAATCGGCTGGTAAGAACAGGATTGTTACATCACCTTCCTAGCCCGCCGACGCCATTTCGGCCCGCTTGCGCCGGATCGCATCGGCAATAAACACACGCGACAGTGAATGGTAGAGCGGTTCATGCGAGATGATGCGGGCCGTGCCGTAGCCGAGCATTGCCGTACACATTAGTGCGATCACGCTGTTGTGACTACCTGTCATTTCCAGAATGATGACGAAAGCTGTCATTGGTGCCTGGACCACACCCGCGAAATATCCGGCCATGCCAAGAATCGCAGCAAGTCCAATATTGCTGCCAATCAGCTGGCCGACGGCGCTGCCGAAGCCCGCCCCCACCGAAAGCGACGGAGCGAAGATGCCGCCGGGAATGCCAGAAATCATTGAAAGGAACCCGGCCAATAGTTTTTCAAGGAAAAAATACCAGGGCAGAGCGTTGCCTTCGACAGCGCCACGAGCTTGCTCATATCCTGTCCCAAATGTCATGCCGCCAGAGACGATACCGATGACCGCAACCGCAAAACCACAGATCGCCGCCAGCAGCACCATCCGTGACAGCGGGGCGAAAGCAGCCCAACGCCTGATACGGCGCGATGCCCTGAGAGCACCAGCACTAAAGCACGCGCCGAACGCACCGCCGCCGACACCGCACAGGATCACCAGCAACCAGTCCGAAAAGCTTGTCGTGGCGGCGGCCAACTCCCCGAAATAGGTGTAGTTGCCGACAAATCCAATAGCGGCAAGTCCCGAAAGAATCACCGCCGTCAGAACCAGCCCATTGGCACGCGACTCGTATGATTTCCCCATTTCCTCTATGGCAAAAACAATGCCAGCGAGCGGCGTGTTGAAGGCGGCGGCAATGCCTGCTGCCGATCCCGCTAGAATAAGACCGCGCGCGTGAGCCATGCCACCCCAGCGCGCTGCTTGTAGCATCACCGATGCACCGACCTGGACGGTCGGGCCTTCACGTCCAATTGAGGCGCCGGACAAGAGACCCATGACCGTCAGCAGGATTTTGCCTGCGACCATCTTTAAGGAAAGAAGCCGGAATCGATCGTCATCATCTGTCAGATAACGGGCAGCAATGGCCTGGGGAATGCCGCTGCCTTGGGAATTAGGAAAAAACCGCAAAGCCATATAGGCGCAGATGACAAAGCCCATAGGCGTGATCGCCAGTGGCAGGTACGTGGTCCATCCACCACTTCCCCTCGCCATTTGAAAGAGATGTTGCGCCACGTCGGCGAGCTTCGCAAAGCCGACGCTGATAGCACCAATGGCAAGCGCACCTACCCAGAAAACCAGCCTGGGTCGCCAGACGCGTGTATTGCCCCACATCGCCTGGGAGCGGCGCAAGACAGAATTTTGGCGGTGAATCGGGCGCACAACGGATCCTCTATCAAGGGCGGAGTACCCGCCTGTAACCGAACTAACACGTCAAGCCTTGTGCTGCCAGAGCATGCCAACCCGAGAAGCCGTCGTGTGGGATGGCACCTTCGGCCAGTCGATGCCCGGGCGTTCAAACGTTTATAATCCTGCTGAGCGCATTCATGATCTTGCCTTCCAACACATGAAAGCGACCGAGGCGGCATGCTGCCTGGGTTAGAAGCCACTAGAGCCGACAAATCGGATCAATAAATTGTCTGTTGATTTTGACACGCAAGACCCCTTGCAATGCTGTCAACAACATGTCGCGTCCCTTGGCGATCGTCATTTTCCCAGTTCGTCGCCAACGACGTTGATAACATAGCCTTGCTCCAAGATTTTACATTCGTCGATAGCGGTGAGACAATCAAACAACGAAGGAAAGGACCATGAAAATCGCCAAGCTCATGATGGTTGTGCTGCTTGTGGTTTCGACTATCCCCGCCTATGCACAATCGGCAAGCCAGATAAAGAAATTGGCGGGTACTGGGGCGCAGATGTTGGGAGGTACGGCACGCATTGCTACCGATATATGCAAGATCGACCAGGGGCTGATTGCTTCCTACAAAGAGCGTGCGCGAACGTCCTATGCTGCGGACATAAACTTCGAGCGCAACTGGAGCATAGGTTGGAATGATCAGCAAAATGTCGTCGATAATATTATGACGCTTAAAACCAACAATCCAGGTGAATACCGGCTTCAGAAAACTGAACTTTGCGCGGCCATCAGCGACGAAATGCAGCCATAAGACCAAAACTGAAACAACTTCAAGTTGAGCTACTCCCTACAAGTCGCACCACAAACAATGCTTTGCTTTTCTTCGCAAATACCATTCTAGCGCCGTCCTGCGCCGCGCTTCTATCACTCAGCAGGGGCGCAGGAATCGGAAGACCACCATCAGAGATTTCGATGTTGCTCTGCAGCGGTTTCTGGGTTAACGAAGGCCATCCACACGGACCCGGTGAAAATCCGGGTGGCTCTTCTGGCCGCCGATCCGCCAGACAACACAGCAACGCAACCATTTCAAGGACCGAGTTCAGCGCGGCCCATTGCATTCAACTGTGAAAAATCCCAATGCCAAATCTTTCCACCTATCGCCTGGAGTGGTTTTCCAACATCCGTGGCGACATCCTCTCCGGCATCGTTGTCGCACTTGCCCTGATCCCTGAAGCCATCGGCTTTTCCGTTATCGCCGGCGTCGATCCCAAGGTTGGCCTCTACGCATCTTTCGCAATCGCCTGCGTCGCCGCCCTCACAGGGGGACGGCCCGGCATGATCTCGGCAGCCACTGCTGCGACCGCCGTCGTCATGGTATCCCTCGTCAAGGAGCATGGCCTCCAGTACCTCTTCGCCGCGACTATCCTCATGGGCGTCATTCAGATCACGGCTGGCTTTCTCAAGCTCGGCCGCGTAATGCGCTTCGTGTCCCGCTCGGTCATCACGGGTTTCGTCAATGCGCTGGCGATCCTGATCTTCCTGGCGCAGTTGCCGGAACTCATCAGTGTGCCGTACCAGACCTATTTCATGATCGCGGGCGGTCTTGCCATCATCTACCTATTCCCTTACGTCACCAAAGCGATCCCCTCGCCTCTGGTGTCTATCGTCGTGCTGACTTTCATCGCCTGGTGGACAGGTATGGAACTGCGCACCGTCGGTGACCTTGGCGAACTGCCTTCGACCATGCCGTTCCTCATGCTGCCGCATGTGCCTCTGACTTGGGAAACGCTGCAGATCATACTTCCTTATTCGTTGACGCTGGCGGCCGTCGGCCTGCTTGAATCCCTCCTGACGGCCCAGATTGTCGATGACATGACTGACACGCCCAGCAATAAAAACCAGGAATGTATCGGCCAGGGTGCGGGCAATATCGCCTCGGCGCTGATCGGTGGAATGGGCGGCTGCGCCATGATCGGTCAGTCGGTGATCAACGTTACGTCAGGCGGGCGCGGCCGGCTCTCGACCTTCGTCGCAGGAGCATTCCTTTTGTTCTTGATCGTCGTCCTTAATGACCTTGTGCGGATCATTCCGATGGCTGCGCTCGTCGCCGTGATGATCATGGTTTCCGTCGGAACATTCTCCTGGCGCTCGATTCTGGAGCTGAAGCGCAACCCGCTTCCTTCATCGTTTGTGATGCTGGCGACCGTGGTTACTGTGGTTACCACCCATGATCTGGCGAAAGGTGTTATCGTTGGTGTTCTCTTGTCGGGCATCTTCTTCGCTGGAAAGGTCTCCAAGCTCTTCAGCATCGACAAGCAACGCAACGACACAACCGGTACAGTGAGATATGTCGTCGAGGGCCAGATCTTCTTCGCCTCCGCCGAGAGCTTCGTCGGCGCATTTGACTTCTCGAATAACATCCGGAAGGTCCTGATAGACGTGAGCCGTGCTCATCTTTGGGACATCACCGCTGTCGGCGCTCTCGACAAGATCGTGATCAAATTCCGCCGTGCGGGCGTCGATGTCGAGGTGCTCGGCTTCAACAAGGCGAGTGCCGACATGGTTGACAAGTTCGCCCTTCACGACAAGGCTGAGCGGCAGGCCGCCGGCGCAGCTTTGCATTGATTTCTGGTGTCGATATCGACCGCGATCGACTCAATACTGACGGTAGCACGGATGCGACCGACGCTCTTGCATTCTGTCGGTCCTTGTACAGGCTGCCTGACGCTCGGCTGGTATCGGTACATTGTCACTGACCAGAAGGCACTTACCGGCGGCCGGCGCTGACGGCGGCGCAAGGCTCCGTCGTGCTGATGTCAGGCAATTCGGCCGTTTTCCCGAAGGCCGCCTATGCCGCGGTCGGCACGATCAATGCGGCGCTATCAGCGCTTGCCAAGGCCTTCTCCGATCGGGGCATCAAGGATTGCGTGCAGGTCAATAGCGGGCTCCCCGGGCCTGTCATGACCGGGCGGCGGCGCAACTATCTGGAACAGTGGGCTCCATTGCACGACATGACGGTGGAAGAGGCAACCGCCCGGTTTCCGAAGGAAGCCGGTATTGCCCGCTACGGCTAGCCTGAGGCAATTGCCGAGTTGATGGCGTTCATCGTCTCGCCGGCTGCACACTGGATGAGTGCGACGACACCGCGCTTGGATGGTGGCGAGGTGAAGTCGGTCTGACTTAAATGGGAGAGCCGCGCGGGTGCGCCTGATCTAATCTGATAAGGGCAGCTCGCGAGATCAGTCTGAGGCAAACTGTCGACAAACAGCTGCTAGCGTTCAACACGATCATTTTCGCTCGTGATCTGCTGCTCGCGACGCCCTACGCCATTGGGCAGGCGTCATGCCCAGATGCTGTTTGAACACGCGCTGAAAAGCGGCCTCTGAGCGGTAGCCTGCGACCTCTGCGATAGCTGCAGTAGAATCGGTTGTTTTCTTCAGTTCATCGGCCGCCACACTCATGCGGATATCGAGGAGGAGGTCGTTGGCAGATCGGCCGAGATTGCGCTGAAAATGGCGCGCCAGCGTTGCCCTGGACATATGACAAAGGTCGGCAAGTTTGGGAAGGGTCCATGGATGCGCCGGGTCGAGGAACATCGCAGTAAGCGCCGGGGCGAGTCTTTGATGACCCCCCAGAGCAGGCAGTCCGGGAGGACCTTCGTCTGATTCGCAGGCCAGCCGCAGTGCGAGCGTAAACAGAGCCGCTGAGAGCGCATTGAGCATTGCATGACCGCCGAGGCTCTCGATACTTGTCTCCACACGCATGAGCGCTACCAGGCTCGTCAATTGGTGGCGCGTGGCAGTCTGCTGCAACGTCGGGGAGGACGATATTCCGCGCACGATCAGACGCGAACTTAGATAGGCGCCCAACAGGCGATCATGAGGAGGTGTCAGGATGAACCGTCCGCACAGCATATCCAATCGTTCGCCAGATCCTGCGTTCTCGCTAATCGTCAGATTAAGGCCGACGCGCTGGGTCGCCGGGATTGGCTGGACGCCGCTACCATCATGCAAAAGATGGGGAGCACCGGTCGGAACGAGCAGGATGTCACCTGCCGCAAGGCGCTGCGGCACACCACCATCCGCATCGTTCACAAATGCCACGCCGCTCAGGACCACATGATAGACGATATCGCCCATGGCACCCTGGCGATAGGCCACCTGCCACGGTGCGCCATAGCGGCAGCGCACTTCCAATCGACCGCTTATGGTCATCAATTCTAGAAGACGGCTGAGCCAATCGATTGGCTGTGACATGGGAGGCCTTGAATGAGACGAACGAGCATACGATTGAGATCAATCAACATTAACAAACTCACGGTCGGTTCGTAAAGTCATGTCTCAATCAATCGGCCACCCGGCACAAGACGTCGGGGTGCCGCAAGGCAAGTGTAGAACAGGAGTAACGTTATGTCTGATACCGAATATTTCGACACGCTGATACTTGGCAGCGGCCAAGGCGGCAAGCTCCTAGCCTGGCATCTCGCACGCTCGGGCCAGCGGGTCGCGGTCGTGGAACGGCGTTGGGTCGGCGGGGCCTGCCCGGCTGTGGCTTGCCTGCCGAGCAAGAACGAATTGTGGAGCGCGCGTGTCGCCCACATGGTTCAGCGCGCAGCGGAGTTCGGGACGGTGACCGGGCCGGTTAAAACCGATATGACGAGGGTGCGCGGGCGCAAGCAGGAGATGGTCGATCGTGAGATCGTCTTTCATCTCGGTGCCTATGAGGAGAGCGGCGCCGAACTGATCATGGGCGAAGGTCGTTTTGTTGCAACAAAGACGATCGAAGTTCAGTTGAATGATGGCGGAAGTCGCCGACTGTCGGGCGATCATGTCGTGGTAAATGTCGGCAGCCACGCGGCCATCCCCGATATTCCCGGCCTTGAAGCCGCCCGTTCTTTAACTCATATCGAGGCCCTGGAGCTCGACTATCTGCCCTCCCATTTGATCGTGCTTGGCGGCGGCTATGTCGGAATCGAGATGGCGCAGGCCTATCGTCGGTTCGGCAGTCGGGTCACCATTATTGAGCCGGGTGCTCGGCTCATGGGTCGGGAAGATCCCGACGTGGCGGACGAAATGCAGCGCATCCTCGATGCCGAGGGTATCGAGATTCTGCTCGACGCTCGGCCTGTGCAGGTGCAGGGGCTGTCCGGCGATGCCGTCACCGTCGCGGTTCGGACCGCAACAGGCGAGCAGGCGGTGGATGGCAGCGATCTCCTGGTTGCGGTCGGGCGCGTTGCCAACACTGCCGACATCGGCTTAGAGACGACCGGCGTCGAACGCGATGCTCGCGGCTTTATCCAAGTCAATGAGCGGCTTGAAACAACGGCGGCTGGCATATGGGCGATCGGCGAATGCGCCGGCAGTCCGCAGTTTACCCATGTTTCGGTCGACGATTTTCGGATTGTCCGCGACAACATGGCCGGCGGCAATCGTCGGACAGACGACCGGCAGGTTCCTTATGTTATGTTCACCGATCCGCCGCTTGCCCGAGTAGGTCTCAGTGAGGGCGAGGCCCAACGCCAGGGGATTGAGTTTCGTCTTGCTACCTTGCCGATGAGCAAAGTACTACGGACCGAGGCGACCGACGAGACGCAGGGCTTCATGAAGGTTCTTGTGGCTGCGGACGATGATCGTATCCTTGGCTTTACCATGATCGGCTCGGAGGCTGGAGAGGTGATGGCGGTGGTGCAGACCGCCATGCTTGCCGGTCTTGCCTATCATAAGCTGCGCGACGCCGTCATCGTCCACCTGACAATTGCAGAGGGTCTAGGACCGCTGTTTGCAAATGTGCCGCCTGGGTCGTGACGGCTGAAACAGCAAGTTGCAAACCGCTCGGATATCCGGAAATTGGCCACCAGGTCCGTTCTTTAACATAAAACGGTCCGGCGGAAGCGCGATCGCGTTTTGGTTAAACGATTTCGAGCCGACGGAAGATTCAGGCCCTGCGGGGTCGATCAACCGATCTCACCCCTGGCGAAATCTATTGAGGTGCAACGAGATGGTAAAGCAGGCCGAGACGGCGTGATCTACTTCGGGATGAACTGGCGTCGGCGGCGGAACTGATGCAAACCGCAATCACCGCCGCCGCTACGTCAGGCCCTATTTCCAGCTGGTGTAGTCGGCGGCAACACATACTAACGGTGCTCGATCCTGACCGAACCGCTTCGTCAGCTGAACGCATCCCCATCCGTTGATGGCTCATGGTCAGACCTGAGCGAGGCCGCCATCAACAGGGAGATCGATGCCGGTGATGTAGGAGGACTCGTCCGATGCCAGGAAGTAGGCGCCAGCCGCGAGTTCTTCCGGCAGGCCGAGACGGCCAAGCGGCGTCATCGACGCAAATGCGCCCTTAGCGGCATCCGAAGCTTCGTCGCTCTCGAATTGGCCACGGATTATTGGTGTCTCCGTTGCCCCTGGGCTTAGCGTGTTGACCCGAATACCCTTGTCCTTAAGTTCCTGAGCCCAGACGCGCACGAGACCTCGAACAGCGGCCTTGGTGGCTGTGTAGATACCGTGAGCGGGAATGCCCTTCACGTTGACGATCGAGGAAACGACGACGATCGAGCCTCCGCGGCTCATCAGAGGCAGCGCCTTTTGCACAGTGAAGACGACACCCTTGACGTTGATGTCCATGGTCTTGTCGTAATGGGCTTCCGAGAGATCGAAGATCTTGGCGTGCTCGACGAAGCCCGCATTTGCGATCACGATATCAACGACGTCTTTTTCCGCCTGGACAGTAGCGTAAAGCCGGTCGAGATCGGCAAGGCTGGTGACGTCGCCTTGTACTGTGGTGACGTTCCTGCCGATTTCGGCCTTCGCCTTTTGGAGCTCTGCCTCGCGGCGGCCGGTGAGGAAGACGTAAGCGCCTTCGCGAACAAATCGCTTGGCAGTCGCCAGCTGGTCTACAGCCAGCTGGAAGACACATGGGCGTTCCGGCGAGAGGAGGAGATGGCCTCTGTGACTGTTCGCGGCCGCGTCAGGCTCAGCGCCGCGGAGGGAATCCGCGCCGGCGTTCTGGCGGACATGGGCTTGGCGGTGACATCTGACTAGATGTTCGCTCCGGAACTGGCAAGCGGGGCAGTGCAACGGTTGCTGCCGGAGTGGACGCTTCCAACGATTGATCTTTGGGCCGTCTACCCGTCCGGGCGGTTGGCGAGCGCCAAGGCACGTGCGTTCGCCGACTTCGTGGGAATTATTCTCGCTGAGTAATTGGACACAATTGCATCCCGGATAGATCGGAGCGGGCTAGATGTCCGCGGCGGGGGATTGAACGGGTCGGATCAGTCTACTTTCATACCGCGCAGTTTATCTACCGCCTTGAAAGGAACCGAACCGTAGAATACCGGACAGGGGAGCGCAGTTCCACTTGAGGCAATATGCGACTATCAGAAGCTCATACCGCCAAAAGCTGGGTCGCGGACCGCGGGCAACCAGTCTCGGAGCCGAGGCGTCAATAATTGTTGCAACGCATTAATCAAGGTCTTCCTCAAGGCAAAGATGTTTCGGGCGAGATCGAGCCTCATGATGTCCTTCAATGAAGCGGCCAGAACAGCAGCAATGCCGGCACTGCCGTCAGCACGATGATCACCGAAAGTGGCAAGCCTAACCGAGGATAGTCGCTGAACTTGTAGCCGCCCGGCCCCATAACCAGCGTGTTGCACTGGTGGCCGATGGGTGTCAGGAAATCGCAACCGGCGCCAATGGCAACGGCCATCAAAAAGGCCTCCGGCTTGAAACCGAGAGTGCTGGCAAAACTGGTCGCAATTGGCGCCATCACCAGCACCGTTGCGGCATTATTTAGGAACGGGGTGACGGCCATCGCGGCCACCAGGATAAGGGTCAATGCCCCGAAGGGGGGTAGTTGATGTGCTACTTGGGTCAACCAATGTGCGATCAGTTCGGTGCCACCGGACGTCCTCAAGGCGTCACTGACAGGTATAAGGGTTGCAAGCATCATCAGTATCGGACCATCGATTGCTGTATAAACCTCCCCAAGCGGAATCGCACGAAACAGCACCATAGCAACCGCACCGGCAAAGAAGGCAATCGACACCGGCAGCAGAGCGAACGCTGTCGCTCCGATCGCCGCAAGCAGAATGACGAGGGGAACAATCCCGCGCCTGACGCTGCCCAGCATGATCGTCCGTTTTGCCAGTGGCAGGCAGCCGAACTCACGCAGCAATGTCGGCAGTACACTGCTCTGCCCCTGCAGCACGACGACGTCCCCGAACCGGAAGGTGATCTCGCCCAAGCGCTCCTTGATCCTTTCGCCATGCCGGCTGACGGCAAGCAGATTGACGTTGTATCGATCGAACAGGGCAAGGCGCTGTGCCGACATATCGATCAACGGCGAGCGTTCGCCGATGACCGCTTCAATCGCCTCCGTCTCCGCCGATCGCTCCTTGTCCGAAGGTGACCGGTCACGCGAAAGTTTCAACTTTCCAGCCGTGACGATGGCGTCTAGCGCATGCGGGTCGCCCTCAAGTACCAGAACGTCGCCTTCCGCCAGTATGGAATCGGGGAGAGGTGTAACCCGGTGATCAGCGCGCACGATAGACGTTACCATTGCCGCACCTTCGGCCGGCTTTATCAGATCTGTCACCGTTATGCCCACGGCTGCCGACCCCTTCGCTACAGCTGCCTCGGAGACGTAATTGCGAATCTCGATCGCCTCGTCCACAGAAACCGTTTCGCGCATCCGCTCCGGAACCAGCCGGTAAAACAACACCAGATAAATGATCCCGGTGGCAGCAAGTGTTGCACCGACAGGGGTGAAATCGAACATGGAGAAGCTCTGACCAACCATTTCCGCGCGCACGCGCGAGATCACGATGTTCGGCGAGGTACCGATCTGCGTCATCAGGCCGCCAATAAGGGCACCGAATGCCATGGGCATTAGGAACACGGAAGCCGACACGTTCGATCGTCGCGCGAACTGGTAGGCAATGGGGATCATGATCGCCAGCGCACCGATATTTTTCACGAACGCCGACAGCACGGTCACAATGATCACCAGTATGGCGAGCTGTGCCCTTACGGACGACACCTGTGGCACGAACCGCTGCACCGCCGCTTCCATCAGCCCGGAACGCGCCACTCCGGCACTGACAACGAGTGCACTGCCGACGATGATAACAATTTCGTCGCTGAAACCGCTAAACGCCGCCTCAATGGGGACGACTCCAAGTACGACCGCTGCAAGGAGCGAACACATCGCCACGATATCATAGCGGACCCGGCCCCAAACGAATGCGGCCATCATCAGGCCTATTACCGTGAAAGCCAGGAATTGTTGAGTTGTCATGAAGTCTCCGTTTCTCACGCAATTCCGATAAAGCAGGATCGTTCCTTGCTCAATAAGTTTCCATGGCGCACGGATGTCTAAGCCGTAGCAAATGAAAAATCGGGATGAAGCGAAGTCTTTAGCCGATACCGTGACCCACAGGGTTGATAACCCGGTGTTTGCCAAAATATCCGCTTCAACAGTGACGCCTTCAAAATATCGGACGAGCATTTTCAACTACAAGTTCTCTTGACTCTCTTCAACCTCCAGAACGAAACTAGAACGCGAAGCAAGTATTGGCGATTAAATACGGTGGAGGGTCGTGCTGGGAGGCGGATATGAACGAAGCTCAGGAACAACTGCCGGTCAGCGACACCACGGCTCGATGGTCAGTCCCGCCGTTTCCAGCCACATCAGCCGAGTACATCACGGTATTGGCGCATTATCACCGCGCCGAGATGGGCCGCATGGCAGGGTGGCGCGACAGGATCGACCGCACAACCAACTGGGCCATTACCGGCGTTGCAGCAATGCTGTCTCTGTCGTTGTCATCGCCGACGTCGCATCACGGCGTGCTCTTGTTCGCCATGGTGCTGGTGCAACTTCTTCTGATCATCGAGGCGCGACGCTATCGATTCTTCGACGTCTACCGCGGACGAGTACGCCGACTGGAGAAACACTATTTTGCTCAGGTCTTTGAACCCCTGCCGGAGTTGGATAGCGACTGGGCGCGCCTGCTCGGCCAAGATTTGCGCAAGCCGCAATTCCTGATCTCCATCCGAGCGGCGATGTCGCGGCGGCTGCGCCGTAATTATTTATGGATGTTCCTCGTCCTGCTTCTGGCTTGGGTATTGAAAATCTCGACGCCTAAATTGCAGGATGACGGGGTGGCGCTGGATGTTGCGCGATCACTCCATGAGATCGTCGCAAACGCCGCATTCGGGCCGTTACCGGGCTGGGCCATATTGCTCGGGGTAATTGCATTCTACTGCTGGCTCGCCTACGCCGCCCTGCTCGCCGGCGACTCTGACAAGAAGGAGCACGGCGAGGTTCATGTCTGATGGGAGAAAGCAGGGCGCAGAATAGCGCACTCGCCCTGCCCACAAAGTACGTCCCGCAACTGCGCTGCCCGCGTGCGGCACCAAGAGTCGCTGGCCGCAAAATGAGGAATAGTGGCTCGATCCCCTATTTGAGCCGTGTATGGTCAAACCGCAGGTAAAACATACAAACCGGTGCTTTTCGGCCTGTCGATCTAACTTGGGTAGCGGACATAAATGCTGCATCCAGTCGCATCTTTGGTATATGGACAGAGACATCAAACTCGACACATGATTTCCGCTCGCCGAAGATTTTATATCATGTGTGCGACCATGAACTCCTAAGGGGAAAACCGCGATTGGAGCCTGATGAGTCGCTCCAGCGCAGCTATCAAATCTCATCCGTTCTGACCTTGTCTATTTCGGTGCCGCCGCTGCGGTTTCGCCGGGCGGCAAGATCCGGAACATAAAGGTCGATACCTTCTTACCGGGTTTAACCGGATCGGGAATCTTGTTCTTGACCGGCTTCACGTTTTGGAGAAATGCTGCGATCGCCATGGCGTCATCCTTGGTGAGATGCGCAAAAGCTTGCCAGGGCATGATAGGGGCGAGGACGCGACCATCTGGCCGTTGACCAGTCTGAAGAGCAGTTACAATTTGCTCGAGGCTCCAGCCACCAATGCCGGTCTCCTTGTCGGGCGTGACGTTGGGTCCGACAACTACACCGACACCGGGAATCTCGAAGCCCACATCCGAGCCGCCAAGAAAGCGCGACAGATCCGGCTTTCCGAAGAAGTAACCCGGCGTGTGGCAGTCGTTGCATCCGCTTATCGTGACGAGGTATTCGCCCCGCGTAATCTGTGCGTCGTCGGCCACGGCCGCAAACGATAGCAACCCAAGGCCCGATGCGGTTACGAATGCAAATCGAATTGGCGTTTGAAACATCGTTTTCTCCCTCCTATTTTTAAGTCCGTACGGTTCACAATGCGTCTGCGCCCGTGTCGCTTTTGACTTCTGCAATAAGCGTACGGAATGCTGATCACATCACATACGGCCTGATGTTTTTCACGTTTAAGTCCGCCGCATAGCCGTGCATCTGGTCATTGCATTTGACAATTGCTGGGTCCAAGAACAGGAATCTCAGCCTTCAAAATCTAATCCCTTCCCCATGGGCCCTATAGTAACTATTTGGGTTGAGCATCCGGCACTGACGCTTATCATGCTATCGCCCTGCCAATCCGGTCATTTTCTTGTCACTCGCGAACCGTCGGGTGGTACCCGTCACATCCTAGCCAGCGAGATCCTTGAGGAACTTACCATTCACCCAACCCTTCCTTTTCGAAGGGCCGTAAACTATCGCGACCCAGGAACCCCGAGAGTCACAAGAGGAGACGATGTCACCGTTGTGGATTTCGTCCAGCTTCCGATACTTTATCCCCGGGCCCGCCCGGACGGCGAGGAACCCGTCGCCTTTCGGGTCGACGCCCGTGACAGTGCTGCTGGCGCACCAGGCCGCCTGACCATCACCACCCTTATCGGAGAAGGGAATATCCAGCGCCCGCGCCGATGACGTTCGGCTGATTGCTTCAACATATCCTTCAAAGCTGCACGTCGCCCCATGAAAAAAGTCACATCCGGAACCCTCACTGGTCAGGAATCGATTGCCCTTTTTCTCGATGGAAATCTCGCACTTTTGTCCTGAATCGCTGAGTGTTGCAGTCCAACGGTTCGGGCCCGACGTGGTAAGTTTTCCGCTTCCGTTGCCTGCGCAGCCCGCTGCGCCGACGCTGATACTGAAATTACTTCTTTGGGTGACACTAATCTCCCCTTTGCTCCGTTGCCATCCATCTTCCCCGCGTATCTGCCGTTTTCCATAGCGAAAACATTGCCAGTCATGAGCAACACGCCCATCGCAGCCAAATATTCCTTTCTCATATTCTGCTCCCCATGTTTGCCACGTCGCGTGTGCTCGTCGGCCTTCAGTGGCGGTAAGATCATCAGAGCACCCAACAAACCAGCTCCCGCTACGCGACTATCCAGGGTTCAAGCTCGAGCCGTCCCATCCTCCGCCAAGGGCCTGCCGGACAAAACGCACTTTTTGCGGCCCCTCCAGCCTTCCCCCGGGAAAGCGGACTTCGAGCGAAAAGCTGCCCTCCACCGGCTCACCCGTACGGAAAGAAACGAGCTTCGAATACTGTTCGAAATCGCAGACATATTGTTCGCCCGGCTTCTCCGCCAGGCATCCGGTCTTGACGATCTTTTTCAGCCTGACCTCCAATTCGCCGAGTTGGCATTGGGGCAAGTCGGTCACGGGGCGCTGCTCGCCAGGATTGCAACGCATCGCTGCATATATCGCGTTCACCCTTTCTGTGACGCTGTACATGAACAATGCCATGTCGTTGGCGCTCGGTTCGCGGCGATCCTCTGCGCTGGCGGTACTTTCGACGACAACCTCGGCCAGTGCCGCCTCTCGCCGACCTTCCGCCGCGATGGCGGCAAGGGTTTCCGACGTGCTCCTGCCGTCAAGAACATTTCGGATCACGTTCTCGGTCGCTGCGCGGGGATCAGGTTGACGTCGCGCTTCTGCGAACGCTTCCTGAAATTCAGTTGCGATGGCAGGATTCGATTCAAGCTCTGCAATCTTCTGCCACATGGGAGCGAGCAGGTTTTCCTGGTCCAATGTCCCGAACGATTGTTCGAGGAATTGCCGATAATCCTCTATCGGAGCAAGCGCGCCGCGTGCCATAGCCAAGCCGTCCAAGCTGGTGGGCACGTTTACGGCCGAGGCCGCAATCTCAGTCAACTTGGGCCTGAGAACTTCAGCTACCCGCTGCTTGCAGACCTCGGAAACCCGATGTTTGACCCCATCCGGCCAGTCAGACCTCTGCGCCCGTTGGTATATCCGGAATACTTGCCCTATGCCCTGAGGAAAAACTTTCGGGTCGGACGACAGTTCGGCAAGAAGCGCATCGGCCCCTATACTTGCCCGCGCTGCCCCGATTTCCGCCAGCAAAACGTCGATGGTCGGCCGGTCGACCTTACTAAAGTTGACCTCGATTTCGAGCTGCCTCCACCAGTACTGGTTGGCGACGCGTTTGCGCTCGTATTCTTGAATCCTGTCGCGGATAGCTTTGATCCAGGCCGGCCCCTTTCTGTCGAACATACCTGCTATGGGAGGCGGTATTTTTTCTACAGGCGGAAGCAAAAAGGCCCTAAACACCCCGGGTTTGCATTCAGGAAGCGTCCCATCAATGACGCGTTTGCTGCCGCTTTGGCCAACCTGTCCTTGCAGTCCTACAGCGCGGAAGCCCGTAGGCTGAGCGATCCATGATCCGGGCAGCAACTGAAACGTTCCTGTTGGCGTGACCGTGCCGACAACATTGTAGCTCGCCTTTTTCCACCCGGAACTGTATTCAAAAACGCCTTTCAGTTCACCGTTCTTGGACTCGTTGATGGATAGCGTCATCTTGAGGTCCTGTGTTCGACCGCAAGCAAAGACGCCCCTCCATTGGCCGAGAAGGTCATCGTTAGCGAGGACTGGACTATTCGAACAGACCAAGAGAAATATAGCGCTGAGCCATCGGTTCATAGGATCCCCCGAACCCCCGATCACGACACATAATGTTACAGCTACCCGATTGTTGCGGATAGGTAGCCTTTTTAGTTACAGGTTGAGGCTTGTATCGAATGTCTGGTTCATGCGATTAACCAGCGCGCAGCACAGCCAGCGGAGCATCGCTCGCCCGAATTAATTCTGAATGTGGTGGCAGTTGCAGCCTGCCGCACCGCGTTTCATCGTTTCCCCATATCGTCTGATATGGGGGTCGCCGAAAATTCAATTTAGTGAAACGCTCAGCTCAGTCGAGGCGAAATACATCCTTCAACAGCTTCTTTAGCGCGGTTTGCGCCGCTTCAGTTGATGCTTTGTCATATCCCACGGTCGGACCGAACTCTACACAAGCATCATCGTAGGTGAAGACCTTATGAAGGGTCATGTGGTCCATCCACCGAACGTAGATGTACGGGTGCTTCAAGGTCAACAGGCGATCCTGGACGTGTCACAGTGACTGGAATACGTTATCGCCACAGAAGGGCTGGGTGATATAGTTGCGCTCGCCGCCACACCGTTGACCGTGCTCCGACCAGATCGTGCCTACGTCAAGACGATATGACTATAGAGTGCTCAAGACTTAGGCAATCACTCAGGCCTGCCGACGCAACCAGCACCTCGCCGCCGCGGCGAGGTGCTTGTACTTGCTGGAACCGGCAGTTTCATTGGTCTGTTCGCCCGCACGCAAATGTTCCGGATGTTTGGCATGGAAATTGCTTCATCAAATCCTGACAACAAGCCAGAACAGGAAATATGCAGATGAAGCGCAGACAATTTCTCCTCACACTAGGTGCCGCGGTCATGATGATGACGCCTATGCTGGTGCCCAAGGCCGCGCAGGCCGACGCGCTTGCCGATATTACGGCGCGCGGTACGCTGCGTGTGGCAGTGCCGCAGGATTTCCCGCCCTTCGGGAGCGTGGGCACCGACATGGCGCCCATGGGCTATGACATCGACATGGCCAACCTGATCGCTGAGAAACTCGGTGTGAAGACCGAACTGGTGCCGGTGACGAGCGCCAACCGCATTCCCTATCTGCAGACGAACAAGGTGGACCTGGTCATTTCAAGCCTGGGCAAGAACGCAGAACGCGAAGCGGTCATCGATTTTTCCAAACCTTACGCGCCGTTCTTCAATGGCGTCTTTGCGCCAGAGTCCGTCGCCGTAGCAAAAGCTGAAGACCTATCCGGCAAGACAGTCGGCGTAACGCGCGGCGCCATCGAGGATCTCGAACTGACCAAGATCGCCACCGGCGATACGGTGATCAAGCGCTATGAAGACAATAACGGCACGATTTCCGCCTTTCTCTCCGGCCAGGTTGAAGTCGTGGCAACAGGCAACGTCGTTGCAGCGGCCATCCTTGCCAAGAACCCGCCGAAGCGCCCCGAACTGAAGTTCCTGATCAAGAACTCTCCCTGCTATATCGGCCTCAACAAGAACGAGCCCGCGCTCCTCGAAAAGGTCAATGCCGTCATTGCATCCGCCAAGTCCGATGGTTCGCTGACCAGCATCGCACAGAAATGGCTGGGTGCCGGCATCCCGGCCGACCTCTGATACGAGCATCGCATGGCGCCCGGTAACGCGGGCGCCTATCCTCTCGAGCAGACGGGGTTTCCACTTGAAGTACATGTTTGATTATGCTTGGCTGGCTCAATACTGGCCCGTGCTGCTGAAAGGCATTCTCGTTACTATCCAGTTGATCACAGTCGGCGCTGCTGCGGGCATAGCGCTCGGCATCGCCTGCGCCTGGGTTCGAAGCCTCGGACCGAAATGGTTGCGCCCGGCGGTAACGGCCTATGTGGAACTGATCCGAAACACGCCGTTCCTGATCCAGCTGTTCTTCATCTTCTTCGGCCTTCCGTCGCTTGGTCTGCAAATGAGCGAATTCCAAGCAGCGAACCTGGCGATGATCATCAATCTCGGGGCCTATAGCTGCGAGATCATCCGGGCGGGAATCCAGGCGACCCCGCGCGGGCAATTCGAAGCGGGGGCGAGCCTTGCCATGACACCGTTCGAGACCTTCCGTCATGTCATCCTTGTCCCGTCGCTGCAGCGGATCTGGCCGGCGCTCTGTTCGCAGGTCATCATCGTCATGCTCGGTTCGTCCGTCGTTTCGCAGATTGCTGCCGAAGACCTGACATTTGCCGCCAATTTCATCCAGTCCCGCACCTTCAGGGCCTTCGAAGCCTATTTCGTCTCGACGGCAATCTACCTGGTGCTCGCGATCCTGCTGCGGCAGGTGCTCATTGCGGCCGGTTCATTCATTTTCCCGCGGAGGAGCGGCCGATGATCGAGTTTTCACTCTGGGACATCGTCCGCAACCTCCTGCTGGCGGCGCGATGGACAGTCGTGCTGTCGCTGGTATCCTTCATGGGCGGCGCATTGGTCGGCACGCTTCTGCTCTTCATGCGCATCGGACGCCGGCGCGTATTGGGCCTCTTCGCCAAATATTATGTCGAGCTGTTCCAGGGCACGCCGCTGCTGATGCAATTGTTCCTGGCATTCTTCGGGCTCGGTCTTGTCGGCATCGACGTGCCCGCCTGGCTGGCGGCTGGCGTTGCGCTGATCCTCTGGTCCGCTGCATTCCTCACCGAGATCTGGCGCGGCTGCGTTGAAGCGATCGCCAAGGGCCAGTGGGAGGCATCGTCGAGCCTCGGCATGGGGTATGTGCAGCAGATGCGCTACGTGATCCTGCCGCAAGCGATGAAGATTGCGATCCCCCCGACCGTCGGCTTCTCCGTTCAGGTCATCAAGGGGACTGCCCTCACCTCGATCATCGGTTTTGTCGAGCTCTCAAAGGCCGGAACCGTCGTGACCAATGCGACCTTCCAGCCCTTCATGGTCTATGGGCTCGTCGCGCTGATCTATTTCGCGCTGTGCTGGCCGCTATCAAAGAGCAGCCAGGTATTGGAAAGGAAGCTCAATGTCGCTCATCGAAATCACTGAAGTCCGCAAGAGTTTCGGGGCCAACGAGGTTCTGAAGGGCATTAACATCGATGTCGATCCGGGCGAAGTCATTGCTATCATCGGCAAGAGCGGCTCGGGCAAATCAACGCTGCTGCGTTGCATCAACGGTCTGGAGCTCATCGACAACGGTTCGATTTCCGTTGCGGGCGCGGGATTGCTGCCGGATGAGCTCCATCTCAAGGCGCTGCGGCTGAAGGTCGGCATGATCTTCCAGCAGTTCAATCTCTTTCCGCATCTGACCGCAGGGGGCAATGTGGTGCTGTCGCAGATGGTGGTCAGGAAGACGCCCAAGGCCGAGGCCGAAGCGATGGCGCGCAAGATGCTTGAGCGTGTCGGCCTTGGCCATAAATACGATGCCTTTCCCGACGAACTGTCCGGCGGCCAGCAGCAGCGCGTAGCTATCGCACGGGCGTTGGCGATGCAGCCGATCGCGCTGCTATGCGACGAGATCACCTCGGCGCTCGACCCGGAACTCGTGGCAGAAGTTCTCGGTGTCGTGCGGGAACTCGCGTCGGAGGGCATGACGCTGCTGATGGTCACGCACGAAATGAAATTCGCCCGCGACGTGTGCAGCCGGGTGGTCTTCATGCATCAGGGCCGCGTGCACGAGATCGGCAAGCCGGAGGAGGTGTTTGCCGACCCGAAGACACCGGAACTAAAGCAGTTCTTAGGTATGCATTAGGCTGACTGGTCAGACCTTCCTTACTCAATGCATGAACAGTTCCGAATACCATCTGTCGTGACTGCCGTGAGCGCGGCACACGTTGCGCCGATGCTTTGCATCAGACTCGAATTCATCCGGAATTTGATAGACCTACGCAATCCCAAACGTCGGATGAATCTGGCGTTTATTCAAAATCGCCACTTGTTGATAAACGTTCGTTTGAAATGCCGATGATAGATGTTTTTGTTCAATCTAGGTTGGGTCCTAAAAGTCTACGATCGCTGAATAGGCACTGGCGTTCGGATGTTCTTGTCATGCCGGCTGGTCGGCGAACGTTATCGGTCAATATGTCATCACCCTGCCAGCTTTTTGGGCCTTATGCGTAGGCAGGCATCTCCAATGCAATACGATCGTAAGTGACATGCGGGATGAGTTTGCCCCCCTCGCCTTTCTCTAGCTCAACCAACCCATATCGTTGCATCGTTCGTAGCGTGCGACTTAGATTTGATTTTGCTCGTCCTGACATCGTTTCCAGTTCGGCAATCGAGGCGGGCTTTTCTTTAACGATGATCTCAAGGAGAGCGCGATTTCGATCCGACAAAACCTTGGCAAAGCTTTCGATGGAGGTGAACCAGACCTTCGGATCGTCCCTCCTGGGCTTAAGCTGCCCCCGAGCAATAGCCATGGTCCGGCTCTTCATCGTCTCATAGCTCGCAATTCCAACATGAAGTGTCTTCTTCATTTGATCACTCCTATCTCTCTCAAAACGCCATCGACTTCGTTCCAGAAGTCTCCAAGTAAGGTGGCAGCGTCACTGTACTCATAAGGCTTCACCGTTCGAAAACGGTGCTTGTGGTCGAATTTTTGCGTCGACTTGCGGCTTGGCCCACTCACCGCTGAGATCGCGTGAGCATTGTCAAAGCCTACCAGCCGCTCCCCACCTGATCCGTGTAACGTCAATGAATAGCGCAACCCGTGCGGCCGTTGCGGCGTGACCGTGACTGCTTTGACGGCGAACTTGACCCAATACGTCTGGCCAACAAACATTGTTTGACCGTCCAGATCGAGCAGAGCATCAAGACTCGTGTCACGCGCACTCATGCCATCCTGTTATCATTTAGTGATAACTGCCGCAAGTTCAATATCCAATGACATTCCATAGCAGACAGTATGCGATTTTCGGAGCACATACAGAAAACAACAGGAGCAGGCCCCTCGTCTCTTTCAGAGTTTATTTTGTATCGTGTATGTGCCCGAAGAAGTGCGCATCCTGTTGCTGGCGCAAACTTAGAAGGTGTGAGGCGTCTAGTTCCACATCTGCGAGCCGGATCGGGTCGCCCGCCTTAACCGGGCGGATCAGTCTACGGTTCGCCACCAGGTAGAAAGGAGCTGGTTGCTCGGCCGCGAGCGGTCCTGCGGGAAGGAGGACCGCCGATACCTGTTCGATAGCGTGGTGGTGGCCCGTCGCAGCCAGGATCTTGCCGGTGCCGAGATCGGCTTCCGCGATGGCAGCAATATCGAACCGCGGTTGCGGGTGCCGTGTTCCGCTGGAACGAAGCTTCAGACCTGCTTCGAGGACGCTGGTGGCCGCCTCAAGTCCGAGAAGATGCCGCGGGAGGTAGACCATCGCCGTCGCTCCGCTGCGGCTTAGAACATGGCCTTTTTCCGCAAGAAGGCTCCAACTCGCTGCATCTCGGCACCTAACCACGACAAAGACTCCACCCGCAAAGCTGACTTCGCCAGGAAGGCGCAGGCAATGGAAGACATCCATTCGGCGCTCGCCCTCCAAGAGCCCGCCAACTGTCTGCGTGGAAAAAAATGTTGGCACCTCCGAAATCCGGGCTATGGGGCAGTGAAGGTCTGGAAGGTCAGGGACAAGATTGATCGAATGGGAAACAACGGCGAGTTCGCAAAGATCGGGAACCGCACGTTGGGGCAGTGCGGCGGCCAACCGAGACCGTGCAGCGGCAATTTCGGTGACGTCACGTTGGCCGAGTTCAAGATGATCGGCAAAGCCAGGAGCATCGACAATGACGCCATTGCTCGTGAGCGTTCCCGTCAGAGAATCGAAGACGAAATCATACTCGCTGGACTTTCCGGCACAGACAATTTCGAAGCCAAGAACCTCTGCCCATGTGACAAGACCGATTAGAAGGCTGGGCTGATCGCCGTCAACCGGGGTGACCACGGTTCCCCTTTGAGATGCCATTCGAGCAAGGCCGGGCCCGATGACGCTGTCAACCTCTTTGGATACTAGCGCGACATGTTTGCCGGCACCAATCGCAAGCTCGGCATGACGTGCGCCTGCTTCCGGGTGCCCGGTCGCTTCTACCAACACATCAAATGGCAAATCGACGATATGTGCAACGTCCCCCGCAGCAATGCACAGGCCATTCTCCCATGCCCGCTTGGCCTCCTCTTTGCTGCGGCACTCAGCGACCGCCTCGAAGCCAGCGGATTTCATGGCCTCGGCGGCCGTAGCGCTATCGACATCGACAGCGATACGCAAATCGAGGAGAGGAACATGCCTGCCCTGGGCCAGGAAACTTCGGCCAAACCCGCCGGTGCCGACAATGCACACGTCGATTGGCCGAGACGCATCGCCGAAATAATCATGATAGTTCACGGTGTTGGATCCTTTCGGTACGGCACTTAAATCTTCGCTGAATGTCCCGCGGCACGGCGCCGGAGATTGCGGACGCCAACTGCGTTCGCAAGTATCGGCCAGAGAAGCATCAGCAGTCCCAGCGCCATGATTCCAGTGACCAGCGGGTTCGACCAGAAGATCGACAGCGAGCCATTCGACATCAGCATGGATTGACGGAAAGCATCTTCGGCCTTGTCGCCAAGGACCATGGCGAGAACGAGAGGGGCGATCGGGTAATCCAGTTTCTTGAACAGATAGCCGAGTATTCCGAAGCCGAGCACCAGCCACATATCGAAGGTTGAATTGGCTATCTGATAGGCGCCTGAGAAGATAATTGCCACGATCACCGGTCCGACGATCGAGAAGGGCACCCGCAGAATGGACGCATAGATGGGAACCGTGGCAAGTACCAGCACAACGGCGACGACATTACCAAGATACATTGACGCGATGAGACCCCACACGAAATCCGGGCGATCGATAAAGAGCATGGGGCCGGGTGTCAGCCCCCATATCATCAGCCCTCCCATCATCACCGCCGCCGTTGCCGAGCCAGGCACGCCAAGGGCAAGCATCGGCAGCAGTGCCGCTGTACCTGCCGAGTGGTCGGCCGTTTCCGGCGAGACGATGCCGCGAGGGTCGCCCTTGCCAAATCCGGACTTGTCCTTGGCAAACCGCCTTGCCAGGCCATAGCTCATGAACGAGGCCGCTGTCGGGCCGGCCGGCGTGATCCCCATCCAGATGCCGATCACCGTTGAACGCAGGATCGACCAGCTGTAACGGGGCATCTCCTTTAGCGCCTTGAGCACATCTACGATCCTGACCCGCGCCTTGATGCCATCAAACCGCAAGCCTTCTTCGGTGGTCAGCAGCAACTCGCCAATACCGAAAAGCCCCATGACTGCCACGAGGAAGGAGACCCCCTTGATCAGATCCGGAATGCCGAATGTCAGGCGCAATCCGCCGGAAATCGTATCCATGCCGACGGTGGCAAAGGCAAAACCCAGCATCATTGTGACAAGTGTCTTAGCCGGTGCATTTCCGCTCATTCCGATGAAGCTGGCGAATGCCAGAAAATAAACGGCGAAAAATTCCGGCGAGGAGAACTGCAACGCAAAACCGGCAACCCAGGTGGAAAGCAGGGTGATCATGATCACACCGGCCAACGCCCCGATACCGGCTGACATGAACGCAAGCGTAAGCGCGCGTGTTGCCTGCCCGTTCTTCGCCATAGGATAGCCGTCAAAGGTCGTCGCTACAGATGAAGGTTCACCGGGGATATTGAAGAGTATCGAGGTCGTCGAGCCACCAAAGAGGGCGCCCCAATACATGCAGGAAAGGAGAATTATGGCCGAGATCGGATCCATCGTGAACGTCAGCGGCAGGAGCAGCGAGACACCATTCGGCGCACCGAGACCTGGCAGCACACCGACGAGTATCCCGAGCATGACGCCGACGATCATGATAAGAATGTGGTGCCAGGTGATGATGGTCGAAAACCCATCCATCAGGTAACTGAAATTTCCCATCGGCATCTCCCAAGTGTCCCGGCAATTGCAGGATCAGTAAATTCCGAGCCAACCTTCGATTGGCCCCTTGAGAAGCGGCACCTGAAAGCCGACCTCAAAAACGAGATAGAAGAGTGCGGATACGGCGAGCGCGGCGCAGGTTGACACCCACCACCGGTAACCTCCCTGCCATTTCATGGAGCCGAAGATGTAAAGCGCCGTGCCGACGTAGAGACCAAGGAGCAGCGAAATGACGATGAAGGCAACGATCGGCAGAAAGAAACCAAGGACCGGTTTAGCCCGTTCGATATCGATGAAAATCTCGCCTTCATGGTTGTAGAAGAAGAGGCTGCGCAAGAGCGTAACGACACTTCCCAGGATTACCAGGCTACCGACAATAAATGGGAAATAACCCGCCTCGGGTCCGGTATCACTCCAGCCGACGCCGCTTCGCCATGACTCAATACAGATGGCAATGCCGACTCCTCCGGTCAGGAGCGTTGTTACGATTTCCATCGTTTTGCGAGATACATATCCTTTTTGCAACTCGGCCATGCTCTCCTCCATCCGCCGTCAGTCGCGAGGCGCCCACCGCGGGCGCCTCGCGATCAGATCACTCGACCAGCCAGCCTTCGCGCTTGAGAACCTTGCGCACGTTCTCGCGATCACTGGTTTGATAGGTGGTAAAATCGCCACCAGCGAGGAACTGCGACGTTTGCGAAGTCTTGGCCACATAGTCGGCCCATTCCGATGTCTCGGAGACCTTCTTCAGAACGTCCTGATAGAATTTCACGGCATCCTCGTCGACTCCCGCTGGCAACCAGACCGTGCGCGGCATGCGGTAGCTGTCAATTGCCAACCCAGCCTCGGCGCATGTCGGTATGTCGCTCCAGCCCTTGCCGTCATGCACTGGCTCGCTTTTGGGAAAACGGTCGGGCCGGAAGACACATAGCGGCTTCACCATTCCGGCCTGCCATTGGCCTCGGTTCTCATTGGGATTGTTTACATTGGCATCGATGTGGCCACCAGCCAACTGGACCGCTGCCTCACCGCCGCTCTTGAACGGAATGTATCGGAACTCAGCCCCTGTCGTCTCGGCTATGGTCGAGACGAGAATCTGGTCCGTGTCCTTGGACTGGCTGCCGCCGAACTGGATCGCTTTCGGCTCGGCTTTTGCTGCGGTTACGAAGGTCTTGATGTCATTGACTTCGGATTTGCCATTCACCCAGACCAGGAATTCATCGAGCGCGAGTGCGGCGACCGGCGTCAGGTCTTCAGGTTTATAGGGAACAGCCGCAACACTTGGCAGCAGATATTCATTGTTCGTGCCGAATGTCAGTTTGTAAGGATCGCCCTTGTAACCGGCGGCGTAGACGAAACCCTCGGCGCCACTACCGCCGCCCTTGTTGGTCACAACGACCGGCGCATCCATCAACTTATGCTTGGCGATGATGGATTGTACCGTTCGCGCGAAGTTATCCGTGCCGCCACCTGGACCAGAGGTGACAACGAACTCGACTGGTTTTGTCGGTTCGAAGGCCACTGCCGGGGTGATGGCTGTCATTGCGAGCAGCATCCCTGCGATTTGTTTCAGCATATTGAATCCTCCCTGTTGCTATACCGCCCGCCGCATGCTCCAACCCCGACGGCACGGTCCTGTCCTCGTTAACTCCTGTTGCGCCCCGCCTCTCTCGAGACGATTTGCTGCCTGGCCATCTTCGCCGCCAATAGCCCAGCCTCGCGCGATGCGCCGACGTCCGCGATGCCGCGCCCGGCAATGTCGTAGGCTGTGCCGTGTGCCGGCGTACAGAGCGGGAATGGCAACCCACCCATCATCGTGACTCCCTTGTCGAAGCCCATCATCTTCATCGCGATCTGGCCCTGGTCGTGGTACATGGTCAAAACTGCGTGGAAGCCTTCCTTCAATGCCCGCAGGAATACCGTGTCTGCGGGAAATGGCCCATCCACGGCATAACCGGCTGCCTTCGCACGGGCGACGGCAGGCTCGATGACTTCGATTTCCTCCATCCCGAAACTGCCGCCATCGCCAGCGTGCGGATTGAGCCCTGCGACTGCGATTTTGGGATTGTCGATGCCAGCGAGGCGCAGACAGGCAGTTGTCAGCTCGACCTCCGCCAGGATGGCACCGATGCTGATGTGGGCGGAAACGGCAGAAAGCGGGATATGCGAGGTTACACGCGCATTCCAGACACGTTCGAGAACGTTGAACTCGCGCATCTTGCCGTTGAAGGACAGAACATCGGAGACAAATCGAATCTCGTCATCGTAGCCGGGATAGGCGTAACGCATCGCTTTCTTGTTGAAAGGTGTGAAGCAGATTCCATCAACGCTGCCCTTGTCGGCCAGATGGAGAGCGAAGCGAAAATTTTCGGTCGCAAACGTACCACCTGCTAGCGTTGCCTCGCCTCGCACCACATTCTGGGGATCGAGGTTGCAAAGATCCACAAAGACTGGCCGCTCCGAAAGTTCCGTCGAAAAGTCGCTCGCCGACCGATAGTCGAGATCGAGTTCGATGTTTGCGGTTCCTGCACCCTCCTCCAGGATGCGACGATCGCCGATGACGATGAAATGAGCAGCATTTCGGAGTTCAGGCAGGGCAAGCATTTGCGCAGTCAGTTCGGGACTGATTCCGGCCGGATCGCCCATGACAAGTGCCAGAACGGGCCGCTCCGCCTCCGCGGTGGCTGCTGGTTTGGCGTTCGCCATAAAAACTCCTCCTCTCCAGATGAGGCTTAAAGGACTACAAACAAATTTTCCTGTATGCAAGCATTTTGTATACAGTATAAAAAATAACGTATGAAGGCGGTATCATTTTTGTTCTACCAATGCGAAAATGACCGGAGGAACCGACTCGCCAGTTGGGCAGCGGAACGAGGGGAGAAACACCATGGCATCTGAAATGGTCGAGGCTAATGGACGACGGACAGTTGCCACTATCTCGCGTCAGTCGCTCCATGGAGAAATCGTCACGCGTTTGCGGGACATGATCATCGAAGGAGATCTGCAGCCGGGCGAGCGCATTTACGAAACCCAGCTCGGTGAGGAACTGGGCGTATCGCGCACGCCGCTGCGCGAAGCGCTGAAATTCCTGGCCAGCGAAGGTTTGGTCGAGCTTGTGCCGAGCCGGGGCGCCGTGGTCAAACGTTTCTCAGCCAAGGACGTGGAGGACATGCTCATTGTCCTGCGGTCATTGGAAATGCTCGCCGGACGTATCGCATGCGAGGTGGCGAGCGACGAAGGCATCGCGCGGTTGCGGTCATTGCATGATGCAATGGTAAAACACTATAAGGCGGCTGAACGGCTCGAATATTACAAGGTCAACCAACAGATACATACCGGCATTGTAGCCCTGGCAAACAATGCCCCGCTGGCCGAAGTGCACGGATTGCTGCAATCGCGAGTCAAGCGCATTCGCTTCATCGGACACGAGGGAGCGGAGCGATGGGCAGGGGCAGTCGCGGAGCATGAAACGATCATCGCGGCGCTCGAAGCACGCGACGCCGAAACTTTGGCCCGCGAGCTTGACACTCACCTTGCCAATGGCTGGGAGCGGGTGAAGTCTGTCGTCTGACTTCTGGTTGAAAGGAAGCAGATGATTGCTTTGCGCGGGAGCACGTACCGGGGACTTTAGGCTGTTCTGAAAAAGAAGCGACCCCGATGGGGATAAATATTCCGTTGAAAAATGCCGACAAGATCACTTTTGGATTTTCGCCCAGATGTCAGGTGCGCACTTAGCAAAACCTTGTTCAGGTCACGCCGCCCCCTCGGTCTCCAATGCCTGAGGCGCCAACATTAGTTTCGGCGTCTGCCATAACGTAATGCACATATTTGTAGTCATGGATGAACCTGATCTCATCACCGCGCCACTCCAGCCACATGAAATAGTTTGGAGTCGCAGCCAACCGATTTTCAAAGACCGCGATAACTTCTCGACCCTCGAGCCAAGCAGGTGCAAGCCACACGCCGGCGAGCTTTGCGCAGATGCTGAAGAACATTCCAACGTCAGCGGAGCCAACACGAATGGGATGGGTCGATTGATTGAGTTTTACGTCATCCGCAAGTAGTGCACGCAGGCTGTCCCAGTCTCTGTGGTTGAACAAGGCGATATAGCGCGTCACTTCAGCTGACCGCGGCTTGATTTCAGAAGGCTGCGACGCCTCCCCGTTGATTTCGCGAGGCCCGTTAGCGGTCTAGCAGTTCGCTGACTCAATCGGAGCGGAACCCGTGGATGTATATGGCGCAGCGTATAACGCCGAAGTCGTCGTGCTGGCATTGGCTTTTCCTGTCGCGGCAACCTTGCCCACAGATCTATTCGATCGCTCTGCTGACGCGTTGTGATCATCGATACATCAAACTATTACCCTGACGTGCGGGACTCTCGAATTCCGGACATCGACGAGGGTATGCTGGAAAGCATCTGGACATCGCGTCGCCTCGATCGCCCGATCTTCAAGGCGTTCAACAGTCTTATGTTCTATGTGCTCTCCCAATTGGGGAAGCCGGAGGGTTCGTCAAACCGGCTGGCCATCCCCGTGGCAGGTGATGACCCTAAGGGAAAGTCAGTCGTCATGAGTCTCATAAATGACATGGATTTGAGTCAAGATCGCGCCCCGATTGATCAGTCGTGGGCCAAATCGAAAACATGGTGATAAATATGGCCTGTGAACATTTCGAGCAGGCCCTTTGTCATTTCCCGGCTTTCGTAACGCACCTGAGACGCCAGAGCCGCCACTAGTGCGTCGCGGCTTTCATACATGGTGGACAAAACCATAGGATAGCAGGGAGCACCCTCGTCCCGTTCGATATCGTAGAGAACGCGCACTTCCTTGACACCAGGAAAAGCGAGCCACATGGGTAGGAGCTTCTCGGCGACATAGGATTTGAAGGCCTGTTCACGCCCCGCATGAATACTACCTTCGAAGAAGGCCTGACGGATGATCATGGTCTCGTCCCAGCTCAGTTGACGGTGGTTGGCGGCTTTTCGCCGGCGAAATGGGCGGCGATATTGGCAAGCACGAGCTCGCCCATGGCCACCCGGGTTTCAACCGTGGCACTGCCCTGATGGGGCATCAGCACGGTGTTCGGCGCGGTGAAGAATTCCTCGCGGATCTGCGGCTCGCCAACGAAAACATCAAGGCCGGCCGCCGCGATCGTGCCGCCGTTTAGGGCGGAGAGCAGCGCATCCTCGTCGACGACGGTGCCGCGCGCGATGTTGACCAGAACGCCGTTGGGACCGAGTGCCTTCAGCACATCCGCATTGACGATATTCTGGGTTGCGGCGCTGGCGGCGATGCAGACGGCGAGAATATCGCTGTCCCCGGCAAGCTCCACGGGCGAGACGCAGGATTTCCAGCTGACGTCGGTGATCGACGAACGGTTCCAGTAACGCACGTCCATGCCGAAAGCTTCGGCGCGTTTGCCGAACGCCTTGCCGATCTGGCCGAGGCCAAGAATGCCGACGCGCTTGCCTTTGGGGCTGTTGCCAAGTGGAAAGGCTTCTCCCTTCGCCCAACGGCCTTCGTGCACCATCCGGTCGCCTTTCGGAATATGACGGAGAACGGCGAGCAGCAGCGCTATGCCTAGATCGGCGACGTCGTCCGTCAACACGCCGGGCGTCGTGGTGACGTCGATGTTACGGTTGCGGGCAAACGTCAAGTCTACCTTGTCCGTGCCGACGCCGTTGATGGCGATAACGCCAAGCGACGGCATCTTTTCGATCCATTCGTTGGAGATGCCGGTGCCGCCGCCGGTGGCGACCGCGCGGATCGCAGGCAACGCCACCTCGATCGACGGCTTCTGCGCCGCATCGTAGACCCGGTGAACCGTATAGACAGTGTCGAGTTGGTCCTCGACGAATTGCATCATCGGCTCAACGAGCAGGATATCTGGTTTCATGTCTGAAACTCCGTATTTCAAAGGATTGGCCCGGCCGGAAATTTGGAATCAGGAAATCTGGCCAAGGAAGTTTTTCAAGCGCTCGTTTTTGGGATTACCGAAGAAATCCTTCGGCGTACCCGTCTCGATGATTTCCCCAAGATCCATGAAGATCACCCGGTCTGCCACCTGGCGGGCAAAGCCCATTTCGTGCGTCACGCAGAGCATGGTCATGCCCTCGCGGGCGAGGTCAATCATGGTGTCCAGCACCTCCTTGACCATTTCCGGATCGAGGGCCGAGGTGGGCTCGTCGAACAGCATGATCTTCGGGTTCATGCACAGCGCACGCGCAATCGCTACGCGCTGCTGCTGACCGCCCGAAAGCTGCGCGGGATATTTTTCCGCCTGCTCGGGAATACGCACGCGCTCCAGGAATTTCCGAGCGGTCTTTTCCGCCTCGGCTCTGGAGATGCCACGCACCTTCATCGGTGCCAGCGTGCAGTTTTCCAGCACGGTCATATGTGGAAACAAGTTGAACTGCTGAAAGACCATGCCGGTCTCCTGCCGCACGATGTCGACATTCTTGCCCCCCGCCGTCAGATCATGGCCATCGACGACAACCCGGCCTCTCTGGATAGTCTCAAGCTGGTTGATGCAGCGGATCAGCGTCGATTTTCCGGAACCGGAAGGGCCGCAGATGACGATCCTTTCCCCCCGGTTGACAGAAAGCTCGATGTCCTTCAGCGCGTGGAAGTCGCCATACCACTTGTTGACGCCTTCCATTCGCACGACCAGATCGGAAGTTCCGTGCACGTCTGCCGGTGATGCGCTACCGTTCACTTCAGTCATGGCGAGGAACTCCCTTTCAGTCTTGCTTGCTTACTTCTTGGCTTTGGCCACGAAATCCGGCAGCGGGGCGCCGAGCCACTTTTCATGTATCTTGCTGAGGTCGCCGTTGGCTTTCACCTTGTCGACAAACGCGTTGACTGCGGCAAGCAGCTCCGTCGAACCCTTTCGAACGGCAATACCCTGCACCTGCTGACTGAGCTGGAGCTTTTGGTTGAAGCGGCCGGGAGCAGCCTTTTCGATCTGGGCTGCGACGACATTCGAAACGCCGATCAGCGCGACCTGACCGGAAAGCAACGCCTGGACGGCACTGGAATCGTCATCGAAACGCTGGATCTTGGCATCCTTCGGCGCAATCTTGGTGACAGCCGTATCCTGCGTGCTGGCGCGAGCGACGCCGATGGACTTGCCGGAGAGGTCTTCCGGCTTGGCGACAGCAATGTCTGTGGCTCCGAATACGCCGATCGAGATACCGGCATATGGCGTCGAGAAATCGACGCTTTTGGCGCGCTCTTCGGTTATGCCGAGCGAGGCGACAAGCAGATCGACCTGATTGCTCTGCAGGTACGGAATGCGGTTCGGGCCGGTAACCGGAACGATCTGCACCTTCACGCCCCACTCCTCGCCGAGCAGTTTTGCGACGTCGGCGTCATAGCCGTCCGGCTGGTTGTTGGTATTCATTATCCCGAATGGCGGGAAATCGACCAGCATGCCAATCTTGACCGTGCCTGCCGACTTGATGTCTTCAACGGTCTGAGCCGTTGCGACGGACGTCACTGCGCCAACCATCAGGCCGGCACCAATCACAGCCATCATCTTGCGTCTGGAAATGTTCATTTTTTCCTACCCTTTCATTTGTGCCGGTGTCCTCCCTCCGGCCCGGGTCCCGTCAACGTGCCGTTGCGCGGGAAAATCTCAGCTCCATCCGGCGCGCAAGCACCGAAAGAGGCCAGCAAAGCACGAAATAGATCGCAGCCACCGTTGAGAAGACCAGGAACGGGCTGAAGGTAGCGTTGTTGATGATCTGCCCCTGGCGAGTGAGCTCGGTGAAGCCGATGATCGCCGCCAGCGAGGTACCCTTGATAAGCTGGACGAGGAAACCGACTGTCGGCGCCACCGCGATCTTCGAGGCCTGCGGCAAGATGATGTAGCGCATGCGGTTGTAGTAGCGGAGCCCGAGCGCGGTCGCAGCCTCCCGTTGGCCGGACGGAACCGCCTCGATACAGCCGCGCCAGATTTCGCCCAGGAACGCACTGGCATGCAGGGTTAATGCTACAGTGGCGGCAAGCCATGGATTGATGGCGAAGCCGAAAATGTTCATACCGAAGAACACCAGAAAGAGCTGCATCAGGAGCGGCGTTCCCTGGAAGACGCGGATGAACCCGGTGGCGATGAGGCGCGGCCATTTCGTATCCGAGACGCGCAGCAGCGCGATCAGCAGGCCGCCAATGCCGCCGCCGGCAAAGGCGATAGCCGACAGCGCGATGGTCCACTGCGCTGCGAGCACGATGATCCAGAATTCGTTGAAGCCGAACGGTCTGATCAATGGCATGTTCAGGCTCCTATCGGCTCAGCGGATATTTGAAGGCGGCCTTCTCGATCACCGAGAAGATCGTCGAGAAACCAATCGACATGACGAGATACATGATCGTGATGACGATATACACCTCGAAGCTCGCGAAGGTTTGCGACTGTAGATTGTTGCCGGCGGCGGCAAGATCATCGGCGGAGATCGCCGATACGACGCTCGAGGTCAGCATCAGGTAGATGAACTGGCTGGTCAGTGAGGGATATACGGTACGAAGCGCCGGCTTCATGATGATATAGCGGAAGATCTGCAGCTTCGAGAGACCGAGTGCGGTCCCCGCCTCCACCTGCCCCTTCTGGATCGACTCAATGCCGGCGCGGATGATTTCCGTGCCATAGGCCCCGAAATTGACTACGAGCGCCACAAGAGCCGCGCTGTTCGGCGTCAGCCGAAGCCCAAGAGACGGCAGACCAAAGAAGATGAAGAAGATTTGCACCAAGAAGGGCGTGTTGCGTATAACCTCGATATAGACGTCGATCAGCCAACGCAGCGGCGCGATGCCGGACGTCTTGCCGGCTGCGCAGATAATCGAGACGATCAGGCCGATCATCATCGCTGCGACGGACAGCTGGATCGTCAGCCACGCGCCGATCAGAAGCTGGTCGAAACCAGCAAAGACGGGTTCGAAATTGAAATGATACAACTTGGGACCTCCCCAATTACCGCAAGTAGGCCACGCTCCTCTTCGCCGCCCGTCGATTTAGATCGATCTAAAAGCTTTTCGGGCTACCGTCAATCGCAAAATTAACAATTTCTTAAAGCGTCAAACCGTCGCTGGCCCGCAGGACTGCCGCACACGCAGCTGCGTCTCCTGTACCACTCGGCGAGGCGGCCGTGCCGGATCAGCCAGTCGGTCCAGGAGCAACTGCGCAGCAGTCTCGCCGATCGCTACCGGTGCGGTGGAAACGGAAGTGAGTCGCGGGCGCAGGGCTTCCGCATCGGTTACGTCGTCAAAACCGATCAGCGAAAAATTGCGGCCGACCTGGAGGCCGCGGTCGTAGAGGCCGCCTGACAGACCAAGCGCAATCACATCGTTGAAGCAGATGACAGCCGTCGGCTGCTCCGTTTGTTCGAAGAGAAGATGCGTCGCGTCGGCGATCTGCGCGAGTTGGTCCGGGACGCGAAGGATCATATTGGCGTTGAGACCCAGCGAGCGCATGGCGTCGCGAAACCCTTCGATCCGTTCATGATAGGCCGAATGCATCGGACCGTGGACCGCGAAGGCGATCGTCTCATGGTCGAGGGAGGCAAGATAGTCGACGGCTTGACGCATGCCGGCGGCGTAATCCGCACCGGCATAATCGATCTCTTCCGAGATATGGCGAAGCGTCTGGACCAGCGGCAGCTCCCATTCGGCGATCCTGTCGAGAAAAGCCGGCTCTGTATCCGCGGCTGGGCAGAGAATGACGCCGTCCACTCCATGCTCGCGCATCCGTCGCATCACCAAATCCTGCCGCTCGACGAGATCACCGCTGTTCGCGACGATCACCACCATGCCGGCAGAATCGATCAAAGCTTCGATGCCGGACAGCAGCTCGCCGAAGAAGGGATTTGTGAGGTTGGGGACGACGACGCCCACTGTACGACTACGTTCCGCCCTCATGCGCGCGGCACCCATATTGTAGACATAGCCGAGGGCTTGGATTGCCTCCTCGACTCGTTGACGCGTTTCCGCTCCTACCAGGGGACTCTTGCGAATGACGAGAGACGCGGTCGCGCGCGAAACATTCGCCCGCCGCGCCACATCGAGCAACGTTACACGGTTTTTCTTTCGATCGGCGGACAGCATGAACGTTACCTACAGGTGATGGAATCTATCAGTCTAGCTTCTGTCGCCATCGTCGACCCCTTTTTTTAATTTTGGTCAATCCATTTATGTTCCGGCGTGCAAAATTTGCACGCCGGAACATACCTTCAGCGACCAGCCGTACAAAACGCTGGATGTCGCGGCTTCGCTGTGGGAGTACGCAATAGCAACGGAAAATCGCGCGCAACCCCTCGGCACTGTTCGATCTGCCGACCGACAACTGAACTCGCTTCCGAGCCGGCCAGGTACGGCTAGGTCGCGAACTGGATCATCATAGCAAGGAAAGCGCCGCGACCAGTCAGCGTTTTCCGATGTCGGCTTCTCTAATTTGGCGCAAGCTCTTTTTTAAGTTTCCCGCAGCCTGGTCGTTCTCGCGGGTCACGCTTCTCTTCGCAGTCTGTTGGCTCCCTTGCGTTCGGAGCCGCTGCATGCATGCATGGGATCAGGGTCGTCTGGTGAGCCTCGCTTTGCGACGCGCTCGAAGCGCAGCAGACATTAACGGCTTCATCCATCCCGTCGTCCGCGTGGGACGATCCGGCCAGGATCGAGTTCGAAGGCTCTGTCAAATCAGGCAGATGCCTCCGATCCGAACGGGAACTCTGTACCGTCGATCCACATCCAATGAAGCACGACGGCAATCTTGCTGGCCACAGCGACGATGGCTCGCCGCCGTCTCTTGGTCTTCATCAGCCGCACGCCCCAGGCCTTCAGGCTGCTCCAGGCAATCGACCGCATCAGCATCGCGTTGGCGGCTGCATAGAGCGTCGCCCGCACGTCGGCGTCGCCGGCATGGGAGATCCGGCCGGGATTGTCTTTCTCGCCGGACTGGAAGCGTCGCGGCGTCAGCCCGAAGTGGGCTCCAACAGTGCCCGAGCTTTTGAAGCGGGTGGGATCGTCAACTGCGGCCTTGAAGCTCAAGGCCGTCACGTATCCGACACCTGGAACACTCATGAACCGCGTAGTGACGGAGTCTTGGTGCACCGCTCTTCGGACACGTCGATCGAGTTCAAGAAAGGTTTCCAGGAGAATCTGCCTGGCCTGCAACATCGGTAGGAGCGCATGGCTTAGTGCAGGACCGCTTTCGATCGATGCATTTGCGCTGCATGACCTTGCGGCTGGTAAGCATTGCACGGATGTAATGGCTTTCGACACTCTTTACGTGCACTCGACTATACCAACCCGATCGCAGGATTTGAGCGATGCCGCGAGCATCATGTTTGTCGGTCTTGTTGCGCATGGCCGAAAGAGCGGCATTGACCTGAAGGGCCTCCATGCACACGACGTCGAACCCCGCTTTTTTCATTCCGTAGGTCAGATGTTGAGTGAGCGTGCCAGCTTCCAGCCCTATCTGGTGGATCCGTTCGCCAAACTCGCGCAGCGAACCAGGTCCGGCACGTCGGATAAAACAGATCGCTCGAGCCGAACCTTCCCATCCTTGGTCAATAATGCAGATCGCCACTGAGCGTAGACGACACGTCCAAAGCAGCATAAAACATCGTCATCTCCCTTCACCTCGGTTAAGCCGGGATAGTAGTGGAAGCTCGCCTCTGGTGGGACCGCCCGATTACACATGCTCTGGGCCGTAAACGGTCATCGGCTTGGCTCGGGGATTAACTGCTTTGGGGTGAGAGCGGCTGGTCCGGTATGGAATGAAAAGACGCGGATAGCGAACATTTGGCTTGGGAACCCCCTGCCTGGCAAGAAGCCATCTCAGAAGAAAAGGTGGTGAGCCTGACCGATGGTTTTAGAGTTTTCGGTCACATCTTTTGAAAGCCGCAAGCTATTGATATCACCGACTCAAACTCAGTTTCCGTTTTGCCGCACCATAGCATCGCAGCTTCGGTGGTGATGCGCGTGGGCGGCAAGCCTTGCTGTTTTCAACCGGTACATCAGCGATTGTCTGGGTGAGACTTCTACATCCAAAGCGGTAGATCTACCCAGAATTGTCGCATTGTTTGATGGCTATCACGGCTTATGATTAAGTTATGCGTGTTCCTTTGCCAAAAAAATCGGGCGATCACTCAAATCGCACCCATGCATGCGAAGCAGCTTTGAAAGCCGGGTTTGAGGCGCTCGCCGAAGAAGCAATGGAGGCTGGTTGGGATAGATATGAGGTTGCACTTGCACTATCAAAACTCGGCGAACAATTGGTCGAGGCAACAGCCGAGAATGCTGGTTCAGCGGCTGATATTGCAATTGCGAAAGCGCTGTTCGAAATAAAGCGAGGTTTCTGACATACGGTGTGTTCGGGCGGGCAGAACAAATTCTCTTCGGAGATGAACGTTCAGGTTGGGCTCCAACCAGCTTGTATCCCTAGGCTATAGAAACATTGCGGAGCCCAATTCAGAGGTTGGAACATAAGAGGCCGGCGTTCGTTTCTTCAGAAGAAGGAAACGTTTCTGAACTGCGATACTACCATGGTGGAGTATGTATGGGTTCTTGTTGTCCTTGCCGCACCGATGGTGTTGGGAGTCGTTATCGCGGTTCGTCAATGGCTAGCCATTCGCTCGAACAGACGACGCAAAATCATAAAGGGAGATGAAATCCCAACGAAAAACATCACGGAATAACGCGAACGCTCCATGCAGCCACAAGTCTAGTCTTCACTGGACTGGAGTGCTGGCTTATTGAGCACGCCTTCGCGGCGCGCGCAGGACGATCAAGGGCTGGAAGTTTTTTGGTGATCCGGGGCTTTGGAGCAGGCGGGCTTAGGGAACACATGGCGACGCTCTTTGCTGCTTTTGTGAATCAATTCAAGGTATGGCTTATACACCGTCTGCGATACGCCTGCCGGCCCACAAAGTGCAACGTACGCGCAAGGGCCCGAGAGTACGGACGTTGGTCAGAGTCAAGTAAGTTTTAGCGCCGATTCGGCGTAGTTAAGGCAGTCGGTTATAGCGGGTCGGCACAACCATTGGAGATCACCCTCGTTCTGCAATATCGTTGTGCACAGGGCTTTGGGACTGTGCACCGTCCGCCCAACGCTGGCGCGCCATAATTGTTGCCTCGACACGGTTTCGTACTCCCAGTTTCGCCATCGTGTGGGTCATGTGGTATTTTACCGTTTTCTCCAAAATTCCTAGTGTTGTGGCTACTTCCCGGTTGCTGAGACCGCTGGATACCAATCTTAACGTGCGCTCCTCCTGTTCGGTCAGAGAGGCTAGTGCTTCCGCGGTCGATGGTTGCTTTAGATAGGAAATAGCCCGCAGCGTCAGCCCGGGGGCGAAAAAGGAACCTCCGGCAGCCACGCTCTTGATTATCGGCACCAGCTGATCATCGTCAATATCTTTGAGGATATAGCCGACTGCTCCTGCCTCGACGGCACGCACAACATCAGTTCCGGTTTCCGACATCGTCAGGATGACCAGTTTCGCCTGGTCCGATATTTTTTTGATAGCTTTTGCAATTTCTATTCCGTCCCAAGAAATTGAAGTATCCAGAAGCACGACGTCCGGGCGTATGAGCTCCGTGCGCTGCAGTGCCTCATTCCCGGACGAAGCTTGCCCCACAACTTTAATTTTCTCGTCCGATTCCAGCGTGTGAATAACACCAAGCCTGAACAAGGACTGGGCGTCAACAACCATAACTTTTATCTGACCAGTCACCACGGGCCCCCAATGTTTGCCGCATGGTAGCGGCAGTAACGGTAACCACCAAGCTAACATTTCTGCTTGATCGAAAAAGTGCCATTGGTCGTGGATATGTGAGGACTTTAGTCCATTTATGCGGAACTGGTCCCTGCAGCGTTACCAACCCATCCGCGGTCTGATGTTTCAGAAACACTGCCACCTACTGCTCACGGAAGGCTCGGCTGAACTGATCGGCGAGCGGCTTGGACAGGAAGGACATCGCTGTACGCTCTTCCGTCGAAACAAAGACTTCCACGGGCATACCTGGTAAAAGCTTGCTGTCGCCGAGCTTTTCGAGCTCGTCCGATGGTACAAT
>NZ_JACHXN010000030.1 GCF_014192095.1 Phyllobacterium trifolii
CCAGCACCGCCGAAAGCCATGTCATCGCCGTCCTGTGCACTGATGAAGTCGTCGCCTTCATCGCCGCGGATGACATCCGCTCCCGCACCACCCATTACCGTGTCAGTGCCACCAAGCGCGATGATCGTTTCGCCATTGGCAGTGCCAAGCAGAACGTCTGCATTGGCTGTACCCACAACCGGAGCACCCGCGACAGGTGCTGGTGGCGTGTCGTCATCATCCTCAACGGGCTCCCCGCCAATCTGGGGCATGCCGTCGGGTGCAGTGAACTTGATCGTTTGTTCACCACTGGTCAGCGTTGTGACGCCATCTTCTATCGTTGCTTCATAGTCTGCGATGGTCGCTCCGTTTGGCAGTTCGATCACATCCTGGGGACGGAGGTTGCCGACAATCGTGTCGTTACCACCGTTGGACCTGAAGACGATCCGGTGCGCCGAGTCCAGCGACGAGATGTCGATGGTATCGTCTCCGGCATTGCCATCGATAGTGATGGTATTGAAATTCAGGCTCGTGCTGGTGAAGTTGCCGATGATCTGGATCGTGTCACCATCGTTTGTGCCGCCATCCGGCTGGTTTGGATTGTTGCCATTGTTGGCGGTGGTATTGAGTGTATTGACGGTGATCTCTTCAATATTGTCGAGTTCGGCAATGATGGTCGTCGTTAGCCCGACCGTGCGGGTGATGACGATCTCGGTGCTGGCTCCGGAAACCGCAATACCGGCCAAGATGGCTTCCGCCCTCGTGTAGATACGGAATGTCTCGGCCAGACCGGTCCGCCCGTTCAGGTTGAAGGTGTCGATAGCGCCGGCTCCACCATCGATGATGTCGAAGCCGTCGGTGTCGCCGGTGGCATTAGTATTCCAGATGATCGTGTCGTTGCCCGTTCCGGCCGCGATGATATCGTTGCCTGTACCGCCAGTGATCGTGTCATTGCCGTCGCCGGCATTGATGTTGTCATTGCCACCGCCGCCGGTGATCGCATTGATGGCGGTGTTGCCGACGATGATGTCGTTGGCTCCTGTGCCGGTGATATTGGCAGTCGTGACGCGGTTGACAGTCACTGTAGCCGGGTCGGTCAGTGTGCCATCGCTGCCGGTATAGGTGAAGGAGCCACCGGCAGTCGCATTGTCGGAGAGGGTGATGATCCCTGCTCCCAGTGTCGGTCCCGTTGCAAGTCCGGTGGCACCGCCCACCGCTGTGATGGTGACGAGCGAACCCTCCGGGTCCGTATCGTTGGCCAGCAGAGCCGCCTGCGAGATGGTGAACGCGGTGTTCGCGGCCACATTGGTGATGACCGTGTCGTTATTGGCGACCGGCGCATCGTTCGCGGCAATGACAGTGACCGTCGCCGTGGCGACGTTGCTGTTCAATAGCCCGTCATTGACTGTAACCTGAAGTGTTCTAGCACCAGCGGTCGGGTTATCCGACGTGTTCACATATCGCACCTGTTGGATTGCCGTCCGGTAGTTGGCAATCGTGGTTGTTCCGGAGAGGTTCAAAGTGATCTGACCTGCTACAGATGTATCCACCGATGAAGTAATGCCACCCGGAAGCCCGCCAAGTACCGACAGGGCATCACCCGCGCTGGCATTGGTCAGAACGACGCGGGCCGAAGCCATAGTCGTACCATCATCAGTAATCACGGAGCCGGTGGCGATTGCGACACCAAGCCCATTTTCGGTATAGCTCGTTTGGTAGTTGTTGCCCGGAGTGCCGGGAACTGTCGTGGTCGTGCTTATGGTGGTTGCTATATTGAAGTTGTTGATCCGAACTTCTTCGCCCGCCGTGTTGATCGCCGAGGAAACAAATCGGATGGCCGAGTTCGCCCCCGCTCCCGTGAGGTTCAGGTTCAAATTGCTCGATCCCGCACCGTTGAATGGATTCCCGGAGTTGCTGCCTATCGTTTGCAGCACCGTGAAATTTCCAGGCGCAAACGACCCCGATGCTGAGAACTGCACCTCAATCGTCTCGCCGGCGTCGATACTGTTACCGTTGTTCAGCCGATCATAGTCGAAAGACAAAGTCGCAGTCGTCAGGCCGCTGAGATTGACCGTTCGAGTGATTGAAGCACCGTCCGAGGTGACACCGCCGACGAAGCGCAGTTCGTTAGAATCACCTGCATCGATCTGGATCTGGCCGGCAGTCACGCCGCCGCTGTCATTGGCCTCCACCCAAGGCGTTCCCGTCCAGTTCACGCTACCGTTGCTGTTGTTGAAGGCTGCTGTATCGAAGAAATCACGATATGCGTTAGGAGCGGATACGGTCGTCGTGGTGGTGATATCGCCGTGCAGATCGAGCGTTGGTGCAGCCAGCGAGATGTCCTGGTCGGTGAAGTCCAGAATCTCGACATTGCGGATGGTGTCTGTGCCGTCGGTAGCAAGACCGCCGGTATGGGCAACGGTAATTGTTCCGTCGGTATTGAAGTCGATATCGTATTCGGCCCGGGCACCAGAGAAGATCGCCCGATCGACATCGGCAATGCCGTCACTGTCGACGATGTTATCGGTAGAGCTAAGTTCTTCCTCCGTGGTGCTGTTCTTGATGGTTCGAATGATGCCCAGCTGGCCCGGATTGATCGAGCCGTTGAACATGCTGGCGGCGAGCGTCGTCATTGACTTGTGTATGGCGATCGGCGGGCCTGCGTGCTCGGTATCACCGGCGGCGTAGACGGCGATCTGGACGTCGAGATACTTGTCGCCGTCGATGATGTCGTCGCCGGCATTGCCAGTGATGGCATCGCTGCCGTCGCCGCCCAGGATGATGTCGCCACCATCAAAGGTCGTCACGCCGGCGCCGAGAACCTCCTGCAGGCCCTGGATGAGTGCTATACCCTCTGCATCCAGCACGCTACCGAGATAGCCGGTCGTGCCGCCGTCAGCCAACGATGCACGATCCGCGGCCACGTCTTGCGTGCCCTTCAGTACGTCGTTGAACCTCGTGCCCGAGAGTCCTTCCATCGACTCGTATTCGTCCAGCGCCGCGTTCTGCGGAAGCGTAGGTGCTTCGTCGAAGATGATCGGGATGGACAAGTCGGCGTTCACGCCAACCAGGTTGTCTTTGTAGGTCGCCCAGTCGAAGCCGGACATGCCCACCATCTTGCCGCGGCCGGCGCTGCCGACCATGATGTCGTCGCCGCCCTCGCCGATATACTCGTCAAAGCCGCCATCGCCGAGGAACACGTCGTTCCCATCGATACCGTCATGGGCGAAGATCTCGTCGAAGTTGTCGCCGGGGGCACCATCGAAGGTGCCCGTTTCAATCCAGTCGTCTCCTTCATTGCCGAGGATGCGTTCGGCATTCTTGTTGCCGTAGATGAAGTCGTTACCGGTTCCGGCGAAGACTTCCGAGCCTGCATCGGTGCCGAGGAAAATGAAGTCCTGGCCATCATTACCCATCACCAGGTCGAGACCTGGTCCGGCGTGGACCACGTCATTGCCCTTACCGGCCTTGATATTGTCATCGCCGCCGGAGTCCTTGATGATGTCGTCGCCGTCGCCACCATTGATGATGTCGTTGCCGAAGCCACCTTCCATGTTGTCATTGCCGCCATCGCCGAACAACGTGTCGTCGCCGATGCCTGCAATTATGACGTCTGCCAAGTCAGTGCCCCCGAGCACCACATGATTGTCGCCGGTGTAGCGCAGATAGTTCGTGTCAGGCCCGACCGTGCCCGGATTGTTGCGAATGACGAGCTGCGTGAGGATGCCACTGCCGACGGGGTCGAGACCACGATTGTCGGCGCTTTCATCGACCGCCGTGCCGGGGTCGTCCTGCAATATGCCGTCTAGACCTGCGTCCTCGCCAAGGTCAGGATTGTATTGCTTGGTTCGGTCAACCTCGAGGATGAGGCCCGGCGTCGAGAACACGTCCGAAGGCAGATGCGTCGCGTCGGTATTGCGCATGATCATGGCGGCGAAGGAGTTGTTCTCCATCTCACCGAACAAATGGAGACCGTCGAGCCGTTGCAGGTAATAGAAGCGGTCGCCGCTCTGCAGGTTCTCCATCTGCACTTCGAAGACGAAGTTGAAGGTCGAGCCAAGCATGCCGCCGAACGGCATGGTCTCTTCGGCCAGGCCGCCGATCCAGAGATCGACATTGTTGAGGCCACCGAGCGAGCCGCCCGCATAGGCGCCCGTGGCGTTGAGGAAGTCGAGCGCATCGGCGGGAACCAACATGCCACCGACTGATACGCCGGTGATGATGGTCAGCGCCGCGTCGCGCTTCTCCTGGAGCGTGTCGGCGCCCGTAATCAACGCATGTGTGCCGTAGGAGGCGATGAAGTTGATGATCGAAGCTTCGTTCTTGAGATGGCCGGCGAAATCGACCCAGCTCTCATAGGGCTTGAGCAGGACGTTCTGGTTGCTTGCCTCATAGAATTCGGCGCGCGCGGTATTCAGCGACGGTACGCCGGTATCACGGCCGCGCGCCAGGTTGATGGTCGCGAGGTCAAGCGGCAGGCCGAGCAGGTTGTTGCGCAACGCGCTGGTGACGAACTCGTCGATCTGGTTGCCGACCTGGCGCGTCATGCCGCGAATGATCGCTCCGGCGGCAATGTCGTCGGTGACCGCATGATTGACGCCGTCGAACGCCGTCGGATTGAGGAAGCCCTGGATCAGGCTGATGTGATCGGGCGTGAACGTCGGGTCGAACTTATCGATCGACTCGGTCAGCATCGAGTGGCCGAAGCGGTAGACCACATGGGCGAATTCGGCCACGATCGATGGATTCAGCGTGGTGTCGAAGCCGTCCGGGACCAGGAAGACGTTGATATTGGGCTGGATCTTACGGGCGAATTTTTCGAACACGAGATGCTGGTACTGCATCTCGGTGCCAAACTTGGCAGCTTGGAACAGGCGTTCGCCATCCCAGATAAGGCCATCTGCTGTGGCGGGAACCGTGGTCACATCATCTATGAGCCACTCATTCAGGAAGGCTACGGCCTCGGCTTCCGACCCGCCGCCATCAAGAATCGCCTGGGCGTCGGCAAGGGTGACTTCCTTGGTGTGCTCTACGAGCCGGTTGTGCTCGGCATGGAAGACATGGTGGACGGCGGTCAGGCCGATGTTCTCGTTGACGCGGCCGTCGCCGGCGATGAAGTGCGCATCGAGCAGTTCGTTGTCATAGACGCCGGGCGCGTTGCCCGGATTGTCCAGCCCGATCGTGATGTCGCCATCGGCAACGCCGCCAGGAACAGCATTATGCGCAATGTCGGCGAGGAAGGCGTGGTTCGTGCGGATGGCGGTTGCTAGGCTAACCGGAGCGGCCGGCGTACCCGAGATCACGACGTCATCCGCCGTATTCGGAATTCCGTCGAGGCCGATACCGGTGATCACCTGGGCGAAGCCCGTTGTCGGATCGGGAATGAAGTTGCCGTATTGATCGGTCCTGAGCAGCGGAACCTTACCCACGTCGTCGTCGGTCAGCAGGATGCCGAGCATATCCCGGGCCTGGACCTTGAGTTCGGCCCAAGTGGCCATGCCGCCATTGCCGCCCTCGATCAACTTGCCGGTCGCCGCTGGCCGGCCAACGCCGTCGAGCTCGTACTGCCGTATGAACACCTGATGCGAGGAATGCGACGTATAGGTCTGGTTCTGGTCGACATAGGAGGTGGTGGTATTGACGGGACGGCCGTCGTCCAGACTTTCGTCCACGCCGACAGTCAGGGGATTGTCACCCAGGAAGCCATCGGCGCCGGGTGAAGTCGTGGCGCGCGTCAGAACCATGAAGTTCAGGGCGCCAGGCGCGGTGCTGTAGAGCGGATCATCCGGCTGCAGCGGGATCATCACGGCGCCGTTGCCGCCTTTGTTGACGAGGTCGAGGCCGTGATCGAAGAACTGGCCGAACAGTGTGAACCAGGAGTTGAACGGAGCCGACAGGCCCTCGTCCGGCGCAATGTTGGGGAGGTGGACGTTGGCGCCGTCCAGTTCGATGCCATTGGCTGCGAGTAACGCGTAAAGCCCGCCGGGGACGCCGGCTGCGGCATCGAGAACGCCCTGTGCTGCGGTGAGGGCCAGCGCAGCGTTGGCGGCCGCTGTCTGAAGTGCAGCATTGCCTGGGCTGGCCGCTGCGGCGGCTGCGGCGGCTGCCTCAACGCGCTGGGCATCGGCCACGGCCCTGAATTCGTCTTGGAGGGGAGAATAGGCAGCCGAGATCGAAGCGGTGATCAGCATGCCCGGGTCTTCGACGCCGGCGCGCTGCAGCGCCGTCAGGATCGCCGCAGGATTGCCGAGCGTCTGATCGACTATCAGATTGGAGATCGTACGAACTTCAGGATCGATGACGTCGCCCGGATCGGCAAACGTTCCCGGACCATCCACGTCGTTGCCGGGGGTGTAGGTGATCGGAATAGGTCCAGATGGTCCCGCGCCATCAGGATCGACCATGACGGTCCGGTATTGCGGAGCGAGCAGCTCGAGGAACTCCTGGTCGGCGGCACCCCACTGTTCCTGACCCGGCAACAGATGGTTGTAGCTGCCGTCGACGGTCCGCAGTCCCCAGGCCAGATTATAGGTGGGGATCAGACCGCCTGGGCCGTACAGCGGCGTCCCCGCAGCATGGGCCTCTGCAATTTTAATTTGCGCCAGGATGAAATCCAGATCCGAACGAATATAGCTGACCATGTTACTCTCCCATTAGACACAAGAAATCGCCGCGTCGGGCGATGTTTCCGCTTTACGTCTGCTCATGCCGACGCATTTACTTTGTCCCGTAACTTGGTTTCTCTTGACCGCTCCCGGAACAAAGGGACAAACTGGTTCAAAATAACTTCGACACGAGTTTCGATGGTCGGATAATGTAAGGGGGGAGGCGAACTTGATAGTTCGGAAGGTCCAGTCAAATACACAGACTTTCGTCGGCGGAAAGGTGGGACTTTGGGCCCGGGCCGAAATGTGACCTATGGCCCTAAGGATGAAGGTGGTCCTTCAAAATCCAACACCTTGTTCCGATATTGGCATGGCCTGGGTTTGACGGCACAATTCCTTATTGTGGCGGCGCTCATCGTCTGTGGATCAATGGCGGTACTGGGCGAATGGCTAAGCTCGCAGATCGCCGCCAATCAGCTTCGAAGCCGGGCAGAAGCCGGCGCCCTCTACGTAGAAGGCTTTCTGGCTCGCCATGTGGAAGAGGGCCCCGATGGATTATATGTAGCCGCAGATCGTCAAAAGGAACTCGATGACTTGCTGATCGGGACGGAGCTGGCCAAGCGTGTCGAAGGTTTCAGGATCTGGCGTCAGGACGGCACCATTATCTACAGCACAGACAAATCGCTTGTGGGAAAGCGGCTTCCATCGGCCGACATCGACAAGGCGTTTGCCGGGACAGTCGTCTCGCAACTCGAAGTTGGACACAATGATGCGGGAGATATAGAGCACAACGATGATCGCTCGTTGATCGAGATCTACGCTCCCATTTATCGCACGGGCTCACGCGAGGTGATTGCGGTGGGGGAACTCTATGAAGAAGCTGAAGAGTTTATTGTTCAGCGCAACCGGGCTCAGCGCCACACTTGGGCCATTGTCGGCGCGACTACCCTGGCAATCATGGGTCTGCTTTTTCTCATCGTCAGGCGCGCGAGCAGTGTCATTGAAAGCCAGCGAGTAACGCTGAAGTCCCAGTTGGCCAATGCGCAAGCATTGGCTGAACAGAACAAAAAACTTCGAAAGGCTGCTGACCACGCCCGTATGGACGCTACCAAGTCCAATGAGACGCTGCTCAACCGCATTGGCTCTGACCTGCACGACGGACCGGTTCAGCTGCTCAGTCTTTTGATCCTCAGGCTTGGAGGCGGCTCTTCCGACCCGACGAAGGGGTCAGATCTGCCGAAAAACGCGCCTCAGGAACTGCATCCCTCGCGGCTAGCAAGCCAAGTGCTTACGGAGCTGCGCGAACTCTCGACAGGACTCGTTCTGCCAGAGATCGAGAACATATCGCTCGAAGCGGCGCTTCGTGTTGCTGTGGAACGTCACGAGTATGCGACCGGGTCAGTTGTCAGCGCAAGTTACGTTGGCCTGCCAGAGAACGTTGCCTATCCATTGAAAATTTGCCTTTACCGTGTTGTTCAAGAAGGGCTCAACAATGCGTTCCGGCACGCTTCCGGATTGGGCCAAAAAGTTACGGCTTCGGCGGACGAAAAAACCATTACTGTTGTCGTCAGCGATGCGGGGCCGGGATTGGTGCGGGCGGAAGGAGCTTCGGTGCACACAAGGCCCTTGGGACTTCAAGGTATCCGTAATCGTGTGGAAGCCTTCGGCGGTTCGGTGCAGTTCCAGCAGCGCAGCGGCAATGATACGCAATTGATCGTATCGGTCTCCCTGGAAAGCAACTCGGCTTAAGACGGTTTAGTGGCGCGACATTGGCTCTCGTTGACCGCCGACCTCGAGCTTCTGGGCGGCAATGAGAACTTCGAGCCGGTTTCGGGCATGCAATTTCTGCATCAGAATTGTCATGTAATTTTTGACAGTCTTCTCTCCGATGCCCAGCCCAACGGCAATTTCGCGATTAGTAAACCCTCGCAGCAATAGGCGAACGATCTGCTCCTCACGTATGCTCAACTTGATGGGACCCGCAGACATCCGTCGCAAGGAAGCAATTCTCAAGGCCTCGACGACCTTGCAGGCAAAACTTGGAGTGATGTAGGTTTCGCCGTTATGGGCCGCCCTTACGCCTTGAATGAGTTCTTCGGCGCTGCTGCCCTTCAAGATATAACCACTGGCACCAGCGTTAAGGGCCCGCACTGCATAATCACTTGCAGTCATGGCGGTAAAAGCCACCACCTTTGTGCCGCCCGATTTCGTGACGATCTCGGTAATTACATCAAAGACGTTGCCGGGCATGAACAGGTCGAGGACCATAACGTCCGGACGCAGCTTTTTGTTTATTTGAAGAGCATCGTCAGCAGTTGCTCCCTTGGCGACGACCGTAAAATCGCCATTTACCTCAAAGAGGTTGACCACGCCCGCCAGCAAAAGCGGATGGTCGTCGACCAACGCGATCGATATTGAACCCATGATTATGCCCTCACTTTGCCTTTGCGGCTTTTGTGGCTGTATTAGGCACTTATTTGGCCGTTCTGTCCTTAAACAATTGGGACTAACCAAAATCGATGGCCTGAAAGCATTGAAATAAGGAGGTGGTGGGTCGGCCTCTTTGACCTCGGCAAGCTGGCGCCATGCCAATATGAGCATTGGGTTCAGGGAATTGTAAAGATACTGATCTGATCCGTGATGCCGCGAAGAGTAACGGTTTGCGACATCGGCTTTAGACCATGATCCGTAAGAACATGGGAAACACGCGGATCATTGAGTACCGAACCGGTAGCGAATATCTCGCGCGACGTTGCGAGGTGCTGGACCCGCGAGGCAATGTTGACAGTTTGTCCGAAATAATCCTGCCGCTCGTTAAGGCTGACGGCTATGCACGGCCCTTCGTGAATACCGATTTTCAGAAGCAGATCTTCGTTGCCACGTTCCTGGTTGAGTCGCAGCATGGCATCACGCATCCGCATCGCCGCCACCAGTGCCCGGTCGGGTGTTGGAAAAGTCGCCATTACCGCGTCGCCGATCGTCTTGACGACAGCACCTGCCTCTGCGCCGACAATCTCGTTAAGTATGCCGAAATGGGCCTTCACGAGATCGAATGCAGCCAGGTCGCCAACTCTTTCGTAAAGCTCGGTCGAACCGCGGAGATCTGTGAAAAGAAACGTGAGACTGGTAATCCGCAGCTTCTGGTCGACGTCGATGGTATCGGTACGATAGATGTCGCGGAATGTCTGATTGGAAAGCAGAGACTTGGCGGTAAGGAACGGGCGGCGTTTGCCGAGCATTGTGTGAAGAGCATCATTGGCCAGGCACACCGACGGAAGCGTGCGGACGTCCGTATGATTCTCGACTGATATCCGTAAGGGGCCCGGTCGCAAGGTAATGGTTTCGCTGTGACGGTGCACGCGGTCAAATACCAGCGATATGGTCTGCCGCTCTTTGGTCGGCTCCCCCGTCACGTCCAAAAATTGAGCTGCGTGGGTGACTGGTTCAAAGACGATAATAAAGGATGGTGGCAAATGCAGCGATATGACCGCTTTTTCTCCGGCGGGTAGTTCAAGCGACTCAATAATGAACTCGTCAACTTTTTCCTCAAAATCGTTGTCAGGCAAATCGACTCCCGAACCCCAATAAACCTGACGGAAATATTCCACGGCTGGCAGTTGGTGAGGATTGTGAGCCTCGATATGGCGCACACGCGGTGTGACGGTGAAGGTGACTTCTACCATTTCGTCGAGCGTCGGCTCGTAGCCAGCAGCACAGAGCGCGCAGGTATATTCATCGCTTTGCACGGTCTTGAGCGAGGTATTAGCATCCAGAACGCCACCGCAGCCAGGGCAAAGAACATTCCACGACATTTCGAACAGACCGAGACGTGATGCCTGCAGGAAGGCGCTGATCGTCTGCTCTACATCAAGTTGTTCGCTGGCAGCGAAAGCCAGCGCATTGATACGGCTCAGCTTGCGATCCGGCGCTTCGCGAACGAGCCGTTCCAGGGCATCGACAACGCGGGGCCGGGCCGATTGACGGAGCATTGCAAACAGAGGCTTGGCTTCACTCATGAGAGTATTCTACACCGAAATCTTTCGGCGGACAGCGAATTCGCGGCAAGTTATGGCGGAGAGGGAGGGATTTGAACCCCCGATGGAGTTGCCCCCATGCCGCATTTCGAGTGCGGTGCTTTCAACCACTCAGCCACCTCTCCGCGTAGGGGGATTGATATCCCCCGATCCATTTGCCGGATGTGAAACCCGGTTGATGCCGCGATGCCCCCAAGGGCTCGGCTTGAGCGTGCGACCGGCTAGATAGCGGGCAAAGCTTCCAGATACAAGAGTAATTTGCGTTAAATTTCTTGACTCAGCGGCGAACCTGATCCTATAAGCGCCCGTCAACTGGCGTGGGGGATTCTCCGCGCCGTTTGTTTTTGAATTCGGGTGCCTTTATTCTTACGCGTAAGAGTGCCTTTCGATCAATCTGTCACGACTGACAAAAAGACGGTTATTGCCGTAAAACGGCATTAAACCGAACCGGACTCCGAAAGGGAAAAAATGTTCGCAGTCATCAAGACCGGTGGTAAGCAGTATCGCGTTGCCGCCAATGACCTGTTGAAGGTCGAGAAAGTTGCCGGCAACGCCGGTGATATCGTTGAATTTGCTGAAGTTCTGATGGTTGGCGTCGGAGCAGACGCAACGATCGGTGCTCCTGTTGTCGGTGGTGCGCTGGTGACAGCCGAAGTCGTAGAGCAGGGCCGTGCACGCAAGGTCATCGCCTTCAAGAAGCGTCGTCGCCAGAATTCCAAGCGTACGCGCGGTCATCGTCAGGAGTTGACGACGATCCGTATCTCGGAAATCCTGACCGATGGCGCGAAGCCTTCCAAGAAAGCCGCTGAAAAGCCGGCGAAGAAGGAAGCTGCTCCGAAGGCTGAAGCTGCTGCTGCGGACGCAATCGAGACGAAAGCCGCCCCAAAGGCCAAAGCTGCGCCGAAGAAGGCTGCTGCCAAGACTGAGAAGCCCGCTAAGGGCGAATAAAAAGAGATTTAGAGGAGCAATCCGATGGCACATAAAAAAGCTGGTGGTTCGTCACGCAACGGTCGTGATTCAGAATCGAAGCGCCTTGGCGTGAAGAAGTTTGGTGGCGAGAAGGTTCTTGCCGGCAACATCCTCGTTCGTCAACGCGGCACCAAATGGCACCCCGGTGTCAATGTTGGCCTTGGTAAGGACCATACCCTGTTTGCACTTGAAGCAGGCACCGTTTCCTTCCGCACCAAAGCCAACGGCCGTAGCTACGTGTCGATCGTCAATCCGATCGCCGAAGCAGCAGAATAGCCGGTCCTGCTTGAAGCACCGGCGTCCCATCGGACCCGGTGTATGGCAACCGCCAAAAGATCAAAGGGGAGATGGGATCACCACCCATCTCCCCTTTCGTGTCTGGAGGATAGACAAATGGTTGCTGAAATACTGGAAGACGATGAAGAACGGTTGGATCTGATAGACTGTCCCGTTCTCGTTACGGAACGTCTCGTTCTGCGAGCGCCGCGTAACGAGGATGTGGATGCAATTGCCCGTCTCGCCGATAACCTTCACGTGGCGGAAATGCTTTCCCGCATGCCGCACCCCTATACGAAGGAACATGCGGTGGATTTCGTGCGCCGCGCCAACGCGGGCGAGATCGGCAAATGCGTCTATGCCATTACATTGGCGCAATCGGGCACGTTCATTGGTTGTTGCGGTATCAATTATCGTCGCAGCAAGGATGAGCATGCGCCTTGCCGCAAGGAAGAGTTGGAGATCGGCTACTGGCTGGGCGAATCCTACTGGGGCAAGGGCTATGCAACGGAAGCCGCCCATGCGCTGGTCGATCTGGTGTTCAGAGCAACACAAGTCGAAAAACTCTATGCTTCTTGCCGCGTGTCCAACAATGCTTCACGCCGGGTGATCTATAAAAGTGGTTTCCAGTATACCAACACCGGTATGATGGATTCGATCACTGCCGGGAATGTTCCTGTCGAACGTTACATGCTCGACCGGAGGACGTGGATCGGTCTTCGCAGCTGGACTTCATAACCAATACTGGTCGTCTCCAACATCGAGGCGACCAGTTTTCATTTCGAGGATTTTACTGTAATGCCTCGGAACATCAAAAGGACTGAACTTTCATGAAATTCCTTGATCAGGCGAAAGTCTATATCCGTTCCGGCGACGGTGGTGCCGGTTCGGTGTCGTTTCGGCGCGAGAAATTTCTCGAGTTCGGCGGTCCCGACGGTGGCGATGGCGGACGCGGCGGCGATGTCTGGGCGGAAGCAGTCGATGGTCTCAACACGTTGATCGACTATCGCTATCAGCAGCATTTTAAGGCCAAAACCGGCATGCACGGTATGGGCCGCAACATGACCGGCGGCAAAGGTGCCGATGTTATTCTGAAGGTACCGGTCGGAACGCAAATATTCGAAAACGACAACGAAACGCTGATCTGCGATTTCACCGTTGTCGGCCAGCGATATCGACTTGCCAAGGGCGGCAATGGCGGCTTCGGCAACGCGCATTTCAAGACCTCGACCAACCAGGCGCCGCGTCGCGCTAATCCGGGCCTCGAGGGCGAGGAGCGCAACCTTTGGCTCCGGTTGAAGTTGATCGCCGATGCTGGACTTCTTGGTAAGCCCAATGCCGGGAAATCAACCTTTCTGGCCAGCGTCACTGCCGCCAAACCAAAGATTGCCGATTATCCGTTTACAACGCTCCATCCCAATCTCGGCGTTGCGCGCATCGATGCCAGAGAATTTGTCATCGCTGATATTCCGGGGCTGATCGAGGGCGCGCATGAAGGGGTGGGCATTGGTGACCGGTTCCTTGGGCATGTCGAACGGACCCGTGTCCTTCTACACCTTGTTTCGGCACAGGAAGAGAATGTCGCGCAAGCCTATAAAACCGTTCGGATGGAACTCGAGGCCTATGGAGCGGGACTTGCCGACAAGCTAGAGATCGTGGCGCTTAGCCAGATCGATACGCTTGACGCAGCGGCTCGCAAGAAAAAGGTTGCAGCGCTAAAGAAGGCGGCCGGCCGAGAGCCGATGCTGTTGTCATCCGTCAGTCGCGAGGGCGTTGAACCGGTGATGCGCGCACTGTCCGCAATCATTCTTGAATCGCGTCAGTTGGAAGCCCCTGTCGAGATCGACAACCGCTTCAAATAGTGAGTCGTAGAATGTCCGCGAAATCAGTCCAACTCCGGGATAACGAAGATCAGGTGAATTCACTACCGAAGCTGGCGTCCTATCGCCGGATCGTTGTCAAGATTGGCTCGGCTTTGCTTGTTGATCGTGGCACTGGCCTCAAGCGTGATTGGCTTGAGAGCCTTGGCACCGACGTCGCATCGTTAAGCGTATCGGGCGTCGAGATGATGATTGTATCCTCCGGTGCGATCGCCCTTGGCCGGACGGTGCTGGGTTTGCCAAAGGGCGCATTGCGGCTCGAAGAAAGCCAAGCTGCAGCTGCCGCCGGCCAGATCGAATTGGCTAAAGCTTATGCCGAGGTTTTGAGCCACCACAAATTGCGCGCCGGACAGATTCTTTTGACCCTTGCCGATACCGAAGAACGCCGCCGCTATCTCAATGCGCGCGCAACGGTAGGGACCTTGTTGCGATTGAAGGCGGTTCCAGTCATCAACGAGAATGATACGGTTGCGACCACCGAAATCCGCTATGGCGACAATGACCGGCTTGCTGCACGGGTTGCGACGATGATGGGCGCAGACCTCCTGATCCTGCTTTCAGATATTGATGGGCTCTATACCGCACCGCCGCATCAGAATCCGCATGCGCAATTTTTACCTGTTATCGACGCGATTACGCCCGATATCGAAGCGATGGCGGGAGCAGCAGCCTCGGAATATTCCCGGGGTGGTATGAAAACCAAGCTGGATGCGGGCAAGATCGCCAATGCGGCGGGAACGGCCATGATCATCGCCTCCGGCACAAGGCTAAACCCGCTGGCCGCCATCGATCGAGGTGAACGCTCCACGATGTTTAAAGCCAGCTTGACGCCGGTCAATGCCTGGAAGACCTGGATATCCGGCAATCTCGAACCATCCGGGCGGCTGGTGATCGACGAGGGCGCGCTTGCCGCTCTCAAATCCGGCAAGTCATTGCTTGCTGCTGGTGTTCGCGAAGTTGCTGGCAACTTCACACGGGGCGATACAGTCGCTGTGTTCGGACCCGATGGCCGTGAGGCTGCTCGCGGGCTTATTGCCTACGACGCTGCCGATGCCGTAAAGATTGCGGGGCGCAAGACCAATGAGATTGGCACGATTCTCGGTTATGATGCCCGTTCCGCGATGATCCATCGCGATGATCTGGTGGTGCGTGCCGCAAAGCGCGCTGCGACGGCCAAGGAGTAAGAGATGTTGCGACGAGTGGATAAAGACCTGCCGGTTGCCGAATTGATGGCTGAAATCGGCTGCAAGGCACGCACCGCCGCGCAATCTCTTGCCATTGCGTCTCCTGACAAGAAAACAGCGGCGCTGGCAGCTATGGCAGACGCCGTTGATAGGCGTGCGGCTGACATTCTCGAAGCCAATGTCCGCGACATTGAGAACGGCAAAAATGCAGGCATGTCGCCAGCGTTATTGGACCGGCTCAAACTTGACCATAACCGGGTTGCCGGGATTTCCGCGAGCATTCGTGCGATAGCCGGTCTCAAGGATCCGGTTGGAGACGTCATTGCCGAATGGGATCGCCCTAACGGTTTGCATATTGAACGTGTCCGCACTCCCCTCGGCGTTATTGGAGTGATCTACGAGAGCCGGCCGAATGTGACGGCGGATGCAGGTGCGCTATGCCTCAAATCCGGTAACGCTGTGATCTTGCGCGGCGGGTCGGATTCTGTGCATTCATCAAAGGCTATCCATGAAGCCTTGCTCGAGGGACTAGCGGCTGCTGGCCTTACGGAGACTGCCGTCCAATTAGTGCCGACCACCGATCGTGCTGCCGTTGGCGAAATGCTCAAAGGTCTCGATGGAAATCTCGACGTGATCATTCCGCGCGGCGGCAAAAGCCTGGTAGCTCGAGTGCAGGCTGAAGCTCGTGTGCCGGTGTTTGCCCATCTTGAGGGGCTGTGCCACGTCTACATCGATGCCTCTGCCGATTTGGCAATGGCGAGCAAGATCGTCGTCAATGCCAAGATGCGCCGCACCGGTGTATGCGGTTCGGCCGAGACGTTGCTCGTCGACAGGCTCGCTGTACCAACCCATCTGGTGCCGCTCCTTGAAGACCTACGTTCAGCGGGCTGCGAAATTCGTGGTGACGACGGAGTCGTGGAGCTCTTCGCGGGTGCCAAACCCGCCACTGAGGAAGATTGGTCTACGGAATATCTCGATACGATCATTTCGGTAAAGCTTGTCGATGGTGTCGACGGCGCGATACAGCATATCAACCATTATTCCTCGCATCATACCGAAGCTGTCGTCGCCGAAGACCTTCGCGTCGTGGAACGGTTTTTCAACGAGATCGACTCGGCCATTCTTCTGCACAATGCCTCTACGCAGTTTGCTGACGGCGGCGAATTCGGCATGGGCGCCGAGATCGGAATTGCCACCGGCAAGATGCATGCGCGGGGTCCAGTGGGGGTCGAGCAGTTGACCTCGTTCAAATACCGTGTGCGCGGCAACGGCCAGACTCGTCCGTGACAATAAACGCAGGTTTGCAACCGAGCTTTCCAGGCGTCAGTGAAGCGCATCTGCGCATGCCTTTCGTTGAGAAGGGTATGACGGTGGGGCTGTTTGGCGGTTCCTTCAATCCGCCACATGCGGGTCACGCGCTGGTGGCCGAAATTGCACTGCGCCGCCTGAAGCTCGACCAGCTCTGGTGGATTGTCACGCCGGGCAACCCGCTAAAGGATACGCGGCATCTGGCACCGTTGGCGGAACGCCTGGAGCGCTGTGAAGAACTGATCCACGATCCCCGTGTGAAAATTACGGCATTCGAAGCCGCCCACAATATCCGCTACACTGCTGACGCGCTGGCTATGATCAAAGCTCGCAACCCGGGCGTGCATTTTGTCTGGATCATGGGTGCGGACAATCTTGCGGACTTCCACCTCTGGCAGCGCTGGCAGAAGATCGCCTTGACGTTTCCGATTGCTGTTATCGATCGTCCGGGATCCACTTTGGCTTTCCTTTCATCCCGTATGGCCAAGACGTTCGGTTATGCGCGTATCGATGAAGACGACGCGCCGGTCCTAGCCCGTTCACGCGCGCCAGCATGGACCTTCATTCATGGGCCGAGATCATTGCTGTCATCGACTGCTATTCGCAACGGCGTGATGAAACCAAAGACGTGAAGCAGCGTTTCAGCTAAGGTGCCCTACCATCCGGAGCGTGTCAGTAACAGCGAGTTAGTTCGTTAGGACGTCTTGAAACTGTCATGCGACTCTGCCTATCTTATTGATGTGCAGTATGGGTACAACTGCTTGCGTTGTTCTTAAGGGAAAGGAAATACACTGAGAACAGCATTTCAGAAGAAGGATGCCTTGGCACCTTCACCGGCAGAGATGAACGGTATCAATTCCGTATCTCTTGCCCTTCAATCGGTCCTTGCCAGTCTTGAAGACGCAAAGGCTGAAAATATTATCCCCATCGACCTTCGAGGCAAGTCCGTCATTGCTGATCATATGATCATCGCATCGGGACGTTCGCATCGTCATGTAGCGGCGGTTGCGGACCAACTTTTGCGTGCTCTGAAAGAGAGCGGGCATGGCAACAATGCTAAAATCGAAGGTCTTTCTGGCGGCGATTGGGTGTTGATCGACACAGGCGACATCATCATCCATATATTCCGTCCCGAAGTGCGTGAGTTCTACAATCTCGAAAAGATGTGGCAGGCTCCCGAACTCGACGGAGAGACCGTCCACTAGCAGGTGGATCGGAGCGTCGAACAACACGGTGCTCTGAACGGTTGATAGATTTTGCCGGTTCTGGACCGGAGGAGTGGTTTCGGGCTGCCATAGGCCTGGAACCCGGAGTGAGCCATGCGGATTACTGTCTTTGCCGTGGGCCGGATGAAGTCTGGCCCCGAACGAGAGCTGGCAGATCGCTATTTGGACCGCCTGAGAAAGACGGGTGTTCCGCTCGGGCTTGAATTCACATCCGTTATCGAAATTGCCGAAAGCAGAGCGTCTCAGGCAGAACTGCGCAAGCAGGAAGAGTCTGCGAAAGTTCTTGAAGCACTCGACCAAGGCGGCGTGCTCATTCTTCTGGACGAGCGCGGGAAGACAATGCCTTCAGAGGCCTTTGCGGCATCGGTTGCGCGGTTTCGCGATGATGGCAAGCGTCAGCTCCTCGTGGCGATTGGCGGCCCTGACGGACACGATGCGTCACTGAGGGATCGTGCCGATGTCGTTTTGGCTCTTGGCGCGATGACGTGGCCGCACCAGATCGTTCGCATTCTTGTTGCAGAACAACTTTACCGGGCAACGACAATCCTTGCAGGTCATCCTTACCATCGCATTTGAAATTCATTCAGCTCTCATTCATGCCCACAACTCATAATGGCGGCTCAGAGATCATTACGAAAATATAATGATCTCAATACTTTTCAGGCGAACCGCTCATCTCCATTTCTTGCTAAGATGGATCGGGAAAAGTGTCGTTCGTCGGCGCAAAAAGGTGGACGGTTGATGAGCAAAATAGCCAAGCAAGGCAAGGCATCCCCTGCCGAGTCCAACGTGACCTTCATTCCGGCCACCGTAAAGCCGGATCGAAGAAAGAAGCGGTCCCGTCTGTGGATATGGCTGCCCGTCATCCTCACGGTTGCAGGGGCAGGTTATTACGCATGGATAAACTACAGCGCATCAACAGCGAGTACTGCCGTTATCACGCAAGCGGTCGTACGTGGTGACATCGAGAATGCAGTTACCGCGGTCGGTACGCTCGATTCAATCAAATCGGTCGATGCCGGCGCCCAAGTTTCCGGACAGCTCAAGGTGCTGCACGTCGAGATTGGCGATACGGTCACTCAAAATCAGCTTATTGGCGAGATCGATCCTGCCACCATACAGAACAGGATTGAAATCGATCAGGCGGAACTCGCCAATCTGCAAGCACAGCTGATTTCGAAGAACGCGCAGCTTGTGCTCAAGCAGGCCAATATCGAGCGCCAGCGCAATCTGGTGGCGACGCGCAGCGTTTCACAATCGACGCTGGATCAAGCTATTGCCGACCTCGCGGCGGCCGAAGCGGATGTAAATGCCCTTGCAGCCCAGATACGCAAACAGCAGGCGACACTTGCCGGCGATCAGGTCGATCTCGGTTACACGAAAATCTATGCACCCATGGCTGGCACGATCGCTGCTGTTCCGGTTAAAGAGGGCCAGACTCTGAATGCTAGCCAAACGGCACCGACGATCGCTACGATCGCGGATTTGTCGACGATGACAGTGAAGGCACAAGTCTCCGAGGCTGATGTCAGCAAGCTCAAGATCGGCATGGATGCCTATTTCACTTTGCTGGGGCAGCCAGGCAAGCGTTACAAGGGAAAATTGCGGCAGATCCAGCCGACCCCGGATATCCAGAACAATGTCGTGCTCTACTACGCTTTGTTTGATGTTCCGAACCCTGATGGCGATCTTATGATTTCAATGAGTGCGCAGGTGTTCTTCGTGCAGTCAAGTGCAAACGATGTGCTTGTCGTGCCAAGTTCTGCAGTTAGCAGTTCCGAAGGATCGCGTCGTGCGGGAAGCAGCGGCGAAGGTCACAAGGGCGAGGTTACGGTTGTCACGACCGCCGGCACCCAGGAAACTCGCGAGGTTGAAGTGGGGGTCCGCAACCGTGTCAGTGCCGAGATCAAGAGCGGGCTGAAAGAAGGGGAACTCGTGGTCGTCGGCCAGGGAGGCGAAAGCAACGGGGCAAGCATGAGCCGCAATTCCGGCAATCGCTCGCAGCGCGGCATGCGTATGCCGCCGATGTTCTGACGATGACCGCCCTCATCTCCCTCAGAGACATAAGCAAGACGTATCACAATGGCGACCTCGCCGTTGAGGTTCTTCACGGTATATCGCTTGATATCGAGGCGGGCGAGTTTGTCGCAATCATTGGCCAATCCGGTTCGGGCAAGTCGACGCTGATGAATATTCTCGGCTGTCTCGACCAGCCGACGAGCGGTGATTATCTGCTCGATGGCGAACACGTTTCTGGCTTTGAACCCGATGAGCTTGCCGGATTGCGCCGGCGCACGTTTGGCTTTGTCTTCCAAAGTTATAATCTCATCCCGACCGCCAGTGCGCAGGAGAACGTCGAAGTCCCAGCGGTCTATGCAGGCGCGTCAGCTCGCGACAGGCATGACCGGGCAGAGGCACTGCTTAGCTCATTGAAGCTTGGCGACCGGCTCGATCACCGTCCGAACCAGCTTTCCGGCGGTCAGCAGCAACGTGTCTCTATAGCCCGGGCTTTGATGAATGGCGGTCGGGTCATCCTTGCGGACGAACCGACCGGCGCGCTCGACAGCCAGAGCGGCGACGAAGTCATGGCGCTGCTGCGCAGCATGAACGAGAGTGGTCACACGATCATCGTCATTACCCATTCACGCGAGGTTGCGGAACAGGCTGACCGGCTCATCGAATTGCGCGACGGGCGTATTATCTCGGACCGGACAAAAAAGGGTCGTAGCAACCCCGAAGCCGCAACAGGACTCAAACAAAAGGCTTTCGAGGGTGTTGCCGCAATCGCCGATATTTCCGAAGCTATCAAAATGGCCTTCAGGGCATTGCGGGCCAACCTGTTCCGCACGATTCTCACGCTGCTCGGCATCGTCATCGGTGTCGGTTCTGTTGTGGCCATGCTCGCTATCGGCACGGGTGCGCAGAACTCTGTACTCGACCGGATTTCCTCGATGGGATCTGACCTTTTGGTGATCCGCCCGAACATGGCCAATTTCCGCGGTGGTACGGGCGGTAGCGTCGTAACCCTGATTCCGGCCGATGCGGATGCCATCCTTGAACAGCCAAATGTTGCTTTCGCTGTTCCGGAAATGACGAGCACGGTGACGGTACGTTATGGGAATGTCGATTATCAGACGACGGCCAATGGTACGGTTCCGCAGTTTACGCAGGCGAAATCCTGGACAGTGGGTAAGGGCGAGTTCATCAATCAGGATGACATGACCAATTACGCCCCGGTAGCAGTGCTTGGTCAAACCGTGGTCAAGACGCTCTTTGCCGATGGCACGGACCCGATTGGCAAGTATGTACTTGTCAACAAAATTCCATTCCAGATCATCGGCGTGATGAGCGAAATGGGCGCAGGCATGGGCGGCAACGATCAGGATGATACGGTTCTGGTTCCCCTGACGACTGGAAGCATGCGACTTTTCGGCCAGCGCAACGTGCGGACGATTACCGTGCAGGTAAAGGACGGCTCGGCGATCGACGCCACGCAGGAGACGATCCAGTCGCTTTTGGACAAGCGTCACCAGAGACAGGACACCCTCATCACCAATATGGCGTCCATTCGCGAAGCCGTCACCGAGACATCAAATACGCTGAAGCTGTTTCTTGGCGCTGTTGCGGCAATTTCACTTCTTGTCGGCGGAATCGGGGTCATGAACATCATGTTGGTAAGTGTCACAGAGCGAACTCGCGAGATCGGAGTTCGCATGGCAACGGGCGCACGGCGGCGCGATATTCTGCTGCAGTTTATAATAGAGGCACTAGTGGTTTCCGCGATCGGTGGGGCGATTGGCGTCGCGGCAGGCATCGGGACTGGAGTACTGGCAAAGGTCCTCGGTGCACCGATCAGCTTCACGATCGGGCCGGTGGCGTTAGCTTTTGCCTGTTCATTCTTGACGGGGCTCGTCTTCGGGTACCTGCCGGCCAGGAACGCCTCGCGGCTTCAGCCGGCAGTAGCACTCAGCTCAGAGTAAATGCCTAAAAGTCGAGTTCAAGTTCGACGCCATTGTCTCGCCGGCGGCGAGGGTACCGGTCGTCGTATCTGTCATCCTCCCGATACCTGTCCCGGCCGCGTCTGGAATCAGTGAAGACCGCAGCGCAACCCTTATCTACCCAGATAGCGCCTCGATTGTAGCCCCAGCTGTCGCCAGCTATGCAAGGTCTCTTGGAAATCTGCTTTGCAATGCGCGGGCGGCGCATGTCGGCATCGCATTCCCTGTATCTGAACTTACGCGATTCGCATCTGACGGAATCTTGCGCCTGTGCAGGCAACACAGGCAAGAACTGCGCGCCGCCAAAAACTACAGCGAATGCCAGGATATATCGGTACATTTTCCCTCTCCGATACCGTTTCGAATCACCATTATGGTGCACCATTTTAAAGTCGAGTTGGCGATTTTTGTTCCGCGGTGGTTAATCATTATTTGGCCCATGAAACTGTATCTTATTCAGGAGAACCGCGCGTTTTCACGGTTCACCATATCGGAAATGAAATTCGAGACCGCTGCGATGCGACGAAGTGTACGAACGGATTCATGATAGGCCAACCAATAGGACCGGTGAATGGTGCGTTCGGGCAGGACTGGCACAAGATCTTCATGCTCGCGCGCAATGAACATGTGGAGTATTCCGATGCCTGCGCCAGCCCGCACCGCCTCGACCTGTCCAAGCGCACTTGAAATCTCAAAGGCTGCTTTCCAGTCACGAGTGATTTCAGGCGCGTAGTTCAGCGATGGGCTGATGACGAGGTCATCGACGTATCCGACGAGGCGATGCGCCGAGAGCTCATCCACGGTCTGCGGCGCCTCACGCTCAGCAAGGTAGGAACGGCTGGCGTAGAGGCCGAGGCTGTAATCGACGAGCTTGCGCGCTACAAGGCGTCCTTGATCGGGGCGATCAACCGTGATGGCAATATCGGCCTCGCGCCGGGAAAGCGAAAATGAGCGGGGGACCGGCACCAACTGTATTTTCAGGTCTGGATATCGGGCTGTGAGCAACGCCAATCTCGGTGCTAGGAAAGTCACGCCAAACCCATCCGGCGCGCCAATCCGAACTGATCCAGAGATGGCGACGTCGGCATCGCCGAGTGACGAGCGGATGGATAGCATTTCCGCTTCCATACGCTCTGCAGACAATAGAAACTCTTCACCTGCATGTGTGAGTTCGCATCCATTGGTGCGCCGAGTGAGAAGCTTTGTATTGAGATCGTTCTCCAGCGCTGTCAGCCGTCGCGCAACTGTCGCGTGGTTAAGCCCGAGACGTTTTGCCGCCCCGAGAATCTGTCCAGACCGTGCAACAGCCAGGAAAATACGTACATCATCCCAATTCATCAAAGCCTCCGGCCTAAGTCGTACTTCAATTTTTGCACAACGGATACGCTTTTGCTTGGCTTGCAATAAAGTTTTTGAAGCGCGATGATAGCTACAACAGAAATCCAACTATTACAGGGAGGTTATTCGCTATGCGTGAGGTAGGACATTTCATCGGTGGCATGCATGTCGCCGGAACCAGCGGTTGCACGACCGAGATTTTCCAGCCAATGGACGGAACGGTTCAGGGCCACGTTGCACTTGCGACACCGGCGGAAGTCCGCGCTGCAGTAGAGAATGCAAAAGCTGCGCAGCCTGCTTGGGCCGCAACCAACCCGCAGCGCCGGGTGCGTGTCATGCGCAAGTTCCTCGAATTGGTAGAAGCCGAATATGACTCGTTGGCCGAACTTCTGGCGCGCGAGCATGGCAAGACAATCCCCGATGCCAAGGGTGATATCCAACGCGGTCTGGAAGTGGTCGAGGTGTGCCTCGGTGCAGCGCATATGCTGAAGGGCGAGTTTTCTGACAGCGCCGGAACTGGCATCGATGTCTATTCAATGCGGCAGCCTCTAGGAGTAGTCGCCGGCATCACGCCGTTCAATTTCCCTGCAATGATCCCGCTATGGAAAGCTGGCCCGGCAATCGTGTCTGGCAACGCCTTTATTCTGAAGCCATCAGAGCGCGATCCGGGCGTGCCTATGCGGCTTGCAGAGCTGTTCATCGAAGCGGGGCTTCCTGCAGGCATCTTCAACGTCGTCAATGGTGACAAGCAAGCGGTCGATGCGATCCTTGACGACCCGGACATCAAGGCTGTCGGCTTTGTTGGCTCAACCCCGATTGCTCAGTACATTTACACTCGCGCTACGGCGAACGGCAAGCGTGCTCAATGCTTTGGCGGCGCCAAGAATCACATGATCATTATGCCGGATGCCGATATGGACCAGACCGTCGATGCACTGATTGGTGCAGGATATGGTTCTGCCGGCGAACGTTGCATGGCTATTTCCGTGGCGGTACCAGTTGGCAAGGATACGGCTGATCGTCTAGTCGAGCGGCTGATTCCCCGTGTGGAAAGCCTCAAGGTCGGTCCTTCGACCGACATGTCGGCCGATTATGGTCCGGTTGTCACCAAACAGGCGCTGGAGCGCATCCAGGGTTATGTGAATCTCGGCGTGGAAGAAGGTGCCAAACTCGTCGTCGATGGTCGTGGTTTTACGATGCAAGGTTATGAGAACGGTTTCTACATGGGCGGTTGCCTGTTCGACCATGTGACTCCGGACATGCGGATCTATAAAGAAGAAATCTTCGGACCAGTTTTGGGTATCGTTCGCGCTGACACTTATGAGGACGCGATCCGTCTGCCAAACGAACATGAATACGGCAACGGCGTTGCAATTTTCACGCGTGATGGCGATGCGGCTCGCGACTTTGCCTCTCGTGTTCAGGTCGGAATGGTTGGTATCAACGTGCCGATCCCGGTTCCGATTGCCTATTATACCTTCGGCGGCTGGAAGGGCTCTGGTTTCGGCGATCTCAACCAGCACGGACCCGATGCGTTTCGCTTCTACACAAAGACGAAGACTGTCACTTCCCGCTGGCCTTCCGGCGTCAAGGACGGTGCCGAGTTCGTTATCCCCACGATGAAATGAAACAAACTGCCGCCGGTCTCCGGCGGCATTTTCTTTAAGGCGCCAGGGTACGCAAATGATCAATGAGTTTGGTGGCCTCTTCAGACGCTCGATCCGGTGCGCCGGCAATGATTGCATCTATCAATGCCTTGTGAGCGCCTCCTGATTGCTGAAGGCTTCCGGGTCTCTGCAATCGGAACCAAAAACGCCGGCTATGGGTTTGAAGCGGTGACGCAAGCCGGGCAGCAAACGGGTTTTCAGCTGCCTGGCCAAGCACAGTATCGAAAATTTTGTCTGCTATCAGGAAGCGGCTGACATCGTCAGACGCAAGAGCGGTGCTCATGGCGTCGGAGGCCTCCTTTAATCGCTTGTGGTGGAGGGCAGCACCAAAGCGAGCGGCATCACGGGCGAGAACGCGTTCAACCCCCTCGCGGGTGTCCAGTATTTTACCGAAATCCTGCAAATTCAGCGGGGCGATGGCGATGCCGGAGCGCGGCCGGATTTCCATGAGGCCTTCCCAAGCAAGCTTTTGTACTGCCTCACGCACCGGAGTGCGACCCATCCCTGTGATATCCGTCAGTGCCCTTTCGTTGACGATCGAGCCGGGCTCCAGTTTCAGTGTTACGATCATCTCCTCCAACTGGCGATAGGCGAGTTCCGCCAGGCTCTCGCCCGTTTGAGCAACCGTGTGGATGGTCGTTTGATACATAAGTCGTTCTCTCGGATTGACAGCCATAAGTGTTACAGATATATTTGTGATATATCAAGAAGGAGCAAGCGTCATGTGGTCAGGTGTATTTCCGGCAGTTACCAGCAAATTCACAGAGAATGATAGTCTCGATCATAGTGAAATGGAACGCTGCTTTGCGCTGCTGATGGATGCAGGCTGCGACGGATTGATCGTGGCAGGGTCTCTTGGCGAAGGGCCGATGCTTAGCCATGATGAGAAGCTTGAGGTCTTGAAGACTGCGCAGCGCGTTGCCAAAGGCAGGCCGGTGCTCCTGACCATCAATGAAGCGGCAACACGTGATGGTGCCGCGCTGGCAAAACGTGCTGCCAAAGCTGGTGCGGACGGCCTGATGCTCGTTCCAAGCCCGATCTACCACACAGACCCCGAAGAAACAGTGACAACGCTGAAAGCTGTGGCGGCGGCGGGCGACTTGCCTGTGATGATCTATTCCAATCGCATCGCTTACCGCGTCGACGTAACGAGTGAAATTCTGACGGAACTTGCGTCGGATCAGCATTTCGTAGCGATTAAGGAATCCTCGGACGACGTTCGCCGCACTACAGATATCATCAACATGTTCGGTACCCGGTATGATCTCTTTACCGGCGTAGACAATCTCGCGTTTGAAGCGTTGACCGCAGGCGCGATCGGTTGGGTTGCTGGCCTGGTCACCGCTTTCCCGAAGGAAACTGTTGCTATATACAAGCTGGTCATGGCTGAACGCTACGCCGAGGCGCTGGAAATTTATCGCTGGTTCCGCCCGCTTCTTGACCTTGATGTTTCCACATACCTCGTACAGAACATCAAATTGGCGGAAGTCCATGAAATCGGAACAAATGACCGTGTTCGCCTGCCGCGTCAGCCGCTTCGCGGCGAGCGCCGTGCTGCTGTCGAGAAGACCGTCATGGACGCGATCGCGTCCCGCCCGAAACTTCCTGCACTCTGAGCCAATCGGCTGAATGATGGGCGGCCAACGTTCGGACACAAAGGAAATTGTTATCATAGGTGCCGGCATTGTCGGCATCGTCGTTGCCGCCTATCTTTCCGAGATTGGGCACAAGGTGCTTGTTATCGACAGGCAGGGTATCTGTGAGGGGACAAGTGCCGGCAACGCCGGGGCCTTGGCATTTTCCGATATTCTTCCCATGGCTTCGAAGGGCGTTCTTGCCAAGGTACCGGGTTGGCTTGTCGACCCCCTCGGGCCATTTTCAATTCGCCCATCATATCTGCCGAAGCTCGCGCCGTGGCTCTACCGGTTGTGGCGCGCCAGCCGTGCTGATGCGCTGGAGCGGACCGTACAGGCGCAGGGCGCGCTAATGCAGCTTGCCGAGCCGGAAATGCTTGGTTTGATGGAGCGGGCACGTATTCGCAGCATGGTGCGGGAGGATGGCTCACTTGAACTCTATGAAAGCGAAGAAGAACTGAATGCAGCCCTCCCGGGCTGGAATGCCCGAAAGAGAGCGGGCATTCCCTTTGAACATCTGCGCGGCGAGGAGCTTGCCACAAGCCAACCCGGTCTCGCATCGCGTTTTGTTGCTGGCACCTTTGTGCCTGGCTGGAAGACGGTCAGTGATCCTCAGCATGTGGGTATGGGCCTGTGGCTGTACGCAGTACGTCTTGGCGCTGAATTTCTGCACGCTGAGGCCACTGCTGTTACAGCAAGCGAAAAAGGTGCGACGATTCAGCTGGCAGATGGCACAGGTATTGAAGCTGCAAAACTGATTATTGCCGCTGGCGCGTGGTCGCATCGGCTGGCAAAGAGTTTGGGTGATGCAATTCCTCTTGAGACCGAGCGAGGCTATAATACGACTTTGCCGGTGGGGGCGTTCGATCTCAAGCGCCAGCTTATTTTCTCGGGCCACGGCTTTGTGGTAACGCCGCTCCAAACCGGTATCCGTATCGGCGGCGCAGTCGAATTCGGTGGACTGGATCTGCCACCCAACTATAAACGATCCGACGCGATGTTGACGAAGGCGAAAATGTTCATACCTGACCTCGATACTTCGGGCGGCAGGCAGTGGATGGGATATCGGCCGTCCTCGCCGGATTCATTGCCCGTTATCGGCTGTGCAAGAACGAGCGGAAATGTTCTCTATGCTTTTGGTCACGGTCATCTTGGACTGACACAATCGGCAGCGACAGGACGCTTGATCACGGATCTGATTGTTGGAACAAATCCTTCAATTTCGATCGGACCATTCAGCCCACAACGTTTCTAAGGAGTATCATGGCGCGCCATTCTTTTTTCTGTATCGATGGTCATACTTGTGGCAACCCGGTCCGTCTGGTTGCGGGTGGCGGCCCGAATCTTTCCGGTTCAACGATGATGGAAAAGCGGGCGCATTTCCTGGCGGAATTCGACTGGATCCGTACAGGACTAATGTTCGAGCCGCGGGGGCACGACATGATGTCCGGATCGCTTCTCTATCCCCCCACCCGTGACGATTGCGATGTGGCGGTGCTGTTCATCGAAACGTCCGGCTGCCTTCCCATGTGCGGACATGGAACGATCGGTACGGTGACGATGGCGATCGAACACGGCCTGATAACACCGAAGACACCAGGTATCCTTAAACTCGATACACCCGCCGGGCTCGTGATCGCGGAGTACGAACTAGACGGCCAATACGTTTCCAGTGTGCGGATTACCAATGTTCCCGCATTTCTTTATGCCGAGAAGTTGGAGGTCGAATGTCCGGATTTAGGAACGTTATTCGTCGATGTTGCCTATGGCGGGAACTTCTATGCGATCGTCGATCCCCAGGAGAATTTCACGGATATTGCCGACTATCGAGCGCTCGATCTTATCGGCTGGAGTCCGATACTCCGAGAGCGTCTCAACGAGCGCTATTCGTTCCAGCATCCGGAAAAACACGATATCAATACGCTCAGCCATATCCTTTGGACCGGCGCACCGACGCAACCAGAAGCCCATGCACGCAACGCGGTTTTCTATGGCGAAAAGGCCATCGATCGTTCGCCCTGTGGAACCGGAACATCCGCCCGCATGGCGCAATTAGCGGCCAAGGGGAAGCTGAAACCAGGCGATGATTTCGTGCACGAATCAATAATCGGCTCGTTGTTTCATGGCAGGGTCGAAGAGGCCATCAGCGTGGCAGGAAAGCCGGCGATCATTCCATCGATTGCAGGGTGGGCGCGCATGACAGGATATAACACCATCTTCATAGACGACCGCGATCCGTTTGCTCATGGCTTTGTGGTCAAATAGTCCCTTTTGGATCACTGGAGAATTAAGGCGCGACTAGTCAATTCGTCTAACACGAGCGAAAACGCCGGAATTTCTGTTGCATTGTATATTAAATTTGGTGAAAATTTCCGGAGAATATATGTCAGCAAATGTAACGTTGTTGTGTCAGCCAAAAAAGCAGTTGCTTTCTCTAACGCAGACGCTAGGTGTAAAGACATTGGGGTAATGGGAACCGGATAAAAAAACCGGATAAAAAACTTCCCAATAAAATGAGGGGTGTCGTTGCGATGGAGTACTTCATCCAGCAATCGATCAATGGATTGACGCTTGGTTCGATCTATGGACTGATCGCCATCGGCTATACGATGGTTTACGGAATTATCGGTATGATCAACTTCGCCCACGGCGATGTTTTCATGCTCGGCGCCTTTATGGCGATGATTGTTTTTCTTGCCTTGACTACTTTCATTGGAGGGGTGCCAGTCGTTCTGGCGCTGCTCCTGATGATGATTGTGGCCATGCTCCTGACGGGGTTGTGGAGCTGGACGATCGAGCGCCTGGCCTACCGGCCCCTGCGCGGGTCGTTTCGTCTCGCACCGTTGATTACAGCGATCGGCATGTCGATCGCGTTGTCCAATTTCGTGCAGGTCACACAGGGTCCGCGCAACAAGCCGATCCCACCACTCGTCAATGGTGGCATCACAATTTATGGTACGAACATCACAGTTGCCTACAAACAGATGGTCATCATCATCGTGACAGTGATCCTGCTTGCTGCCTTCTGGTATCTTGTCAACAAAACGACGCTCGGAAGGGCGCAGCGCTCCTGTGAACAAGACCGCAAGATGGCGGCTCTGCTCGGTATCGACGTAGACAAGACCATTTCCATGACCTTCGTTATGGGCGCCATGCTCGCGGCAGTCGCCGGCACGCTTTATCTCATGTTTTACGGCGTCATCTCCTTCACCGATGGTTTCACCCCAGGCGTTAAAGCTTTCACTGCCGCGGTGCTGGGTGGTATCGGCTCGCTCCCCGGCGCCGTGGTCGGCGGTCTGCTGATCGGCCTGATCGAGGCTCTTTGGTCCGCCTATTTCTCCATCGACTACAAGGACGTTGCCGCATTCTCGATTTTGGCAATTGTTCTGATCTTCCTGCCTTCCGGCATTCTTGGTCGGCCCGAAGTCGAAAAGGTTTAAGCGTATGGCCGACGTCCAAAAAATAGAACCGGATTCCGTCTTCGCAAAAGCTGTGAAGGAAGGGCTCCTCGCCGGTGCTCTCGCCTTCGGATTGTTCTTTCTGATCGTCGGTTTCCGCACCGATCAGAATATCCGGAATGAGCTTGTTCTCAACCAGCGTTGGGGATTGCTGGCGATCTTCGTGCTTGTCGCAGGTATAGGGCGGTTTTTACTGACCGCTTACATTACACCCTGGAGCGAGGCGCGCAGCAAGAACAAGCGTGCTGCAGTCGAAAAAGAACAATCCGCATTCCGCAAGAGCTTCCCCAAGATTGGACTCGGACTGCTGCTCATCTATCCGTTCCTCGTGATTCTGATCCTCTGGGCCTATAACGGCTCTATCATGGGTGGCCTGCAAGGCTCACTGAAGTATGTCGATAATTTTGGCATTCAGATCCTGATCTATGTGATGCTCGCCTGGGGTCTGAATATTGTGGTCGGTCTCGCCGGACTGCTCGATCTCGGTTATGTCGCCTTCTATGCTGTTGGCGCTTATTCCTACGCGTTGCTTTCAACCCATTTCGGCTTATCGTTCTGGCTGTTGCTGCCGATGGCGGGCATTTTCGCCGCCCTCTGGGGCATTATGCTCGGCTTCCCGGTTTTGCGCCTACGCGGCGACTATCTGGCGATTGTCACCCTCGCTTTCGGTGAAATCATTCGTTTGGTGTTGATCAACTGGACCGTCGTTACCAAGGGCACGTTCGGCATTTCGGGTATCGCCAAAGCAACCTTGTTTGGTATTCCTTTCACCCCTGGACCAACCGGTTTCGCAGCGCTGCTTGGTCTTCCCAATTCCGGCGTCTACTACAAGATTTTTCTCTACTATCTTATTCTGCTCCTTGCGCTCCTGACTGCATGGGTCACCATTCGTCTGCGCCGTATGCCTATCGGTCGTGCATGGGAGGCTTTGCGTGAGGATGAGATCGCCTGCCGCTCACTTGGCATCAATACGACGACGACAAAACTAACAGCGTTCGCCACAGGCGCAATGTTCGGCGGCTTTGCTGGTTCGTTCTTCGCAGCACGGCAGGGATTTGTCAGCCCTGAATCCTTTGTGTTCCTGGAGTCCGCCATCATTCTTGCAATCGTCGTTCTGGGGGGTATGGGATCACTGGTCGGCATCGCTATCGCTGCGGCAGTGATGATCGGCGGCACTGAACTGTTGCGCGAGCTGGAATTCCTGAAGCGCATCTTTGGACCGGATTTCACTCCCGAACTCTATCGTATGCTCTTGTTCGGTCTTGCGATGATCGTGGTCATGGTCTGGAAGCCGCGTGGTTTTGTCGGCAATCGAGAACCGAGCGCTTTCCTGCATAAACGCAAGATGGTGTCCAGCGAGTTTACCAAAGAAGGCCACGGCTGATGGTTTCGGAAGTGCAAAACAATCCCACTGCAATCTTGCGCGTTGAACGGCTCTCGATGAAATTTGGTGGCCTCATCGCGATCAATGACCTGAATTTCGAAGCCAGGCGCGGCGCAATCACTGCCCTTATCGGCCCCAACGGTGCTGGAAAGACCACGGTCTTCAATTGCATAACCGGCTTTTATAAGCCGACCGAAGGTATGCTGACGATGACCCGTCAGAATGGTGAGGAGTATCTCTTGGAGCGGATGGCCGATTTCGTCATCACCAAGAAGGCCAAGGTCGCGCGCACGTTCCAGAATATTCGCCTGTTTTCGGGATTGACCGTTCTGGAAAACCTGCTCGTCGCTCAGCACAATCCACTGATGTTATCGTCTGGGTTTACCATTCTCGGTCTGCTCGGCCTTCCTACTTACAAGAAGGCGGCTTCGGATGCGATCGAGAAGGCCCGTTTCTGGCTGGACAAGATCAATCTGGTGGAGCGCGCCGACGACCCGGCTGGTGATCTGCCGTATGGTGCGCAGAGGCGCCTCGAGATCGCTCGTGCAATGTGTACGGATCCCGAACTGCTCTGCCTTGATGAACCTGCTGCAGGACTTAATGCTCGTGAGTCTGCTGAACTAAACAAGCTCCTGCTCGATATTCGTGATGAGACCGGGACTTCGATCCTCCTCATAGAACATGACATGTCCGTGGTCATGGAAATCTCCGATCACGTTGTTGTTCTCGAATACGGCACGAAAATCTCGGATGGCACGCCTGAGACCGTGAAAAACGATCCAAAGGTCATCGCTGCCTATCTCGGCGTCGAGGACGAAGAAGTGGTCGAACTGATCGAACAGGCAGAAGCCGCTGGCGTCGATGATATTACCGCGGCGGTAGACCTGCTTTCGACCGAGGCGCTGCACGAGATCGAGGAAGCCCATCCGGATATGGCTCCGGCCACCCTTATTCCTTCCGCTCCTGCCAAGGTCAGGCGGGCCAGAGCTACGGCTGCAAAAAAGCCCGTTGTAAAGTCCGTCACAGACAAAACTGCTGCCAAGCCTGCAGCAGCGAGTACCGTGAAATCGAAGCCAATCAATCCGGCTGCAAAGTCGCTGGTGGCGATCAAACCCGGTGCAACAGCGAACGCACTTGCAGAGCCGCGTGGCGGCAAGGCAGACAAACTTATCATTATCAAGGGGATCGGGCCGGTCAACGAGCGCAAACTCAACGAACACGGAATATTCCATTTCGACCAGATTGCTGCCTGGAAGAAGGCCGACATTATCGCCGCTGAGGCCTACCTTGCTTTTGACGGGCGGATCGCGCGTGAAGACTGGATTGGACAGGCCAAGAAACTGGCAAAGCAAAGCCAGGTAACCCCGGCGCCCAAAAAGACCCGAGGGGCTAAATAATGTCAGAAAAGCAAGCCCTTCTCAGCGTTGAAGGCGTTGAAACCTACTACGGCAATATTCGTGCCTTGAGCGGTGTGACAGTCCATGCCGATCCGGGTGAGATTGTCGCTTTGATCGGTGCCAACGGCGCCGGAAAATCCACCTTGATGATGACAATCTTCGGGATGCCGCGCGCACGTACCGGACGGGTCATTTTTGACGGCAAGGACATCACGCAATTGCCGACGCATGAAATCGCGCGGCTGCGGATTGCACAATCACCTGAAGGCCGCCGCATTTTTCCCCGCATGACCGTGCAGGAAAATCTGCAGATGGGTGCGAGCCTCGACAAGCTTGAGTACTTCGATGAAGATTCGCGCATGGTGTTCGATCTTTTCCCGCGGTTGAAGGAACGCATCAATCAGCGCGGCGGCACACTTTCTGGCGGCGAACAGCAAATGCTGGCAATCGGGCGGGCGCTTATGGCACGTCCGCGCCTGCTACTGCTGGACGAGCCTTCATTGGGTCTCGCACCGCTGATCATCAAGCACATTTTCGAAGCAATCAAAGAGTTGAACAAGACCACCGGATTGACGGTGTTCCTAGTTGAACAGAACGCGTTCGGCGCTCTGAAGCTCGCCGATCGCGGCTACGTGATGGTGAACGGGATTGTGACTATGAGCGGATCGAGCGCGGAACTTCTTGCAAATCCGGAAGTGCGCGCCGCGTATCTTGAAGGCGGTCGCCACTAATGAGAGAAAGGCCTTCTTGAAAGGCCTCAAGGGGAATATTGCCATGCAAGGCATCTTATACGAAGAACCTTCAATCTGGCTGTTCATACTGGTTACCTGCCTTATGGGCGGCTGGGCCGCGTGGATGGCAGGACGAGCATGCGCCAAAACATGGCGCCCCTTGGTAATCGTCATATTCTACATGCTGCTGTTAGGCATCGCTGTCCGGTTCATCCACTTTGCTCTTTTTGGTGGAACGATGTTCACACTTCACTACTACATCGTAGACACGATTGTGCTGACCATCATCGGAATCCTCGGCTATCGCTATACCCGTACCAACCAGATGGTCCGGCAATATCATTGGCTCTATGAAAAAAGTTCTCCATTCGCCTGGAAAGAAAGAACGAGAGCTTAACCTATCTCGCTGATGCGAAATGAATCAGCGTGACAACCGCCGGGAAATCGGCAAATGTAATCTTCAAGCGACGAAAACAAGCCGTCGCGAGGGGTTTGGTAAGTACCTAGAAAATGGGAGTTTTCAAATGAAGAAGTCACTGTTATCGGGCGTTGCGCTTGCTGCAATGCTCGCCTTGAGCGGCAACGCGTATGCCGATCTTCTGATCGGTGTCGGTGGACCGTTGACCGGACCGAACGCCGCTTTCGGTGCGCAGCTGCAGAAGGGTGCAGAAGCAGCTATCGCTGAGATCAATGCAGCCGGCGGCGTTAATGGTGAGCAGGTCAAACTGTCACTTGGCGATGACGTTTCGGATCCAAAACAGGGCATTTCCGTTGCCAACAAGTTTGTTGCTGACGGTGTGAAGTTCGTTATCGGCCATTTCAATTCCGGTGTTTCGATCCCGGCATCTGAAGTTTATGCTGAGAACGGCATTCTGGAAATCACGCCTGCTGCGACCAACCCGGTATTCACAGAGCGCAAATTGTGGAACACTTTCCGCACTTGCGGACGCGACGATCAGCAGGGTGTTGTAGCTGGTACATACATTGCCGAAAAGTTCAAGGACGCCAAGATTGCGGTTGTGCATGACAAGACGCCCTATGGCCAGGGTCTCGCTGACGAAACCAAGAAGACGCTGAACGCCAAGGGTATGAAGGAAGCGATGTACGAAGGCGTTAACGTCGGCGACAAAGACTTCTCCGCTCTGATCGCCAAGGCCAAGCAAGCCGGCGTTACAGTTCTATATTGGGGTGGTCTGCACACCGAAGCCGGTCTGATTATCCGCCAGCTTGCTGACCAGGGTCTGAAAGTCACGTTCATCTCCGGCGATGGTATCGTTTCGAATGAACTTGCTTCGATCGCTGGCGACGCGGTTGCAGGTACACTGAACACGTTCGGTCCGGATCCGAGCAAGAATCCTGCCAACAAGGAACTCGTTGAGAAGTTCCGTGCGCAGGGCTTCGAGCCGGAAGCCTACACGCTCTACGCCTACGCAGCAGCACAGGTCATCGCTGATGCAGCAAAGGCAGCTGGATCGAACGATCCTGAGACCGTTGCGAAAACGATGAAGGAAAAGGGCCCGTTCAAGACCGTTCTTGGCGATATCGCCTTTGATGAAAAGGGCGATCCCAAGCTTCCAGGCTACGTTATGTACGAATGGAAGAAGGGCGAAGACGGCAAGTATAGCTATTTCCAGCAATAAGCCTTCCGTTTGAGGACAATCAGTGAATGCCCGGCCCTCTGCTGGGCATTCACATTGATAACCATCGCGTTTGTCGTGTTTCGACGGAACACAGCGGCGCTTATTAGCCCGCGTAGAACATCAGCAATTTTTACAGCAAGCCTTTCGTTTATCCGCCCAAAACCTATGCCGGCGATTGAGCTCCGGATATGGTAATATTGCCCGCAATTTTTTGACGTCATTTTAGAATGGAGTTTTGTATGACGAAGCTACTTTTTCCCGGCATGGTTGCAGCAACAATGCTCATATTCACCGGTTACGCTGGCGCCGATATACTGGTCGGCGTTGGGGCTCCACTCACTGGACCGAATGCAGCCATGGGTGCACAGATCAAGCGAGGGGTCGAGGCAGCTACCACTGCTATAAACGACGCCGGCGGTATCAATGGTGAGAAGATCGATCTAGCCTTTGGCGATGATGTTTCCGATCCGAAGCAAGGTATTTCCGTTGCAAACAAATTCGTGGCCGACGGCGTGAAGATCGTTATTGGTCACTACAATTCGGGCGTATCGATACCAGCGTCGGAGGTTTATGCGGAGAATGGTATCCTGCAGGTAACCCCGGCGTCGACCAATCCGAAGTATACCGAGCGCGGTCTCTGGAACACATTCCGAACCTGTGGCCGCGATGACCAGCAAGGGAAGGTCGCCGGAGCATATATCGCCGATCATTTCAAGGGCGCCAAGATCGCCATCGTCAATGACAAGACGCCCTACGGCCAGGGTCTCGCCGATGAAACCAAGAAAGCACTGAACGCCCAGGGCATCACCGAAGTGCTCAACGAGGGCGTCCATACCGGTGACAAGGATTTCTCAGCGCTGATCAGCAAAGTGAAGGAAGCCGGTGTTACCGTATTCTATTGGGGCGGTGTACACACGGAAGCGGGCCTGATCATGCGTCAATTGGCGGACCAGGGCCTTAAAGTACAATTTATTTCAGGTGCGGCGATCGTCTCAAATGAGCTGGCTTCGATAGCAGGCGATGCCGTCATTGGTACGCTCAACACATTTGGTCCGGATCCACGCAACAACCCGGCGAACAAGGAACTGATCGAGAAGTTCAGGGCGGATGGTTTTGAACCGGAAGCATTCACACTGTACGCCTACGGCTCCCTTCAGGCCATCGCTGCTGCCGCAAACGCTGCAGAAACAAACGATCCGGAACTGATAGCCAAATCATTGAAAGGAAAGGGGCCATTCAAGACGGTGCTAGGTGATCTGGCGTTTGATGAGAAGGGCGATCCGAAATTCCCGGGCTACGTCATGTATGAATGGAAAAAGGGCCCCGACGGCAAGATCGGCTATTTCCAGCAATAAGCTGACTAACTTATATATGCGTGAAATGCTCGGCCTAACGCCGGGCATTTTGCTATTGGACATTTGAGATTCTTGTGTTCAATATGTATTTGTTTGCACTGCAACAATCCTGAGAAATGTTGATGCAGCCCAATCCATTTTAAAGCGCTTTTTCGCTGTCTGGAGTTTTCGCCTTGCCTATCAAGAAAATACTCGTCGCCAATCGATCAGAGATTGCCATCCGCGTATTCCGTGCGGCCAACGAGCTTGGCATGAAAACCGTGGCGATCTGGGCGGAAGAGGACAAGCTTGCGCTGCACCGCTTCAAGGCGGATGAGTCCTATCAGGTTGGTCGTGGTCCGCATCTGGCCAAGGACATGGGGCCCATCGAAAGCTACCTCTCAATCGAGGAGATCATCCGGGTTGCGAAGCTTTCGGGCGCCGACGCTATCCATCCAGGCTACGGTCTTCTGTCGGAAAGCCCCGAATTTGCCGATGCCTGCGCGGAGGCCGGCATTATCTTCATCGGACCGAAGCCGGAGACCATGCGCCGGCTTGGTAACAAGGTTGCCGCGCGCAATCTGGCAATCGAAATCGGCGTTCCGGTGGTTCCCGCAACCGAGCCGCTGCCCGACGACATGGAAGCTGTCAAGGCAATGGCCGAACAGATTGGTTACCCGGTGATGTTGAAGGCATCATGGGGCGGCGGCGGGCGTGGCATGCGCGCTATTTTTTCGGTGGATGACCTCGCCCGCGAGGTCACCGAGGGCAAGCGGGAAGCCAAGGCTGCCTTTGGCAAGGACGAAGTCTATCTTGAAAAGCTTGTGCAGCGCGCCCGCCATGTCGAGGTACAAATCCTTGGCGATACGCATGGCAATGCGGTGCATCTGTTCGAACGCGATTGTTCCATCCAGCGCCGCAACCAGAAAGTGGTCGAGCGCGCGCCTGCGCCATACCTCACTGACAGCCAACGCAAGGAAATATGCGATTACGGTCTGAAGATTGCCAAGGAAACCAGCTATATCGGGGCCGGAACCATCGAGTTCCTGATGGATGCCGATACGAATGAGTTCTACTTTATCGAAGTGAACCCACGCATCCAGGTCGAGCATACGGTTACTGAAGAGGTGACTGGTATCGACATCGTCAAAGCGCAGATACGCATTCTTGAAGGTGCGGCCATCGGCACGCCGGAATCGGGCGTACCCGCGCAAAAAGATATCAAGCTCAACGGCCACGCCTTGCAGTGCCGCATAACCACTGAGGATCCGGAACAGAATTTCATTCCGGACTATGGTCGCATCACCGCCTATCGCGGCGCTACGGGTTTCGGCATCAGACTAGACGGTGGCACAGCCTATTCCGGCGCGGTGATCACGCGATTCTACGATCCACTGTTGGAAAAGATTACAGCCTGGTCGCCAACAGCGGAAGAAACCATCCACAGGATGCATCGTGCGCTGCGCGAGTTCCGTATTCGCGGTGTCGCCACTAACCTCACCTTCCTTGAAGCGATCATCACACACCCGAAATTTCTCGATAATTCCTATACGACCAAATTCATCGATACGACGCCCGAACTCTTTGAACAGGTGAAGCGGCAAGACCGTGCAACCAAACTTCTGACCTATCTTGCGGACGTAACCGTAAACGGTCATCCGGAAACCAAGGGCAGGGCCGCGCCCTCCAAAGATGCGGCGCTGCCGCGCGTTCCTTTCGTTGAAACGCCGATCCCCGACGGCACCAAACAGTTGCTCGATCAACTCGGGCCGCAAAAGTTTGCCGAGTGGATGCGCAATGAGAAGCGTGTGCTGTTTACGGACACCACGATGCGCGATGGGCACCAATCCCTCTTGGCTACACGAATGCGGACCTATGATATTGCTCGCGTTGCCGGTACTTATGCACGCGCCCTGCCACAGCTCTTCTCGCTGGAATGCTGGGGCGGTGCTACTTTTGATGTGGCAATGCGGTTCCTGACGGAAGACCCGTGGGAGCGCCTCGCTGAAATCCGCGAAGGGGCTCCAAATATCCTTCTGCAAATGCTGCTGCGCGGCGCCAACGGCGTCGGCTACAAAAGCTATCCGGATAATGTCGTCAAATATTTTGTAAGCCAAGCGGCAAAAGGCGGTGTGGATGTTTTCCGTGTGTTCGATAGTTTGAACTGGGTTGAAAACATGCGTGTCACCATGGATGCGGTCGTCGAGGAGAACAAGCTCTGCGAAGCCGCGATCTGCTATACGGGCGACATCCTCAACTCGGCGCGGCCAAAATATGACCTGAAATATTACGTCGACCTGGCGCAGCAGGTGGAGAAAGCCGGGGCCCATGTCATAGCCCTCAAGGACATGGCGGGTCTTTTGAAGCCAAATGCTGCGAAGGTTTTGTTCAAGGCGTTGCGCGAAGCAACCGACCTGCCGCTGCATTTCCACACGCACGATACGTCGGGTGTTGCCGCAGCAACTGTTCTTGCAGCGGTGGATGCAGGTGTTGACGTGGTTGACGCTGCGATGGATGCCCTCTCCGGCAATACCTCGCAGCCATGCTTGGGTTCGATCGTTGAGGCATTGAAAGGTACCGAGCGCGATCCCGGCCTCGATCCCGAGTGGATACGCCGAATTTCGTTTTATTGGGAGGCGGTGCGTACGCAATACGCGGCTTTTGAAAGTGACTTAAAGGGGCCGGCCTCCGAGGTCTACCTTCACGAAATGCCCGGGGGGCAGTTTACCAATCTCAAGGAACAGGCTCGCTCGCTTGGACTTGAGACGCGTTGGCACGAAGTTGCGCAAACTTATGCGGACGTCAACCAGATGTTCGGCGATATCGTCAAGGTCACTCCATCCTCCAAGGTTGTCGGAGATATGGCTCTGATGATGGTAAGCCAGGATCTGTCTGTCGCCGACGTGGAGAACCCCGACAAGGATATAGCATTTCCGGACTCGGTGGTGTCGATGATGCGCGGTGATCTCGGACAACCACCGAAAGGTTGGCCGAAGGACATTCAGAAGAAGATTCTGAAAGGTGAAAAGCCATTCACCGAGCGGCCGGGTGCACTTTTGGAGCCCGCCAATCTCAATGCCGAGCGGAAAGAAATCGAGACCAAGCTGGAACGGAAGATCAGCGATCAGGAATTTGCCTCGTATCTCATGTACCCCAAAGTGTTCACGGATTTTGCAGTAACGCACAATACATACGGCCCGACGAGTGTACTGCCGACGCATGTCTACTTTTACGGACTGGCGCAGGAGGAGGAAGTGTTTCTCGACATCGAGCGCGGCAAGACGCTCGTCGTGCGCAACCAGGCAGTGGGTGAACCCGATGATAAAGGAATGTGTACAGTCTTTTTCGAGATGAACGGTCAGCCGCGGCGTGTGAAAGTCCCCGATCGCACACGTGCCGGCAGTGGCGCTGGCGTAAGACGTAAAGCGGAGCTTGGAAATGACAAACAGGTGGGTGCGCCCATGCCGGGCATTATCTCAACTGTAGGCATTGCGAGTGGACAGAAAGTCAACGCGGGAGATGTCTTGTTGTCTATCGAGGCTATGAAGATGGAGACTGCCTTGCGGGCCGAACGAGATGGCATAGTTGTGGAAGTACACGTGCGTGCCGGCGATCAGATAGACGCAAAGGATCTTCTCGTCGTTTACGAATAGGCTTGTGGCAATTCGCAAGCATGAAAAAGGCCCACCTGAGCCTTTTTTGTTTTTGGCTTGCGTGCAAAATCCCCATTCATGCAAATATACGCATAATCTATTGCCGATATAGGCAAATGTGGTTATCGTGACCGCATGTGCAGGGGCGTTCTATGCTGAAGGATTTATCGCCGGACGAAAGAAAAAGTATGATCCTCCAGAGGATCAATGAGTCTGGCCGCGTGCTGGCGAATGCGGTCGCATTGGAATTTGGCGTCTCCGAAGACTCTATACGCCGGGATCTTCGGGAATTGGCCGAGCAGGGTCTCGTCCAGCGATTCCATGGAGGCGCTGCAAGAAGCAGATCAGGTCCCCGGAGCTTTCAGCAGCGTGCTCGCGATGAGACCGCCGGCAAGAAGGCAATCGCCGTCGCCGGCGCGAGCCGCATCCCGGCGAACACCACGATGCTTCTCGACTCCAGTACAACAGTGCTGGAATTCGTTCGTGCACTCCCTAGAGATCTTCAGACATGTATCGTCACCGGTTCCCCCGATATCGCTTCGGCGGCGCTCGACCATCCCTGCTGCGAGGTCATTCTTCTGGGTGGAAGCCTAAACCGGCTGACGCGCAGTGCCATCGGGCAATCCACGCTGGCCGAAGTCCAATCGATGCGTGTTGACTATTGTGTTCTCGGTGCATGCGCCGTCGATGAAGAGTTGATGCTGCGTGCCGAGAACTATGATGATGCACGTATGAAACTTACCCTTGGTCAGGCATGCAATGAGATCATTCTCCTTGCAACAAGCGAAAAGCTTGTTAAGCAGGCTCCCTTTGCCATTGGCCCGATATCGCTCGTATCCACCCTTATAACCGACCGGACGGCAGATCGGTCGATTCTGGAGCGGATAAGCGGGATGGGCGTCGAAATAATCGTCGCAGACGATGAGACCCTGTGACCTAAATGTCTTCGCAATATCAGTGCACAACAGGTGATGATCCAATGGATGCCTCTGTCTACCTCAGGAAAGCCGTCTATGGCCGGTGGGCGGTTGCCTGCGCGTTTTTCTTCAACGGCTTCCTGGTTGGTAGCTGGGCTCCGCAAATTCCCGTATTTATGGTCCGTCTCGGGATCAGCGAGTTTACGCTTGGTTTGCTCATCCTGATTTTTGGCGTGGGCGCTCTTTCGGCCATGCCGTGGTGCGGTTACTTGATCAGCCGGTTTGGATCGCGGGCGGTCGTGAAAGGCTTTGCGGTTTTCTGCTCCTTTTCGTTGTTGCTCGTCGCTCTCGCCCCAAACGTTCTGACAGCTGCACCAGCCCTATTTCTCTTTGGTGCTGTGATAGGCGGGATGGATGTCGCGATGAACGCCAATGCAGTCGAGGTGGAGAAAAAGCTCTCGCGGGCGGTCATGTCGTCTTCGCATGGCTTCTGGAGCCTTGGCGGGTTTGCCGGCGGTGCGCTGGGCGGATTGGTGATCGAAGCGCATGGCCACTTGGCTCATGCGCTGGTGGTTACGCTGATCGCCATCGTGCTAGGCATGGCAACCTTCGGCTATATGATCACCGAAGACTCGCCTGCGACACAGGAAAAGCACAAGCTTGAGTTCCCGACCAATCCATTGATCTATCTTATCGGATTGATGGCGTTGTTTTCCATGGTGCCCGAGGGTTCGGTGCTGGATTGGGCAGCGCTCTATCTCCAGCAGGAACGAGGCGCGGACATCGCAACCGCTGGGTTCGCCTTTGCGGCCTTTTCCGGAACCATGTCGATCATGCGCTTTCTCGGCGATGGCGTACGCAACCGCTTCGGTGCAGTGAAGACATTGAGATACTCCGCACTCATTGGCGCAACGGGCATGTTAATTGCCAGCGTTGCACCGAATTCCTGGATTGCGATACTTGCATTTGCATTCGCTGGGCTTGGTATCGCAAATATGGTCCCAATCGCCTTCTCGGCAGCAGGAAATCAAAAAGGGACGTCTTCCGGAATGGCACTCAGCATGGTGACGCTCATGGGCTATTCGGGTATTCTTGTTGCTCCATCGGCCATAGGTTTTGTCGGAGGCAGAACCGGATTTGGACCAGTCTATATGGTGCTCGCCGGATTGCTTATCGTTGTGTTTCTGATGTCCAATCTGGCAAAGAGCGCTGATGTTGACCGATCATAAAGCAATTCCAGGAAAAGTGGGAACCGGTTTTCCGTCCGAAATTGCGTAAAAACAAAGAATTAGAGCAATTCCGTGATTCGAAGAAAAACGGGAATTGTTCGAGAGACGACTAAGCGCGCCGGGTGACAACGGAAGGCTTTTTCCGTTGCAAGAGAAAATCGCTCACGCGTTTGCCGGGCTTGTGAGACTTCAGACCGACGCTCATTTCCGGCGTCAACTCGCCGGTCAGATCGAGTGTGGCATGTTCGCCGACGGCATCGAAATTGTCCTCAAGCCAATCTCCTGCGGCTGCTCGGCCAAGATCGCGCAGATACTCAAGGAATGCCCATTCTGCGTTGATCTTGGATGACGAAGACAGGCCCTCGAGCGCTTCGTCGGCGTCGATGCGGTGCATTCGAATGTTGCGGTATTCGCCATGCTCCAGCCTTCCGGCTTTAATCAGCGAATTGACGAATGCAATCGAACGGAACTCGCGTAGAAGGGCAGCGTTGAAGGTAATCTCATCGATACGATCGGTTATTTCGCGTGCCGTCTTGGGGGTGCCGCGTCTTTCGATCGGATTAATCTGAACCAAGAGGACGTCTTCGCTCTCGCTCGAATAAAAGAACGGGTATAGCGCCGGATTGCCGCCATAGCCGCCATCCCAATAGGGTTCGCCATCGATTTCCACTGCCTGAAAGATATAGGGAAGGCAGGCTGAAGCCATGACCACGTCTGCATTGAGTTCCGATTGCGAGAAGACACGCAGCCGCCCGCTCTCTACGTTGGTCGCGGAAACGAAGAGCTTGAATTGAGAACAGGCCCGTACACGTTTGAAATCGATTTCCTTTTCGACCACGTCCCTTAGGGGGTTGAGATTGAACGGATTGAACTCGTAGGGAGAAAATAATCGCGAAAACTGTTCAAACAGGTTGTAGCCGAGGCCATGTTCAACTGACCAGTTGCCGAAGAATCGATCCCATGGGGTGCGCTGGACAGGGCTGAATTGCCCCGTTCGCCCCACGGCACGCCAGAACTCGTGCAACTTTGCCCGGGCGCCTTCAGCTCCATTATGTGACCACCCGTCGGCGAGGGCTACGGCGTTCATTGCACCTGCACTGGTGCCGGATATGCCTTCGATTGCCAGTCGGCCATCCTCGAGGATGCGGTCGAGAACGCCCCAGGTGAAGGCGCCGTGCGAACCACCGCCTTGCAGGGCGATGTTGATTGTCTTCGATTTTACCTTTGTCACTGCGCTGTCCAGCCACCATCGACGGATATGGAGGTTCCGGTGATCTGCGCGGCGGCGTCGCTGGCGAGGAACACGACGGTTGCGCCAATCTGGTCCACAGTCGCAAACTCCTTGGTCGCCTGCTTATCAAGCATGACCTCGCGGATAACGGTCTCACGATCCATATCATGCGCTTTCATCTGGTCGGGTATCTGCGCCTCGACGAGCGGCGTAAGCACGTAACCCGGACAGATTGCATTGCTCGTGATGTGTTTTTCTGCAACTTCGAGCGCAACAGTCTTGGTAAAGCCAAGGACGCCATGCTTAGCCGCGACATAGGCTGATTTGAACGGCGAGGCCCTAAGCCCATGAGCTGACGCAATATTTATGATGCGCCCCCACCCGGCTTTTTTCATGTATGGAAGGGCAGCCGCAGTCGTATGAAATGCTGATGTCAGATTGATGGCGATGATTGCGTCCCACTTTTCCGTCGGGAACTCATCGACAGGCGCAACGAACTGAATTCCGGCATTGTTGACCAGGACATCGACACTGCCAAAGGTTTGGGCGGCCTTTTCAATCAGGGTCCGGCACTCGGTACCGTTCGACATGTCGGCCTTGATATAGGCGACCTCTACGCCGTACTTCTCGGCAATTTCGCTGGCAAGTGCATGATCTTCGGGCCGGTCAGTGAATGAGTTGATCACAACATTGTATCCTGCTGCAGCAAGAGCATGCGCGGAACCGAGCCCGATGCCGGAATTCGAGCCTGTAACGACTGCGGTCTTTTGGGCCATGGTTATTTCCTTTGATTGATCAACCGTGCGTGCAGAAGGCCGACAGAATATATTGCATCGCAGCAAAATTGCTAGACGTGCAGCATGAACACTTTGTCATACAAGCTCTGCAGTGCAGGCGTAGCCCCTCCTTGGTAAGTACGGAGTTGACAAATGGCGATAGCTGCGCCACCTGAACAGCATATCTGGAGCTTGACGATGTCAGACTATTACTCGCAACCTTTTGGCCGGCGGCCGTCGGTCGGTGTCGATGTGGGCGGCGTCATGGTGGGTGGCGGAGCGCCGGTTGTCGTTCAATCGATGACCAATACCGATACCGCCGATGTGGATGGTACTGTGGCGCAGGTGGCCGCTCTGTCCAGGGCGGGCTCGCAGATTGTCCGCATTACAGTTGACCGTGATGAGTCAGCTGCAGCCGTCCCGAAGATTCGTGAACGCCTTGACCGGCTGGGCCTTTCGGTCCCGCTGGTGGGTGACTTCCACTATATCGGCCACAAGCTTCTGTCTGACCATCCGGCTTGCGCCGAGGCGTTGGCCAAGTACCGCATCAATCCTGGCAATGTTGGATTCAAGGACAAAAAGGATGCACAGTTCGGCGCCATCATCGAAATGGCAATCCGCTATGACAAGCCGGTTCGCATCGGTGTAAACTGGGGTTCGCTCGATCAGGAACTGCTGACTGCCCTGATGGACCAGAATCATGCTGCTGGCGCACCCCTGACGGCGGAAGCCGTAACGCGCGAAGCGATTGTGCAGTCTGCGCTCATTTCATCGCAACTTGCTGAAGAGATTGGCCTGCCGCGTTCGAAAATCATCCTCTCTGCGAAAGTAAGTCAGGTCCAGGATTTGATCGCTGTCTATGCCGAATTGGCACGACGCAGTGACCATGCGTTGCATCTTGGGCTGACCGAAGCTGGTATGGGTACAAAGGGCATCGTGGCTTCTTCGGCCGCGATGGGGATCCTGTTGCAGCAGGGTATCGGTGACACGATCCGCATATCTCTTACGCCTGAACCGGGCGGCGATCGCACTCGCGAAGTCCAGGTGGCGCAGGAACTCTTGCAAACCATGGGCTTTCGGCAATTTATCCCGATAGTCGCCGCATGTCCTGGATGCGGCCGCACGACGTCGACAGTGTTCCAGGAATTGGCGCAATCGATTCAGAGCGATATCCGCACCAACATGCCGATCTGGCGTGAGAAATATCCGGGCGTTGAAGCGCTGAACGTTGCTGTCATGGGCTGCATCGTCAATGGACCGGGCGAGTCCAAAATGGCCGATATCGGCATTTCGTTGCCGGGAACGGGTGAAACACCGTCCGCACCCGTATTTGTTGACGGCAAGAAGGTTGCTACCTTGCGCGGCGCCGGTATCGCTCAGGAATTCCAGAAAATGGTGGCAGATTACATCGAGAACCGCTTCGGTCTTGGCGCGGGTTCGCACGCGGCAGAATAGTTACTAGCTCTGCCTTTCGGCAATAAAGCGCGCCGCATCCTTAAGAAGTGCAGCTTTCTCACCAAAGGGGGCGAGAAGCTCTTCCGCCTGCGCGACCAGACCGACCAACTGGCGCTGGGTCCACTCGATGCCATGCATGGAGACAAGTGTGGCCTTGCCTGCCGCTGCATCTTTGCCCGTTGCTTTGCCCATGTGGCTTGCATCGGCGGTAACATCAAGCAGATCATCAGCAAGTTGGTAGGCAAGGCCAATGGCTGAGCCATACTCCGCCAGTCGCTCGCGGTCCTCGAAGTTGGAGCGGCCAACGATAGCACCGGCCTCGCAGGCAAAACGGATCAGTGCCCCGGTCTTCATCGCTTGCAAGCGGATAATGCCTTGCTCGTCTGGTTTGACCTTTTCCGCCTCGAGATCGAGCGCCTGGCCACCTACCATGCCGCCAATTCCTGCTGCGCGGGCCAGCGTCGCGATGAGCGCTACTCTAGCTTCAGCATCAAGCTCGGTTTCCTCGCTGGCGATCAATTCGAACGCGTAGGTCAGGAGGCCATCTCCAGCAAGGATGGCCGTTGCTTCATCAAATTTCCGATGCACTGTCGGTTGACCGCGCCGCAAATCATCATTGTCCATGGCCGGCAGATCGTCGTGAACGAGAGAATAGCTGTGAATGCATTCGAGCGCCGCAGCAACGCGCAAAGCGGCAAGATTATCCGCTTTAAAAAGGGCAGCGCTTTCCATAACCAGAAACGGTCGAAGGCGCTTGCCGCCATTCAACACACTGTGGCGTATCGCGGCCATCAATCGGGACGGCCGGCTGATCTCGCCGGTTTGCGGGCTATCCGACAGCAAATTGCCAAGCAGCGCTTCAACCGAAGCTGCGCGCTGCTGTAAGGTAATCTGGAACAATGAGAAATCCCGATCAGTCATCATACCCAGCCAATTGCCGATAAATCGGCTTCCGGTCAATGGCCTCTGGGCAAGCGCGGTTGCATTTCTGCAGTGGTCTCTGTGTGTACGGCTCAGAAAATCGTAGAAAGAATTCCCTTCTGTTGCTCTTTGCTTTATGTCCGACAGGAATATTCAAATGGAAGATATGTGTGGCAAGGCTTCTCGTCAGAAACAAGCGGGGCAGAGGTTATCTGGTCAATCCTGGACGTTCGCCCGTCGGGCGGGCCGTGCGCTACCTGATTCTGGCGGGAATCATATTGATCATGTTGCCGATTATCCTGCTCTGTCTCTACCGATTGCCCTTCATTCATCCGATTTCCACGTTGATGGTGAAAGATATCGTGACGTTTTCTGGTTATGATCGCCGCTGGGTGCCACTCGACCAGATATCTCCATCTCTCGTCAATTCGGTGATGATGTCTGAGGATGCGAGGTTTTGTTTTCATAACGGCGTGGACTGGGATGCATTGAATTCCGTCGTTTCGGACACGATTGACGGCGAACAGACGCGTGGGGCGTCGACGATTCCAATGCAGACAGCCAAAAACCTGTTCCTATGGACAAGCCGCTCATTTATCCGAAAAGGACTGGAAGTACCTCTGGCTGTGCTGACGGATCTCATTCTGCCCAAACAGCGGTTGCTGGAAATCTACCTGAACATCGCCGAATGGGGCCCGGGCATTTATGGTATCGAGGCCGCGTCGCAATATCATTTCAAGACAAGCGCAGCAAAGCTTTCGCCGCGTCAGGCCGCTTATCTGGCGGTGACGTTGCCTAATCCAATGGTGCGCAATCCTGCGCGGCCCGGCCGTGGCATGCAGACATTGGCGCGGGTCAACGAACGCAGAGCACGCGGCGCCGGGGCCTATGTCGGGTGCGTGAACTAGATGAAACTGCCGATAAAAGCCCTGGCGACAAAAAATATGCGAGTCCTGCTGGTCAAAAGCCCTCAGGACGTGTATAGCCCCACCGAACTTTCCGGAATTTTGTCCATTGCGACAGGCTCAATCGGGCCAGTGCCGGATTTTGACTGATTACTGGAGCTGGAACAATGGCTGTACCTAAACGAAAAACTTCTCCGTCGAAGCGCGGCATGCGCCGTTCCGCTGACGCGCTGAAGGCACCGACTTACGTCGAAGACAAGAATTCAGGCGAACTGCGCCGCCCGCATCACGTCGATCTGAAGACCGGCATGTACCGTGGCCGTCAGGTTCTGACGCCGAAGGAAGGCTAATTCTCTTCCGAATTCGCACTAAAAGACCGGCCGCTGTGCCGGTCTTTTAGTGGGTGCGATGCGCCCAGTACTTGAGCTATTTCAGCTCGATCTCGATAAAAGCATATTCACCATCATTGGCGTTAACCACATCGTGCTCGACGCCCTCAGTCCGGAAATAGGGAACGCCCTTTTTCATTTCCGCAAATGATTCACCGTCCTTCGTCACCAGCTTGACCCGTCCGTCCATCAGCGGGACGACGACATAATCACGCGCGTGCCTGTGCCAGCCCGTGTTCTCTCCGACAGCAAAACGATATTCTGTAACGACGACGCGCTCATTGTCGATGAATACCGTTGCTTTGGCCGCCGACATACCGAGTACTCCGCCGTTAATGGTTAGCTCTATCCCCATCGATCATTATTTATCAAGGGAGTCGAGTTTGCGCTGCATAGCGGCAATCTGCTCCTTCAACTCATCGAGCCCCGTATCCTTTGCGGGCTTCTCGGGCGCGTGCGCATCATCGGGCTCAGAAGGAGCTGTGGTCTTGTTCAAGGGAAAAGGCGTGAACATGCGCATGGCATGCTGCAACATTTCCGTGTTGCGACGCACCTGCTCTTCGACCAGTTTGAGCGGGGCGCTAACATTCATCATGTCCATGGGCGTCTTGCCGAACGCCGCCGTCAGCTGCTCGCGCATGCGCTCCTGCTCCTTTGCAAAGGCTGACATGGACTGTTCAAGGAACGTTGGAAGCACAACCTGCATCTGATCGCCATAATAGGCAATCAATTGGCGCAAGAACGGGATAGGCAGCATGTTCTGCCCGTCCTTGTTCTCAAGCTCGAAAATAATCTGGGTCAGAACCGAGTGAGTAATGTCCTCGCCCGTCTTTGCATCCTGAACCGTAAAGTCCTCATTGCGCTTTACCATCTCGGCCAGGTCTTCCAACGTCACGTAAGTACTTGTTCCGGTGTTGTAGAGACGCCGGTTGGCGTATTTTTTTATGACGATGTCCCCGGTTTTCGCTGCCATTACTCAACTCCCCAAAACTTCGTTTCCTCCGCCGAATTTGCGTGCCGGCTTACGGATGGACTTAAGAGGATAGGGGCAAAGCGCGCCAATTCAAAGCGATTTGTGCATTGCATTCAACGCAGTGCGTTGTGTCCAATGTTGCAGTGCGATGAGCGATATTTGCGTCTGATACTTAAATGGGCCTTGTCAAACTGTTGAAGGCAGCTAATTCTGACCGATATATGCTTTATGAATTCAGAATGACAAATATGAGGAAACGTTATGACCCAATCCATCGTCATCGCAAGTGCCGCCCGTACCCCTGTTGGATCGTTCAACGGTGCATTTGCCAATGTTCCGGCACATGAGCTGGGCGCAGCCGTCATCAAGGAAGTTCTGAGCCGCGCTGGGGTCGACGGGGCGGACGTCGATGAGGTGATCATGGGGCAGGTGCTTGGTGCTGGCGAAGGCCAGAATCCGGCGAGACAGGCGGCAATGGCCGCTGGTATCCCGCAGGAAGCGACCGCTTGGGGCCTGAACCAGGTTTGCGGCTCCGGATTGCGCGCGGTTGCTCTTGGTATGCAACAGATTGCCATGGGTGATGCCACTATCGTTGTTGCCGGAGGTCAGGAATCGATGTCCTTGTCACCCCATTGCGCGCATCTTCGCAGTGGTACCAAAATGGGCGACATGAAGCTGATCGATACGATGATCAAGGATGGTTTGACCGATGCCTTCCACGGTTATCACATGGGTATTACAGCCGAAAACATCGCCACCAAGTGGCAGTTGACCCGCGAGGAACAGGACAAGTTCGCACTTGGCTCACAGAACAAAGCCGAGGCAGCTCAAAAGGCCGGCAAGTTCAAGGATGAAATCGTGCCGTTTACGGTCAAAACGCGCAAAGGCGACGTCGTGGTCGCCGACGATGAATATATCCGCCATGGAGCAACATTGGACTCATTGGCCAAGTTGCGTCCGGCTTTCGACAAGGACGGGACTGTGACTGCAGGCAATGCATCGGGTCTCAATGACGGCGCCGCCGCGGTTGTGCTGATGAGCGAGGAAGAAGCCAAGCGTCGCGGCATCAAGCCGCTGGCAAGGATCGCATCTTGGGCAACAGCCGGTGTTGATCCATCCATCATGGGAACGGGACCAATCCCGGCCTCGCGCAAAGCCCTTGAAAAGGCCGGGTGGACGGCCGAAGATCTTGATCTCGTTGAGGCAAACGAGGCGTTTGCGGCACAGGCCTGCGCCGTCAACAAGGATCTTGGGTTCAACCCGGATATAGTCAATGTGAATGGTGGCGCAATTGCCATCGGCCATCCAATTGGCGCCTCCGGTGCGCGTGTTCTCAACACATTGTTGTTCGAGTTGAAGCGTCGCAACGGCACGAAGGGCCTCGCTACTCTCTGCATCGGCGGTGGCATGGGTGTCGCGCTTTGTGTAGAGCGCATCAAGGACTAACAAGGCTCAACCGGCTCAATATTATTGGGCCGGTTTTCATATCGATGGTTGCTGATGCAACCAACAAGCCGTTTCATGTTTTCATAGTCGCACTTCGTTATACGAGATAAGTTTCAGGGAGGGATGATAGATGACAAAAACAGCAATCGTAACAGGTGGAACGCGCGGCATAGGCGCAGCAATATGCGTCGCCTTGAAAGCCGCTGGCTACAAGGTTGCGGCTAATTACGCTGGCAATGATGAGGCTGCCAAAGAATTCGGAAAAAAGACCGGAATCGCGACCTATAAGTGGGATGTCTCCAATTATGAGGAATGCGCAGCAGGTATTGCAAGGATCGAAGCAGAACTCGGTCCCGTCGCTGTGCTGGTGAACAACGCCGGCATCACTCGCGATGCAATGTTCCATAAGATGACACCGGGCCAATGGAGCGACGTCATCAATACCAATCTTACCGGCCTGTTCAACATGACCCATCCAGTGTGGAGCGGTATGCGCGACCGCAAATTTGGCCGGGTGATCAACATTTCTTCGATCAACGGACAAAAGGGCCAGGCGGGCCAAGCCAACTATTCGGCTTCAAAGGCAGGTGATATCGGCTTCACGAAGGCTTTGGCTCAAGAGGGCGCGCGTGCCGGCATTACGGTCAATGCCATCTGCCCTGGCTACATAGGCACTGAGATGGTGCGGGCAATTGATGAGAAGGTGCTCAATGAGCGGATAATTCCGCAAATTCCCGTCGGACGCCTTGGCGAACCGGAAGAAGTAGCGCGCTGCGTGGTGTTTCTGGCATCTGACGATGCGGGTTTCATCACCGGGTCTACGCTCACGGCCAATGGTGGGCAGTATTCGACCTGAAAGTGATGGAGAATGCGTGGGGCCAACATATTGGGCGAGTGCCTGAATCTTGTCCTATAAAACTTGTGAATGGTTGCGTGTGGTGCAGTTTCTGTTGCGGCAGCACCAAATATGTGTGGTGAACAAAACGGAAATCTCGCGAGGCGCCGATTCCATTTGGCTCGACCGGTATGGCAACGACAGTTGTTGGAGCAAGCTCGCATGGATCAGCTAACCATAAGAAATCATTGGTCTTTAGTGCTGATAAACTCGGTCACAATCATGAGTTGACATGCGACGCTCTCAGAAATGCAACCTGGCGAGGCCTATTTAAATGATTCAGCATGTAGTGCGATTTAGTGCCGGAGAAGCTAGATATGGCCGTGAACAAATCAGGAATCACATCCTAGAGCCGTTTCGTAGCTGATTCGTTCGCCTCGCGTTCTATTTCGTTACGGTACACTCCGTGAATCGGTTCGCGATTGTTTATCTGGATTGCCCCGCCTACCTTTCTGTCGGACGCTTAAAATGCTAATCGAAAATGCATACCCGGCTTTCACTGCCTTGGTGGCCGGTATTGGATTGTAATTGATGAACCTCATGCCCAACCCCGAACTTCCCCTGGTCTTAACCGGCCGCGATGTTACAGCCGTTCTGGGGCCTACAAACACAGGGAAGACCCATCTAGCGATCGAGCGGATGCTTGCCCATCACACCGGAATGATTGGCTTGCCACTTCGTCTGCTTGCCCGGGAGGTTTATCATCGTGTGGCAGACAGGGTGGGGCTGGCAAATGTTGCGCTGATTACCGGTGAGGAAAAGATCAATCCACCTGGAGCCCGCTATTCGGTCTGCACGGTTGAAGCGATGCCCCGCCAAACCGATGTGGATTTTGTCGCCATCGACGAAGTGCAACTCGCCAATGATCTTGAACGTGGCCATATTTTTACCGATCGCATTCTGCATCTGCGCGGTCGTCAGGAAACGTTGTTGCTTGGCGCTGCAACCATGCGCGGGATACTGGAGAAGCTGTTGCGCGGCGTTTCGGTCGTCACGCGGCCACGGCTTTCAAATCTCGCCTATGCAGGATCCAAGAAAATAACCCGCCTTCCACCCCGCTCCGCGATAGTGGCCTTCGCTGCCGAGGAGGTTTACTCCATCGCAGAGCTGATACGGCGTCAAAGTGGTGGCGCGGCGGTGGTTATGGGTGCTCTCAGTCCGCGCACGCGTAACGCGCAGGTCGATCTCTATCAATCTGGTGATGTCGATTATCTGGTCGCCACAGACGCGATTGGCATGGGCCTCAATCTCGATGTCGATCATGTGGCCTTCGCTCAGGACCGCAAATTCGATGGCTACCAATTTCGTAACCTCTCCCCTGGAGAGATAGGGCAGATAGCCGGACGCGCCGGCAGGCATTTGCGTGACGGTACTTTCGGAGTGACGGGCCAGGTGTCGGGGTTCTCGGAAGAACTCATACAGAGAGTGGAATCCCATTCCTTCGACGCCGTCAAGATTCTGCAGTGGCGCACGGCTCGCTTTGACTATTCCAGCCTGAACGCGCTGAAGAGATCCATTGATACACCCGCTCCTATTGAAGGATTGACGCGTGCTCTGCCCGCGGTCGATCAACAGGCGCTGGAATATTTGTCCAACGACCCGGATGTCGCGCCACTGGCCACTACGCCTGAACGTGTGGCTCTTTTGTGGGATGCTTGCGCGCTGCCCGACTATCGCAAGATTGCGCCAGCCCAGCACGCCGACATTATCGCATCGATCTATACCGACCTTGCGGATAAGGGCCATGTGAACGAAAATTACATGGCCGAAGAGGTTCGCCGCGCCGATTCAACGGATGGCGATATCGACGCGCTTTCACGGCGGATCGCCCAGATCAGAACCTGGACTTTTGTGTCTCACAGGCCTGGATGGCTTGCAGATCAGGCACATTGGCAAGAAAAGACGCGTGAAATTGAGGACAGACTATCAGATGCACTGCATGAAAGGTTGACGAAACGCTTCGTAGACCGCAGGACAAGCGTGCTTATGAGGCGCCTGAGAGAGAATACAATGCTAGAAGCCGAAATTAGCCCTGCCGGGGACGTTGTTGTCGAGGGGCATCATGTTGGACGTTTGGATGGGTTCCGTTTCACTACGGACGCCCAAGTCGATGGAACGGACGCGAAGGCCGTCAAGGCTGCAGCGCAAAAAGCGCTTGCGACGGAATTCGAAAATCGCGTCGAGCGGTTCTCCGCTTCGGCCAATGGCGATTTCGCCCTCGGCTCAGACGGGACCTTGCGATGGATCGGCGCGCCGGTTGCCTCGGTCGTCTCGGGTGAGCAAGCGCTGAAGCCTCGTGCTGTTCTGCTTGCCGACGAGCAATTGACAGGTCCGGCGCGGGACAAGGTCGCGGCGCGCGTCGATCGTTTTCTCGCCCATCACATAGATACGATCCTGAAGCCACTTGTTGATCTTGCCAATGCCGATGCGCTCGTTGGTATCACCAAGGGCCTTGCTTTCCAGCTCGTCGAGAATTTCGGCGTCCTTCATCGCCGCGATGTTGCGGAAGACGTCCGTGGCCTTGATCAGGATTCACGAGCTGCTCTCCGCCGTCTTGGCGTCCGCTTTGGAGCTTACCACGTATTCCTGCCGGCGCTTCTCAAGCCTGTACCGGCCGGTCTGCTGACACTTTTGTGGGCGCTTAAGGAAGACGCCAAGGATCGCCCCGGCTACGGAGATGTGGTGCAGGTCCTATCCGCTGGACGCACATCCGTGGTTACAGACCCGAGCTTTGATCCAGCCTTCTATCGGCTTGGAGGCTACCGCCTCCTCGGCCGGCGCGCAGTGCGAATCGACATTCTTGAGCGCCTCGCCGATCTTATCCGGCCTGCACTTGGCTGGAAGCCTGGAACCGGCACACGGCCGGACGGCGCGTATGATGGAACTCGTTTTGTGGTGACTCCGTCGATGATGTCGATCCTCGGTGCTACCGCCGACGATATGGAAGAAATTCTCAAAAGCCTCGGCTATCGTCCTGAATCGGTCGAAGCAGTAATTGTTGCTGCCAAACTGACAGAACTTGATACCGTGCCAGTGCCTGCCGACCCAGTGGCTGTGGTTGCCGCCACGTCGGGCCCAGCGGTCGCTGAAGAAGAGAACGTTACACCTACGGAAGCAGCCGTTAATTCCACTGAACCGTCTGCCGACGGAGAGCTCCAGCCGGAACCGGTCGTAGAAGTCAGTGCATCCGCTGACGAGCCTGCCCCGACTGTTGTGCAAACTGTGGCTGAAGAAGCGCCGAAGCCAATTCTGCTCTGGCGCCAGGCGCGTTTTGACGGCCGCAACAATCGCGGGCACCAGGAGAAACGCGAGCATCATCGCGGCGGACAGGCGCGCAGTGTCCAAGGCGAACAGCGCCCCGCTCGGAATGAACGCGACGCAAATCAGCAGAACGAACAGGGTGCGCGCAAGGAACAATTCCGCGGCAAAGGCAAGCCCAACGGCAAGGATCGTTTTAAGCAAGGCGATAATGGAAAGTCCGCTGGCAAGCCACCGCTTCAGAAGCGCCCAGAACGTGAAGAGCGTCCGGTCAAGATCGACATGGATTCTCCCTTTGCCAAGCTGCTGGCACTGAAGGAACAAATGAAGAAATAGGGATGGTGGGCGCGTCCTCAAATCACGACAGTGCAAGGCAGCGCATTGACAAATGGCTGTTCTTCGCCCGAGTGGTCAAATCCCGCGCGCTCGCGGCCAAGCTCGTCTCTGGCGGCAATGTTCGGTCCAACAGAGACAAGATCGATCAGCCATCGCACGGCGTGAAACCCGGGGATGTGCTGACGATCACTCTCGATCGGCGTATTCTCATTTACAAGGTGGTCTCTGGTGGAACGCGCCGAGGCCCGGCCGAAGAAGCGCGAACGTTGTACGAGGACATCTCGCCGCCACCTCCACCCAAAGACCGCATCACTGCTCTCGACGGATTACCCAAGCGCGATGCGGGCAGCGGACGCCCGACAAAACGCGAACGTCGGCAGGTTGACCGGTTGATGCAGAGCGACGACGACAATTCGGGTGAATGATGTTAAATTTCGAATATTGGCTATCGTGTCGAAATCCTCTCTACCAGTGGCTCGGAAGCTAAAATATTATTCCACGAAGCGCGTCAGTATGGGATAGGCGTTGCTTGTCGATTGCGTGTCGCAATGCCATGAATGGCGCCGTGAACGCCGATGTCCCTAGCTTTAAGGGAATCCCGACCGCGTTCTGGTGCCGCAGCCGTTTTTCCCCTCTTGTCAGCCCGGCATCGAATCGTTACCTCAACGGCTGACACGTGGTGTCTTCAGGAGCCAGTAAATGACTTATGTTGTGACCGACAATTGCATCCGCTGCAAATATATGGATTGCGTTGAGGTCTGTCCTGTCGATTGTTTCTACGAGGGCGATAACATGCTCGTCATACATCCGGACGAGTGCATTGATTGCGGCGTTTGCGAACCTGAATGCCCTGCGGAAGCTATCAAACCTGATACCGAACCGGGCTTGGACAACTGGCTGCAGATAAATGCTGAGTACGCCGAGAAATGGCCTAATATTTCGCAGAAGCGCGATGCTCCTGCCGACGCCAAGGATATGGATGGTATCGAAGGCAAGTTTGAAAAATTCTTTTCGCCAGAGCCTGGCGAGGGCGACTGATATTTTATTCGAGTTTAGAAATAAATAACCGATTTTTATCGCAGGGCGCATCTTGAAATATTGCGCCTTTTGCGCAGGCGCAGCAAAAAGTTGATTCTAATCACTTTTCGTGATAGTGTAACGGCATATGTTGATCATTGGACGTCAAATTTCGTGGCGCTAAAGCATAAATCACCAATCGGCTAGATTTATTTCGGACTCTGCAGTTCAGGGCTTGTTGTTTGTTTGCCCATCAATCTGTTCTGTCCGGATTGCTTTTGCGTGACAATTGGCGGCCGACAAACCGGGTTTCCGGTTTCCAGTGATTGGTTTGACCGGTGCGTTTTGCCGGGCGCAGCAAGGAGTAGTTAAGCGCATGACAGCAGTTCAGCAGAAAAAGACCGCCCAGCGTATCGGATTTAAGACGGGCGAGTTTATTGTATATCCGGCCCACGGCGTAGGACAAATTGTCAATATCGAGGAACAGGAAGTTGCGGGCCACAAGCTTGAGCTGTTCGTTATTGATTTTCAGAAGGACAAAATGCGCTTGAAGGTACCGGTCGCCAAGGCAACAGCTATCGGTATGCGGAAACTTTCAGAGACAGACTATGTTGATCGTGCGTTGAAGGTTGTCCAGGGACGCGCTCGCATCAAGCGGACCATGTGGTCCCGCCGTGCCCAGGAATATGATGCGAAGATCAATTCCGGCGACCTGATTTCGATTTCAGAAGTCGTGCGGGACCTTTTCCGAGCTGACAACCAGCCAGAACAGTCATATTCAGAACGTCAGCTTTATGAAGCAGCACTGGATCGCATGGCTCGCGAGATTTCCGCCGTCAACAAGATGTCGGAAACAGAAGCTGTACGCCTTATCGAGGTTAATCTCGCCAAGGGACCGAAGCGTGGCGCCAAGGCTGAAGAGACCGAGGTTGAAGCAGACGTCGTTGTTGAAGATGAGCAGGAAGAAGCCGCGTAACAACGGTTTCATCCGACGCATAAGAAAAGAGCCCGGCATTTGCCGGGCTTTTTTATTCGCTGATGATCTTGACCTTGTCGCCGGCGGACACCGTTCCGCCGGGCGGCAGTGCATTGATCAGGCGGAAGAGGTCGAGCTTTCGATCGGTGCCCATGATCTGGTTGGAGAGGCTGACCAGCGTGTCACCGGGCTTAACTGTGACGACCCGGATGCGCAGGGGCTTGGTATTTGCTTTCTCCTCCGGTGTCAGCAGGTGGAAGCTCCGGATAACCGTCTGCGAAGCCGGCATCAGCGCGGTGCTTCCTGTTGGAGCGGCTGTCAGGAAGCGGTAAATCCGGTTTCCGGCATTGACGACGAATATGTCGAATTCCCAACGATCCGCTCGGGCTTTTGCGCTTGCGGCGGGCATTCCGTTGAAAGTCGCCGCCTGAACGCTGGCATTGTCAAGACCCGTAACCCAGCCGCTGCGCATGTAATCCGTCATCGACGGATTACCGGAGACCTGCGTCCCGTCGAAGCGTATTGCCACCTCGCCCGGTCCCGTTGCCATGACCGCGTCTGCGCTGTTATCGATAGTGAAGCCCTCAGGAACGGTGAAGCTTACACCGAGCAGCGGATGAACGAAGTTGCGTCCACGAACGTAACCTTCCTCGGGGGTGTCGCCATAGAGGATTCCGTCGATGCCCTGCAGGAACGAGTCACGGTCGGTTGTGCCTACACCCGGTGCGCCGATACGACGGGCATGCCCGCGCGCGAGTTCGATGCGCTGTGGTGCTGAAGGGTGGCTTGCAAGAAAGTCGAGGCTCGCATCGGTCGCGCCCGAGACACTGCGGAAATCTGCATAGGACGCCATGGACTGGAGGAAGCGGGCGGCGGCGAAGGGATCATAACCAGCTTCGCCGATCATTTTGATACCGATGGCATCCGCCTGAAGTTCCTGATTGCGCGAAAATTGCGCCATGCGCAGCTTTCCGCGAATCAGTGCTTCGCGTCCGGCACTATCGTCCTGCAAGACTTCCGAAACGACGCGACCGGCAATCTGTGCTTCCTGCTCACGCTGCTGGCGTTCGATACCGTGATTGGCGATCACATGACCCATCTCATGTGCGATGACGGCTGCGAGTTCCGCACTGTCATTGGCGAGGGCAAGAAGGCCACGCGTCACATAAAGATAACCGCCGGGGAGGGCGAACGCATTGATGTTAGGCGAGTTGAGGATGGTAATACGATAGGTGTGCGTCGGATTATCGGAAACCGTAGTCAGGTTACCGACGACTTTGGCGACCATGCGTTCGAGCTTGGCATCCTTGTATTCGCCGCCATAGGTGGCAAGAATGCGAGGATGCTGCTCGGCGCTGAGCTTTGCCAGCCTGTCGTTCTTGGTGACATTGTCGACTGTCACCGGATTTGACGAAGGTCCTAACGCGTCGTCCTTGGTGACATTGAGAACCTGGCACCCCGACAGGAAGGCAAGCAGCAGCGTTGCCGACGCAAGATTCCTGCGTCGAGCGACTGGAAGCCATCCGTTGTAGTTGGGGGATTGGTGCGAAGCCAGAATCATGTCCTCATTGTCGTCGCGCGCGAGCAGATGCGTGTTTTCGTGCCCTTGCTAGCCCGACAAGCAGCTGTGAGCAAGAATTTCATTGTGTTCTTGAATGTGGCAACGCGTCGAAAATATGTCAAAGCGCAGAGTCTTCTGCACCGAGATATTTCCGCAACAGCGTTGGCGCCTTGGTTGAGAGCAGGTCTGCCGCCGGTCCCGAAGCAACGACTTTCCCATTGTCGAGGAAAACCAGCAAGGATTGCAGGCGCAAAGCATCGCCGGGATGATGCGTCACCATGACCACGGTCATACCGGTTTCTTCCTGCAGATCACCGACAAGGTCGAGCATCTCATGCCGCAAAGCGGGACCAAGAGAGGCGAAAGCCTCGTCAAGCAAGAGTACCGGCCGGTTCCGTACGAGCGCTCGCGCTATCGCCACCCGCTGGCGCTCGCCGCCAGATAGAGCTTCCGGCTTTCGATGTTCCTTGCCAGAGAGGCCAACCTTCCGTATTGCCTCAGCAGTCGCCGCCTTGTCAGCTTCGTCCAATCTGAGGTTGGGCTTTCGGCCCAGCCCGACATTGGCGGTGACATCAAGATGCGCGAAGAGATTATTGTCCTGGAAGACCATCGAAACAGGCCGTTCCGATGGGGCGGCATGGGTTACGTCCGCACCCGCAATTAAAATCCGGCCGGATCTAGCCGTTTCAAATCCAGCGATGAGGTTGAGCAGGGTGGATTTTCCCGCTCCGCTTGGACCTATGATCGCGGTGATGGTCGACGGTTCGATGATGAGGTCGAAATGCATCGCCATGTCACCATAGTCGAAGTCGACCGCATCGAGGCGGATGGCCGCACCATCCTTGGTCCGGGCCTCGGTTCGGGAACGCCTAGCCAATGTTTGCGACCTCTCTCTTTGCCAGAATGCCTGCACCTTTGTCAGCTGCGATCATCAGGAGCAAACACAGCACACCGAGGATCAATGCCAGGCCTGCCGCATCCTGTGTACGATAGCTCCCCATGCGTTGCAGCAGCAAATAGGGCAGGGTCTGAATGGAATTGTTGCCGAAGAGGGCGATCGTTCCAAGGTCGCCGAGCGATAGAGCCATCGCAAAGACGAAAGCGACGCTTGACGGCCGCTTCAGAACCGGCCAGTCGATAAGTCGAAGCCGGTTCCATCCGGTAATGCCCAATTGCGCACACAGCCGGTTGTGGCGGCTGGCCGCCGTATCCCATGTCGGGCGCAGTATGCGAAATGCAAAAGGGATGGCCATCGCGGCGTTGACGCTCACGACCATAAAGGGTGCGAGACTGAACGGATCGACAAAATGGCGTGACAAGATAAACCAGCCGGAGCCGATGACGATCGGTGGTATGACCATGATGAGACTTGCACCGCGATCGAGCGAGCGCTCAAACAGTTTTGGCGAGGCGTAGCCACGCCGGCTTGCAAGATATTCGCGGGCCACCACCAACGCCAGTGAAATGACCAGCGACAGCGCAGCCGCACTTGCTCCGAGCACGATGCTGGTCAGGATTGCGCGCCAAACAAGGCTCTCACCCAGTAGCCGGAGAAGATCGGCCGCCAGCCCCGAAACGACTGTTCCGACTATCGGCAGCGCGACGAAAAGCAGACCGAGGATTATCGTGGCTCCGTCCAGAAGGCGTGTCCTTAACGTTGGCTGGTCAAAACGGCGCGTCGTCGTGCGTAGGCTGAACCCTTCCTCGGTCGGGCGCCCGTTTGGGCTCAGAACCGACAGAACCGCAATCGTCAGGCACAATTGCACAAGCGTCAGCGAAACCGCGCGGGCAATATCGAAATCGAAATGCAGCGATTGGTAGATCGCAACCTCAAGCGTCGTAGCACGCGGTCCGCCGCCGAGCGTCAAGACGATAGTGAACGATGTAATACAGAGCATGAAAATCAGCCCCGCGATTCCGGAAATGTTGCGCAGGATCACCGGCCATTCGATCAACCGAAACCGCGCCCATTTCCCCATGCCGAGTTGGGAAGAGAGTTTCCAATAGTCTTCCGGAATAGAGTCCATGCTCGACAGGAGCAGTCGTGTTGCCAGGGGCAAATTGAAAAACACATGCGCGATCAGGATGCCGGTGAGACCGTAAATATTAGGAATGGCGTCCAGCCCTAGCCAGCTGAACAGCGCAGCAAGCAGGCCATTGCGTCCATAGATACTGGTGATACCGAGCACGGCGACAAGGGCTGGCAGCGCGAGCGGCAGGGCGAAGAGCCGCAGAATCATGGCGCGTCCCGGGAAGTCTGGATGCGCGTGAAGGGCGCGAGCGAGCGGGATGGCAAGCCCCACCGAGAGCAGCATGGAGAGCAGCGCCTGCAGCAGTGTGAAGCGGGCAATTCGCCAGAGGTAGCCGTCGAAGGCCGCAAAGCCTTCCGTGCTGCCACGCAGCGCTTCAACTGCGAGGCTCAAGCACGCACCGCCCGCAAGCACCGCAAGGAAGGCGAGGGCGAGAGCCCCCGCCAATGGCTTCAAGGATATCAATTTGTTACAGGCTCATGGCCGACAGCCATTCATCGATCCAGGCTTTGCGATTCCTGGCCACTTCCTCCGGCGAAAAGATCAATGTTTTCGCCGGCTTCACCAAGGCATCAAAGGCGGGATTGAGCGGTCCACTTGTCTTCGCCGCCGGAAACATCCAGTTGCTTTCCGGAATGGTATCCTGGAATGCTGTGCCGGTCATAAAAGTCAGGAACTGCGCCGAAAGCGGGTTTTTTGCGCCATTCACAGTTTGCGCGGCCACTTCGACCTGCAGATAATGGCCCTCCTCGAACGCAGCGGCCTTGTAGCGCTCGGTCTTTTCAGCGATCACGTGATAAGCAGGCGAAGTCGTATAGGAAAGCACGAGCGGTGCTTCTCCCTTTGTGAACAGGCCGTAGGCTTCCGACCAGCCCGGCGTCACGGTCAACACGCGATCTTTCAGTTTACCCCAGGCTTCGCTGGCCTTGTCGCCATAGACGGACTTCACCCAGAGCAAGAGGCCGAGGCCGGGTGTAGACGTCCGCGGATCCTCGATGACGATTTTCTGGTTTGGATCACCCTCGACCAGTTGCTTGAGGCTGGTGGGTGGATTCTTGAGCTTTTCTGTATCGTAGATCACGGCAAAATAGCCGTAGTCATAGGGTACGAAAGTATCATCTTGGTAGCCGCCGGGAATATCAATCGCGCTCGCGTCGATTGCGTGCGGGGCGAACAGTCCTGTTTCCTTCGCCTCATAGGTCAGATTTGTGTCGAGGCCAAGCACGACATCGGCTTTGGTTGAAGCACCTTCAAGTCTCAGACGGTTGAGCAGAGCGACGCCGTCCGTAACCGCGACGAAGTCCACAGTGCAATTGCATTGCTTTTGGAAGGCTTCCTTGACTTTCGGCCCCGGACCCCATTCGGCAGTGAAGCTTTCATAGGTATAGATCGTCAGTTTGCCATCGGCTTTTGCCGGTCCGGCGAGGGCAATTGCAAGAATGCCCGCCATGCTCACAGACTTCAGAATAAGGTCGAATAGCCGCATCGGCGCCTCCTAGAGTTGAAATTCAAAAGGATTGGTGCGCCGGCTTTATTGCCGCGTCTAATCCCTCCGCCGGTACAAACCGGATCAGGTTCCGCGGGTTGGCAGGATTTCTCCTTGAGCCTCTCAGCCGATCCTTTTCGGATTGGCACCCCGTTAGAGCATTGCAAAGATTAGAGATAAAGCTTTTGCCGTGCAAGCAACTTACCTTGTCGACTGAGCGATAAGTTTCCCCCTTGCCACGCCCGCTTTTGCGTCTGGCCATTGTTTGCATTGTGGGAAGACGGGCGGTCGTCGAAGCGCGTCTTGGTAGATAAGGTATGCGATCCGAAGACCGCCCGCTAACGTTTTCCCCCTGCCGGCCAGCTTCTGCTTGTTCCGCGGGGCGAGTGGATGAACGCCTG
>NZ_JACHXN010000031.1 GCF_014192095.1 Phyllobacterium trifolii
TCGGTCGACGAGTTCGTGACGACGAGCGCCCGTTACCTTGAAGGTGCGCGGACGATCCATCAAGTCCACAATGCTGAAATGGAGAGAGTGTCCGACAACGAGGTGGCCGCGATCTGGTCGATGGAAGACTATCTCGTTTTCCCTCCCGGCGATGATACACGTCCTTCCAGTATGCACGGTTACGGGCACTACTACGAAACCTGGGTGTTAGAGGACGGGCAATGGCAGATCGCCAAACTTGAGCTCCGTCGAACCATTCTTGAAATCATGCCGAAGGAGCTGGTCCAATGACCCACCCACCGATCAGAGTCGGCATTATCGGCGTTCACCCCGACCGGGGATGGGCGTCGACCGCTCATGTGCCCGCACTGCGGGAGCTACCGCAGTACCGCCTGTCTGCGCTAAGCCATAGCCGGATTGAAACCGCCAGAGCATCCGCAAAGAAGTTTGGCTTCGACCACGCGGTCTCGTCGACGGAAGAGCTTGTGCATCATCCTGACGTGGACCTCGTCGTGGTCACCGTCAGGGTTCCGGAACACCTTCAACTCGTGACCGCCGCGCTTGAGGCTGGGAAGTCGGTATTCTCCGAATGGCCGCTCGGCATAAATCTCCGGGACGCTCAGACAATGAATGCGCTCGCCACGCAAAAAGGCGTCTCCTCGATGATCGGCCTTCAAACCCGAGCGAACCCCACACTCCGGCACATCCGCAAGCTGATCAAGCAGGGCTTTCTCGGCGAGGTGCTTTCGGCGTCGATCATCGGCTCGGGAATCACCTGGGGGGAAGAGATGGAGGAGGCATTCCGATACACGCTGGACCGGTCCAAAGGCGCGAGCATGCTGCATGTGCCGTTCGCCCACACTATCGATGCCTTGCTGTTCGCGCTCGACGAGGACTTTCTCAGCGTGTCGGGGACGTTGGTCAGTCGCCGACCGACTATAAAGATGATCGAGAGCAAGGAAGTCGTTCCGCTCGACGTCGCCGATCAGATCGCCTTCACTGGCAAGTTAACCTCCGGCGGCGTGGTGACAAGCCATTTCCGCGGCGGCTTGTCGCGTGCGACCAATTTCCATGTGGAGATCAATGGCAGCAGAGGCGACTTGTTGCTCACAAGTCCCGTTGGCTACGTGGGCCTGGGCGGGTTCAAGCTCATGGGGGCGCAAGCGGACGAGATGCTTCACCCGATCTCCGTGCCTGACGACTTCGGTCCTGAAGACAACGTCCTCACGGGCAACGTGAGGAGGCTCTACGAACTCTTCGCTTCAGACATGACATCCGGCACGCGGCACAGTCCAACGTTCCAAGACGCGGTCAAACTACACCGCCTGATCAACGCGATCGAGCAGAGCGGCGGAGTGGCACGCGATGTCTGAGACCATGCGAGCACTGGTGATGTTCGCCCCCGGCGGGCCTGAAGTCTTGCAGGTCCGAGAAATAGCCAGACCGAAGATCGAGCGGCCTTCCGATGTCCTCGTCAGGGTCACCGCCGCCGGGGTAAACCCGGCGGATTGGCAGAACCGGAAGAGCGGACAGCGCCATGACCCATATGCCGCGACAGGATCGCCCACGATCCTCGGCATCGATGGCGTGGGCGTGATCGAGGATATTGGCGATGCGGTCGACGGAATCTCGATCGGAGACGAAGTCTGGTACATAGACGGCGGGTATCCGGGCAATCCCGGCAGCTACGCCGAATACAAGGTAATCCACGGAGCGTACGTCTCGAGGAAGCCGGCGAGCGTGGACTTCGTTCAGGCCGCGGCGCTGCCCGTCGTCGGCCTGACTGCATGGGAAGCTGTTTTCGACAAAGGAAACGTTAAGTCTGGCGACCATGTTCTCGTGCACGGTGGGGCTGGTGGCCTCGGCCATATCGCCATTCAGTATCTTGCGAATATCGGTGCGCGGACAGCCACCACGGTGTCGAATGAAGTAAAAGCGGAGTTCGTTCTGGGGATGGGTGCCGAAATCGCGATCCGCTATCGGAGCGAGGACGTAAACGAGAAGCTGAGATCTTGGAGTGGCAAGGATGGCGCTGCCGTTGTGTTCGACTTCGTCGGGCATGAGAACTTCGCTCGAAGCTTCGAACACGTCGCGCCTTACGGCCGGCTAGTGAACACCGTCGTCTCTGACTGGCCCAGCGGCGGCAACGCGCTGGCGGAATGGAAAAACCTCGACGTCTCGTTCGTCAACATCGGTCTGCCGCAGATAGCCCGGGATCACAGAAACAGGCTCAGGCAGGTCGCGGTACTCGACGCCATCGCCAACCTGGTCGACACGAACAAATTGCGTGCCCACATCGACCGCGTCGTCTCGTTCGACGGCGTTGGTGAGGCGCACCGAGCGTTGGAGGCAGGAGAGACTATCGGGCGGGTGGTTCTGAGACTCTGAACTTCTTTCCGGAGACCTGTTTCGGCCTGAATGGTCACGTGCCGCATCGGAGGGGCGCGTGGCTTCGGGGCGGTTTCGTATCTCCGGCTTTAATCCAAGAGCATAAACGAGCCCTCGGCGAACACCTGGAGGAACAGCACGAAAGCCTAGCGTTGCTATCGGACCCCTGAAGTTGCGTGAACCTGATTTCGACATCGCCGGGGAACAGTAAGTAAGGCCGCGTGGCGAGAGGACAAAGTGAGGACGGATTTGAAGATCATTTCGTATGGCGCGCCAGGAAATAGGCGCAACTCCTACCCCGATGGGTGGCATCGATCTCGACGCCGTCAGGTTGAACCTAAGGAGACTACCTGATGCCCCAAATGCTCGGAGCTGCCCTTACCGAGCCGCGTTGATCTAAGGTGCAATAAACCCACGGCTTTTCGCTGGAAGCTGCCCCTCACAAGCACCTCCTCGATAGGCAACTGCCCGCCGCGCGGCCACGCATCAGCAATAGGCTTTCCGATGGCCACGAACATTGAGATAAGATGATATCCCGGAAGGTCGATGAGTTCATCGGTATTGTCTGCTATCGCCATGAGCGGACGCAAGCCCTGACTGGAAGAATGTCAATTCGGGGCCAATCCTAGACCTTGGCGGCACGAACTCTGATGTCCGCTTCTCATGTTGGGTGTCTTAGCAGCGGACAGTCTGGAATCGGCCCCGAATCTGACGTTTGGCGATTGTAGCGCGACTGACCGCTTCGCGCCTTCATTTTCGCCGTTTCAGAGAGCGCCTGACTTTGCCAAAAGCGGTCACTTATTCGAATGGTCGATCAAGCGCGGCCTCCACAGTGTCGCCGAGTTTGGGTATCATCCGCACTGTCAACGAAGGTATGAAGCTAAACGCACGCGAGTTAACAGAGTTGGGGCTCACTGGTTGGCCAAGAAACGGCCACCTTCTGGGAGTTGCAGCCTTAGTGGGCCGCTGTCACCGCTCTCGCATGAAGACCGATAGGTACTTGTCGCGCCGGTTCGCGGGGCAGATGGTCAGAAGGGTTCCCCGTGCTCGTTGTGGCCGATGTGGGATCGTTTGATTATTGACTTCCGAGGGGTCTATCCCTCAGATAAATAGACCCACGGAGGCAGGATGCTCCACGACCGCACAGATGTGACACGCGAAGACAACAACATGGCGATGCTCATTCGCGACTACGACTGGGCGACCACAAGCCTCGGTCCAATATCCTCGTGGCCGATCCCGCTGAAGTGCGCAGTTGATCTTGCGTTGCCGTCCCATGCGCAGATTGTCATATTTTGCGGCCCGGATTTCGTTGCGATCTACAACGATGCCTATTCCCCCAGCATTGGCACTAAACACCCCGCCGCCCTCGGAAGACCCGCGAAGGAAAACTGGGCCGAGCTTTGGGAAGACCTCGAGCCGATGCTTCGCCGCGTACTCGAGAACGGCGAAACTGTTACGGCAAAGGATAGACCATTCTACATAGAGCGTCCGGTGCCGGAAACGGTGTATTTCGACATTTCCTATTCGCCAATCTTTGACGCCGATGGAAAAGTGCTCGCGGTTTTCTGTATCGTCAAAGAGACGACCGATCGGGTGGGGTACGAGGTCGCGCTCCGCAGAAGCGAGGAGCGCCTACGCTCAATGATCGAGCACACGATGGTTGGTGTTATCCAAACTGATTTGCAAGGACACCTATCGTTCGTAAATCCAGGGTTTTGCCAAATTGTCGGCTATACGCGAGAGGAACTGCTGACGCTAACCCTGCAGGACATAACCCACCCTCAAGATCTGCCCGAGGACATGGCGCAAGTTCGGAACGTTGGTTTGGAGGGCAAGAGCTTCGTGATTGAAAAGCGCTATGTAAGGAAAGACGGCTCTCCGATCTGGGTTTCCAACCATGTCTCAGCAGTGAAAGACACCGATGGCAGTGTCCGGGAAGCCGTCGCGGTGGTCGTCGATATCACCGCACGTCGTCGTGCACTAGAAGTCGAACGACGCTTGGCAGCGATAATCTCATCGTCGGAAGATGCCATCCTTGGAATCGACCTAAACATGATGATAACGGATTGGAACCGCGGGGCGGAGAAGGTCTACGGATACATGGCTGAAGAAGTTCTGGGCAAGTCCGTTACCATCCTCATACCGAAGGATCGGGTCGATGAGGAAAGACGTATCATCGACCGCATCAAGGCTGGGGAGCGAGTTGATCCGCACGATACCGTCCGACGTCACAAGAGCGGCCGCGAGGTTCACGTTTCGTTATCCGTTTCGCCCATCTACGATGCTTATGGCCGGATCGTTGGGGCTTCGAAAAATGCCCGAGACATCAGCGTGCGCATTGAAGCCGAGCGAACGAAAAACGTTCTCATTGCCGAACTGAACCACCGCGTCAAAAATGTGTTGGCGACCGTCACTGCCATTGCGAGGCAGACCTTTGGCAAGGCGACCGACCTCGAACTCGCCAGCGCCACATTCGAGGCGCGTTTGCAATCGCTGGCGCGAGCGCACGATCTCCTCACCCATGGCGACTGGCAGAGTGCCAGTTTGGAACGCCTCATCCGCGAAGCAGTCGCGCCTTACCCCTCCGATCGTTTTAAAATCGAAGGTCCCGAAATTTCCGCTCCGCCGAAACTGGTCGTCGCACTGTCACTCATCCTACATGAACTCTCCACCAACGCTGCAAAATATGGACCGTTGTCGACGGATACTGGACAGGTGAGCGTCGCTTGGTCGGTGGTGCGGACCGGAGAACGGAAGCTGGTGTTGGACTGGGTCGAAAGCGGAGGACCTCCCGTCGCTTCGCCGACACGCAGAGGATTTGGCTCGCGATTGATCCAGGGGCTCTTGTCGGCAGAGCACGGCGGCCAGGTTGAGATGATCTACGCTCCTTCCGGATTTCGATGTCATGTCCAGGCGTCGCTGAGCGCTGAGTGGGCGGCCGATAACAACTAACCGTCAATCGCATGGAAGGTCGGCCCTCCATTCGGTGGTGGCGGCCAGCCGCTCACAACGGAAATCATTTCCGCTTATGCCCTCTTGTCGGTCATACAAACCGTTGTTTCCTCTTCCCGAAAGCAGCCACCGCATTTGTCTGACGCGACGACATATTTGGGACAATAACGGTCATTCGCGCTGACTGCGCCGTCACGTTGGGCATTCTGGCGTCTTATCGCTGTTGTCGCGACAGCCTTTCGCCGAGCAGTTTTTCATATTCGCGCTCGGCTTCACCGTAAAATCCGTTAGCTTCGGCCATCAAACCAGTGCGATCAACAATAGCAACCTTGCCACGGGTGGCGCGGATATGGCCTTCGGCTTCAAGTGAATGCAGGGTTTCTGTTACCCAAGGCCGCCGCATACCCAGCATTACCGCCATGAACTCATGGGTTAGGTATAGATCATGACCGGAGGTACGGTCATGCACCATCAGCAGCCATCGAGCCAATCTCGTCCGGGCTTCGGCCTGAGCGTTGACCAGAGCGGTCGTGGCGGTTTGGACGATCATCGTCTGTACGTAGAGAAGAAGCACCTTCTGGAGCGACCGGCTTTGCTCTAACGCAGCCTGCAATTTGCCGGCAGCAATCCGATGGCCGGCACCTGGAAGCTGGATATAGACGGAGAGCGGCGCGCTGGTGCTGCCGAGCACGAGCGAGGTCCCCGTCATGCCATCCACGCCGACCAAAGCAATTTCGATATCGCCGCCGGAAGGGCTTTTTGCTACAATCGATGCTATGCCGTCCTCGATAAACAGCGCGGCATCAACAGGTTCCCCCGGACTCTCGATTGGATCCCGCAGCGAAAATGTTACGTATTCGAGATCCTCGACAAGCAGCTGGAAATCAGCCGGTGACAACAATCTAAGGAGTTTGTTTTGAACAGCGGATTGAACCAAGGTCATGTTGCTCCTTCCCGCGAGGAACAAACTGACGATCCAGCGCTTTCAAAAAAACTATAAGTATCAAGATAAAAATCGAGAACAATGGTATGTCCTCCAGAGGACAATCCGGGAATGTAGGCCACTCGGAGAATGTCGGTTAAAACGGAGCTGCTGCGCCTGAGGTCAGGATGGATCGAAACGCCACATATCGCAGGCTCCTCAAGGAGGATGATATACCCCTTGATGCGGTATGCATACGGGTTATCCAAAAAGACGGCCGGCCGCTCGCCGAAGTCGAGTGGCCCGAAAATACCCTTACCGACAAAGGCGACTATTTCTATGCCACACCTGTGCCCCTGGCACTCGAACGGGCCATTGACGTCAAAGACAATTACGGTTTTCGCGAGATTGTCATCATTATCGACGATCTCGCGCTTTGGAACGAGGCGTGGGGAACTGTCATTTGAAATAGGATGTTACAACGGCCGTTTTTGGCTTCGCTCCTGTGTGTTGCAAGTCTTGGGGATCGTTCGGATTTGACACGCGCTACGGGCTCGAGTGGTATTGCGACGACCATAAGGGCGATGCGGAAGCATGACAAAAGGCGATGATACGACCAAGGCCAAGAGTAATGCCAGGGCGGCAGCAAGGCAGCGTAAATGGCGGGCCGTCAATCCTCCCACTCCCGAGCAGAAAGGGAAAGCAGCGGCAAGAGCCCGGAAGTGGCGCCAGGAGAATAAGCCGCGCGCTGCGGCTTACCTAAAGGGCTGGCGCGATTCCAAACGAGAGACACGCAAGGCCGCAAGCTCACTGGAAGGTGGTACGAAGGCCTAATACCGTGCCTGGTCGATCTCCGCTTGTTCAAGTCTAGCGAGCAGATGCTGAAACTTCGCATCCGTCGCGATGGGAAGGTGGCCAGACGTCATTGCCGCCTGAAACTCGTGGCTCTTCATACCGCGCTTTAACCGATTGGCGGTTGCCACTGAGTCAGATTTTCGTGATGCCACTGGCCACCCCGCTCTTGCGGGTTAAACACACCCAGAGCAAGTTCGTTCCATGGTGCGAACCGTCCTCTGGCAGACATAGCATTGACGCGCCCCCAGAATGAGTTTTTTAATGTCTTTGTCGCTGGACCTAGTAGTGGCGCGCTGCGATTGAGAGATACCATGTGCTCCCGCCATAACCAAGCGCGGGAGGGAATTATGTCCCGTCATTACAGGAATCTTATCTATTACAGCGAAGACTGGGATGTGATGGAGAGTGCGCTTTTGAAGGCCACCCGAAAGCTGCACAGGGCCCAAGACACGGATCGTCTCGCGCGAAGGGTGATGACGCTGTTCGACCAGGGTCTCCGCGACGCAGAAATCATTGCCCGAGCAGCTGCCAATCAGGAAATGTTGATCGCTAATATTGCGTCGCTGCGAGGCGCGGCAAGGCCGCTTCATGCCTAACGATGTTAGTCAACGCCTCGACGACAAACTCGAATGCCCAAAGTGCCAAGCGATCTACCTAACGTTCACCCAAGATTTGGCGCTGAGTACACCAATCGTTTGCAGCTCTTGCGGAGAATATATGGGTACGTGGGGTGAGTTGGAGGCCGATTTTTACGCTCAAGGCGGCGACCACGGCGTGTTCGAAATGCGAGATGGTCAGATCATTCGAAAAGGATTACGCAATGCGAATGGATTTCGATGACGATCCCGAAGGTCGCCCGAGTGTCCTGTCGTTCTGCATTGGCGGCATTTTATCAGTTTTGATGCTGCTCCTGACAGCAAGCTATGCTGGTCACTTATGGTGAATTCTCAAGGAATGATCCTATGCGGACGAATTTCGAGGATGATCCGGAAGATGGGCGGAAGGAGATGCCCTACTACCTCTACGGTCTGGTGTTCTTAGTTGGGCTTGCCATCGCCATCGCGATTGGATGGGTCTTACATCTGGAGACCTCGGGAGTCTCCGCTCCTTGAACTGATCCAGATAGTAAATATTGACTACCTCAGATTGCGGAACTGAGTCCCAATTTTGGCCGTTCCGCGCTGATGGAAGAAAAACCCTTCAAAGAAGTGCGCATCTTGACCAGCCATCCTGGCAGGATGCGCGTCATCACTTCGGCGCTACAGGCTGCAGAACAAATCTTGACGAACTGGCCAGTTGAAGAGGGCGAAGTCCTGTCCGCTGCGAAGCATGCACTACTATCCTGTCCTGAAGAAAACCTCTCACCTGGTGCCGCACGTTTTGTGTTCATCCAAGCCGCGAAGGAAGGAGGCAACTATGTGGATGAGCCGGAACGTGGACCGCCCACAGGCAAGCCGACAAGGTGGCACAAAGCTAAAGGGCGGCGTCGGTCCTAAGCATCTGTCTACCACAGGACATACCGTTGCAGGCGTCCGCAGAAGGAGTATTATTCAGGACAGCGTTAGGAAGGTTCTAAGTGCCATACACCCCCGGTGGCACGGGCTCGGCGTCGAGGTAGCCGCCACGCAATTTTCTTCGCCGAGCCTCTTTCTGCGGCCCCGCAGTACCTCGCCATCATTTTTTGGCTCACCTTTTGACCATATTGACTCAAACTGTCTGCTGGCAGACAATTTGCGGCCGCAGAAACCCCCGTTTCAGCAAATGGTCTGATGAAGAAGTGTAGCTTCTTTTTCACGTCAGGCCAGATAGGCCCGGCCTCCGGTAATTTGCGTTCCGGAGGCTGGGATTTTTCCTTTTGTTAGCCCCGCAAGCGCACGCTTTGAATGCTGACCATAGTGGGTCGGCACCCGGCCTGCTTTCGTATTGTGTTTCGGCGGGTCGGGACATCGGGCTTGCCCAAGACGATTCATTAGAGTTTAGTATTTTGGTCTGGCATCCACCGCTAGACGGAGGCTCGGCGGATTTATCCTCCCCGGATAACCGAGCCTCCGGTGATATGCGTTCCGGAGGTTCGAGCTTCCCTTTTGTTAAACATACAGGCTCCCCCGGATCGGCACGCTTTGCATTCACCCAGGCGGCCAAGGAAGCTGGCAACTATTTCGATTAGCCAAAGCTCCCGCCTACAGGAAAACTCACAAGGTGTCACCGTAGCAAGCCATGGCGAAGGTCTTGACGACCGTTCGATTTACGGAAAATATTGCCGTAGTGGCGCCCGGTCATGTGAGTTAAACTTGACTTATGCAAGCGGTTTGTCGCGATCAATAGGAGTGGCCAATGCCCGCCTCAATCAAGCCGAACATTATCATGATCATGGCCGACGACGTAGGCATCTGGAACATCAGTGCCTATCACCGTGGCATGATGGGCGGCGACACACCGAACATCGACCGCCTCGCACGCGAGGGCGCGCTATTCACCGATTACTATGGTCAACAATCCTGTACGGCTGGACGCGCAGCGTTCATCACCGGACAGACGCCGTTTCGCACGGGGCTTTTGAAAGTCGGCCTGCCCGCGGCGAAACAGGGCCTGCAGGATTCCGATCCAACAATCGCGGAATTCCTCAAGCCACTTGGCTACGCGACGGCGCAGATCGGCAAGAACCATCTGGGGGACCGGAACGAATACCTACCCACCGTCCATGGTTTCGACGAGTTCCACGGGATCCTCTACCACCTCAATGCGATGGAAGAGCCATACGATCCGCAGTATCCGAAGGACGAGAGATTCCGCGAAAGGTTCGGGCCTCGCAATATCGTCCACAGTGTTGCGACCGACGTCGACGATCCAGCAGAGGATCCGCGCTGGGGCCGCGTCGGCAAGCAGAAGATCACGGACGCAGGACCCCTGCCGCCGCATCCGGGAATGGATCCCGCTGCCAAGGTGAGCATGGAAGACATCGATGCCGATCTGGTGAGGCGGTCGTGCGACTTCATCGACCGCTCGGTTAAATCGGATAAGCCGTTTTTCCTCTGGCACAACTCCACGCGGTGCCACTCCTTTACGCATCTCTCCAAGCAGTGGGACGGCAAGACTGGCTTCGGCCTGTTTGCCGATGCGATGGCCGAGCTGGACTGGGTCGTGGGCGAGCTGCTCGCCAAGCTGGACGAACTCGGCATCGCCGACAACACGATCGTGATGTTCACCAGCGACAACGGGGCGGAAATCTTCAGCTGGCCCGATGGCGGCAACCATCCGTTCCGCGGCGAGAAGGGCACGGTCTACGAAGGCGGTTTCCGCGTGCCGATGCTCGCCAAGTGGCCTGGTGTCATCAAGCCGGGCACCATCATCAACGACATTATGTCCGCCGAAGATTGGATGCCAACGCTCGTCGCGGCCGCTGGCGGCGATCCTGATCTGAAAGAGAAGTTGCTCACCGGCTATCAGGTGGGCGAGAAGACCTTCAGGAACCATCTCGATGGCTACAACTTCAAACCATTCTTAGAAGGCAAGGTCGCCGAAAGTCCGCGCCGGGAGTTCTTCTATTTCAGCGACAACGCCGACCTTATGGCGGTGCGTTACAACGAGTGGAAGATCACCTTCAAGACTATTGTCGGCAACCTGTTCTCCGGCAAGGAGGACTCGACTAACGTCCCGCTCGTGACCAACCTGCGCGTCGATCCGTGGGAGCGATACCAAACCGAGTCGACGTCCTACGGCGAATGGTGGGGCAAGAAACTGTGGGTCATGATGCCCGCCACTATGGTCATGAGTAAGTTCCTCTCCACCTTCAAGGACTATCCGCCCAGCCAGGTCTCCGGTTCGCTTAGCGTGGAGAAGGCATTGCAGGCGTTACAGGAGGGGGGCAGGAAGAACTGATGAAGCTCGCACCGCCGAGCCTCTTTATTTCCGTTCGGAAAGCACGCGGTCATGATGACGAAATTGCAACATTTCTGGATTTTGGGCCTCAATGGCCAATCAGTTGATGAACTAGCACCGACCTAACGTCTTGACTTGCTAGGAGCTCGGCGGTCCTTCTCGTTCTCCTTCGCATCCGACTTGAATGTCGCATCGCCATCTTTCTTGCCAGACAGCACGCGTGGATTTGCACTGGAAACTCCGTCGCTGTCGCCCCCATGCTGTGTCTTGGCGAATTGACCTTTGGCATCGGTCATGCTGATTTCCTTTGACCAAGGAACATCTCCTGCGCCGAAGGGTTCCCTATCGTCATTGAGGAGAAAGTCCTGTGACAGCCGCGGCCTATGATCTTCTTTGGATTACGCTTCCCATCCTGGTCTTGGCGTTAATTGCCTCGATACCTCGCGGCGAGCCCCCGATTATCGATTTTGTGTCACTCGGCGCGATGGCTCAATAATCTCGTTACCGCAATTGCCGACCAGCGCAGACCTTCTGGTGGGTGAAATGGAGAAATTTCCAACAGGTTGGCGATCTCCCGAGGCGTCAGTTTCGGATTGTTGGATTTCAAACTGGAGACATAACCGGCGACCCTGGTTGCAGTATCGCGCTTGTCCCGCTTGGGCCTGTACCTTTTCCGAGGTTCGTTCATTTTCGACCGATTCTTGAAGAGAGATTTGATCGGACGGTAGTTGAGTCGCATGGCAGATTAAACCGGTTTTCAGAGAGCTGACTCCTGGCGATTACGAAACAATTTCCTATTTTCCACACCGATAGAGCAACGCAAGGTCGATCCGGCTCTCCAATTAGTATATATTCGCAGAATTGCTAGCTTGGGGCGGGTTAGCACAGCATTCAGTTATGCCGCGTGCGCGGCGCAGGGGTTCTCATCAATAGTACGGAGTGAAAATCAACGCCGCCTAGAATAGCGAAGGGGTGCCGTGATTATTTCATACCGACACAAATTCACCTTTCTTCATTGTCCGAAGACGGCAGGAAGTTCCATCAACATGGCTCTTGTCCCGCATTTGGGACCATTTGATATCCTTCTGGGATCGGAAAAGGAGCGTGCCGACATAGGCGCGTTCCCAAATTTAAGGGCGCGTTTCGATGCTGTACAGACTCAACGTATGGCGAGCATTCCGGCGGCGCTGGCAATCAACGCAAAATGGTCAAAGCGTGCAATCGGCCTGCAAAACAAGCGATATCAAGGGGATTTTGGACCGATTGTAGATCATCCGAGCGCGGAACAAGTTCGATCGTTCGATGAGAAAGCCTGGACGAGCCACTATAAGTTCACCTTCATTCGCAATCCTTATAAAAAGATAGTTTCAATGTACATTTACCTGACTAGGAAGTCCGCTGAGACCCGCGATCCCTTTTCGGTCTTTGTGCGGAATATGACGGAGAGGAGGGGTTCGTTCGCGGCTTGGCATCATCTGATGGATTCTTGGCCGATTTACACCATCAATGATCGCGTAGCGGTCGACTTTATAGGACGCCACGAGACCCTTGCGACCGATTTCAACTCATTGTGTGATCAACTCAATATATCTCAACCGAAGCTCGGTGCGGCCAAGGTTGCTCAGAAATATGATTTCCGCGAATTCTACGATGCAGAAACACGCAATATGGTGCATCGCCATTGCGAACGCGAGATCGATCACTTCGGCTATAGATTTGACGATTGAAGAAGCTCGACTTTATACGTTGCGTTAAAGCACCAGATCGTAACAGTTATCGACCGCAAAGGATTGGGGCGAACGGCTTTTGTGGAGTGGCTGAAGCCCGAGTATAAGACGCTCATGGATTAATGGTATTCCAGGGCCGGCCGCGTTTTGCCGCCCAAGCATTAAATTCACCGTTTTCTCCGCCGTCTCCAGAGCGTTTGAAGAGATCAACAGCATCCTTGTGCGCCGACACCTGCCAGAATGATACTGTTCGTTGAAATCGTTGCCTGCAGACCGTTCAACTTTTCCCGCATTTGCTTTTACGAGTCCGACATGGATGTCGGCGGTGTCACTTTGACTTGTCCAATTTGAATTAATTTGCTTCACCTCATCGGTTGTCTTTTGGTGGTCGGCAATCATTTCTTCGCGAATGCGTTTGTGGGCGCGTCAGCTCGTTCTGCAGCAAGCTTGTTGGACTCGATCTCAAACATATCGCTTGCGCCACCTGCCAAACAAAGGCTTCCGTGGTCGGCGCTACACCGATCAACGAATTCACTCCTGGCTTTTCCGTGGCGGACTGGGCAACCGCAGGTGAGGAAAGTATCAGCACGGCGGCAGTTTAGACAAACTGTTCATGTTCGCACTCTTTGGAGAGGTTTGCGGCCGGGCGAATCCGGCCGCAAACTTACCGTTAGTTTCAGCTCTGACCACCTTTTCGACCCGCTTCACGCGCTCGCTCCGGATCATCTGCAAAATTTCCACCGCGTTGCTGGCTGCTTTCGTCGGTTTCAGCCGACTGTTGGCCGCCGCTGCGGTTTCCGCCGGACTGCTGTCCGCCCTGACGGCCAGCTTCAGCCGCCCGATCGGGATCATTCTCGAAGCTGCCACCGGACTGCTGGCCACCGCTTCTGCCGGCCTCGGCTGCCCGCTGCGGATCGTTCTTGAAATTACCACCAGACTGCTGTCCGCCTTCACTGGCGATTTCCCGCTGTTTGTCATCATCCATCGACGCAAATCCGCGGTCTGAACCGCCACCCTGCTGTTCGCGATTGTTGTTGTTCGGCATAACTTTCCTCCATTGGTTTCAGGTTAACCCCGTTGCCCGCACAAACAGGTTTTTGCCGCAATGGTTCCCTGAAATTTTTGTAATTTTAAAACTGTGCGGTAGATGACAAAACAAGGCTCGTCGCGCTTAAAGTTTGAAAGTCGGACTGTGTTCACCCGTCGCTGCATAACGATAAAGGGCAGCGATGACGGAACAAAAATAGCAAGCGCGCTTTCTCTAGGGCACCACCCCAAATGCAGGAGGCGACCATGCCAAGAGGCGACAAATCCAAATATACCGACAAGCAGGAGCGCAAAGCAGATCACATTGCCGAAGGCTATGAAAAACGCGGCGTTTCGGATTCGGAAGCGGAACGGCGCGCCTGGGCGACGGTCAACAAGGAGAGCGGAGGCGGCAACAAATCAGGTTCAGGACGCGGCAAGAAGGACACCCACGAGTCTTCCGAGAAAGGTGGTCGTAAAGGCGGAGCAGCTGCATCCAGCCGATCTGCAGCTCAACGATCGGCTTCGGCGAAAAAAGCTGCAGCGACCCGCAAGCGGAACGCAGAACACGCTGGGCACTAGCGTGCCAGATGTTGCTAAGCGTTGGTGCCTAGACTTTGCGCAATGGGTGGTAAGCCCATTATGCCATTGGGCGAGACCAGCGAAATTGCCGCATCTATGACCCCCTTTGGGCCAAGCGGTCTATAATGCGATACGGCGATACGGCGAAAAATATAAACACCGCGAAAACGACGGGGGTGAATGATGCCCTCGAATATGGTGGGTGCGGCGGCATGCCGCTATTTTCGCAATTCCTCAGACTTGAATTGGGGCAAAGCGGCAGTTCGAATCCGACTGCTGCAGTGGCAATGCCTTTTGAGGTGCTGCAAGTACGCCAGACCCAGACATCACGGCAGCCGACTTAAACGTCTGCTTTCGCAGGGCGGTTCTTGAAAGCTGCCTGACCGGAATCGGCCCCGAAGCTGGCGTTTGGCGATTGTGGCGCGACTGACCGCTTCGCGCCCGCATGTCGGCCGTTGGGTGAGTTTTGCCACCGCCTGAAAGCAGACATTGCCGACGACCACGCTGAGGTCGCGGTTGCGCCAAAACGAGACGCCAGCCACATTTGGCAAAACACCCAGATATGCTTTGTAGACTGTGTACATTACGCCGAAGTCGAGGTGCTACGTTGACGAAATGGATAGTGCCAGCGAGACAACGCAGCCAATCACAACGTGCCATGTACAGAGACCGTCGCACGCTCCAAGGTGATGAAACGTGAGCTCTCGCAAAAAATCGCAACCGCGAGGCGGTACGTCGGGGGAGGCACGGGTTCAGTCTCTTTGGGAGACTTTCGAAAGCGGTCCACTGACAACGCACCGCATTCCGCCAGGCTCAAAAGTTACGATCGGCTTTTCTCCAAACACAGCCGTCAGCGCCGAGCGGATGTAGCGGGTGCCATAACCGACTCGGGTGGGCGCAGTCACAGTGATTCCACCCATCTCCACCCACTCAAGCCTTAACATCGGCTGCTCGGAGGCAGATACTTTCCATATCACCCGTATCTGTCCTTCTGCAGTGGACAGCGCACCATACTTCAGAGCATTGGTGACAAGTTCATGTAGGCAGAGAGCTAACGTGGTCCCAGCCTCTCGGGTGAGCATGAGATCAGGCCCTTCGACATAAAACCTGTTCGTCCCATCGGCACGATAAGGCTCCAGGGTGAGGTTCACTATGCCTCTCAGTGCAACGGCATCGCCTCCTGCTTCGAATACTGCGGAGTGGACGCTGGCTAGCGCCCCCAGCCGGCCTTCAAAATCTGCGGTGAGAGCATCGATCGTGTCCGCACCGCGACGGGTCATGCGAAAAATCGATGTCACGCTGGCCAGGATATTCTTGACGCGGTGGTTGAGTTCGAGCCGAAGCTCCCTTTCCCGCTCGATGGAGTCTCTGACTTCCCGCTGGCGCAACCGGACAAGGAGAGCAGACTGAATGCCGCTCACAAGCTCCAGGGAAGCGACGGGTCTTTGAATGAACAGCTGGCGTGACCGTGGCCATCGCCTGTCCAATTCCGCTCGGATTCGCGACTGCTGTGCTGATCGGTCCAACAGCACGAAAATTGGCAAGTCCGACCAGTTTGGTTGTGTGGTCAAATGGTTTGCGATGGCCTCGATCGTCGGAGGATTCAGGGACTCGTGGGTGGCAATGATCACGCCGGGCGATTCCGGAAGCTTCCGCACCAGATCATCCGTATCGGCACAGGCCCTGACGACCATGCCATGCTCCACGAGCAACATCTCGATATAGGCTGCGTCTTTCCTGTAGGGTGCCAGGACAAGCACCCAGTCAAGTTCGCCGTGATTGCCGGCGTCCATTACGCCTCTGGCAGCGGGTTGTACGCTACAACGGTAACACCAGAGCTCTCAATCAAGAGCTCCCTGACGTCCAGGTCATGTGGGCCGTGCCGCTTCTTGACGACCGTGATGCTGCGTCTGAGCTTTCCTTCGTGCTCGGAAATTCTGAGAAGCAGGACAGTGTCTCCAAGGAAGCTGACATCGACGTCAATGCCAACATTTTGCCCGAGCAAACCGTGTTGCGCGACGATCAACATGGTCAGTACGCCCGATCGGGCGAGATATTTCAGCAAAGACTGGATATCGCGCACGGCCTTCTCGCGGTGCGGCAGTGAATTCAGATATCCGGTGAAGCTGTCGATCACCACAACGCGCGACTTTTCCCTGGTGACCACCTCTTGCGCGATCTTGCCAAATTCGCCGGGCGATATTTCGTTGGGATTGAAATCCCGTATGATCAGTTGGCCATCCTTGTGGAACTGGCGCAGGTCCATGCCAAGTCCCTCGGAACGCCGGAAAAACGTTTCCAATCTTTCCTCAAACAGAAAGAGCGCAACGCTCTCGCCCCGTTTCAATGCAGCTGTCGCGTAGAGCGATGACATGGTGGATTTGCCGGTCCCCGACTGGCCGATCACAAGCGTCGTCGTTCCCGACTCCTGTCCGCCGCCAAACATTTCATCGAGGGCTGTAACGCCCGACTTGATCAGCTGCGGTTTGACTGTTTCGGATGCGGCGCCGGGAATTATCCTTGGGTAGATGATAACCCCCTCTCCTTCCCGTATTGCCATATCATGATAGCCGTCGGCAACGGGAACGCCGCGCATCTTGCTTACCTCGACCCGGCGACGGACCCCGCCATATTCCTCGAGCGATTTGTCGAAGCGGATGACACCATGGGCAATCCCCTCGACCTCCTCGCCGCTGCGCTCAACTGAGCCGTTCGTCTGTGTATCCAGTAGCAAGGCCACCACCTGCCGCTGCGCCAGGAAAGACTTAAAACCCAACAGTTCTCGTCTAAAGCGCGGGGAATCTCCTGTGATGAGGCGGATTTCCAGAAGCGAGTCATAGACAAGCCTGTGGGGCTTGTGATCTTCAATTGCCTGCTCAACGGCTTTCCGGGTTTCGTCGAGCCGGAGCTCCGTGGTTTGAAAGATCGTTTGATCTGAAGCGCCATTCACAGCATCGGACGCCGACAACTCCTCAACTCTGATACCCTTGAGGCTCCAGCCGTGAGAAATGGCGATCGATTCAAGCTCTGCCGCGGTCTGAGAGAGACTGACGTAAAGGCAGCGTTCCCCGGCCTCGACGCCCGCGAGCAGGAACTGTAGCGCTGCTGTGGTCTTGCCCGATCCGGGAGCACCTTGCAGGATATAAAAATTGGAAGAAGGCAAGCCGCCTCGGAGGATTTCATCCAGCCCGGCAATGCCGGCTTTCACGACAGATTGTTTTTTACGCGTGACCATGTCGATCGAATCCATTTGGTTGAAATCAAGTGAGGGGAGACGCCAGACGGCTGCTGCAAACGCTTCCGCTTTATATTCCACATTGACCATCGTCAACATCGCGATCGACGGCATCCGCATTCACACGACCCTCAAGTCGCTATACAGCCACCTCCATTAATTCATCATTCCCATCTCTCGTACGGCCTTTATGATGTGTTTGTGGTGGTAAGGCTTTCCGAAAAATCGGCCCTCGACCGGAAGTGTGTCGTCGGACATCTCCCTATGTCCCGAGGTAACGATGATCTTTATGGGTGGCCACCTGTCCCGCACCGCGGCCGCGAGTTTCAGTCCATCCATGCTTCCGGGCATGTCGATATCGGTGAACAGCACCTGGATGTCATCGCGTTCACTCAGGATAGCGATTGCCTCGTCGGCATCTCCCGCTTCCAACACGCTAAAGCCGGCGGCTTCCAAAGCGTGGGCGATATCCATGCGGACGATTACCTCGTCTTCTACAATGAGGACTGTGATCGAGTTTTCCTTCATACGAAGTCCCTTTCGTAGCGGCTGTCCATCTCATCGCAGGTTGCTTTCCAACGCGTGCGCTCTCAAATCGATCCGAAGAAAATAAATCGTGGACCAAAGCACGGTATCGAGCGACCACGGCCGCAAGCGTGGAATGGCGCAAACTCTTGCGTAGAACGAATATTTTCACCTGTCCTGTCCTGCCCTGCTCGCCTGCAAATTCAGTGCACCGACCCTGCAAGCGCCCTCCTGAAAATCTTGGGACGACAAAGATGCAAAAGCGAAGCATCGGTTCGCCTTGAACGATGCGCGCTTCTTCGCGACCGTTGTGCGCGGGAGAAGGCGACCATCCCCCCAACCTTATGATGCTGACAGCGACACCGCGACCGGTCGGCGCACCGCATTGACATCTTGGTATGTGGAGGGGTACATATGTAGTGTCGATATTTGCTAGTTTGACTTTTGTTATCGCGCGCTGGCAACGTGCCCTGGACGAACTTCCTTCAAAAATCGAGATCATCATCCGCCAAGCTTATGTTGGCGGTCGTTGCAATTGTTATGAAAGGGTTTGTTATGACCACTGGCACAGTTAAATGGTTCAATTCCACCAAAGGCTTCGGCTTTATCCAGCCTGACGACGGCGGCACCGATGCGTTCGTTCATATCTCTGCGGTCGAGCGCGCCGGTATGCGTGAAATTGTCGAGGGCCAGAAGATCGGCTACGAGCTGGAGCGCGACAGTAAGTCGGGTAAAATGTCCGCCTGTAATCTGCAGGCTGTATAATCGGTAACCGCTTTCCCTTGGCCACGGGTATACTGGTACTGTGGAAGGTAAGTTAACCAAGTGGGTCAGGCATCTGCCTGGCCTTTTTTTATGTTCACGAACTGTCGGAAGCCTCCGAGCCGGATAACATTGCTCGCGGCCAGCCGGCGCATATTCGGAGATTTGAATGACAGAGCAGAGCAATGAGCTCCAGGCGATCAACACGGCCTGGCAGATTGCCATTCAGGAAATCCTACGGATGGTCGTGCGGGATATGTACAAAACGGGCGATGAAGCTGTGTTCAAGTCGCATATAAAGCGCATCGAGGAGGCAGCGGTCGACAGCATTTACTCGGGTCTCATGCTGCGAGGGACAAACGAATGGACAGAGGTGCTGGTCAAAGAAAAAGCGAGTAACTTCGTCACCACTCTGCTCACCTCCTTTACCTTCGATCGTGCATAGCCTGCGGCTAACGTGCGTACCCGGCGTGCCGCCGCATACGAATGCAGGAACCATGATGGACCTTGATCGATACCGCTGTGTCTTTTCTCGGCGGAATGGATGGCGCGATCGTCGCTGCCGCAAAATGCCGTCGGCGCCTCTAGTGCCGAGTTTTCGACGCTATGAACGCACCCCAAATCGGACGAATTCTTGGCTCTGTCGTAGCACCATGAGGAAGGCTCACTCCTAGACTAAACCGCTTTATTCGAGCTTCGAGGAAATTCAATCCCGATGTTTGTAGTGGGCAAACATCGCGCCAAAAGATTTGACGCGATGTCATGATACCGGGAGAACTGGGATTTAGTATCCGGTACTTCTTGCGTCATTCATTCCGAGTGCTTCCGATGGAGAAATATCGGCGATCATGGCTTCCGCTGTGATCAAAAGCCCGGCAATCGAGCCGGCATCCTGAAGGGCTGTGCGGACTACTTTAGCCGGATCGACGATGCCAGCCTCAATCATATCGACATAAAGTTCGGTCTGCGCGTTGAACCCCTGATTGGGTTTCTTGCTGTCCAAAAGTTTGCCGACAACGATCGAACCTTCGACACCAGAATTTTCGGCTATCTGTCGGATGGGCGCTTCAAGCGCTTGCAGTACAATCGAAATACCGGCGGTCACGTCGGCATTTGCTCCGGTAAGGGCAGCCAATGATGCCTTGGCACGCAACAGCGCGACACCGCCGCCTGGAACAACGCCCTCTTCCACCGCAGCACGCGTGGCGTTCAGCGCATCGTCAATACGGTCCTTCTTTTCCTTGACCTCGGTTTCGGTTGCACCACCCACACGGATCACGGCAACACCACCGGCAAGTTTTGCCAGTCGCTCCTGCAGCTTTTCCTTGTCATAGTCTGAAGTGGTTTCCTCGATCTGCGCTTTGATCTGTTGGACCCGCGCTGCGATGGCGGCCTTGTCGCCTGCACCCTCGACGATCGTGGTGGCTTCCTTGTCGATGAGGAGGCGTTTTGCCCGTCCGAGCATGTCGATCGTGACATTCTCAAGCTTGATGCCTAGATCTTCGGAGATCAGCTGACCACCGGTAAGGATCGCAATGTCCTCCAGCATCGCCTTGCGACGATCACCAAACCCCGGAGCCTTGACCGCTGCGACTTTGAGACCTCCGCGCAACTTGTTCACGACAAGGGTCGCCAAAGCTTCGCCTTCAACATCCTCGGAGATAATCAAAAGCGGTTTGCCGCTCTGTACCACCGCTTCGAGGATCGGCAGCAACGCCTGCAGATTGCCGAGCTTCTTTTCGTGAAGGAGAATATAGGCGTCCTCCAGTTCGACCCGCATCTTTTCGGCATTGGTAACAAAATAGGGCGAGAGATAACCGCGATCGAACTGCATCCCTTCGACAACTTCGAGTTCGGTGTCGGCGGTCTTTGCCTCTTCAACGGTAATAACACCCTCATTGCCGACCTTCTTCATGGCCTTGGCAATCATCTCACCAACAGTGGCATCGCCATTGGCGGCGATTGTTCCGACCTGAGCAATCTCTTCCGAAGTTTTGACCTTCTTCGCCCGCGCCTGAATGTCGGTGACAACAGCAGCCACGGCAAGATCGATGCCTCGCTTTAGATCCATGGGGTTCAATCCGGCCGCAACTAGCTTTGCACCCTCACGCAAAATGGAGGCGGCCAACACCGTCGCTGTGGTGGTTCCGTCACCGGCGAGATCATTTGTCTTTGACGCGACTTCGCGGATCATCTGTGCGCCCATGTTCTCGAACTTGTCGGCAAGCTCGATTTCCTTGGCGACAGTTACGCCGTCTTTGGTAATGCGCGGCGCACCAAAAGAGCGGTCAATGATGACATTGCGTCCCTTTGGGCCAAGCGTCACCTTGACGGCGTTGTTCAGTATCTCGACGCCACTAAGGATCCGGTCGCGGGCGTCGGTGGAAAATTTGATTTCTTTGGCAGACATGCTTGTTCGTCCAGTTCGTTCTTGAAATTGAGAAGTGCGGCAATTGCCCGTAAGGGCATTCTTCGTTCCGCCTACAGGGTCTCGACGATGCCCATGATGTCCGTCTCCTTCATGATCAGGAGATCGTCGCCGTCAATCTTGACTTCGGCACCGGACCATTTGCCGAACAGAACGGCATCGCCTGCCTTGACATCGAGTGCGATCAGGGCGCCGCTTTCATCACGGGCTCCCGGTCCCACCGCAATTACTGTGCCTTCCTGCGGCTTTTCCTTGGCAGTGTCGGGAATAATGATCCCGCCCTTGGATTTGATATCGCCTTCAGCGCGTCGAATGACAACGCGGTCGTGAAGTGGCCGGAATTTCATGGGGAACTCTTTCTGCAGCCAGACAATGTGGCTCACATGCCTTCATACCCTCATTGGCACTCGAATGATAGGAGTGCTAAAAAACCTCGGCGGTCTTTTGTCTACGTGGGTGATAATATGATGACTCGTTGGCCATCTGCGCAAACGAGGCCGAAGATATCTGACGAAGTCTGAAACGGTTTTCTCCCCAGATCAGTCGATCAACCTCATCCTGAACTCGGACAGGTCCCGATTCACATGGCTGACCTCAGCCGTTGGCTATCTTCATCACGAAGGCCGATTTCGGGCACGCGGCCGAACGTCGCTTTCCGTAGAGTTCGATCCCAAAACCGGATGGTCCGCTGCCGGCCCCAAACCGGTCTCTGATCGCGATCGACGCCACGGGGACTTTGGCGCGAAGCAGGCCCTCCCGTCATGGGGGCAATCTTCGAAACGGCCTAAAGCAAGGTGCGACCGGGACACCGCTTACGATCAAACAGCGTTTTGTCACCTAAGATTTGGCCTTGTCTTCCGCTTGCAGGGTGTTGATGAAGGGACCCCTTTGAGATTTTTCGGCGACTCGATCGCGTCGTCCGCTCGACGTGCGCGAGGCGGACCTGTCTTCGTCCTGCCGCTCGGTCTTGCGCTATACCGCCGCCCATGTCCGACCCGGTCAAAAATGACGTATCAGCGCGTGCGATGGATTATTATAACTCCACAGCATCGGAGCAATTTACGTGAACCGGCAGCCCGGGTCAGGCGTACACATCATATTGCAGCCGCTCGAGGAATCCTTCGACGATCTCTACGCCTGCTACAGTGGCCAGCAGATCAATGGGACATCGTTGGTTTAAGCCAGATGCTGGCTGTTGCATCCAGTTCTCCGCTGCAGCCTGCGATCCAAATATAGCTGTCGCTTTGACAAGGATCATGGCGAACTTCCATGCGCGACCACTCTGCGCTTGGTTCAGCGGTTTCCAAGGCGAATCCCTGCGCCGCTGAAACGTCCGCAAACCCATTCCGACAACCTTTTCCAGGACGACTGATTTGTGGATGGCTGAAAGATTGTCGATCAAATGGGTCAGAGCTGAAATAGGCAGTCCCTGCAGGAGCATTTCATGGACGTTAAGCATATTTTCCAGGGAGTGTTGTAACACCTTGTTGCCGCCAAGCAGTTCTGTCGCACGGCGCAGTTCCACAGCGCGGTCACTGTCAGGTGGATTCCTTCCGAAGGCTGCCATCAGTCCCTCCATCATCTGACCGTCTGTTATAGGACTGCTTGCAATCTCAACGGTCCGCCGCTTCGAACATTGGCCACGATATTGTGGTTAAAGAATTGGGCCGGGTTGATCGGCATTAGACAATTACGACTTCAATGGTGCAGTTCCGGCTTCCGGAGAGGAAAATCATCACGTCGAACGTAATCGACTACCACGTCCGCAGGGATTGCCTCACAGTCGGACGTCAGGAAACTACCAAACCATCAAGCGTCTTGCGCAGGATCGCGCCTTCCAGGGTTTCATGCGCAAGAAGCATGTCGGCCAGTCCCTTCACAGCATCCCTGTTCCGTCCGATCAAGTCTTTGGCGATCTCGTAACAAGCTTCAAGACGCTCGTTCACGGCAAACGCGATGTCCTGGCGACCGGCCAGCAAAGTGAAGGGCTCGATTGAGCCGAGATAAAGCAGCGGGTGTTCCGAATTGCAGCCATAAGACGTTTCCAGGGAACAGGCCATTTCCGTGGCCTTTGCCAAATCACTTTCGAGGCCGCCACCCGACCCGCGACCTACATGGCCCAGGATCACCTCCTCAGCCGCGCGTCCTGCCAAGCAGGAGACTATGTCATCACAGATCGATTGGACGGTCCCATCCTCCGTGCAGTTGTCGTTTGCTATTACATAAGCCCTGCCATCCTTACCATTAAGGGTGATTGAGGTGATCGTCCTGTTACCGAAGGCGTGACAGGCAATCGCATGTCCCGCTTCATGGACGGCAGAAATCTGCTGCAACGCCAGTTTCCGTTTTGGTTTGTTTTTGACGATGGTGGCCTCCACATCGGCGAGCGAAAGCCGCCGCTTGTCTCGTCGCGCCACCCCTCTTGCTTCGCGGACAATTCGTTCGATATCCGCCCCCGTCATTCCACTGGATATCGTTGCCAGACGCCGAATGAATTCCTTCTCGTGATCCGGTTTTTCGGTTTTCGGGCTTCCTCTGACACGCTTGCCGGGGATGTTTTCTGTTTCACTAGAGACCTCGGCAGCCAAATGAAAGCGGACGATTTCGGCGAGCGCGTCAATGTCGGGCAGCGAAATATCGAATTGTTTTTCTAGCCGACCCGACCGAAGCAAGGCTGGGTCGATCGCGTCCGGTTTGTTCGTCGCCCCGACAATAATGACGCCCGTGGATTTCACCGTCCCGTCGAGAAGCTCAAGCAACCGGGTAATGACATTATTCCAAAAATCGGATGAATCCTTATCGCCGGATCGGCGGCCGCCAATGCCATCGGTTTCGTCGATGAAGAGAATGCAAGGCGCGGCGGCTTTTGCCTCGGCAAACGCTGCCCGCATTCGCTCCAGCACGTCGCCGAGATGTCCCGCTTCCAGCCAGATGCCGACCGACGTCGCATAGAGTGGAACGCCAAGAGAATTGGTCAACGCCTTGGCGAAGAGTGTCTTTCCTGTTCCCGGTGGTCCGCACAGGAGAATCCTTGACAACAAATCAGTCCAGGGAACTTGTCCTGCTTGCCAATGGTCGAGGTCCTCCTTCAGATTCATTGCCCAGGTTTTCGCGTCACCGTATCCGGCCAAGGTTTCGATGGTGGGAACGGCATCGCTTGCGTCTGATCCTAGCTGGGGTTGAATGATCTCCGATCCGGAATGGATTGGCTTTCTGTGGTTGCCCGTGAATACTTGTCCGGTTTTCGGGATTTGCGAAGGTCCCGAAGTCCCCGATGAATCTGATTTCAACGAGCCGTCGCCTGCTCTGGAAAGGGCAAGTTCTTTCAAGATTGCCAATGCACGATCGGGTGCAATGCCCGGGCGGATCGCCAGCGCCAGATCGGATAATGTCAACGATGCGCAAGGCCCGTCGCCTAGTGTCTCAGGTGTCGGCGTCCCCAATACGAAGCCAATCGTGTCGTGGACAATGGAGGACGTGATTGGACCGGTCGCCAAACACAGGCGCGAAGCCGGCAGCATGCGTTCCGGTAGTAGCGCTTTTTCTTCCGTCACGCCAAGGACTGGTACGCCAAGTTCTGCGGCCCTTCCAAGTTGCCAGTCGGCCAATTCCGCATATTTCGGATCGGTTTCACTGCCAAGGAACGTGATCACCACCCGCTTGTTTGCGACCTCTTTGGGGAACACGAACTCGCCGCGCTTGCCTATTGTGGTTCCATCGAAAGTCACGACCGAGGGTGGCCCGAAAATCCCGCGTTTCAGCAGCGACATGAAACTTCGCTCGAATCCTTCGACGCCGCCGAACACGCTGGCGATCAGCCCCGGTTCTGAAAGCATGGCGGGAAGATCGTTGAAAGGCAGATCTAGCTTTTCGATCGCTTGGACAACAAGAAGCAACGTTGCGACATCGACTGGACTCAGCAGTCGTCCCGCACAGCGAATGCGATGAAGGAGGGAAGCGTATTGACCGGTCAAACCGTATTCCGGCTGCGATGCGCTCGGCCTCACCATTGTCGACATATTGGCAGTTTGAGCATCCCGACCCTGCGACCCCGGGCGGTGACCGGTAAGTTTTTCAGTTCCGGTGTCGGGCGCCATCCAAGTGCCCGACCAGGCTTGACCATCTGGTGTTTCACCATCGTCAATATTCGGGGGAGCCACCGACTTATTTTGATTGGCATTGAAGCTACTAATCAGGTATTCGAACTTGCGCATCTGCACTTCGGGAACAGCGGTGCAGGAATGGAAGACACGCACTGTGAATCCTTCAATGCATTTTTCCTCCTCTTGGACAAACTCGGCATCGATCGCGACCTTGACTGACCGTCGCCAGGCCTCGTGGCGCAAGCGTTCCATCAAGTTTCGGAACAATCGGTTTTCCATTTCGAATCCTTGAGAACTGGAATTACTGAAGCGGTCCACCGTCGTCGATTTTTCGGCCCAGCCGATACCAGCGCGACTGGGTCCGGGCCAAACTGGCACTTTCTGAAAAGAGCACTAGATCAGACGTGATGATCGGCCTGCCTTCACCGGTGAGCTTTGGGTGGCCAGTGGAAAGCCCCATCAGGCAGGGCACGGTTCTGCTTGCGAGCTGCCAATAGTCAAGCAAGGGAGCTTCAATTGAGTTCAGGCTCTTACAGAGGGGCGCGAGTGTAACCCTCCACAAATCGTCGATCAGTTGCTCATATCGTTGGATTTCCCGTCCAACGGCATTCATATCCGTGTCACCTCTTTCACGTCCGAATAGAAGCATTGCTGAATCCTTTCGTTCAAATAAATTCTCGACCAAGTTGAGGCCCCAGAGAGGGGGCGACCAAATTTCCAGCAAGTGATTCGGTTCATAAGATCTCATACTATCGTAATTTACGCTAGGTCTATCCTATGGAAGGATTGACCTATCTGATGGTACGCTAATTGTTGACATAAATGGAGTTTCCGCACTCTTCATGACAGTACTGAAGAATGGAACCTCCTTTTCACCTTCTTCGCGCCGCTCGCGTTGCGCTCGATCTCAGCCAAAGGAAGCTCGCAGAGCTGAGCGGTGTAAGCACGCGGACGGTGTATAGAGTTGAAAAGGGGGATGGACTCATTGAATCCGCGAGGCGTGTTCAGGGAGGACTCGAGAAAAAAGGTATCAAATTCCTCGCGGCCGATGGAACGGATGGTCCCGGATTTCGGTTACCTCTCCGGCCACCTGCGGAAAGCAGGCAATAAAGAGTAAAGGGCGATACATGGTCTCTGACGGACATTTGCCGAGCTTGGTCCGAATCAACTTGGGACCATAAGATCAGTCGGCACATAATCAGGGTGCGATCGATAACGATCAGCAAGCTAGCATAAGAAGACGGAACGAGTTCATTCTACCACCGACCGCGGACCCCGTTGCCTGGATTGATAATGCGCCTTGCTAATCCATCCGCCAAACAGATTTCCATTTGATCGAGTGAGAACCTCTCCGATGGCCTAGCCGGCAGGCTCGATGTGCTATCAGCTCGGACTCGGGACCGACGCCCATTTTTTCTGCCTCAATGATCCGGTTAAGGGGCAATAGGATTCTTAGCTGGTCCGCGTGCATCTCCATTCGCTTGTCGATAAAATTGAAAAAACCAATCGAAGAGATGCCAAAGCTTCGATTTTGCGACCAAACAGGTCGATTACCCAGCACACAAAAACCCTTCCTCGTATGACTCTGAGCGGACCGATGGAGGGAAGAAAATGCCCCGACGCTCTGCTTCGATTTCGTTGATGCTCCTACGACGATATATACGTTTCATGAGCGCCGACGACGTCGGCCACGCTTACCTGGCGAAAGATGTGCCAACTGGGCAGTGCGTCAATTCCCCGACAGATGATATCGAAGATTCTACCGATTTCCGACAGTGCACCGAGTGCAAGTTGCACGTGAACACTACCGACCGATACGCCGCCCTTCTGGCACACAAGACCCGAAGATCCAAGGACTGAAGTCAGCATGGAGGAAGTCATGCGAGATACTCTGCCTGAATCGAAATTTCCCAAGGCCCTTGCTGGAGCCCTTCTGCTTAATAAAAACGGCTTACCGCGATACTGGCCGATTGCCTGGAGAGAACTCTATGGAAGCAGTAAAGCAGAATCTACATTGCAAAAATACTTTGCCGACATGGAGTTTCTATATCGTTCTGTTGAACAACGAACAGGAATTGATTGCCTCGATGCATTTATAACGAGCTTAGATTTCGATCGCCTGAGACCAATTCTCCAAGGTATCTTTATCGAGCTACGTCATTCCGGCTCCGGCTCCAATGAAAGGTGGCAACGTATAACTGCCTACTTGAGGCACGTTGCGTCCCAGCTAGGTGCCCGGAACGCGATGTCGAAGATATTCGCGGATATAGATGTCACCGATTGCGACGGCAAACCCAACAGGCAAATGAAACCTAGCGATTTGCGGGCTATGCCGAAGCTTGTGGTCAAAGATATATTGCAGCTCGTCGATACAAAATCCTCAAGAAATCCCTTTCGTAGTAGAGACAATGCCTACCGGAACAGCACCCTTGTAAACATTTTTTTGGAACTCGGTTTGCGGCGGAGCGAAGTTTGTCTGTTAACGTTACAGTCTCTCAAGCGAGGACGCGATCCCGAGTCAGGACAAATTCGCTATTGGATCAACATCCATGAAGACGCGAGCGCTGTCGGCGAAACGCGAGAATCAAAACCAAAAATCAAGACTGTTCAGTCAATAAGACAAATACCGGTTCCATCCAAGCTGGCTCAAGAGATTGAGACCTACATAACAAATTTCCGTGGCCGGCAGCGCCACAGTTTCCTTTTTGCTTCGCAAAAAAGCAAACCCATTTCCAAGTCAATGATCAATCTCATTATAAAGACGATTTCCGACAATCTGTCACCTGAGGCCGTGAAGGATTTGGCCGACCGCCGGCGGGTAAAAAGCGTTACCCCGCACCATTTTAGGCACACAGCGGCAGTGAATCGCCTGGCGGCCTTTGTCAAAGATGGAGACCCCCTTGATGTAGCTATTGACAGATTGCGAGGATTCTTCGGCTGGTCAAAGAAGTCCGAGATGCCCCGATATTATGCGAAGGCGTATTTCGAGACTTTGGACGTCAAATGGTCAGAGCGATTCGACGACAATGTGAGGCGGCTGCGGGGCCAAGACTATGTGGACTTTTGATCTGCGTAAGGCGGCAGCTGAGGCCGCGGAGCAATTGTCGAAGACAGCACAAATACCTGCCGAACTTCGCTATTTCGACAAATTCGAAAATGTTCAACGCAAGCTGAATACCATGGTTGACCCTTATACGTGGACGCTGATTTATAACGGCCAACAACATAAACTTAATTTCTGGGCATTTCCTACCTCTGTACGTAGCCTGGCCTGCCATTCAATTGCATGGTCTCTGTCAAGGTATGCGCCGGCAACTGTCTCAATGGGTCACTACAGCCTGTTTCTGTCGGTTGCCGCCGTGGGGCCCCAGGCGATGTTGGCACCATTCAGCCTTGAGCCGATGGAATTGCGAGACTACTGGCACAATTTCTTATTGCCCGCGATGATAGAGGGCGACTTTTCTGCCAAGGGGTTGAAAGCATACCTGTTCTTTCTTTGCAGCAAACGTCTGGGTTGCTTAAGCCCGGAGCAAAAACCCTTCATCTCGAGCTTTTCCTATCCAAAGGCCGACCTTTATGCCTCCGTTCGTTCCGGCAAACCGTTTCTCACAGACTTCGAACAGTTGGCAATCGTCAATTATTTTGATGATCTAAGCCTCGAATGTCAGCGTGCCGATCTGCCATGGGACACATTACGGCCTGCATGCATCCTCCTCTGTTCGTACCAGTTCGCAGCACGCCCAATCCAAATCGCTAAGATCGAAACCCACGACGTTGTAGTGCGGGAAAGCAGCGAAAATCATCCCATCGTTCACATCCGATTTAAATGGGAGAAACAACGGGACCATCGAACAATCGCTTACGCCGTGCGCCGCGTAAAGCGTGAATGGGCAATACTTTTCGCCCGGTATTCGGAATCCCTCGACGTCAGCCGCAGCAAGCACTATTTTGGCCTGACTCCGACTAAGGTCGGACGTGAAATTAGGGACCTTTGCGCGACGATACTTGGCCGGCAACGCAATGCCAATGACTTGCGACACACTGCTGCACAACGAATGGTAGACAGTGGAGCCTCCCACGAAGAGCTAGCTGAGTACTTGATGCATTCCCACACTCGAACGGGTAACGTCTATTTCTCTAGTTCGCCCGCGCAAGCCGAGCATCTCAACCGCGCCCTGATGGCATCCTCAATTTATACCGAGATCGCAAAGGTCCATCGCACAAAGTTCTTGGATACCAACAAACTTGTGGCGATGCGGGAAAGTAACCAGATCGCCGACGTGGTGCACGGTGTGCCAATTGCAGGGATTGGCGCATGCCAGCTTGGGCAAGTGTTGTGCGGCAAGCACCCCGTGCTGTCGTGCTACGGATGTAACAAGTTTCTGCCGGTGAATGACATCGACATCCATGAAGAGGTCTGTGCAACGCTTCGTCCAGTGGTGAGGGCGTTTTACGATTTCTCCAAAGGAGAAGCAGGTAGCGCCGCTTACAACCAGCTTCGACACACGATTGCGTCAGCGGAGCAGATTATAAATGAAATCAAGGATAATGCCTAAAGCGCGCAACAAGAACTTTGTCCAGTTTGTGGCTACGGCGAAGGCTGTCGCCCTCCAAAGGGGGCTCGATTGGCATATGCGAACCGACGAGTTTGGAACGGTTAATCCTGAGGATATCTGGGATTTTGAGATTTTGCTGGGCGAGCCTTCTACATTTAAGGGGAAGTTGCGTCAGTTGGGTCCTTGGCCCGCCGCCATCGAGTTGATGCAACACAATTGCAGAGGTGAGTATCAGAACGCGGCTCAGCCGTCCCTGCTGGAGATTGAAACCGAATGGCATGATCTGATCAAAGCAGTCGCGGTCGACTGGGTGTTAATCAAAAAAAATCATGCAAAAACTCTAACGGACAGGCGCATTCGGCCATTACGTATACTAATGGCTTGTTGCAAAGCCACCGAGCCGTGGAAAATCAACGCGACACAAGTTCGTTTCGCTCTTGATGTCGCGAAAAGGCTGGCAAAGTCCCACCGCATTTGCCTTGAGACTACAGTGTCACATGTGTTTGATTTGAATCTTTTGGGTGATTGTGTGCCGCTTCTGCCGATCGCACTCGCAGGCGAGAAACGCTCAGTGAACACTGCATCGTTCGGTGGCTCGCTGAGAGAGCCGGACGAGATGCGCCACCGGCTCGAAGAACGCAAAAATGCGGCGAAACTGCCTGACGAACGGTCTTATTGGGAATCCGTCCGAATTGTTTTTACTGAGCATCCCCGCACATTTACGGATGCCATCAGATTCGCCCAACATAAGCTGAGAATATGCCAAGGGCTTAGGGTCGGTGAGAGCTGTACAATCCCCGTCGACTGGCGCATCGAACGAAATTATATCTCGTATTCCGGCAATCGGCCCAGTACGTATGGCGGCATGGATAGGTCACTTTCTATCCGGTATTTTGCAGCCAAGAGTCGGGGGAAACGCGAGGATAGCCGAGTGCTGTATGAGGCAACACAGCCGGTGCCGACGATTTTTGAGGAAATAATTGAAGAAACTATGGAGTTTGTCCTGCGCTTAACAGGGCCGCTCAGAGCGCGGCTGAAAGCACAGACAGAGACTGGAAGGCTCCTTCCGGAGTATGCTCCCGGCGATCTCGTCCCGGTGTCGGAGATTTATCCGCGCCTAAGCGGTGACTTAAGGTTGTATGATGGCGTCCTCAACACCGATCTGGAAAGGAGGTACCGCGAAACGTTCAACCCGACAATATTGCACGAACTCTCGCTCACACAACAACGGACTGAAGAGAAATTCCGCAAATACCTGACTAACTTCTTCTTCCAGTTTGGTACCCGTTCGTCGGGATCAGGAGGCAAAAGCTTCCCGGCAAGACATGCGGATGGATCCCCTTGGACTGGACCAGTCACTTGGATCGATGCATTTGCGCAGATTGGGGAACTGGAGGAAGCGATTCGGAAAGCCATGCGTCGCAAGCTCCCTGATACCATACCCCATGCGCTAAGCGGGGGTCGTTCGCTGTACCCGCACGAACAGTTGTTTCTCGTGCCGAAGGTACCTCTAACCGAAGAACGCAACGGAAACATCCTGGATGTGAACAGCTACTTTGCCATCGGGGTAGTCAATCCCCATGATCACCGGTGTGCATTCGGGCATCGTCCCATGAACATATTCAGCCGATATGGCCGCACCGAGGAAGACAGGGAGCTGACGCTTACAAAGACTCATGGTACCCGCCATCTGATAAACAGCGAGCTCTTCCGCCTGGGGCTGGCGGACGCAATCATAACAAAGCAATTCGGCAGGCGGTCCATATCCCAGAGCGGGGTCTATGATCACCGTAGCCTCGCGGAGGATCTCAACGCGATCGAACTGCCCGAAGATGTGAAGGCAAGAACACCTCCCAAAGCTCAAGAAGCACTAAAACTCATCAAGTCCGGCCGCGTAACGGGACCACTCGTGGATGATTTTAAACGCGTCCAGCGCCTTGAAGGTGAGGACGCAGCTATCGATTTTCTTGCAGTAGAGGCGGACGGGTTCCACGCCACGCCCTATGGCTATTGCATCAATTCGTTCATCATCGACGCATGTCCCACACATCTGGAATGCTTTAACGGTTGCTGCCATCTGGCAAAGTCAGAAAATCCGGAGCATCAGTCCAATTGGTTACAAATAGAACGCAAGCTCACGAAGGCGCGCGACGCGGTCGTCAACAGCCCCCTGACTTCAATCGGCCGCTCGAACCAGCTCAGGGAGATTGACCGTAAGCTCGCGAACGTCATGAAGGGTATCGCCGTCGCCCCTGGAGCGAAGATCTTTCCCGATGGCAGCGATCTATCGGACTGTATCCTGAACAACGACGACCAGACCATTCAAGATGTCTAGCCGCTTGACCGAAGCGCGCCTCACTGTCGCCTTGGAATTATATATCCGGACCAGAAAAAAAATTACTGCCCGGTCAATCGCGCGAGAAGTTGGCGTTAACGTATCGACGATTACACGAGATGTTAAGCGTAGGGATTTGTTGGACCGATACATACTTCAGCAATCTGACGTGTATGCAAACAAGGAGTCCCGGTCCTTGCTTCTGATGCGGATTGCCCAACAGGCCGAGACCATCGCCAACCTCGAGCACAGAATTCAGCTTCTGCTAGTCGCTCATAAAGCGATGATCATCGCCGTCGGCCGCCAGGGAGGAGCTGAAGCGTGGCGAGAGCTTTTCCTCGGGTATGAACATGTGACAGCGGAAATCGACGAACTTGTCCGTGACGCGGCCCCCTAATTACCGCCTGACAACAACAGCCCCCACCGCGAATAACCGTTTAGAACGCCCCGCCTCCGGCCAAGGTCCGTGTGCTCGGCCCCGCTTGTGCAGTCGACCCGACGCCGCTCGCCGACCGGCAACGAAACTGAAGTCTCTGCAAGTTGGGCGAGCTGATGACAGAGCGCTTGCTTTAAATACGATCAGGCAAAACGCAACATTCTGAAACTAGCCTCACATGCCAAGCGCATTCATATACAATTCAAGGATCGCTTCTTCTTCCTTGCGCTCGTTGGCGTCCTTCTTGCGCAGACGGACGATCGTGCGGATGATCTTGGTATCGTAACCGCGGCCCTTGGCCTCGGCCATCACTTCCTTGATGTCGTCCTGGAGCGTTGTCTTTTCCTCTTCCAGACGCTCGATGCGCTCGATGAACTGCCGAAGCTCTGCCGCAGCCACACCTTCAACGCCACCCTGTGCTGCCAAATCATCCATGCTCATCTCTCGCTCCGTAAAAATTCATTTTGCGACTCAAGACCGGCCGCGCGAGGGGTTCCGATGCCCGACCAGTGCATGGTGAGTCAAGACAATTGAGTCGGATCCGTCTGGTTATGCGTGGTTCGACAAGCTCACCATGAGGGAGGTTGTGTCAAAGCGGGACCGGGATTCTGCACCGTTGATGATGGGTATTGCAATCTGCAATCGCTACCTCCCTCATGGTGAGCTTGTCGAACCACGCACAGCGCCCCCTCAATGTGCGGGCTTGTTCGTCTCAAAAGCCGCTTTCTGCGCATCGCTGGCCTCACGCTGATGCTTGGCCTGCCATTCCGCATAGGGTTCGCCATAGATGATTTCGCGCGATTCTTCCTTGGGAAGCTCTTCGCCGGACGCTTCAGCCGCTTCGCGATACCAGTTCGACAGACAGTTGCGGCAGAATCCCGCCAGATTCATCAGGTCGATATTCTGCACATCGCTGCGGGTTCGCAAATGCTCCACAAGCCGGCGAAAAACGGCGGCTTCGAGCGCAATGCGCTGGTCGTCAGTAAGATTGCTCATTTAAACGTCCTCGATCGGGTCTAGTTCGGGGCCAGATGCCTGGCTCCATACATATTGGAGTAGCGATTCATTGCGTCAAGAACAGCTGCTTTTTGCTGATTGCCGTGAAGGTGACGACAACGGGAAATTCGCAATCAACGAAGGTCTTTCAAACCGAACAAGGGTTGTTTTTTGTCTTTCACAGCATTGCTCTCACCACAGGCATCATTCTTTTGTCTTAGTGTTGCAGGAACTCTACGTGGTTGCGTTGACAATGCACAAGAAACTGCCGAAAAGGGTGACCACGATGTACGGAGGCAATATTGCGCAAGTGGTCTATATTCCACGCTGAACTGCATCAGCGGACGCGATTGGGCAGCTTTCTAGCGGCTTTTTTATTCATTTTCATTGCGGGCAGTTTTTTTGCACCCGAGAAGGCCCATGCTGATTTTCGCGTCTGCAACACAACACAAAATCTCGTCGGCGTCGCGCTCGGTTACCGGGCCAAATCCGGCTGGGTCACCGAAGGCTGGTGGCACGTCAATGCTTCCTCCTGCACAACGCTTGTGGTCGGACCGCTGACTTCGCGCTATTATTATCTCTACGCCGAAGACGCGCAGAGTGGCGGGCGCTGGGATGGCAGGGTGAACATGTGCGTCGCCGAAAACCAATTCAAGATTACTGGTATCAATGACTGTTTCGCGCGCGGTTTCCAGCGCTCCGGATTCCAGGAATACGATACCGGCGAGCAGACGAGCTGGATGGTCCAGCTTACGGAAGAAAATCCCCCCTCCTCTCCAATTGTAACGGATACCCCCGCTCCATGAGACGTCGCCGCAAGGTCAAAATTCTAGCCACACTGGGTCCCGCTTCCTCCGAAGAAGCCATGATCCGCAAGCTGTTCGAAGCCGGCGCGGACGTATTCCGCATCAACATGAGCCATGCCAGTCATGACCTGATGCGGGAACTCGTGCGCCGCCTGCGCAATGTCGAAAAGGAACTGGGGCGGCCGATCGGCATTCTCGCCGACCTGCAGGGACCGAAGCTGCGCGTTGGCAAATTCAAGGATGGCAAGGCCGACCTCGTTGCAGGGCAGACCTTCACGCTCGACGACAATGACACGCCGGGCGACAATACCCGCGTATTCCTGCCCCATCCGGAAATTCTCGAAGCCGTTGAGCCGGGTCATCGCCTTTTGATCGATGATGGCAAGCTCGCGCTGGTGGCGGAAGCTTCCGACGGCAAGCACATTCGCTGCCGAGTCGTTTCCGGAACGAAGATTTCCGACAAGAAGGGCGTCAGCCTGCCCGATACGACGCTCGGCGTCAGCGCCCTCACCGAAAAGGACCGTCGCGACCTCGATGCGGTCCTGCAGGAGGAAGTCGACTGGGTTGCCCTGTCATTTATCCAGCGGCCGGAGGATCTTGCCGAAGTACGCAAGATCTCGCGCGGCCGCGTTGCCTTGCTGTCGAAGATCGAAAAGCCGCAGGCCGTCACCCGCCTCGAGGAGATCATCGAGCTCTCTGACGCGCTCATGGTTGCCCGCGGCGATCTTGGTGTTGAAATGCCACTGGAGACGGTTCCCGGTATCCAGAAGCAGATCATCCGTGCCTGCCGCAGAGCCGGCAAGCCAGTCGTCGTCGCTACGCAGATGCTGGAATCGATGATCACAGCAGCCGTTCCGACGAGAGCCGAGGTTTCCGACGTTGCGACAGCCGTATTCGAAGGCGCCGATGCGGTCATGCTTTCGGCCGAATCCGCCGCCGGCGCCTATCCGGTCGAAGCCGTAGCGACCATGGCGCGCATCGCCGAAGAGGTCGAGCGCGATCCGAACTACCCGGGCATCATTCACGCCCAGCGTCCCGAGCCGAACGCGACGGGCGCCGATGCGATTTCGCTGGCCGCCCGCCAGATCGCCGAAACGCTCAACCTATCGGCCATCGTGACCTACACTGCATCCGGCACAACCGGACTGCGCGCAGCACGCGAGCGGCCTCTATTGCCGATCATCGCCCTGTCACCTGTCGTCGAAACGGCGCGCAAGCTCTCTCTCGTCTGGGGATTGCACTGCGTTGTAACTGAAGATGCCAGCGACCTCGACGACATGGTCGATCGCGCCTGTCACATCGCCTACCAGGAAGAGTTCGGCAATCCAGGGGATCGCATCATTATCTCGGCCGGCGTGCCGCTGCGTACGCCCGGTTCGACCAATATGTTGCGCATCGCCTATATCGGATCGGACGGGCTGACGGGCATCTAACTGTCGGTCTTGAAAGTCGCTGCGGTGAGGCATATGGCGTGGTTTTTGGGGTCGCCCTTGCGACGAGCGCAGCGTACTTATAGTACGTGAGCACCGGAAGCGCAGAAAATCGGGGCAGATGCCCGCCGCAGTAGAGTTTCATTGCGTTCCAATGGACAAATGGAACGCAATGATCCGATTCCTACGCAAGAACCACCGATTCCGATGCAAGAATCATCGATTCTGGCGCACGTTTTTCTACTTATGCAGGAAAATTGGTTGTGGCGACGTGCACTACGTGCGCTGGCCGGTCAGTTCATCGGCCAGTTCACCCGCCTGCTTCTGCGCCTCGCGCATCATCGGATAGACCGTCAGAACGCGCTCGAAAGCCTGCAATGCGGCCTCCTTGCGGCCGGTATCCTTGAGGATCGCCGCCATGCCGGCCATGGCTCCGAAATGCCGTGGTTCAAGCGCCAGTGTCTTCTGGATATCCGCCATGGACCGCCCGTAGTCGTTCACAAGAAAATTCAGGGTTGCGCGTCTGTTCCAGCCCTCGGCATAGTCCGGCTTCATCACGACGACCTGGTCCAGAAAATCCAGCGCGACCGAATACTTCTTTTCTTCCATGGCCTTAGCGGCCCAGCCCATCATCAGGTCGATCGTGGGACTACCGGAATTCTGCCATTGCGCCTGTATCTGTGAGGCAATGCGCGCCGCCTTAACCTCATTACTCTCGCGCTTGAGCGATGCAAACAGGTCATCCAATCTTGCGGCACGCTTTTCAGCCAGTGTCTGATTGGGCAAGGCGGCCTGTTGCGGTGGCGCCAGTTGATCCTGCGCGGTGGCAATTGCCGGCAAGCCAAGTAAAAAAACAGCTGAAAATACAACAACGTTCCGCATGATACGAATGGTAATCCGTATCAGCGAAACGTCAAATGCAAATAACCGTGAGACGGGTAATATCAGCCCTGGCGCGCTTTGAAACGCGGAGCAGTCTTGTTGATGATATAAATGCGGCCCTTGCGACGGACCAGCTGATTGTCACGATGACGGCCCTTCAGGGCTTTAAGGGAGTTCTTGATCTTCATTTCAGCACCGGTATCTTTCGCCCGAAACCGGGCACCAATAAAAAGCGCGCCTCAAAAGCGCGCCGTAAACACGTTGCGGGGAAATAGCCAAGGATTACCTGTATTGTCAACACCCGGCTCACGATTCATGGCATGATTCATCGGGGAATCACGCATTTATTTATCGCTAGAGGCGTTTCGTGATCCGCGTCACATGGCCCATCTTGCGGCCGGGACGTGCTTCCGCCTTGCCATAGAGTTGCACAACAGCGCCGGTTTCCTTGAGGATTTCCGGAACTTTTGCGATATCGTCACCGATCAGGTTCTCCATGACACAATCGGAATGCCGCCTCGTGTCGCCGAGCGGCAGGCCCGTGATTGCTCTGATATGCTGTTCGAATTGCGATACGACGCAGGCCGCTTCAGTCCAGTGACCGGAGTTGTGCACGCGCGGGGCAAACTCATTCGCCAGTACAGTCCCATTGGCAAGCACGAAGAATTCCATGCCGGCGACGCCCACATACTTCAAGCCTTCCAACAGTTTACGGGCTGCATCGGCGGCAAGGCCGGCTACGGTCGATGATACAGAGACGGGCACCGTCGAGGTCGCAAGAATTCCATTCTTGTGGACGTTCTCGGTGATGTCATAGACCTTTATATTGCCGGCTTCATCCCGCGCCGCGATGACGGAAATTTCACAGACAAAATCGACCAGCGCTTCCAGTATGGAGGGAACACTGCCAATGGCAGCGAATCCTTTTTTGGCGTCCTCACCTTTTTTACCGGAAAACTTGACCTGTCCCTTGCCGTCATAGCCGAAACGACGTGACTTGAGGATGCCTTTGCCGCCGAAGGCCAAGAGAGCCGCTTCAAGATCGCCCTCGTTCTCGACACTGAGCCATTGTGTCGTCTGGATCCCTGCATTGTTAAGAAAGCGTTTTTCGCTGACGCGGTCTTGCGAGACTTTCAAGGCGAGGGGCGATGGAAACACAGGTTTGATTTCACTGAGTATTTCGGCCGAATCGACAGGAACATTTTCGAATTCATAGGTGATGACGTCGCTGAGTTCGGCAAGTTGTTCAAGCGCATTGCGATCGTCATAGGCCGCAACGATATGTTCGTTTGCGACTTGCGTCGCCGGGCAATTTTCCTGTGGTTCGAGAATGATCGTTTTGTAGCCGAGCCGAGCCGCCGCCATGGCGAGCATACGACCAAGCTGACCACCACCGACAATACCGATCGTTGATCCAGGAGAAATCATGCTTATGCCTCGTCAGAAGGTCTCAACGCGACCTTGTCGCTTTGTGCCTTGCGGAAATCATCCAGCCGCTTTGCCAACGCGGCATCGTTCAGGCTAAGAACGGCAGCGGCCAGCAGAGCGGCATTGACCGCGCCGGCTCGGCCGATCGCCAATGTGCCAACAGGGATGCCGGCTGGCATCTGCACGATCGACAGGAGTGAATCCTGCCCGGAAAGCGCCTTCGATTCCACCGGCACGCCAAACACCGGCAACGGCGTCATCGATGCGGCCATCCCCGGCAAGTGAGCAGCCCCACCCGCACCCGCGATAATCACCTTGAAACCGGCTTCACGCGCCCCCTTGGCGAAGCTTACAAGCCTGTCAGGAGTTCTGTGCGCGGAAACAATGCGGTCGTCATGAGAGATGCCGAGACTGTCCAGCGTTTCGGCAGTGTGACGCATGGTTGCCCAATCCGACTGGCTTCCCATGATGATTGCAACATCGGCGCGTTTGTCAGCCATTGAGCATCCTGTAAATCTGTCGGGAGGAATTAACGGAAAAGACGGACCGCCGCAAGCTGGCGACGGAACTGCAATAACAAGGTTTAAGGTCAGGCGATAATATCGGGAGTGATCTTGTCTTCAAGCTCGATGAGCTTGTCTTTGATGATGAGCTTCTTCTTTTTCATCCGCTGGATACGAAGCTGGTCGCAGCCAACCTGGATCATTGCTTGTATGGCGGCATCGAAATCGAGATGCTCCTGTTTTAATCTTGCGACTGCCAATCGAATGTCAGCCTGATCCTGGTCGGACATGCAGTGATTCCCGGTATTTCGCTGTAAAAAGAATCGCGTCTCTGGTTGTGGACAACCTGTCCTTGCCAGCACGTCGCCATATCATATTTCAAGGAACAAGAAAATCCTACGAAACAAATTCGACAATTGCTTAAAGTGATGGCACAGTGTCACGGCTCTGTCATAAACTTGCTGCCTTGCAAGCAGAGCATGCATACGTGACGAAACCAACCAAGGGAGAAGCCGGATGGCCATTGAGTCTCATCTTGAAACGCTTGAACGTAAGCATGGAGCGCTCGAAAAGGAAATTTCCGACGCGCTGTTAAGTCCCGCCTCCGACGACCTGACGATCAGTAATATGAAACGACGCAAGCTGGTGCTCAAAGAGCAGATTGAAAGACTGAAAGCAGTCGTCACTCACCACTAACGACCCGGAAGGACCGCAGAATTCCAGTCAACAGCTTGAAGAAGCGTCGTACTGGCAGTTAGAAGAAACCCGGTTCCCGCATAGGTGAGCCGGGTTTTCTATTTTTCAGCGCATCCAGAACTGGTCGAGCCAGAGATTCAGATGAAAGAACCCGTTGTCATCGACAGCATAGATCCGCCGCGTGCCTTCGGCTTTGACTGATACCAGCCGCGCGTCCAGAAGCGCCTTGAGGTGTTGGGAGACGGCGGGACGGGAAATCGGCAGGCCTGTCGCCAGTTCGTTCACAGTTTTTGGTCCGCGTCTGAGCTCCTCGAGCAGATAGCGGCGGTTTGGATCAGAAATTGCTGCAAAGGCATCCGTTTCGACCATCCAGAATAGTCATTTTAAACCAGCGGCAATGTCAACGAATTTCGTAGCCGACCGAACTATTCGGGCAATGTCTCTGCACGCGGATCCAGCCTCACCCCTTCCGGCGTCACACGTTCGGAATGAACCGTCTGGAAATTGTCGCGCAGTTCGATCGGCACAGGTGCACGCATTCTGGATCGTATGATTGCGTGAGCCATGATCGAAATATGTGCCAGCGCCGTTATGGCAAATAGACCCTCAGGCGCAACGCTTTCCATGGCCCAGGCTCCAAGAATGGGACCTATCATCGTGCCAAATCCGTAAAGCAACAGGAGCCCGCTCGTGACTTTGACAAAACTTTGCTGATCCGAAAAATCGTTCGCATGGGCAACTGCCACGGGATAGAGCGTATAGGCCAAACCGCCATATATGGCGGTCATCGCCAGAATGGCATAGGCGTGGTGTGGCGCGATTAGAAAGATCAAAAGGCCAATCGCTGCCGCAGCACCACCGACAATGGCGAGAACATAGCGGCGGTCCGTCCGATCCGACATGCGGCCAACCGGGATCTGCATCAACGCACCGCCCATGACCGAAGCGCTCATCATCAGAGCGATCTCGGTGGTTGATATGCCCGTTGCCGCGCCATAGACGGCGCCAAGCGTTCCGAACGCACCATTGGCGATGCCGATCAGAATACAGCCGAGGAAAGCCACCGGCGAATTGCGATAGAGAGCCTTCAAATCGAGCTGCACTTCGGTCAGTGGCTTCGGGCTGCTGGCCGTGGAAATCGCGGTCGGGATAAGTGCCAGACAAAAGAGAATGCCGGACATCATGAAGAATGTGCCCGTATGCACGTCGCCGAAGCCGATCATCATCTGCCCGACGGTGATCGAACCAAAATTCACCACCATGTAGAGACCGAAAATTTGCCCGCGATTGGCATTGGTCGCGCGCTCGTTCAGCCAGCTCTCGATCACCATGTAGGAGCCTGCCATGGCAAAGCCGGTCAAAGCACGAAGGACGATCCAGGCGGTCGAATCGACGAGAATTCCCGTAAGCAGTGCCACAATCGCGGCGATCGACGCAAAGGCGCTGAAGGCACGGACGTGCCCGACACGGCGCACAAGCCGCGGCGCAAGCAGACAGGAAGCGATGAAACCACCCGCCCAGGCTGTTCCCAAAAGACCGAGAGACGTCGTCGAAAAACCTTCCGCGCCGCCGCGCAAAGGCAACAGTAACCCGTGGAGACCGGATGCCATAACGAGGAAGGAGGTGCCGCAGAGGAGCGCGAAGACCTGAATGAACGAACGGAACACGGCAAACCCTTCAAGCGAATGGGGAATGGAGCCAGCCTGGAGCAAGCTGGTGATGACTTCGTCTCAATCAGCAATGCGGAGATTTTAGGTCACCCGCAAAACTTAGAGCGGAGAACGTCCAAATGGAATCGTTCTGCCGGAGGGAATTCGTGGACAAGGTCAAGGGGTTGGGCGAGGCCGATGCCTTTCCATCGGACGATGCCGAAGCCCGATGGATTTGGCCCGAATTTGCCGGCCCTTCGGGTTTCCGGCTGGCGGCCAACCGCTTTGTCAGGTGGCGTCGGACGATGGAAACACATCGACCTCGCCACCTTCCGCGTGGATTGTCTCGCCATCCGTGAAACAGAACTGGTTCCATTTGAATGTTCTCCGCTCTAATCGGCCTCAGCGGAACAGGGCCTCAGCAGCGACCTTGCTATCACCCTTGCGTGACCGCTCTTCCTCAAGACGTGTGATCTCGGAACGCAGCAGAACAATCCGCTCGTCAAGTTCGGCAACCGATAATAGCGACAGATCCTGCCCAATATCATGAACGATCTTGCGCCTTGGTTCTTCGTCGAAAAGTGACATTATTTCCTCCACTTGTCGTCCTAGTGTTGGAGGATACAGCCCAACTGCTTGGAATTGCAAACCATTCCGGCGAATCAATCCAGAGGGAGATCAACCATGGCCGAAACAATTCCGACGACGATGACGGCGATCGAAATCACCGCGCCGGGCGGCCCCTTGGTCCTGAAGCCGGGCGAGCGCGGCGTTCCGGAGCCGAAAGCCGGCGAGCTTCTCATCAAGGTACGTGCCGCCGGCGTCAATCGGCCCGATGTGCTGCAGCGGCAAGGGTTTTATCCCCCGCCGGCCGGTGCGTCTGATATCCCTGGTCTGGAAATCGCCGGCGATGTCGTCGCGGTTGGCGAAGGTGTAACGCGATTTCGCATGGGCGAGCGAGTGACAGCGCTCGTTGCGGGCGGGGGTTATGCCCAATATTGTGTGGTCCATGAAACCAACGCATTGCCGATCCCTGCGGGCTACGGTTTCATTGAGGCCGCAGCAATTCCGGAAACCTATTTCACCGTCTGGCACAACGTGTTCGAACGCGGCGGTTTGCAGAGCGGCGAAACCTTTCTCGTGCATGGCGGATCGTCCGGAATAGGCACCACGGCAATCCAGCTGGCCAAGGCCTTCGGGGCCACAGTAATCACCACTGCAGGTTCGGACGAGAAATGCGAAGCCTGTCAGAAGCTCGGCGCTGACCGCGCTATCAATTATCGTAATGAAGATTTCGTCGAGGCGATCAAGGAGATGACCGGCGGCAAGGGTGTCAACCTCACTCTCGATATGGTGGGCGGCGATTATACGGAACGTAATTATGAGGCCGCGGCACTCGATGGCCGTATCGTTCAGATTGCCTTCCTGAACGGCGCCAAAGTCACAACGGACATATCGAAGCTGATGGTCAAGCGTCTGACCCATACAGGGTCCACTCTTCGCAACCGTCCGGTCGAGTTCAAGGCGGGGATCGCACGCGAACTCGAGCTCAAAGTATGGCCCCTGCTGATCGAGCGCCGTGTGGCGCCGGTGATCGACATGATCTACCCGCTGCATGAAGCCTGGCGGGCCCATGAACGCATCGAAGACGGGCACCATATCGGCAAGATCGTGCTCGATGTGAGTTGATTAAAAAGAAAACGTCCACCCTCCTGTTCGGGAGGATGGACGCGAAAGACTGGTAGAACCGGCTCAGTTCGTGGCCTGAACCTTGCCGATACTAAAGAACATGGTTTCGCCGGAGGAGCCGTCGACACCGTCATTGTCGGTCACCGCATAACCATTACCCTCGGAGTCGACAGTAAAGCCCTCGAGCTTCTCGGCGACATAGCCATTGCTGGCCTTGAGGTCACCCATGAAGTCATGCGCCAGCGTCTTCTCGACCACTGGAAGCTTTTCGCCGATCTTGGCAGGCTTCAGCCCGTCAAGCGCCACGCGATACAAGCGCTTGTTGACGGCATTTGCACCAACCTGATTGTCGCGTTCGATGATGTAAAGCTGGCCATCATGCGCAGTGATTTCGGACAGCCCCACCCAGCCCTTTTCAGTCTTGTCGAGCGGATAGGAAACCGCGCTCCATTCCTTCTTCTTGATGTCATAGCGCAGGAGCTTGACGAAACCCTTTTCGTCGTCCTTCCATTCGCGCTGGATCGGCATCCAGAGCACAGCGTCATCGCCTTCGCCAACACGGGTGATGCCTTCGAGACCGTAGCGAATCTGGTTTGGCAGCAGGTCGTCCGGCAACGCGATTTCTTTCTTGATTTCGCCCTTGTCGTTCACATTGAGGATTGCATGCGGGACAAGCTTCGCCTGATCGCCCTCGTTGGCAAGCCAGAAACCGCCGTCGCCATCGGTGGTGATACCTTCAAGATCAAGCTTCTGGGCTGCCTGGCCGCCGCGTTTGACCACCAGTGCGTTGGTGATTTTTGCCGGCGTCTGCTTGGCATCGATCGTATAGATTGTCGGCGCGGAATAATAAATCGAATCCGAAACGGCATAGAGCTTGCCAGATTCCTTCAGATCCCCGACGAGACCAGATAGCGCGCCCCAGCCGACAGGCGTTCCATCATCTTTCGTTGTAGAGACGATGAGCGGATAATTGGGCTTCTGATCCTTGAGCTCATAGATCATGACATGCGACCGGGCACCGCCGTCTTCGACGAGGTCCGTTTCATTCGCCGTAATCAGAAGATTGCGCGACGGGATCGCAAGAACGCCTTCCGGTCCAATGCCTGAGGGCAGAAGCTGAACGAATTCCGGATCAGCACCCGTATCCTTGTAAACACCGACCATGGATCCGCGTTCGCTGGCAACGAAGAGATATGGCGTATCGCCAAACTTGGCGAATTCGGCTCCTTCGAGTTCAACACCCTTTTTGTTGCGCTTGTCCGGATAATGTCCAGCTTCCGCGATCTTGTATTCGAGCGAAGGGCCGGACTCGTAGGCTACCTTGCCGTCCTTCGTGAAGATGGTGAAATTGCGCGAACCACCTTTGTAGTCGCCTTCATTGGCGACAACGAAGCGATCGTTGTCGAGCCACTTGACGGTGTCCGGCTCGCGCAGCACACCCTTCATGCTACCGTCGAACTTGAAAGCTCCGTCATTCTTCACATCGATCTTGTCCAGATCGACGGTACCTGCGGAGAAATGGCTGACGATCTTGCCGGTCGCCGCATCGACAACAGCGATATGATTGTTCTCCTGCAGGGTCACTGCAATCTGATTCTGACTGTTGATCGAAACGAATTCCGGTTCGGCGTCCGACGGTGCAATCTCTGAAAGGCCGGTCAAGTCCACCGTTTTCATCGTTGCGCAATCCGGGGCGCCGTCTTTCAGCGAGAATATCTTGAGGTTGCCCGAGGGCATCTGCGGTATTTCGCCATCGTTCAATTCTTCGTCGCGCTCATTCTCGATGACTACGGCGGCAAAAGTCTTGTCGGGGGAGATCGCAACCGAATCCGGCTGTCCGCCGAGGTCGCAGGTCGTGTTGACCTTGCGTGTGGCAATATCAATAACGTCGAGCCGTCCTGAAGGTTTGGCTTTGCTTTCGGACGTATTGACAGCGGCCAGAACATTTCCGCCAACGGTCGCAACCGACGTCGGCTCGCCCTCGACCTTGATGATCCCGCCCGCCAGCGGCTTGGCCGGATCGGTGATGTCGACGAAGCCGATGGCACCATGGGGGCTGTCGGAATAGATCAGCGTCTTGCCATCTTCCGATGCAGTGATGATTTCCGACGATGTCGGCTTCGACGTGTCCGCATCCTTCGGCAGATTGTCGGCGACAGGGAAACTTGCAATACGGTTGAAAACCGGCTCAGCAGCGGCTGGAATGGCAACGGATGCTGCGAGGGCAGTCCAGAGCCCAATATAGAGCGATTTGCGCGACATGTTTTTGTAAACCTCCTGTTTTTGTTGGAGGATGGTTCGCCTAGCCGCATTGCAATGGAATGACGGTTTCGTGACAGTTTGATGAAACGCCCGGTTGTACCCGGTTGTGATCGAAACCGATTCTTGCTCATCGAACAAAATAACGCTATATAGGCGCCGAATTCCCGGAAATTGTGGTTGAACCCACGTCCCGCGCCCCCGGAGCGGACGAACGAGAGGACTATATCTATGGCCACCCAGCTTCTAATGCCAAAGGCAACGGCCGTCTGGCTTGTCGACAATACTGCGCTGTCCTTCGATCAGATCGCTGCATTCTGCAAGCTGCATCCGCTCGAAGTGAAGGCGATTGCCGATGGCGAATCCGCCCAGGGCATCAAGGGCCTTGATCCGCTGATTACTGGCCAGCTGTCGCGCGAGGAAATTGCCAAGGGCGAGGCTGATGCTAACTACAAGCTGAAAATTCTGGAGCCGAAGGTTCGCGTTCCGGAAACCAAGCGCAAGGGTCCGCGCTACACACCGCTATCGAAGCGCCAGGATCGCCCGAATGCCATTCTGTGGCTGGTTCGCAACCACCCGGAATTGAAGGATGCGCAGATCTCTCGCCTGATCGGCACGACGAAATCCACCATCGAACAGATTCGCAATCGTACGCACTGGAATTCGAATAACCTTCAGCCGATGGATCCGGTCACGCTCGGCTTGTCCTCGCAGATCGATCTCGACATAGAGGTGGAGCGCTCATCCCGCGGCCGGCCGGTACAGCAGCCAGGCGAAGGCGGCGATACGCTGCTCCCCGCATCGGCAACCGAAAACCTAGACATTCAGCCAACGGTCCGCGAAGAAGACCAGGAGCTCGACGCCGACAAGGTGTTCGCCAAGCTGTCGTCGCTCAAAGGCCATCAGGAAAACGAAGACGAAGAATAGACTTCACAAAAACAAAACCATTGATAAAAGCCCGGCGATGCCGGGCTTTTTTTATGACGCACGAGCCTTGTTGTCCGGCGTCTCGCTCAGCTCTACACGGCGATAGAAATCTGCCAGGGTCTTGCCGCGCTCCTGGCGGAAAATCCGGTCGATCTTCTCGACCTTGGCGATCCGGTCAATGCGGAACGTACGAAAATCATTGCGCAGCTCGCACCAGCTGATCAATGTCCACACTTTGCCCCAGAACCACAAACCAAGCGGCCGGATGTCACGAGCACTCTCATTGCCGTCGAGATCAGTATAAGTGATCGACAGGATACGGCATTGTTCAGCGGCGTTTTCCGCAAGATCGATGAGTGCCCGGTCGTTGTCACTGATGTTATAGCTGGTCGAATGAACATGGGTATTCGTAATGCGCGGGCGCTCCTCTTTCGGCAGAACGGCGCCTATCTTGATGATCGCTTCTTCCGCAGCGCGGGCCATCGATGCACCACCCCACGCTGTAATCAGCCGCGCACCGGCGACGAGCGCCACAACTTCATCGCGCGTAAACATCAGTGGCGGCAGATCGAAACCCTCGCGCAGGATGTAACCGACACCGGCCTCGCCATCAATCGGCACGCCGGTCGATTGCAGGTCGGCGATGTCACGATAGATCGTGCGCTCGGAAACTTCGAGCTTTTCGGCAAGCTGGCGCGCGGTTACCAGGCGCCCGCCACGCAGCTTCTGCACAATCTGGAAAAGACGGTCAGCCCTGCGCATTGTCGGTCCTATACTCTCTGGCGATGAATTCGCGCATCTCCGCAACCTGCCCGGCCTTTTCAGGGTAAAGAGCTTCGAGGAAATTGGTCGTGAAGGTACCTGATGCAGATCCTGGAGCGCTGACAATGTGCGCGTCCCGCACCGCATGGGGAACGTCCTGGTAAAGTGAAGATCCCGGGTAGTCGTCGATCTTTGACTGGATCCAGCCGGCGCCATTGCTCGTATGTTTTCGCCCCTCAAAAAGCCCGGCGCGAGCCAATGCCAACGTCCCGCCGCAAATGCCGCCAACGATACCGCCGCGTGCCAGTGTGGCGCTCAATAAAGGCGCAATGTCAGGAGCATCCTCGCTCGGCCAGGTCTCCGCGCCGATGACTGCAACCGCATCGAGGTCGGCATTTTCTTCGGGCGCGACACCGCGATCTGGCACCAGTCTGAGACCGCCAATGGATTTGACCGGACCGGTCGACGGTGACAGCGCTACGGTACGTGCGCCAAACCAGTCGACCGCCGATCCTGAAAGCAATCCGAATTCCCAATCGGCGAATTTATCGACGAAAACGAACCCGATCGTCTTTTTCTGCTCCATATCTTTCGCTCCCATTTTGCCGATTATCTCAGCATTCTAGCCCGAAATAACCCGATTTGCTGACTTTTCTCGGCCGGCGAGCCTTCGGCCATCCAAGTTGCCATGGAGCGAGGTCGGAGCTGGCACTTTCCGTGCCAGCCTCTTTTTCTTTCATGGAGTCTCGACGTGCGAGGCGTTCGGCGTAGGCATCCGGCCAGCCAATATCCTTCAGAATGTGCTCGGGAAGCGTACTGATATGACGCTCCGTACGCATTTCTTCACGGTACGCTGTGAAATCCGAAAGCAGACGCCTTACTGTGCGGGCAATGCCAAAATCAACGTAAGTCATATCCTGTCTCCTTTTGACTACGGAGACACTATCTCACACCCCTCCTGACAACCTTCTGTCAGGAGGATGTCATGAGCGCGGATTAATTTTTGACACCGATGCCGCGTGCATTGAGCACCAACTTGATCTCGTCGAGGATCGCGGGATCATCGATCGTGGCCGGCATGTTCCAGGGCTCCTGATCGGCAATCTTCTGCATCGTGCCCCGCAAGATCTTGCCGGAGCGCGTTTTGGGCAGGCGCTTTGCCGTAAGTGCGGTCTTGAAAGCCGCAATGGGACCGATCTTCTCGCGAATCAATGCGACGCAATCCTGTTCGATCTCGGTCTCGTCCCGCGTCACACCGGATTTGAGCACGATGAAGCCACACGGCACCTGCCCTTTCAGATGGTCGGCAATGCCGATCACAGCACATTCGGCGACGTCCGGGTGGCTTGAAAGCACCTCCTCCATCGCGCCGGTGGACAGGCGATGTCCGGCGACATTGATGATGTCGTCGGTGCGGCTCATGATGTAGACATAGCCCTCTTCATCGATGATGCCGGCATCGGCAGTCTTGTAATATCCAGGAAATTCGCTGGTGTAAGCCTCGCGAAAACGCTGGTCGGCATTCCACAGCGTCGGCAGGCAAGCGGGCGGCAGTGGCAGCTTGACGACGATATTGCCAAGTTCGCCGCGTTTCACCGGATGCCCTGCATCGTCCAGCACCTGTACGTCGTAACCCGGCATCGGCACTGTCGGCGAACCGTATTTAACCGGCAGCATCCCGAGCCCAGCGGGATTGGCGGCCATAGGCCAGCCGCTCTCTGTCTGCCACCAATGATCGATGACCGGAACGCCAAGTTTTTCCTCCGCCCAATTGATCGTGTCCGTGTCGGCACGCTCCCCAGCCAGGAACAGGTATTTCAACGACGAGAGATCATACTTTCCGATAAACTCGCCTTTTGGATCTTCCTTCTTGATGGCCCGGAACGCGGTCGGCGCTGTGAACAGAACCCTGACCTTGTGCTCGGAGATAATGCGCCAGAACGTACCCGCATCCGGCGTTCCAACCGGCTTGCCCTCATAGACGATGCTCGTTGCCCCGATGAACAGAGGTGCATACGCGATATAGGAATGGCCCACGGCCCATCCTATGTCTGAAGCCGCCCAGAACACGTCGCCCGGCCTTGTGTCATAGATCGCGCCCATGGACCAGGCAAGCGCCACCAGATGCCCGCCATTGTCGCGCACGACGCCCTTGGGCTGGCCGGTCGTACCGGAAGTGTACAGAATATACAGCGGGTCCGTCGCCTTCAGCGTGGCGCACGGCACTTCACGTCCCGTCGCAGCGGCAACCGCCTCCGCATAGTCGAAATCGCGTCCCTCGACCATCTCGTGCGGCTGCTGCGGACGAACGAGAATCAGGCAGGCGCTGACCTTGTGTGCAGCCTGCTCCATAGCCTTGTCGAGCATCGGCTTGTAGGCGACGACCCGCCCAGGTTCGAGACCGCACGAAGTTGCGATGATCATCACCGGCTTGGCGTCATCGATGCGCGTGGCAAGCTCGTGCGCGGCAAAGCCACCAAAGACCACGGAATGCACGGCCCCGATGCGAGCGCAGGCAAGCATTGCCGTGACCGCCTCCGGCACCATGGCCATGTAGATGATCACGCGGTCGCCCTTTTTGACGCCCTTGTCTGTCAGAACTGCTGCCAGCGCATTGATATCGCTCAAAAGCTCCGCATAGGTGATCTTGCGCTGGGTCCCGGTCACAGCACTGTCGTGTATGAGGGCAAGCTGATCGCCACGCCCCTGCGCCACATGGCGGTCTACGGCGTTGTAGCAAGTGTTGCACTCAGCACCCGCATACCAGCGGCCATAGGGTCCGTCATCGGGATCGAACACCTTTTCCCATGGACGTATCCAATCGATCGCCACGGCGGCATGAGCCCAGAATGCCTCCGGGTCGGCCTGCCATTCCTGATAGATTTCATTATATCGCGATGTCATCCGTATCCTCCCGGCTCAGAGCATCCCTAATGTGCCACGCAGAGTCAAAGGTGGAATTGACAATCGCACATTGATCGACCACTGCTCGGCTTACCGATCATCCGCGCAGGTAAAACGCCTTCATGACCAAAATCCTGCCTCTGGTGCTGATCCTGATGATGGCGTTGCACATCATCAAACCATTGGGCTGGCCGGGATTGAAAAAACGCGGTGATTTCTGGAAGATAGCCGCTGGTGCCATTCTTGCGATGTTCGCGCTCGTCCTGCTCGGACATGCAGGCTATTAGGTGTCCACCGAATGGCTCTCAATGTCTGGCAGGTTAAGAATATAGGGCACCAGATGTTTCGCCCAGGCATCATATCCAAGCGCCGAGGCATGGAAGCCATCGCTGGAAAAGCCTTCCGGTCCCTCTATCGGCAGGCGCGTCGCAGGTATCGCCATGCGCTCGCGGCACAGCCGTTCTCCCAGTCTGTTGATTGCGCTCGCCCTTGCTTCAAGGATGCGGCCGAGCAGCGGCGGCATGGCCGGAACATCACGAAAATCGATGACCTTCGACCAGACGATATGGGCTTCCGGCCACTTCGCCTTGAGCGCATAGAGCAGCCCGCCAAACTCGCGCTTGAAGCGCGGCAGCGAATGGAAATTCTTGGCGTCGTTGGTACCGGTCGTCAGCACGATATGGGTCCACATGCCGCGCTCGAGATTAGGCACGACGTGATCGCGCAATTGGCCGGACGTCGCCGAATTGAAGCCCGCGGTGCGCCAGATGATCTTGCGCCCGGTTCGCCCCTGCAGATGCACCGCAAGCCGCACGCAAAGGCCCTGCCATGCATCGGTTACACCAACACCGGCAGCGGAAGAATCGCCAATCACCAGCAGCCTGATTGCCGGATCCTTGCCAGCTATCTCACCTATGGGCAGGTTGCTTGGCGGCAGCATACGCTCTGTTTTCCGCCGCACGCTCGTGCCCTGCCAAGCGTAAACAGGGTAGAGCAGCCAGCTGACCAGCGGATGGAACGGCGAAGGTTTCATTAGCAGGCAAATACCTCCCTTGCCATTTATGCTACAATAACACATTGGATTTCCACGCATAAATGTTTCCGTTACAAATCCCGGCGGGCAAATGGTGCGCAAAAAACCCGGGCTGATTGTCCAGCCCGGGCTCCATCAGATACGTTTTTGGATAAAAAACGCTTAAGCTGCTTTCTCGAGGTCTTTTTTCCAGCCGCCCATTGCGGCAAGACTGTTCATCTTCGCGCGGTGGGTAAAGGCCCTCTGGCCCGCTGCAACGTTCTCGGGTTTACCATTCCAGGCGCTCAAGGCAGCCGCCTGCAGTGCACGGCCATAAGAGAATGAGAGCTTCCACGGCAGCGTGTAATTGGCATTCATCGCCGAAAGATGCGCAGTGGCTTCCTCGTCATTTTGGCCACCTGAAAGGAATGTGATGCCTGGAACTGCCGCCGGGACGGTTGATTTCAACAGCCGCACGGTTTGTTCGGCCACCTGCTCGACCGAAGCCTTGCGGGCATTCTTGCCGTCGATGACCATGTTTGGCTTCAGGATCATGCCTTCCAGCACAACGCGCGCATCATAGAGTTCATCGAAAACCGTCTTCAGAACCCATTCGGTGACTTCATAGCAGCGTTCGATGGAATGCGTCGCAGGCTTGCCATCCATCAGCACTTCCGGCTCGACGATCGGCACGATACCGGCCTCCTGGCAAAGCGCGGCATAGCGCGCCAGTGCCTGTGCGTTCTGCTTGACAGCACCCCAGGTCGGGATACCGTCGGCAATACCGATCACGCCGCGCCATTTGGCAAAGCGCGCACCAAGCTTGTAATATTCGCCAAGCCGTTCGCGCAGTCCGTCGAGACCTTCGGTAATGGTCTCATCGGTAAAACCGGCAAGTGGTTTTGCACCCGCATCGACCTTGATGCCGGGAATGCAGCCATCAGCTTGGAGAAGTTTGACGAACGGCGTGCCATCCTTGGCACTTTGCCGAATGGTCTCGTCGTAAAGAATGACCCCGGAGATGTAATCCTTCATCGCTTCATCTGAACGGAACAGCATTTCGCGATAATCCCGCCGGCTGTCGGCGGTTGATTCAAGTCCGATCGTGTCGAACCGCTTCTTGATTGTTCCTGTACTTTCATCAGCAGCAAGCAGACCCTTGCCGTCGGCAACCATTGCAATCGCGATATCTTCCAGGCGTTCGCTCATCAGTTATATCACTCCATTTTCCCACATCGTGGGCCATAGCAGAAGCAAATGACAAACGGAACTATACACCAACTTATTGAAACGATTGAAATTTTTTCAACCGATTTAGAGAGATAACATTTTCTGTTGTTCATTAACCGTAGCGGGCGACTGATCCTCGATAGGGATAAATATCTAGTGCTTTGTCAGAGCATCCACACCAGGCAGAGGCTTGCCCTCCATCCATTCGAGAAATGCTCCTCCTGCGGTCGAAACATAGCTGAAGTCGTCTGCTACGCCAGCATGATTGAGCGCAGCGACGGTATCACCTCCGCCGGCGACTGACACGAGGTGGCCCGTCTTCGTCCGCGCGGCCACATGACGTGCAGCGGCAACCGTGGCATGATCGAACGGATGCAGTTCGAAAGCGCCGAGTGGCCCATTCCACACCAATGTGGAAGCATCATCGATGGCAGCCTTGATACGCTCGATCGATTGCGGGCCAACATCGAGAATCATGCCGTCATCTGGAATGGCATCAAGACCATATGCATGGAACGGTGCATTAGCCGCAAAATGCCATGCGACGATGGCATCGACAGGCAGGATGATGGTGCAATTGGCCGCATTCGCCTTGGCCATAATTTCCCGCGCTGTCGCAGCAAGATCGTGCTCGCACAGGGATTTCCCCACATTCACGCCCTGCGCGGCGAGAAACGTATTGGCCATGCCGCCACCAATAACCAGCGCGTCGACCTTCTGAACGAGGTTGCCGAGAAGGTCGAGCTTGGAAGATACCTTGGCGCCGCCGACAATGGCAACGACCGGGCGTTTTGGATTGCCCAAGCCCTTCTCCAGCGCCTGAAGTTCTGCCTCCATCGTGCGTCCCGCATAGGCGGGAAGCGCGCGCGCAAGCCCCTCGGTTGAAGCATGCGCACGGTGAGCAGCCGAGAATGCGTCATTCACGTAGATATCGCCCAGCGCGGCCAGAGCTTCCACATAAGCCTGATCGTTCTTTTCCTCTCCCTTGTGGAAGCGGGTGTTTTCCAGAAGCAGAATGTCGCCATTTTTCAATCTGGCAACCGCTTCCGCAGCCTTGTCGCCAACGCTGTCTTCGGCAAATTGAACGCTGTGACCAATAACCTTCGACACCGCCTGTGCTATTGGCTTCAGCGAGAATTCCGGCGTCGGACCATCCTTCGGGCGGCCGAAATGGGCCAATAGGATGACTTTCGCGCCCTTTTTCGACAGTTCCAGAATGGTCGGCGCAACCCGCTCGATGCGGGTAGCATCGGTTACTTCGCCATTTGCTACGGGGACATTCAGATCAACGCGCACAAGCACGCGTTTTCCAGAGGCATCGGCATCGTCTAGCGTCTTGAAAACAGTCATGATTTTATCCTCGTCGCGGAAATGGCTGGTGCGGTGCATATCTCTCCCCTTGTGGGAGAGAAAGGATTTTCTTGGATTTAGCCGCTTTGCTAAATTCTTAGAAAATCCAAGTGAGGGGGTAGTTCAAATAATAATCCCCTCTCTGGCGATTTCTAGCACTTGAGCGAAAGGCTCAAGATGCTGAAATCGCTTTCTCTCCCACAAGGGGAGAGATAATCGGCATCTACTGTCGCACTATAAATTATATAACCTTGCCGAAAGCCACAGCCGTATCAGCCATCCGGTTCGAGAAGCCCCACTCGTTGTCGTACCAGGACAGAACGCGCACGAATGTGCCCTCCAGAACCTTGGTCTGGCTGATATGGAACACAGAAGAATGCGGGTCGTGATTGAAGTCGATCGAAACATTCGGCTCGTCTGTATAGCCAAGGATACCCTTGAGCTTGCCATTGGCAGCCGATTTGACGGCATCATTGATCTCCGCAACCGTCGTCGGCTTCTTGGCGACGAACTTGAAATCCACAACCGAAACATTCGGGGTCGGAACGCGGATTGAAGTACCGTCCAGCTTGCCATTGAGTTCAGGAAGAACGAGGCCCACAGCCTTGGCCGCACCGGTCGAGGTCGGGATCATCGACAGGGCTGCAGCGCGGCCGCGATAGAGATCCTTGTGCATCGTATCGAGCGTTGGCTGGTCGCCGGTGTAGCTGTGGATCGTGGTCATGAATCCATGATCGATACCGACGGCTTCGTTGAGAACGTAGGCGACCGGCGCAAGGCAGTTCGTCGTACAGGAAGCATTCGAAATGACCATATGGTCTTTCGTCAGTTTGTGGTCATTGACGCCGAAGACGACGGTCAGGTCCGCACCATCGGCGGGCGCCGAAACGATAACCCGCTTGGCACCGGCTTCAAGATGAGCAGCGGCCTTGTCACGCGCAGTAAAGATACCGGTGCATTCGAGCGCGATATCGACATTGAGCTCTTTCCACGGCAATTCGACAGGGTTGCGCACGGCAGTGACCTTGATCGGTCCACGGCCCACGTCAATCGTGTCGCCATCAACCGTCACGGTTCCGGGGAAACGGCCGTGGACGCTGTCATAGCGCATCAAATGGGCGTTGGTCTCGACCGGTCCGAGATCATTGATCGCAACGACCTCAATATCGGTGCGGCCGGATTCCACAATGGCGCGAAGAACGTTGCGGCCGATGCGGCCAAATCCGTTGATTGCAACGCGAACTGTCATTTGTATGTCTCCCTGGGTTTTGGGGCCCTTGAATGGATTATGCAGGAATGGTCTGGATTATTTCAACTTGGCTTCCGCCGCTGCGACGATATGATCCGCAGTGATACCGAAGTGCTCGTACAGTGCTTCGATCGGGCCGCTGGCACCAAAGCCGGTCATCCCGACAAAGATGCCATCGATACCGATGAACCTGTCCCAGCCCATGCGGATGGCAGCTTCGACCGCAATCTTCACCGGCGCATCACCAAGGATGACGCGCTTGTACTCGTCGCTCGTCTGTTCAAAAAGTTCGAAGCAGGGAACGGAAACGACCCGCGTCGGATGGCCGTCCTTTTCCAGCTGCGTGCGGGCATTGAGAGCGATTTCGACTTCCGAACCTGTCGCAAAGATGGTGACTTCGGCCTTGCCGCTTGCCGCTGCGAGTTCATAGGCGCCATAGGCGCACATATTCTCCGCAATATATTCGGTGCGAACCGTCGGAAGGTTCTGGCGGGTCAAAGCGATTGTCGAGGGCGTTTTGCGCGACTTGAGTGCCAATTCCCAGCATTCCGCTGTTTCAACGACGTCGGCCGGGCGGAAAACGTAATTGTTGGGGATGGCACGCAGAGCGGCAAGGTGTTCGACCGGCTGGTGTGTCGGCCCGTCTTCACCAAGACCAATTGAATCATGTGTCATCACGTAGACAACGCGAATGCCCATCAGGCTTGAAAGCCGCATGGCGCCGCGCGCGTAATCGGAGAACGTCAGGAACGTCCCCGAATAGGGAATGAGGCCGCCGTGCAGCGAGATACCGTTCATCGCTGCAGCCATCCCATGCTCGCGAATGCCATAATGCACGTAGCGCTGACCGTAGTCCTCGGGAGTGATGTTGCTGGTCTGGCTGGTCTTGGTATTGTTGGAACCTGTCAGATCTGCGGAACCGCCAATCGTCTCGGGCACAATTCCGTTGATGACTTCGAGCGCCATCTCGGAAGCCTTGCGGGTCGCAACCTTGGGCTTGTCTTCGGAAAGCTTCTTTTTGTAGGCCGAAATAGTTGCTTCGAAATTATCCGGCAAATCACCACTCAAACGGCGATCCCACTCGGAACGAATAGTTGAATCGGCTTTGGCCAAGCGCTCTTCCCAGGCCTTGTGTTCCTCATTGGAACGCTGACCTGCGGCACGCCAGTCATTGAGAATATCGGCAGGGACAACGAAAGGCTCCGCCGTCCAGCCCAGCGCCTTGCGCGCGCCGGCGAGTTCTTCGGCCCCAAGCGGCGACCCATGAACCTTGTTGGTACCAGCCTTCGTCGGCGCACCAAAACCGATTGTCGTCTTGCATGCAATGAATGTCGGCTTATCGGACTTGTGTGCCTTCTCGATTGCAGCAGCAATCGCATCCTGATCGTGACCGTCGACGCTTATGGAATTCCAGCCTGAAGCTTCGACGCGGGCACATTGATCGGTGTTGTCGGCGAGGGTAACCGGGCCGTCGATCGAAATATTGTTGTGGTCCCAGAAAACGATCAATTTGTTCAGCTTGAGATGACCGGCAAGCGCGATCGCCTCCTGGCTGATGCCTTCCATCAAACAGCCATCGCCAACGATGACATAGGTATGATGGTCGACCAGATCGTCGCCGAAATGCGCATTCATGATGCGCTCGGAAAGCGCCATGCCCACGGAGTTGCCCAAACCTTGTCCAAGAGGACCTGTCGTGGTTTCAATACCGGCGGCATGGCCATATTCCGGATGACCGGCCGTACGCGAGCCAAGCTGCCGGAAGTTCTCGATCTGCTCGATGGTCATGTCTTCGTACCCCGTGAGGTACAGAAGCGAATAGAGCAGCATCGAGCCATGGCCGGCCGAAAGCACGAAACGGTCGCGGTCGGGCCAATGCGGCGCCTTCGGATCGAACTTGAGGAAGCGGGTGAAAAGCACGGTCGCAATATCGGCTGCGCCCATGGGAAGACCGGGATGGCCGGAATTGGCTTTTTCCACCGCGTCCGCTGAAAGGAAGCGGATTGCATTGGCCATTTGGTTGGATTTCTCAGAATTGGTCATGTTCACCGTCTTTCGAAGAGGAAAGGAGTGCCGTCTCTGGATGCCGGAAAGACAATATCCAAAAGGCACGCGACAAATAGCAGGTGTCTTCAGGGAGTCAATTAAACCTAAGGCAAAATGGCCTTGCCGACAAACGGGTCATTCGTCGCACGAGATTATTATCGGTGCATGACTGGACCATGACGGCGCGGATTGATTGACGTGGCGTTGATGTAACCCTTAGACTCTCCAAGATAAGCTGTTCTTCTTTTTGCGATTCGTTTAAAAAGATTGACACATGGGGAAGCGTTGAAATGGCATCGGAAGCCACCCTCAAACAGGTTCTTGATAGACTGGCAAAAGCTTTGGCGTCCCTTGAGGATGCGGTCGACGCACGTCTGGAGCACGAAGGCGATTTTGCCGAGGCCGAAGAAGAAGTGCAGCGCATGAACATGGACCGACGCAAGCTGGCCCAGGAGCTCGATGCGTCGGAAGGACGCGCCGAGCGCCTGGAAGCGGCAAACAAGGAAGTTTCGCGCCGTCTCGTGGCTGCAATGGAATCCATCCGTACTGTCCTTGATCGCTAAGCATTTCCAGGAAACGTGTGAAGCGATTTTCCGTCAGGAAATGCGACAAAACAAAGAGTTAAACCGGGAAGAAACATACCATGGCCACGGTAACAGTTACGATCGACGGCAAAGCCTACAGAATGGCCTGCGACGAAGGCCAGGAACAGCACCTGACAGGCCTTGCCGAGCGCTTTGACCGCTACGTCACGCATCTCAAATCGTCTTTTGGCGAAATCGGAGATCTGCGCCTGACTGTCATGGCCGGCATCATGGTCATGGATGAGCTCAGCGAATTGCAGATGCGGGTCAAGGGTCTCGAAAACGAGGCGGAAGCGCTGCGAAAGAGCCGCGACGAGGCCCTGGCCAAGGCTGACAATAACGACGCTGCTATCACCGGCGTGCTGTCCGAGGTTACGAACCGTATCGAGACGCTTGCAACCAAGCTCGCGCCAAAAGCGAATTAGCCTTCGATTTCTTCCCGCAGCATTTCAAGTTCGAGCCATTCGTGCTCGTAAGTTTCAAGGCTATGGCGCTTCTTGCTGATTTCATCGACCGTCTTGTTGAACAGCGCCGCATTCTTGGCGAAGAGTTGCGGATCCGCCAACTTTTTCTCCAGCGTTGCAATCTCCACGTGCAGCGCTTCGATCTTTCCCGGCAACGTTTCCAGCGCGAACTTCTGCTTGTAGGAAAGCTTGCGCTTGTCTTCGCGCTGCGCCGGAACTGCCTTTTCCACCGAACCGCCAGCGGGCTTTGCAGTTTTCAATTCCTTGCGCGTCGCCAACGCAGCTTCCTTGCGCTGCGCCAGCATGTCCGTGTAGCCGCCGGCGTATTCGAGCCAGCGACCATTACCTTCCGGAGCGATCACCGACGTCACCGTCCGGTCGAGAAAATCGCGATCATGGCTGACGAGGAGGACGGTACCCGCGAAGCCGGCTACCAGTTCCTGCAACAGATCGAGCGTTTCCATGTCGAGGTCGTTGGTCGGCTCATCGAGCACCAGAAGATTGGCAGGGCGTGCGAGAACCCGCGCCAGCATGAGCCGTGCTCTTTCGCCGCCGGAAAGCTCGCGGATGGGCGTGCGCAGTTGCTCCGGCGGGAACAGAAAGTCCTTCATATAGGATGCGACGTGGCGTTGCTCGCCATTGACGATGACATTCTCGCCGCGCCCGTCGGTCAGGTAGTCCGACAGCGTCTGCTCGAGATTGAGACTGTCGCGCTTCTGGTCGAGGATGGCGATCTCAAGATTGGTGCCGAGCTTGACGAAGCCGCTATCCGCTGCGAGCACCCCGATCAACATCGACAGGAGTGTCGTCTTGCCTGCCCCGTTGGGGCCAACGAAGCCTACACAATTTCCACGCTGTATCCGCGTTGAAAAATCATTGACCAGAACCCGCTCGCCATAGGCTTTGACGAGATGCTCCGCCTCTATGACGAGCTTGCCGGACTCTCTCGCATCGCTGGCTTTCAGCACGGCCTTGCCTTGCGCGCCGCGATGATTACGGAATTCGCTGCGCATGGATTGCAGATCGCCAAGCCGCCGCATATTGCGCTTGCGCCGGGCCGTCACGCCATAGCGCAGCCAATGCTCTTCCCGCACGATCTGTCGCCCGAGCTTATGCAAGTCGCGCTCTTCTTCCTCCAGCACCTTGTCGCGCCATTCCTCGAAAGCCCCGAAGCCCTGGTCGAGCCGCTTGGTCACGCCGCGATCCAGCCAGATGGTCGAACGGCTGACATTCTCCAAAAAGCGTCTGTCGTGGGAAATGACCACGATCGCGGAACGTATCTGGCGCAACTCGTCTTCCAGCCACTCGATGGTTGTGAGATCCAGATGGTTGGTCGGCTCGTCGAGCAATAGAATGTCGGGTTGCGGCGCCAGCACCTTGGCCAAGGCGGCACGGCGTGTTTCGCCGCCGGAAAGGTTGTCTGGTTCTTCCTCGCCAGTGAGGCCGAGATGTTCGAGCAGATAACTGACGCGGTAGAGATCGTCAGCCGGCCCAAGACCAGCCTCGACATAAGCGCGTACGGTGGCAAAGCCTTCCATATCGGGAGCCTGCGCCAGATAGCGCACGGTGACGCCCGGATGCTTGAACACTTCGCCATCGGTCGGCGCGATAAATCCGGCGGCAATTTTCAGCAGCGTCGATTTACCCGATCCATTGCGGCCGACGAGTGCGATGCGATCGTTTTCGCTGACGGAAATGGCAGCGTCGCTCAAAAGCGGCGTGCCTCCAAAAGTCAGCGCTATCTGGTCGAGACGGAGAAGAGGGGGAGCCATACAAGTTTACAGTTCTGGAAAATGAAGCCACGATCGAAGATTGCCGTGCTTGTCGGCGAGATTATTGCCGCTGTCAAATGTCATAAAGCAAAACAGGCCGGAATTTCCGGCCTGCTTACCTACACAAAAGCTCTAGGTTAATCGGTTACGATTAGTAACCACCACCGCCAGTGCCTTCGCAGGGAGCCTCGTAGATGGACCCGTCACGACGCTGGTAACGGCAATAGTTGCCGCTCTGTCCTCTCGGGGTCGTTGCGGTTCCGATGGCTGCACCAAGAAGGGCGCCGCCTGCTGCACCAACGACGGTGCTCTTCGTATCATGTCCAAGAGCCTGGCCAGCCAGCGCACCAACGCCGCCGCCGATCAAAGCGCCCGTCCCGGCACGTTGATTTTGCTCACTCGTCGCGCAACCGGCTACAGATAGGGCCAGAATTGCAGAAACCGCAATTGCAGTTAAACGAATTGTCATCTTAAAATCCTCTCACATCGAAATAATACGAGCCAGACTCTGCTTAGATAATGCGGCAGAAGAAAGATCGCTGGGAGTTGCCGAAAGATTGGCAGCCTCGAAAAAAACGGGCCGGAAATTTCCGGCCCGTCTCTTTTCTAGCCTAATGCAATTAATAGCGGCGGCATGGCGCGCGATAGCGTTCACCATAGCGATTTTCGTAAGTGCAATAGCGGCGGCCATCGTTGTTGTTTGTTGCAGCACCGACCAAGGCACCACCGGCACCACCGATTGCCGCACCTGCAAGTGCGCCACGGCCTGAACCTGTGATTGCACCGCCAGCGAGCGCACCGAGTGCCGCACCACCAACGCCATAACCGGCTACGCGCTGATCACTGGTCGTGCAACCAGCAACCGAGAGCGCCAAAAGCCCTGCGACTGCAATCGTGGATAAACTTTTCAACATGGAAGACCTCTCCGTTTTAAAACCAAACTCATCAGCTTGCGTCCCCAATGCTGCCTGCCGACAATTACACTTTCCGCTTTTATTTGACAAGCGTCAGGCGATTTGCGGCGCAGCAATCAGGATCGCTTTACCCGAATGAAGTGACACGTGGAGATTCCCACGCACGGCATTCGACACTGTAAGCGATGAACCGAAAAAAAGTTCCACATTTTCAAGCGGCCAGCGCGCGCCATGGATGAAAAGTCCGCTTAATTGCGAAAATGCAACAATGCTGAAAAGGGTTCCATCGACAAAATCGAAGTCATAGGCGCCTGCAACCAGAGGATGCGCCTCTTCATAACCGCTCGAGAGTACAAGCTTCCTCCCTTCGGCTGCATACCGCGTTGCCATGGTCAAATGCAGCAGTGCGTGATCGGTACGCTCGCCGCCAAAAGCCCCGCAGAGAATAACTTCAGTCGCACCCAGCCGGTAGGCTTCGTTTAGGGCGAGTTCGCCGTCGGTCATGTCCTTCTCGGACGGAAATTCCATCCGCGGAACTTTGGCATATTGTGCTGCGAGCTCCTCCGAGGTCGAATCGAAATCGCCAAGCCAAAGTTCCGGCTTCAGCCCTAGCGGCGCTGCGTGGGCGATTCCTCCATCCGCAGCAAGCACCCGCGCACCAGCGACAAGACGCAGGAGGCGATCCGTAACATGGACGGCTCCACCAAGAAGGATAACGAATTTGCTCATGGATCGCCCATAGCATGCGGACAAGCGGGGGGATAGATGCGCCTGTGAGCCGTCCGGATGGCAATGCTGCTGTGCGTGGTTCGACAAGCTCACCATGAGGGAGATGGTGGGCTGCACGATAAGCGGAGGCTTCGCGATAGGAACGTTGCTGTATCTGGGCTCCCTGCCATCAACCCACCTCCCTCATGGTGAGCTTGTCGAACCACGCACAGCAGTTTTGCCATCGGCAAATCAGCACTCTTGAAGCGTCCAATCTAAAAATAATAGTGGCTGTTTATCCACGCTCTCCAAACCTCGGCTATCCTATTCCCGTCCTTTCCATGGGGAGCTGCTTCCGGAGCCGTTCGAAAGTGGGGAAGGACGGCGTGTCAGCGGGCGGGCAACGGACCCAAGCGCTGGCCGA
>NZ_JACHXN010000032.1 GCF_014192095.1 Phyllobacterium trifolii
TCGATCTGGGAGTAGGTGCGTTCCATGGGCAAGTCCTTGCGCGTGATAAACCATTGTTATCTATCGCAAGTCGCGCTTCATCCTTGAACCCACCCGGCTACAAATTGAGATCGCATAAGATAGATTATGGAACTAACCTATATGGGCAAACAGGCAATTCAGCATGCAATATCGGCGATTTGCGCCTTTGCAGCTTTGGCCAATGCCTCTGGTTTGCTGGGGAAAACGAAGTTGGTTCCTCCTGCTGCAGCCCACACAACATCGAACTGCATCAGGCTTTCGTCGGCATAAGCCTTGATATCGATCAGATGTCCCAGTGGTGAAACGCCGCCAATGGCAAAACCTGTTTCCTTGCGGATATATTTGGGATCAGCCCTGTGCAATGTCTCGCCGGTCAGCCTGGCAGCTTTGACGAGATCAAGCTTGCGTGGACCCGAAACGAGAAACAGATAAAGGCTTCGCGTATCAGCACCTTGAAAAATCAAGGATTTGACGATCTGCGCCACGGTGACGCCGCACTGGATCGCCGCGTCTTCAGCGGTATGGGTCGAATCGGACATTTGGCGAATTTCGATATCAAGACCGGCTGCATGAGCTGCCTGACGCACACGCTCGACGCTCTTGCTCATAGTTCGACCTCGAACGACAAACCGTCATAGGCCGGCTCGACGTTGTCCGGAGTCTCACGCAGCACAGTTCCATAATCCAAAGGTATGTGCATATGGGTCAAGATCGCTCGACGCGGCTTGAGCTTTCCAATCCATTCCATTGATTCATTTAATGAAAAATGGCTTGGATGCGTTCTGTACTGGAGAGCATCGATTACCAATGTATCGAGATCGAAGAGTTGTGCTGCAGTCGTATCGGGAAATGCGCTGACATCCGAGCAATAGGCCACATTGGCAATCCGGAACGCTAGAGAAAGAATATCGCCATGGATCTGCGGCAGCGGTAGAAAGCGTATCGCGCCGCCCAGCCCGTCAATCTCGAAGGCTTCATGATGAATAATCTCGTGCGGTCGCAGGATTGGTGGATAACTCGAACCTTCCGGGGTTTTAAAGCAATAGCCAAAACCTTCCATCAGGCGCCGCTGCGTCATTGCATCAGCATAGATATCCACCAAGTCGCGGCGATCGATGACGAATGTGCGCAGATCGTCCAGGCCGTGGATATGGTCAGCATGCGCATGGGTATAGACAACCGCGTCGAGCTTTCCAGAACCGAAATCGATCATCTGCGAGCGAAAATCCGGTCCCGTATCGATGATCACCGTCGTCACACCGCCATGATGCGCAATTCGCTCAACCAGCATGGCTGCACGCCGTCGCTTGTTCTTCGGCTCGTTCGGATCACAGCTGCCCCAATCGCCATTGATGCGTGGTGTGCCCGGAGACGAACCGCAACCAAGAATGGTGAAGCGCAAGCGATCAGGCATTTGTGGCTCCAGCACTTGGCCTTGGCATCTTGGCGAACAGGCGGAATACGTTGTCGGTTGTTATTTCGCCGACCTCGTCTTCACTCACGCCAATCGTCTCGGCCAGTACAGCCGCCGTATGCCGGACAAAGCTTGGCTCGTTGCGATGGCCGCGATGCGGCATCGGCGCAAGATATGGCGCATCTGTCTCGACCAGGAGCCGATCTCGCGGCACGTTTTTGGCGATTTCGCGTATCTCAGGTGAATTCTTGAATGTCAGAATACCGGAGAACGACACATAACCGCCGAGGTCTACGCCCACTCGCGCCAGTTCCGCACCGGACGAAAAGCAGTGCAAAATGAAGGGGAAGGCGCCCTTCCCTGTTTCTTCTGTTAGAATTGAAATCATATCATCATCGGCAGCGCGGGCGTGAATGACCAATGGCAAGCCCGTGGCGCGGGAAGCGGCAATATGAGTGCGAAAACCCTGCGCTTGCGCTTCCGGAGGCGCATAGTCGTAATGGTAATCAAGTCCGGCTTCGCCGATAGCGACCACCTTCGGATGCTCCGACAAGCGGATCAGGTCGTCCGCCGTCACATCGAGCTCTTCATGGGCATTATTGGGGTGCGTTCCAACTGATGCGTAGACGCTGTCATACTGTTCCGCGATCTTTATGATATCGCCAAAGCGCCGCACGCGTGTGCAAATCGTTACCAGCCGCATGATGTTATAGTCCAGCGCCCGCTGTACGATGGCATCCCGTTCCTCGGCAAAATCCGCAAAATCGAGGTGGCAATGACTATCGACAAGCATGGAACTAGTCTGCTTTTTCTGCTTCGACGTAACGCGGGAAGATCGGCTGCGGTGCCGGGAGATCAGTGCCAGGTATTAATTCGCTGGCTTTCAGATCGACAAAGTCCCGCTTGTCCGCCGGCACAGCCAGGATATCGAGGAGTTTGGCCGCTGATCCCGGTATGAACGGCTGGCAAAGAATGCCAATACGGCGGATCACTTCTGCCGTCACATAGAGCACCGTTTCCATGCGTGCTGGATCGGTTTTCTTAAGCGCCCACGGCTCCTGTGCGGCGAAATAACGATTGGCTTCAGCCACAACACCGAAGATCGCTGCCAGCGCCTGATGCAGCGCTTGGCTGCCAACGGCCTTGCGGGCGGTATCGAGCGCCGCCACGGCCTGATCGAGAATAGCCTTATCCGCGTCGGCCAACGCACCTGGCTGTGGAACCTTGGCGTCACAGTTCTTTGCAATCATGGACAATGAACGCTGCGCCAGATTGCCCAGGTCATTGGCGAGGTCGGCGTTCGTCCGGTTGACGATCGCCTCATGGCTATAGTTGCCATCCTGACCGAACGGGATTTCCCGAAGCAGGAAATAACGCAATTGATCGAGGCCGTAATGCTCCACCAATGCAGTCGGATCGATGACGTTGCCAACCGATTTCGACATTTTCTCGCCGCGGTTGAACACGAAGCCATGTCCGAAAACGCGCTTCGGCAGTTCGATACCAGCGGACCAAAGAAAAGCTGGCCAATAGACCGAATGGAAGCGGATAATATCCTTGCCGATGATATGAACGTCAGCTGGCCAATAGCGCCAACGCTCGGCGTTTTCATCGGGATAGCCCGCGGCGGTGATGTAATTCGTCAGCGCATCGACCCAAACATACATGACGTGTTTTTCATCGCCCGGAACCGGAATACCCCAATCGAAGGTTGTGCGCGACACAGACAGGTCCCTGAGACCTGATTTGACGAAGGAAACCACCTCGTTGCGCCGCTCATCCGGGCCTATGAAACCCGGATTGTCTGCATAAAGCTTCAACAAACGATCCTGATAGGCCGAAAGACGGAAGAAATAGCTCTCTTCTTCGATCCATTCCACAGGCGTGCCCTGCGGACCGTAACGTACATTGTCGGCACGCAGTTCCGTCTCTTCTTCCTGGTAATAGGCTTCATCGCGCACGGAATACCATCCGGCATAACCACCTTTATAAATATCCCCGGCATCAGCCATCTTCTGCCAGATGGCTTGCGACGATTTGTAATGCCGCTCTTCGGTTGTGCGAATGAAATCATCATAGGAAGCATTCAAAAGATGCCCCATGTCACGGAAAAGCTTGGCATTTCTGTCCGCGAGTTCGCGTGGCGTAATGCCCTCTTTGCGCGCAGTCTGCAGCATCTTGATGCCATGTTCGTCCGTGCCACTCAGGAACAGAACGTCCTTGCCGTCATGGCGATTGAAGCGCGCGATCGCATCGGTCGCGATGAGCTCATAGGCATGGCCGATGTGCGGGCTTCCGTTCGGATAGGAAATGGCAGTTGTGATGTAAAATGTTTCGCGGCTCATGCGTGACCTGATTTCGTCTTTGGTTTGGGCATCTTGGGAAAAAACGTCTGGCTGACATAACGCAAGTCGGACCTGATTGCCATACCGGCAGACCTCTATCTGCCCGATAGAGCGCGGTGCGTCCTTTCGAGGAAAATCAGCACAGTCTGCTTGCGGTCGAGATTGAAGGCGGCGGCTTCCCTCGCCTCGTTCTGCATGTCCTGCCAGATACCGGACCAGCGGTTCGCCTGCGAACCTGCGCCCTGCTCTGCGCTGAGCCGCGCCTTCACTGCTATGCGCCCCAGCAGATCATCGAGAAAAAGATCGTACTGGATCTCGGCGTCGCGTCCCGACAACGCGGTTGCCAACGCCTGGGCTTTGGGCACGTCGAATACAGGATTGCTTAGGATAGCATCGGTTGCCCCCGAGATTTCCAGCCCGCCAAATGCCAGTAACAAAGCAGCTTTCCGAACACTGCCGTCCGCATGGGCGATGAGCGAATCCGCGTCGGGCAATCGCTCGGTATCGAGATCGATCGCCGAGAGAGCAGCGAGCAGATCCTGGCGTTCAAGCGGTTCAAAACGGATCGATTGGCAGCGCGAGCGGATTGTCGGTAGCAGCCTGCCGGAGGAATGCGAGATCAGAATGAAGAGGGTCCGCTGCGGCGGCTCTTCAAGAGTCTTCAGTAACGCATTGGCCGCATTGCGGTTCATGTCATCTGCAGGATCGACAATAACAATACGCCAAGCGCCATCATGAGAGGTACGGTTTAGGAAATGCGCGACCCGTCTGATCTCATCAACCGTGATACCGGTCTTGAACTTGCCCGTTTTGGCATCTATCGGGCGGTTGATATGCAGCACGGACAGGTGCGTTCCGCTCGCGAGTTGCCGGTAAGGCGCAACGGTAAAATCCGGCTCAGTAAGCGTCAGCGGTGCCTCGCGTTCCGCAGGGTATTTCAACATGTGACCGGCTAGATGAAACGCCAAAGTTGCCTTGCCGACACCCTGCGCACCCTCAAGCAACAATGCATGGTGCATCTGACCGGACTGATAGGATTGCGCGAGAAAAGACCTTATCCCGGCGTGACCGAACAGCGCAGGATTGGCCGAAGGCGCAGGAACACCATCGATGGTATCGTGGGTTGCCGGCACGTCGAGGGTAGTGTCGCTCATTTCGCTACCTCGATGCCTTGCTTCGCCCTCAGGCCGCGGCTGGTCTTCAACAGGTCGACCAGTGCGGCGATGTCAGCTGCAATCTCGTCGGCCGGGCGATTTGCAGCGATCACCTTGCAGCGCTCGGGTTCTGCGGTCGCAATGGCAAGATAGGCGTCACGGCGCTTGCGGTGCAGATCGATCGTTTCCTTTTCGAAGCGGTCGGCAGTCCCTGCCCCACGCCGTGCATGGGCGCGTTGCAGGCCGACCTCAGCCGGCAGGTCGAGAATGATCGTCATATCCGGCATCAGACCATTGATTGCGGCGCGTTCAATAGCGCGCATCAAATCCGGATCTAGATTGCCGGTCACACCCTGATAGACGCGGCTGGAGTCGATGTAGCGGTCGCAAAGCACCATTTGGCCGGCCTTCAGTGCTTGACGTATAACTTGCTCCACATGGTCGTTGCGCGCCGCGGCAAACAGCAAGGCTTCCATGGCCGGGCCGAAAGGTTCGGCGGCGCCGCTCAATATGACATGACGCACGGCTTCCGCACCCGGCGAACCGCCTGGCTCGCGCGTTACCAGCACATCATCGCCATCGGCGCGCAAATGATCCGCTAACAGGCCAATCTGTGTGGATTTGCCCGCGCCCTCGCCGCCCTCAAATGTTATGAATAGTCCTTGCACGCTATCAGCTGTCTTTCGATGCGGAGTCACTGTCTATTGCAGATGGTTCTAGCGCTCGCAAAAGAAAAGGTCGAGGCGGGATTGTCTTAGAAATCGAGGCGCCGGACCCAACCTGTGGTCAATTCGAATACCGCGTCGAGCGAACGTTTTTTCAGATCACCACTCTCAATTGCCTCCGCCGTATAGACCGGCGTTTCCTGGACGAGTGCATCGCCGATCCATATCCGCAATGTGCCGACCGGCTGATCGGCTTTCAGCGGTGCCACCAATGGCCCTTGATAAACCACGTGCGCCTTCAGACGGTCGCGATTGGCCACTGGGATGAGAATGCTGATTTTCTCATGCGCTTTAAGAGCGACAGCTGATTTGATCCCGCCAAACACACTGGCTTCTCCAACGATTTCACCCTCAGCGAAGACGTCAGCCTCCTCGAAGGCCTGATAGGCCCATTCGAAGATACGCTTGGCCTCTTCGGCGCGTTCCTTATCGCTGGCAAGGCCACTCAGCGCAACGATATAACGCCGTCCGTTCCGCTCCGTTGCGCCGACGATACCGTAGCCGGACTGTTCAGTGTAGCCTGTCCCCATGCCGTCTGCGCCGATATCGAGGCGCAGCAGTGGGTTGCGATTGCGCTGGAAGATATTATTCCAGGTGAAATTATCCTGCGCATAGGTCCGGTAATACTCGGGATATTCGTGCTTGATGTGGCGCGCCAGAGTGACGAGATCTGTCAGCGAAACCCTTTGCTTCGGATCAGGTAGCCCGGTCGAGTTGGTGAAGTTCGAGCTCTTCAGGCCAATGTCCTTCGCCCGGGCGTTCATCATCTCGGCGAATTTTTGTTCCGAGCCGCCAATGCCCTCTGCGAGGATAATACAGCCATCATTGGCCGATTGGACGATAACCCCCTGGATCAAGTCGCCAACGCTGATGTAGGATTTCAGCTTGGCAAACATGGTCGAACCGCCCGATGGCGCGCCGCCTGTTCGCCAGGCATTCTCGCTCACCATGTATTGTGTCGATGGCGTGATCTCGCCTGTCTTGAGCGCATGAAAGACCACTTCCATGGTCATCAACTTGGCAAGTGCGGCCGGTTCGATCAGTGTGTCAGGTGATTTTGCATAGAGGATCGTGCCGGTCTGATCCTCGACCATCAGCGCCTGCTTGGCCTTGGTATCAAACAGCGCATCCTGGGCGTTCGTCCCGCCAGCTGAAGCAAGAGCCATTGCCACGCCCAAAACAAAAATACGAAATGGCGCAGTCAGAGAACGTCCAAGCCGTTCGATATCAATTGCCGTCATCACGAACGACGAATGCATCGACCGCACCGGCCTTCCACGCCGCTTGCAGCAGGGTGTCGGCGTTCTTTCCAGCGCTTGCCCGGGCAATCAAGGCAATACGCGGGCCCTCGGGGCTGGCAATTTCAGACAACTCCACCTTGCCAAGCGGAGTAAGTGCGGACATCACCCGACGGGCTTCGGTCTTGTTGGCAAACAGGCCGACATCGATGTATTCGCCCAACCCATCGGCGGCTCGCGGCATGTTGCTCATGCCCTTCCACGCGGTCGAAACAGCCTCTGGCGAAAGTAGGCTGTTTGCGGCTTGCGCGGTGCTATTTGCACTTGCGACGCGCTCACTGGCGTAGGAACTGATGAATGGAGACACCTGCTTGCCACCCTTGAGTGAGCCAATGAGGAGCGTTGGCTTGTCATCGATGTAGGGCCCGATCAGCGGTAGAACCGGAACGATGTCCATGTTGAAGGAAAGTCCTGAATCGTCCACGGGAGCCATCGCCTGCTGTGGTGCTGCAAGCTGAGCTGCCTGACCGTCCAGGGACATCGGTTGGCTACTGAGGCTCGCCACCTGGATACCGGCTGGCTGAGGCTGCGCCATGCCTGGAATGGCGACAGATGTATGCCGCGTCGGCGTCGGCCCGTTCATGGCGATCATCACACCGGAAGCTGGCTGACCAATCGGATCGGGCGCGTTGGGACCGCGGTAAGAAGCCATCAGGAAACTATCATCGCGTCCTTCCAGCGGTGCACGCCCGACATATTCGACCTTCACATTGGCTGTGCCAGTATCATGATAGTCGAGGACCTGGGCTGCTCTTTGTGAAAGATCGATCAGGCGATTGCTATGGTAGGGGCCGCGATCATTGACGCGGACGATAACCGAACTGCCATTGGTCAGGTTTGTAACACGAGCGTAACTCGGCAAAGGCATTGTCGGATGCGCGGCCGAGAGGTGGTTCATATCGTACACTTCGCCATTGGCAGTCAGGCGGCCATGGAAGGCGGAACCATACCAGGATGCCCTGCCCTTGCGGACATAACCTGGCTCTTCCCTGGGGTAATACCATTTGCCTGCAACCTGATATGGTCGGCCGGTCTGGTTGCGCCCCCCGCCACGCGGCATATTGCGGAAATCGGTGACGACGCGTGGACTGGCTTTCACACCATATTCTGCTTCGGCGAAATATTCCTTGCCATGTGTTCGCTTGGCAATTTTGACCTGCGGCGACGATGCACAGGCTGCCATCAGGGCGCCCACTGCAACTACTCCCACAACGCGAAAAGCTTTGGCTTTTGACAATGCAAACCGCCGGCCGCGCGGGCCGCCCCCAAGGATTTTGTAATTTGATAGACAGATCAGAATGCTGGCGCAACCCCGAGACCCATCATGGCAGCTGCACCAAGTGTATAAATGCCACCGATAGATTGATACCAGCTTAACAATATCTGGCCGCGGTTCTCTATTATCGCGTTCTTAAACGCCACCAGCGGTATGTGTTTGGAGTTGGTTCACTTTTTGTGTTCGACGGACTCATACTATGAGTTGTTCAGTGTTTGATCTTCTTTGTTTCGCCGGCGAGCTTGTCTCTGACCCGATCCGTCAGCATCTCGACGATGGAGTCGGCATCTTCGAGATGCAGATTCACATCCCGTTGCGGGTAAGGGATCTCGATCCCCTCCTCGGCAAAACGGTCGATCAATGTGAAGCGGATTTCGTTCTGAACAGTGCCGGAGTTGGATAGATCCGCGAGATGGACGCGCATCTCGAATTGCATGACTGACTCGCTGATTGCACTGAACGCGACAAACGGTTCCGGATTCTTCAAAACAAGCGGATGACCGCGAGCAATCTCCATCAGAATGGCATGCACACGACGGGGATCGACCTTATGGGAAACGCCGATCGGGATATCGACGCGGCCGAGTTTGTTGCGATGCGTCCAGTTGCCAACACTGCCGTTGATAAAGGATGAGTTTGGAATGATGAGGGACTGGCGCTGGAAGGTTTCAACCTCCGTTGCCCGGACGCTGATCTTCTTGACAATGCCGCCGACGCCGCCGGTCTCGATCCAGTCGCCGACCTTGAAGGGACGCTCCGCAAGCAGGATAAGACCGGAAACAAAATTCGAGACGATCGCTTGCATACCGAAACCGATACCAAGCGACAGACCGCCCGCAACCAGTGCCAGACTGGACAGGTTGATGCCGGCCGCCGAAATGCCGATGACACCTGCAATGCCGAGGCCAAGGTAGCCAACAGCGGTGCGGATCGAATTGCGTACACCTGAATCGAGCCTGCCGCGTGCCATGACACGATTGTCGAGCCAGCCCTGAAACCAGCGCGTAAATCCGTAGAACAGCGCGAACAACAGAACGCCGATAGCAATCGAAACCAGTGAAATATTAACCGAACCAATCTGGAAACCTGTCGCGATTGCTACGAACCAGGCCGACATTTCGCTCCATTGGAATCCCCACAACAGGAGGATTATCGGAATACCCAGCGCTACAACGAAGATATTGATGACAATACTCAACACCAGACCGAGCTGGTCGAGGGCAGTCTCGTCCAAACCAAAACGGGTCTGCACCGCCCGTCCAAGCTTGGTCCCCGTAAGTGCATTCTCATCGGACACCGCCCGAGCCGTCAGGAAGCCCAGGTACATCGTGACGACCACGGCGCCATTGATAACAATCTGCTGCGACACGAAGCGTGCCAGTCCGATATAACCGAGAAGCGCCGCGACGATAGGCACGAGACCGATCGCATAGAGGAGAAGCCGCATGGCCCTCGGCCAGGGCTTGATATTTCCGGTTTCTTCGTCTTCCAGCGGTCTCAGTGAGGCCATGGCGATGATGAGCAGGCCCACCAGAACGGTAGCAAAAAGGCTCTTTGCGACGGTCAATGACAATGGCGAACCAGCGATCTGATTGACCGTATCGGCGATGTAATCGAGCCCGGTGATCGTTGCTGTTGCCGTGATCAATACCATCAGGATACGGCCTGGTCGCGGTGCTATGCGCACCAGACGCCAGTTGGGTGCACCCGGACAGATCACCGCCTGCGCCAGGGCGTGGACAAAATATACAATGCCAATGACGCAAAAGAGCATATAGATCAGTGATGCAATATCTGGTCGCAACACGTTGAAATAATTCAGAAATAAGTATGTTGTGACAAGGAAGACAACCACTGTCAGCGATCGCATGAGAGTCGACCAGAACGCGACAGCGAGACGGCTGAGATAAGATGGCGATTCAATCGTCGCGTCACGCAGATAAAGATGGCCGAGTGTCCGCTGACCACCAATCAGCAATACGAGTGCTGCAATCGCCGCAAAAAAGGCGGCGGCCAGCATGGATTGCCATTTGAAGGAAACGACGAAGCGCCACCAGGATGAAACCACCTGATTCATCGTTCGTATTTCCTGGCCGTAGGCGTCTGCGACTTCGCTACCGAGCGAATAATTGATGTTGACGCGCTGCGAAAGCGTGTTGGTGAACAGTTCGCGCCGTGCATCCACTGTTCGCTCAATCATCCGGTTAGCCGCGATCAACTGATCCTCGGTCTCGCCCAGGACGGCATTGATCTCGGCTTTCTCGGTCGTCAGCTTCGCCCGCTCATCGGTGACGATCTGCGCCTCCGGTGGCTGGCCTTGGGCTGGTGGAGGACCGAGCTGATCCAGCCGCGAATTGATTTCCGTGACACGCGGTCTGAACGATACGCCGATATCCAACAGTTTTTTGGCGCTGGCCTCCAGATTAAGACGCAGATCCGCCAACGCTGCATCGGTGTCGGCCTTCTCCATTTGTTGGGCATAGTCTGCGATTTGCTTCTTCACGGCATCGATTGCAGGCCGCTGTTCTGCAACAATGCCCGTGGCAGGAGCCGGAGCAGGCGCAGGCGTCTGCGCGGCAGTCGAATTTACCGCACCAGCAAGAATCAAAACTGTAGAAATCGCCAGAAGTATCCGGCGGACGGAGGAAGGAATCACAGGGTCAAATCCATGTAAAAACAGTTTTCAGGGCACGATTGCCCGTTCATATCGGCACAATCAAGGCATTTTACGCTTTATAAGGTCAGACAGACTACCAGACTGGTAGTTTGAACTGCCGTTAGCTGGACACTGACGACGAGGTTGACGCCGCAATTCGAAAGGCTATATAGACCGCGCACAGCGTTCGTAGCATTCTTTTGGCCTTCGCCAAAACATTGGATATCAAACGTTTCAGCAGGTTGGAGGGGTGGCCGAGCGGTTTAAGGCACCGGTCTTGAAAACCGGCGTAGGTGAGAGCCTACCGTGGGTTCGAATCCCACCCCCTCCGCCATTTCTCATGAATTATCGTTTAGGGCGCTTTGCAGTTTATCTGAGAACGGCGGCACGATTTTCATCGCACTAAAGAAAAATTTGACACCCCAGCCAATCAACTCTGGCGATGGCATTACAACTAGCGAATAAGTGTGCCGGTCACGTAAATGGCAATGACGTACCAAAGAACATAGAGGCAGTAGGTCTGGCCATCGCCCGTATAGATCTGTCGAACCGAACCGGCGACGCTCAGCGTCAAATCCGATATACCGCGCCAGAATGCTATAGCGACAGGCCTCAACAAGCGCGAGAGACCGGGTTGGTAAAATGCGTAAAAGACCGTAACGCCGGTCGTCGGGGCGCGCCGATACCCGTAAATGTATCGCAGCCAGACGACGAAAAAGAGAACCGCCGCGATCGCGACGGTAATGGCCATGACAGGTATAGGATTCCAATATCCGTAAATCGTTTCCAGCGACATGCCATCCCAAACCAACGTCGAGGCGAATGCAGGGTCGATAGCTGCGGATACGGGCTCCATGAACAGTTTCGGGAAGAATGTCAAAGCGAAGATGGCGATGATCAGGACATATTGCGGCACAAGAAGTGCGAGCGGCGCCTCCGCAATTGCCTCGAATCTGGCTTTTCGTTCTCCAAGAAAAACCGCGTAGGCCAGACGAAACATGTAGAGAAAGCCGACGAAGGTTGCGAGAACGGCCAATGCCGCGAGCCCGTACCAGCCCTTTTCTACCATGGCACTGAGAAGCAGCCACTTGCCACCGAACCCCGCGAGTGGTGGCAGGCCGGACATCGATATCAGGGCCGTGGCGACCGCAGCGAAGGTGAAGGGCATGTTGCGAACCAGTCCACCATTCTCTTCAAGCAGCCGCGTTCCGGTCCGCAGGATGACGCCGGCACCGGCAAGAAACAATATGCCCTTCACCATCAGGTGGTTGGCAACGAGATAGAATGCCGTGACCCAGCCGAGATGGCTCATCAGCGCGATGGCGGTCACGATATAGCCAAGCTGACTCATGCTCGAATAGGCGAGCATGCGCTTCATGTCGGTTTGCTGTAGCGCCATCGCCGCACCTAACAACGTCGTCAACAGACCGACCCAACCCATCACGTGAGCCATGTCGAGGCCAATTTCCGAGCGGATGGCGAGATAGGTGACCGAGAACAGGCCAAAGATTGCAACCTTGCTGACCACCGCCGACAACATTGCCGAGAGGTCATCATCGGCCTCCGCATAGGCGCCGGGGAGCCAGATATGGACACCCGCAGCCCCCGCCTTGATGAGAAAGCCCACGGCCAGCAATACAAATGCGGGCCAGGCATCCTTCCCTGCAGCCCCGAATGCAGCAAGGTCAATCGTGCCATTGGCGGCGGCGGCCATGGCAAAGCCTGCGAGAAGACAAAAGGCCGATGCAATCGAGAACAACAGGAATGGCAGCGCATAGGGATGGGCGTTGCGTGCCTGCGCAATCAAGAAATAGGAAGAAAGGGTGATCATTTCCCAGCTGAAGAAGAACTCAAGACTCGTGGTCGTGCGCAGCAGTGCGGCGATGGACAGGAGGAGCAATGCCATCAGCGGATAGTACCCGAGCCGCGGGTCCGCGCGATAGAAGCTGGCCGACGCGATAACCAGCCCGCCTGAAAGGAGAAGCACCGCGAAGAGGCGGCTGATGCCCTCGACCGGACCAACGATCCACATGCCGAGCAAGAGGACCAGTATGAGCATGAGCATTGATTTGAGCCGCCCGGGAAGCCAGTCGAACAGGCAGAGAAAGGCACCGGCAACCAGCGGTGCGAATATCCATAGCGAGGCTGCTCCTGAAAGATTAGCCGCCACATAGCCCGAAACGCAGAGAAACACTGCACACAAACCAGCAGGCAGTAGACGCCCGGGCGAGACAGCAATGGCGCCTTGTTCGACGGTACGGGTCGCCTGCTTGAACCAGCGGAACATGTATGCGATCTCGAGCAGCGACCCGATCAGAATAACGGCGATCCACCCAAAGTGCCCAGCCGCTGCGACGCGAATGACGAGCTCCCATTTCGACCAGAAACCCGGAAAAGGTGGCAGACCGGCAATGGCGACGAGCAGAATGGCGAAGATGAGCATTATTAGCGGACGTCCCGCGAGTGCGGACCAGTCGTCGACCTGCGGACGATTGACGGCGCCTGCCAGGAAGAACAAGCCAGCCTTCGCCAAAAGGTGATTGACGAACAGCCCGCCGACGACGAGCGGCATCGATGCATCGGCACCAAGATGTCGTATCAGCGCCAGCGCCAGGGTGAGAAGGCCCATTTGTGCGATCGACGAATAGCCAAGCATGCGCTGAACGTTCGTCTGGCGCAGTCCGGCAAGATTGGAGAACAGGAACGTTATCCCGCCTGACACTGCGATAAGGATAAGGTAGTTTTCGAACAGCGGAAGCAATTTGAAGAGCGCAAAGAATACGCCCGCCGACACTGCCCCGGAAACGAGTGCTGCAACACCGCTCGAGGCTGACTGATAGACATCCAGCCCCCAGCCGTTGGCCGGAAAGGGCTTCAGTTCGATGATGAGGCAGGACAATACAAGCAGCAACGCCGTAGTTCCGATCGGTCCGGCTATCGTCGCGCGGTGGACGATCATGTCGTCAATGTTGAGCGTTCCGGTTGCGTGATAGAGCAGAGCCGTGCCCAGCAGGAAAAAGGTCGAGGCAAGCACGGTCGCCAGGATGTACTTGAATCCGGCAGCGAACGCTGCCGGTGTACCATCGAAGCCGAGGAGACCGTACGTCGCTATCGATACAATTTCGAGGAACACAAAAAGGTTGAACAAATCCCTTGTCATCACCATCCCGTTGACGCCCATGATCAAGAGCAGAAACAGCAATTGCGCCGCATAGTTTTGACGTAGCCGATCCCAAAGATGCCAGGCGGCCAGCAGCGCGACGACATTGACGCTGAAAGCACACACACCCTCCCAGGGCCCAACGCGGAGATTGATCGAATATGGCGGCGCACTGCCGGCCGTGAAGCTCTCCAACACCGGTTGCCCGTGATAAACCGCCCACAGGCAGGCACCCGAAACGGCAAATATACCGGCGAGCGCAAGGACAAAGATCACTGCCGACAACGGTTTGGCGATGCGATACAGCAGCGGGATGAGAAAGCTGCCCCCAAGGCCGAACAGAAAGATGTTCAACGGATGCAACAGGGCTTCTACCATTTCGACTCCGTGAAGGCGTCGATGTCGAGCGTCTTCCTGGCATCGTAAAGGCGTATTGCGAATGACAGCATGATCGCAGTTACTGAAAAGCCGATGACGATGGCCGTGACGACCAGCGCCGAAGGGATAGGATCGACGGCGTTCGTCGCAGCGTTGGCCTTATCCAATGCCGCGTCGATGATTGGCGCCGTGCCGCCAGTGACGTAGCCGGTTGCCACCATGACAACGTGGATGCCGGTGTCGATCAGCGAAAAACCGATAATGATGCGCAGAATGTTGCGATGGACGAAAATTCCCGCAAGGCCGATCAGGATCAGGCAAAATCCCGTGACCAGCAATATCTGCGAAACCGGTAGACCCACCTCGCCCGCCATATCAGTGCCGGAACCGATCGATGACGACACTGAGCTCGGCTCCAACCTTGATGCCAAGCAAGGCCGATATCAGGGGAATTGCGCCAGCACTCAACAGCGTTCCAAATGTACCGAGTGGCAGAATGTGGCTATCAAGAAAACCGTCGGCAAAAACAATACCGAGAATTCCGATCGATACGTAAAGGACGCCGGCGAGCGATTCCGTCACACTCAGGAAACCGTGATGCAATTGGGTTGCGGGGCTCGCCAGCATCAGCAGCATGACACCGGACGCCACCACCGCACCACCCTGAAACCCGCCACCGGCCGAAAGATGCCCGTTCATGATGACATAAGCGCCGAACAGGAAGATAAGCGGCAATATGACCTCGGCGCCGGTACGGACCAGTTCGCTCGGCTCGCTCTCGTCGATACTTGTTACGTTGGTGACTTGCGCGTTTTCGCCAGACTTGCTGGCAAGGAGCACACCAACGCTCGCCGCCACCATGAAAAGCACTGCCACCTCCCCCAGCGTGTCGAAGCCGCGATAGGTAATGAGTATCCCCGTCACAACATTCGGCGCACCGAGTTCGCGCGGAACCTGCGTGAGATAGTATTCGGCAAGCGGCGATCTCGTCTGGCGTTCGCTATACCCCCCAACCACGCTAAAGAAGATTGCCGCGAACATCAGCACGGCGATGATGGCAAATACGCGTTTCATCCCGCACCGCCCTCCTCCTTGTCTGCATTCTCCGCGTCGCGCAATGCATCGGTTATGGTAGAGGCAGCCATGGGCGTTCCGATTGCGTGGGCGGCACGCGACAGGGCATGCGATGACAATGGATTGGTCATCAGCACGAAATAGGCGACGATAAGCAGCTTGGCGCTCCAATCGGGATGATAGATGCCCAGTCCGACCAGCACCAAAATATTGCCCAGAGTCGACGCCTTGGTGCCCGCCTGGATGCGGGTAAAGGCATCCGGCATACGCAGGAGTCCGAGCCCAGCCGAAAAAAGAAAGAAAGCACCCAGCAGGATCATCAGGCTGCCGATCAGTTCCATCATGGCTCCCTCCCGCCGCCGGTCCTTCGCATCGTGTAGAGGAAGATCAGAGTTGCCAGTCCCGAGCCTATTGCCGCCTCTGCCATCGCAACATCAGGTGCAGCCAGCAGAACATATGACACCGCAGCAAAGAGGCTCGCGAGGCCGGCGCTGATCATCGCTGCCAGCAGGTTGCCGAGACACATCGCCAGCACACCACTGACCAGGATGCCGGCGCAAACCAGAATGACGAGGAGTTCCAACATGGCGCTAAGATCTCCTTTCGAGGAAGCGCGCAATGGCAAGCACGGCCAGGAAGCTCAGCAACCCATAGACCAGCGCAACATCGATATAGACGAAACGACCGGATAGATGGGCGTAGAGTGCTATGAGCGAAATTGAGATCACCGTGAGCATATCGATCGCAACGATTCTGTCGACGATGGTCCTGCCGATGATAAGCCGCACCACACCGCAGGCGATGCCCATAAAAATCAATGCACCAGCTATCTGCAGGATAACGTCAGCCAAAGACTTCTCCCAAGTGTTTCTCGAATGGCCCTGCGATCATTTCGGTCGCAATCTCGGGATCGACGGTTTTGACGTCAAGCCAGTGAATAAACAGCGCATCGTCCTTTATCGCCATGACGAGTGAGCCCGGCGTCAGTGCGATCGAATTGGCAAGGGCCAGTCTTCCGATCGGCGATTTGAGCCGGATATTGATCCTGACGATACCGGGATGAATGTCTATGCGTGGAGAATAGACGTATCGCAGCATGTTCAGGTTGGCTTTCACCAACTCTAAAAAAAACACGCCTGTATAGGCGATGAAATGGAGGACGCTTCGCGGTGTCAGCAGGACGTTCCACCATGTGCCGCTGCGGCGCATGAAAATCCAGTCGACAACCAGTGCAATCACGGCGCCAGTTACCACGATGGGAAGAGCGAGACTCGAATTCAGGATCAGCCAAAGCGAAAACAACAGCAGCCAGAGACTGATCGAGCCGAGCGCCGAACGCGAAACGCTGCTGTCATCGGTCTGACGGTCTGACGGCATTTAAAGCGGCCTTTGTAGACAATCGAGATAATCCATCCGACTGGCGGAAGCGGTCTCTATATAACCGCCTCTATTATAAGCTAAAGTTCCGGAAAAATGCTTCCAATTTGTTGACTATCCTTCGTTTTTATTTGGTCGAAAGCCCTCTTTGTTTCGACGAATGGTATCTAAAGCAAAGATTTGGGACTCAATGCCAATCACAGTGCTTCTGTGGGAAGTTAATGTATTTGAATGGCCACACCTTGGGCAATGCGATTAGGGAAATGACAACATCGAGAACCCTCCGAAAACTGAACCTGAAATCTCCGTTGACTCCAGCCTCGCTGGTTTCCAACCGCTCAGTGCAGCTGAAGCTAAGGTCGTTGCGCATCTGAGTTTGGGAGATTTCGACAGGCTTGGAGATGGCTTGCGCCCAGAGCAGGAGGATCTAGCGCGCACCGTGCGCGCGACGCTATTGCGCTTCCTCATCCTCGGGAATAGCGAATATCATTTGCACGAAAAGGGGCTGAGGCTTAGCGGTGCATGGGTGTCCGGTATTCTCGACCTCGAAGGTTGCCGGATTCCACGCGATATTGGTCTCAAGGACTGCCACTTCGAAGCTTCGCCGATCCTGCGTTCGGCCGTTATCGACAACCTCTTTCTGGACGGGTCGGCCATGCCCGGATTGCAAGCTGATCGTCTCGAGGCGCGTGGGGGTCTGTCCTTCCGCGGCGCGACTATCACGGGAGAAATCCGTCTCTCCGGGGCACGCATCGGTGGTAACATCGAGATAGACGGCGCATCCATCGTCTCGCCCGCAGGCATTGTCCTCGACGCCGGGGGATTGGAGGTTCGCGGTGCGATCCTGTTGCGCGGCGCAGACGTCCGCGGGGGCATTAATTTTTCGGGCGTCCGGCTTGGTGGTGACCTCAACGCAGTCGGCGCACAGATCGAGCGTCCCGGGGAAGTCGCCCTGAACGGGGATGCCATTGTCGCGGGCGGTGACCTCGCCATGCGAGGGGCAACCATCGTCGGCGAGGCCCGCTTACTGGGTGCTCGCTTTGGTGGAGACATCGATTGCACATCGGCGACGCTATCGCAGCCTGGCGGCTACGCATTGAGGCTCAATGGTGCAATCGTCGATGGTGCATTCTTCTTGCGACAGGGTGCATCGGTCGAAGGCACGCTCGACCTGACGGCCACGTCGATCGGAGCGATTGATGACGAACAGGCAAGCTGGCCAAAGACGGGTGATCTGCTACTGAACCGTTGCCAGTATGGCGCGTTCATCGGCGGGCCCGTCGACGCGGCAAGCAGGCTCGATTGGCTGTCGCGTCAGACGCCTGAACGATGGAGCGCGGATTTCTGGCCGCAACCCTACGAGCAGCTTTCGACCGTGCTGCGGGAAATGGGTCACGACGAAGATGCCCGGGCCGTCCTGATCACCAAGGAACGGCTGCAGCGGCGCGCACGGCGGGCGCGCGCAAAAAACCCGGCGCTGCGCGTCGCCCTTGCCACAACGGATGGTATATTGGCCGTAACCCTTCGCTATGGCCGCCAGCCTCTCCTCGCGCTGTTGTGGCTGATCCTGTTTTGGGCGATCGGCATCGGCGTGTTCGCGTTCGCCCAGAAAAATGGTGCCATCAAGCCGAACAGCCCGGTCATCCTCCGTTCACTTGAATGGACCATGTGCGGTCTCCAGCAGACCGACAGCCGCTACATGCCCTCGAGCGGCCAGACTTTCGCTGGACGCGCGGCGACTGGAGAAAATCAGCTTTCCTGCTTCCTCAACCAGCCTGAAGCAGCTAGCTACCCGGAGTTCAACCCGCTCATGTATTCATTGGATGTCCTGTTGCCGGTGCTGTCGATCGGCCAGAAGGAATACTGGCGGCCGGATCCCACAAAACCCAATGGCCAATTCATCCTGAAATACTATTTCTTCCAGTCGGTTGTTGGCTGGGCCTTGAGCCTGCTTGCAGTCGCCGGGTTTTCCGGGCTGGTCAAATCGAAGTAAGTCGGCGCAACGGCATGGGCAATCGCTTCGCCAGCATGTCAAAACGTCGATATCAAGGGAATTCGGCACTAACAGCACATGCGTGCCGCCACGGGCCATCTCTTGGGTTCCCGCTGGAATTGGGATTCCAAGCGCCCATTTGGGATTTCTGACCAATCACAAACCATAGACAGACGTTATAGTCGAAGTGCCTCTCAGATAAGCTTTATCGCATTTAATTTGAGCTTCCCGGAGTGCATGAGGATGCTGGTTTTAGTGAATAGGTCGATGCGAAGGGTGCGTGCGTTTGGCGCGCTGTTTGGTCTTTTGATGGCAGCCACGATGCTTGCCGGATGCCGGGAGGAGACAAAGGAACCCGCCCCGCTCATCCGCCCTGTACGGACCATTACGGTCGAGCACAGCAAGCTTGGCGACAGCGTCAGCCTTACTGGCCATGTCGAGGCTGAGAATCAGGTATCCTTCGCGTTTCGGCTTGGCGGGCGTGTGATCGAACGCTTGGTCAACGTTGGCGATCAGGTCGAGCCAGGACAAATCCTCGCGAAACTCGACCCCCAGAATGAGATCAGTGCACTCCGCACCGCACAGGCCAACCTGGTTGCTGCCGAAGGGCAGCTAGTCAAGACGCGTAACGCGTTTGGAAGACAGGAAACGCTATTGCGGCAGGGTTTTACGACACGCGCCCAATTTGATGCCGCACAACAGGCCATGCGTGCGTCGCAGTCCCAGGTCGACAGTTCGCAAGCCCAGTTGGACAATGCCGAGGATCGCGTGGGTTTCACGGAATTGCACGCGGATGCCGCCGGCAGCGTCACCGCCGTTGGTGCCGAGCCGGGCGAAGTTGTTCAGGCGGGGCAAATGGTCCTCCAGGTCGCCCGACAGGATGGCCGTGACGCCATTTTCGATGTACCGGCACAGCTACTGCGGCAGGCTCCGGAGGCGGCTATCATAGAGGTCACCCTGACCGACGATCCTGCGGTCAAAGCTACAGGACGGGTTCGCGAGGTGGCACCCCAAGCCGATCCGACTACAAGGACGTTCCGGGTGCGCGTCGGCCTGAGCGATACGCCGGAGGCCATGCGACTCGGGTCGACAGTCACCGGACGTGTAACACTCGCTTCGTCGCCGGAGATCGCAATACCCGCCACCGCATTGACCAACTTCAACCGGCAGCCTGCAGTCTGGATCGTGGATCAGGACAAAAAAACCGTGTCGACACGCAATGTCGAAGTGCTTCGCTTTGATCCAGCCACGGTCATCATTGCCCAGGGCCTCAACCCCGGCGAGGTCGTCGTGACCGCCGGCGTTCAGGCCCTGCATGATGGCCAGGAAGTTCGATTGCTTGGGTCAACCCAATGAACGGCTTCAATCTGTCAGCATGGGCACTGAAAAGCCGCTCGCTCGTGATCTATGCGATGATTGCGGTCGTCGTGGCCGGTGCGGCCGCTTTCATCAATCTCGGTCGCAATGAAGACCCGGCGTTTACCATCAAGACGATGGTCGTCAGGGCTGGATGGCCGGGCGCGACGCTCGATGACACCCTGAAACAGGTTACCGAACGGCTGGAGCGCAAGCTTCAAGAGATACCCGAAGTTGATTTTCTGCGCAGCTTTACCAATGCTGGCGTGACAACCATCTTCGTGAACCTCAAGGATGCAACGACGTCGGCGGAAGTTCCTGACGTCTGGTATCAGGTGCGCAAGAGCATCGGGGATATTCGCCCGACATTACCGACCGGCATTGTCGGGCCCGGCTTCGACGACGATTTCGGCGATACATTCGGCATCATATACGGCTTCACCTCGGACGGTTTCACCCAGCGCGAACTTGCCGACTATGTTGATGGCGCTCGCTCGCACTTGCTGCATGTGCCGGATGTTTCCAAAATCGACGTGCTTGGAGCGCAACCAGAACGAATATTTATCGAGTTTTCCACGGAACAGCTCGCCGGTCTCGGCATTGACAGGGCTGCCGTGATCGCAGCGCTCCAGGCACAGAATGTGGTCAGCCCTTCGGGCACTTTGCGCACTTCGGATGAAAGACTGACGCTACGTGTAAGCGGAGCTTTCGATTCGGAAGAGGATCTCCAGGATCTCAACTTTGTTGCAAACGGCAGGCTCGTCCGGTTGCGCGACATCGCCGAAATCCACCGGGCCTACGCAGATCCGCCGCAACCGATGTTTCGTGTTAATGGCAAGCCCGCCATGGGCCTTGCGATTTCCATGCGTGAGGGCGGCGATATTCTGGCATTGGGCCGCAACATCACGGCGGCGATGCAGGAGATCACGGCGGATCTGCCGATCGGCATCGACACTACGCTCGTCGCCAATCAGCCGCAGGTCGTCGACGATGCCATCGGCGAATTCACCACGTCGCTCTGGCAGGCAATCCTCATCATAATGGCCGTCAGTTTCATCAGCCTCGGTATCCGTGCGGGCACCGTTGTTGCTCTCGCCATTCCACTGTCTCTGGCGATGGTGTTCGCGGTCATGCAGATTTTCGGGATAGATCTGCAGCGTGTGTCGCTCGGCGCCCTGATCATTGCGCTCAGTCTGCTGGTGGACGACGCGATGACAACAGTGGATTCCATGACGACGCGGCTCGCACTCGGCGACGAAAAAGAAGAGGCGGCGAGTTTCACGTTCAGGACGCTGGCAGCCGCCATGTTGACCGGCACCCTCGTCACCGCAACGGGTTTCGTCCCGATCGGATTTGCGCAGAGTTCCGCAGGCGAATACACATTCTCGATCTTCGCAGTTGTCAGTATCGCCCTCGTCGTCTCCTGGCTCGGGGCCGTGATTTTCTCTCCTCTCCTCGGTGTAGCCCTGCTCAAGAAGCCGGAGAATACGGAGCCTGGAGAACCATCCATCATTCTTCGCTCTTTCCGTAGCTTGCTCCTCGGCGCTTTGCGCATGCGTTGGCTAACCATCGGGCTGACACTCGCATGTTTCGTGCTCGCGATTCTGGCACTTCCATTCGTGCCGCGGCAGTTCTTTCCATCGTCCGATCGTCCTGAACTGCTTGTCGACATAAGACTGCCGCAAAACGCTTCGATCGAGGCGAGCCAGCAAGCCTCGGACCAACTCGACGAGCTTCTGAAGGATCCCGATGTGGCCCATTGGAGTACCAATGTGGGGCGCGGAGCCATACGTTTCTATTTGCCGCTCAACGTCGAACTGCCCAATGAGTTCTTCTCGCAAGCGGTTGTGGTTGCAAAGGATGTTCCCGGCCGCGAGAGGTTGCGAGCGCGACTGGAAGAGGAATTGGCGGAAAAGGTCCCGAGTGCCATTTCACGCGTCTCACTACTCGAACTCGGGCCACCGGTGGGCTGGCCGGTACAGTACCGCGTCAGTGGCCCCGATCCGCACGAGGTTCGCGCTATCGCCCAGCGCCTGGCGCAGATGCTGGGTGGCAATTCGCAGCTGAAGCGCATCAATTTCGACTGGATCGAACCGGCACGCACGATACGTGTTCACATTGATCAGGATCAGGCGCGCTTATTGGGCCTAAGTTCTCAGGCATTGGCCACTGCCCTCAACACTGTGGTGTCCGGAACAGCCGTGACGCAAGTGCGCGATGATATCTACCTCATCGATGTCGTCGTCCGATCGACCGATGAACAGCGCGTATCACTCGACAATCTGCGCACGCTGCAGTTCCCGCTCGCCAATGGCCGGACCGTTCCGCTCAGCCAGTTTGCCACATTCGAGGTCGATCAGGAATTTCCCGTGATCTGGCGCCGCGACCGCGTTCCAACGCTCACCGTGCAAGCGGACGTCACAGCCGGGTCGTCGCCGGAAGCCATCGTTCAGGAACTCGAACCGGAGATCGAGAAGCTCAACGCAAGCCTGACCGGTCCTTATCGGATCGTGACGGGCGGAACGGTCGAGGAGAGCGCCAAATCCCAAGCTTCGGTCATCGCCGTGGTCCCGATCATGCTGTTCCTGATGATCACTATTCTCATGATCCAGCTGAAGAGTTTCAGCCGCCTGTTTCTGGTGCTGAGCGTTGTCCCGATGGGGCTCATCGGTGTTGTCGGTTCGCTCTTCATCTTCAACAGGCCTTTGGGCTTCGTCGCCATTCTCGGTATTTTATCGCTGCTCGGACTGATCGCGAAGAACGCCGTGATCCTGATCGAACAGATCGAGACAGAACGGGGCAAAGGGACTGAGGTATGGAACGCAGTGATCGATGCCACGGTATCACGGTTCCGTCCCATCATGTTGACCGCCATTTCCACTGTTCTCGGCATGATACCGATAGCCTGGACCATTTTCTGGGGACCGATGGCGATCGCGATCATGGGCGGCCTGCTGGTCGCAACGGTGCTGACTCTCGTCTTCCTGCCAGCCCTCTATGTGGCCGCATTCCGTGTCAAGGAACCGACGAGCAGTGCCACCACCATGCGGCCTGTTTCACATAATCCGGCATAAGAGCCGTGCTCAAGACGAGGTTCGATCGCCAGTGACAAATATCGAATTTCCAGGTTTTGTCAGTCTGACGATAGCGATCGTCGTTTTCTTCATCGGCGCTGGACTGAACGGCCGGATCGCGGCACTACGGCAATGGAACATTCCGGAAGCCGTGACCGGCGGTCTTCTCGCGGCCCTGACAACGCTTCTCGCCTATCGCGTCCTGGGGATTGCGATCTCGTTTGACCTCGCGGCGCGCGACTTGTTGCTCCTCTACTTTTTTACCGGCATCGGTCTGAACGCTCGCCTTGCCGATCTGATCGCGGGTGGCAAGCCGCTGCTGATCCTGCTTGGACTGACGCTGATCTATCTCGTCATCCAGAATCTTATCGCCGCCGGAAGTACCGCCGCCCTCGGAATGCCCGAAGGCATGACCGTTCTTGTCGGCTCAGCGTCCTTGATCGGCGGACATGGCACGACGATTGCGTGGGCCCCGATTCTTGCCGAGCGTTTCGGCCTCACCAACGCGATGGAGATTGGCGTCGCGGCGGCAACTCTAGGTCTTGTCATTGCAAGTCTTGTCGGTGGGCCCGTCGCGGGCCTCTTGATTGCGCGCTACCAGCTTAAAGGTCCTGACGCTGCCCCTTCGATTGGATTAGGGGATGACGACGTCATAGAAGACGACCTCAACCATATTACGCTGCTGCGCACCATCCTCGTCCTCAACGTTGCGGTCCTTATCGGCTACACGGTCGATGAGCTATTGGCTGACTTGGGGTTTCGTCTACCCCTCTTCGTCGCCTGCCTCCTGTCTGCCATCGTCTTGACCAATGTCATTCCGCGGATCATGCCGACCCTGTTCTGGCCGACGCGGACGCGCGCGTTGGCCCTTGTCTCCGACCTTTCGCTGAGCATCTTTCTTGCAATGTCGCTGATGAGCATGCAACTCTGGACCCTCGGAGGGCTTGGGCCGTCGCTGCTTCTGATCCTCGCGCTCCAGACGGTTGCAGCGATTGCCTACATACTCTTCGTTGTATTCCCGCTGATGGGTCGCAACTACGACGCCGCGGTGATTGCCGGCGGCTTCAGTGGCATAAGCCTTGGGGCGACGCCGACTGCCATCGCCAATATGACTGCCATTACCAAACTGCACGGCGCGGCACCGATGGCCTTCATTATCCTACCACTGGTGTCAGCTTTTTTCATCGATATCGCAAATGCGTTCGCGATCGGCTTTCTCGTCAATTGAGCAGGGTTAGCGCCAGCGGTTGATACGGCACATGTCCCTGTTCCCGGGCGCATTCATTGGCGTCCCCATACTCATCGCGTTCATCATCTACTGCGAGAAATCGTCCGTGGCGAAATGGATTGCCGTGTTGCTGTCGGCAAAGGCTTTTGACAATTCCGACAGAACTTCGATCTAATTTCGAACACGTTCAGGTAGAGAGGCCACCGTTTTTGCAACCTGTTTCGTAACAGTTACGTACTGAACAGACTGCCGGAGTTGTGCCACACTTGGGAAGTCGGGCATTTGTAACTGCGCGATACCTTACTCTTGTGGTTTTTTGGAGCAGCCATGCCTGTACTTCCCCCAACAAAATGGATCGAAGTACTATTATGCTCGTCTCTAACAATGAGACAGCGCCCCCTATTTGCACGTTGTTCCGGGTACGACAAATGGTGAAATCATGAACGCGCATGATCATATCGTGCCATCGGATGCATCACTCGATAAAAACTTCGGACACGCGGCAGCGGGGTCTGCCATCAACTGCCCTCCTCCGCAACCGAAGCGGACGTCTTCCGGCGCCTTTTCTATTCCCGCGTTCAAGTTTGATACCAGCGGCGTGCCGATTGACCATCAGTATGAGTCGTGGCGCAAAAGCTTCTCCTCGCTGCTCGAGCTTGGCGAATGCAGGGACAGGTCCCGCGGCTTTGAAGGAAAGCAGACGGTCTGGGATCTCGGCAGCCTGGCGTTCTCGCGGATCAGAACCAGCGCACTCGAGTTTGCAAGTGTCCCAGGTCACACACGCAGGGAAGCGCTCGATCACTGGGCATTGACCCTTCCACTCGGCGGTTCGATCAGCACCGAGGGCCCGGCAGGAAGCTTTCAAGGCGGCGCCGGCATCGTCCAGGTCCATTCGCTGGGCCGTTGGTTTGAGGGGAGTGTAACAGATAGCGACATGCTGGTTCTGTTTGTTCCCCGAGATTCCGATCCAGAAGTGGCTCGTGCCCTCAGCGCGGCCGAATTCTCCTCTGTAGACACGGCTATGGGACGGCTATTGTCCGACTATTTCATCGGATTGGCCAAGCGGCTGCCGGCGGTCGAGGCCGACAATCTCCCTGAACTCGTGGGCGCGACGCAGGCGATGATCCGGGCGTGCCTCCTGCCATCGCCAGGCAACATCGAGGAGGCTCAGGCACCTATCGCCCGCGTGTTGCTCGAAAAGGCACGCCGCATAGTGCAATCCAGATTGTTTGACCCATCGTTCAATGCCAATGCGTTGCGGCGTGACCTCGCGATTTCACGCACAGGGCTTTATCGGATGTTCGAGCCGTTCGGCGGCGTGATGCATTACCTGCAGCACCAGCGTCTCCTCGATGCACACGCAGCATTGGCCGACCCGAACGACAAACGTCGTATTATTGAGATCGCCGAGCAGCGCTGTTTCAGTGATGGCGCAGAGTTCAGCCGGGCATTCAAGAGGGAGTTCGGCTATACGCCAAGCGAAGTGAGAGCGGGCCGCAAGAGCGGTGTGCCGCGCAGGCCAGCAGGCGAAATCGCCACCGCAGCTCCTGAAGAACGCCTCGGATTGCTGTTACGCAAGCTTCACGGTTGATCTGCACCAACGATGAGGTTTTCGATGCGTCATGATGATCTGGACGAGCGGCTGAGAAAACTGGGCGTGAACGTCGGGCCCTTCACGTTCACCGTCGTGTTCCTGATCGGTGTTGCCCTTGCCGTCGGCATCGGTTGGCTCCTGTATTAGCGGTCGCAGACGTAGTGCCAGCAGTCGAGGGCGAATTGGATAGGCACATGGTGTTCAGTCGAAGCATTTCGATACTCCGTACAATCACGCTGATCTTCATTGTGGGCGGTGTTGCGGCATGCGCGTCACCGGCCCGGGGTGTCTTAGCGCCCGTCAGCATCGCGGCGTCTGACACGACAAAGGTCGATCTGCTGGTTGCGACAACACGGGCGCCGACGTCGCAAAAGGGTGTATTCTTTACGGGCGAGCGGGGTCACGATCTTAACCTCGCCAACGTCGTCGTCTCAATTCCGCCCAACCGCAATCCGGGAACAATCCAATGGCCGCGTCGGCTTCCAGGCGACCCTGAGCGAAACTTTGTGACCACCGCCGTAGACACCATCAACGTTCGGGACATCCGAACCTGGTATCGGGAGCATGCGGCGAGTGGCAGGCGCGTTCTGATCTTCGTGCATGGGTTCAACACGCGTTTCGAAGACGCGGTCTTTCGTTTCGCGCAAATTGTCCACGACTCGCGCGCCGAGGTGACCCCCGTGTTGTTTTCCTGGCCATCGCGTGGGGCTTTGCTCGACTACAACTACGATAGGGAAAGCACCAATTTCTCCCGCTCCGAATTGGGCTACGTCATTCAACAGGCGGTCAATAGCCCCGACGTATCCGAGATCACGATCATGGCTCATTCAATGGGCAGTTGGCCGGTAATGGAAGCCCTGCGTGACATAGCGATGCAAGGCAGGCGAATATCGCCGAAGATCACGGACGTCATTCTCGCTTCGCCGGATCTCGATATCGATGTCTTTCGGAAACAGCTGATCGATATCGGGCGAGAACGGCCACATATATCGATCTTCGTGTCTGCAAACGACAGAGCGCTTCGGCTTTCCCGACTGATATCGGGGCAAGTGACGCGCGTTGGCGGAGTGGACCTTACAAACGCAAGCTATAAAGCCCAGTTAAAGATGGCATCCGGGATCACAGTGTATGACCTCAGTGCGCTGCGAAACGGTGACAGCCTCAACCACACGCAGTTTGCGACAAGCCCCGAAGTCGTCCGGCTCTTTGGCGAGCGGCTGCTGAGGGGGCAATCACTCTCTGACGCCGATCCAAACATGCCCGGCAACTTTGGTGCCACCGCCGTCGAAGCCGGCCTGGCAATCGGCACGGTGACGGGAGCTGCCCTAAGCGCGCCTATCCGCATCTTTGAAAGCACGGTGCGTCGATAGCACCGTACGTTCATGATCTCTTGTTTATTCTGCCATCTTTCAACGCCTGCCCGTGCTCGCCCCGGGGGATGGCCTGCCCGTTTACGCCCGCGGCAGGAAACAGGTTGTAGCGGCTGATGGCACTGGGGCCATAGGCCGTCGATGCGGTCAAGAGCGCTTGCAAGGAGTGCCCCGCTTTGGCTACGGACTCGCAGCCTCTGAATGTGCTCTATCCGGGTTCGGACCGAACGAACCTGAACTATCTCCTTCTTCCAATCCTGCGCACATCGACGACGCGGCCATTGCTTTGCCTGACGGCAATCTCGAAACGGGAATTTCCACGTAATGCGCGATAAATAAAGAACCGACCACGGCAATCCATGCGCCTTATGTTGCGGAAACCGCGATTGCGGAGCAACCTTTCGCCCTGGCTGCAGGTTATTCCCCTGCCTCTGTTGAGATTGGTGCCGATGGTGATGCTGACGGACTGGGCAATGGCAGCGGTAGGCAGCGCCACAGGCGTCATCAACAGGCTGAGAACAAGTCCCAGCGATACAAACACATTCTTTCCCAAGCTTTCCTCCACGACAATTGATGGTCGGAGCAACGACGGTGCCGCCCTTGCCGTTAGTTCAATGCGATTAGGTCAGCACGGCCAGAGCAGATGGCACAGTACGTAACAGTTACATACTGAATGATTGAAGATGTTCTGTAGTTCCTCAGGTCTAATACTCCCAACCGTCATGTCTTGAATGCCGCGAGTGTTGTGGACAGATCAACCAATTCTGCGTAAGTCGACGACCCTGCCGTTGTGGCGATTGACTGCGATTTCAAAACGGCGGCCTGCCTGCCATGCCCGATAGACAAAGAACCGCCCGCGGCAATCGACACGCCAAACATCGTGAAAGCCGCGTTGCCTCAACCGATTGGCACCTAACTCGCAAACGATTGGACGCCCCCTATTCAGGCTTGTCCCAACGCTAAGAGCAGGCTGGGCGGCGTTGGCGATATCGAGCCCAATGACAGGTGACAGTACAAGACAAAGGTATAGTGCCCTGATGAAAGACCTTGGCATGCTTCCCTCCCTGGAAAGGATCTCGATACCGGAAAATTAGACCATCCGGCTACGACTGTGACCTGCGCGGAATCCCGAATCTTCGCTTTAAGTGTATTTAGCGGCGACCTCGAACATTCGCTTGCTCGTTCGTTGAGCGGCGACCCGAGCACTGATAGCATGCACGCTACCGTTTGGGGGTCATGGTATCCCTGAAACAAAGCGTTGGAGGTTCATCATGGCTGCAATCGATGACAAACCGATCTCATTGTTCAAAAAGCTTGGCGGGTTGATTGCCATCATATTGGGCTTTCTGCTGGCAGCTGTTGGCTATAGAGATGGATCGACCGAATACTTGACGTTGGGAATTGTGCTGATCGCGATTGGTCTGGTGCTCATCGTTCTCATGATCGTCCGACGGAACAAGGGGCGGCATGTTTGACGCATTCCGACTTTACTCTGCAGGTCGCTGGAGTGCCGCCTAAAGGTATTAACCCCGAGCCGAACGGTGGGCCAAGAGTGCATCCCCGGGATAGACGATGATCTGCTTATCCGAGGGACAAGGTTCCCATAGGGAATATGAGCGAATGAAATCCTGCCGGTGCGGTTCTATCGCCAGCAACACCAACTGAATGGAGATGCGGTATGGACATTCGATCGACACTGACTGAGTTATGTGAGGCCTTCAACGCGCACGATCTTGATCGGATCATGACATTCTTTTCTGATGATTGTGCATTGGAGATGCCGCGGGGAAACGATCCTTGGGGTTCTCGTTTCGAGGGTAAACGGAACGTACGCGAAGCGCTGGCAACGCGCTTTGAGGGCCTGCCCAATGTTCACTACGGCAACGAACAGCATTTTGTAGATTCGGATACCGAGACTGGCATCTCAAAATGGACCCTCACAGGCACCACTCTCGATGGGGCAAAAAAGGAAGTCCAAGGTTGTGACTTCTATTCATTTCGCAACGGCAAGGTCGTACGCAAAGACTCATACTGGAAGATAATGGAGTGAAGCACGTCCACGCCAACCCGGGACGATCCTAGTCCTCTTTGGAAGACTGGAGGAGGACTCCAGATGACGATTCGAAGGGAACGGAGTGAGCGGCGGCTTTGCGCCAGAAGCAGCCATTGCGTAGTGCCTGCTACTTGCCAACAGCATGTGTAATCGGGCGGTCCCACCAGGGACGAGTTCCCACTACTATTTCGGCTTGGCCGAGATGAAGGGAGACGATGATGTTTTATGCTGCTTTGGACGTGTCACTGCGCTCAGTGGCGATCTGCATCATTAACCAGGATGGAAAGGTTCGACTTGAGCGATCCGTCCCATCTGACGTGCGGGACCTGGTTCGCTGCCTGAGCGAGTTTGGCGAACCGATCCATCAGGTTGGGCTGGAGGCTGGCACGCTCACCCAACATCTGACCTACGGATTGAAAGAAGCGGGGTTCGACGTCGTGTGCATGGAGGCTCGGCAGGTCAATGCCGCTCTTCGGCCATGCGCAACAAGACCGACAAACATGACGCTCGCGGCATCGCTCAAATCCTGCGATCGGGTTGGTATAGTCGGGTGCATGTAAAGAGTGTCGAAAGCCATTACATCCGAGCGCTGCTTACCAGCCGCAAGGTCATGCAGCGGAAGTGCATCGATCTTGAGAACGAAATCCGTGGGCTGCTGAAGGTCTTCGGCGTCAAGCTGCCGATGCGTCTGGCGCGCGGTGCATTCGACGCGGCAGTCCGCGACACCATCGAAAACGATCCAGCACTAAGCCATGCCCTCCTGCCAATGTTGCAGGCCAGACAGATGCTCATGGAAACCTTTCTCGAACTCGATCGACGTGTTCGAAGGGCAGCCCGCGAAGACGCTATGTGCATGCGGTTCATGGGCATCCCAGGCGTCGGCGAGATAACAGCTCTAAGCTTCAAGGCCGCAGTCGACGATCCGACCCGCTTCAAAAGCTCGCGCACCGTTGGAGCCCACTTCGGGCTGACGCCGCGGCGTTTCCAGTCCGGCGAGAAAGACAATCCCGGCCACATCTCACATGCAGGCGATACTGACGTACGGGCGACGCTCTATGCTGCCGCTAACGCGATGCTGATGCGGTCAGTCGCCTGGAACAGCCTGAAGGCCTGGGGCGTGCGGCTGATGAAGACCAAGGGCCGGCGGAGAGCTATCGTCGCTGTCGCTCGCAAGATTGCCGTCGTGCTTCACCGCATGTGGATCGACGGCACAGAGCTCCGGTTCGGATCGGAGGCCACAGTATGAGCTGATATAGCCCTCGAGTTCGATCCTGGCCGGATCGTCCCATGCGGACGACGGGATGGATGAAGCCGTTAATGACTGCTGCGCTTCGAGCGCGCCCAACAGCGAGGCTCTCCAGACCCTGATCCCATGCATGCGTGCAGCGGCTCCAAACCCAAGCGAGCCAATAGACTGCGAAGAGAAGCGTGACCCGCGTGAACGATCAGGCCGCCGAAAATTAGAAATGAGCTTGACCCCAATGCCCGATTAGAGAAGCTGTCATTGTCATCGCGACCACAGGATTCGATCTTCAGATTTCCCCGTTGAAACCATGCTCATGGACCTCATTCAATACGATTTGCAACGTAGCCAACACGATCGTTGCAGCGATACATCTCCGCCACGAATAAGTTAGTGTGCCTGAGTGTGGTGCACGATGATTCCATCTGTTCCTTAAACTATACGGCCGAGACTGCGTCTCAATAACAGTAAAACCTCCAGGTTCATCGCGAAGGAAAGTCGAGCACGCATCACACAGTTCGTGTATCGTTAGGCCATCACCATGCGAGGGGAATGGAGATGACCGAAGCTGCAAAGCGATATGCCAGGCATATCCGCGTCTTGTGCCTGCAACTTCTCGTTGGCGTAGTGTTGGTGGGCATTGCACCAATTGCCAGCCAGGCCCAGTCTTTCGAGCACGCGACAAAAGGCAAGATCTTGGCAGCTTTGCCAAAGTTGGAAGAGGCGGCGCAACAAGTCATCGCCAATGGCGGGGTCCCGGGTATTTCTATTGCCGTCGTCTATCAGGATGAGGTGGTCTACTTGAAAGGCTTCGGCGTCAGGGAAGAAGGGAAGAGTGATCTGGTCGACGCCGATACGGTGTTTCAGCTTGCCTCGTTCTCCAAGCCGATGGCCTCGACCGTCGTGGCGGCGATTGTGAGCGAAGGGGTGGCGAGTTGGGATTCGCGGATTGTCGACATCGATCCATCCTTCCAGCTTTACGACGCCTATCCGACCGCACAAGTGACCGTGCGCGATCTCTTCTCTCACCGCAGCGGCCTACCCGGAGGGGCCGGAAACGAACTCGAAGAGATCGGCTATGACCGCGACGCGATTCTTCAGCGGCTCCGTCAGGTTAAGCCGTCGAGTAGTTTTCGGTCAGAGTACTCCTACAGCAATTTCGGCCTTACCGCAGGTGCGGTCGCCGTAGCAAAAGCGGCAGGCATGAGCTGGGAGAATGCGGCAGATGCGAAGCTCTACAAACCGCTTGGAATGTCATCAACCAGCTCGCGCTATGCCGATTTCCTGACGCGAACAAACCGCGCCACGCTCCACGTTCCGCTCGACGGCAAATGGCGCGCGCTGGCCAAACGCGACCCCGACCCGCAGTCACCTGCAGGCGGCGTCAGCTCCGATGCGCGGGACCTTGCTCAATGGATGCGGCTTCAGCTCGGCAATGGGAATTATAATGGCAAGCCACTCATCGACGGAGACGCGATTGGCCAGACCCATCTGCCGCTGATGGCGCGCGGCAAGAACCCGGTGTCCGGCGGATGGTCCTTCTACGGTCTCGGCTGGAATGTGGAGTATGGCCGGTATGGCGAGGGTTGGAGCCATGCCGGCGCGTTCAGCACCGGCGCCCGAACACTGGTCAGTCTGCTTCCGGCAGAAGAGCTCGGCATCGTCGTCCTTACCAACGCCTTCCCAACCGGCGTGCCCGAAGGTCTTGCCGACACGTTCTTCGAGCTCGTGATGACCGGAAAGACGACGCAGGACTGGGTTATCAAATGGAACAACATCTACGGGCAGCTCTTTGGGCCGGCGATCGAGGCCGCGATCAAGCGTTACGGGACACCGCCCGTCTCCCCGCTGCCAGCGCTGCCGCTGTCTGCCTATGCCGGCACCTACTTCAATCCTTATATTGGCAAGGCAGTAGTAGCCGAAAAAGATGGCACGCTTGAAATTCGCCTTGGACCGGAAGGCAAGGCGGTTTTCCCGCTCAGCCATTTTGACAGAGACCTTTACACCTACCGGCCGTCTGCCGAGATGCCAAACATGCCCGTTGCGGTCACGTTCGAAATTGGGTCAGATCAAAAGGCGGCTCAGGTCAAGATCGATGACCTGAACGAGTTTGAACTTGGCGTGTTGACTCGCATCGAGACTGATCGCCCCGCATGGCCTTAGCCTCGCTCCCGCAGCCAAGAGCCATCTTGGAAGCGCTTGGAACGTAGCTTGAACGGAGGTTGTACCTCGGCCACATTCACGCACCCACATAGAAACAGGGCAGGCTCAGCGTTCACCTATTCTAATCCGGCAGTGTTATATATGCATTCGCCGTCTGTGGAAGGTCTTCCAAGTAAATCCGCGGTAACCATCATCATGTGCGCCAAATCCGTCATAGCCAGCGCTATCATCTTGCGAATATATTGATCGCAGCAACGGGAGTGAATCGTGAAAAAACTGATCTATGCCGCGTGCCTTCATGGACTCGGCGGGACCCTCGATCGAAATCCCGGATAACCATCGAAGGGGAGCTTACGGCAGGGCCGCCAGCCTCCATTCTCATCTATACCCTCGCCCCAGAAAAGCTTGCCGGACGGGTGCGCGCACCAAATACAGCAGCACTTCAATTCCTGTTTCTCAAAGTGCGCAGCTTGCCAACCTATGGCTTTGCGGCCTTGAGTACGAAAACGGTTTTCATATTATCATCATATGTACCTAAAGTGATTTCTTGATTATGATGACTCTGCTTAATAGGTATGGGCAATCGACGTGCCGAGTTGACCGCACTGGCGTGTGCTACCACGTTGTTTTGAATGGGGGCCCTGCAATGCAGCGTCCGGATAAGGTTTTTCACGCATTCCTTCTGTTGCTTTCGATGCTTGGGTGACATCGAGCGGTCGCAATGGCCCGCTTCCGTTTCCAGTTTTGTGGCAGGCGAAGCAGATCTCAATGATTCATAAGCGCATTGCAACACATGCCGATAGTGCCTGACCTGCAGTAGGTCCCCGCCAACCTCATGTGCGGTTGCAATATGCTGTGCCGCCCTCACTAAAACTCGATCAGCAAGCTCGCAGCCGCACATCCCGAAATTGCCATTCTTGTCAACCATACCAAATGTCGGCCGTTTAGCTGCGGAAAGGTTCGCGCCATTTCATTGATAAGCTGGCGTCCTGCTGGATCTGTGACGAGGATCCGCTGGGCCAAAAGTCTTTCTTGTTGCTTGTCTCCGAGCAGGCATGAGTTGATTAACTCGACCTGCTCATTGAATGTCGTGATGAGCAGCTCGGTCACCGCAATGAGCGTGGCTTCGATGTTTTTAGGAAGTCCGTATTGACAATAAGGATTGACGGAATAGTCGTCATTGCGATCAGCGTTTTCCTCGTCGTGGCTTCGGACGAGGTCGCAAGCAAATCCGAGAACGTTATCGGCCTCGTAAGTTGAGAAGGTCCTATCTTCGCCCCGGTAGATGCAGTACGTTCTACAAATCACTTCCGCGACCATGAGAACGATCGCATCGGCATGTTCGTCTACGATCGACGACTGCTTTCGGCCTCCATAGATGGCCCGCAAGAACTGAGGACGCGGGTAACTTTTGCGCAGCATCGCGTCGATGAGGTTGCGCAGTGTTTGTGGACTGGTTTCGAACTTCAATTGCAAAACTCCTTCTCGTTGAACAGTATTGTATAGCTTCTAACCGCGCATTCGTTATTAATCATAATTTGATGCCAACGTTGCCACCTTTGTCCAGAAAATAAAGATCGCTATCAATCGCAAAACTGTATTCATTCATTTTGTCATCCTCTAACTTTCAACAATAACTACTGTTATCGTTCTTCCTAATTACAAGTCTCATGGACGGCGTAGCACCCGTCAATAGCAAAAATATACTTTTTATTGATTTTTTCTATTGTCAACATTTGGCGCGGCTTCGCTGAATGTTGACAATGTCATTGCAAGTTTGAGAAACCGTCCAAAAACGCTGCGTAATTCTATTTGAGCCGGCTGAGGCCGGCACGGCCCATAGCCATTAGCTACGCATCCGACTTCACGGGGTAACAGGTCAGGAAGTGTTTGGCGGATTGATGCGCGAACGAAATTTGGTCTCGGCGCTACTATCCGAGCTGTGTAAATTTGATTTCCCTGGGCGCGGTCCATGCACGAGCTTTCGCGTGTCATCACCAGCAGAGCAAGCTATAGACCTAGATTCCCAAATCTTTTCATTGGCAAGCTTGGAGTTGGCCGGCTATCCTATCCGTATGGCGAGAGGTACGAGGCAATTGCATCGTTTATGAAAGCGTCCGCGCACGATAGGAATAAGCCAGTCTGGAGACCTTTCCATTTCATCGACCACCTTTTGAATACCAATCAATTCGAGCGGGAATGGAAATGGGGCGTTCCCGCGCTGGTTCCGGTTAGTATCGACAATGTTCTCCCCATTCTCAGCTTCAAGACCTATTTCGTTTTCACCCAGCAGCATAAAATGCCCGGAACCAATCAGCCCTTTAGCGAGTGAGCGAAGCCAAGCGGCCGCAGTTGCCGATCGACGCCAGACATAGAGGAGGCGCTGGGCTACTCCCTACCGATTATATTTGAGAAGGTAATTGAAAATACTGGATTAGCGATTCTGAATCAAACGGCGTTTAACTGAGTAATGGGGAGAGCACGTGGGGTTCAATCAACGTCACTCGCTGCCCAGCATTGTCGGGGCCGTCTGGTAGAGAAGTCTTCAACTGTTCAGCCGATCGTCCGGGTTGAGCAGATGTGGCTTGCGCCGGAACTGCCACCTGCCCTTTGCATATTTCTTAACTATACTATCGACGACCTCATAAGACAGGTCCGGGGCGAAACCCTGACGGACCAGCCGTCCGACAATACCGTCGATGGCATCTTGAGTTGCTTCGCGGTCTTTGGCAAACCGGAGAAAGTAAGTGTGCATCAATACGCGCGCGCAATCATCCCGCGAGGGCCTTCTCTCTTGTTGCAACCGCGCGCGGTATTCGCGCTGCCTAAGTTTCTGATCAGCATTTCTTTGTTGCAGTGATTTCCGCATGGTTTGCTCCTTCTTACAAAAAAGCATGATCCGGAAATCGAGCCGGCGCAAACGCCGACGATGGGGCAACTCATAATTTAATGGGTTGGGCGTTCTGGTTGAGATCGGGTCAGTTTCTGACGCCGTCATTGCACTTTGAAATACCTCAATTTCTGAACAGCATCATCGATGTCAAAATGATCAAGTCGGGCATTTTCGAGCTTGCCATCGCGGCCAAGCACGCTGCCTGCCAGTGAAAACGCCAAGAGGTTGGGTGCAACGCGTGGTGCCAGCTGGCGAATCGCATCAATGCTGATCCTCTTCTCCCCTTTTCCCATCGGATCCGCGAGTATCGCCAAGGCAGCGGCGAGCGGCATTGCCCCGAGTGGCAATGAATGAGCAGACTCCGCCGTTGCATCACGCGACCAACCAAAGAGGATTGCTGCCTCGACTTGGGCCGGGGTGGCGACAGGACCGCTCTCATCATGGTGTCCGCAGTCGTTGAAAGCCAGCACCAGGGGCTGACTACCACGAATCCTCAGCAATCTTGGGTTCACGCACATCAGCCGCTGCGCCGTCTTGAGCTAAATATTGCAATCGTCATCACCCCTCTCCTCGCCCACTGCCCAAGCGCTGTTGCAAGTTGATCCGGAGTTGACCGCTGACCGCAAACGCCGTTTGACCAAGAATCGGATTGCCAGAAGTTTGCAACGCAAGTCTGTAAAACGGAATCGGGGACACCCTAAACACCGATCAGGAGAATCGCCGCCAGATTGCCAGTGCGGTCGGCGGTGCGGAACGCCGGCAATTTTCAAAAACTGAATCGACATTCGAAGATATTGAATCGGTGTTCCCCAACTTTGAATCAGCCATCCCCGAATTTGAATCGGAACAGCGTAAATTATATTGACGTTCCGGCGCGTCGTTGTGCATTGATTGCGCATGCCGTACGTTGGCGATAAAGGATCAGCAATTGCAGGCCCTTTGTCTTGATCTGACTTCAGTTGCCAAGAGCTTTTTGTAATGCAATCCGGCAGATTTGATCCCTTAAAATTCGTTTCAGCGACAAACAGCGTTTGTGTGCTGCCTATGTCACTCTGCATTGAAGCCGCCGAGATCGTCGTGTCCTCGTTCGACGCTCTCTGCGGCAAAGCCCCTTTCTGATCCTACAGGGTCAATGCGCGACCCGACTGGAAGGTGACTTACAAGCGACATTTCAGAGGCGGCGTCGTTGGCGTTCGCATCGCAAATGACGTTGCCTGCGTTTTACGTCGTGTTGAAGTTGCCGGACAAAATTTCATCAACTTGCCAGCCTTCCAGCGTGCGGCTTTGCATGAGGTTGGTTGCCAGCAATTCGACCAGAGATCGATGCTGATCAATGAGACTACCAGCCCTTTGATAGGCGTCTTCAAGGACGGCATTCACTCGCCGCGCGAGTTCGTCATGAAACAGCAGGTCGCGTGCCGGATCGTTTGAAGGTCGATAGAGCAGCGGCATCCCTGCTGAAAGACCAACGGATGTTTCCAGCTCCACCGCCAGCCGCGTGGCCTGGGCGAGATCGCTGTCCGCCGAGCCGCCGGAACCGGACGAAACCGCTCCGAGGATGTGCTCTTCTGCGGCGCGCCCAGCCACAAGGACAACAATCAGATTGGCGATCCAGGCCGCATCTTGAACGCGGTTGGCATCGATGTTTATTTTGGCTTGGCCCCCGTCGCCCTCGATCGAGACTGTGATCATTTCCCCGATATTTAGCACATGCCGCGCCAGCGCATGTCCCGATTCATGCACGGCTTGCCGCCACAGCAAATCGGCTGGTTTGTCGGGACGACCCGCCCTTAAGGCAGTTTCGATATCTTGAAAACTCAAAGGACTACCCCGCCGCCGCGCCGCGCGACGCGCATCGCGCACAGTCCGTTCGACGTCCGCACCCGAGAGACCCGACGCCATTCTCGCCAAGGCCCGCAACGCAGGATGATCAGGGTATCCGGATTCGCCGTACGTCTTCTCCCCGATTGTCGCGGTTCTGAAAGTCGACGCTAGAGTGGATGCCAGCATGCCGGGGAGATCGAGACGCAAGTGATATGCGAGGATCTGCGTCAGGGAATCGATGTCCGGAAGCGGTACCATGACGTGGTTTTCAAGCCGGCCTGAACGCGTTAGCGCAGGATCAATTGCGTTTGGCCGGTTTGTTGCGCCAACGACAATTGTGCCTTCGGTCCACGCTGCTGTGTCAAGCAACTCGAGCAACTGGTTGACGACGGAGTTCCAGTAGTCTGCGTTACTGCCGCCGCTGGAGTTGCTGCGCGTGCCGATGCCGTCGATTTCGTCGATGAACAGGATACAGGGTTTCATGTCGGCAGCCTCGGCGAACGCCCTGGACATTCTCGTCAAAACGTCGCCGAGGTGGCTCGGCTGCAGCCAAGTGGCAACCGATGTAACGAGGAGTGGAAGTTGCAAGCTGTTGCAGAGCGCCTTGACAAAGGTGGTCTTGCCAACACCTGGCGGACCCGACAACAACAGCCTCGGGCTGAGGTCGGACCAGGCAATGGTCCGATTGTGATAGGCATCAAGGTCGTCGCGAAGGTCGAGAGCCCAAGTTCTCGCCTCGCCAAATCCGGCGAGATCGTCGATCGTCAGCGGTGCAAACGCCCCTCTGGCATCGCGCGGCGCGCTGTACATCAGGCTCTGCGGATGCAGCACCGTCGACCCCGATGTTGGCTTGCTCTTCTTCGCGTTCAGTTTGTTCCATGGCTTGTCAGACCCATTTATGTCGTCACCCTTGCCGCCAGCCGAGGTGGATCCTTGCCCTACGTTGCGTTCAACTGCGCGATCTGTCGCAATCTTGTGAAGCACCTTCAGGCATTGATCAGCCGTGCGTGGCCGCCGGATCGCAAGCTGAAAGTCGAAGAGCGTCAGTACGTCGAGATCAAAAGGTCTTCGCCCAAACAATTGCAGGGTGTCTTCCCGCGGCGTGTCCATCGCTACTGCAAGCAGTTCGGCAAGCAAGGTCTGGTCAAGTAAACCCGCATCGAGGACCACGTCGGCGGCAACAGCGGCAGCCAGCGGCGGATTTGTGTCAGGGTCAAAGAGGAGCAGGATAGCCACTCCGACCTGGATAGCGGTGGCGGCCTTGGCATCGAGCCAATCACGATGATTGCGCAGCGTCATCGCATGATCAATGGGTACGAAACGCGCGATTGTAGAATCACGATCATTTTCGCCGAATGCATCGTCATGCATATCGGTACTGTCAATTGCGATCGTCGGCAGAGGCCAGATAATACTACGGTCGATCAGGCGGAGCAGTGGTTCTTCAAAATCCGCGAATGGAAATCGCAGCAAGATAATCGGAGCCGGATTGCGCACCAGACGCCGTCAACCATCGAGGTCCTTGTTGTCCTGCTGCTCGGCAACAGCTTGAGCAATTGTTCGAATGTCAGACCAGAGTTTTCAACGGCACGGGCTGACCTGGGTGGCGGTGCAAACGCCGGATGAGGAAATTTGAAAGAGCGCTCACTTGGTTGAAACTCCGTCAGATAAAGGCGTCAACGCATCAGGATGCAAAGTTGCAAGCCAGTCGAGCACCAGTTGGCAGCTTGCATCACCGTTCCCTGCCCGCATTTTGATTGGACGTATTAGCGCTTGCCAATAAGCAGCGTCGGGCTCGCCAAAACCCTTGACGAGAAGGATAATCTGCCCAAGAAGTGCTGCTGTCTCGTAGCAGCAGAAATCCTGATCCAGCTTGGGCCGATCTAAGCGCACGGGTCGTGCGGCGACCGCGCTGGCACCCGCACACATCATATCCTGTCGAAGCGGCGGATAGTGACGACCAGACCATCTCGATTTCCGCTGATAGCTGTGGAGAACGATGTAAGACGGCAACACGACCGCGCTGAGATAAAACATGGCAATGGTTCCCTGATCCTCCGGACATCAGCGTCCGTGGTTGGATCTGTCGTTTGATCGGAGTAGGCGCGGCTGAAGCGTTTTTCGCTTCAGCCAGCAGATGTCAACCGACGTTGGCCGCGGGTGGCACGGCGAAGCCGATGCTGATGCGCCGCGGCATCTGAACCACATCTGCCGTAGCTTGCATCGCCCGTGATTCCGATTCGATGAGCGCGCGGTTCTTCGGCGGACGGCCGGGTCCGCGTTTTTCGGCCAGACGCGAAGGCAGTGCGTGCGCCCGCTCCGTTTCCCGCGCCAGGGCGGCACGGGCCTGCTTGCCAAATTCGGCCCGCAAAGCCGCCATAACGGTTGCCGCACCCTCGATTTCGAGCAGCGCATCAAGCTCCGACAGCTTCCAGATGCCGCTGCTGCGTTCGCCGGCGCGGCTTGCGCCGTCAATAATCGCAACATCGACCCGCTTTACCGACAAGCGTTTGTGCTTTTTGTACAGCCAATCCGGCAATGCCAGTGCACTCGCCAACATTTTGGACTTGAGATCGCCGAGACGGTTTGTGTCCCCGTACGACGCGAGCGACCGCTTCATGTCGATAATCGTCGCAGCGTCGGTGCGCATGTTGATGATGATGAGGTCGGGCGTATAGGATTTTTTGCAGCGGACGTCCGAGTCGAACACAATGCCATCGAGTTCTTTCCAGTTGTTGCTGGCAAGCGCTTCTTCGGCAGCCGGTACGATGGGGAGGCGGATCGACTGGTGCAAGATTACAAGGTTGGGATTGGCTTTGGCGATCTGGATGACGGCCTGCTCAAGGAGCTTTCCTTCATGAAAACTCACTGACCGGACAAGCGAGGCAACATTGACAAAGCCGCCGAGGATGTCATCCGCGGCCGGAGCGATATCGATCACTGCCGCCATCGTCTTGTCGATGAGAGCTGAAAACACGGTGGCAACGTCGCTCTGATGGATGCTGTGGGTAAATTTACTGGCATAGAGTGAAGCGAGATTGAAATGATGCACGGGAAGTCTCCTGAACGAATGAATGGTTTGAATGCGAGGTCCGCGCTGCGTCTTGGCCAGCCGCAACCGTTCCAGGCGTATCAACGCTCGATTGAAGGGGAACAGCAGAAGAAGGGGATGCGAGGATCGGCTGGTCGTCCGAACGGGTGACCAGGTGCGACGCTTAACTTTTCGGGAGTTTTATCGCCGGCAAGGCCAAGGAGAGCGAGACAGAAAGCTCAATAGCCGGATTAATAACTTTCCTTGCGCAAGCAAGATTGATAAATGTCCGCATAGCCCAATTCCTCCTCGAAGGTTGCGGGTCAGGCCCTTGCTCGTGTACCAGCACTTGCGGGGGCCGTTTGCGCCGCTTATTTTCAGCGCGTGTTATCCTTGTCGCAGGATCCTTCCCGGATCTCAAGTGCCCCGGCGAAAAAAAGAACACACCCGGAACAAAAAAGACGAACCCAAATAATTGCCGCGTTGATCTGGGTCAATGGATGCACAAGAATCGATCCGCTCCGCCCGGAAAGCTGCGTTTTATGCCGAAATGCGGATTCATCAGGATAGGAAAAGCAATAGACGAAAGCTGTTCGCAATTTTGTCGAATTATCAAGCAAGAAAACACCCTCGCGCCGAGCGGTATGCCCATTGTTCGCTCTGCGGTTTGATATTCCGTCATAGACACGACCCGACCCGGCACAAGCGTGACGCCCTCAAGACCGCGATGGCGCAAGACGTGAGGTTCCTGAAAGAGGGAACCGATAGTACGGAGATGGTGTCAACGGCAGAGTACGAGCGCCTCGCCCCTATCCGCATTGAGGCTCGTCGATGCCCTTGATGAGGATGTCAAGAAACTCATATTGGTTCCGCAGATCAAATAACTGGACGGCGAGAGCTCAGATGTGTGGACGCTCGACGGTCCCTAGATCAGTAGCAGACCAGGCACCTTGCGACGCCAACGCGCGGGAAGGATGAACACGAAACAATGTTTCGTAGCGAGCGCATTGAATGCAGCAGCGGACAGTGAGCCCCGGGGTAGCATGCAGCGCATTCCGCATCGATCCACTGCCGCATTGCGAAAAGACCAGGCATTTCTCCGTACAGCATCAAGTTAAGCGCCGCTTGGCCGCTAGTGGTAGCGTTGGGCTTGCGAATCCAGGCGTAGACGCGGGCTGGTTCAGGGGACAAGGAGCTTTGCCACTGTGGATGCCGATGAGGTGCGCCATCTCATCCCGCAGTTCGCGGTCGATTGTGACGAAGCCCGTTCTTTGCAGCGCGTCCAGGTGCGGGCGGAAATGTCGCCGAGAAGAATGACGGCTTCGGCATACCTGAGGTCCCAGACTTTGAAAGGCTGGTCTGTGGTGCGAGAAGGTCCCAGCTTCTTCATCTGTGATTGCAGATGGGTGCAGTTGCGGCTGGCGGGACAACATCGGGTGGCCTAACCTCCATTCTGCACCTCACTTTCTCGCAATAATATTCGAAGACATTTATCATTCGAGTTTGCGCATAAATGACTTCGCGTACATGCAATTTGCCACTCCGGCAAGCAGTGAGCATGGGCGGCTTTGCGGCATTCCTGCTGCTGGAGGGTGTTGTTACAAATGCCCCAAATCTTTAGAAACAATTGAATGAGAACATTACCAGACCGGGTCGGCTCCGCTCCAGGCAAAACAAAAGAATGTTTCGTAGTGAGGAGGCGGGTTTCATGCGGCAAGGAACAACCTCCCGCATGAAAGCCGCTTGCCTGTCGAATGGCCCGTCCCTTTTCGAGCGCGACGACGGAGTAAAAAATCAAGAGCGGGCAATGACCCCGCCCTTGACATCATTGGTCGGCCGTTTCGACAATCCTGCTGTCTGTAGCGGTAGCGTCGGTGCCGGAATTCTTGCGGTTCTTCCCGAGGATGATTGCGGGGGGCCGTACTTCCTGTTCGGCTGGTTTATAGTAAGAAGCAAGGTACCAGTCGAGCCAACCGTCTGGTTTAAATAGATCGGACTTCGCGATCATGCCGCAATCGACGTAGGACTTGATGTGCTCGAATTCACAAAGATGCGAAAGAGCCCGGCGCAGGTTCGATCGCCGCGATGGAGCAAGAGTGGTTGGCATGATGTCAAATGCCTGGAGTTCATCCTCGGCCGACTTGAGTTTCCTGCCCGCCACGAGCTTCTTTACATTGCGCAGGTCTGATTGTTCCTGCGTGAGTGGCTGGCCGTGCAAATGCTTTACCTGTCGCAGCCATGTCTGATACTCCCGTGTGATCTTGAATGGTGTGGCACCTTTGGCTGGTTGCAAGACCTTGCGCTTGTGATGGTCACCGATGGCCCTGCCGATTGCCTCTGCCATGGGCGGCAGCACCGAGTTTGCGAGCATCTGGAAAAGGCTTGAATGACTGATGCCCTTAGTAGTTGAAGCGGCTTTTCCTTTAGCCTGGTTAACGCTCCACACCCAGTTCGCCGGAAATCCGGACAGCAATGACAAGTCCTCGAACGTCAGACGATCGATGATGCGAAGATCGACCGGCTCTTCTCTGGTTGGGCGGTAGTTTTTGCTGAACGGCGTCTTCGTCGAGGAAATAATCGTCGAATGCGGCTGGTCGACCGGAACGAGGCATCCAGAGTTTTTGCCGCCGGGATAGCGCCATATGAATCGCCTCCCCTCCCCGGATTGCTGAAGAAGTGCAAGATCCGCTTTGCGAATATATCCGGCTTTCGAGGATCCCCTGCCCTTTTTGAAAGCAAGATCCCTGTCCGCGTGGATGCCACCGCGCGACCATGCCTTTCCGTGTGTGGGATCAACCGAACTATAAAGTGTTGTACCGATATCGGGACCAAGAATATCGGCGATCGAAACTGGTGCTTGCCGGTATTGATTGATGTAATCGAATAACCAACCATCAGCGTCTCCAAGTGCCCCGGCGCAAATACAGCGCTTGCGACGCTGCGCTGCGCCAAAGTCGGCCGCATCAAAGACATCTTCCGAGATCGCATAGCCAGCGTTGCGGAAAATGCCAAGTGCGCGCTTAAATACTGCGGACTTGGTGATGCCCGCGACGTTCTCCATAACAAAGTATTTTGGCCGGTTGGCGGCGACGATGACGGCAAAGGCCTCCGTCAGTGCAGCAAGCGCATCATTGTCGCCGCGCTGCTTGCCGGCCTTTGAAAATGGCCGACAGGGCGGGCCACCGAAGATAATGTCAGCTTTGATCTGCGCGAGTTCGGGCGCGATATCGGCGAGCATTTTTAGATCTGCAAGGCGGGTTGGTTTGTCGCCGCGAATAATACTGCCGCGTTCGAACTGGCTTTCTGTGATCCCTGAAATGGCGCGAAGCCACGGGACCGCCACAAGCGCGGCAGGTTCCTGCTATGAACCTCGAGTACGTCTGGGTCGAGGTCGATTGACCGGATGATGCTAATCCCGGCTTTTTTCATGCCGTACGCAAATCCGCCGCTGCCGCAGAACAGATCAATTGCTTTCAATTCCATCAGTATTCCCCACATTTCCTGTCCTCCGTGCTCTCACGAAGGGCGCGATTTCAGATGTCGCTCAACAATAGTTGTCCAGACGTATTTACAAGTACAAAAATGAATTAATCGCAAATATTGAGCCTTGAACCGTAATTTTATAGTTTTTTGTCAAAAACAGCGTAAATTTTTTTAAACTGAATACACTTAATAAAAAGTTGTCGCAACGATATCTCGATAAGATCAATTGATCATAGCACCCTAGCAAAGAAATTACAAAATAATGTTGCTAGGTGATTGGACAGATAGAATTTGTTCTACCCGTTGTAATGTGGTCAACAATACGATCAATCTTGGTGAAGGAGATGGTGTTACATTAGGTTAGTTGATTAACGTTATCAGCCGTTCGTTATCGTCAGCGCGTCTATGGCACTGGACGCGTCTTTACTTGGTGTAACGTGCGCATCCGAAGTCGCGTCAGCAGGAATACTCAAAGTGGTTTCGTAGCGCATACCGATGTGTGCGGTAATTCAGAACCTGACCACGACATGCTTTATTTTGGGCATCGCGAAGATCGAAATGGCAACGACATAGTATCCACCCGCCAGATCACCAGGTAGCACGTTGCGTTCGCCGCCGATGGGCACCTCGGCGCCTTCCTGTTTGCCGATGTCCATGTAGGGGAGAATTTTCTCCAGCTGTTCGCTTGAAGCCTGAGCGCCGATCATGGTCGCTGGGTCCAACGGATCGCCTTGCACGATCGCTTCCACGCGCTTCAGTGCCTTTTCCATAAACTTGTCATAGATGGCTTCATGAATAAGAGCGCGGCTCGGACAGGTGCACACCTCGCCCTGATTGAGAGCGAACATGACGAAACCCTCGATGCCTTGTCGAAGAAATCGTCATCCTCGGCCGTGACATCCTCGAAAAAGATGTTCGGTGACTTGCCGCCCAGCTCCAGTGTCACCGGAATCAGATTCTGGCTGGCATATTGCATGATCAGCCGTCCAGTCGTCGTCTCGCCGGGGCAAGCAATCTTGGCGATACGGGGGCTCGATGCAAGCTGCCTCCCAGCCTCGAGGCCAAAACCGTTGACGATGTTGAGCACGCCAGGCGGCAGGATATCTGCGATCAGTTCGGCGAGTGCGAGCACCAAGATGGATGCAGGGGTTTGTTCAGCAGGTTTCAGCACCACGCAATTACCCGCAGCCAACGCCCGGGCTTGCCATCAAGAGGATGCGCCGGGAGGGACCTCTATTGTTTTCAACGTTGAGTACTGAGTTCACTGCTGCAAGTTCATGCTGCAACTCGGCAACTTGACGCGACAAGCGATTTGCACGGTCTTCGCGAGCCTCCAACCCGGCCGACAAGACTTCGGCGCGGGTTTTTTCCGTATCCAACCTATGCCTAAAAGAGGTCACCGGAGACTCCTCTTCTTCGGTTCCACGCTTGCTGTTTTCACGTGCCGCCAGCCGGATAGCCGTTTGCTCCATCTCCTCAATCTACGAAGTAGTACGGATCGCTCCTTTGCGGCACCAAGGAGACGAGCTTCCTGGTTGGCGATTTTCGCATCGCGTTCGTCGAGCTCTCGTTGCAGCTTTTGCAACCAGGAGAAGTTGAGACGGTTCGAGCTGCCGACCAGATGGAACAGCATGTGTACCTCGCCGAAAACCTCCTGAACCAGCGGCCGATCGGTGGCGGGATGTGTAAGCACTGCCCAATATGCTCCGGGAATATCCCCCTGCTCAAACGCATCGAGCCACATGGTCCGAACATCCTTCGCGGTCGGAGGCTTTTGAGAAGCGCTTGATCAATGCTTCGTGCCTCTTGTCGAGCACTTTGTTTAGAAGCTTTCACGCTGTGTCGCGCCGACCAGCAGCAAGCACGCCGCGGCTATGCAGCGAATGGTCGGTTGCCGTTCGGGCATCCGTTTCGCCCATTTTGATGGTGAAGAACGGCTTGGGCCGCTATCCTCATATTCTGCCCTTCTATGTGACTGCGATCCATCCGCGGATAGAGGCAGGTAAGCGAATGCCTTCCGGAATGCCAAAAGCAGGTGCATCACTGTCTGCCCCCCATACGACAACGCACAAAGAATGCTAACGAAAATCTTCGTGAACGTAGTGAGATCCTTACGACAACGCCGCCAAAAGGGTTTCTTTATCGCTCTATCGCCCAGTATTTCCATCGCGTTTCAAGGCGAATCGTCCAGCAGCAAGGCCGGCCGCGAGCCGAAGTCGGGGATGCTAGTTGAGATCGAAGTTTACCGGTGTCGATGACGATCGATGGTTCGAAAACGGGGACAGCCGGATACGTCTTGAGGCTCAATCCGTCAAGATTAGCCATGAGATCAGCTATCGCTGCGATCATTACCGGCTCAGCATCGCCTGGTCCCGACACGCCATTTTGCATCCGACTAATGGATGCCGGGTCCTATCGCCATGCGTAAATTACGACAGCCAGTCACTATTAAGTCCAATTCGAATGTGCTAACCGCGGGCCTGCAAAAACTATCGCCCAACAGAGAGATGACAATTATATGGCCAGCGTGACCACGCAAAAGATTACTGCCTGGGAGGACATCTCCAGTTCGGTCAAAAACTTCCGGTTGGCCGCGCTCCTCGGGTGGCAAGACGTTGCACAACGATATCGAAGGTCAAGCGTCGGTGCTTTCTGGCTGACCATCAATATGGGCGTGCTCATTGGCGCGTTGGGATTGGTCTTCGGTACGATCTTCAACTCGCCGATGTCCGAATTTCTGCCGTTCATCTGTGTCGGCCTCATCATGTGGGGCTACTATTCGAGCCTCGTCAACGAGGGTTGCGTCAGCTTCATCTCGAGCGCCGACACGATGCTGCAGTTGCCCATACCGTTCTTCACCTACATTTTGAGAACATGGTGGCGTAACACGATCATCCTCGCACACAATATGGTCATCTTCCCCATTGTCCTTCTCATCTTTGGGAAATTTGTGAACTTCAATGCACTACTGTTCATTCCGGGCTTTGTACTGGTATCGCTCAACCTGCTTTGGGTGATGGTTGTGCTGGCGGTGCTATGCACGCGCTACCGCGATCTGACGCAGATTGTTCAGAACATCATGCAGGTCGGCATGTACGTGACCCCGATCATGTGGATGGCCAATAACTTACCCGGCGGCGCACGATCGCGGCTGATCCTCATGCTCGATCTGAATCCCTTCTACCATCTGATCAGTATAGTACGCGAACCGCTGCTGGGTGGTACGGCAACGCCGCTCAACTGGCTGGTCAGCATCGCGATGGCGATTTTCGGATGGTTGATCGCACTTCTTTTCCTCAATCGGTATCGTTCGCGGATCACGTATTGGCTATGAACATCTTCTCTCAACACCATAATGCGCAGGTAGACATGACCTCCATGCATCTTGAAAATGTCACTGTGGATTTTCCTATCTACAATGCGAAAAGCAGATCCCTGAAGAACCAGGTCATCAGCCTGGCGACCGGTGGTACGATTGGGTCGAATTCCGAGGGTCATGTCGTCATACGTGGTCTCGAAAACATCAGCCTAAGCCTCAAGGACGGCGATCGGCTTGGTCTGATAGGCCACAATGGGTCTGGAAAGACCACGCTTTTGCGGGTTATGAGTGGTGTTTACTACCCTTCGGGCGGTAACATTGCGATCAATGGAAAGTGCACGTCCCTGATCAATATCTCTTTGGGAATCGATCCCGAAGCGACCGGCCGTGAAAACATAGGCATTCGCGGTGCGCTCCTTGGATTCACAAAAAAAGAGATGGCTGCACGGCGAGCGGAAATTGAGGATTTTTCCGAACTCGGAAGTTTTCTCGACATGCCGGTTCGAACATATTCGACGGGTATGCAACTTCGCTTGGCATTTTCAATATCGACCGTGATTCAACCTGAAATTCTTATCATGGATGAATGGCTGGCGACGGGAGATGAAGGCTTTCAGCACAAAGCGAATGAGCGCCTTCACGATCTCGTCAACAAGACCAAAATTCTCATTATTGCAAGCCACTCGAAGGATCTGCTTGTCAAAAACTGTACCCGAATCGTTTGGCTTGAGCACGGGAAAATCCGTATGGATGCTGACGCCCAGACGGTTGCCGACGCCTATTTTGGTCATCAATAGTCGGGAAGTATATAACCCCAGTTTTGCCAGACGAACTGTGGAATGATGTGTATTCGTTCGTCTGGGCTCTCTCCATTCATGAGAACCAATATAGAACAACGCGGCAATTGCGACGGTCCTGACAATTTGAATTTTATAACGACACCGTCTTGCGCAGATTCCTCGCTGACCGCATCGGTGAGAAGCTATTCAGTTTCCACTCTGCCACGCGCGTGTCGAACTAAACTGCCCGAAACGACGGTGACAAGCGTCGAGATACGAAGCGTCCTGATGCCTCACGCGATATGCTCCTCCAGCTCTACTTTTCGCAGTACCGAGAAGCCAGCCCCGCCGGTACTCGCGCACCGGAACTGGAGTCCAAACGTCGTATCTGTAAGATTGAACTCGAGCGAAACATGCGATTCACCAGCTTGCACCTCATGACGGGCGATCGGCTCGGCGATGCCGTCCACCATCACATCACAGACCGCCGACATTGGTGAGTGGGTCCCGTCCGCTGGCTGCAGCTGCCAGGTCACACGGTGTCGTCCGGCCCTCAGCGGCATGTAAGGTCCGTAGATCACGATACCACCCTCCCCAGCAGCAGCTTCGACCCATTCACCCTGCAGCGATTGCTGTAGGCGGCGGCCGGCCGGCACCACCAGACGTTGGACACGCTCGGGCCAGTGCTTAGCGAACAATTCGGCCATCATGGCATGTGTGGCAGCGGCGTTTGGTGTGCGATCGCGCCGCACTCCCTCGATCCACCAGATAAATGATTCCTCTGGTCGGTCGCGCGCTATGATCAACCGCTCTGTGACGGACCAGCCGGGTGTGGGTTGGTTCGGATCGAACGGCAGCACTTCACCAGTTCGCGGATCCCGGCACAGCCAAACTCCGTAGCTGGCAGTAATCTCAAACCCTGCCAAGCGCATTAGCGCCGTCACTTCGTCGAGCGTCAGTTCGATCGTGTGTTCTGGATGGCTCCAATTCAAGGGGGCTGTTAAGAGCCGGTTAGGGCTGTCAACCACTAAGTGCCCTCCCGGCCTCAGTACCCGGGCCGCTTCCAGTAAGAAACCCGAAACTTCTTCAGGCCAGAGATGCTCCAGATTTTGGCCGGAGAATACTAGATCGCAGCTGGCGTTTTCCACCGCCGACATGTCTGAGGCGGTGTTTGTGATCCAGGTGACGTTGTCCGGAAGTCCCTCGGGCTTCGGCATATAGTATTCGATACCCAGGTGCTCCGGCACGCGGCCATAGGTCTCCTCGATCCAGTCAAAATACCAATTGCCAGCGCACCCTGCGCTGAGCAGTCGATGCGCGCCCGACGGCATGCCGCGCAGGAGGGCGCCCCGCGAATGGTGCAGCAGGAAGTTCACGTTCAGAGAGGGTGCAGTTGTAGCCAATGCCGACGCCGCCTCGGTGGCCGGTGATGGAGGGGCCGATTCATGGGTAGCAGTAACGAGTCGACGATCCAGGTCTGCCACTCTTTCTGCCAAACCATTCGTGCCAACGACAGATCGGATTGCGCGGGTAATTGGTCTCAGTGCAGAGCGAAGCATGAAGTATCGATCCTATAAGAAGCTCAGGGGCGGACAATGAAGCACGCCTAGCGGACGCTGTCTCTCTTGTTTTGGTCAGAACGCAGATTAATTCGCACATCCCGTAGCACGTCTTAGTGGATGGACAGTCTTATTCAAAGGAGCGTTTGATGAACACGACCCGCCGCGATATTGAAAAGAAGATGAACGCGCTCCATAGCGCTTACGACGATGTGACCCAGGTCGAAGAGGGAGCTGTGAGGCGGTGCCTGAATAGTGGAGGGTTTTCCGTTTTCAGAGGCGAGTATCTTATCATTCCAAAGCCGGATACGTGGCTTCCATCGGGGGTTGATTGAACTAGCCCGCCAATTTTAGCTTACGCTTCAGCGTTTGCCAGGCGCTTAAGATGTATGACTGATCTCGGACGTAGATGTCATTTGGCGGAAGCTTGGACCAGAGGCTATAGCCTTGCTCTTTCATATACTCAACGTAATCTTGACTATCGAAAAGGTTTTCAAGGATGACAACCTTGGGTTGATACCGGCTTAGGTTAAATCCTCGCATCACGTTGAGTTCCCAGCCTTCTACATCAACGGCAACAATGTCTATATGGCGCAGTTTCGGCTCGTGATGTTCCAGAATTGAATCCAGCTTCCTAACCTTAACTTTGATCGTTCTTACACTGGTTTTAACGTGATTGGTCTCGCGTAACTCTGCATACTTCCCGTTAATGCCAAGGCTTGAGAAGCTCTCATAGGAAACGGGACCATCGTAATACGGCGCGCCGTGCGAATCGACCACGAAGAAATCCTCGTCGTCCTTGTCGACATTTGATGCGGCATATTGCAGGACCTCATTGCCAACGGCACGATGGGCCGCACAAAACTCGGGGTTGGGCTCTACAGCGATTACCTTCCATCCCGCTGATCGAAAGCTAGCACTGACTGACAAATAATCAGGTCTGGCAGCGCCCACTTCAACGATAACTCCGCGTTGCTTGTCGGGGAAAAATTCATTCCTGACAACTTGGTCCACATCGCTTTCTGCGGTCATGTAATCGTCCTATTGAGTATCATCGTCTCCGATCGTACATGCACCTACAAAAACAAAAAAGCCCGCCACCCGGGAATCGGCGGCGGGCAAGTCAAATGTCAAAATAAAGCAAGCAAGATTCTACGTCGAGACAAGCCTTTTGACCTGCTCCCCTTTGTGTCCGCATTTATAAGTTAGCTCTGTTCTGGTTTTGACGTGCTACCCGTCTTTAGGCCACCCGGAGCTGGAATTTTCCGGGGTTAAGGCTCATGCCGGCGGATGAGCCGATGAGCCGTTTATG
>NZ_JACHXN010000033.1 GCF_014192095.1 Phyllobacterium trifolii
TCGCAGCGCTTGTCAAAAGTGGGCCCTTAACCTGAACATAGTGAACGTCCGCGGAGCGTACGATGCCTGCTTGCCGCTGCGCTTTGGAAACCGCCTCGGCGACCAATCTCACATGTGTGAGCGTGCCGACTTCCTCGGGCACAAGCGCACGCGTTTCGGCAATGCCCAGAACAAGCCGTGGCTCTCCCATATCTCTAGTCTGTTCGGTGCGCGTGAACACGGTTGCGTGCGGTGACAGAACGCCTTCGGTGCCCCCTGACCAGACGAACGCGATCCGGGGAACGACCTCTTCAAAAGACACGCCGAGCCTGTTTGCTAACATCAGACGGAACGCCAGCGTGGCATAGCCGCGCGTAAAGTCGTTGGCACCGCCGTTACCTTCGGTCTTGCCGATAATCGCAACAATTTCCTCGGGCCGAAGCTCTCCAGCGTCAATAAGCTTTTCCAGTCCCGATACGTCATCCGGCGACGCCATCGCGATCTTGTGGACACCGACTTTCATGACATCATTACCATTCAATTGGGTGCAAAGACGTAGACCGAGTGCACAAGCCCTAGAGCCAGACTTGTATACCATCCGATAACCGCAGCAAGCGTCAAGATCATGAGTGCGATGCCTGTCGCGCTCATGCGCGGAGCGTCCACGAACGTGCGTTGTGGATAGGCACCGAAAGCGCGGCCCTCCATCGACATCACCATCATCGAGGCGCGGCGCAGGCTACCAACGAGGAGAGGCATTGCATAGCGCTTGGTTTCCAGAATGCGCCCGGCGATACCACGTTTGCGCGCAACACCGCGCACCGCTTGTGCCGAGCGGATGATCTTGATTTCCTCTTCGATCGTCGGAACAATTCGAAGCGCGATGAAGAAGGCATAGGCAATGCGATAGGGCACGCGCATTTGGGTGACCAGGGCGACTGCCAGATCCCGCGGGTCGGTCGTGCGCACAAAAACCATCGACGAGAGAATGATCGTGTAGATGCGCAGCGCCGAAGCAAGCGCATAGTCGGCGCTTTCGGCATAGATAGGCATCGACAGGACGTGAAATGCGATGGTTTTGCCGGGCAGGGTCAAGCTTTGGACCACAAAAAAACCAAGGCAGGCGATGATGAAAAGCCATGTGCCGCGCACGATTTCGAATGGCGACAGGCGCGCCAGAAACAATGCTGTCCCAAGGATTGCCAAAGCGATCGCGATCTGGATCCACGCGATATAGGCCCCGAACGCCAGGAGCGAAACGCCGAGCAGCCAAGCCAGCTTCGACAAGGGATCAAGGCGATGAAACAACGACCGGCCGGACCGGAATTGAAATGCGTTACGTCTCATCATACCCTCCCTTGTGATGCGGCAGCCAGGGCGGCAACCAACGCTTGCGACGACAGGACCGGCTTTAGTCCGCCGTTCGAACCAAGTTCGGAAAGCCGGCGGCTGACCTCATATATCGGAGGCGGCAGCAAGCCGGTCGATTGGAGGAGGGCACTCTGCGCAAACAATTCGATGGGGGCTCCGTCAAAAGCGATCTCTCCGGAACGCAGCACCAGAGCCCGGTCTGCCCATTCGGCGACAAGACGGACATCATGGGTGATCATCAGGATCGTCGTGCTGTAGCGCTCGCGCAGGCGCGCCATGAGGCCCATGAGTTGTTGCGCGCGCTCGTGGTCCTGGCCAATAGTAGGTTCATCGAGGACAAGCAGGCGGGGCTCGAGCACCATCATTGTCGCAACGCTCAAACGGCGGCGCTCACCGAGGCTGAGGCTGAAGGGCGAGCGGTGACGATAACGCGCCAGATCGACGACCGACAGCACGTCTTCAACGCGCCGGGCGACTTCACTGTCGGCAAAACCCCGTACCCTCAGACCATACGCTACTTCTTCGTCCACCTGATCGGTCACGAATTGGTGGTCCGGATTCTGGAAGACGTAACCCACCTCGGCCGCAATCTCGCGCGCACCCAACTTGGATATGTCCTTCCCGCCCAGATGGATCACGCCAGCCGGGGTTTCGTTGATGCCAACAAGCATACGGGCAAGCGTCGTCTTGCCGGAACCGTTGCGGCCAAGCAAAGCCACGATCCGGTTGCTTTCAAGTTCGAAATTGACGTCTTTCAGTATCGGTGCCCTGCGATCATAGCCAAAGCTCAGCGAGCGGATCGACAAAAGCGGCTCCGTTGCGCGGCGCGCTTGTGTTTCTGGTGGAATTTCGCGTTGCATTGGAGCTGCCGATAGTGTCGAGCACAATGCCACGGCCTCCTCCACGGACAGCGGAACCTGCGCGGTGCGAAGCTGCGTATTTGCAGCCTGTGCGAGATCCATGCCAAATTCCGAAACCTGCGGGAACCAGCTCGCCGTCGGTACGACATTCGCTTCTTCTGAATGCACGACCTTGCGTGAGGAGAAGGCCGCGCGGGGTGAGCCATCGAAGACGATGGTGCCGCGGTCCATCATGACGACGCGGCTCACTTTGTCGGCGAGCTCATCGACGCGATGCTCTACCATGATGATGGTGGTGCCGTGCTCGCGATTGAGACGTGCCAGAACGGCGAAGACTTCCGCCATACCGGCTGGATCGAGGTTTGCGGTTGGCTCATCGAGGACCAGGAGACTTGGTCGTGCGGCAAGAACCGCTGCAATGCTGACACGCTGCTTTTGTCCGCCCGACAATTCGAAAATGGAACGATCGCCCAGGTCCGACAGGCCGACGAATTCAAGCGCTTCGGCTTGGCGCTTCATGATTTCATCAACAGGTTTGCAAAGGTTTTCAAGTCCGAAGCAGACCTCGTCGCGGACTCGGGTGTTGATGATCTGGGCGTCAGGATCCTGAAAGACCATGCCCACATCTGTAGCGAAATCAGGCACCTTGGTATCGGCGACAACCTTGCCGCATATGGTGGCCGACCCCTTGAGCGTCCCGCCCATAAGGTGCGGTACGGAACCGTTCATAAGATGCAGCAGGGTGCTCTTGCCGCAACCGCTCGGACCAAGGATCAGAACGAATTCTCCCCGCTCGACGGTAAGGCTGACATCGTGCAGGACCGGTAAAGCTTCGCTTTCATACGTATACGTGATGCGGGAAAGATCGACCACACGACCGGCAGGGGATATGCCGATTTCGCCTCCGCTGTCGTCATAAGCGCTGGAACAGTCATTCTGGTCAAGCTCTGGCGAATCCGAATGGAAGGTGCGGGCAAACGCACCTCCATCGGCCTGAAAGGAAGCCACGCTCATCAATCAAGCTCCGGTGGGCTGATTGACGACGGTCGCCGGCGCCATGTCCTTGGCGATGGCAGTACCACGAAGCACGCCCGCCTTGGCGAGGCCATGTGCGATTGGCCTGACCAGTATGATTGCGTATACAGCACCGCTCACCATGCGGATGATAAGAGCCAGCAGATTATAGGAAATACCCATATCGCCGACACCGAAGAAGTAAACTTCCGGAATCTGCTGGAGCAGTGGAGCAAGAGCGCCGGACAGCGCCAAAACCGACAAGGTCCATTTTTTGTAACCGTAGAAAGCGAAACCGATGTCGGACATGAAGCCTTGGAGGAAGCCTGCACCGAGCACCATCACGCCGTTCGGGTTACCGGAAAGAACCTGAGCAACGCCATTCATGGTTTCAGCGATCGTCGCGGCACCGGGCTTTCTTATGATATAGCCGCAGAGGGGACCGGCGATATAGAAACCACCGCAGATCGCGGCAAAGGCGAGAAAGCCGTAAGAGCCCGAGAACGTCATAAAGAAGCGTCCGATCATGGCATTCGGCGTGCCTAAAACGCCGTTGATAACACCGATGATGGCCATGATGACGATTTCGAGAAGGGTAAAGGCGACGAATATTTTACCTGCGTGGTTCCGGTTTTTCAGATAGGCGAATGCGGCTAGCGCGACTGCGATAGCGGCAACGATGAGATAAATTAGACCGACGGACATGATGCGTTCTCCATGTTTTTGGAAAGCAGGCATGAATCCCTTCTTAACGGTGCCTGCACGCCGTCAGTGGAAATGTCATCGCAGCCGGGTTCTGATTATCGAGCGCTATGGGAGGAGCCCAGGTCTCAGATAGTCGGCAACGCTTCGCAATTGGCACTCGATCTCAGATGCGTCCGGACAGCATCCTGATTGTCACTAGTAAAGGACCAAACGCTGATTTTGCATTCATTCGTCTGCCCCAGGTGAGGACAACGCGATGTACATCGCTGCTGCTCTCCTTAATTGCATTCTAAATTCAAAATTTCCACGAATGCAAGGAGATAAAAGCGCCAATTTCATGTTACTTTTTAGTCATTTTGCTTAAAAAAAGATCACGCTAGAAGTACTTGATCACTACACATGCGACATGCGCAGTATATAATCGCTATTGCACAATATTTTATCACTCAGCTGCAATCTGCAAGTGGCCGGATGAGACCAAAGAGGCGATGGCTTTTTCAACGCCGCCGCTCTTTATCGCGATTTCACTGGTGAGGAGCCCGGCCTCGATGGCGGCGAGGGAGCCCAGTAGAGAGGCATCGTTGAAATCGCCGAGGTGGCCGATCCTGAATACCCGGTCGGCAAGTTTGCCTAATCCGTTCCCGAGCGACACGCTCGATCGTTGCAATATCATCGACCGCAGGGCGTCTGCCGATTGCCCATCAGGCATCAGGACGGCTGTAAGCGAACTGGAGTAGTGCGCTGGATCCGAACACAATATTTCCAATCCCCAGTGCCTGACGCATTGGCGTGTCGCCTCTGCCGCACGCTCATGCCGCGCGAAGACAACCGGCAAGGTTTCTTCCTGCAACAGGTTCAAAGCAACTTTGAGACCCTGAAGCATATTGGTGGCTGGCGTTGATGGAAAATAGCCCGTGAGGTTGGCGGCAATCATGTCCTCCCAATCCCAGAAAACCCTTGGTAGACGGGCGGAACGCGCTGCAAGACGAGCCTTTTGTGATATGGCGTTGAAAGATAAACCAGGCGGCAGCATCAGGCCCTTCTGAGATCCCCCCACGGTGACATCGACTCCCCATTCATCATGCCGATAATCGATCGAACCCAGCGAGGATATGGTATCCACCATGAGCAATGCCGGGTGTTTCGCCGCATCGAGGGCCCGGCGGACCGAGGCGACATTGGAGACGGCACCTGTCGACGTCTCGTTGTGAACAATGGCAACGGCCTTGATCTTCTGCGCATGGTCTTCAACAAGGCGGGTTTCGATTTCGCTGGCATTTGCGCCTCGGCGCCAATCACCGTCCAAAAATTCCACTTTGAGCCCGAGTCTTGTCGCCATTTTTCGCCAAAGCGATGCGAAATGGCCTGTTTCGACCATCAATACGGTATCCCCGGGCGACAAGCTGTTTACAAGAGCCGCTTCCCACGCCCCGGTTCCCGAGGCCGGGTAAATCACGATGGCTGCGCTGGTCTTGAACACCGCCGCCATGCCTTCCAACACCTCGAAAGTCAGCGACGGGAAACCAGGGCCACGATGATCCACCGTGGGTTGGGCGATAGCCGCCAGAACAGGCAGGGGCACGTTTGTCGGCCCCGGAATCTGCAGAAAATGACGGCCCGTGGAGCGATTCATGGAAACCTCAGGAGATGGATAGAAGGAGAAAAATTGCATTATGAATTCTATCCGTGGCCTCAAACGAGCGCAAGAGACAAAAAATGCAAAAAACTATTCAAATTGCACTTCCGATTTCGAAAAATATATTTAAAAATGGCATTCAACTGAGGTCTGGTTTTGTTATGCATCGCAAAGATAATGCAATTTCGAGGATTGTCACTGCTGCTGTGAATTTCGGAGCTATGGGTTCAAGCGGGCATTGTGGGAAATTCGGTTTTGGACAGAGAAAGATGGATTGGAGTCTCCTTCGTGAATACTTTTGATCGCTATCAGGGCATTGTACGCAAGACGCTGCACCATGAGATCGTGGTGGATGCGCTGCGAGAACTCATCCTCGAGGGTGAGTTGGAGCCAAGATCCCGCATCAACGAGGTCGCGCTGTGCGAACGCTTCGGGATTTCCCGCACACCTCTACGCGAGGCGATCAAACTATTGGCGGCTGAAGGGCTGCTCGAGTTGATGCCCAACAGGGGTGCCCGGGTTGTCGCTCTTTCGCCGACCGAAATCAGCGATATTTTACAAGTTATAGGCGCTCTGGAAGGCGCGGCAGGGGAACTGTCCTGCGCCCGGATAACCGACGCCGAGCTTGCTGCAATTGAAACGACCAATGAGGCCATGGTGGCAGCCTGGCAAGCGGGGGACTATCCCGGTTATTTTTCCCGCAATCGCGAAATCCATGAGGCGATCATGGCCGCCGCCGGGAACGCGATCCTTCAGGCGACCTATCGGAGCCTTTCCGGCCGCGTCCAGAGAGCACGCTTTTCTGCCCAAAAAACCGAGCAACAATGGGCTCGGGCGATCGATGATCATAATTTGATGATTCTGTTGTTGCGCCGGCGCGATGGTGCTGCGCTCGCTCAGCTCATGCGTGATCATATCAAAAGCAAGTGGCCGGTTATTTCGGCCGCCTACAGCGAGTCCAAGCCCACCAAGCCGGCTGGTCAAAAACAGAAGCAGTTATCCGAAGAATAACGCGGATGAGCGTTGCCTGGGCTGCCGCTCGTTGAGCGCCGCCGATATGGGTTCGGTGATCCTAGATGGAGTATCAAATGCAAACGGGGGTTCACCGTTTTAGCCTGCCAGATCCCGGCGACGTCTCCGGACTCGCATTAGCGATCGAGGAGGGAACAGTCGATCCGGCTGAGATCGTGGCTGTCATCGGTAAAACCCACGGCAACGGCCTGGTGAATGACTATACACGCGGCTATCTCGCGCAATCACTTGCCTTGCTGATCGGGCAAGCAACAGGGCAATCGCTTGACGCTGTCCGCACGCAAATTCCCTTCATTTTTTCTGGTGGCGTAGAAGGCGTCCTGTCTCCCCACTACACGGTTTTCACCGTCTCGGCTGGACATACACCTGGACCACGCAAAGGATTGGCAATCGGGGTGTCGTTCACGCCCGAGCTCTTGCCCGAGGATATCGGCAGGCAACGGCAGATCGACGTGACGGCGGATGCCGTGGCCGACGCCATGCACCGCGCTTCCATTGACGCGCCGGAAGACGTTCATTTTGTTCAAATCAAGGGGCCTGCGTTTCAACAGGGCGACATAGTATCGAGTATGAGAGCCGGCCGACCTCCGATCACTGACAATCCGGGCAAGCTGATGGGCTTTGGCCGCGCTGCATCGGCGCTCGGTGTCGGCAAAGCGCTTGGGCATGTCCCGCCAGCTCGAGCGGTCGCCGGCGCGGTGCTCAAAGACTTCGATTTGTATTCGCCCGTTGCCAGTGTCTCGGCCGGCGTCGAGGTCCGGTGCAACGAAGTTGTCGTCATTGGGCTCAGCGCAAGATGGAGCGGCGACCTCACGATCACGCACGCGCCTATGGCGGACGCGCTCGATATATCGGGCATCCACACCATGCTCGGCGGCCTTGGCTTTGCCGGAGCACCACAATTGTCGTCTTCGGAGACGGCCCGAATAAAGGCATGCTTTGTGAAATGCGAGGCTTCCAGAGACGGCGCTGTGCGAGGAAATTTCCACACCATGCTCAATGACGGCGACATGGATCAGCAACGGCACATCCGCGGCGCGGTCGGTGCCGTCGTCGCGAGCATTCTCGGCGATACCGCTCTGTTCGTCTCTGGCGGGGCGGAACACCAAGGACCAGATGGCGGTGGGCTTGTCAGCCTTATCGTCGAGCATAACGGAGAAGGGTAGAAATGTTTGGGCAGAGGCGAAAACGTGTCGTTGTGGTCGGTGGTGGCATCGCTGGAAGTCTGATTGCATCAGGCCTTTCCGGACACGAGGACCTCGACGTGATCTGCCTGGAACGTGTGGGTGCCACCGACCATATGGATGCCGGCACAGGACTCAATATCGGACCGAATGCAATCAAGGCGCTCAAGGCCGCAATGCCCGAACGCGCCGAGGCGATCGTCGGAAACAGCCTGGCCTGGCAACGGTGGTCAATTGCCCTGACAAGTGGCCGCGTGCTTATGGATCTTCCGCTTGAAAATGTCGCCGACAACCCCGGCATTCGCATTCGCTGGGCCGAACTCTATGCACTGTTGCGCAAGCCTCTCGGAGCTGCGATCCACTATGGCGCCGAACTCACCTCCTGCGGAAGGGATGGAGACGGGCTTTTCGTTGTCTATCGGGACAAGTCTTCTATTGCAGAGAAGCGTATTGACAACATCGATCTGCTCATAGCCGGCGATGGACGCTATTCTAAAATTCGGGAACATTTCGTTTTACTTGAAGAGCCGAGGTTTCTCGGGGTCTGCCTCTATCGTCTGCTTTTTCCTGCCGGTGCCGAATGCCCGATCGATGATTATGCTCAGTGGTTCAACGGTCCAAACCGGCTTCTGGCATTCCGTGTTCCGGGCGATTTTGTCTATTGCGCGGGCTCGTTCCCGATCGGCGACGATGGCATTGTGACTGAAGCGATGAAGACGCCTGCCGCCCTGCGTGAACGTTATACACCGGAGAGCGGTGTACTTTGTGCCGAAGCGGAGTATCTGGTCGATGCAATAGAACGATACGCCACCCGCATTCACTGGGCACGACTTCAGGACGGCACAACACGCTATGATGCGGGGGAGGGTGTCCTTCTCGTGGGCGATGCCGCCCACCCCATGGTGCCGACGTTGGGGCAGGGCGCCACCCAGGCGGTCGAAGACGCCTGCGTTGTCGTCGACGAAATTCGGCGCGCACGCGCGGGTAGCGCTTCCCTTTCCGACGTGCCGCGCAAGGTCTCGGGAAGACGCACCGAACGGGCTGAATTTGTCGTCTCCTTCTCCCGGGAAGCGACCGACACGATGCTGGCAGGGGCCGATCCTGTTGCCGGAACCCTGAAAAAGCTTGAGCCCGCCTTCACGACCCGGCTCCAAAAGCTTTATCGCGATGTACCGGTGCCGCTATGATGAGTACTGAACCATGGGAACTCACGGCGACCGCGCTGCTGGATGGCTACCGATCCGGCACAATTTCGCCGATTGAGGTTTTGTCTTCGGTGCAGGCGCGCCTGGATGCGGTCAACCCCGCGATCAATGCGATTGTTGCGCAATATCCCAACGCTGCCCGTGCTCAGGCCGCGGCGTCTGGAGCCCGTTGGCAATCAGGTGAGCCATTATCTGTGCTCGACGGGATTCCGATTACGATCAAAGACAATCTTTGGGCTGCGGGATTACCTGCGACCTGGGGAAGCAAGCTTTATGCAGGATTCGTACCGGCCACTGATGAGGCGCCCGTGAGACGTTTGCGTGCCGCAGGAGCCGTCTTCGTCGGCAAAACAAATGTCCCGGAGTTCACCCTGCAAGGCCATGCCTCCAATCTGGTTTTTGGCACGACCAGAAATCCCCATGCGCCACAAATGACTCCTGGCGGATCGACGGGTGGCGGAGCGGCGGCTGTTGCGGTTGGGATAGGTCCGATCGCCATCGGGACGGATGGCGGCGGCTCCTTGCGGCGGCCAGCCGCGCATTGCGGCCTCTATGCGTTCAAGCCTTCCATCGGCCAGGTCGCAAGACATGGTGGCTTTCCGCAAATCCTTGCAGATTTTGAGGTCGTGGGTCCGGTTGGCCGGAGTGTCGAGGATATCGCCGCGGTCATCTCTATCCTACGCGGTTATGATGCGCTTGATCCGTCCTCGCTTTCGGCTCTTGCCCCGGCGCAACCTTTCCCGGCACGCGCGCGGATTGCCTATCTGCCGAAAATGGGATCTGCGCCTGTGGATCCCTTGATCGCGGAAGCTTCCGATGCATTTGCTGCTCAGCTTGAAGAGGCCGGGCACTACGTTGAAACGATCGAAACGCCCTATGACGCAGACAGAGTGGCATCCGCCTGGTCCACCATCGCGGCAGCTGGCTTGAACTGGCATTTGAACGCTCTCGGTACTCGGGAAGGGGCGGGAACGAACGCGTTGACACTCGACGCTCAGGGCGCTTCCCGTACCGCGGCAGACTATGCCGGCGCCATGGCAGTATCGCTCGCTGCGCGTTCGGATGCCGGCGAACTTTTCTCCCGGTTCGACCTGCTTTTGTGTCCTTCGATAGCGGCCCTTGCCTGGCCAGCCGAAGACGCCTTCCCGACAGAAATCGACGGCCAGCCGGTCGGTCCGCGTGGCCACGCCGTTTTCACCGGCTGGATGAACGTGACCGGCGTTCCGGCGATCAACATCCCGGTAGCCATGACCTCCGACAGAGGTGGCATCGGGATGCAACTCGTGGCCGCCGTCGGGCAGGACACGGCTCTACTCGAATTCGTGCGCAACTTGCCGGCCGTTCGGGCTTTCAGCCCAGCCGGACTTTCCAGGAGATTTGACGAACATGGCTGATTTTACGGGCAAGGTAGTGATCGTAACAGGCGCCGGCGACGGGATCGGCCGCGCCGCAGCCCGTGAATTCGCCGAAAAGGATGCGAAACTGGTGCTCATCGACATAAAGGGTGTCGAAGCAATCGCGGAAGAACTACGCGGTAAAGATTGTGAAGTTATCGCCGCATCGATGGATGTCCGGGACGCAGCGGCTTGGGACAGCCTGGTCGGCGATGTGCTCGCACGGTTCGGGACAATCGATGCACTGGTCAACAATGCCGGTGTTGCCGTTCCGGGAGATACCGCGGCCGACGTTTCCGAGGAAGTTTGGGACAAGATTATGGACGTCAATGCCAAGGGCGTCTGGCTTGGCATGAGAGCAGTTTTGCCAACCATGATCAGCAAAAAGAGCGGCAAGATCTGCAATGTGGCATCAACGGCAGCCCATATCGGCCTCAAGAATGCGGCAGCCTACTGTGCATCCAAAGGTGCGGTGCTGGCACTCACGCGCCAGGCAGGTGTGCAATATGCACCGCTGAATATTCAGATCAATTCCGTTTCACCCGGCACGACCATGACCGGGCTACAGCGGGATGTAACGGAAGAGCAGCGTGCGGCATTCCTGCCGCTCACCCCGATTGGCCGCTTTGCAGCATCGGAAGAAGTGTCCGCGGTCATCGTCTTCCTGTGCTCGACCGGCTCCTCTTTCATGACCGGCGCCGATGTCAGCATCGACGGCGGAATGGTTGCGCTATGAGGGTTCTGATGACCGGAAGTGCGGGGTTGATCGGAATGGCCGCCCGACAAACTCTTGCGGCAGCCGGGCATACAGTGACCGCGATTGACGTCACGGACTTCGGGCGTGGTGACAGCGAGATTCAGATTATGGGGTTGGCCGATAGGGATGCACTCGACAGGCTTATCAGGCAGAATGCCATCGAAGCCATCATCCACTGTGCAGCCATTTCAGGTCCCATGATGGCGCGGGGCGATCCGCTGAAGATCGTTGCGGTTAACATCGACTCGACCGCTTTGCTGCTTGATCTGGCCCGTATCCATGGGATGAAGCGTTTTGTGTTCTGCTCGTCGATCAGTGTCTACGGAGATGCGGGCATGGTTAGGATTGACGAGGAGACCGCACTTCATCCGACCTCCGTCTATGGTGCCAGCAAGGTCGCATGCGAACAATTAATCGAAGGCTTCGCTACCGAATACGGCGTTGAAGGCGTAAGCCTCAGGATCGGCCGCGTCTATGGTCCGTATCGCCGCGCAAATTGCTGTCTCAACGACATCGTCCGAAATGCTGCTGCAGGGCGGAAAACGACTATCCCTTGCGATCTTGGCTTCGTCTATCACTATGTCCATGTCGACGATGTCGCCGCAGCGATAGCCGCCGCACTTGTAGCACCCCAGTACCCAAGGCGCAGTTACAATGTTGGCTCTGGTGAAGCATTGACCATGCCGCAGATCGCTGAGATCGCGGTGCAAACGATCCGGGGTGCCGAAATCGAACTTGTGCCGGGCGCCGATGATGTTCCCGATGTGCAGATGACCTTTGACGTTGGTCGCATCGGGCATGATCTCAACTGGCATCCCCAAATCCGACTTGCTTCCGGGCTTAAAAATTATCGGGATGCCATTGTAGCAGGACGATCGGCTTAAAGGGTGGCCGATCATCGATGGATGTTTAGATCATAAAAAATCGGACAGCATGGATCCGCATCCCATGTTGTACGGTCTGAAAAGCAAAGGATGTAGATGCTCCGACTTATAGAGGTCAGCGTTTCGAGAACGCCCTGAACAGGCAGAGCTGTGACCCCCAATTCACCGATTGGCCACTACAGATTTCTAGATAAAAAACAAAGTGCACCTGATCGGCATTTTCAAACGAACGATTACAGCTGCTTCCTGCAGCTTCGCATAGTAGGCGACGGCAGCCTCCAGGAAGGCAACGGCGCTCTCTTTGCGCTCATCTGGCATGACCTGCACAAAGCGACCCGCGAAGCGTCATCAATGCAGACGTGGACGAACTCCCAGCCGATGCCCAGATGGCGGTTGACAACGCCCGTTTGCCGTCCGGTGATGCGGTGTCCCACCGAGCCAATACGGCCAAGCTTCTTAATGTCGAGATGAATGAGTTCGCCCGGATGTTCCCGTTCATAGCGGCGCACGGGTTCGGGATCCAGGGGCGCTCAGTGTGGGCAGTATCCTTGAATACCCTAACGGGGCTTCCGTTCCGTTCCGGAAACACTTCGACTGTCGGGGCCAATTTTGGCCTGAGGGGAGTGGGCTACGTATTGAGGATTCTAATACCGGCGGCATTTCCCGCGATTCTGGCAGGTCTAAAGATTGGTTGGGCTTTCGCTTGGCGTACACTCGTTGCGGCTGAATTGGTATTCGGAGTTTCCTCTGGCTCGGGCGGGCTCGGCTGGTACATTTTTGAGGCGCGTTCAGAGCTCGATACTTCTAAAGTATTCGCTGGGCTGTTTGCAGTCATCCTGATCGGCTTGTTTGTTGAGTCCGTCCCCATGGGCCTGAAACACGTTCAACGTCTGAACGCCGAAACTTCCCTGCCGGGACGTGAGCCGAGCCATTCCGTTGATGGGGTTGCATCGCTGTCTCAGCTCAATGCGTCGTCCAAATTGAAGGCTCGTTCCGCGAAGCTCGATCCTGCGGCGGCTAATGTCGACCGCGAAGACAGCCATGCAACCGGCAGTGTCGTTTCAACATCAGAATGCTTGACACCCCACGTGCGATTAGACAACTCCATCAGAACCTTACCACTCACTGCAGATTGCACGCTTGTAACCGAACCCACTAACAGCGAAGGCGAAAGAAGAACGCACGATCCATCACTCTCATGTTGTGAAGTATTCCATCGATCGCGTAACCCGCTCAAAAACGCGGATCAATGCTGTCGTTCGAGCGGGGTCCGATGTGGCGCGATCTGCTATGAATACGCGGCCATCCTCTAGAGGAGGTCGCGACACCAGTGTCTTTATGGTATCCGCCAACGGGTAGGCTTCGATCATTTTTGCTGGAAATGCTCCTATCCCTATACCCGACCCCACAAGCTGCAACGCCGCATTCAAGCTTGAGCACACGCAAAGAGACCCCGGCTGCTGTTGTCCGTCGCCAAACCAGCCGATCGTTAATCGATACATCGCCGTGGTAGGAGGCGTCGTAATGATCGTGAGATGCGCTAGATCATGTGGCGTTTCGCCGGTCTTACCGTACATTGCCGCAGGTATCGCCCATACATTTGGCTGAAGGCCCAACGCTGACAAGCGAACATCGCGCAATCCGATCGGATCAACCAACGCGGCCAAATCAAGGCTGCCGTCGGCAAGTGTCTGCTCAAGACCTGCGCTTGTTCCGACGGTCCACTCCGGCCTTAGCAGCGGAAAGTCGGTTTCGAGCCCTGCGATAAGATGAGGCAGGCATGCGACCGCGAAGCCTTCCGCGAGGCCGATACGAAGCACACCGGCTATTTCAGGTGCCTGAGATGACTTTTGCAGTTCGCGATAGGCATCCAGAACGGCTTTGACATGACCGAGAAAAGTGTGGCCTGCACGGGTGAGCCTGACGCCACGACCATGACGCTCCAATATGGGTGAGGCCAACTCGCCTTCAAGTTGCCTCAACCGCAGTGACAACGTCGGCTGAGCGAGGTTTAATTGGTCCGCTGCTTTTTGAACCGAGCCCAGTTCCGCTGTCCAAAAGAATGCCTCAAGCTGAGGAATTGAAATTCGATTCATAGAATTTTCCTATGAGTCAGCGGTTAAATATCTCATTAGACTGACCTTCCCTATACATCTATGAAGCTCGCCATTATTCGGCAATAGGCAAAACGCCCGATTGTTGGATGAAGATCTAAAGGGAGGACTTATTGTGACATACAGACGAGCTTGGATCGCGCTCCTGATTTTTACCGCGGTCATTATCAATTATATGGACCGAATTGCTCTTTCCGTAGCGGCGAAACCGATCGCGGCGGAATTCGGGTTTTCACCCATCCAGATGGGTTATCTTTTCTCCGGATTTCTGTGGACGTACGTTATCTGTCTTATTCCAATCGGGCTAATCGTGGAAAAAGTCGGTGCAAAGCGCATGGTTGGGGGAGGCATCGCAATCTGGTCTGCAGCAACTGCTGTGACGGCGATGACCACAGGTTTCGCCTCGATCCTTGCTGCCCGCTTAATCATGGGGGCAAGTGAAGCAACAACGTTTCCGGCGTGCGGCCGCATTATACGCGACTGGTTTCCCGAACGGGAGCGCGGCCTCGTTACCACACTCTTCAATGGTGGCTCATCGGCCGGGCCCGCGATTGGTGCGATGGTCGCTGCAGCTTTGGTCAGCTCTTTTGGATGGCGAATCTCGTTTGTGGTTCTTGGCGCTCTTGGCTTCGTATGGCTGGCCGCGTGGTTGTACTGGTACGGCCAACCGGAAAACGTGATCTGGCTTCCTGAAACTGAAAGACAAAAAATTATCTCAAAGCGGAACGGCGAACTGGCCACGAACGTAGGCGACGATCCTGCGCCATCTTCCCTTCGCTACCTGCTTTCTCAGACCAGCATTTGGGGATTGGTAATAACCCAGGCTTGCCTTGTTTATACCGCATACCTATTCCTGACGTGGCTGCCCACTTTCCTGCAATCCACGCGGGAGCTTTCTACCATGAACACGGGATATCTTACCGCTGTTCCCTATCTGATCACCATGCTCTTCGGACTGACTATTGCGTGGACCAGCGATCGGGCACTTTCATCGGCAGCAATCCAGGCCGGAAAGCGCCGCAATTTCATCGCGGCCATGGCCGTTCTTTCCTTGTTGATTCTTTTGGCTCCTGTTGTCGGCAGTCTCTGGCAATTGTTGTTGATCCTAACTCTCGTCCTGACGGGGTCGACCACCGGGGCTGGTCTTAACTTCACCTTGGCAAGTGACCTGTTGCGCAACCCAAGGGATGTCTCGCGGGTTATCGCTATCACAGCATTCGGTGGGAATCTTTTCGGCCTTATTGCCCCGATCATCACCGGCTATGTCGTGTCGGGCACCGGCGGCTACACCTGGGCGTTCCGTATCGCTGCAGTGTTGTTACTGTGTGGGGCGTTTGCCACGCTGCTCATGACCCGAAAGCCTATCGAATCTGAATATGGACCTCGCAAACCGTAAGGCGAGGTCGCCCACGCACGTCCACCCGCTCAATGGAACAAACATGACCTACCATTACGCACAATTGCGGCGACCGATCACCGCCCAAACCAGACAGACCGTAGTTGAGGATTTTCCCGAAATTTCGTTGATCCCTGATGACGACTTGCGGGTGAAGGTTGTCGAAGCTTGGAGCTACGCGCTGTGCTGTTCTGATTTCCAACGCATCACCGACATACCGCCGGAAGGCAATCCGGGCGCTCCAGTTCTACGACAGGGAACGCAGGCCGATCACATTCGAGGCGTCTTACGCTATGCGAAGGCAATTGGGTTGGAGTTCGAAACTGCCTATCCCGAGACAGCAATCGATTGGAATATCTTGCTCGCAGGCGCAGCGTGCCACGATGTGGGGAAGCCATACGAATTTGATCCCGCCAATCGTGCGCGTTGGGCCCAGTCCCCTGCCGATGCGGGCTCTCCGACATTCCGGCATTCTGTTTTTGGCATGCATGTTTGCCTGATGACAGGTTTGCCAGAGGAAGTGGCGCACATAGCAGTGGGGCATTCTTTCGAAGGACTTCATATGGGCGTCAGCGCTGAGTGCACCATCGTTCGGCAAGCTGATCACGGTTGGTGGCATATCGCCGGAGCGCTGGGACTGGTGACCGCCGAGTCCGTGGGCGCGATCTCCGGCAATCTTCGGGCCCGCATTATAAAATGATTGAATTACCGACTGTCAAAAGTGTTGTAGTTCGGATGAAGCCCAACCATTCAACCGCGGCGGCTGGGTGCTGGTTGAAGGAAGCTAATCGACAAAAGGGACGCACCCCCGCTGGACGCTGGGGAAGGCCCGAGGAACTGATCGGCACCGCGGTTTTTCTCGCTTCAAACGCCTCCGGCTTTGTTAACGGCCAGATAATCTATGTAGATGGCGGTATTCTTTCAGTTGTGTGAATGAGAGCAAGCGATATCGGGTAACGGTGGATGAAAATCCTTTGACAACGCATAACCGTAACCTCACACCGGGATTGTAGGTGTGACGCATCAATAGTTGGCATAAAGGAGAACAAAAATGGCACACGAACTCAAAGCCTCGACGGCCTCTATGCCCGGCTTGCTTCGCAATAGCGAACTCGATCAAGATGCGGTATGGCAGTCACGAGTCGATTTGGCCGCATGTTTTCGCATGGCCGCTCATCATGGGCTTCAGGAAGGAATCTGCAATCATTTTTCCGCTCTTGTACCCGGCAGGGAGGACCTCTTCATCGTCAATCCCTATGGATTGGCGTTCGAAGAAATCACGGCATCAAGCTTACTAGTCTGTGACTTCAGCGGCAATGTCATATCAGGTGAGGGAGCGCCGGAGGCGACTGCTTTTTACATCGCGCTGTTTCCGCCAATATCCGACGAGTGGTCCTGAGATGTCGTAAAGATCGCTTCCTGGGCGATCTGCAGCCGGCGGCGCGTCACCAGCTCGAGATAGGTTCTGTCGCAAAATTTTCCGATCTTGCGTTGGCGAGCTTTGAAATACCGATGACGTTCGACTTTCTTCGGCTGTTAAAGTCGGTTTTGGCTCTACAGCAAACGCTTCCGTAGGGGAACGTGATCAAGCAAGCCACTTTAACTTTACGGTGCCGGCTAATGAGTTACGCTTCGCCGGTTCCTTGAACCGGGCCGAGGGCCCGGTCCTATCGGTTTTTTTAAAGATCAGCCAACGTAGGGACGTCGGCCAAAGAAGTTGTGGCCGGGATCGTTGAACCCCGGTGTCGAGGAATGGCCCGTTACGACAAGTTCGTTCACCAGGGCCTCATCTTCCGCCGTAAAGCGGTATTCGAGAGCTGGCAAATAATCCTCCCACTGCGCTTCGGTGCGCGGCCCGACAATTGGCGAAGTGATCAGGCGGTTGTTGAGGACCCACGCGAGGGCGAAATGGCCGGGTGTGATGCCGCGTTCCGCTGCGTGCATTGCAATCCGCTGGGCGATATCGAGGGATTCCGGCCGCCATTCGGTCTCTTGCAGACGCCGGTCGTTGCGACCGGCACGGCTTTCCGAGGATGGTGCCTCGTCCATCTTGTATTTTGCGGTCAGCACCCCGCGTGCTAGGGGGCTGTAAGGAACGACGCCCAAACCATAATAATCACAAGCGTCCAGATGTTCGAATTCGATCTGGCGATTGGCGATATTATACAGCGGCTGGCTGACGATAGGCCTGTCGATACCGAGTTGATCGGCGACGCGGCTGAATTCAGCGATTTTCCAGGCGCGGTGATTGGAAAGGCCATAATAGCGGATTTTCCCCTCAGAAATCAGGTCCCCCAGTGTGCGGACCGTTTCCGCGACATTGGTGTCCTTGTCTTCGCGGTGCAGATAATAAATGTCGATGTAGTCGGTGCCAAGGCGCTTCAGACTGCCTTCCACAGCGCGGCGAATATATTTACGCGAAGTCCCCTGGCTGTTGGGATCTTCACCGCGTGGGCTGGCAAATTTTGTCGCCAAAACCCAATTGTCGCGCTTGTCGCGAATGGCATTGCCAACAACCACTTCCGACTGAAAAGCCGCATAGCCATCGGCGGTATCGATGAAATTCACACCCTGTTCGAATGCACGGTTCACGATACGCCGGGATGTCGGCTCGTCGGTTTCTCCGCCGAACATCATCGTTCCGAGGCAAAGAGGCGATACGTGCAAGCCGTTACGACCAAGTGTTCTGTATTTTAAAGTCATGATCAGTTCTGTTCCTATTTTGGCCAACTGCAAACGAGAAGGCGGAGAGGATGAGCTGCGTTTTGCTTCGATCCAGGCCCGTCGTCTGGGCAAAACGCTGTGATGACGCGATCCTCACGGATGCGAAAAACTCATAACAGTTTCATGTGCGGCACTACGGTGAAATCGGTGACCCGCAAGGGTTCTGCCGCATACGGGGCCTTCATGGTCGGAGAAGCCAATTCATGACGTATTGGGCGCATTGTTCCATTTCGGACGGCGGACATGATGTTTAAGATACCCACTGTCATCCTGACGCCTCGGGCAGCCGTTCCAGAAGTTTGTCGAGGGTGATTGGATAGTTACGCACACGCACACCGGTCGCATTGTAGATAGCATTCGCAACCGCCGCGCCGACGCCGCAGATGCCGAGTTCGCCAACTCCCTTGGCCTTCATCGGCGAGGAAATAGGATCTGTTTCGTCGAGGAAAACCACCTCCTGGTGCGGGATATCCGCATGGACCGGCACCTCGTACCCTGCAAGGTCATGATTGACGAAGAAACCCAGGCGCTTGTCAACGGCGAGCTCCTCCATAAGAGCTGCGCCGACGCCCATGGTCATCGCGCCGATGACCTGGCTTCGGGCCGTCTGCGGATTGAGGATGCGTCCTGCAGCACAGACCGCGAGCATGCGCCGCACGCGAATCTCGGCTGTTGACGCATCAACGCCGACTTCCACAAAATGTGCGCCAAAGGTCGACTGCTGGTATTTCTTGTCAAGGTCACCATACTCCATAAGGTCTTCGGCAACGAGGCCGTCTCCTGCTGCTTCGGCGAGCGACGCACTGCGATTGCCTGAACGGACTTCTCCGTCCTCGAAGACCGCATCGGCCGAGTTGAATCCCAGCTTCTGGGTCACCGCCTCACGCAACTTTACACATGCGGCATAGACGCCAGCGGTCGAGCTGTTCGCGCCCCATTGCCCCCCGGAACCGGCGGAAACTGGAAAGGCGGAATCTCCAAGGCGCACCTCCACCTTGTGCAGCGGCAGCCCCATCATCTCGGCGGCAGTCTGGGCGATGATCGTATAGCTCCCGGTACCGATATCGGTCATGTCGGTTTCGACCGTCACAACGCCGCGGTTGTCGAGCCGTACACGCGCACCTGACTTCATGACGAGGTTGTCGCGGAAAGCGGCGGCCACACCCATCCCGACGAGCCAGGGCCCATCGCGGGTCTTACCGGGCTGCGAATTTCGAATGCGCCAACCAAAGCGATCTGCGCCAATGCGAAGACACTCGATCAGTTGACGCTGCGAAAACGGACGTTCCGGCTTTTCTGGATCGACCTGCGTATCGTTGCGGATCCGGAACTCGACCGGGTCGAGGCCAAGCTTCTCGGCCATTTCATCCATTGCAATTTCCAGTGCCATCGTGCCGGGCGCCTCGCCAGGCGCCCGCATGGCGTTGCCTTCGGGCAGGTCCAGCACCGCAAGTCTCGTCGCCGTCATCCGGTCCGCGCCGGAATAAAGCAGGCGTGTCTGATTGACAGCCGTCTCCGGCCCGCCTTCCGGCAAATCGCCGGACCAGCTTTCGTGCGCGATCGCTGTGATCTTGCCATCTGTGTTGGCGCCGATGCGAATCCGCTGGATCGTCGCCGGACGATGCGTCGTATTGTTGAACATCAAGGGCCGGGGAAGGGACACTTTTACTGGCCTTTTTGCCGCTCGGGCACCGAGAGCAGCAAGCAGTGCATCGGACCGGAGAAACAATTTGCCACCGAAGCCGCCGCCGATGAAGGGCGATATCAGCCGCACGTTCTCCTTGTCGATGCCGAGTGTCAGTGCCAAGTCACCCTTACCCCAGTCGATCATTTGATTGGAGGTCCACAGATTGAGTTTGTCGCCATCCCAAACTGCGATGGACGCATGCGGCTCCATCATCGCGTGAGCGTGATCAGGAGTGGTGTAGGTCTCGTCCAGCTTGACCTGCGCCGAGGAGAAGCCACTGGCAAAGTCCCCGGCTGCGCTGTCGGGTTTGCCCTTTTCGGGCTTCTTTGCCAATTCCCTGGCGCCCGCAAGATCGAAGAAGCCCTTTTCACGTGCATAGTCGATTTCGACCAATTGCGCCGCGTCGCGAGCCTGTTCAAAGGTCTCGGCGACGACGACAGCGACTGCTTGGTGATAGTGCTGGATCTCGGGACCACCCAGCAGCTTGGCCGTGTTGAATTTGCCCTTGCCGAGCTTTCCGGCGTTTTCGGCCGTGACGATGGCAAGGACGCCCGGTGCCGCCTTGGCCGCCGCCAGGTTGATGGATTTGATTCTTCCCTTGGCAATCGCCGCACCAACGACATAGCCATAAGCCTGGTTGGAAGCGACATCGTAGCGCTCATAGGCATAGGGTGCCGTGCCTGTTGTCTTGAGGCTGCCGTCGATACGCATGGTCGGCTTTCCGACCACCTTGAGCTGGTCGATCGGATTGGTGGTGGCGGGAGTCTCGAACTTCATCGTCTTAGCTCCTTGCTTCGTCCAGTACCGCGCCGAGGGTCCGCTCGACCAGCGTCACCTTGAATGCGTTGTCGGACGTTGGGCGAGCACCGGCAAGCAATTGCTCGGTGACAGCCTTGGCGCCCTTTGGAAGATCGGATTCGGCGGCCTCACTTCGCCAGGGTTTGTGCGCCACGCCCCCGACCGCCACCCGGCCCGTTCCATCCGGCTGCACGATCGCGCCGACGGAGACAAGTGCAAAGGCATAGGACGCGCGGTCGCGGACTTTGCGATAGATATGCTTGCCGCCGATTGGCTTCGGCAGCGTCACAGCCGTGATCAGTTCGCCCGGCGTCAGCGTCGTCTCAATGTGCGGCGTGTCGCCCGGAAGAGAATGAAATTCCGCGACCGGGATATTGCGCGTCGTACCATCCGGACGAACCGTCTCAACTAGCGCATCGAGCGCCCGCATCGCGATCGCCATGTCGCTTGGATGGGTCGCGATGCAGGCCTCACTACTACCGATCACCGCATGCTGGCGGCTGAACCCGCCAATGGCTGAACAGCCGCTGCCAGGCTGACGTTTGTTGCACGGCTGGTTAGTGTCGTAGAAATACGGACAGCGAGTACGCTGGAGCAGATTTCCTGCGGTTGTCGCCTTATTGCGTAACTGCCCCGAAGCGCCGGCGAGAAGTGCGCGTGACAGCAGGCCATAGTCACGGCGAACACGTTCGTCCGCAGCAAGATCGGTGTTACGAACCAGGGCACCGATCCGCAATCCGCCTTCAGGCGTCGCCTCGATCTTGTCGAGGGCGAGACTGTTCACATCGATCAGGTGCATTGGCGTTTCGATCTGCAGCTTCATTAGATCAAGGAGGTTGGTGCCGCCCGCGATGAACTTCGCCCCCTTTATGCGGGCAGCCGCCGCAGCGGCTTCGGTAGGGGAATTGGCGCGTTCGTAGGTAAAGGACTTCATATCTGCCTCCCCGCAACTTCGGTCATTGCATCGACAATATTGGAGTAAGCACCGCACCGGCAGATATTGCCGCTCATGCGCTCGCGCAGCTCCACATTTGTAGCTTGCGGATGGGCAATCAGGTCCTGGCTCACATGACTTGGGACACCGGCCTTGATCTCATCAAGCACCGCGACTGCGGAACAAATCTGCCCGGGCGTACAGTAGCCACACTGAAACCCGTCATGTTTGACGAAGGCCGCCTGCATCGGGTGTAGGTTGTCCGGCTGACCCAGTCCCTCGATCGTAGTAATGCTATCGCCTTCATGCATCAAGGCGAGTGTCAGGCACGAGTTGATACGGCGACCCTCCACCATGACAGTGCAGGCTCCGCATTGGCCGTGATCACAGCCTTTCTTCGTTCCTGTGAGATGCAGATGTTCACGCAACGCGTCGAGCAATGTGGTGCGCGTGTCGAGCGTCAGTTCGCGGACTTGACCGTTGACTGTGAACGAGACCTTGCTGGCAACGAACTGTGCGGGATCGACAGCAGCTTGCGCACTGCCTACCGACGGCGCTGTTGCTGTCGCGGTTAAAGCGGCGGCAGCAACCAGGAGGTCCCGCCGGGTAATTTCGAGTTCATCATGACTTGGCATATCCTGCTCCGTCTGAATTAAGGGAATTGGGTATCGCCGAGGGCCGGTGCACACCGTACTCGCTGTTCTTCCCATCCTGTTGGAAAGTGCCTTGGCTTTTCGGCGCTGGTTCTTAATGCGTGGGAGATGGTGCGGGTTCCTTTGAGCGGTACCATTCTTCCGTCGCGCCGGCATCCATCGCCGCAAGCTGGCCGATCGCCGACCAGTCGAGCGTGTCGCCTCCATGGGCCAGCAGAGTGAGAAAACGGTCGCGCAGGAGGCTCGCTAGTGGCAGCGGTACGCGCAGATCCTCAGCCGCCGCAAGGGTTAGCCGAATGTCCTTTTGTCCCAGTGGGGCGGCGAAGCCAGCCGGCTCGAACTTCCCATCCGCTATTAGGGTGCCATAGGTTTTGTAGATGGGGGCGTTAAACAGCGTCGAGGTCAGGATATCGAGGTATTGGTGCCGGTCGACGCCTCCCTTGCTAACGAGTGCCATGGCCTCGCCAAGTGATTCGATGACCGAAGCGATCAGGAAATTGCCGCTGAGCTTCACCAGATTGGCGACTTTCGGTGTTTCGGAGACGATGAATGTCCTCTGGCCGATAGCGTCGAACAGCGGCTGCACAATGGCGATCGAGTCTGGTGCCCCTGCAGCTATAATGAAGAGTTTCCCCGCCGCCGCCACGTCCGGCCGCCCGAATACCGGCGCTGCAACAAACAGCTGGCCCGCATCATGATGGGCAGCAGCCAGCTTCTCCGACAAAGCAACGCTGATTGTGCTGGAGGAAATGTGAACTGCGCCTGGTGCAAGGTTTGAGACGACTCCCTGTTCGCCGCCCACAACGGCTTCGACGGAAGCGTCATTTGCTAACATGGATATGACGACGTCAGCTCGGGCGACTTCGGCTATGCTGGCCGCCGTCGTTGCTCCGAGCGCGACGAGCGCATCAGCTTTTGCGCGCGTCCGGTTGTAAACCGCCACATCGTGATTGGCCCTCAAAAGGTTGGCTGCCATGCCCGCGCCCATGTGCCCTAATCCGATAAATCCAACTTTCATGTCTGTTCCTTTCCTTTTGATACGTTGAACCTGCCGGCTTCAATCTATCCGGCCGAAGTCATTGGGGCAGGGCATAGGCGATCATGTAGTCGCCTGCGGGGGTCAGCATGCTGTGGTGGCCACCGGCCATGATCACGACATACTGCTTGCCCTCGGCCTCGTAGATCATGGGAGCTGCCTGTCCACCCGCTGGAAGCTCGACTTGCCAAACAGTCTTGCCTGTCTTCAGATCGATAGCGCGCAGAAAATCATCGGTTGTCGCCGCGACAAAAATCAAACCACTGGCCGTAGTGACCGGCCCGCCATTGTTCGGCACGCCAATCTGGAAAGGCAACATTGACGGGATGCCCCACGGCCCATTACGCTGTGCTGTCCCCAATGGATGATCCCACAATGTCTTTCCCGTCGCCAAATCGATGGCCCGGATGCCGCCATAAGGTGGCTGCTTGCAAAGCACACCTGTTGGCATGACCCAGCCCTGGTTGGCCGAAATACCATATGGCAGGTCAGCCTGCGGACGGTTGTTGCCGGGGCCGGGGCCCTTGTAGCGCGGGTCGCCCATGTAGAAGACACCAAGCTTGTCATCGATCTCGCGGGGCACCAGCGTCGAATAGCTTGGAAACGCATTGTAGTTGACGACGATCACGCCGCGTCGGACATCAACCGAAAGACTGCCCCAATCAGAACCGCCATTATTTCCGGGAAACTCGATCCAGGGCTTATCCACGCTCGGAGGCGTGAAGATGCCTTCGTAGTGCGCCGATCGAAACTGGATGCGGCACAGCATCTGGTCGATTGGCGAGATGCCCCACATTTGGCTTTCCGAGATGTCGGGCTGCTGCGTCGTGTTATAAAGCGAACGCGTCTGGATCGGAGACCGCTCGCCCGGCTCGACGCCGCCCTGAGGCACTTTAACTTCTGCCGTTTTGCTAAGGAGGTCACCGGTGCGCCTGTCGAGAATGAAGATGTCGCCCATTTTGGTCGTCTGCACCAGAGCCGGCACATTGCCTTCCGGTGTCGGGAAATCCACGAGACTTGGCTGGGAAGGCGTATCGTAATCCCAGACGTCGTTCTTGACGAATTGATGGACCCAGCGTGGCTTGCCTGTTTGAACATCGAGCGCGGTCACGGAGGAGCCGTATTTACGTTCTTCCGGCCGACGGGTCGAGCTATAATAGTCACCTGCAGGATTGGCCATCGGCAGATAGATCAGGCCGAGGCTTTCGTCGGCCACGGCGGTCGACCACATATTCGGCGTACCCGGCGTGTAGGTTTTCCCCTCAAGAGGGAGCTTGGTAATCTCAGGCTGCTCCATGTCCCAGGCAAAGCTGAGCTGGCCTGTCACCGCATCATATCCACGAATGACACCTGAGGGCGCCCAACGACGCTGGCCGTCCATCACCTGCTGGCTGGTGACGACGATGCCACGAACGATGGTCGGGGCCGATGTTACTGAGACCATGCCTGGAACGACCTCACCCAGTCTCTCATTAAGGTCGGCATGGCCGTTTGTACCAAAGCTCTTGCAGGATTGACCGGTGGCGGCGTCAACCGCAATCAGCTTGGCATCGAGCGTGCCGGCGATAATGCGCTGGGCGCATTCTGCACCAGGCCGAGCATTCGGTTGCTTGTAGTAGGCAACGCCTCGGCAGGCCGAGTTAGGCGGCGCAAAGTCCGCCGGGGTCTTGGGATCGAACATCCATTTCTGCTTTCCTGTCGCTGCATCCAGCGCGAAAAGCTTGTGGCGCGAGGTGCAGCCGTAAAGCGTGTCACCGATTTTGAGCGGCGTCAGTTCAACGCCGAAATTCTTTGGAATGTCGCCGGTGCGGAACACCCAGGCCTGCTTGAGCTGACCAACATTCTCCGGCGTGATCTGCGAAAGGTCCGAATATCGTTGAGCTCCGTGTCCGCCGCCATATGTCGGCCAATCTGCAGCCGCTGGCAGGATCGCATCGTCGAAGTAGGTGCTGCCAGCCTGAGCGACGGGCAGCGGCAAGGGAGCGACCGATGTATTCGCGAGTGGAACCGCGACGACGAGGCCGACCGCGGAAAATAGTGCCAGACCGGCTGTGTATCCCCGGCCTGCACGCTTGCCGTTGGGCAGACGTGTCGGCATGACCAATATTGCCAAAACGAGCAGAATGAAGGGTCCGACAAGACGGGGAACCAGGGCCCAGCCATCGAGACCCGCCTCGAACAGGGACCAGATGAGTGTCCCGAGGAAGGCGAAACTATAAAGATGAAGCCCGAGGAGCCGACCCATGATGGTCAACACGCCGGAGACGATCAAAAGAACGCCAATTGTCGCGTAGTATAAACTGCCGCCGAGCAGGGCGAGCTTGATGCCTCCCGCCGCCAGAATGGCACCAATGACGAAAAATATTACGCCTAGAACTCGAAGGAGCCAAAGTCGCGTAGGGGAGAAACGTGGCACGCCACCTTCATCTAGCATCGGGATATCCAATCATTGTTCAACAAAGCTACGCGCCCTTGGGGGTGTTTCAGACATACGCAGTGGGCATCACGCGGCACCGGTCGAGCAACCGGTCAATGGCGCCGAGGGCGAAGTTCGCGCTCGGCTCGTCCACGAACAATCCATCTTCAATCTTGCTGGCTATACTGCCGATAACAACCTGCGGCGCCGGGACTGGAACCGCCTGTATGGCCAGCAAGGTCTCGTTCAGCTGGGCTTGTGCACGCACGCCACCAGTAAATGCCGGCGAAATTGATATGGCGAGTACCGGCTTGCCGGTCAGCGAAGATTTTCCGAACGGCCTCGAGGCCCAGTCAAGCGCATTCTTGAGGACGCCTGGAATTCCGTGATTGTATTCGGGCATCACGATGACGATCCCGTCGCTTTCGATGATGGATCGTCGAAATGCCGTCACTTGCTCCGGTGCAGCCAGTCCATCGTGATCCTCGTTGTAAAGGGGCATATTCAGGTTGCAAATCTCCATTGACACGCTTGTTTGCAAGCGTTTTTGCAGGGCATTGAGAACGGCCAGCGAATATGATCCATTGCGCAAGCTTCCGGAGAGACCGAGAAGCCGTGTAGTTTGGACTAAATGATCCACGCGACGAACCCTTTCTCAAACGCTTGGGGCAAGAGGGCCGCTGCCGGCGCCCGTCGAGTTGATGACCGCGGCGATCTCAGCCATGTCAGCGTGCGTCAACTCAAGAGTTGAAGCGTCGATCCAGCCATCGACCTGTGCCGGACTGCGCGCGCCGACAATGGCGCCGGTGACGCCGGACCAAGCCAGCGTCCACGCTACCGCGACGGTCGGCACCGTTGAGCGATGACGCTCTGCGATCGGCTTGAAGGCATCGGCAAGCTTCACATTGCGCTCGAATTTCTCTCCGGTGAACTCAGCATTGCGCGAGCGCCAATCATCCTTTGGCAGAGCCTTGACCCGTTCGACGGAAAAGCGGCCTGTGAGAAGGCCTGCCTGCATGGGGCTGTAGACGATGATGCCGGTTCCATGACCATGGCACCAGGGCAGTTCAGCCTTTGCCATGTCGCGGCGGATCGCAGAGAATGGCGGTTGCAGGGTGTCGACATGGCCGAGCCGTGCCGCCGCTTCCAGCTGCGCGGCATTGTGGTTGGAAAGGCCTGCGGCGCGAATCTTTCCTTCTTTTTTCAGATCAAGCAGCGTCTGCCAGTACACTTCAAGAGGAGTGCCGTCTTCGGCCGGCCAATGCATCTGATAGAGGTCTATGCGCTCAACACCGAGGCGCCTCAGCGAGTTTTCGACCTCCTTGCGAATACTGGCGGAGGCGCCCACCCGCCGTGGCAGTTCCTGACGGTCGTTATCGTTCCAGACCAGCCCGCATTTTGTGAAGACATAAGGCCGTGCTGCCAGGGGGATGTCGGCAAGCGCTTTGCGGACAAGTTCTTCGGAATGGCCGAGCCCATAGATCGCTGCAGTGTCGATCCAGTTGATGCCGCGATCGACCGCATGCCGGATTGCAGCAATTGAATCACTGTCGTCTTGCGAGCCCCAGCCAACAGCCCAGTCGGCACCGCCTATTGCCCAGGCACCGAAGCCAACACGTGTAATTTCCATGTCGGTATGACCGAAGCGTCGAGTAGGGAGGGTGGTTGCTGTTGCGGAAGAGCTATTTGCGGTCATGTGCTGTCTCCTGTTCGCCGTGCTATCCAAAGCCACGAGCTTCACGTCGGACCAGAACAGAGTGGGTGAGCGCTCTGCGGTCCGGCCCATTCACTTATAATCCGGCTGCATCAAGTGGTCGGTATGGTGCTGACGTCGCGACCGTCCGGTACAGCCGCGTGGGGTGCCCGCCGTCCAATCGAGTTACACTCGATCCCGGGACGTCGCATCTCGGTGTGCCTCAGGTTTCGCTCGACTGCGCGCGCCAGAGGTCAACCCCGCCTTCGGTTGCCTCGTCATCAATCTTGCGTAGTTCGTCCGGGCTGAAGGCGAGGTTATTCAAGGCGTCGAGGGAATCATCGAGTTGAGCGACATTGCGCGCTCCAACTAAAGCTGACGTGACGCGCGCGTCGCGCAGGGCCCAAGCGATTGCCATCTGAGCAAGTGTTTGGCCCCGTTCCTGCGCTATCGCATTGAGCATCCGCACGCGCGTCAGGTTTTCCTCGCTAAGCAGTTTCTTGTTGAACGATTGGCCCCGTGCCGCGCGCGCATCTGCTGGCACACCGTTCAGGTATTTCGAGGTCAGCAGTCCCTGTGCCAGCGGCGAGAAGGCAATACAGCCAGCACCCAGCTCTTCCAGGGTATCGAGCAGGCCTTCCTCAATCCAGCGGTTCAGCATCGAATAAGACGGCTGATGGATCAAAAGTGGAATGCCCTCGGCCCGAAGGATGCGTTCGGCCTCTCGCGTCCGTTCGGGGCCGTAGGAAGATATACCGACATAGAGCGCCTTGCCCTGGCGCACCATTTGCACGAGCGCACCCATCGTTTCTTCCAGCGAAACGTCAGGTGTTGGGCGGTGGGAGTAAAAAATATCAACGTAGTCCAGGCCCATTCGGATCAGGCTCTGATCCAGAGATGCCAGAATGTGCTTGCGTGACCCTCCGAGGCCGTAGGGACCGGGCCACATATCCCAACCCGCCTTGGACGAAATGATGATTTCGTCGCGATGCTTCGAAAAGTCCTTGTCCAAGATAAGCCCGAAATTCTCCTCCGCAGAGCCATAAGGCGGCCCGTAATTGTTGGCGAGATCAAAGTGGGTAACACCCCTGTCAAAGGCGCGTCGAATGACGGAGCGCCCCGTTTCGAAGACATCTGCGCCACCGAAATTCTGCCAAAGACCGAGCGATATTGGCGGCAGCTTTAATCCGGATCGGCCGCAACGGCGGTATTCGATTGACTCATATCTCTTCGTATCCGCCATGTACATTTGTTGCCTCAGTTCCAACTTGCCGCGACCGCCAAGGACATCGGCACATCACTGCGGCTATCGGTACGTGCGTTTGATCGATGAAACAATAGGCGGATGGTCAATGTATCAGTGAGTGAAATTCATTGTTGGCGTTATGCGAACACCGTTGTTAGTCATCTCAGAGGCTCCAACTCGCGTATCACCTGGATGAGGGCTCCGACGCCAAAGGGGAGTTGGCGCCTGCTTGAATAATACATCGAAAACGGCGGTCCGAAGGAAGCCCACTCGGGGAGAACAATCTCCAACCGACCGGCCATCAGGTGCGGGCGGGCAAGCTTTTCCAGACAATAGGCGAGACCAGCACCACCTATCGCGGCACTGATCGCAAGGTCAGACTCGCCAGAGATCAAGGCACCTGGAACGTCAATTTCGCGCCGGTCCTCACCACGTTCGAATTCCCACTTGTAGATCTGGCCCCTTCCAGTGCGAAGTCGGATGCATTGGTGCGAGTTCAGGTCTTCCGGCACCTCAGGCCGCCCATGGCGATCAAGATAATCAGGAGCCCCCACGGTCACCCATTTGAGCGGAGCGGTCAAAGGAACGGCGATCATGTCTTCAGGGATCGTCCCCCCGTACCTTAGTCCGGCGTCGAAGCCTTCTGCGGTCACATCCACGAAGTAATCATCAACAGCAATTTCCAGTTCGATATTGGGAAACCGTTGCGAAAAAACAGGCAGGGCGGGCGTCAGCAGCAGACTAGCGGCATCTTTCAAGACATTGATGCGAATGCTGCCCGCAGCGCCCTGATGATGCCCGTGCAACTCCTCCAGCCCCGTATTAATGAGATCAAGGCCCGCGGAGATCTTCTCCGCCAGCGCCTTGCCGGCGGCCGTCGGCGCAACGCTGCGGCTCGTCCGGTTGAGAAGGCGAACGCCAAGCCTCGTTTCAAGCGCCCTCATGCTATGACTAAGGGCGGAGGCCGTTACGTCCAGATGATCGGCGGCTTTACGGAAACTGCGAAATTGAACAATTGCCAGAAAGTTTGACAGTTCATAGACTTCAGTTCGTTTGAGCGGCATGTTTTCCTCGGGACGTTTAGGACAAGGCGATCGCCTAAGCGAACTTTGCGCTCATCCGAATTTGATTATTCTTGGCCGTTACGTCACAATTTGTTTTCGATGCGCTCGCAAACACGTCTAACGGCTTCAAACATTTTTGCCTTATCGAGTTCTTCGTGCACGCGGTCAACGTGGGTGATGGCAAGCGACCGCATTGCCCTCTTTATTGAGGATTGGACAGAAAATATCGGTAATCCCCCTTCACGCGTGGTCGGCATATCGTTTGAGGTGTCTTTGCAAAATTGCAATCATTGCGTCGCGGACTGGATCTCGCACACCCTTCACCCAGGCAACGGAGAGGGGAAGCTTATTCATGACCTGTTCGTTCGAAACCCTGAGGGGAATATAGCGCACCCCGGTTACAGCCAAGCGTGATGTCCAACGTGGAACTATTGCCAATCCGATTTCCGCCGCGACGAGATTCACGATGGTTTGCTTTTCACCGGCAAGCTGGACAATACGGGCCTGCAGTCCGGCTTCAGTGAACAATTTGATCGTCAAATCGTGACTGTGCGGTCTCGAGCGGCGCTCTGGAACGATCAGGGGTTCCCCGGCGAGATCGTCGATTGAAACATCCTCATTGTCCGCAAGAGGATGATTGGTCGACATCGCAACCACAGCGGTTTCGTGAAACAGGAACATGGTGTTCAGTTTTCGATCGGGCCGTTCGGCATGTCTTATAAATGCGAGATCTATGCGGCCCGACAGAAGTTTGGGAACAAGCCGAAGGGACTTGTCCTCAAGCAATTGAACTTCGACATCGGGGTTGTCCTTCCGAAAATCATGCAGCAGAAGCGGCAACAGCCCCGCTGCGGCGCTATCGATCGCTCCCACCCGCAAGGTTAAGTTTTGGTCCCGTCGCTTTGAGTTGAAACGATTTATCACTGCGTCGACATGCTCAAGTATCTGTTTAGCCTCATCAAGCAAAATGAGTCCGTCATCAGTCATGGCGACATTGCGCGTGGTGCGGACCATAAGTCGTGTACCCAACCCGTCTTCCAAAAGTCGGATATGGCGACCGAGCGAGGCGGGAAGCATATTCAGTTTTTGGGCTGCGCGGCCGAAGTGGAGTTCCTCTGCCACCGCGACAAAACAACGAAGTTGATGCAATTCCAAGTGTGCTTGTCCTCCACAACCCACCAATTATATCATGTTTTTATATAATTCCAGCGCCATTGAGACTTGTGCCGTCGACCTTGTACGGTGCTTGGTAAGCGCAGGAGGTGCGCTCTTTTCATTCATGTCAGGGAGGAGCCCATCATGGCAATTGACCTTGAAAAGCGCGTCATGCGCAAAATCTCGCTGCGGATTGTTCCGTTCATCATGATTCTGTATTTCATTGCGTTCGTCGATCGCGTGAACCTCGGTTTCGCCGCACTGACGATGAACCAGGATCTCGGTTTTTCGCCGACGGTGTTCGGATTTGGAGCCGGCATATTCTTTCTTGGCTATTTTTTGTTTGAAGTGCCCTCCAACCTGATTCTCAACAAAGTGGGTGCACGAATTTGGATCGCCCGCGTCATGATTACCTGGGGTGTCGTGTCCGGTTGCATGGCCTTCGTACAGGGCACGACGAGTTTCTATACCTTGCGGTTTCTGCTGGGCGTAGCCGAAGCAGGCTTTTTCCCCGGCATCATCCTGTACTTAAGCTTCTGGTTTCCGGGCCGTCGCCGCGCCGCTGTCACGGCATTGTTCATGGCCGCCGCACCGCTTTCCACAGCGTTGGGTTCGCCCATCTCCGGTGCATTACTCGAGATGCATGGTCTTCTTGGTCTTGCCGGATGGCAGTGGATGTTCCTGTTGGAAGCGGTTCCCGCGCTTGTCCTCGGCGTTGTCACTTTGTTCTACCTGACCGATCGGCCGGAAAAAGCCAAATGGCTGGACGACAACGAGCGCCAATGGTTGGTGAACACAATGAACTCCGAGCGGGCAGCAAAGGGACTTACTGCCGGTCACAGCATCTGGCGCGGACTCGCTGACCCTCGGGTGCTTGCATTGTCGTTGGTTTATTTCGGCACCTCGGCTGGCCTGTATACTCTCGGCATCTGGGCACCGCAAATCATCAAGGAGTTCGGGCTCTCGTCGCTACAGGTTGGCTTCCTCAATGCAATCCCTGCGATCTTCGCAGTCGTGGCGATGGTTCTGTGGGCTCGACATTCTGATAGGACCGGAGAACGTACCTGGCATGTGGTAGGTGCCTGCTTGCTCGCAGCTGCCGGACTTGCATTTGCAAGCGCAGCGACAACAGTTATTGCTGTTCTTATCGCCCTTACACTCGTCAACATTGGCATCAGCTCGTCAAAGCCGCCATTGTGGAGCATGCCTACCATCTTCCTGTCGGGACCCGCAGCAGCCGCCGGCATCGCAACCATTAATTCGATCGGAAACCTTGGAGGCTTCGTTGGACCCTCAATTATCGGCTGGATCAAGGATTTGACTGGCAGCTTCGAGGGAGGCCTGTACTTCGTGGCAGGTCTCTTGGTCCTCTCGGCAGTGGTAACGTTGCTCCTCGCACGGTCAAGCAACAAATCCATTGCCGCCAATCCAATCAACGAACATTGAACAACCCCACAACGGAGAACATGTAAATGCGCGAATACGCAATCGCCACGATCCCGGCCGACGGGATCGGCCCGGAAGTGATCGCAGCTGGGACTACGGTGCTGGCAAGCCTCGAAAAGCGCCTCGGTGATATCAAGTTCAATGTCGAGAATTTTGATTGGGGTTCGGACTATTACAAGAAGAACGGCGTTATGATGCCGACGGACGGGCTGCAGCAGCTCAAGAAATTTGATGCGATCTATTTCGGCGCTGTCGGCGCGCCGGATGTGCCGGACCACATTACGCTCTGGGGTCTGCGTCTGCCGATTTGCCAAGGCTTCGACCAGTATGCCAATGTCCGCCCGACCAAGATTTTGCCGGGTATCACACCGCCGCTGCGCAATTGCGGCCCCGGGGATCTCGATTGGGTTATCGTGCGTGAGAATTCGGAGGGCGAATATTCGGGCCATGGCGGGCGTGCACACAAGGGACTGCCGGAAGAGGTGGGGACCGAAGTCTCGATCTTCACCCGCGTCGGCGTTACCCGCATCATGCGCTATGCCTTCAAACTGGCGCAGTCGCGACCGCGCAAATTTCTGACCGTCGTCACCAAGTCGAACGCCCAGCGCCATGGCATGGTCATGTGGGATGAAATTGCCGCGGAAGTGGCGGCAGAATTCCCCGACGTCACATGGGACAAGATGCTGGTCGATGCCATGACGGTCCGCATGACGCTCAACCCGAAAAGCCTGGACACCATTGTTGCTACGAACCTGCATGCCGACATCCTGTCGGACCTCGCAGGCGCATTGGCCGGAAGCCTCGGTGTTGCACCCACGGCCAACATCGATCCTGAACGCCGCTTTCCGTCGATGTTCGAACCGATTCACGGCTCTGCCTTCGATATTACGGGAAAGGGCATTGCCAACCCTGTGGCCACTTTCTGGACAGCGGCCCAAATGCTTGACCATCTTGGCGAGCCGGAGGCGTCCGCTCGACTTATGCGCGCCGTCGAGCGTGTCACGGGGGCTGGAATCCTTACTCCCGATGTTGGCGGAACGGCGACGACGCAGGAGGTGACGGATGCAGTCGTCGATGCCATTCATTCTTCAAACGTCTAATCGACAATCCTAGACGCCGCTCATACCGGGACGTGCCGAAGGCTCCGAAACAGTCTGGGCAGGCGAATGTGGATTGGAACCAAACCGATGCTTGGGCATGATCTGGCGCTTGGCCGCTTCGTAGGAGTCGAGCCTATCGGTGATCATACGCTGCGGTGCGAGGCGGTTTAGCGAATTGCTCGTTGTTGATTAACAAAGTGCGAGAAACGAACACTGGTTGCTTCGAGGGACGTTCCTAAGCTACTTCGCGCATCAATCGATGAAGCTTTGATTTCATTTCGAATCCGACGCCTGGAGTGTTGGGGAGACCGACATAACCGTTGTCCACGGCAATGCCGTCGGCAAAGCCGCCGAAAGGGGAGCCGATATCTTTCAGTATCCTATCGATATGGACATCGGATATCTCCTCACTACAAAAATTTTAAATGAACTGTTGTGCTTTGCCTGGCAAGTAACACAAATACTTGAGGCGAAATCTCGGGCAGTTCAGCAGAAAAGTGTTCATGGGCCGCAAATGTTGGTTGGTTTGGACCCCGTCATGCCCCCCGAAAATTCCCATTGGGTGACCAAAAAAGTGCATTTGAAAATGGAAAATCAAATCCGCAGCGATCGCGACTTTAGTCCACAAACTAACGGTAGGTACCATGAAAATTCTAGTTCAACGAAATGTCAACGAAACCCGCCGCGCCCAACTTCTCAGCAAGGCTCCCAATGCCCATGTCGTCTACTGCACGGTGGAGGGCGAGGTTGAGGCGATGATCGGCGATGTCGATGTCGTCGCCGGGTTCGTTTCACCCCCTGCGCTGGCCAAAGCTTCCCGGCTGAAATGGCTGCACAGTTGGATGGCTGGCCCCGATCGCCAGCTCTATCCCGAATTCGTTGCAAGCGATGTCGTGCTGACGTGCAGCAAAGGCAATGGAGCCGTACCGCTCGCCGAACATGCCATCATGCTCATGCTGATGCTCAACAGAAACGCACTACGCTGGTTGAAGGCGCAGGATGATCACCGCTGGGATCATTTCGTTCATGGAGAACTCAACGGTCTGACCTGCGGCATCATCGGGGCAGGGTTTTCCGGTCAGGATCTCGCCCTGAAGGCGAAAGCATTCCACATGAACGTGATTGGACTCCGCCGTCATGATCGACCCGCACCAAACTTCGACAGATTCTACAACATCGCTGAAATCAAAGACTTCATGGCGGAGAGCGATTTCGTCGTCGTTACAGCCCCGAAAACGGCGGAAACGACAGGCATGTTGGGTGAACGCGAGTTTCGCGCGATGAAGAAGTCAGCTTTTTACATCTGCTTTTCACGCGGCGGCATTGCTGACGATGTCTCCCTTCTGCGCGCCCTCAATGAGGGCTGGATCGCTGGTGCGGGTCTGGATGCTCATTCGGAGGAACCGCTACCCGCCACCAGTCCGTTCTGGACCGCGCCAAACACGATCGTCACACCGCACAACGGCGCGACGTCAAAAGCCACACCGGAACGTGGTTTCGATTATTTTGTTGCCAACCTCGAGCGTTACCAGAACGGCGAAGCGTTGATCAATCTCGTTGACCGGGAGCTCGCCTACTGATCGAACGAGCCAGCGTGCCGAGGTTACGTCCAATAGCCGGGCTGGGCATATGCTGCCTTCAAGGTGTCGATGAAGAGTTTCACCTTTGCGGTAAGAGGTTTGTGGCGCGGATAGATTGCCATGATATCGAAGCTCGGCAAGGCATATTGGTCGAGTGCGGTAACCAGTTCGCCTGAATCGAGCTGCGCGCTGACCTCCCAAGTGGAGCGCCAGGCGAGACAGAGCCCGTTGCAAACCCAGCGCGCCAGCACCTCGCCATCATTGCAATCGAAATTGCCGCTCACTTTCACCGCTACTGGTTTGCCATCCTCCTGGAAAAGCCAATCGCGATGCTCACCGCCGATGCGATTTACCGCCAGACAGTTATGCGCGGCCAGATCCTGCAGGGTCTGTGGGGCACCATATTCTTGAAAATAGCTTGGCGTGGCACAGACCACACGGCGGTTCGTCGCCAGTTTCGTTGCAACGAAGTCCGGATCAATGACGTTGCCTATACGGATGCATAGATCATACCCTTCGTGCACTGGATCGACATAGCTGTTGCTCAGATTGAATGACACCTGGACTTGCGGATTCTCGCTTATGAATTTTCTGACGTGGGCGGCAACATGATGGCGGCCGACATAAGCCGGCGCAATAACGCTGAGCTGCCCGGTTGCGTGGGACGACTCCGGGAATACGGCCGCCTCATGTGCCTCCAGTTCGGTTAGCAGTTCGCGGCAGTGCTTAAGAAAAAGCGTTCCCTGTTCAGTCATGGACATATGACGGGTAGTCCGATGCAGAAGTTTGACCCCCAACCGTCTTTCTAGATCGCTTATCCGCCTTCCTAGCATGCTCGGCGTGATTCTCTGCTCCACGGCAGCGCTCGTAAGGCTGCCCTTCTCGGCAGCATCGACAAAGGCCTGCATCTCCCTGAACCTACTCATGTCGAAGGCTCCCAATAGTCCGGGCTGGAGTAGATCGATTTCAACCATTCGATGAAGAGTGAGGTCTTCGCCGGGAGGTTCTTCTGGCGTGGATGGACCGCCGAAATTGCGCGGTCGGCAAAAACATAGTCATCCAGCACCGTTGTTAATTCGCCTGATTTGATCTGGGCTGCGACCTCCCACTTCGAGCACCATGCGAGGCCAAGCCCCTCTATCGCCCATTGCCGCAGAAGGGCTCCGTCATTACTCGCCAGATTGCCTGTGACCTTGATGGGAAATGGCTGTTGATTGCGCTTGAAGTACCAGCCATGCTGCTGTCCGCCATATTGATTGAAAGTCAGGCAATTGTGCTGTGCGAGCTCTTCGGGTGTGTGCGGAATGCCGTGCTCTTCAAAATAAGCGGAAGTGCCACAAACTACGGCCTGATCGGGCGCAAGTCTGATCGCAGTGAGATTGGGCTCGTGCGTCGCACCAATGCGTATGCCCAGATCATATCCCTCCCGCACAAGATCGACTACGTGATCACTGAGATTCAGGGATATCCTAACGTCGGGATTGGCAGCCAAGAATTCATCAAGATGCGGTGCGATATGATTTCGGCCGAAACTGGCCGGACAGGACACGATAAGGTGCCCGGTAGCCCGGTGGCGGGCATCTGTCACCAGCCTCTCCGCTGCGTCAAGCCGACCCAATAAGCCGTGACAAAGCTCGAAAAACATCTTTCCTTCGTCGGTCAATGTCAGCTTGCGGGTGCTGCGCTGAAATAATTTGCCGCCCAGTCGTTTCTCCAGATGATTGATCCGGCGCCCGATCATAACCGGAGTCACATTCTGCCCGGCCGCGGCACTGGCAAAGCTACCATTCCTTGCGACTTCCACAAAGGTCTCGATCTCCTTCAGTTTATCCATGGCTGCTCTATTCCTTACTATTTGTATGGAATGATTGGAATATTCCTCGCATTGTCAAACAAAAAGCTTCCTCGTACAAAACTGTCTGGGAGAAACTGATGAAAATTGTAAGTGTGGAAACTTTTTCTACGACACACATAAGTGTCGTTCGTGTCACCGCCGACGATGGTTCGGTCGGGTATGGGCAAGTAGCGCCCTACAATGCGGATATTACCGCAATGGTCGTGCATCGCCAGGTTGCACCATACTTCCTTGGCTCCGATCCCGCAGATATCGATACCTTGGTTGATCGTTGCATTGTTGGGCAGCACAAGTTTCCTGGATCCTACGTTTGTCGTGCGGCTGGCGGCGTCGACACGGCGCTTTGGGATTTGTTGGCCAAACAGCAGGGAAAAAGTGTTTGCGCGATGCTCGGGGGTACCAAGAAGCGCCTGACAGTCTACGGTTCGAGCATGCAGAGGGACATTCGGCCAGAGGCCGAGGCCGGGCGACTCGTTCGCCTGCAGCAGGAAAATGGTTTTTCGGCGTTCAAGATCCGCATCGCTAACAATTTCGGCAATGATATCGATCGCTGGCCGGGACGCACCGAAGCCATTGTTCCGACCGTGCGTAAAGCTATCGGCGACAAGACCCTGCTGCTTGTCGACGCCAATAGCGGCTATACGCCCAAGCGTGCGATCGAAGTCGGCCGAATGCTTGAGCAATACAATGTTGGCCATTTTGAAGAACCCTGTCCCTACCAAGAGCTTGAATGGACCGCGGAGGTCGCTGCCGCGCTCTCGGTCCCAGTATCGGGAGGCGAGCAGGAATGCGACCTTGCACAATTTAGACGAATGGCTCGTCTGCGAGCGGTGGATATCATGCAGCCAGATGTCTGCTACATCGGCGGGATAAGCCGTGCTCGTGCCGCCGCCAGTATAGCCGAGACGGCTGGGTTGCCCTGCACTCCGCACGCAGCCAATCGGACGATGGTCACGGTGTTCACGCTTCATCTGCAGGGCGCACTCCCGAATGCCGGACCGTATATGGAATTGAGTATCGAAGAAGCACCTTGGCTGGAGGGGCTTTTTGTCGGAGATCCCTTCAAGGTTGTCGATGGTCGTGTCGATATCCCCGAGGGCCCCGGTTGGGGAGTGGAGATCAACCCGGAATGGCTCGCCAAGGCAGATCACATGGTGAGCTCGCTCTGATCCAACCAGCCTGATTGAAATACCAAAGAGGTGCCGGACCCGCCGGAGGATGAGGCGTCGGGTTAAACATCAAACAGAAACTCAAGGGAGGAATACATGCCCAAATTAAAAGCAATTTTAGCCGGTATGGCCTTGCTGGCCGTCGCCAGTGCGGCCCAGGCACAGGATAAGTCGAAGGACATTACCATAGTCATGCCATCTGCCGTCGATGTGGTCGAGCCATGCCACATGATGTCGACCGGCTATATCGGTCTGGTATTGCGCCAGAATGTGGTGGAGTCGCTGATCAAGCTCGATCCGAAGGACAGCACGCCACAACCGCTTCTGGCGGAGAGCTGGAAACAAATCGATCCGCTCACCTGGCGCATCAACCTGCGCAAAAACGTGAAATTCCAGGATGGCGCCTCCTTCAATTCTGCAGGGGTCAAGGCAGCGATAGACCGGTTGTTCGCCCCGGCGCTTCTGTGCCGCGACAAGGACCGCCTTTTCGCGGGGCAAACGCTCGAAGTGAAGCCTGTCGACGACTTAACGCTCGACATAATTTCGAAACAACCCATGCCCCTCATGCCGCTAACGCTTTCGCAGATAGGCATAACATCGCCAAACACCCCGACAACTGAAGCCTCGAAACATCCGGTTGGAACGGGCCCCTACGTCCTCACAAGCTGGAATCCGACGCAGAGCCTGGTGCTCAAGCAGTTCGACGGTTACTGGGGCAAGAAGCCTCAAATCCAACAGGCGACCTATGTGTGGCGCTCGGAGCCGGCGCTGCGCGCCTCAATGGTGGCTGTCGGAGAAGCTGATATCGCGATGCAGATAGCACCGCAGGACGCAGTCAATCCGGACACTGATTTCGGCTATCTGAATGCAGACACCAGTCGCGTCCGCATCTTCATGGACCAGGCACCCCTGAACGATGTGCGTGTTCGCAAGGCACTTAACCTTGCAATCGACCGCGGATCATTCGTTGGGACGATCCTCAGCAAGGGCGTCCTGCCAGCCAGTCAGTATATGATGTCCAATATCAACGGCTATAATCCTGATCTCAAGGTCTGGCCCTATGATGCCGAAGAGGCGACAAGGCTTGTTGAAGAAGCCCGTGCCGCCGGCGTCCCCGTCGACAAGCCGATCGTCATGTACGGAAGCGATTTTATGTTGGCGAACTCGAATGAACTGTTCGAAACCCTGATTCAGAGCTGGCAACAGATCGGCCTCAACGTAAAGCTTGAGATGGTCGACAAGATCCAACTGTCGGCGACGCGGCACAAGCCGTTTCCAACAAATCGCCCGACGCCGACGATGGTCTTCGAAACCCACGACAATGCTGCCGGGGATGCGTTCTATACGATGATGGTCTACTACCATTCGTCCGGAGATCTATCGAACATCGCGGATCCTGCCCTCGACAAGTTGTTGGAAAAAGGCAGCACGTCCACAGGGGACGAGCGTCGCAAGGCTTTCCAGGAGGCCAATCTAAAAATCCAGCAGGACATTATTCCGGACGTGATGCTTTTCCATCTTGAAAGCTTCATCCGCGTCGGTCCCCGCGTCAGTTACGCCCCGGACTTCACCACCCAGGGTAAGCTCGAACTGGCCGACGTCACGTTCAAATAATCACAAGAACCGGCAGGGAAGGCTCGGCTTTCCTTGCCGCGGAAAGGGCTCTGCCCTTCATCAGCGAACCACAATTCGAAAGGATTTCGCATGCCGATCTACAAGTGGGACAACAAACCCTTTACTGGTCCTCATGTATTGGACAACCCGCCGCCTTTCCATCAAAAGGTCTGCGACTATGGCGCTCGCCCCTATTGGTCGCCTGACGGCAAAAGACTGGCTTTCGTGGAGAAGGCTTACGGCGACGTTCACGAAATCGATCTTGAAACGCGGCAGATCAGGAACTTGACTAAGGATAATGGGGACTATCACTCGTTCCTGCGCGTGCTGTTTCTGCCCAATGGCGACTATCTCCTGATCGGTCCCAAGGAATTCAAACACCATTTCACAAGCCGATATCAAGAGTCCGAATTGTGGATCATGGACAAGGATGCAAAGACGCCGCCAAGGCCACTGGGCATGACGATTTTCGAAGGTATTGGCGTATCTGCCATCACCAATCGCATTACTTATTCGCGCCATGGCGGCCATGATCCAAGCATCGGCTCGCCGGATCATTACGAATGCTATGTGACCAATATCGATTACGGTCCCGAAGGAGCCAGGATCGGCACCATCCGGCCGATCTACCGCAGCGGCCCGTATCGACGGCCGGAGCCACAGGATTTCCGGCACGATGATACCGAGGTCATCATGGCGGATTATATCGGTCCGCGCGACCGCAGTACTGAATGGAAGACCGTAACGCGCGGCATTGATTTGCGAACCCTCGACGTGCGCACCTATATTGACGAACCATTGACACACAATGAGTGCGAGGGAATTTTTCCCGATGGCGAGCACATTTGTCTTGAGTCTTCATGCGACTTTGTCGATCAGTTTCCTCCCATCGATTTGTGGAAGTTGAAGCTGGATGGTTCGGGGCGTCGCGTGCGCATGACGCGCATGTTTGATCGGGAACCCTGGCGGGCAAGCAACTCGAATGTCAGTCCCGATGGAAAATGGCTGGCTTTCATGGTCAATACTTACACGAGCGAGCCGGGGTTCGGCATGGGTATTGGCCTGATGAACCTAGAGGAATGGGAAAAGAGCGAATATGCCCAGCAATGGGAGACGCCGGCCGAGCGTGCCGCTCTTCGGCAGAAAACCGCCGAATAGTTCAGGACAGGATTGCTGTAGGATCGGCATTGCGAAACAACAGCGTTCCCCGGCAATAGTCCGGGGAACGCACGACACAAGATGTTGTTGCCTTATGTGGGGGCCAGCCAAGGCGACAATTCTAGTTAACCGCTTCGGGAGGAACCGTTGAATACATATATTGTCAACCGCATGGTCTATAGCGCCATCTCTATGGTCGGACTGATCATCCTCGTGTTTTTCCTGGCTCGTTTGACGGGAAATCCAGCGGAGCTTTACCTGCCTGTCGATGCGACGCCTGAACTACGCGCGGCTTTCTCCCAGGTAAACGGTCTGGATCAGCCGGTTCTCGTCCAGTTTTGGCGGTTCCTCGTCACTCTTCTGCATCTGGATTTTGGCAATTCTTTGAGACTGGAACGTCCGGCCCTTCAGCTTGTGCTTACCGCCTTCCCGACCACTCTTATTCTCGCGTTTAGCGCCATGGCGCTGGCTCTCGTTGTCGCCATCGTAGCGGGTGCGCTGGCCGCCTGTGCGCCTAACGGCATCCTTGACCGGTTGGTCAACGTCGTATCGTTGTCGAGCGCCAGCCTGCCGAACTTCTGGTTGGCTCTCGTCAGTATCCTGGTGTTCGCGGTCTGGCTGAAATGGGTGCCAACATCGGGCACCGGTACCTTGGCACATTGGATACTGCCCATCATGGTGCTGTTTGCCCGACCATGCGGGCTTCTCGCCCAGGTCGTTCGTGGCTCCATGATCGACGCGCTATCGTCAGCTTATGTTAAGACCGCACGTTCGAAGGGTGTGCGCTCGAGGAGCATCATTTTCGTGCACGCTCTTCGTAACGCGATGCTGCCAGTCATTACCGTTGCGGGCGACCAGATGTCTGGAATGATTAACGGCGCCGTTGTCGTCGAGGTCATTTTCGGCTTCCCAGGTATCGGCAAGTTGATGATGGATTCGATTCAATACCGTGATTTCGCAGTGATACAGTGCGGGGTCATCATAACCGCGGCCGCCATCTTCCTGATGAACGTGCTTATAGATTTCGCCTATGTCGCTCTCAATCCACGCATCAGGTTCAAGTGACATGGAAAATGTAACATCGACAACTGTCCCAGTTCGGAAAACCGAGCGAACATCGCTTCGTCAGTCCTTGGATCTGCTATGGCGTGACAAGTTCGCCGTGGCTGCCGTCTTGTTCCTGATCATCGTGGTTTTGGCCGCTCTTCTCGGGCCATATCTTTTTGGCCAGCAATCGAACAGGATTAACCTTTTGACGCGCAATGCCGCACCGTCGTTCGCGCACGGCTGGGCTTTTGTTTTGGGCGCTGATGCTCTTGGACGTCCGATCCTCTTGCGATTGTTCGTCGGCGCGCAGAATACGATCATCCTTGCTGTCTCGGCGGTCATCCTATCGATGATTGTCGGTACGGCGCTGGGCTTCGTGGCCGGGTATCGCAATGACTGGCTGGGAAACGTGATCCTGCGCGTGGCCGATGTCCTGATGAGTTTCCCGTCCCTGCTGCTGGCACTTATCGTTCTTTATGTTCTGACGCCCGGGATCGCCAATGTCATTCTGGTGCTGGCCATCACCCGTGTACCGATCTATCTGCGCACGGCGCGCGCCGAGGTTCTGGAAGTTCGCGAGCGCACCTTTGTCACCGCTGCGGACATCATGGGTGCATCGACCTGGCGTCTGGTGTGGAGACATATACGCCCGGCTGTCATGCCCACACTCGTTACCATCGCTACACTTGAAATCGCGTTTGTGATGCTGGCTGAATCAAGCCTCAGCTTTCTCGGTCTCGGCATCCAGGCGCCTCAGTTTACCTGGGGCGCGATGGTTGCTCAGGGGCAGAGTTATCTCGGCACGGCCTGGTGGGTGGCTTTTTGGCCCGGCGTAGCGATCACCCTGACCGCCATGTCGCTGAATCTGTTAGCGAATTGGGTTCGCCTCGTCTCAGATCCAGTGCAGAGATGGCGTTTGGAAGCGAAGGAGCCGAGCCATGATTGAGGTTAACGATCATCTGGTCGAAGTCCGCAATCTCAGTGTCGATTTCCACACCAGGGACGGAACCGTGCCAGCGGTGCAGGATGTGAGCTGGTACGTCAATCGCGGTGAAACACTGGCAATCCTCGGTGAAAGCGGTTCGGGCAAGAGTGTCAGTTCGTCGGCGCTGATGGGATTGATTGATATGCCGCCCGGCAGGATCACTTCCGGCGAAGTGCTCTACCGCGGCGAAAACCTGTTGAACGCGACCCCGGAGAGGCAGCGCGAAATCAACGGCTCGAAGATCGCGATGGTATTCCAGGACACGCTGGCCGCCTTCAATCCAGTTTACCAGATCGGCTGGCAGGTGGCCGAGACACTTCGCTCGCATGGGGTCCCCAAGAAGGTCGCGGACGTGAAGGCACTCGAACTTCTAGAACGTGTCGGCATCCCCAATGCGTCCGGTCGCTTTTTTGACTATCCACACCAGTTTTCGGGCGGCCAGCGCCAGCGCATCATGATCGCTATGGCCATTGCCCTCAATCCCGATCTCCTGATCGCTGACGAGCCAACCACGGCACTCGACGTGACGGTACAGGCGAAGATCCTCCGCCTATTGAAGGAGTTGCAACGCGAAAGAGGAATGGGTCTGCTCTTGATCACACATGATCTCGGCATCGTTGCCGGCATCGCTGACCGCGTAGCAATCATGCAGGGCGGCAAGATTGTGGAGACCGGAACGGTCAGGCAAGTGTTCGAAACGCCGCAACATCCCTACACCCACCGATTGTTTGATGCTGTCCCGGGACGACGGGTTGTATCCGAGACGGCGCGAACACTGGTCGAGCAACCCCTTTTGATCGTCCAGGATCTGTCGAAAGAATATTTAAGTCCCGCGCGACTGTTCAGTCGCGGCGCAACGGCCGCACCCGTGCTTGCCCTGAACAAAGTTTCGTTCAAGCTGGAACGAGGGGAGACGCTTGGCATTGTTGGCGAATCCGGTTCCGGAAAGTCTACTCTGGCGCGAACACTGATTGGCTTGGAAACGGCAACGGGTGGAGGCGCTTCATATCGTGGCCATGATCTGCTCAACAGAACACCAGCCGGATTGAACCAGGTACGGCGCCAGATCCAAATGGTGTTTCAGGACCCGACCGCCTCCCTTAATCCCCGGATGAGTGTGAGGGAGATCATATCCGAACCCTGGGCGATCCATGACGATGTGGTACCGCGCAACAAATGGGATACCCGTGTGCGCGATCTTCTGGAGCAAGTTGGCTTGCAAAGAGACCATGCAGACAGGTATCCGCATCAGTTTTCGGGCGGGCAGCGTCAGCGGATCGCTATCGCACGTGCGTTGGCATTGCAGCCAGAAATCATCATCTTCGATGAGGCGGTGTCCTCGCTCGATGTCTCCGTTCAAGCGCAAGTGATAGAACTGCTTAAGAGCCTCAAGGATGATTACAATTTGTCCTATCTGTTCATTGCCCACGACCTGCCGGTGGTCAGGAGCTTTGCCGATCGGGTGTTGGTCATGCATAGGGGCGCAATCGTAGAGCAGGGGACAAGCAGGGAGATTTTCAACAATCCTAAGCATGACTACACAAGGGAACTTCTGCAATCCGACCCGGCTTTGAACGTTCATGCCGCGATATAATTGCTGGGATCTGAGGGCGTATTCGATGGTTGGATGCTTGCTCTGCAGGAGAAGGAGTCTCCATGTCCGGACTGTTGATGCCGAAAGCTGAGGACGCAACCATGTCGCGCCGTTCGGACATCGTTACGGCGCTGCGGGCAATAGTTCCGGGCGAGGGCGTCGTCGACGCCACCAATGCGATGCGGGTATTTGAGTCGGATGCTCTGACCGCCTATCGCCAACTGCCGCTGGTGGTGGTCCTGCCGCAAACTGTGGCGCAGGTTTCACGCGTCCTCAAATATTGCCACGAGAACAATGTAAAGGTCGTGCCGCGGGGCTCTGGAACGTCACTGTCTGGTGGCGCTCTGCCGCTCGAAGACGCGGTATTGCTGGTCATGTCG
>NZ_JACHXN010000034.1 GCF_014192095.1 Phyllobacterium trifolii
GCCATCTGGCACCCCAGTTGAAGATCGAGAACGAAAAGGAAAAGCCCCAGACCGTCAACTACGATGAGCTGGTCAAGAGCTGGAGCAAGTAAGTTTCGGATGACATTGGCTGGTGGCGGCGGTGTCCGCCGCCAGCTGTGATGACAAAGTCGACCATTGACGGCAAGTCAAAGTAGCATACGCTGGCAATAGCGATGGTAGTTCGCTTGAACCTTGGGAGGAGGCCATGGCAACGCGGCATGATGGCTTGCATGCCGAACATATACAGTCCGCATTGATCGGAAGTGCCGCTGCACAATCTGCGCTGATCGCGTCCTGGGGCCGTTCGATGCGTCTTTACGGTTTGAGTCCCGAAGAAGGCGCGCCGAATGTGCTCACCGACCGTGAGCTGAAAGATGCGCGCGAACGGCTTGGATCATTAATCGATACCGCAGAGTCGGCGCTGGACCGCCTTTATTCCGCCGTCGGTGGTGCAGGCTGCTGTGTCCTGCTAGCTGACAAGGATGGAGTTCCGGTTGACCGCCGCGGCTACGAAGGAGATGACGCGACATTCCGCACGATCGGTCTTTGGACTGGAGTAGTGTGGAGCGAGGAGAGCGAAGGGACCAATGGAATCGGTACCGCACTTGCCGAACAAAGGGCGCTTACCATCCACCGGGATCAACATTTCCGCAGCCGGAACACTGCGCTGTCCTGTACTGTTGCCCCGATTTTCGATCATCGAGGCCGCCTGATTGCGGCAATTGACGTCTCCTCGGCCCGCCGCGACTTGACCGAGGATTTCGTCAAACTCATTGCTGTTGCCGTGGTTGATGCTGCGCGCAGGCTCGAGGCCGAGAACTTCCGGTTGGCATTCCCCAAGGCAAGAATTGTTTTGGCGCAAGGCGCGGACGCGGCAAGCGAACGAGCCATGCATGCACTGATTGCTGTGGATGAGGATGATCTCGTTATCGGTGCTTCCCGTGCAGCACGCCATATGCTTGGATTGACCGATGAATCGCTCCGCAACCCCTTGCCGGCTTCTGATGTTCTGGGCGAGCAAGCCAATGCCGAGCTCGATTATGCCACCGCAGAACGAGGCGCCATCCAGCGTGCTTTGGCACGTTCTGGCGGCAACATATCCGCTGCCGCAAACAATCTGGGTATCAGCCGCGCCACCCTGCATCGCAAACTGAAACGGCTCGGCTTTCCCGATAAGGTGTCGTTCAGCGATTTCTAATCGCAACTGTCGCAAAACTGCGACAGATCAACGACGGCCCTGCCTTGGCTGGGCTGACATACAAGTCGTAGAGCGCGATCCTTGCCTTTGACACCGCAGCAGGCGGTGTTTTCAACGCAGCCGGTTTGCAGGAGCGAGCTGAGCTGCAAGGGAGGAAAATCCATGAACAAGATAGAGTTCCACCGCACAGCCAAACCCAATTTCAAAAAGCGCTATGGCAATTTCATTGGCGGAAAGTTTGTTGAACCCAATGCCGGCCGCTATTTTGAAAACACGTCGCCGGTAAACGGTCAGGTTCTTTGTGAAATTGCGCGTTCCGACGCAAGTGATGTCGATGCGGCGCTCGATGCAGCGCATGCTGCCAAGGAAGCCTGGGGTCGTACGAGCGCTGCCGAACGCAGCGTCATGCTCAACAAGATCGCACAGGTGATGGAAGACAACCTCGCTGTGCTTGCCCAGGCGGAAACCTGGGATAACGGCAAGCCGATCCGCGAAACCACGGCGGCTGATCTGCCGCTCGCCATCGACCATTTCCGCTATTTCGCCGGTGCGATCCGCGCACAGGAAGGTGGTATCTCGGAAATCGATCACGATACGGTGGCCTATCATTTCCATGAACCGCTCGGTGTCGTCGGTCAGATCATTCCATGGAACTTCCCGATCCTGATGGCGGTGTGGAAGCTTGCCCCTGCATTGGCTGCGGGAAATTGCGTCGTGCTGAAGCCTGCGGAACAAACTCCTGCATCCATCCTGGTGCTCGCCGAACTGATCGCAGATATCCTGCCGCCCGGCGTGCTCAACATCGTCAACGGCTTCGGCCTTGAAGCCGGCAAACCGCTGGCCTCGAGCCCCCGTATTGCCAAGATTGCTTTCACCGGCGAGACGACGACCGGACGGCTGATTATGCAGTATGCCAGCCAGAATCTCATACCGGTGACGCTCGAACTCGGCGGCAAATCCCCCAACATTTTCTTCAAGGATGTCACGGCCGAGGACGACGATTTCTTTGACAAGGCAATAGAAGGCTTCGTTATGTTCGCCCTCAATCAGGGCGAAGTATGCACCTGTCCCAGCCGCGCTCTTGTCCATGAGGCCATCTATGACAAGTTCATGGAAAAGGCGCTGAAGCGCGTGGAAGCGATCGTGCAAGGCGATCCGCTGGATCCAGCGACCATGATCGGCGCTCAGGCTTCAAGCGAACAGCTGGAGAAAATCCTCTCCTACATGGACATCGGCAAACAGGAGGGTGCCGAGGTGCTGATCGGCGGCGAACGCAATTTGCTCCCCGGCGATCTGGCGGGTGGATATTATGTCCAGCCGACCGTCTTCAAGGGTCATAACCGCATGCGCATCTTCCAGGAAGAGATCTTTGGCCCCGTTGTTTCGGTGACGACCTTCAGGGACAATGACGAGGCGCTGTCGATCGCCAACGATACGCTCTATGGTCTTGGCGCAGGTATTTGGAGCCGCGATGCAAATACCTGCTACCGCTTCGGACGTGCAATTCAAGCAGGGCGCGTCTGGACAAACTGCTACCATGCCTATCCGGCGCACGCGGCATTCGGTGGCTACAAGCAGTCTGGCATTGGCCGTGAAAACCATTTGAAGATGTTGGATCACTACCAGCAGACCAAGAACATGCTCGTCAGCTACAGCCCCAAAAAGCTCGGTTTCTTCTAAGATCGTAGGCTAGAAATAAACATCGGTGGCACTTTTTGCGCCACCGATGACGATTTGCCGGAGGGAGCACCATGGAAGATAAAGTCAGCGCTACACCTGCTGCGCTTGAACTGATAGCGACGCTTCAGTCGGAGTACGGGCCGATTTTGTTTCACCAATCTGGCGGCTGTTGCGACGGCTCGTCACCGATGTGTTATCCAAAAGACGATTTCATCATCGGTGACCAAGATGTTCAGCTTGGTGAAATCGGCGGAGCTCCCGTCTACATCAGCGCCCCGCAATATGACGTGTGGAAGCATACCGAACTCATCATAGACGTCGTCCCTGGCCGTGGCGGCATGTTTTCGCTCGACAACGGGCGGGAGGTGAGATTTCTGACACGGTCAAAAGTCTGCATCATCTAACACGGTACCCCATCGTATATTATGGCCGATTAGGCCGTTGATTGGAAAGGCGCGGCACAAATGCTGGTCGTCTCGCATTTGCCGTTCCATCAGGTGGCGTCGGATCGATCGACGTTCTGTCCGATCTGTTTACCCTGCGTGGCATTCCCGGCCACATTCGATCCGACAATGGCCCGGAATTCATTGCCAAGGCGCTCCGTGAATGGATCGCTGCGGTCGGTGCCAAAACATATGCCTGGAAGCCCATGGGAGAATGGCTATTGCGAGAGCTTCAACTCAAAGCTTCGCGACGAGCTGCTTAATGGTGAAATCTTCTACACATTAAAGGAAGCCCAGATCGTCATCGAGAACTGGCGGCAGCACCACAATACCATCCGCCCGCACTCATCCCTGAGCTACAGACCACCCGCACCCGAGGCCATTGCGTGGCCTGCTGCGCAAAAAGGACCTGCTTCGCCGGCCACCCCGACTGTAGCGCCAAGACCAAACATGCACTAACAGTAACACCGGATCACCCGATGGGGGCAGACCAGTTGCTTATGTCTCTGCCGCGACGAGCAGCGATCCCGCTACAGGGTCAGGTCTACTATCTTTCCGACGTCATCGTGCCGTCCGAAGAGCTTGAAAAGCTCGGTGAGGCCAAGCTTTTACCCGGCATGCCAGTGGAAGTCTTTATTTCGACGGAAGAGCGCACGGCAATGTCCTTCCTGTCCAGGCCGGTTCAACCGCGCGTTCCGCGAGCAATGAACCTCAAGGCTCCAATAAACACCCGCCTGAGAGGCGGGGTGTTTATTGCGAGAACCTGCCGAGACGGACGCGCTTAATTCAAAGATTTTCGGCGTGGCGGCGGGGCAGGGTGCCTTCCCGCCAGCGCGTCTGCTGCCGCCTCGCGTCCGGTGGAACGCAACCGTTCCAAATAGGCCGGCAATTCGCCGAGGCAGTGGAATGGCCCACCTTCCTTCATGACTGTCACCAGAGGATCAACGTCGCTGTCGCTCCTTCGGTTCATCCCGGTTCGCCAATCTTCCAAAAGACGGCTTGCGCGGCCAACAATATCGGCGCGGGAACCCGAAAGATCGTTCTGTTCATGCGGGTCATCGCTGAGATTGAACAGGGTCACCGGTCCAAAATCCTTGAAGCCGTCATGATAGGTGCGAAGCATTAGCCAGTCCGCTTTCTCGAAACGGAACCGCACCCCTCTCTGCGCCGCCCAGGCGCCCTGGCTCAGGACAAGAAATTCCCGGCCGCCATCCTTCGCTTCTTCCAGCGCTGGCGCGAAGGACTGTCCATCCCAAAGGCTTGGCACGGAGCCGCCGAGCCGGTCGATCAAGGTTGCAGCCCAGTCAAAATGGTAATGCAGGCCGCGATTGACGCCACGGAGCTTTTCAGCACCGGGCCAATGCATGATGAGAGGTACATTGCACGTGAACTCATCTGCGGTCTGGTGGTCACCCCAAACATTGAGTTCACCAAGATTCTCGCCGTGGTCAGCCCCAATAACGATAATCGTATCTTCGAAAAGGTTCTGTCGCTTCAATTCCTCAATGATGAGCCCGACGTGATAATCCGCATAGAGAATGCCGGTATCATAGCCGTTGAACCAGGCTTTGACCCTGTCCATATCGCTGATCGGAGAAGGCATCCGCTCATATCCGGACCCACCCGGTTTGACATCGAAGCCAGAAGGCTCTTGCGGGCTATGGGGACCGTATCCGGCATAACTTTTCTCAAATACTTCTTTCGTCATCCATTCAGGGATTGGTTTGTCGGCAAAGGGATTGCCAAAGGATTCGGGTGCGCGGTAAGGCGTATGCGGATCCCACACATTAACATGCAGAAACCATTTCTTGCTGGAACCATTGCGTTGCATCCAATCGATGGCAAGCGCGGATACTTCGTCGGCATTTTCCATGCCGGCCTTGCCTGGATTGATGATCTCGTTGAATCCCGCATACCAATGCCAGCAGCCATGGCGTTCTCCGAAGCTGCTGATCGTTGTGGTGTGATAATCAAGATCCCGCATCGCCCGCATCCAGCCTTCTTCATAGAAAGTGCCCGCCCAAGCCCGCTCGGGACCTTCGCGGAAGGGTTCGCAGGCAGTGCCGCCATGCCCGACAACGCCGGTTCGCATTCCGTGACGGCCGCTCCATAGGGCCGTTCGTGACGGATGACAGGGGACATCCGAAACATAGACGTTGTCGAAACGGATGCCATCGCGTGCCAGACTGTCAATGACCGGCGAAGTATCGCGGTGATAGCCATAGCAACCGAGATGGTCGCGTCGAAGGCTGTCGATATCGATGTAGAGAACGTTCATGGGGGCACTCATTCATATGTGATGGTTCGCGGGAATTGCCCCGGTTTACTACCGGGGCAATCGATTTCAATAGGGCGGATCAAGCCGAAACATATTGATCGGCCAGATAATATTCCTTGGGATCGAGCGGCTTGTCGAAACGACCAAATGTCTTGAAGAGTTCGTTCATGGTAGTGAACCAGCTATTCACGGTCCCGTCCTGGGTGAGCTTCACAAGATCTGCCGATGTCATGAGCCTTCCGAACCCGGCCTCGGTTTTGAGCTGTTCGGCAGGGATACCAAGCAGTTTCGAGGTTATCTCCACGGCGTGATCCACATTGGCCGCCCGGAAATCCTGGGCTTCCTTGATGGCCCCGACCACTCTCTTTACGAGATCGGGATTTTTCTCGACAAGGTCGTTGCGGGCGATGAACACGCTCGGGAAAGTCGTTTCCGGGAAGAAATCATCGTTTTTGGACAGTTCAACGAGGTCCGGCACTCGCTTCTTGATGATGCCGACAAAGGGATACCAGATACCGGCTGCATCCACCTGCTTCGAGGAGAAGGCCGCGACAAGCGTGCTGGGGTCCATTTGCACAACCTCAATATCGCCGATTGTCATCTTGGCTTTCGCAAGCGCCAGACGCAGCAGCATGTCTCCGGACGTTCCGGCGGGCACGGCGACCTTCTTGCCTTTGAGGTCCGCGACCGATTTGATTCCGGCCTGAGCGATCACACGATCTGAAAACCCGACATCGTTGACCGCGATGATTTTGGCCTTGCCGCTTGCTGGTAGCCAGAGCGCTCCGGGCCCGAGATATCCGAATTCGAGGCTGTTTGCCCCCAAGGCCTGGACCTGTATCGGACCATTTGTGAAGACCTTGATGTCGGCGTCGATGCCATGCTTGGCCCATAGACCCTGATCACTGGCGATGCCCGCAATGCTGGCTCCCCAAAAGTCGCCATTATAACCAATGCGCGCCGCATCCCCCGCGGCTCTGGAAGGAACGGCACCCGTAGCGAGGGCGGCTGCGGCGGCAGCCGATGTGGTAAGAAAATTTCGTCGTGTCAGTTTCATATCTGCTCTCCTCTGCTTCTTGTTTTACTGATGATAAACAGCGTGCCAAACGCGGTTGCGGATTTCCATGAACTCCGGTGAAAGCCGGATCTCCTCGGTTCTTGGATAAGGCAGATCCACGTCGATGATTTCTTTCAGCCGACCCGGTCGCGCCGCCATGATAATGACTCTGTTGGCCAGATAGACCGCTTCATCAACATCATGCGTTATGAACATGACCGTCCGGCGTTCGCGGCTCCAGGTTTCGAGCAACTGATCCTGAAGCTGAACGCGGGTGAGGGCGTCGAGCGCACCGAAGGGCTCGTCCATCAGAAGAATCGTAGGATCCACCGCATAGGCGCGGGCTATGGCACAGCGCTGTTTCATGCCGCCGGACAAGGTCTTCGGCAATGAGTCCGCAAAGTCACTCAATCCAACGAGATCAATGAAACGTTCGGCTATCTCGCGGCGGCGCGCCGCAGGCTCTCCCTTGATGCGCAGACCGAATTCGACGTTCTGGCGCACGGTCAACCAGGGAAAGAGCGCGTATTGTTGAAAGATTACGCCGCGCTCAGGGCCGGGGCCGTCCACAGGCATTCCGTCAATAAGAACCTCTCCTTCGCTCGGCTGCATGAGACCCGCGGCGATGTTGAGCGCGGTGGACTTTCCACAGCCGGAAGGACCCACCACCGTGACGAACTCGCCATCCATTATATCGAGAGAAAAACGGTCGAGAGCCAGAAAAGGCTCGTTCTTGAGATCGAAGCGACGCGTTACATTGTTGAAAACAACCTTGGAAGTCATACTCGCTCCTGCCAGTTGGTGAGCAGACGTTCGATCGCAAGCAGAATACGATCCATTGCGAGCCCAAGGATGCCGATGGTAATGAGGCTGACGAATATGGTTGGAAGATCATAGTAGAGCTGCGCCTGCTGCATGCGAAAGCCAAGGCCGGTCTGCGCGGCGATCAGTTCTGCAGCAACCAGGGTCGCCCAAGCGGACCCAAGCCCGATACGGACGCCAACCAGGATGAACGGCGTCGATGCCGGGATGATGACCCGAAGGAAGATCGTCAGATCTTTGGCCCCAAGCACACGCGCGGCATTGATCATGGTTTTATCAACGCTGATCACACCCTGATATGTGGCAACCACGCTGGCAAGGAAAGACGCAAGAAAGATCACGAAGATCTTCGGAGTTTCATCAATGCCCATTGTCACGATTGCCAGTGGAATGATGGCCAGTGGCGGGATCATACGGAAAAACTGCAGATAAGGATCAATGAGCGAACGCGCGACCGTGTACCAACCCATAGCAAAGCCCACCGGAATTGCCGTTATGACGCCAATGAGAAAGCCGGTGAGCACGCGTGCAAGGCTGGACATGAGATCGGTCGCAAGCTGGCCGTTGGCAATGACTTCGATGAACTTGGACACAACTTCAGGCGGTCGGGGCAACCCAACCGCACCACTCGCCGTCAGCAGCCACCAGATGAGAATTCCGGCCACGAGCCCAACCAGATTGAGCCCCAGACCAAAGAAATCCACGCCTGTCGATTGGGCCGATGCGACGGGCTGAACCGGGCCCGCTTTTTTCGGTGCATCGTTCATCGCAAAACTCCCGAATAGAACAGATGATCGAGCGCAACTGCCGCTCCGCCAATGGCGCCTCCACCAACACCAAGGCTTGATTTTTCGATGCGCAGCGCGTCACGCATGGGCGGCAGCACCCGTGGTAACACACCATTTCGAACGCTGTCGACAAAGCTCTGAGGCGCTTCTGCGAGATGTCCGCCGAAGACGATGAGATCCGGATTGAGCAGATTGGTCGCGCTTGCGATAGCCGTCGTCAAATGGCGGATGGCGGCATCCCAGGCTTCCGGATGTCTTTCCACAGCGGCAAGCAACCGTTTTGGATGAGGCGTGTCGATACCGGCAGCGCGGCTGAGAGCGCGTTCCGAAAGGAATGTTTCGAGACAGCCTGTACTGCCGCAAGCGCATCGCTCGCCATGTTCGACAACCTGAATGTGACCAAGCTCCATCGCGCCATAACCGCCTGGACGAAATGGCATTCCGTCAACGACCAACCCGGCGCCCAAGCCGGTGCGCAGATAAATATAGAGGAGGGCGGCGGCGTCGCGTCCGATCCCGTGGCGCGATTCTGCCAGAGCCATGGCGCTGACATTATGTTCCACGATCACGGGCATTCGAAGCGCGGCTTCAAGCTCGTCGGCGAAGGCCACGTCTCTCCAGTCGTAATTGATCGATAGGAGATTGCGGCGCCGCTGCGTGTCCACTGGCCCTGGCACGCCGAGCCCGATTCCGAGAATCCGGGCAGGGTTGGTATCTGTCTTCCTGATCAGACCTTCCACCATCGCGACAACTTTTTTAATGACCGTCGCCGGGCTGCTGGTGGCGGTATCGAAATAAAGCGAGGAGAGTGTCTTTTGCGATGCCCTCAGATTGGTGATCGTGGCCTGAATGGCTCCCGCGCCGATATGCACCCCGATGACGGAATAGGCTTCCGGCACAAGAGCTATGCTGACCGCCGGGCGCCCGACCGGCGCTTCGCCAGTCAGATCCTGGCTTAATTCGATCACGCTGCCATTCTTGATGAGTTGAGCCGTAAGATTCGTCAGCGCCGTCGGCGACAGGGAAGCGCGCCGCGCCAATTCAGCGCGCGACTGTGGACCGTCATCCCTCAGAATGCGAAGAATTGTGCCGTGATGGATTCCCATCTTTCCTCCCAATTATTTTCTAATGTTTATAAAATAATTGCCTGCTGTCAAGCAAGGCATTTGCTGGCGATGCAGCAACCGGTCCATCTAAGTTGACGGTGCGAACAGATAGCCGGCCAGAATCCATTTACGGCGAGGCGAGCGTAGCCGTCCGGCCGTCGCTTCTGCCTTAGGCGCTGCCTGCGTCCGCCGCCCGCGCCGAGTTACTCGGCGACGGCAAAGATCGCTCCCACGGCGCAAGTAGCATCTGAACGGGCTGCTAGCGGCGTATGTGTTCTCCAGCGGATTGGCTGGCGACTGTTATGCGGTGTTTATCTTTTCCACATTCTTTTCAAAAGGTCTCGCCGATTATCGATTATCGTTATTGCTATCTTCATCGATAATCGATAATTAACATCTGAATTTTGGAGGAGCAGGATGAGCAACAGGCGCGAGCCCCCTAAAACCGGGACAGTCATCGAGAGGGTCGAACTTCGTATCTTCTCATTCCCCATGGAGAACGTTCAGGCAGGAGTGGATCTGCCCGGAGCAAAATCCAGCAGGACGCGGCTTGCGGTTCGCATAGACACCAAGGACGGTTCCCGAGGAGAGTATATCGGCGGAAACGATACGATGTTCGGTCAGGCTCGTCTCGTAGCAAAGGCGTTGCCCGGTTACGGCGCCCTTGAGCGGGAACATTTCTACGAAGAAGTCAAAAGGGACCTCCGCAAGACCGATCGCATGGGGGTTGGCGTCTTTGACAACGCACTTTGGGATCTTGCGGGAAAGCGTTTCGGCGCTTCCGTAAGCGAGATACTGGGCGGGAGCCGTGGGCGGTTGCCGGCCTATGCCAGCACCTGGCATGGCGGTGAAGGTGGCGGTCTGGATAGGCCTGAAGACTATTCAAATTTCGCCGAGGAGTGCTACGAGCTCGGATATCGAGCATTCAAGGTTCACGGTTGGAAAGAAAGCAACCCGCGCTTGGAGGCCGAGAACGTCCGGATGCTTGGAAAGCGCGTGGGTGATCGCATGGCCCTCATGCTGGATCCAGGATGCCACCTTCGGACCTTCGCCGACGCGCTGGAGGTCGGTCGGGCATGCGACGAGGCAAACTTCTACTGGTACGAGGATCCTTATAGCGATGGCGGACTGTCCACCCATTCCCACCAGAAGCTGCGGGAAATGATCAAGACGCCTGTCCTGATTGGCGAACATGCTCGCGGACTGGAACTGGTTGCCAACCTTCTGATATCGGGCGCAACCGATTTCGTGCGCGCCGATCCGGACTTCGACATGGGCATTACAGGGACTATGAAAATTGCGCATCTGGCCGAAGCCCTTGGGCTCGATATCGAGCTTCACGCACCGGGCCCAGCTCAACGCGCGTGTATGTCAGCAATCCGCAACAGCAATTTCTACGAGACTTCGATGGTAGGGCCAAGCCGCGGCTGCTTCACCGGCGACTTCTACACATGCGGTTATAGCGACGCGCTCGATGCAATCGGTAAAGACGGTTGCGTGGCTGTTCCCGAAAAGCCAGGCCTCGGGGTCGAGTACGACTGGAAATACATCGAGAAGCAGACCCTCGAAGTCTACGAGCATCGTTTCGAGGCGTAACTGAATTTCCGACCGCTCACGCAGGGTTGAGCGGCCGGTTTTTCGGGAAATTTAGAATTTAATCGAGCACACTCTTGGGAGGGAGTCGCATGAGCAAGTTGAGACGCCGTGAATTTTTGATGGCGGGTGTGGCAGCCGCAGCGATCGCGGGATTGCCGAAGATGGCCCGAGCGCAGGCGACACGTTCCTTGCGGATTGGAATGTCTGCAACCAACGTCAACTCTTTGGATCCGCGAAGGAGTGTGCAGAACGCTGACAATTTCGTTCAACGGCAGATATATGATTCCCTGCTGGATCCGCCATATGGGACCTTCGACCTCGACTATGCCGATGTTGTCACCGAGCTTGCGGAATCCTGGCAGGTCTCGCCTGACAGCAAAACTTGGACAGTCAAGTTGAAGCAAGGCGTCCAGTTTCAGAAAGACGCGGGGGAACTGACCTCGGAAGACGTCAAGTTCACCTATGACACGATCATGGATAAGACGACCGGATCGACGCAACGGGTGTACATTACGGATCTCGAATCCGTTGAAGCTGTCGATAAATACCAGGTCAAGTTCCACCTCAACAAGCCGAACCCGAATTTCCACGCATCCGGCCTGATCTCGATCATAGGTTCGATCGTGCCAAAAAGCGTGGCGGGCACTATGACCATGGAACAATATGCGCGTCAGCCGGTCGGAACCGGCCCATATGAAGTTGCCGGCACCGTTTCCGGCGGCGGCGTCACTCTCAAGGCGTTCGAGAAGTATCATGGCAAAAAGCCCGAGATCGATACGGTCGAGTTCAGATACATGGCCGATCCGACGGCTCGAACTCTCGCTTTGCTGAAAGGCGATCTCGACATCATCGAAGGCGCGCGTCTTCCTGGCTGGGTGGGCCAGCTGAAGCAGCAGATGCCTAACGTTGTCATCGACCAGACGCGTCCCGGCAGTATCAATACCTTGTACTTCAACATGAGTATGAAGCCCTTTGACGATATCCGGGTGCGTAAGGCGCTGCGTTACGGCATCGATAGGAACACAATCATCACGGCATTCGGTGGAATAGCGGGGCCGGCATGGGGGATCAATCCGCCGGAATTCCCGGGCGGCTTCAAGGAAACCGAACTCCCCGAAGAACTTCGCTACAACTACGATCCCGAGAAAGCCAAAGCCTTGCTGGCGGAAGCGGGCCACGGCGATGGCCTTAAGTTCGAGATCATCATGACGCAGAGAGAGGATTATGCTTCGATCATGCTCATGGTGCAGGACATGTGGCGGGAAATCGGCGTCGATATGACGATCCGCACAATCGATCATACGACATACCATGCCGAAAAGGACAAAAACGTCAACGCGATCGTCCTGCAGTCTTCGACATTCGCTCCGGTCTCAACGCAGATTCCGGTGACGTATTACCGAAGCGGTGCCGAGGTCAAATCGGATGGAAGCGGCGACCAAAACTATAGCCACTATGGCGCTATAGGTGGGCCCGGAGTTGACGATCTGCTGGATCAGGCCCTCGCAGAAGGCGACTTGGCCAAACGGCAGGAAATCGTGCGTCAGGCAGAGCTGAAAATCCTTGCGGACATGCCCGCCTTTACGATCTGCACGTTGTCCTTCGTCTACGCCCGGAACCCACGTCTCGACCTGGGATTTGACGTCAAAGCCGGCTATGCGCGCTACCGGCTTGGCGGCGCAAAATTCACGTCCTAACCTGGGTCTGGCATCGGCGCATCGTGCCGTTGCCCCCTCGATCGCCGGTGGAAAGTGAGACCAAAAATGCTTCTCAATCGTTTAGTCGATTCCGTCATAACCGTTATTCTGGTGGTGACGCTTGTTTTTGTCGCTATGAGGATCCTCCCAGGCGATCCGGCAGTTGCGGCACTCGGTGATTCCGCAACCGCCGAGCAGCTCGCGAGCTTCCGAGAGCGTATGGGGCTTAACGTGCCGCTCTGGCACCAATACCTGGATTTTCTCGTCAATATCGTCACGCTGAATTTCGGAACGTCAATGATAACCGGCGAAAACATCTCTGCAATGCTCTTGGCCAATCTTCCTTACACGGTCGAATTGACAGTCGCCGCCATGATCATCGGAATGATCATCGGCGTCCCGATCGGCGTGCTGTCGGCCGTCAAGCGCGGGTCATTTCCTGACTATATTGCGCGCATCATCGCACTCGCCGGTTTCTGCATTCCTGATTTCTTTCTCGGTGCACTCATTCTGATCGTGTTCGGTCTAAAACTCGACCTGTTTCCCGTGACTGGCGGCGGCACTGATTTTCCCAGTCGCATGCAGCATCTTGTGCTTCCAGCCATGACACTTGGTCTCGTTATGGCCGCCTTCACCAGCCGGCTGACCCGTTCTGCCTTGCTTGAAGTCTTGAAGCGCGACTACATCCGCACCGCTCGTGCGAAAGGGGTGACGGAACGCTGGGTCATCTACAAGCATGCGCTGCGAAATGCGTTGATCCCGGTCGTCACCGGCTTTGGCATCTACATTCTCACCATGCTGTCGGGTTCGATCGCTATCGAATTGATCTTTGCTCGGCCAGGCGTGGGGAGTGTTTTGATCAATGGCATCAACTCTCGAGATTACCCCATGGTACAGGCCGGGCTGCTGGTGTTTGCACTGTTCGTGGTGGTGGTGAATATAGCCATGGATCTGCTCTACGTTCTGATTGACCCGCGACTGAGAAGAGCAGCCAGATGACTGTCACCGAGAATATTATTCCAGACACCCCGGCGGTCGAGGAAAAGTCTGAACGTGCGGGCTTTTGGTCGACGCTTTTTAGTAGCCGAATGACGGTTGTTTGTTTGTGCGTCATTGGCATTTTTGCCGCGATAGCGGCATTTGCGCCATGGTTTGCGCCTTATGATCCGCTGAAGCAAAACTTTCTTGCTATGAGCAAGGGACCGAGTGCGGCGCATTGGTTCGGAACTGACAGATACGGCCGAGATATCCTCTCAAGGACGATTTATGGAGCACGCCCGTCACTTGCTCTCGGCGTCATGGCACCCGTTCTTGCCGGGATCGTCGGGACGGTCGTTGGCATGCTTGCCGGTTATTTCGGTGGGTGGATAGACCGAATTGTCAGCAGGCTATGCGATGTTTTGATGGCGTTTCCATCACTGCTGATCGGCATCATGATATCGGCGGCGCTCGGCCCTGGTTTCACCAATCTCATCGTTGCGATCGCGTTCGCTTTCCTGCCACGGTTCGTCCGCGTGGCGCGTGCGTCGACGATGAGCATCACCGCAGAGCCCTATATCGACGCAGCCGTCGCATCGGGGCAGTCATGGATGCGCATCCTCTGGAAGCAGATCCTGCCGAATATTTCCGGACCGCTCGTCGTCGTCGCGACCCTTTGGGTGGCGACCGCGATCAGGATCGAGGCAAGTTTGAGCTTTCTCGGTCTCGGCACGCAGCCGCCGGCCGCCAGTTGGGGCAACCTCATTCGCGATGGGTTAACAGAGATGCTGGTCTCACCGTGGTCGGTTATTACCGCCGGCTTTGCGGTAACGCTCTGCGTTCTTGCCTTCAATATCGTTGGAGATGCCGTTCGCGACGTTCTCGATCCTGAGTCTCGAGACTGATATGACGGGTGCTGCGAGACGAGGCCAGAGAGGACGGATAGCATGAACGGGCTGGGGGAATTGGGAAAAGGCAGGAAGTCAATTGGCGTTCCGAACTATCAGCGGGTCGCGTTGGCGATCAGGCAGGCTGTCGTAAACGGCGAATTGGACGATGGCCAGCGCATTACGACGATGGAGCTTGCTGAGCAATATGGCCTCAGCCTTGCTCCTATACGGGAAGCGTTGCTTCAACTCGCCGCTGAAGGGTTGATCGCGATACATCCGAAGCGGGGAGCTGTGGTCCGTGCGGTTACACCGGAATTTCTTTTTGACATTTACGAAGTCCGGCTTGGGTTGATTCCTTATCTGGAAGGTGAACGCGCTGCACTCGCGACAGAACGCGACATATCCCGCATGGTTCAAGCCGAAAAGCTTTATGAACAGGCGGTTGCGGAGGGTAACATTGAAGAGATTATCGAATATAACAGCGTCTTTCACCAAGCAGCCAAAAGCATCAGGGTGAACTTCGAAGCTGATCAGATCCTGGGGCGACATCATCTTCTCACCCAGGCGCTCAGGCGCAGATACGGGTTTAGCGATCTGAGAAAGCCGCGCGCCATCGAGGAGCATAACCGATTGATTGATGCCTACCGGCGTGGTTCGAAGACCGACGCGAGAGATGTGAGCAGATCACATCTGCAAAATGCTTTCGAGGATTTGCTCTCGATTATGCAAACCCATCAGACGCCTTCGAAAGAACCCGAACGCATTTCGTCTTCAATCGGATATCGGGAGGAGCAATGATGACGCAGCCTGTTCTGGAAGTGAATAATCTCACCACGTCGTTTCTGATAAACGGACGTTGGAAGACGGTGGTTCACGATGTTTCGTTTGCAATCGCGCCAAGGGAAACTCTTGCCATCGTCGGCGAATCCGGCTCAGGAAAAAGCGTAACTGCCTTGTCCATCATGGGGCTCAATGCGGCTGGGCGCAGTCGCGTTGGCGGCAGCGTCAAGTTGCAAGGCAAAGAACTGCTCGATCTGCCGCAGGAGGCCATGCGCCGTATTCGCGGGAACGAGATCGCAATGATCTTTCAGGAGCCGATGACCTGTCTCAATCCCGTTCTTACGATCGGCTCGCAGATCGCCGAGTCTCTCATTTTGCATAGAGGTATTTCTCGGCGAGAGGCCGAAATGGAGACCGTCCGGCTGCTTGAAAAGGTTCGCATTCCCTCCGCAAAAGCGCGCTTCGACGAATATCCGCATGGCTTCTCGGGCGGTATGCGGCAAAGAGTCATGATCGCGATGGCGCTGGCCTGCCGGCCGAAGCTGTTGATTGCGGATGAACCGACCACGGCGCTTGATGTCACCATCCAGGCGCAGATCCTCGACCTGATCAAGACGCTTCAGAACGAAGAGGGCATGGCTGTTCTCTTCATCACGCACGATATGGGCGTCGTTGCCGAGATTGCGGATCGAACTGTCGTTATGTATCGGGGCGATACTGTTGAAACGGGCCCGACGGCGCAGATTTTCGCTGCTCCGAAGAATGCGTATACACGCACGCTGCTGGCTGCTGTGCCCCGGCTGGGCTCGCTGGCTGGAATCAGCATGCCAATCCGCTTTCCGGATATCGATCGGGAAACGGGTTTGCCCGAAAAGGCGACACAAGGAGTTGATACCGTCTCGCGGGGCGGCAAGCCTGTTCTAGAGGTCAAAGGGCTTACAACTCGCTTCGACATCCAGGGCGGAATGTTTCGGGGTATCAAAGGGCGAATTCATGCTGTCCAGGATCTGTCCTTTGCGATCATGCCTGGGGAAACGCTAGCACTCGTCGGGGAGTCCGGTTGCGGCAAATCGACGACCGGGCGCTGCATCATGCGCTTGACGACGGCATTGAGCGGCTCTGTCGAGTTGGATGGCGTGGACTTGCTATCACTGGATAGCCGCAAATTGCGTGAACAACGCAAGGGCATCCAGATGATATTCCAGGACCCCTACGCGAGCCTCAACCCTCGCATGACGGTCGGCGAGGCCATAGCCGAGCCGATGGTCGTCAATGGACTGCAGACGCCCGCCCAAGCCAACGCGAAGGTCGCCGATCTTCTTCAACGCGTCGGACTTCAGGCCGAAATGGCCAAGCGGTACCCCCATGAATTTTCCGGCGGCCAAAGACAGCGCGTCTGCATTGCGCGGGCGCTTGCTGTCGCGCCGCGCGTGATCGTGGCGGATGAATCAGTTTCGGCGCTTGATGTTTCCGTGAAGGCTCAGGTCGTCAACCTGATGATGGAGCTGCAGGAAAAGCTCAAACTCGCCTACTTGTTCATTTCGCATGATATGGCAGTCGTCGAGCGCATCAGTCACCGCGTCGCGGTCATGTATCTGGGAGAGATCGTTGAAATCGGGCCGCGGGAAGAAATCTTCGGCAACCCGCAGCATCCCTATACCAAGAAGCTGCTCGCCGCGGTTCCGGTAGCGGACCCCGCTCAACGGCATCGGGTCCGCGCCATCTCCAATGATGAAATCATAAGCCCGATCCGGCCTGTCGGTTATACGCCTCCCGCAAGGCAGTACCAGCAGGTTTCGCCAGGCCACTCATTTATGATCTAGGAAAGGCCTTTTCGAAGTCCTTGCAGGATTGGCCTTGAGCTTTTCCACGATGCCTTGCCTTCGGAATCCAACGAAGAGTCGAATTCCAGGTCGACGTTGTCGCGCGGCACTTAAACGGAGTCTTCCTATTCGGCGTGTTGAAGCATCTTCGGTCTGTTGACACTGGAGATCCAGGCGGTTTGAAAGCCGGCGTCGGCAACTAACCGTGGCGTCCTAAAAAGCTCCGCGTCAAGCTCACAGCCTCATCGAGATTTGTTTCCAACAGCCAATGGCCGCCGTCCAATAGATGCAATTCGGCATCAGGCAAGTCTCGCAAATACGCTCTCGCTGAGGCTTCCGGCATATAGCCATCTTGTGGCCCCCAAATTATCAGCGTTGGCGGCCGATGGTCTTGAAGATAACTTTGATATCGAGGAAACCAGTCTAAATTGTCCTTTAATCCAGCGATGATATGGGCTGATATATCTTTCCGTCGATCGGTCATTAACGACCAATGCAGCATCCAAAGATCGGGAGGAATCGCGGCCGCCAGTTCTGGTCGAACATCGTTGAGGAATTCACGTTGGAACTCTTCCTGGGAGATGCCCTGCCTGATTTCTGCAAAGCTATTCTCAGGGGTTTTTTCCCAGATTGCTTTTAAAGATGAATATTTTTTCCCCAAAACATCTTCGTAGATGTCACCATTCTGTATGATCAACGATGCGATTAGATCGGGGCGACTGATGGCGAACCGTAAACCAATCTGTGATCCGAAGTCATGGAGATAAAGAGTGAATTTGTTAAGTCCGAGTTTCGCCGTGAAACGTTCCAGAAAATCAGTGTAGCCGTCAAAGGTGTAGTCGAAGTCCTCTGGCGTATCACTGTAACCGCAGCCAGGAAAATCCGGCGCAATTAGCCGCCACCTGTCAGCCAGCGGAGGCATGTAGTTGCGAAACTCATAAGACGAACACGGATAACCATGAGGAAGCAGGATGACCGGCGCCTCTCTTGGCCCAGCCTCGCGATAAAAAATCTTGATGCCATCCAGGTTCAGTTCCTTGTGATGTACAAGCCCGTTTGTCATGCTTCTTCCTTTCATTGAGAACATCAGGAGCTTAATGGGAGGGGGCGCGATGGGTTCCGAGTACTCCTGACAGAATGGATCGTGAAATTTATGAGCGCGGCAAGGTCGCATCATGCCGTCGAAGGCGTTTCGCTCGAATTGCGCAAGGGCTAGACTCTCTCGATTGTCGGCGAAATCCGATTGCGGCAAGTCCACCCCCCGGCCGCTCGATCATCCGCCTGACGGACGCAATTTCCAGCGACGGGCGCATCGATGGCAAGAATGTTCTCAAAGCGGGTAAATCTTCACCGATATCCGCGAAGCGCAGATGATCTTTCGAGACCCGTTCGAAAGCCTCAATCCGCACATCCCGGCCAGGCGATTGCGGGACCAATCGTCACCCATGGGCTCGCGACAGCTTTCGCAAGCCCGCCAGCGTGTCGGCGAGCTTTTAGAGGGTGTCGGTCTTTACGTTTCGATGGCCGGATCGTTTTCCGCACGAGTTTTCCGGCGGCCAGCGCGGCACGTTTCTTGCCTGGGCAACTGCCAACGGGAAGCGCTGATCTATTCAAACAATAAAGGTACCGGATATATTTTCTAACTGTGCAAATGTGGAATTCAGCAGAGTCACATTGTGCAGAATGCTCTTCAGGGACAGGATCGATAAATGCCCAAGCAAATTGTTTCCTTCGACCAGCTTGCCCAGGCCGATCGTCCGATCCGTATCGGCTTCTTTCTCATACCAGATTTTCCGCTCATGACCTTTTCCGCTGCGCTGGATTCCTTGCGGCAGGGAAATAGACTGGCAAAGAAGACTGCTTTTGAATGGTTGTTGATCTCCGCCGACGGTGGTCACGTCAAGTCGAGCAGTGGACTTGGGTTCGATGCAGATGCCTCAATGTCTGGGGCATCGCGCTGTGACGTTGTATTATTGTGCGCCGGAATCAATTACACGGATGCTTACGATTCCAATATATTCGCTTGGCTGCGGCGGATTTACTCTGAAGGATGTATCCTTGGTGCCGTCAGCACGGCTGTCTTTTTCCTTGCAAAAGCAGGGCTGCTGGAAGGACGACGGTGTGCGGTTCATTGGGAATCCCTTGCAAGTTTTCGCGCCGAATTTCCGAATTGTCTGGCGACTGACGATATATTTGCCATCGATGGCCGGTTCCTCACATCTTCGGGCGGTACCGTCACACTTGACATGATGCTGTATTTGATCGCCGCCGTTGAAGGCCGGGATCTGGCCTCACAAATTTCCGATCAATTTAATCATCCTCGTATTCGCCGGCAAAGCGATGTGCAAAGAATGGATGCTTTGGACCGGTTCGGCATCCGAAATCCCAAGCTCGGTTTTGTCATACGCCGCATGGAGGCGACGCTAAACGATCCGATCGAAATTGCGCAGCTCGCCAATAGCGTTGCGATGTCCGTTCGCCAGCTCGAACGACTCTTTCAATCCAGCTTCAATAAGAGCCCCTCAAAATTTTACATTGAACTGCGGCTGCTGCGTGCGAGGGAATTGCTGATTAATACCGAGCTCGCAATCAATACTATCGCCGACATCTGCGGCTACGAATCTGCTTCGCACTTCAGCCGCTTCTATCGGCGTCACTTCAAGGAAAGTCCTGCTGTAACCAGGCGAGAGAACCACAGGTAGGGCGGCATATTGTTGGCATGACGATGTCGCTTCACGCATAGAGAGCGTCGAGTCGGTGCATATATTGCGATGTAAATCGCTCTTAGATTATCCGAAGCCTAAGAGACGGACAGAAGTCCGCAACGAGGCCAGGCCGGGGTAGCAACGTCGCCGTGGCTTACAAAAAACGGAACCGTTAGTGATCAAGAGGAGATAGCGATCATGGACACAGATGAGCATCCCTATATACCCACGCTGATTGCCGACCTCACGAGCAGGGGCATTAGTCGCCGAGATTTTTTGCGTAAGGCCACCCTTCTTGGCATGTCAGCCGCCGCTGCCTATTCGCTTGCCGGTATTTCCGAACCGAGCGTCGCAAGGGCAGAAGACATGCCCAAAGGTGGCAATCTGCGCATCGGCATGCGCTGCATGGAAATCAAAGATCCGCACCTGGCCGACTTTGCTGAGAAATCCAATGTCATCCGCCAGGTCTGTGAATATTTGACCTTAACCGACCGCAACAACATCACCCATCCCTACCTTTTGGAAAAGTGGCAGGTCAGCGACGACCTGAAGACCTGGACGCTGCACATTCGCAAAGACGTTAAATGGCGCAAGGGTGGCAAGGCATTGACGGCGGACGATGTCGTCTGGAATTTGAAGCGTGTCTGCGATCCTGCAATCGGATCGTCAATGCTGGGCTTGTTCACCGGCTATCTCGTACAGGAATATGACGGCGGCGAGAAAGACGACAAGGGAAATCCCAAGAAGTCGAGCAAACTCTGGGCAGACAACGCGATCGAAAAGGTCGACGACGCTACCGTCCGCCTAAACTGCTTTGCTCCGCAGATCGCAGTTCCAGAACATCTTTACCATTACCCGATGTTTATTCTCGATCCGGCCGAGAACGGCGCTTTCGGCGCCGATGCCAATGGTACAGGTCCGTTCGAAATTGTCGAATACACGGTGGGCAAGGGCGCGAAATACAAGGCCCGCAGCGACTACTGGGGTACAGGTCCCTATCTCGATACGTTCGAATATGTCGATCTTGGCGACAATCCCGGAGCGGGAATCGCTGCCGTCGCTTCAAGGCAAGTGGACGGTCTGTCGGAAGCCGATGCTGTCCAGGTCAATGCAATGAAAAACTTCCCGCATGTCGCGGTCTATAAGGTCGAGACCACCCAGACTGTTGTTGCCCGCATGCATCCAGATGCCGAGCAGTTCAAAGACAAGCGTGTTCGCCAGGCAATGCGATATGCGATCGATCGGGAAAAGATTATTCAGACGTCACTTCTTGGAGCCGGCACGCCTGCGGAGGATCATCACGTCGCTCCCTCGCATCCCGAATATGCAGCCCTTGCGAAATATCCCCGCGATATCGAAAAGGCGAAGAAGCTGCTTGCCGATGCAGGATATCCGGAGGGCTTCGAATTTGACATGGTAACCCGTCCAGATCCTATCTGGGAGTTGAATACGGCACAGGTTCTTGCGGAGCAATTCAAGGATATAGGGGTCACCATCAATATCAAGTCGCTGCCAAGCGCTCAATATTGGGAAGTTTGGACTACGGCGCCCTTCAGTTTGACGGCCTGGGGCCATCGCCCCCTCGCCATCATGACGCTGTCGCTTGCCTATCGCTCGAATGCGGCCTGGAACGAATCTCATTATTCCAACGCCGAATTCGACCAGCTTTTGACCCAGGCCGAGGGGATCCTTGATCCGAAAGAGCGCAGCAAGGTCATGGCGAAGATCGAGGCGATCATGCAGGATGACGGGCCGATCGTTCAACCCTTCTGGCGCATCTTCTCGACCGTCATGGACAAGAAGGTCAAGGGCTTCGAACTCCACCCCTCACAATATATCTTCGCGCATCAATACGCGATCGCGGCATAAATCCTCCGTGCCATCCCCAGTCGCGAACGTGCGACCGGGGACAGTGCAGATGGCGATGGAACGATGACATGGTAAAATTCCTGCTCAACCGACTGGCAATGATGTTGCTGACAATGCTCTGCGCATCGTTTCTGGTCTTCGCAGTCTGTGAATACACACCCGGCAGCGTCGCACGCAAATCTCTTGGACCATTCGCGACGCAACAGCAGGTCGACCTGCTGACGGCGAAGCTGAAGGCAAACGATCCGCTCGTCGTACGTTATGGCCGTTGGCTCGGTGTTCTCGTTGGAGCTATCCCTGATCCGCTGCAGGACCCGAGCACTGGCCTGAATTTCAAAGATCCGCGCGGCTCACAATATTTTGGCAACTTTGGCTATTCGACCCTCAACAAGCTGCCTGTCAACGACGTGATTTGGAACAGGCTGGGCAATACCGCGATTCTCGCCGGCCTCGCCTTTCTCCTCATCGTTCCCCTTTCCATTATCTTTGGCATCCTTTCGGGGCTGAAGGAAGGAGGCCCCCTCGACAGAACTCTGTCGGTGATATGCATCACCTTCACATCAATTCCGGAATTCGCTTCGGGCGTTTTTCTGGTCACGCTTTTCGTCATTCTCTGGCCGATACTACCCGGGACAAGCCCCTTGAACAGTGACGGAGGTTGGGCGATTCCTTACCAGTTCGTCCTGCCCGTAGCTGTGCTGGTGATCTACGATTTCGGATACGTCGCCCGGATGATCCGCGTTTCTATGATCGCTGTAATGGAACGGCCCTATATTCGCACCGCAGTGCTGAAAGGCATGAGCACACGTCGTGTGATCCTCGGCCATGCCCTGCGCAATGCAATGATTGCACCGTTCACTGTACTGCTCCTCCAGATCAACTTTCTCATCAGCGGCGTGGTCGTGACCGAGCTCGTCTTTGCCTATCCGGGCTTTGGGCGATTGATACTCGAAGCCAGCCTGTTCGGCGATATCTCAACTCTCGAGGCGGCAACGCTGATCACTGTCGCCATTGCCGTCGTAACGCAGCTGCTGGGTGACCTCGGCTACATGCTGCTAGATCCACGCATCCGGGTGAGGTAAATCATGGCAGCTCTAGATATTCCGGATGCAGTTCAGGTAGCCCGTATAAAACGTCAAGCACGGTCAAACTGGATGCGGATCTTTTATTCGCGCACAGCTCTCATCGGCCTGTTTCTCGTCACGTTCTGGGTTGCCGCGGCCTTGCTAGCCCCCGTTCTGCCTTTGCCGTCTCCAACGGATTCCGATGTTATGGCTATGGGCAATCCATATCCTTCCGCGGCTCATTGGCTGGGCACTGATATCCTGGGACGGGACATACTGGCCCGGCTGATCTTCGGTGCAAGAACGGTGCTGTCGGTTGCCCCGCTTTCTGTGGCCGTCGCCATGATTGTCGGAATTACGATGGGCATGCTCGCCGGTTATTACGGTGGCTGGATCGACACCGTCATCAGCCGGTTTTCCGACATTATCCTCGCTTTCCCCGTGCTGGTCATCTACGTCATTCTGATCGCGAATATCGGGCCTTCGGTCACGAACATCGTGATTGCGACAACAATCGCATCGGCCCCCGGTATAGGGCGCATCACGCGCGGTTTGGTGCTCGGCCTCAAGGAGCAGGAATACATTGCGGCGGCGCGGCTGCGAGCAGAGAACACGCTCTATATCATGCTGGTCGAACTCCTCCCCAACTGCCGCAGCATGTTGATCGTCGATGCCTGTTTGCGCATCGGTTATACGATCATCACTATTGGCATTCTTGGCTTCCTCGGTCTTGGACTACCGCCCCCCAATCCGGACTGGGGCGGGATGGTCAAGGAGAGCGTAACGGTCCTCAATGTCTGGCCGTTGATGTCACTAATCCCCTCCGCAGCCCTCGTCAGTCTTGTACTTGGCTTTAACCTACTCGCTGATGGCATGAGAGAGGCTTGGAAACCATGAACCTGATCGTATCCAACCCTAAAGGAGCGGCCATGTCCGGCAGTTCACAGTCCGATACCGTTCTTGATGTCAACGATCTGAGGATCGAGTTTCACGGCAAGAGCGAGACTGTGGTGGCCGTTCCCACCCTGTCCTTTAGCGTCAAGGCGGGGGAAAGTTATGGTCTCGTCGGTGAATCCGGTTGCGGCAAGAGCACGACTGCCATGGCCATCATGGGGTATCTCGGCAACACGGGTGTGATCGCCGGTGGCAGCATCCGCTTCGAAGGCAAGGAGCTGGTCGGCGCAAGTGCGAGAGAGCTGCGGGCAATCAGGGGCCGGCAGATTGCCATGGTCTATCAAGACCCGATGAGCGCACTCAATCCGGTTAAAACAATTGGATCCCAACTTGCAGAAGTGCCGCTTCTGCATCTGGGAGTGTCCCGCACGGAGGCCATGGAAATGGCTGCCGCCATGCTTGCAGATGTACGTTTGCCTGACGCCAGCGATATGCTCAAGCGCTATCCGCACCAACTTTCGGGCGGTCAACAACAGCGCGTGGTTATCGCTATGGCACTCCTGGCGCGCCCGTCTTTATTGCTTCTAGATGAGCCGACCACCGGCCTCGACGTTACCGTGGAAGCGGCGGTTATTGATCTGATCGGTGAATTGCGATCCCGCTATTCCACAAGTCTCTTGTTCATTTCGCACAATCTTGGATTGATTGCGGAGACCTGCGACCGGGTTGGCATTATGTATTCGGGCGAAATGGTGGAAGAAGGCCCCACCGGTGATCTCTTTCGCAAACCACGCCATCCCTATACGCAGGGCTTGATCGATTGCATCCCCGATATCACCCATGACAAGCGCAGCCGGTCGCTTGCCGCTATCCCTGGCCATATCCCGTTGCCACAAGAGCGCCCCGTCGGCTGTTTCTTCGCACCGCGCTGTACAGGGTTTACGGCCGGTCTGTGTGATAGGCCGGATCTCGAGCTTGAAGATATCGGCGGTGATCATGTGGTTCGCTGCATTCGCTGGAGGGATATGAAACGCTCCCAACCTGCCCAACTTGCGCAGATTGGCAAGGCTCAGGTTCAAACGGAAGCTGTGGCGGTTTCTGATCTGACCAAACTTTACAAGCTGGGCGGGGACAGAACCCTGAAGGCGAATGAATCAGTCTCATTCAATGCGGCGAAGGCCGAGATTGTCGCACTCGTTGGCGAGTCCGGTTGTGGGAAGTCAACCTTGGCTCGCATCGTCACGGGACTTGACCGGGCCACTTCGGGAGAGATTCGGATAGCTGGCGAAAACGTTGCGGAAATTCAGGCGAAAGACCGGCCTCGCCACCTTCTGCAATCCATCCAGATGATTTTCCAGAATCCGGACAGTACCCTCAATCCGTCCCATTCTGCGGCATTCTCGATCCGCCGTTCCATCAAAAAGTTCGGCATCCGCAAGGGTAAGGCCGCGATCGAAGAGCGCGTTCGCGAGCTTCTTGAAATGGTGCGGCTGTCGCCTACGATCGCCAACCGCAAGCCAAATCAGCTCTCCGGCGGGCAGAAGCAGAGAATTGCGATCGCCCGTGCCTTCGCAGCCGATCCGGCACTCATCGTTGCTGATGAACCTGTCTCAGCTCTCGATGTATCCGTCCAAGCGGCCATTGTTACCCTTCTTCTCGATATCCAGCGGGAGAGACAATCGACGATGCTGTTTATCAGCCACGACCTGGCGTTGGTCAGGCATGTCGCTGACAAAGTTGTTGTCATGTACCTTGGCAAGGTCATGGAGCAGGGAACTGTCGAAGAGGTGTTTGGCGGCGGTACGCATCCCTACACCGAAGCTCTGATTTCGGCGATCCGCAGCCCCAATCCGGATGAGAAGAGGCGCGTTCGTGTCCACTTGACGGGTGATACACCCAGTCCGATCAATGTTCCCGCCGGCTGCCGATTTGCGACCCGCTGCCACCGAAAGGTCGGCGCAGCATGCGATTCCGTGCCGCCTCCATTACGAAAAATGTCAGACACACATGAGATTGCCTGCCATATCGACGCTGCCGAACTGCGCACCACGCCATCTCCATTCGGCGCATCAGCGCAAGGGTGTGCATAATCGTGACTCAGCCGTCGGTATCCGGAACAAGACTCTGGCAGAAAGTGGCGCGGTCCCGCGCCATTTTCCCGATCCTGTTCAGTATATGCATTATTGGCACCGGCAACGGCTTGCTGACGACAGCAGTTTCACTTCATTTGAGCAATCCGGAGGTAGACCCGCGCGTGGTCCAGACTGTGTTGACCGCATTCCCGGTGGGATTTCTGGCGGGTTGCCTCGTCACGCGGTTTCTTGTTGCCAAACTTGGGCATCAGAGGACCTTTCTCCTGGTTTCTTTGCTTGCGGCGCTGGCGACAGCGGGTTTTACCCTGACAATATTCATGCCCGTGTGGGTGGTTCTTCGTCTGATGAATGGTCTGTCGATGGCAGCGCTGTTCATCGTTTCAGAGAGCTGGATCAATCTTTACGCCGACCAGCGCCATCGAGGCACCTATTTTGCGCTCTATATGCTGATGACCTCGCTTGCGGTCCTGTTCGGCCAATTGATGATCGAGGTGGCCGGGCCGCATTCACCGCACCTGTTCCTCATTGCGACAATGACGTTCGTCGCTGGTCTGGTTTATTGCAAATTCATTGCCGCTCACTGGCCAGTATTGCCAGCCTGGGAACCTCAACCTGATCCATTGACCATCGCGCCAGCCAAACAGCGCTATAGTCTATGGAAACTTGCTATTCTCGCGCCTGTTACAATCCTTGGCGTTTTCCAGGCCGGCATGACCAATATGAATGTCTTTGCAATGACGCCGATATATGGTGTTCGTATCGGCCTTTCTGCGGCTACGACTGTTGCATTGATCACGACATTCAGTATCGGCGGTATGCTGGCCCAGGCCCCGGTGGGCTGGTTGTCGGATCGCTTGGATCGCCGTCTGATGTTACTGGTGCAAGGGGGTGTTGCTGCGTTGCTGTGTGCCGGGATTGTATGGTCGGGCAATCGGTATGTTTCGTTGCTCTTTGTGCTTTTTTTCGCCTATGGAGCGACGGCTTTGACCATCTATCCCGTCGCTATCGCCTTTGCCAATTCACAGATTGAGAGCCGCCATATGGTGTCGGCATCCGGCGGACTGCTCCTTCTCTACTCCATCGGCAACGTCATGACGCCCGGCTTGGCCGCCGGTCTGATGGAACATGTGGCGCCGCAAGCGCTGTTTGTAATGCTGGGCAGCGGAGCAGCGTCTGTAGCAATCGCAGCGAGTTTCAATCTCATGCGCAGACACGCCGTGATACCCGCCAGCAGGGGATCGAGTTGTGTAACCTCAGGAGTAAACGAATGAGCAGTGCATGTGATTTTGAGCTCGTCATTCGGGGTGGAAGGGTCGTCTTGCCAGATCAAACCCTTGAAATTGATGTTGGGATTCGTGGTGGGAAAATTGCGGCGCTTGGCAAAGATTTGCCGAAGGGAGATACGGAAATATCGGCTGAAGGCCGGCTGGTTCTCCCAGGCGGCGTCGATAGCCACTGCCATATGGATCAGCAGCCGTGGGAAGGCAAAGCCACGGCTGATGACTTCAACACCGGAACGCTGTCGGCAATGTGCGGCGGCACGACGACCGTTATACCCTTTGCCATGCAGATGCGCGGTCAATCGCTGCGAGACATCGTCCTCGACTACCACGATCGGGCCCGCCCGAAGGCTCATATTGACTATGGGATTCATTTGATCGTCGGTGATCCGTCGGCGGAGGTTTTAAAGAACGAGATCCCGGCCTTGATCAATGAAGGCTGCACTTCGATGAAAATTTACCTCACATATGACGGGCTGAAGCTCGATGATTATGAGGTACTGAACGTTCTCGATGTTGCCAGGTCAGAGGGCGCAATGGTCATGGTCCATGCGGAAAACGACGCTTGTATCCGCTGGCTCACTGAGAAATTTATCGAAGCCCGCAAAACGCAGCTACGCTACCACGAGAAAGCTCACTCAGAGATCGGAGATCGGGAGGCCACCCATCGCGCAATCAGTTTGTCGGAACTGATCGAAACTCCCATTCTGGTCAGCCATGTTGCCGCCGGCGGCGCGGTGGAGGAAATCCGACGTGCCAAGGCCAGAGGGTTGCCCATCTACGCGGAAACCTGTCCGCAATACCTATTCCTGTCGGCTGAGAACATCGACACCCATGACCTGTCCGGATCGAAATGCGTCTGTACGCCGCCACCCCGTGACAAGTCCAACCAACCGGCGATTTGGGACGGGATCCTTGACGGAACCCTTGAAGTTTTTTCATCTGATCATTCGCCCTGGAACTATGCCGACAAGATTGCGGGCGGCCCTGATACGCCGTTTAACCGGATTCCAAATGGCATTCCTGGCATTGAGACGCGACTTGCGCTGCTATTTTCGGCTGGTGTCAATGGTGGCCGCATCTCTCTCCAGAAGTTTGTCGAGCTGACTTCCGCAGCACCGGCACGTCTCTTCGGTCTCTATCCGCGCAAGGGAGCGATGGCGGTCGGATCAGATGCAGACTTGGCGATCTGGGATCCGGACCGAATAGTCACCATCAACAACGCGATGTTGCATCATGCAACCGACCATACACCCTATGAAGGTCAAACGGTGCGGGGCTGGCCCGTCATGACCATTTCGCGCGGGGAACTGGTTTGGAATGATGGCAAGGTCCTGTCCAAGCCTGGTCGCGGGCAATTCATTGCGCGAGAACGACCCTTTCCGCCACGGCAGGACCTTTCACGGACGCTTGCGTCATGATGGAAATTCCAGATCAATCGGGGAAAAGGCTTGGCGGAAAGGTGGTCTTCATCACTGGAGCTGCAAGCGGTATCGGGGCAGCGATCGCGCGGCGCTGCATAGCCGAAGGAGGAAGTGCAGTCTGCGCGGACGCTTCGCCGGATAGCGTCGCAAATCTTGCTGCGGAACTAGGTTCTTGTGCCTTGGCGCTTGAGTGTGATGTGACGGATCAACGTTCCATGGCCCGGTCAATGAGCGCTGCTATTGATCATTTTGGGCGCCTCGATGGATTGGTCCACAATGCTGCGGCACCCTCGCTCGATGGCACGGTCGTCGATCTCGATGAAGAGCAATGGCGGCTGGAAATCGACGTTACCCTGACGGGCGCATTTATCGCCAGCAAATTCGCGGTACCACTCATGATTTCCAGCGGGGGCGGATCGATAGTGCTTGTCGCGTCCCAATTTGGTCATGTGGCGACCGGAAAGGCGGTAGCCTATTGCGCGGCCAAGGCAGGCCTCGTCCATCTTGCCAAAGCCATGGCGGTCGATCATGCCGGCGATGGCATTCGCGTGAACAGTCTATCTCCGGGGGCAGTGGCTACTTCCAGGCTTTTGCAACGCTGGCCCGATCTTGAGACAGCCAATAAAGGTCTCGGACCCGCGCATCTGCTCGGCCGGATCGCGCAACCCGGTGAGATTGCTGCCGCTGCCGTCTTTCTCCTGTCCCCGGACGCCTCCTTCGTTACCGGCACTGATTTGCTCGCTGATGGTGGTTTTGCAACTCGGTGAATCTCTTCGCTGCAATGAAATGGATCTCGAAATGACTCTCTTTGTAACCGGCGGTACGGGTTTTGTTATGAGTGTTCTGGTTCGCGAGTGGCTTGATCGCGACCCACAGGCCCGCGCCGTTATTCTCGACCGGTCCGGACTTGACGACATGGCTGAGCGGTATTTCGCTCCCGTTCGAGACCGTCTTACCGTGCTTAAAGCCGATATCCTGGATTCAAAGCAGTGGTCGAGCGAACTTGATGGCCATGACATTTCGTTAGTGGTGCATGGCGCAACGATAACCCCCATCTCGCGAGGCAGTGTAACGGAAGCGCAGCGCCAGCCGGAAGCCGAGGACCCGGCCCGCATCGTCGACGTCAACTTGATGGGAACCGTGAGGGTGCTGGAATGGGCCCGGGCCAAGCCGTTGGTCAAGCGCTTTGTCTATGTCAGCTCTGGTGCGATCTATCGCCATCACGGTCCAGATTGGGCGGGAGAGCCGCTGCCGGAAGATGGTTATGTCGCGCCGTTGACCCTTTACGCCATTTCCAAATTCGCCTCGGAAATGGTCGTCAACCGTTACGCTGATCTCTTCGGCATATCGGCCTTAAGTGTTCGCCTCGCATCTGTTTATGGTCCTATGGACCGGGCAACCACAAGCCGCAATTTTCGTCACGTACCAAATCGCGTCGCGCACATGGCCCTGGCAGGTGAGGTGATCCGTCCCAACAGCTTGGAACCGGTAGGTGACTATGCACACTCGTCGGATGTGGCACAGGCAATTATCGCTCTGCTCATGGCGCCACGTCTTCGTTACCGCCATTACAATATCGGCAGTGGCGTCACGTCGACCATCGGCGACGTGATCAACTGGGCGCAGGAAAAAATACCGGATCTGATGGTCGAAGTCAGCCCTCCAGAGACTGCCAACATAATTCAAGACACCGCACTGAAAGACGGCATGTGGGGTGCTTATGACCTTGCACGTATTGAGCGCGACACTGCTTGGCGTCCACGTCCAGTCAAGGAGGCTTTTCACGACTACATGCAATGGATTGTCGCCAATGAGAGCAACGCAGCAGGGGAGGGACTATGATGACGGGTGAGACCGCGTTGAATAATACAGAACACCAGCCGCGCGATTTCATAGGCTACGGCCCGAAGCCACCCTTTGTCCGCTGGCCGAATGGCGTGAAACTCGCCATCAATCTGGTGCTCAACTACGAAGAAGGCTCGGAATACTCGTGGCTGGAAGATGGTCGTAACGACAATTGGGGTGAATACAATATTCCCAATAGCCCACCGGTGCGCGATCTCGGCACCGAAACCCACTTTGAATACGGCAGCCGTGCTGGTGTCTGGCGTTTGGCGCGTCTTTTTGATCGATATAACGTTCCAGTTACAGTGTCCGCCTGTGCTGTTGCGTTGGAGCGCAACCCGGCCGTCATCGAATGGATGAACGCACGCGGCCACGATCTGCTGGGTCATGGCCTGCGCTGGAGCGAATATTCCACCCTGGACCGCAATGAAGAGGAGCGCCAGCTGAATGAGGCAATTGCGCTTTACAAGAAGCTGACGGGACGGCGCCCGTTGGGCTGGAACTGCCGCTCTTTTCCGAGCGTCAACACGCGTGACCTGATCGTTAAAGAAGGTGGTTTCCTGTATTATTCCGACCCTTGCAACGATGATCTTCCATATTATGCCGACCACGATGGAACGCGGCTGCTGGTCGTCCCCTATTCCAAGACGCTGAACGACAGTCGCTACCTGATAGCGCCCGGCTATAGCAGTCCGCGCGATTTTGCCGAGGATTGCCGTTCCGCCATCGACTATATGATCGACGAAGCTGACGAGACCGGGGGGCGGATGCTTACCATCGGTGTTCATGCCCGCTGGATGGGTCAGCCCAATCGTGCCTCGGGTTTGCGCGAGGTTATTGAGCACGTCAGCAATAAACCAGCTGCTGCCTTCATGCGGCGGGAAGACATCGCGCGTCATTGGCTCGAAAATCATGAATGAATCAATCCGCAGGGTCGATGCGAGCGTGGCAGGCAGATTGATGATCAGCCCGGTGAAGGCCGGAGGGCAGACGATGTCCGGCGCGCAGATCGTCGCTTCAATCCTAAAGCTGGAAGGCGTCAAGCAGATCATCGGCTTTCCCAACAGCGAACTCTTCGATGCCTGCGCGGCACTCGACATTCCACCGGTTATCGCCCGAACGCCGCGTGTCGCGGTCAACATTGCCGAAGGCTACGCCCGCACTGTGGCTGATGGTGAGTTGGCTGTCGTAACAGTGCAGTATGGGCCTGGCGCTGAGAGCGCGTTTGGTGGGATCGCCCAAGCGTTCAACGACCGCGCCCCCATCCTGTTTTTGCCGACAGGATATCCGCGCGGGTCGGAAGCAGTGCCCCCAAATTTCCACGCCAGCCGTAATTTCCGGCACGTGACCAAATGGTCCGAGACAGCAGGCCGCATCGAACATCTGCCCAAATTAATGCATTCGGCCATTTCCCGCGTTCGCAATGGCCGACCGGCGCCAGTACTGCTGGAGTTGCCCGTCGATTTGCTTGCGGAAAAATTCGATCCAACCAATGAGGTCTATCAACGACCACGGCGCAGCGCACCGCAGGGTGATGCTGGCGAGATTGCTGAACTGGTCAAAACACTTCTGGCCGCAAAAAACCCGGTAGTGTTTGCGGGCCAGGGAGTTCTTGCCGCCTCCGCCACGAAAGAACTGGTCGAGTTTGCCGAATTGCTGCGTATCCCGGTCATGACGACACCAAATGGAAAGAGTGGCTTTCCGGAAAACCATCCACTGGCGCTAGGTACGGCAGGCAGGGCAAGGCCAGCCACGGTAGATCACTTCATGGACAAGGCAGACGTCGTTTTAGCGCTGGGCACGAGCTTGACGCGATCCTATTACATATTGCCGATCGCGAAAGACAAGGTGCTCTTACAGGTTACGGTGGACGCGGGCGACCTTGGCAAGGATTATCTCATCGCCCAAGGCGTCGTCAGCGATGCTCGCTCGGCCCTCAGGCAGATGATCGCCTATGTCAATCAACAAAAGCATGTCTTGGTGGATCGTGCCGACGTCATGAACGAGATCCGTTCGATACGGTCCGCGTTTAGGGAACGCTGGATGCCGCTATTGACTGCCGACAGCGAGCCGATCTCACCTTATCGCGTCGTTTGGGAAATCATGCAGGCGGTTGATCCCTCTAACTCTGTTGTCACTCACGACGCCGGTAATCCACGCGATCAGTTCAGTCCATTCTATGAGGCCGTTGTACCGGGAAGCTATATAGGCTGGGGGAAGACAACTCAGCTTGGCAGCGGCCTCGGTTTTGCGCTTGGTGCTAAACTCGCGCGGCCCAACGCCACTGTTGTCAACCTGATGGGTGAGTCTGCCTTTGGCATGGTCGCTATTGATTTCGAAACTGCAATCCGGTGTCACTTGCCAATTCTGACCGTGGTGTTACGCAACAATGTGCTTGGCGGTTATGCGGCCAGCATGCCGATAGCTTCCCGAAAATATGGCGCAAACCGTATGTCGGGCGCCTATGCCCCGATTGCAGAAGCCTTGGGCGGCTACGGGGAATGTGTGAGCCTTCCGCAAAACCTTCGGCCGGCGCTCCTGCGTGGCCTTGAACGGGTGGGCAAGGGACAGGCAGCGCTGATCGAAGTTGTCACACATGAAGAGCCGCGCTTGCCGGGCTTGAGCTGACAAATGTGGGATCGGCCAAATGTTTGATACGCTGATCACAGGCGGTACCGTCGTCAATGCGGAAGGAGAGTGCAAAGCCGACATTGCCATCGCCAACGGACTGTTTGCCGCGCTCCTTTGTCCTGGAGAAACAGCAGGTGCCCGGACACATGTGGATGCCGCAGGGAAATATCTGCTTCCGGGACTGATCGATGCGCATGCCCATCTGCGTGAACCGGGGCTCACTCACAAGGAAGATTTCGACAGTGGCACAAAAGCTGCGGCTCTCGGGGGTGTCACTACTGTGCTCGATATGCCGACGGACGAACCCTGGACAGCCACAGGTCAGCAGCTGCGCGACAAGATGGAATTGGCGAAAGGGCGTCTCAACGTCGATGTCGGATTCCAGGGCGTCATAAGTAAGGATATGAACGCCGTCCTGGAAATGCTCAAGCTTCGGCCCGTATCCCTCGAGCTATTTACTGCAGATGTACCCCCCGCCTACCTTTTTGACAGCCTTGATAGCGTCCATGAAACCCTGAAACGATTTGGCAGCGAGAATACGGTGATAGGCATTTCACCGGGCGACCAGTCTATCTTGCTGGGCAGCGAGGCGCGTGATTGGGCCGGTGACATTCGGGCATTTCTATCCAGCCGCCCGCCGCTGGCTGAAGCCAACGGTATCGCCCGCGCGGTTCTGGCTGCTGCGCAGTCCACAGCACGCATTCATATTCGCCAGATCAATTCTCTCCTTGGCCTTGGTGTGTGGCGTCGCCTCAAAGACATGGCGGATGCAACCGTGGAAACGACGCCGCAGAATCTTTTTTTCACGGCGGATGACTACGAGATACTGGGAGCAAATCTGAAGGGCTCGCCTCCACTGCGCGGACGGGATGATGTCCAGGCATTACGTGCGGCACTTTCTGAAGGATTGATCGATATTGTCGCGACGGACCATGCACCCCATAGCGCGGCGGAAAAGGACACGCGTTACGGTGCTTTCGCCGAAATTCCCGGCGGGATGCCCGGCCTGCAAACCCTTCTGCCGGTCATGCTGAAGCTGGTCGACGAGAGGGTGATAAAGCTGACAGACCTTGTGCGCATGTGCGCTCTGGCTCCAGCGCGGCGTTTTGGTCTCGGTCGCTCGAAAGGTGCGATAGTTGCGGGTTATGACGCCGATATTGTGATCATCGACCGGAGCCGGAAATTCAGGATCACCAACGCGCAACAACTGTCCCGAGCCGGCTACACGCCATTCGACGGTTGGACCGTTCCTGCTGAACTCACGGACGTCTTTCTGCGCGGCAGGGCGATCGTGTCTCAAGGATCGCTTGTCACAGAGGCCCAGGGCCAAGTCATAGCCCGGCAGGACTGAGAGAAAACCAATGCCCATATTGCAGAACAGAATTGCGATTGTCACTGGCGCGAGTTCAGGCCTTGGCCGTGCCATAGCGCTTCGCTACGCCAGGGAGGGAGCGACAGTCGTCGTCGCTGATGTGATCGAGACGCCCCTTGAGGGTGGGGAAACCACTCCAAATATGATCTGTGACGAAGGTGGAAAGGCGATCTTCGTCAAGACTGACATCTCCAGCTGGGATGCTGTCGACGGGCTGGTGGAAGAGACGGTCAAGCAGTTCGGTCGGCTCGACGTGATCGTCAACAACGCCGCCATATATACTTCAACCAACCTGCTTGAAACGACGCCCGATCAATGGGCCCGTGTTATCGGGGTCAATCTCACCGGTTTCTTTTATTGCTGCAAACGAGCTGCTCAGCAGTTTCTGAAGCAGGAACCGGTCAATGACATCCGCGGCCGGATCATTAACATCTCGTCCCAGCACGGCATGGTCGCTTGCCCCGGAGACTTCCCCTACGGCGTCAGCAAGGGCGGTATAGTTCAAATGACACGTCAAATCGCAATCGATCACGCCGATGAGCTGATTATCTGCAATGCGATCGCGCCGGGCAAGATCATCACCGGCAAACCCGGTGTGGCAAACGATCCGGAGGGCCTGGATTATTCCCGGCGGCGTACGCCTTGGCCGCGGCTTGGTGTTCCCGATGACGTCGCCGGCGCCGCCTTGTTCCTCGCAAGTGACATGGCGAGCTACATAACAGGCATCAATCTCATGGTCGATGGCGGCTGGATAGCCGGTTGACAGCGAATTTGAACGAAGAACCGGCTCTACCGGAAATGGAAAGGAAATACGCATGGATCTAGGAATCAAGGGAAAAACTGCGCTCGTTCTCGGCGCGGGCGGTGGTCTCGGTAGTGCTATTGCGAAATCATTGGCGGTTGAAGGCGCTCAGGTTGCAGTCGCCGATATCAACAAAGAGGCCGCTGAAAAGACCGTGGCCGATATTCAGGCCAGTGGCGATTCCGCCATGGCGGTGGGGTGGGATCTTGGAGATCTTTCGGCGGTCGAGCCGAATCTGTCGCTGATCGCAAAACAATTGGGATCGGTGGACATTCTGGTCAACATTACCGGTGGCCCGCCTCCGACACTGGTTTCCGGTCAGAGCGCGGATAGCTGGCGGAAATATTTCGACAATATGGTGCTTTCCGTGATCGCGATCAGCGATGCTGTCCTGCCAAAAATGCGGGAGAAAAAATGGGGCCGGATTATTACCTCGACCTCCTCGGGAGTCGTCGCTCCTATTCCCAACCTCGGCTTGTCAAATGCGCTGCGAATGTCACTCCTAGGCTGGTCAAAGACACTTGCCGGTGAAGTCGGACGGGATGGGGTCACGGTCAATATTGTGCTGCCGGGCCGCATAGCAACGCAGCGGATTGCATTTCTCGATGAGCAAAAGGCGAAACGCGATGGAAAAGCGGTGGAGGAAGTGTCGGCCGCAAGTACAGCGTCTATCCCTGTTGGTCGCTACGGCGAACCGCGGGAATATGCGGACGTCGTGGCATTTCTGGCAAGCGCGCGCGCGTCCTATCTGACAGGATCTGTCATACGCGTCGACGGCGGATTAATTAGTAGTGTCTGAGTGAAGATAAGGTCAATCGATTGAGACAGAACCTATTTTTTGGTCTTTGGCGGATGTTCCCCGGCAGAGTTGTCGGCGAGCATCTGCTCTCGGGAAGTTTTCCGCATGCAGCGCCAATAGCTGTGACGTGAGAAGGCCCATGTTTTGGTTAAACGAGTCATTGCGGATATTTAGGCACAAGCGAAAAACACTGCTCTGAAGTTGCCTGCGCCTTACGTCCGCGGCTTGCAGGCGTGCTGATCTCTGTCGTTGGAACATATCGCGCCACTGCAGTTGGCTTGCCATTCCGCATCCGAAAATCGCAGGAGTTTGGTGTCGGCGCGTATTGGAACCCAAGTCGTCAGCCTTAACCCTGTACCGTTTTGAATCCCGGGAGATTGGCGCCTAAGCTTTCCGATGGGCCCACAGAGGAGCCTAAAATGTCAATTGCCTTCCCACCATCTCTCCAAGACATCTTACCCCCCGAAGCCATCGATAATATTGCTGCGCATGAAGTCCATGTTAAGCCTTAGACCGAGACCGGAACCAGCAGGTAATTTCAACCTCTCTCCGCTGTTGTCGAGCGGTTTCTCGAGGAACGAATTGTACTTATCGGTCCGCTCGCATCGTGGGGAGTAACCGGAACATAATAAGCTTCCGCTATTGCCGCGATCTTTTTCAACTCGGTGATCCCTCCGGTCCAGGTCACATCCGGCATAATGAATTCTGCCAGTTCTTGCTCAAAACGGGCACGAAGTCCCAGCGTGTATGCAGCCTTTCGCCAACGGAAATCGCAGCGCCCACCTTGTCGCGTACCTGTTTCAAGGCATGATAGCTTTCAGGGGGCACCGGTTCTTCAAACCAACCGATATCACCTGCATCTTCTAGAGTACGGCAAAGGCGGATAGCGGTAGGTACATTGAAACGTCCATGAGCGTCGATCAGGATCTCCATATCCGGCCCCGCAGTTTCGCGTACGAGAGCGGTCAGCTCAGCGGCGACACGCTCGTCTTTCCTGCTTAGTTGGCCAATGGCATCGATCAGGACATCAAGCTCAACAAGGCCCTCTGGGTCCTTTCGCAGAAGATGGCGGAACTCAAAGGCGACAAGGCTCCGGCCTGATGTCTTTGCTTGTGACGGCGAGAGTTGCCGCAGCATCCCCCAAACCGACGAAACACGAGAACGTCCGGCACGTCGGATGGGACGGATCGCTCGAGCCCTAAACCAGCGGAGGGGAACCGATCACGATTATATGAATTAACATGATGTGATAGCGGGCAACCAATCGTCCCGTATTTCTGTTCTGGATTGTTCGTCGGGTCTTGCCTAATCGGCGTCGCGACCTTGTTGGACTCAACAAACAAACTGGACTTGGATATGCACCCCACCCAACTTGAAATATCCCGCAGAGATCTACTTATCTCATCGGCCGCGACCGTCGCGGCCATCGGTATCGCCGGGGGAGCGGCGGCGCAGGCCTCAAGGAATGAAATGGCTTACACAACCAAACTAACCTTTACAGTCAACGAAGAGGGCCGCGAACTCGATGTCGACAACAGGACAACCCTTCTCGACGCACTACGCGAGCATCTCCATCTCACCGGAACCAAGAAGGGATGTGATCACGGCCAATGTGGTGCGTGCACTGTCATAATCGACGGACGCCGCATCAATTCCTGCCTGACGCTTGCTATCATGCATGAAGGCGACGCGATCACCACAATCGAAGGTCTCGGTAAGCCTGACGATCTTCATCCCATGCAGGCAGCCTTCGTTAAGCATGATGGGTTCCAGTGCGGCTACTGCACACCGGGCCAAATCTGTTCGTCTGTTGCCATGCTGGCGGAAATCCAGGCGAACATCCCGAGCCACGTCACCGACAATCTTAATGCAGAAGTGGCGATCACTCCGGTCGAAATTCGCGAGCGCATGAGCGGCAACATCTGTCGTTGTGGTGCCTATTCCAACATCGTCGACGCAATCATCGAAGTCGCGGGGACCAAAGCATGAGACCCTTCACTTACGAACGCGCCTCTTCCATCGAGGCAGCGGCCAAAGTTGCCGCTTCCAACTCCCAAGCCAAGTTCATAGCCGGCGGCACGAACCTGCTGGATCTGATGAAACTTGAAATCGAGACGCCGGCTCATCTGATCGACGTGAACGATCTCGGCCTGGATAAGATCGAAGCCACATCGGAAGGCGGGCTGCGCATCGGCGCTTTGGTCCGCAATACGGATCTTGCTGCCGACGAGACCGTTCGTCGCGACTACGGCCTTCTTTCCAGAGCGCTTGTCGCGGGCGCCTCCGGCCAGTTGCGCAACAAGGCCACCACGGCAGGAAACCTTCTGCAGCGCACACGCTGTCCCTATTTCTATGACACGAACCAACCGTGCAACAAACGCCAGCCAGGCAGCGGCTGTTCAGCCATTGGCGGTTTTTCGCGACAGCACGCCGTCATTGGAACGAGCGATGCGTGTATTGCGACGCACCCGAGCGACATGGCAGTCGCCCTGCGGACTCTGGATGCGACGATCGAAAGCGTCAAGGGCGATGGAAGCCGCCGTTCCATTCCGATTGCGGATCTGCATCGTCTGCCCGGAGATACCCCTGAGATCGAGACCGTCCTGGAACCCGGCGAGTTCATTACTGCCGTGCTGCTGCCACGCCCCCTCGGAGGCAAGCATATCTATCGGAAAGTCCGGGACCGTGCTTCGTATGCTTTTGCGCTTGTCTCAGTGGGCGCAGTGATCCAGCCGGACGGCACGGGACGCGTTGCCGTCGGAGGTATCGCGCACAAGCCATGGCGCGTCGAAGCGGCGGACACCGAGCTACCGAACGGCGCGCGGGCAACGAGCCGTGTCCTTCTTGCGGATGCGCGCAGCACCGGGCAAAACCGATTCAAGATTGACCTGGTCGAGCGCACGCTCGGCGCAGTCATAGCCGCAGCAAAGGGTTGAGCCCATGCAGTTCGATACACCAGCAACCACCAATCCGATCGATCGTCTGAAGGTCATCGGTCGGCCGATCCCCCGCATTGACGGCCAGCTCAAAACGACCGGCCGGGCGATGTATGCGTACGAGTGGCATGACTCCAACGTGCGCTGTGCTTACGGCTATCCCCTCGGCGCTGCAATTGCTAAAGGCAGAATCAAGTCGATGGACATCTCCGCAGCGAAGAAGGCGCCGGGCGTGCTCGCCGTAGTGACTGCGCTGGACGCGGGCAAGCGGAAAAAAGGCAAGTACAATACCGCCAATCTCTTCGGAGGTGACGAGGTGCAGCACTATCATCAGGCGATCGCTGTGGTCGTGGCGGAGACCTTCGAGCAGGCACGCGCGGCGAGCGTGCTGATCAAGGTCGCCTACACCGAGGAGAAGGGCTCGTTTGATCTGAAGGCGGCGATGGATACGGCGGTCAAGCCGGAGTCAGAACAGCCGGATTCGGCGGTGGGCGATTTCGAAGGCGCCTTCAGGGCCGCTCCGGTCGTTCTCGACGAAACCTACACCACTCCGGACCAATCACATTCGATGATGGAACCGCACGCGTCGATTGCCGCATGGGATGGCGACGAGTTGACCGTCTGGACGTCGAGCCAGATGATCGACTGGTGGCGGTCCGACCTGGCGACAACGCTTGATATGGACAAGGAAAAGATCCACCTGATGTCGCCGTTCATCGGCGGCGGGTTCGGTGGCAAGCTGTTCCTTCGGGCGGACGCCGTGCTGGCCGCGTTCGGTGCACGCGCTGCCAAGCGTCCCGTCAAGGTAGCGCTGCCTCGGCCGTTTCTCGTAAACAACACGACCCACCGCCCAGCTACCCTCCAGCGAATCCGCATCGGTGCTGAACGCAACGGCAAGATTACGGCCATCGCGCATGAGAGCGGGTCCGGCGACTTACCCGGGGGCGGCCCCGAGACCGCTGTCATGCAGACCCGGCTACTCTACGCTGGCGCGAACCGGATGACGGCTATGCTGCTGGCGACGCTCGATCTTCCCGAGGGCAACGCAATGCGCGCGCCCGGCGAGGCACCTGGCCTTATGGCGCTCGAGATAGCGATTGACGAGATCGCCGAGAGGGTGGGTATTGATCCCGTACAGTTCAGGATTATCAACGATACCCAAGTCGATCCGGAAAAACCCGAGCGCCCATTCTCTCACCGCGATCTCATCGGCTGTTTGAAACTGGGGGCAGAGCGGTTCGGCTGGGAGGGACAAGGACGGCCCGGATCCCGACGTGAGGGCAGCTGGCTTATCGGGACGGGTGTCGCCGCGGCTTTTCGCAACAACCTTGTGATGCCCTCTGGGGCGAAGGTTCGACTGGACGGTGAAGGGGTCGTTACAGTCGAAACCGACATGACTGATATCGGAACGGGCAGCTACACCATCATTGCCCAGACGGCTGCGGAAATGATGGGCGTCACGATCGACAGGGTCAGCGTTCATCTCGGTGACTCGCGCTTTCCCGTTTCGGCCGGTTCGGGCGGACAGTTCGGGGCAAACTCCGCTACATCTGGTGTCTACGCAGCCTGCGTCAAGCTGCGCGAGGCAATTACGCAGAAGCTCGGCTTCAACTCCGACGATGTTGTCTTTGAAAACGGCGAGGTTCGCTCCGGCAACCGGTCGCTTCCCCTTGCCGAGGCCGTAGGCCCGCACGGACTTGTCGGTGAGGACACCATGAAGTGGGGCGATCTGTCGAAGACCCATCAGCAGTCGACCTTCGGTGCCCACTTTGTTGAAGTCGGTGTCGACGTCGACACTGGGGAGAGCAGAATCCGGCGCATGCTGGCCGTCTGCGCGGCAGGAAGGATACTCAACCCGATCACAGCGCGCAGCCAAGTCATCGGCGCGATGACGATGGGAGTTGGGGCAGCACTTTCCGAAGAGCTTGCGGTCGATACGCGCCGAGGCTACTTCGTCAATCACGATCTCGCCGGCTATGAAGTGCCGGTGCATGCCGACATTCCGCATCAGGAGGTGATTTTCATGGATGAGACCGATCCGATGTCGTCGCCTATGAAGGCGAAGGGCGTCGGTGAACTCGGACTTTGCGGTGTCGCTGCCGCTATTGCCAATGCGATCTACAACGCGACAGGGGTCAGGATCCGACACTATCCAATCACGCTCGACAAGCTGATCGGCGGCCTACCCGAGGTCACCTAAGCATGGATGCAGTGGTCCTATGAATGGGCACCGCTCCCATTTGCGGAGATAGCAGTAATTATCCTTGTGATTGGACGCAGTAACTACAGGGAAGTCGTGCCGTTCCTGGTTTTGCGAGAGGACTGCAGGCTTTTACCATCCATTATGACAACCTCACCGCGCGTTTTAGCCTTCACCACTGCTTGTCCGTGCAAGTGCGGATCGACTTGTCACGAGGGTAATCCGCGCCTTTCCAAAAATAAAGCGCACTCGAACCAAGAGGATGGGCTTCGGTGACAATGGATGCGGCATCAAGCACAGCACATCGCGAGACCTGCACCGTCAACGGCGTCAGTAGGCCCCGGCTTGGGCACCTCGTCCGGAAGCCGGGCTTCACGCCGAAATCGGTTACTCCCGACAGGAGACAAGTGTGGTTATTTTGTCAACCAGCTTAACTGCGAACGAAGCGCACCTTGTCGTTCCCAGGTACGAGATATGTCTTATAACCAGCTCTTTGTGATGCTTTGTGGCCCGCGCACATCTTCGCCGCGTTTTCCCAATATTGGGACTGCTCTGCAGACTTCGGAAGGTATCCGTTAATGATGTCGGCAATCTCGTCGAATGTCAGAGTAAGTTCACCTTCCGTCCTAAGTTTAAGATAGTCGGTGAGGCTCGCGTATTTAGTCATATTCGGCATCCCCTCAAAACCCGTGGATATGAGACACAATCTGGCACGACGCAACTACCCAATTGAGATGCAGCCGTGGATTAGCTCGGGTACCTCGAATTTAGAGGAGCGCCCTTCTTACTGCGCACTAATCGCGGTTTATGCGATATAGTAATGTCAATGGACGGCCCGAGCTTGCTATACGTGAAACAATCGTCGTGGTCCCGGCCCGTAACATCAGCTTGCACAACCATTTGGACGTATCCAACCCAACTGCTGGTTTTTGTTATGTTGTGGCCTCCAGGCGCCGCTTGTACAGACATGAGACGGACGCGCCAAATTCGAGACTATGTGATCGTGTGGCTGATGATTGGAAAAAGTTGGAAGATGGGTCGCCGAATGACCTGCTCCCCTTTGTGTCCGCATTTATAAGTTAGCTCTGTTCTGGTTTTGGCCTTTTTCGGACCGGGTTGCGAACTCATAGGGTGTCATGCC
>NZ_JACHXN010000035.1 GCF_014192095.1 Phyllobacterium trifolii
GTCTTCGTCGAGTTTGTGGCTGACCTGATGAAGAGTGAGCCACATCTTCGTATTAGGTGACGCCAAACCGGGGCGACCCAATTTAACGTCGAAGTAATCTCGCCATGCTGAGCGCCGGGGGCAGGTTTCGAACGCGGAATCATAGTGCTCCAGTAAACAGGTAGTTCTCAGGCTTCATCAACGCTGATGCCTAGGGCACTGTAACCTTAACTTGTGGCCGATATTGCTCAAACACATTGTCCGTCGTTGATGGTAGATTTAAGCTTTGCTCACGCATGTGATCTCACGCCACGCGGTCATTGCAGCATGACGAAGTTCGCGATGATCGTTTGAAATGAAGGTAGTGCGAGGAAAGCAGTAAAGGTTGGCAATGGGATCATGGATGGAAACAAATCGTTGAAGCTGCGCGGGTGGTTTGAAGCGCTTCATAATCGCCCCCCGTCGTCGTATCGGCTGATGGGAATTCTCCGCCCGATTGTTGATACGTTTATGCTGGCGATGATCGCAGACGGTTAGCCCAATCTGTCTGTTGGCCGCCCCGTAGCATAGTTTGCACCCTCAGGAGTAGAAGCCCGGCGGCCAGCTATTTCGTCTCCCTCTTCATGGGCTTGGCTGTCGGCGTTGTTTATGGCTCCTTCAGGTCCGAGGGGGAAACTGGTTCTCACGGAGGCGCACGGCGAGGAGGTGTATGTTCTCGCGCCGACCACAGTCGAGTCAGGGTTGCACTATTCCTACCTACTCCGTCACCAACCTCAATCCTTGAGCACCATACGTCCTAACGATCGGTGGGCCGACGTTCCGGATGGCGTTTTTCGTGCCCGGAGCTCCGGGAGCGCGCATCGCCTCCGACTTGCAGCAGAAATAGACAAGCGGAGGCATGGCCATCAAATCAACCGGCGGCCGGTTCGGATAGATCTTTACGCAGGCAACGCTCCTTGCTCTCTGTTTCAGCGGCAGATGGGAGGGGGCTAGATCAAAGCAACAAATCGCGATCGAAAATGAGGATACCGGTTCACATCTGGGCATATGCCCTGCGGACGTGGCTGGCGGCGGTGATCGCGCTCTATGCAGCGTTCTGGCTGCAACTGGGAGGCGCATCCTCCGCGGCGGTCACAGTGGCGATTCTGGCGCTGCCAACCCGCGGTGCCGCGCTGTCAAAAGCGGCGCACCGGCTAGCGGCGACCTTCATCGGTGCGACCATGTCGATCGTTATTGCTGGATTTTTTCCCGGCGAACCGCTCGGCCTGTTGCTATCGTTCATTTGCTGGATGTGCATCTGCGTCTTTGCGGCAAGCTACCTGCGCGGCTATCGCGCCTACGCCGCGGTCTTGTCCGGTTATACGGTAGGGATCATTACCGTGGCCAACATCGATACTCCGCAAAACGTGTTCACAACCATGACAGATCGTGTGGCGGCGATAACGATCGGTATCCTTTGCGTGACGATTATCAACGACGTCTTCGGTTCGCCGCCGGTTTGGTCCGGCCTGGATCGCAAGATAAGCGACATCTGGCGCGACGTCCGTGAGTATGCGCGCGGGGTGTTGAGCAAAGGTGAGGATAATCCCGAAACGGCCGGCGCGCTGCTGTCGCAGATAGCCGGTTTAAGGGAAGATATCGATGTAGTCGGTCACGACATGGCTGACGGCCGGCATCGGGCAGCAGGTGCACGCAGCGCGATGATGGCGCTCCTTGAGATGGTTTATGTGCTTCGTCGGCTAAGCCTGTCCAAGTGTGAAGACCCCATAGCTGTCTCGGTCAGGGCTCAGTGTTTGGCCGCACTCGACGATGAAGAATTGGAGGCGTCGACGCTTCTATCAAGGCTGCGTGAGTCGGAACTGTCGCGCCAAAATATCGTCGTGGGTGCGGTTGCGCAGGTTCAGCAGGCGATTCGCTTTGTCGAATCGAAAGGCCTGTACGATGATGGCATGTGGTCATTGCGGGAAGGGCGGCCACCAGCTCGCGACGTGCGGCTGCGTGACACCAAGGCATTCTTCTTCGCCGGAAGAAACGCGTTTCGCGTTGGTGTTGCTCTGTCAGCCTGCGCGATATTCCTTGTACTGGCAGGATGGCCGGCCTCGGTTGCGGCCCTGACCATAACAGCGATCTTGTGTGCGCTGAGCACCACAGCGCAAAGCCCATCGAAACTCGCGATCGGAGCCATCGTTGCGTTCCCGATCGCCGCAGCAAGCGCCGGTTTTGTGCAGTTCTACATTCTGACGGAATCGCAAGACTTCGTTCGTCTCGCCATCGCCGTGGCCCCGATCCTGATCTTCGGTTGTTTGTTAAGCGTGCGGCCGCAGATCGCCGGGATCGGCACGATCATGAACGTTTTATTCTTGGTCCTGCTCGCGCCATCCAATCCCCAACCTTACAATCCGCTGAACTTCTTCTTCGAATGCATCTTCGTGGCGTTCGCGCTCTGCGTGGTCTTGTTGGCAACGCGGTTGGTCTGGCCGGTGTCCGACCTCGACAGGCAGCTTGCGGCTGTCAGGGCGACAAAACGGACTTTGGCGGCATCTGTGTCCGGCGACGAGGAAAGCTTGCCCGCACTGGGTTTCGCGTTGGCAGCGCGGGTCGCAGATTATGTTGGTGCGACTGCCCCGGGGCGAGGATCACGCCCACACGTGCTTAGGGCCCTCCTTGCGACCAACGACCTGTCGCTTGCTGCGGCGTCGGCCCACCTTCATCTGAATCAGACCTCGGACGACCCGGCAATCCGCTCAGGGATTGGCGCATTGCAGCGGGTCCTGCAATCCGGCAACAGCCGGCGGCTTTATGCGGCGGCGCGGTCAATTCTTCGGCGTACGGGCGGCAGGCAAGCCGCGTCTCATGAGCCCCTCATAGCCGCTGCCACAGATCTCTGGGCTACCGGTTTGGTGCTGGAAGATGAGCGGCTCCTGATACGACATTTCTGCGACTACAACTTGGGAGACGGTTTGTGGCGCGTGTAATGAGAAGAAGGCGATTCGCTACCAATGTCCTGCGATATCTCGCCACGGGCGCGCTCGTCGTTGCAGCGCTGGTTGCCGCAAGGGCCGGGTGGACGATTTATGTGACGTCGCCATGGACACGCGACGGCACGGTGCGCGTGCAGGTCGCAAACGTTGCGCCGCAGGTTTCGGGACAGATCGTCGACGTGCGAATCTACGACAATCAGCATGTCCATAAGGGAGACGTGCTTTACGTCATCGACAAGTTCGATTTTCAGGTGGCGCTGGATACCGCGAAGGCGGCTGTCCTAAGCAGTGAGGCTGACCTCGCTGTCAAGAAGGCCGAGGCCGGTCGCCGTGAGACTCTGTCCACATCGTTCAGCTCGATTGAGGAGAAGCAGACGTTCGACGGCTCAGCGGAGATGGCCGCGGCTACCGTTGCGAGCGCCAAGGCCTCGCTCTCTCAAGCGGAGACCAACCTTCAAAGAACAGAAGTACGCTCTCCGGTCGACGGATACGTAACGAATCTCCTGATGCGCGTCGGCGATTTCGCTCAAACCGGCTCTTCCAACGTGTCGGTGATCGATGAACACTCGTACTGGATCGATGCGTATTTTGAGGAAACCAAGTTCGCCAGGATACATGTGGGTGACCCCGTCGAAGCGAAGCTGCTAGGGTACGATGCGCCGATCAGAGGAACCGTTGAAAGCATTACCGGTGGCATCAGCGCCGCGAACGCCGCAAGCAGCACACAAGGCCTGCCTAACGTCGATCCGATATTCACCTGGGTTCGTCTTGCGCAGCGAATTCCAGTGCGCATCAGGATTGACCAAGTGCCGCAAGGGGTGCCACTGATTGCGGGAATGACCTGTAGCGCGTCGGTTGTAGGAAGGGAAGGTTCAGGATCGACACTCGGAGCTGGAAGCTCTACTCTCTGGGTTAGCCAACTGATGGAGCGGCTCCTATGAGGGCGCAAACCGATATCGATCTTGGCGGCGTCTTGGTCGACCCCTTCGTACGGTATCTCTTTCTGGCATTAGTCATCCTGCTCGCAGTCAGATTTGCCGTCGGCCGCCTCGGGCTGAGGTGGATGTTCGCCAATCCTCCGCTTGCCGAAGCGGCAATCTACGTTTGCATCCTCGGTTCCCTCGTGGTGTTTTGGAACTAAGCGGCAGCCGGAACGCCGTCCAGCACCGCAGTTAATCGCGCTGAATCCTTCAGATGACACGCTCCGGGGGTCACCGCACCGCGTTGGGTAAAACGATCAACAGTTCAGAACACCTGTTAACAAGCAAGTCAGGGCCCTTTTGGACTATACACTCGGCGCCCAGATAAGAAGACGTCTTCGATTATACCTGGGCTGGTCTAGTAAGGTTTCGATTGCCCCACAATTTGGCTAGGCGTCTTTTGCGCCAGACGGGCGAAGAGCTTGTCGCCCCGGTTTTGGCGGGGCCCGTCATGGCGGTTAAGCAACCAGGCACACCGAGTGCAGCCAGGGTTCTGTTGGTTCCCTTCGTAAAGGGCGAGGCTGGAACGTCAGTGAAGGAAGAAAATTTGCTTAAGCCTTGGCTGGCTCTGCATGCGTGGCTTTACAATCCAATTTGATTAAAAGTTTGACTATTTTCAAACTCCAGGCTTGGAAATGTTGCCACTAGTAGCCAATTCGACTGTTCTAAATGATGACATTGCTGATATCCGTTTCCAACACTCTGCCCATTATTTTAATGGACTCGAATGGATGTCCATGTGCGACCTTACCGCTCCGCTCGGGTCCCGGATGCGCCACTCGTTTCATAGTTGAATCCAGAGCCTAGTTTCGTCGCTCGGAGATTTGCTTTATCGTCATCGCGTCGCGCATTGATGTTGCACCACTTCGCTGCGGGCGGCAACCGAGGATCGAACGACGAACAACACGACGGTAGAGGCGAGTCTCGCGGTAGCTTCGCCAATCGTCCGAAAGAGGAACGACATGGTCCGTCTCGGGCAGGGGGTAAGATGACCGCGGGACCTTTGCCGAGGCGGCAGCGATGCTCTGCGACATGGCGTCTCCGAAAAAGACAGGTCCGAATCTGTAGGCGGCCATGGAGTGAACTATGTCAAAGGACGGTGAGGGAGCTGGGGAAGCACTTTTGAGCGGCGAGCAAGAGCTTCGCCTGTTGGTGGAGACGATTCCGGCGTACGTGTGGCGCGCTGCGCCCAAGGGCGATATTGAATTCGTCAACAAGCGCATGCTCCAATATTTTGGCGCACCGCTTGGCGAAATCGTTGGTTGGGGATGGGCGGAAAGAGTCCACCCTGAGGACAGCGCATTCAAGGTGCGGAGCTGGCTCGAAAATCTTGAAACTGCAAATCCTCACGATGTGGTCTGCAGATTTCGCGGAGCGGACGGCCGATATCGCTGGTTCAATGTACGCGGGAAACCACTGCGGGCAAGTGATGGCACCGTGCTCCGCTGGTACGGCGTCCTGATCGACATCGATGATCGGACAAGGGTCGAGGAAGCCCTGCGGGAAAGCGAATACAAGCTCCGTCAAATCTTCGAAACGGTACCAAGCCTCCTCTGGTCAACGGACCCCGCCGGCGAGCCGACCCAACTCAATCAGCGCCTTTTGGACTATAGCGGCATGCGATTCGAGGACTTCAAGCATGGCGGTTGGGAGGCCTTCCTGCATCCTGACGATTTTCCAGAAACTGCAAGGGCTTTCTCTCACGCAATTCAGACCGGAACTTCGTACCAGGCTGTGAACCGTCTGCGCCGGGCGGATGGCGAGTTCCGTTGGCACCATACGCGTGGTGAACCTTTGCGCGAGGGACAGGGGCACATCGTCCAGTGGTACGGCTTGTCTGTCGACATTGATGCTGCCAAGAAGGCCGAAGACCTGCTGCGCCGCAGCGAAGCCCATCTGGCCGAAGCACAGAGGCTGAGTCACAGCGGTGCGACGGCCGTCAACAAATCGAAGATCCTCTATTTTTCGGAGGAGGCTTACCGCATCTGGGGATTTAGTCCGACGCTGGGTCTTCCAAGCCTCGAAATGATTGCCGAACGGCTTCACCCAGACGACCGGGACCGAGTGCTTGCAGCGATTCAGCTCGCGTTCAGTGACCAAAGAGGCTACTCGCACGGCTACAGAATCCTACTGCCTGATGGAACGGTCAAACACATCGAATCAATCGGGGAACCTGTGTTTTCCGCGAGCGGGGAGCTTGTCGAGGTCGTCGCCACACAGATCGACGTGACGGAACGCAAGCGCGCCGAGCAAGCATTGCTGGAGAGCCAAGCGAAATTCCGCGACTACGCCGAAAGTGCCTCCGATTGGTTTTGGGAAATCGGTCCGGACTATAAGTTTATGCTGCTGACAGAGAATGCGTTTGATTCAGATTGGTCCGATCGAATCGGTACAACGAGTTGGGATAGCGCTCTCGACCTTGAAACCGAACCGGAGAAATGGCGGCAGATGCAGGCTACCCTCGATTCACGCCAACCGTTTCGTGACTTCGTCTATTGCGCCGCTCGCCGTGACGGCTCTCCCATATACGTGAAGGCCAGCGGCAAGCCAGTGTTTGACGCCAATGGAGAATTCCGTGGCTATCGCGGCACCGGCAGCGACGTGACAGGACTCATGCACGCGCAGGCAGAGCATGAGAAGTTGCGTCAGCTGGAGTCGGATCTGGCGCATGTGAACCGCCTGAGTGTCATGGGAGAGCTGACTGCCTCACTTGCCCACGAAATTACGCAACCCATTGCCGCGGCGCGCAATAACGCTCGTGCGGCCATGCACTTTCTGGACAGAAATCCACCGGATCTGGGCGAAATCCGCGAAGCGCTCGCCAGTATCGTCGACGATGCCGACCGAGCCGGCGAAATCATCGACCGTATCCGGGATCACATCAAGAAAGCGCCGCCTCGCAAGTCTCGTTTCGATCTGAACAAGGCGATCGACGAAGTGATCGGTTTGACGCGAAGCGCAATCACCACCAATGGAGTCTCGGTCCGAACTCATTTGGCGGAGGCGCTGGTTCCCATCGAGGGGGATCGTGTTCAACTGCAACAAGTCGTGTTGAACCTGATCCTGAACGCGGTCGAAGCCATGAGCACGGCCGGGGCAGGGCGACGGGAGCTATTGATCATCACCGAGCAAACCCAGACGTGCGGCGTTCTCGTGTCCGTACGCGATTCGGGACCGGGCATTGATCCGGACCATCTCGATCAGGTTTTCCAGGCTTTCTACACCACGAAGTCGGGTGGCGTAGGGATGGGATTGTCGATATCGCGGTCGATCATCGATGCCCACGGGGGCCGGCTGTGGGCAGACATGTTTGCATCAGGTGGGGCCGTGCTCCGATTCTCCTTGCCCTGCGCAAGGAACTCACAAATTCTCGCCACTCGGCCCGCCTGACCGGAGAGCCGCACGAAGACACCGTACCAGATGCCGCTCATCAAACGGCTTACGAAGGTAACAAACGATCCCGTTGTTCATAGCGCGGGCGTGATCAACGTCGTCGGGGTAGGCAGTAACGAGGATCGTCGGAATCGCGTAACCCTGCTCGATGAGGTGTTCATAAAGCTCGAACCCGCTCATCGCTGGCATATGGACGTCAGCGATCAGGCAGGCGGTTTCGGCGAGATGAAACGATGCGAGGAAATCGGCCGCCGACGAGAAGGTCGCAACGTCGTAGCCAAGCGATCGCATGAGCCTCCTCATGGATTCGCGAAAGAACTGATCGTCCTCGACGACCGAGACCAACGACACCGTCGCCATGTGTGCTCCGGAAGTGTGCACGACCTGCGACGCGGGCGCGCGCCGACAACGCCACCGCACCAGCATGCGAATGGTAGGTTGCGCCCAAAAGTGATGCTGGAGCAATACCAGTGTCTATAAACTTTGGCTTATACCGGGACGCGAATTCCGCAGCAGCACGCCAGAATGCCGCCAAGCGGATGGTTGAGCCGCATAAACTTTCGTTTACGCCCGCGGCGCATCCCTGACGGAGAATGAGACTATTCACGTCCATTGATCGGGACTAAGCTCGGGATAGAGGGGTCACGCGAACCTCTCCAACCGAGACAGGCTCATTTGCCTGCCCTTTATTGTGAGCAGCGATGTCAGACGCGCATTCTACCGTCTTGGTCATCGACGATGATCCAGCCCTGCGAGCCTCGATCGGGCGTCTGTTACGGTCGCTCGACCTTGATGCTCAGCTGTTTGCGTCCATCTCCGAGTTTCTTGAGTCCGACCCGCCAAATGGTCCCACTTGCCTGGTGCTCGACGTCAGATTGCCGGGCGCAAGCGGCCTTGATCTTCAACGTGAGCTCGCCATGACGAACCAGGAGATACCAATCATCTTCATCACGGGCCATGGCGATGTTCCCATGTCGGTGCAAGCGATGAAGGGCGGTGCCATTGATTTCCTGACCAAGCCGTTCCGCGATCAGGAGCTCCTCGACGCCATTCAGCTGGGACTCTCTCGCGATCGTGCCCGGCGGGAGAATGAAGAGGCTCTGGTCGCTCTCAGGGAGCGCTTCGCGTCGCTGAGCCCCAGGGAGCGCGAGATCATGATTCAGGTTGCCCGCGGTCGCCTCAGCAAACAGATTGCCGGTGATATTGGCATCGCAGAAGCCACCGTGAAGGTGCACCGCAGCCGTCTGATGCGAAAGATGAACGCCCATTCGCTTCTCGCGTTCATCCGAATGGCGGAAAAGCTGCAACTGGTAGCCGAGGAGCCCCAACGCTGCGCAACCGAAGCCACATTAGCAGTGGTGGTCCGCTAGCATACGATCTGCCGTGCTTCGCGTGTAAACTAAAGTTCAGCGCGGTAAAACCATGATGCTATTCCGCGCTACCTGCGTGCAATAGATCACGGCATTCCAAATCATCAAACTCTACGTCACCCGGCCGAGACCGTGTTTTGTTTCTCTTTGAGAGCCAACACAGAAAATTTGTCCCGGCACGAAATGTTTGACGAGGGTTCGATATGGAAAGACGATACAGCGAGGACGCCGATGTTTCGTCTCAAACCGATTTCGAGTTTGGTTCCCTGGCAAACAGCCTCGCGCTGCTCCTTGAAGCAGCCAAAACCGAGCTCGAGCATGATCAGGAGGCGGCAAAGACATCGCTGGCCACCGCGTCGTCCATCCTCCAGTCGGAGATCGAGCGCCGTTCAAACGCCGCCCAAGGCTTTAGGACGGGCGGATTGGCCGGTTGGCAGATAGCGCGTGTCCGATACTTCATCGACATGAACCTGCATCGGACCATTCACGCCAGCGACCTCAGTGCCGTCGCGCGGCGAAGCACGGCGCACTTCTCACGCTCGTTCAAACGAGCGTTCGGAGAACCGCCGCACGCCTACGTCGTGAGGCGGCGGCTCGAGGAAGCCTGTCACCTGATGCTGACCAGCTCAGCATCGCTGAGCGAAATCGCTCTGAGCGTCGGATTTTCTGACCAGGCACATTTGTCCAAGCTTTTCAGGCAGGCCTTTGCCCAAAGCCCAGCTAAGTGGCGGCGCGAACGCGAGACTCCAGTGCGCCGCTGACTTCCATGCGCGGCGGGGCCAAATCGGAAAAGCGTGCACCGCAACCCGGCTCCGCCGCCCGGTTGCGCCGGGCCAACTGCGTCTGAATGCCATAGCGCTCCGTACATCACGTCTGTTGTAGCGCTCGGCGAGCGTTTTTCAAACGTATGCTTGCGAGCCCGAAAGATCGCGGGCGCAGCGATTGGCATGTGGCTCGATAGCAGGGCAGCCAAGCAGGGGCCTTGAGCTTCGGTTCCATATGAATTGTTGATGCGCCCTCGTCCGACCCATTGGCGCTCAGAAGAAGGCGCTTTTCGATTGATACCTGGCTGGTCTAGTAAGGTGTTTATTGACACTCAATTTTGGCTAGGCGCCTATTGCGCCAGGCGCAGCCAGGATTCTGTTCGGTCCTTTCGAGCTGAGTCTGAGCGAGCGGTCCCGACAACGCCCGAACGGCGTAGGACACTATCGCGCAGCCGCGCTTCTCTTCGATAATGGTCAGACCACTGAACTGAACAGACCGTCATTGCTGCCGAAACCTGGGAGCGCCGTTGAGCAATTTGCCTGTTTGGGGCAACCTCACCGTCGAGATTGAGGGCGTGCCCCTGTTACGAATCGTGCAGGCGACTCGCTTCGTGTGAACATGCGCTAGGTGGCGGCGGTCATGCAAATGATCAAACAGGTTACGACGGTAAGTTGCCTGTCGCGGCCACGTATCTTGCGCTCGCGTCGGTCAGTGTCTACTCTCCGCCTCTACGCTATGCTTCGTACTCTTCGCAGCCACGGCGCTGCCTCGCTTGGTGTCATCCTCGGCGCGTTGGACGCGCAAGTTTGCTACTGATCGCCGCGAGCGCCGGGGCGAACACCCTGATCTTCCGCTGGCTGGCGCGGCTAGCGACAATCCGTTTGTCCAGCCGCTTTGTGCTGCAGCAGCAGCCGATTGCAGCAGTCGCATGCTCAGTCGCTCATCGCTCTCTCTCCCTGCATGGTGCTGGTTCCCGGCCCGCATATCCCCAACGGCGCGATCGACCTCATACGAGCGCCACGGCGCTCGGTATCGCGCGCCTCGCCTATCCGACCCAACCCCTTGATCGTCCACTGCAACACGCCGATGGCATCGCGATGAAGCTTCGCCGTTGCTGAGCAGGCTTTAGGGTTCGAAACCCCATCTTCCTTGCTCAAGACCGGCTGGACAATCTGTCGAGACCTCACACCAGGGCAGAGCAGAGCAGGGAAAGCCTACTCGCCGCGTACCGGCCACGTGGATTTGGTTTGTCGACTGGATGGAACTCGCATCCTATTGCCGTAGGCGAAACTTGGTGAGGCTGTCTTCGCCGAACGATCGGAGCAATCCGATACAAGTCCTCGCAGTCCGAAACAAGATCAGCCATCAGGGAAACCACATATTGAGACCCTGAAACGGTCTCACCAGGAGTTGGGCGCCAATGAGCAAACAGGTAGCAGAAATCATCGTTGAAACGCTGCAGAGCGCAGGCGTCGAACATTGTTACGGCATCGTGGGTGACACGCTCAATCTGATCGCGCGTTCGCTCGAACGAAGCAAGATAGAGTGGGTGTCGGTGAGGCACGAAGAGGCGGGCGCCTTCGCCGCACAGGCCGAGGCACAACTGACGGGTCACTTGACGGCCGTGGCCGGAAGCTGTGGGCCTGGCAGCCTGCATTTCATCAACGGGATCTTTGAAGCAAACCGAAACCGCGCGCCGGTCATTCTCATTGCAAGCCAGATCGTTCGCGATGAGTTGGGCTTCGATTTCATCCAGGAAGTCGACTTCAAGCAGATCTACAAAAGTTGCAGCGTTTTCTGCGACATGATCTATACGCCGGAGCAGGCGCGACGCAAAACCGTCATCGCTTGCCAGACCGCTTTGGCGAAACGTGGTGTCGCTGTTCTCATCGTGCCAGCGGACGTTTCCGCGTCAACAGTACACGATGACATCCCTTACGCAGTTCACGTTTCAGAACCCGTTGTTCGACCGAGCGATGCTGATCTCGACGAAATCGCCGATATACTCACCAACGGCGGGGACATTGCCATTTATGCAGGATCGGGCTGCCAGGGGGCACACCAGGAAATCCTAGCGGTTGCCAAAAAGATAAAGGCCCCAATCGCTCATACCTCGCGCGGCAAAGACTTTCTGGAGTTTGACAATCCCTACAACGTTGGGATGACCGGCATGCTGGGCAATGAGGCCGGATATCACGCCTTGCTGGACTGCGACACGCTGCTACTTCTTGGGGCCGATTTCGCCTGGCGGCAGTTCTATCCCGACAAGGCGAAAATTGTTCAGATCGATATCGACCCAACACACCTCGGGCGACGGCATCCAATCACAAAGGGTGTTGTCGGCGATGTGAGAGCAACCCTGGAAGCGTTGCTCCCGAAGCTGGTCGAGCGCACTGACTCCTCCTTCCGTGACCAATACGTGCGGCGCTACGCCAAAGCCAGGGAATCGGAAAAGGCGAAGGCTGTGGCGGGTCACGACGGGAGTATTCCTGGAACCTATCTGACCGAAGTGATCAACCGCCATGCCGCGAAGGACGCGGTGTTTTCTTCGGACGATGGCACACCGGCCGCTTGGCTTGTTCGCTATATCGAAACCAATGGTCAGCGTCGCACGTTTGCCAGTCTCCTGCATGGAACCATGGCCGGCGGCATGCCGTCGGCCCTTGGGTTGCAGAAGTCTCAGCCAGGCCGTCAGGTTATCTGTCTGGCCGGCGATGGCGGGCTATCAATGCTTTTCGGTGACCTGATGACCGTGGTCCAGGAGCAACTGCCGATCAAGATTGCAGTGTATGACAATGGCAAGCTTGGCTTCGTGGAGATCGAGCAGAAGGCCGAAGGAATGCTCGATACGTTCACGCGGCTGAAAAACCCGAACTTTGCTGAAGTTGCGCGAGCACTGGGCCTCTGGGGCCAAACGGTTTCCAAGGCGGACGAACTTGAAGCGAGCGTCAAAGACTGGCTTGCCCAACCGGGGCCAGCACTGCTGCATGTGCACGTCAGTCCAATGCAGCTGGTCATGCCACCATTCATGGCTGCGGCACCAGCCGTTGGCATGGCGCTTTATTCAGCTCGCGCCGTTTTGCATGGTCGGGGAGGGGATGTTTGGGAAATGGTGAAGGAAAACTTCCTTTGACTGGCATCCTCTGGTCGGACGGGCGACAAATGCGGCTCTGTGGCTGTAGCCCAGCAGCATACGGAATCTGGTGCAGTGCTTTGCGTCGTCGGTCTTTTCCACGCAGTTCTCCGACGGTTAAAATGCCCGTTGGTCGGTGGCATTTCCATCAAGGTCAAGGCAGAGCTTATACGCGGTTTAGGCTGCTCGCTACTAGCTCGATCGCCGCCGTGACACTCGCAGGCTGTTCGGATGGTGTGCTCAGCCCGCACGGGCCCATCGCCTCCGCCGAGCGGCAGGTTCTGTTCAATTCGCTTGGCATCATGCTGGCGATCGTGATCCCGACGATCCTCGCCACGCTCGGCGTCGCCTTCTGGTTTCGATCGTCAAACCTGCGCGCGCGCTACATGCCCGATTTCGAGTATTCGGGCCGTCTCGAGATGCTCGTCTGGTCGATCCCTGCCATGACCGTGCTGCTGGTTGGGGGCGTTGCCTGGGTCGGCGCACATGACCTCGACCCGCGCAAGCCAATTGCCTCGGCAGTCGACCCTGTCAGGGTTCAGGTGGTCTCGCTAGACTGGAAATGGCTGTTCATCTACCCCGACCAGGGCATCGCAAGCGTCAATCAATTGACCGTCCCGGTTGGCACTCCGGTCAGCTTCGAACTGACCTCCTCAGGCGTCATGAACAGCTTCTTCGTTCCGCAGCTCGGTAGCCAGATCTACACCATGGCAGGGATGGTGACGCGCCTTCAACTGCAGGCCGATCATCCTGGGACATATCGGGGACTGTCGGCCCAATACAGCGGGAATGGCTTCGCCGACATGCGCTTCACTGTTGATGCAGTGCCGACCAACGGCTTCCCGCAATGGGTGACTGCAACGCGCAGAGCCGGTCCGCTGCTCGACGCGCAAGCTTATGCCGATCTGGCCAAGCCTAGCGAGGCGGTTGCGCCCTCCACCTACCGTGACGTCGCGCCCGATCTGTTCAACAGCATCCTGAGCGCCGCGATGCCGCCGCATAACCCGTCACAACTCACCTATCTGGCTTCACAAGGGGCAAAAAAATGAACCTTCTTGGCAAGCTCGGGTGGAGCGCCATTCCATTCGACCAGCCCATTATCATGGGCGCGGGCGCCTTCATGGTCCTGGCGATAGTCGCCATCCTGTCGTGGGTCACCCTGAAGGGATATGTTCCGTATCTGTGGCGCGAATGGATCACGTCCGTCGACCACAAGCGGGTCGGTGTCATGTACTTCCTGCTGGCGCTGGTCATGCTGCTGCGCGGATTTGCCGATGCGATGATGATGCGGGCGCAGCAGGCGGTCGCGGCCGGCGGTGCGCAAGGATATCTGCCGCCGGAGCATTTCGATCAGGTCTTCTCGGCACACGGCACCATCATGATTTTCTTCGTGGCGATGCCGTTCGTCATCGGCCTGATGAACTTCGTCCTGCCGTTGCAGCTTGGCGTCCGCGATGTCGCCTTCCCCACGCTGAATTCGGTAAGCTTCTGGCTGACAGCCTCAGGCGTCCTGCTGATCAACGTCTCCCTGGTCGTTGGCGAGTTCGCCAAGACCGGATGGATCGCCTATCCCCCGCTCAGCGAACTGCAATTCTCCCCTGGCGTGGGCGTCGACTACTATCTCTGGTCACTGCAGATCTCCGGTGTAGGCACGCTGCTGACGGGTATAAATTTCGTCACCACAATCCTGAAATTGCGAGCGCCGGGAATGGGCTACATGCGTATGCCCGTCTTCTGCTGGACCTCGCTCGCCGCGAACCTGCTGATTGTAGCAGCTTTTCCGGTGCTGACCGCTACTTTGGGGATGCTGCTACTCGACCGCTATCTCGGCTTCCATTTCTTCACGGTCGACGGGCAGGGCAACGCGATGATGTATGTCAACCTGTTCTGGGTCTGGGGGCACCCGGAAGTCTACATCCTGATCCTTCCCGCGTTCGGCGTTTTTTCGGAGGTCGTCGCGACCTTCTCGGGCAAGCCGCTGTTCGGCTATCGCTCCATGGTGGCCGCGACGATGGCGATTTGCGTCCTCTCGTTCCTCGTCTGGCTGCATCACTTTTTCACAATGGGCGCCAGCGCCGACGTCAATGGCTTCTTTGGCGTCATGACAATGATCATCGCGGTGCCAACAGGCGTCAAAGTCTTCAACTGGCTGTTCACGATGTATGGCGGCCGCGTTCGCTTCACGGTGCCGGTCCTATGGTCGCTGGGCTTTATGGTGACCTTTGTCATCGGCGGCATGACCGGGGTGTTGATGGCCGTGCCCCCCGCCGATTTCCAGCTGCACAACAGCCTCTTTCTGGTCGCCCATTTCCATAACGTCATCATCGGCGGCGTCGTGTTCGGTGTGATGGCAGGTTACAACTATTGGTTTCCCAAGGCGTTCGGCTTCATGCTCGACGAGCGCTGGGGCAGGTGGTCATTCTGGTGCTGGTTGATCGGCTTCTACGTCGCCTTCATGCCACTCTACCTGCTGGGACTGATGGGCATGACGCGGCGCATGCAGCACTACGACAATCCGGCCTGGCAGCCATGGCTTATCGTGGCGGCGATCGGTGCCGTCATCATTCTGGCCGGGATTGTCTGCCAAATCGTCCAGCTGGTCGTATCGATCCGCGACCGCGATCTGCTTCGCGTAACCGGCGATCCGTGGAACGGCCGTACCTTGGAATGGTCCACGGCGTCGCCGCCGCCTGCCTGGAACTTTGCGGTCCTGCCGCATGTCGCCGAGCGGGACACCTATTGGGTCGGGAAGCAACGCGCCAGCGCACAGCCAGCTCAACCGGTGCCCCAGCAGCAATACGAACCCATCGAAATGCCGAGAAATTCCCCAGTCGGGTTTGTCAATGCCTTCTTCGCGGTCGTCGCTGGTTTTGCGCTGGTCTGGCACATCTGGTGGATGGCCGGGCTGGGACTTCTAGGCACGTTCCTGGCGATACTCATCTTCGCCTTTCGCGATGAGGACGAGATCGAGGTGCCGGCAGCGCAGGTTGCCCAATTCGATCTGGTTCACAAGGCGGAGGTCGCGATATGAACGTCACCGTCGCCATTGACGCTGGGGAAACGCCGCAGAGCGCAAGCGAAGCAGGTCCAGCACCGAAGCGGATCGTCGTTGCCTACGGTTTCTGGATCTTCCTGCTGAGCGACATCGTGATGTTCTCGGCGCTGTTTGCAGGCTACGCCGTCCTGCGGCATGCCACCGCGGGCGGACCGAACGGCGCCGAGCTGTTCAATCTGGGCAGAGTTGCCATCGAAACCGCCTGTCTTCTCGCCTCGAGCTACACGTGCGGGCTGATGGCATTGGCGGTCAATTCGCGCCGACGCCTTGCGACATATGTCACTGCCTTGCTCACCTTCGCGCTTGGAGCAGCATTTCTCGCTCTCGAGATCCGCGAATTCGCCGACATGATCGCACATGGCGCGAGTCCTCAACGCAGCGCATTTCTCTCGGCCTTCTTCGCCCTTGTCGGTTGTCACGGGTTGCACGTTGCAGCAGGACTGATCTGGATCGTGGTGATGATGGCGCAGGTCGCATCGAAAGGCTTTCGCCCCCCGGTGCTGCGCCGGTTGCAGTGTTTTTCGCTGTTCTGGCACGCGCTCGACATCATCTGGGTCGGGCTGTTCACAGTCGTCTATCTGATGGGAGTCGCCGCATGACAACAGAACATTTCGATCGCGCCCCGGGCGACCAGTCGATGCTGACCGACAACGAAGAAGCGACATCCTCAGGCCTGCTCATCTACAGCATTGGCATGATGCTCGCGGTGGTTCTTACAGCGGCCTCGTTCTGGGTCGCTACAACGCCGCTGCTCTGGGCGCCGGGTATCCCGCTTGGCCTTGCCGTTCTCGCTATCGCACAGATGGGAGTCCACGTCGTGTTCTTCCTCCACATCACGACCGGCCCGGACAACACCAATAATGTCCTTGCGCTCGCGTTTGGCGTACTGATCGTGACGTTGGTCGTGGCAGGTTCGCTGGTGATCATGGCCAACTTGAACGGCAGCATGATGCCCCCGGCAGAGCTGATGGACATGCAAATGAAGTACTGATCCCGAAGGATCTGATGGGGTTGTCTTCTCTATTCGGCATGTTGAGGTCAAGCTCTTTCTGGCTATCGACCCGCTGGTAAAAAACGTCCTCCCAACTTCATCAAAACCGGGAAATCAGCATCGGGCAAGTAATGGCGTTACCGGCGGGCGACCACGCGGAGATGCCGCAGCATTATTTGGCCTTGAGCCAAGCGTTCAAAGGAGAAAGACATGACTGACGCTTTTGCGACGAATTCAAAATCAATGCCTGGGAAGGATCACGTGGTTGGCCGGCTGTTTGTTCTCGAACTGAGCGGAGGGCGCATTCACTCGATGGGTCCGGACGGCTCTAACCGAAGGGTCATCGTCAGCGATTGTCATCTGCCCGACGGCATCGTGGTCGATGTCGAGGCAGGCCATATCTATTGGACCAATATGGGAATTCCCAACCTGAACGACGGTTCCATCGAGCGTGCCGATCTCGACGGAAGCAGTCGCAAGGTCGTCGTCCCCCAGGGCGTCACGCACACCCCCAAGCAACTTCACCTCGAAAAGCGGAGCGGCAAGCTCTACTGGTGCGACCGCGAAGGCATGCGGGTGATGCGTGCAAATCTCGATGGCACCAACGTCGAGACGCTGGTCAAGACAGGTGAGGGCGAGAACGACAGCCGTGACGCCACGCGGTGGTGTGTCGGAATCACCATCGACCCCGAGCGTGGGCAAATCTACTGGACACAGAAGGGTGCGGACAATTCCGGCCTCGGCCGTATCCTCCGCGCGAGCATAGACATACCCAACGGCGAGGACGCCGCAAAGCGAACGGACGTCGAAGTATGGTTGGACAATCTGCCTGAACCGATCGACCTCGAACTCGATCTCGAAAACCGGGTCCTCTACTGGACGGACCGCGGCAACCCGCCGCTTGGAAACACGGTCAATCGCTCCTCAATCGATGCGCCGGCCAGAAATCAACACGCGCCTCAGCCTGTCCTCGGCGATCTGATGGAGGGCATCGGCATCGCGCTCGACGTTCCCGGCAACCGAATGTTCATCACCGACCTCGGTGGCTCGGTCTATTCTGCAAAGCTCGACGGCTCCGAGAAGCGCACGTTTCTCTTCGCCCAAGGTAATCTGTCCGGCGTCGCATACGCCGAAATCGCTTCAGAGGAGAACTAATCATGGATAACGACCTCATTTCTCAAGTTGCCATTATCGGCACCGGCGTCATCGGCGCGAGTTGGGCGGCACTCTTTCTGGCCAAGGGTCTTGATGTCGTGGCAACTGATGTAGCGCCGCACGCCGAGCCGTCGTTGAGGCGCTTCGTTGATGACGCCTGGCCATCGCTCGAAAGACTGGGCCTCACTTCTGGCGCCTCTCCGCTTCGGCTGGTTTTTACGGACGATTTGGCAGAGGCTGTAAAAGGTGCCCATCTTGTACAGGAGAACGGACCAGAGCGGATCGATTTCAAAAAGAAGCTCTATGGTCAGCTCGACGAACTGCTGCCGCCCGATGTGGTCATAGCGTCGAGTTCGTCCGGCCTGACGATGAGCGAAATCCAGTCCGGTTGCCCTTTTTATCCGGAACGCTGCGTCATTGCGCATCCGTTCAATCCGCCCCATCTGATTCCGCTGGTCGAAATTGTCGGTGGTGCGAAGACGTCAGAAGAAACAATTCGGCGCGCTTCTAATTTTTATACCGCGCTGGGCAAGCGAACCGTTCGACTGCACAAGGAAGTGCCGGGACATGTTGCCAATCGGCTGCAAGCTGCCCTTGCCCGGGAGGTGTATCATTTGGTGGACCAAGGCGTTGTCAGCGTCGCTGACGTCGACACTGCGCTCAGTTGGGGACCTGGACTGCGGTGGGGCATCATGGGCCAGGTGCTGCTCAACCATCTCGGTGGCGGCCAAGGTGGCATGGAACATTTCCTCCAGCAATTTACCGGTCCGATGACGGCGTGGTGGAAGGTCCTGGGTTCACCGGAACTGACCCTCGAGCTCCAGCAAAAGTTGATCGCAGGCGTTCACGCCGAAGTGGGCTCTCGCTCGATCGACGACTTGGCGGCTGAACGGGACGAAGTCCTGCTTGGGCTTCTGGAATTGCGAAACAAGGCGACCGAAGACGCCGCGCAGTCGAGACAAAGCGACCGCGTCGCCTAGAGGGCGTCAAACTTGGCCGGCGAGGGATGTCACGTTAACGCAGCACAGCGCTTTTGGCGGCACATCGCCGCGTCTTGCAGATCGCTAAATATCTGATTTCATTGTAAAAAGATTTTCTGCTTGACGAGTAAAAGGCAGTATTCCCCGTTAACGTGACATCTCCACAGAGATTGATTGTGTGATAATGCTTTGAATGATCGTTGTGTCGCCCGCTTGTGGGCGTCCCCTCTATTGGACGGGCTAGGCCTCGAGTTCGTGGCAAACCACTTCGATGTTGTGCCCGTCCGGACCAATGACGAAAGCTGCATAATAGTTCGCGTGGTAGTGCGGGCGCAGACCGGGCGCACCATTGTCTTTGCCACCCGCCTCCAAAGCCGCGCGATAGAAAGCTTCGACTTGCTGGCGATTCTCGGCTGTAAACGCCAAGTGAAGATGCGCTGGCTTCTCATCGGTTTGGTACAGGCACAATGAAGCCTTACCCTTTGGGCTGAGCTCGACACCGTATGTCGGCGGCCCCTCCGAGACAACAGCTATGCCGAGCGGTTCGAGTGCCTTGAGGAAGAAAGCTTTGCTCGCTGCATAGTCGCTGACGCCGAATTTGACGTGGTCAAACATGAGTTCTCCAATGAAGTGTGTAGGCCTGCCTGACGGAGAGGCAACCGGAGCTGCTGCCTGCTGCGCGCCTTGCAATGGCGATGGCTGCTTGCGCTGCAAAGCAGGGTGTCGCGGCCGCTTTGCGTCTCAGACTCTAATGGCATGTCTCCGCCGTCAATGGCAAGGAACAGATGGCGGGAGTCCAGAGGGGCGCGCCCCTTTGGGTATCTTCAGCTACATTGGCCCGGTTGACGCCAGCGGCCGGATCAGTCCCCCCGGGGATCCTCGCGCCCGCTGGATGCGATACGGAGGTCAAGTCACGGGTTCAGCCAGTTCGCAAACGCCAACAATGTACTCACAGCGCGAATGCAACGTCGCCTCTGTCAAGTCGACAAAAACTCCGCCTCATAGGTGGCGCCATAGGACAGCAGGTCGCCTTGCCAATTGCTGCGTTTCACAAATTGCTGCCAAGTCAACGCATGCGGATCGATTTTCCGGCTCCACGTCAGGTCGCGGTCGGGGGCGTAATAGCCATACTCGACAGCGTATTCCACCATGCCCACCAATTCGCGAACGAGATGCTCGTCGGCGGCAAAATCCGGAAAGTGGCGCAACAAGTCTTCGCGCGAGTAAGCGGAGGCATAGTGCGCCTGCTGCCCGGTGACCCGCACAAAAGTGTCCACCATTTCTTGCGCCGAGAGAAACTCGCCGATCACTGGTAGGGTTTTGCCGGCGTATTGCGTCGGGTTATCGAAAATTTCGCGCACCGCCGGTCCGGCGGCAGTGAGCGGATCACAGAACGGCATGGGTATATGCGGCGGCAAGTATATGGCGAACGTTATGCCGTCCGCCCCGCGCTGCGGCACATAGTATTCTAGGAAGTTGGTGTAGTAAAACGCCAGGTACACGAACGAACTGCGAACGGGCAAGCTGCGAATGTAGTCCTCCACCTTCGCCTTGTCGGTGAAGTGCGGCGCCCACTTCGTGCCGCCGGTACGCGCTTCGACATTTTCGAGCCCGCTGAAAACCACATGTTCGACGCCAGCGGCCACCGCCGCGTTAGCCAATTCCATGCCGAGGGTAAGCTCAAGTTCCTCCGGCGGCACCTTGACGATGGGCGGCGTCATCAAGAACGCTCCGTACGATCCGCTCATGGCCGCGGTTAGCTCGGCCTCCATGCCGAGTTCAAGGGGTGCCACCACGACCTCGGCGCCCTTCTGCGCCAAGATTTGCGCGGGCTGGCTATCGCGGCGGCGCGTCAATGCCCGCACCCGGTAGCGCCCACTGTCGAGTAGGGCCTCGGCGACACTGCGGCCTTGCTTGCTCGAGGCACCGACAACAGTGATCAGAGGTTTGGAGGTATCGGCTTGGATCATGCAACTTCTCCTAGTCTTGAGATTCCTGATCTTGAGGTCGTGAACCGTAGTCGCCCGGTTCCTGTCCACCAGGGTGCTAGCGAACGGCGACCGCGGAAAAGGTCGGACCTCAGGCCGGAAGTCTCGCCTGTTTCGAGCTATATTTGAAATCATAGGAATGTTCGGCTACTATCCATTCAATGGATACCAAGCGCCTGGATCTCGATCTGCTGGTCACTCTTGAGACGTTGCTCGTGGAGCAGAACGTGACGAAGGCGGCCGCTCGCCTCAATCTGAGCCAACCAGCGGTAAGTGCCCAGCTAAACCGCCTCAGGCACGAGTTCGACGACCCACTGCTAATTCCTGCACAGCGAGGCATGACGCCGACCGCTAAAGCAATGGAGTTGCTCGACCCTTTGCGCCAGGCGCTTGACCAGGTTCGAGCCACGGTTGTTTCCCATAGGAACTTCGACCCGGTTGAAGCCAAGCTAACCGTCTCTATCGCCTGTACAGATTATCTGCAGGCCGTGGTGGTCAAGCCGCTCGTCGTGGAACTTAGGATGCGGGCACCCGGAGTTCGTGTCGCGCTGCGCAATCTGGATGTGCCGCAGTTGGACGCGCAGATGGCGCGGGGTGATGTGGATCTGGCGCTCATGACGCCGCAGGCCGCTTCGCCGAGTCTTCGTACTCTACACCTGTTTAACGAGCGCTATGTGCTCATTGGCCGACGGAAGCATCCAAGACTACGAGAGGGAATCACGGTCGAGGAGTTTGCTGAGATGGACCAGGTAATTGTTTCCCTGGACGGCGGCGGCTTTGTGACGCCAGTGGACAGCGCTTTGGCTGACCTCGGACACAGGCGCAATGCGATGTTATCTGCAGCCTCGTTCTTGTTCGTTCCTGAGATCGTGTCTTACTCGGACTTCGTTGCCCTTGTTCCAGAACGTCTCGTACGCGACCGTGCCGACAAGCTGATGGTAATAGACTGCCCATTTCCCGTCGAAGGTTTCGCAGTGGGAATGGTGTGGCACGAGCGCAGTCACGGACACGGCGGCCAACGCTGGATCCGGGAGGCTATTGTGTCGCTGATGGCGCACACATAAATGGCTGCACTGGCCGGTGACGAAAGCGACGCGCGGCTTAGCGGATTAGGGCCTCCTCGAACGTGCGACTGAGGGGCGGGCATACAACGTATCGACTTGGAACTGAGGTTCGGTGGCTAGCGATCTGGCTTTGGCTTCTCGAAACTATCTTCAGTTACATTGAAAGCGCGGATCCGGGGCCGACGGTTCACGTCGACGAGGAAATCGTCCGCGCCGCACGCCGTCTTCTCGACTTTCCCGAGAGCGGTCGACCCGGCTGAATTGCTAGAACCAGGGAGCTTGTTATCCCGCGTACGCCTTGCATTGCAGTTTTTCGCTTTCGAGGATCCTGCAGTTCGCATCCGTTCAAGGCGATCCCTGTCCGAACGGCCGAAGAGGGATTGTGGACATACGCGCTACAACAAGAATCAGCAAAAAGCTCGCTATTATCGGTATTTTCAAAGGAACAGTTATCAATAGCATGCGAATTTTAACAGAACGTTCGATGCCGAGTATCTCGGCAGAAGGCACCGTTAAGCGGTAAACAATTCGACAAAAGGCTTTGGCATTATCCATCCTGACGACGGGGTCACAGACGTGTTTGTCCATATCTCTGCGGTTGAGCGCGCGGGATTGTGCAGCCTCAATGAGGCCCGCGTGGGGCGTCTTTGACGATCTCTGACTATTTCCCTTCACCTCATGTTAGGTTCAATCGGTTTCGTTAAATTAAACTCGCTCCAACGCTTCGCCAAGGACAGCCAGCGCTTCATCGATTTCAGCCTCAGTAATGACAAGCGGTGCGAGAAAGCGGACCGTGTTGCGATGAATGCCGCACTTAATGAGAAGCAGTCCGCCATTGCGGGCTTCATCGAGCACATGTTGTGTCCGATCGGCATCCGGTGCCTTCGTCGCGCGATCGCTGACGATCTCCATAGCCAGCATAAAGCCTAACCCTCTGACATCGCCGATGAACGCATGTCTTTGCTGGAGGTCTATCAACCCTTTTCGTAATTGCGCCGCGCGTTGGCTTCCATTCCCAAGTAAATCATCCCGTTCGAAAGTCTCTATGACGGCCAACGCGGCAGCGCAGGCGAGGGCGTTGCCACCATAGGTTCCGCCAAGACCGCCTGGTGTTGGAGCATCCATGATCTCTGCTTTCCCAACGACGGCTGACATGGGGAGGCCTCCGGCCAAGCTCTTAGCAATGGTTACGAGATCGGGCTCGATGCCCGAGTGCTGAAAACCGAACATTTCGCCTGTGCGGCCAAATCCCGTCTGTATCTCGTCCAGAATAAGGACAATGCCGTGCTTATTTGTTATCTCACGGAGCGCCGCGATGAAATCCACCGGGGCCGGATGGAATCCCCCATCGCCCTGCACAGGCTCGATAATGATGGCGGCTACGCGGTCCGGGGCGACGTCTGTTGCGAAGACCTCTTCAAGTGCCGCGAGCGCAGCGGCAGTGGTTACACCTCGATAGGCATTGGGGTAAGGAATATGGAAAATCTCTGGCGCGAACGGACCGAAATTCTGCTTGTAAGGCTGGCTCATTCCCGTCAGCGAAACACCTAGCAATGTGCGGCCATGAAAGCCGCCACGAAATGCAATGACGGCTGGGCGATTGGTATAACTGCGAGCAATCTTCACCGAATTTTCGACGGCCTCTGCACCTGAAGTGAAAAAGGCGCTCTTATAACCATTCCCCACCAAGGCATTCAGTTTTTCCGCTAGCTCGATATAAGGCTCATAGCCGACAACCTGGAAACAAGCATGGGACAAATTCTCGATCTGTCTCTTCACGGCATCGACGACCCGCGGATGGTTATGCCCGACATTGAGGACTCCGATTCCACCAACGAAATCCAGATAGCGTCTGCCGTCCAAATCCCAAAGTTCGGTCCCTTTCGCCTTGCTGGCAAGAATAGGATGTGCCGTAGCGATGCCGCGCGCGATATTGCGGTCACGCCGCTCAAGCAAATCCTGCGTCTTATGGGCGGTACTGGTCATTGGCTAGTCTCCGGTATTTGTGCGGTTAGTAGACGGCGTCGAGGCCGGCGATGTGAAAGCTTTTGATTTCGAGATATTCCTCGATTCCCAGCGTGCCGCCCTCACGGCCTGTGCCGGATTGCTTAACCCCGCCGAAGGGGGCAACTTCCATGGAAATGCTGCCTGTATTGAGGCCAACCATGCCGAACTCGAGCTGTTCTGCGACCCGCCAGGACCGGTTGAGATCCCGGGTATAGAAGTAGGCGGCGAGTCCGTAAGGGGTTGCATTGGCTATATGAATAGCCTCGCTTTCCGCGTGGAAGCGAAAAAGCGGAGCAACCGGGCCGAATGTTTCTTCATTGGCCAAAAGCATTGCGGTCGTGGCATTGCCGACGATGACTGGCGATACGATGCGGCCGCCACCTTTATCCGCTTCTGCGGGCGTGAGGAGTGTACCGCCTTTTTCGAGAGCGTCGTTTACATGCACGCGCACCTTCGCGACCGCAGCCGCGTTTATCAACGGTCCGATGGTGCTGTCGGCGGCGAACCCGTCACCGACGCGCAGCCTAGCCACTGCCTCTATCAGTCTCTCCGCGAAGCGATCATAAATTCCGTCCTGTACGAGGATGCGATTTGCGCATACGCAGGTTTGACCGGCATTGCGGAATTTACTGGCGATAACGCCGTTAACCGCAAGGTCAATATCGGCATCGTCAAACACAATAAACGGAGCATTGCCACCCAGCTCAAGACTGAGGCGTTTCAGAGTCGCCGAACTTTGTTGCATCAGCATGGCACCAACGCGAGTTGAACCGGTGAAGGAAATTTTTCGCACGGTAGCGCTTTCTGTCAGCATTGCTCCTATGGCTTCCGGACGGCCAGTGACGACGCTGATTACCCCTTTCGGGAAACCGGCGCGTTCGGCGAGCACTGCCAACGCCAGCGCGGAGAATGGTGTGAGTTCTGAGGGTTTGACGACGATAGTGCACCCGGCGGCCAGCGCAGGGGCGGCTTTGCGGGTGATCATAGCATTTGGAAAATTCCAGGGGGTAATGGCAGCGGTAACGCCTACAGCTTCCTTCATCATCATGATTCGCCGGTCAGCCGTTGGAGCGGGAACGGTGAACCCCGAGATGCGACGGGCCTCTTCGGCAAACCATTTCACGAAGCTTGCGCCATAGCGCACTTCGCCTTCCGCTTCCGCCAGTGGCTTTCCCTGTTCCGCAGTCATGACCCGTGCCAGATCAGGAGCATTGTCAATGATGAGTGCGTGCCAGCGCTCGAGGAGCGCTGCTCTTTCTGCTGCCGGTCTGGCACGCCAGTTGCGGAAGGCAAGATCCGCGGCGGCAATAGCGTCAGAGGTATCATCGCGACCGCAGTCAGGCACGCTGCCTATGATGGCGCCAGAGTATGGATTGTCTACGTCAAGCGTTTGGCCGCCGGATGCGTCTGTCCATCTACCGCCGACATAGGCTTGCTGTACGAACAGGGTCGGGTCGTTTAGTCCAAGCGGGTTCATCGTATTCCTCAATAAGTACGAGTGCGGTCGACCAGACCGACCATCGCAGTTCCACTGCGATGGCGGCGAATGTTGGCGATCACCACGTCAACCGCCGTATCGGGCTGGGTCATGCTGGCTATGTGCGGCGTGAGCAATATTTTCTCGTGCGACCAGAAAGGATGGTTCGCGGGAAGGGGCTCGGGGTTGGTCACGTCGAGAACGGCACCCGATAACTGGCCTGACTCAAGAGCCGCCAAAAGATCTGCTTGCACCAGATGATCACCCCGCCCGCAATTGATCAATGCGCTACCCTTTGGAAGCATATCGAACAGAGTCGAATTGAGGATGCCGGCGGTCTCGGCGGTCAGCGGCAAGAGACAGATCACGATATCGCATTGCCCAAGGAATACAGGAAGTCCGGACTCTCGTGAATGGCAGTGCACGCCGTCAATCTGATGGGCCGAACGGCTCCAGCCAGACAAAACATACCCAAAGGGACGCAGCCTGTTGATGACGGCATGAGCAAGGACGCCGAGCCCCATTATGCCGACGCGCAGCCCCGCAGCAGGACCGAAACGAATGCCGCGCCATTCGCCACGCCTTTGCTGCGAAACATAGGAAAGGAGATGCCGATGCAGCGCGAGAACACCGAGGGTGGCATACTCCGCCATGCCGTCGGAGATTCCGGGTTCAATCATGCGTATGACAGGCAGATCCGATGGCAAGGCGGCCAAGTCAAGCTGGTCCACACCTGCACCCAGTGAAAACAGAACCTGCAGGTTGGGATATGTTGTGACGATATCAGCAGGAGGATGCCATACGCCGAGGTAGCGCACATCAGCAGGATTGGTCTCATGCGGTTGAAAAGAAAAGCCGATATCCGGTGCCCTTTCCGCAAAAAGAGCAGCCCATTCCATGCCCCGCTCGGCGTCCGCGTGGTAGAGAAACGTCATTTTCTGCAATGCTCCCGCCCGCAAACCGGGGTATCAAACCAAGGCTTTTTCCTGTTCCATTTCCGCCATGTCCTGAAACCGGTCAGCAATGCGCGGGTGCGCGCGGCCATTGTCGCAAGCGCCTATAGCGATCAGCACCTCGTCGGGTGCGGGCGCATCGTTTATCTGGAATGTTGCAGTCAGGAAGTGCGAGCGTTTGCCGGTTTCACTTTTGTGAGTCATCGGCAGAGACAATAGCGAGCCCGGAGAGTTGCGCGTGTTGGTGAAGCTCAGATATGTCGTACCATTCACGGCTTCACGGAACATGTTGCCGAAGCGCAGTGTATGGATCAGCGCGGAAGCGTGCTCGATCTCTCCGTTAACGCCAACCGCCGCAGCTTTCCCGTAGGCCTCGACCTTGTCAGCGGGCATCAACGCCACCAGACGGCGGGTCATTTCAGCCCCAAGCGGTGGTGCCAGACGCAGGATTTCGGGACGCAGGTTCTCGACGAAACCCTCGCCAGCCCATGGGTTCTTCAGAACTGCTGCCACAACGACCATGGTAACGGGGCGCTTCGCCTTGCGGCCACCCTCGATCATGGTTTCTTCAACAAAGGTGACGATCTTTCTGATTTCAAGTGTCATGTTGCAGTACTTTCGCTTTGATCCGGTCGGTGATGGATGAAGCTAACGATGCGGCCGACGTGATGTCTTCCTATGGTCCCGAGCAAAAAGCTGCTGGCTTCCCCTCAGAAGCGGTGTAGCATTCACTGTCAGCAAATGAATTAAATTGCCCGGGCATGATGCGGGAGCTTCAAAACAAGTTGAACTACAAGGATCAGATAATATCGCTTCGTGAAGCCGCCAGCCTGATCAATTCGGGAGGTGATCTGACGACTGTGCTGCGCCATCTGTTGCAGGCCGCCTGCCGCCACGCGGGCTGGACGATGGGCTCGATCATGAGCATCGATGCATCGCATGGCTATGCCTTTGTCATGCTGCGCCACGATCCGACATTGCTGCAACGGGTGCTGAAAGACCGCTGGGAGCTGGCAACCAGCCCCTCACTGATCGCGCTGAAGCGCAACGAGCCTGTTTACATACGCGACGCCCGCGTTTCCGAAGAGTTTCCCGGCTATCGCAAGGAGGCCTTTGAGCGTGACTACCGCACCGTGCTGGTTATGCCGATGCAATGCGCCGATGCGGATGGTCGGCCCATGGTACTAAATGTAGTTTCCCGCGAAATCGTGGACGTATCTGATGATGACCTCGCCTTTCTCGGCATGATCGTGCATTTGGGCGCCATAGCAATCGAAAAGCAGCACCGGCTTCGGGCCGAGCGTTCGGCCGGAGAGCGCTTGCAAACTGTTTTGCATGCGCACACCTCGCTGCTTCAGGATGTGCTGGCGGGCGGTTCCATTCCCACGCTAGCCACAACGATTGGCGATCTTCTTCCCAATCCGGTGATCGTGGTGGACTTCAACGCCAATTTGTTGATCGGGGGAAAATCCCCCGATCCCGCGCATTTCACCAACGATACCTGGCAGAATGCCACGGCAACTGCTCTCAACCGGCAGTTGATGAAATCCGCGCGCGAAGCGGTCGACAATCCCCGCGCCGAGCCGCAAACACTGTTCCTCGACGATGGGACGAGACGCTTTCATATTTCGGTTCGGATCGAACCGTTGAGCGTGGATGGCGAGGCAGTCGGCGCCCTCTTCATTTTTCCGACGGCACAGGAGTTCAGCGATCTCGACCTCCTGTTGCTCGACAGTGCTAAATTTGCGCTGAGCGTCCAGATGATGCGCAGTTTCATCCGTTTTCGTTTTGAAACGCGGACCCTGACAGAGCTGTTCATGGAATTGGTCGAGCATCGCTGGCGCGATGCCAGCGATCTATTGCAGCGAAGTCAAAGGCTCGGCTTGAACCTCGCTTCCCCCTCACAGATGATCGTAGTGGACTTTCCAGAACAGACACGCAAACTTGCGGGCAAGTCGGCTGACCTGCATCACGCGGTCCTGCGCCTTGTCCAGCAAAATGCGGCTCACGCGAGTGTCGTCTCAATCGCAGACGGGCTTGTCTGTCTTGTTCCATTCGAAGCCGGCAAGGGGCAGGAGCGAACAGCGAAGCTGATGCGCCGCATCTCCGAGGAACTAAAACGGCATCTGGAGGAGGAACCGATCGTAGTTGTCGGCAACCGGTGCGTGACTTTAACCGATTATCCCGAAAACTGGGAAAGGTGCTGGCGAACGATAAAGATCGCACGGGCCTTCGGGCGACGCGGCGTATTATCTGGGCAGGATTTCGGCCCGCTTCCCATGTTCGTAGCTGCAGCCGATGTTGGAGAGGTGAAGGGTTTCGTCGAGGAGTCGATTGGCGCCATCGTTGCGCATGACCGCACTCACGAGACTCCTTACCTCGAAACCCTTTCAGCTTTTCTCAAGGAGGGTTGCCGTAGCCAGGCCTGCGCCGATGCGATGGGTCTGCACGTTACGACCCTGCGCTATCGCCTATCGCGGATACACGATTTGTTCGGCGTAGAGGTCGACACGCCCGACCGGCGGTTCGCCGTGGAACTTGCCATCCGCCTGCACAGTGTCATCGACAGCCATTCCCCGCGTCAAAACTGAGATCGAGCTGCTCGATGTCTTGTCCTCTGTACCGGAGGAACATTGCGTCGAAGCTTTCCGTCTTATGTGAGGAAGAACGGAAGAAGAATAGCGCATAGCCTGCTTCCATGACGAGCAGAGAGCAGGAAGGTAGCGTGTGCATGTTGGCACCAGCCCCTCAATCCGAAACAGCCATTGATCCCATCGCCTTGCGTAGGGCCTTCGGTACTTTTGTGACCGGCGTGACGATCATCACGACCATCGACAGCGAAGGTAATCCACGAGGGATGACTGCCAATTCCTTCACCTCGGTATCGCTCGACCCGCCATTGCTGCTGGTTTGCGTTGGCAAGAGCGCTACGAGTTTCCCCGCGTTCAACGAAGCGCAGTCCTTTGCGGTCAACTTCCTGCATGAGGGGCAAACGGAAATATCAGGCGTCTTTGCATCGAAATCGCCGGACAAGTTTCAATCGGTCAGCCATGACCGGGTTCATACCGGTGCGCCCGTCCTGACCGATTGCTTGACCTGGTTCGACTGTACCACGCACAACAGTGTTGATGCCGGTGATCATATCATTCTCATCGGTCAGGTGCGCGCGTTCGGCACCAGCCCTTCCGCGCCGCTTGGCTTCTGTCGCGGGCGTTATGCCAATGTCAAAGATCCATTGCCTGCCGGTTGGCTGACCTCTCACGGCATGGTCGTTGGTTATCTCATCGAGGCGGATGGCAATATCCTGCTGCGCTCGGACGGCAAGGGCGGATGGGTGCTACCCAGCGCCAAACGCCGTATCGCCGACAATGAGCTGAAGCTCGACGATGGTGGAGCCCTGACTCTGCTCCCCGAGAACACATTTCTCTATTCGGTTTTCGACGTTGCCGATAGCGATCCGGGTTACCTGATCTATCGTGCCCGGCTTTCGCAGGATTCGATGGGCGTCGCACTGCCAGCCGACCTCAAATTCTTCCCCAACGAGGCGCTTCCCTATGATGTCATTCCGACACGCGAGGTGCGCGCGATGCTCCGCCGTTACGTGCGCGAAAGGCTCGATGCACGCTTCGGCATCTACATGGATTCACGGGACGGAGGACGCCTCGCAATGATCGAGGGTGACGCCCAGCCTTGGCGGCAAGCGTCTCGCGAACAATCTTAGCAACTCAGGACCCAGAATATGCAAACGACGGTAAAGACACTCGAGGGCTCACGCCAGAACCTGTTCATTGGCGGTGATTTTGTACAGCCGGAAAGCGGCGTCTATATCCCCAGTTATGATCCGACCAACGGTGCAGCCTGGTATCAGCTGGCGGATGCAAATGAAGCTGATGTTGATAAAGCGGTGAAAGCTGCGCGCGCCGCGCTCGTAAACCCGGCATGGCGCCGGATGACGCAAACGGATCGCGGCAAGCTGGTACGCCGTCTCGCAGAACTCGTAACCGAGCATGCCGATGAATTGGCAATGATCGAAACGCGGGACAATGGCAAGCTGCTCAAGGAAATGTTGGCGCAGATGCGCGCCATGCCGGATGCCTATACGTATTTTGCAGGCATGGCCGACAAGCTGCAGGGCGATACCATACCCGTCAACAAGCTTGACATGATTAATTTCAATATGCGCGAACCCCTTGGGGTCATCGCCATGATAACACCGTGGAATTCGCCGCTCATGCTGCTCACGGGGACGCTGGCTCCCTGTCTCGCCATTGGCAATACGGTTGTCATCAAGCCGTCCGAACACGCCTCTGCCTCGACATTGGCGTTAGCCGAACTGATTGCAAAGGCAGGCTTTCCGGCGGGTGTGGTCAATGTCGTTACCGGCAATGGTGCGACGGCGGGCGAAGCCCTTACCCGCCACAAGGATATCGCGAAGGTCGTGTTTACCGGAAGCACCCAAACGGGCCGCCGGATCGCCGGAAACGCTGCCGCCAATCTCGTGCCTTGCCAGATGGAGCTGGGCGGAAAATCACCGCATGTTGTTTTTGGCGATGTGAAGATCGAACGTGCGGTGAACGGCGTTGTGGCAGGGGTGTTTGCCGCAGCCGGACAGACCTGCGTCGCCGGATCGAGATGTTTTGTCGAAACCAATATTTACGACGAGTTCATGGATGCGCTTGTCGAACGCACGCGCCGTATAAAGGTCGGTCATCCCCTTGATGACGATACGGACGTAGGACCACTGGCGCTGTCGGCGCAGCTCGAGAAAGTCGAGGGCTATGTCGCTTCTGGGGTCCGTGATGGTGCAAAGGTTGCTATTGGCGGATGCAGGCCGCAGTCGGAAGACCTTGCGCGTGGCTGGTATTACGAACCGACTATATTGAGCGACGCGCAGAACGATATGGGTTTCATGCGCGACGAAATATTCGGCCCCGTGGTCGGCGTTATGCCTTTCTCGAGCGAGGAAGAGATGATCACCCTTGCCAATGACACAAATTACGGGCTGGCTTCCGGAATCTGGACCCAGGACATCGACCGGGCGATGCGCTTTGCGCGCAACATCGACGCGGGAACAGTGTGGGTCAATACGTACCGATCAGCCGCTTACATGTCGTCGAATGGCGGCTTCAAGGAAAGCGGATACGGAAGACGCGGCGGTTTCGACGTGATGAGGGAATTCTCCCGATCAAAGAACGTGGTGATCGATTATTCGGGCGCCATGCAGGACCCATTTGTAATCCGGCTCAAATAGAAATCACAATCAGAAAAGCCCGGGGAAGGGACAGAACATGAAATTTGCAGTTTCACTCAGTATGGAGCGGTTTTCACCCGGAACGCCAATGAAGACGGTGTTGGCCAATATGCTCGAGCTCGTAAAACGAGCTGACGCTGGTGGCTTTGAAACATTGTGGACCGCGGAGCATCACACTATCGAATGCACTATATCCCCCAATCCCTTTACGGTGCTTACCTGGCTGGCGCAGCACACCGATCAGATACGGCTCGGCACGGCGACGCTGGTTGCGCCTTACTGGACTCCGATCCGGTTGGCAGGCGAGGCCGCGCTTTGTGATCACCTGACGGGAGGGCGGCTCGAATTCGGTATCGCCCGCGGCGCTTATCAGTATGAGTTCGACCGCATGGCGGGTGGCATACCCCAGCAGGAGGGTGTCGCCTATATGAAGGAATTGGTGCCTGCCGTGCAGAAGCTTTGGGCCGGCGATTATGCTCACGATGGTCACTATTGGAAATTCCCTTTGGCTACATCCGTACCAAAGCCGTTGCAGACGCCGCATCCGCGTATCTGGGTCGCTGCAAGAGACCCCGGCACATTCGATTGGGCCGTGGCTAATGGTGCGAATATATTGTCAACGCCGCTCTCAGCACCAGCCGCGGAAATTGCTGTGCTTGGTGAAAAGTTCCGCAAGGCTGTTGCGGATCATCCCAATATTCCTCGGCCGAAATTTATGATGCAACGTCGCACCTGCGTCTATGACAAGCCTGACGATTGGCAGGTAGCAGTCCAGCACAGCATGGATTATGGCAGGACCTTCGAGAACCTGTTCCAGAATATCGGTACTGTGACGAATGGGTTCCCGGAAGCAGTCCCTTTTGAAAGCGTCAAGGATCGCGACAATTACAACCCCGAGAGTATCCGTAAGAACCTCATGTTCGGCACGCCCGATGAGGTGATCGAGAAGTTGCTGGACTACGAGGCAGCTGGCGTCGATCAATATTGTCTTGGTCTGTCATTCAACCTGCCGTTTGAATTGCAGAAGAAGACACTGCGATTGTTTGCTGAAGAGGTGATGCCCTTCTTTGCCCGGCGCGAGCGTGAAAGTGCCCGCCTTGCCGTTGCAGGTGAGTAACATGGTCGGCCCGCTCCAGTACCGCGTAGGAAGCGTCAATTTGAACTACCGTGTCGATGGGAACGGGCCGGACCCCTTGGTGTGCATCCACGGCGTTGGTTCCTACCTCGAAGCATGGAGCGGAGTCGTTGAACGGCTAGCAGGCGACTTCACGATACTGACCTTCGATCTTCGCGGGCACGGAGATTCCACCAAGATCAAGGGCCGTTACGACATAGACGATTTCGTTGCCGAGACATTGTCACTTGCGGACCATATGGGTTTTCAGAGCTTTCATCTTGCTGGCTTTTCGCTTGGCGGTCTGATTGCGCAGCGGCTTGCCCTGACGCATCTCGATCGCGTCCGCCGCCTGGTTCTGCTTTCCACTGTGGCTGGACGCACGCCCGACGAGCGAGAGCGTGTGCTGTCAAGGCTTGCCGCACTGCAGGCTGGTGAACCAGGCTCGCATTATAACGCTTCGCTATCCCGCTGGCTTACCGAGGATTTCCAGGCGCAAAATCCAGAAAAGATTGAAGCCCTGCGTGCGCGCAATGCATTGAATGATCCTGAATGTTACGCCTCTGCCTATCGCGTGCTGGCGGAGACGGATTTTGGTGGCCTTCTTGATCAGATTCGTTGTCCCACATTGATTGCCACAGGTGAGGAAGACGCCGGCTCAAATCCGCGTATGGCACGTTACATGCACGAACGGATCGTCGGATCACAGCTTCAAATCTTGTCCGGTTTACGCCATTCGATCCTTATAGAGGCACCGGAGCTTGTTGCTGGCATGATGAAGGGCTTTCTCGTGGAGGAGGCATTGGTGCGCCATGGATAAGCATTTGCAACAGGAAGGTGAGGCGGTCAGGCGCAAGGTTCTGGGCGATATTTATGTGGACCGGGCGCTGCACAATGCGGATGAATTTTCGCGACCGTTTCAGGATGTGCTGAACGAGTATTGCTGGGGAGCCGTCTGGACGGATGGAGCGCTCGATCTCAAGCAGCGTAGTCTTCTCAATCTTGGTATGTTGGCAGCAACAGGACGCATGCATGAATTCGGTGTTCATTTCCGCGGGGCTGTTCGCAACGGACTCACGGAGCCAGAACTTCGTGCCGCGCTGATCCAGATCGCCATCTACTGCGGGATACCGACCGGAGTAGAATGTTTCCGCGTGGCTCAAACCATCCGTAACGAAATGAAAGCGGAGCGGCAGCCGTGATAGTCGAGGAGCGTATATACCGGATCAAGTCTGGCATGCTAGCGCGCTATTTGAAGCTTGTCGAAGAAGAGGGGTTGGCTATCCAGCAGCCCATTCTCGGAAACCTGATCGGCTACTTTACGACAGAGATCGGAACACTCAATCAAGTCATCCACATGTGGGGTTATAGTGATTTCGAGGACCGGATGCGTCGACGCAAAATCCTGGCGGACGATGCGCGCTGGCAAGAATTTATCCCGCGTTTGACGGAGAATATCGCAAGCCTTGAAAACAGGCTTCTTCTCCCCACCGACTTTTCGCCAATGAAATAGAAGAGGTCAGAATGAAAGATGCCACAGCGAAATTTCGAGTGTAACCAAATATACTGATTATGCATGTTCCGCGAAGGAGCTTTCCGGTCCTTGCGAGGAATGACCGTCGCAATTCTCCTATGCTTCGCTGGAAGACGGATCATACAGTTAGCTTTTTAGTTTCATTAACAATCAGCGCCCGAGGTCCGCCAAGAGACCAAGCGCGAAGAAGATGGGAACCGATCATGACAGAGTGTCTAAAGATTGAGAATCTGTACAAGATTTTCGCCAGGTCGCCGGATCAGGCAATGCAGATGCTTGCGGCTGGCAGCAACAAGGATGAGGTTCTCGCAAAGACTGGAGCGGTTGTCGGCCTGAATAACGTGACGTTGTCGGTCCCTGCGGGAGCCATCTATATGATCATGGGTTTATCGGGTTCCGGCAAGTCGACGCTGGCCCGCTGTATCAATCGGTTGAATGAACCCAGTTCGGGCAAAATTATTCTTGATGGTGAGGATTTAGTCCCCATCAATGAAGAGCGGTTGCGTGAAATTCGCCGGACCCGCATTTCTATGGTTTTCCAGCATTTCGCTCTGCTGCCGAACAAACGCGTCATCGAGAACACCGAATTTGGATTGAAGCTGCGCGGCGTTCCGCTGCAGGAGCGGCGCCGGCGTGCCGAGGAAGTTCTGTCCGTCGTTGGACTCGCGCGCTGGGCCTATCACTTCCCGCATGAACTCAGTGGCGGCATGCGGCAGCGAGTCGGGCTTGCCCGTGCACTGGCGACCGATGCCGACGTGCTGATCATGGACGAAGCGTTCAGCGCGCTCGATCCGCTGATCAGGACAGAAATGCAGGAAGAACTCCTGCGATTGCAGCGAACCTTCAGAAAGACGATCCTGTTTATCACGCATGATTTTCAGGAAGCGTTGAAGCTGGGCACCCGCATCGCGATCATGTCCGAAGGCGAACTTGTGCGCGAGGGTACGCCGCAGCAGATCGTGCTTGAACCCGGCAGCGACTACGTTGCAGCTTTCACCCGTGAGATCGACCGGTCCCGGCTGTTTGATGCACGATCAATTATGACAACGGCGCGGGGGATCGCACAAACGTCAATGGGCGGCGTCTCGGAGAAATTCCCACCGACCGGCGAGCCAGCCTTCGTGGTTGATACAGATAATCGCATTCTTGGTGCACTCAGCGCTGCCGACCAGCGCATGGTCAATGCCGGGACATCACCCGGATCGCTGCTCTCCAGCGATTACATCGCCGTTCCTGCCAATGCCAAACTCGTCGATGTGGCACGCGTTTTCAGAACCGGCCAGCCAATGGCCGTTGTAGACGAGAACGGCAAGCTGATCGGCACGCTTGGCGCCGAGCAGATATTGTCGCGCATCGCTGCAACCTCCAGCCCCCAACCATCATCACTTGGTGACCAAAATGTTTGACGCTGAAGACCTTTATATCTTTCCAGTTGACGTCTGGATTCAGGACGGTGTGGAATGGCTCGCGCTCAATCTCCGTCCGATCTTCCTTGCGATCAAATGGCCGGTCGAAACGCTGCTGTCCTTCAATGATTATGTACTGCACGAGATCCCGTTTCCGGTTTTCGTCATCCTCATAGCCTTGCTGGCCTACAGACTGGCAAGTCGCGGAATCGCCCTCTTCAGTGCTCTCGCTTTGATCGCCATCGCCTTCATGGGGGTGTGGTCCGAAGCGATGACAACCTTGTCGCTCATCACAACCGCAATTCTTATCTGCACGATCATAGGGGTTCCGATTGGCATACTGTGCGCCCGCAGCGATTCTGTCTGGAACATCGTCCGACCGGTACTCGACGTCATGCAGACCACGCCGACCTTCGTCTATCTGGTGCCGGTCGTGATGCTGTTTGGTGTTGGCACGGTCCCGGGCGAAGTTGCAGTCGTCACCGCCGCCGCGCCGCCACTTATCCGCTTCACCAATATCGGCATTCGCATGGTCGAGAAGGAGATGGTCGAAGCGGGCCTGGCATTCGGCGCCAATAATCGCCAGCTGCTCTGGGAAATCCAATTGCCGCTTGCCATTCCCACCATACTGGGCGGCCTCAACCAGACAGTTCTGACGGCAATGGTCATGTCCGTTGTTGTCGCGATGATCGGCGCCGAGGGTCTTGGCCTTGTCGTTCTTCAGGGGCTTGGACGGCTGGATGTCGGTCGTGCCGCCGTCGGTGGTATCGCCATTGTTCTCCTGGCCATGATGCTGGACCGGATCACTCAGAAAATGGCGCAGCCCAGGGACGTGAAGGCAAAGTCATGGTTCCGCAGCCTTCTCGCGCTCCTGCAGATCGGTCGCGTTGAACAGCTGCCAGTTCCTACTGGGCGAAGCGCGGTCTGAAACAGAACACCAGCCGGCTCTTGGAGAGGGGGAGATTTGTGTCGGCGTTGAAGAGGTACACCAAAATGAAGAAAAGAAACAATCCAGAAGGAGAACGCATATGAAATTCAGCATCGAAGCCATCGCTCGAGTGACGGCAGCATTGGCCGTCGCGGCGATCGTGACATCCGGGCAGCCTGCAACGGCCAAGGATCTGCCGGGCACCGGCAAGACAATCCGCTTTGCCCAGTCGGACAGCCTCGGCGCAAATTATGTAACGGCGCAGATCGTCATGGCTGCCTTCAAGGAGATGGGCTATGACGTCAAGCTCAGCACTATCAACACGACCCTGTTCTTCCAAGCTGCCGCTCAAGGCGATCTCGATGTCGCATCGGACATCAATTTCCCCCAACGTGAACCCGGCTACCTCAAGGTAGAAAAACAGGCCATGGCTATCGGCGACGGTATGATCGTCGGCGGCGGTATTAATGGCTATCTGATTGACAAGAAGACGGCGGATGCCAACAACATCACCTCACTGGAACAGATGAAAGATCCGAAGATAGCGGCTCTGTTCGGCACGAAGGGGAAAGCAGATCTCATCAACTGCGATCCAGGCTGGAGCTGTGGCGATGTTGTGGATTTCCAGTTGGAAAAGTTCCAGTTGAAGGACACGATCAATTCCGTCCGGGGCAAGTATGAAGCTCTTATGGTGGAAGCCGTTGCACGTGTGAAACGCGGCGAACCTGCCTTCTTTTATGCCTGGAGTCCGTCGTGGGTGAACAATGCTCTGGTTCCTGGCAAGGATGTCGTTTGGCTACCAACGCCGTTCGATGCGCTTCCCCCGTCGGTACCGAACAAAGGGTCGGCCGAGGTCAAAGGTGTGACCGGCTGCGCTGGAGGCGCAGATCCGTGCCGGATGGCAATGGCATCGTGGAACTGGATTTCCGTAGCAAATCGCGAGTTCATTGCGGCCAATCCGCAGGTTAAGAGCCTCCTTGAGGAAATGAAATTTCCACTTGCCACATGGTCGGAGTGGGAACACACGATTAATGAAAAGGGCGGAAGCACCAGTCAGATCAACAAGCTGGCGGACAGTTGGATGTCCGAAAACAAGGAACAGTTTGAACAGTGGGTTGCCGCTGCCTCTAAACCAACCAACTGACGATCAGAACTCACCCACCCCTTCATTTGGGGGTGGGTGAGTTGCCGGGAATCTAGTTGGATGGGCAAAATCTCACGCGATGGATCGACCACTTTGCGTCAGGATGTCATCCCCCAACGAATTAATTCAGTATAGCCGATATTCGTTGCTGATTGGCGACGTGGAACTCTGCGTCCAATCGGACACGACGAACCCGCTCTTACCGGCACCTTCAAAATCGTTGTCCCGTCTGTCGCATCGCTGAGTTCTAATGGTTCCTCGCTAGGTCTCCAGAGATCAGATAATGGTCGTCTGGAATAGCACTCCAGAAAAAGGCATTGGCGGGTCAGCAGTTCGGTTGCCCTCAAGGCGTGCATCGCTTCAAGTACGAGCGCCGCCCTGCTGGCATGCCGCTCCTTGTGGCGCAGGAGTCGAAAACTGCGGACCGGAAGTTCAAATGCTGCTTTAACGAGGAGCCCTTCCTGCAGATAGAGGTCAGCAGCGGTACTCGAAATGGCGGCCGCGCAATCGCTTGAGCGCACGGCAGACCGGCGGGGTTGGGGGTGTTGTCCCTATCTCTGAAAGACAGATGTGTTAAGGCACTCGCTAGCAGTTTCAGACGATCTGGCCGCTGACGGCTTTCCACTGAGCCATGGCTTGCAAGCAGTGATTGCGGGTCTGACTTTCGGACATATGCTCTCTCGATTGGCCGCCGGATGCGGCTCGGTCGGGCCGATTTAGCCGAGGAGATAGTCCGGGTGCAATAGCGGATATGTCATGCGGTCTGGCGCCAGCGCTCCGTAACGATCTGGAAGACCGGATCATTTGGGAGCGAAACGTTGCGGTGTGATTACGGACAGCGCACGATTGCAGCGATAGGGGCCTCGCCGGGCGCGCATTGATGTTCG
>NZ_JACHXN010000036.1 GCF_014192095.1 Phyllobacterium trifolii
TCGGTCGACGAGTTCGTGACGACGAGCGCCCGTTACCTTGAAGGTGCGCGGACGATCCATCAAGTCCACAATGCTGAAATGGAGAGAGTGTCCGATAACAGGGTGGCCGCGATCTGGTCGACGGAAGACTATCTCGTTTTCCCTCCCGCCGACGACACACGTCCTTCTAGTATACACGGTTACGGGCACTACTACGAAACCTGGGTGTTGGAGAACGGGCAATGGCGGATCGCCAAACTTGAGCTCCGTCGAACCATTCTTGAAATCATGCCGAAGGAGCTGGTCCAATGACCCACCCACCGATCAGAGTCGGCATTATCGGTGTTCACCCGGACCGGGGATGGGCGTCGACCGCTCATGTGCCCGCACTGCGGGAGCTACCGCAGTACCGCCTGTCTGCGCTGAGCCATAGCCGGATTGAAACCGCCAGAGCATCTGCCGAGAAGTTTGGCTTCGACCACGCGGTCTCGTCGACGGAAGAGCTTGTACATCATCCTGACGTGGACCTCGTTGTGGTCACCGTCAGGGTTCCGGAACACCTTCAACTCGTGACCGCAGCGCTTGAGGCTGGGAAGTACGTGTTCTCCGAATGGCCGCTCGGCATTAATCTCCGGGACGCTCAGACAATGAATGCGCTCGCCGGGCAAAAAGGCATCTCGGCGATGATCGGCCTTCAAACCCGCGCGAACCCGACAGTCCGGCACATGCGCAAGCTGATCAAGCAGGGTTTTCTCGGCGAGGTGCTTTCGGCGTCGGTCATCGGCTCGGGAATCACGTGGGGGGAAGAGATGGAGGAGGCATTCCGATACACGCTGGACTGGTCCAAAGGCGCGAGCATGCTCCATGTGCCGTTCGCCCACACTATCGATGCCTTGCTGTTCGCGCTCGACGAGGACTTCCTCAGCGTGTCGGGGACGTTGGTCAGTCGCCGCCCGACTATAAGGATGATTGAGAGCAAGGAAGTCGTCCCGCTGGACGTCGCGGATCAGATCGCCTTCACTGGCAAGTTAACCTCCGGCGGCGTGGTGACAAGCCATTTCCGCGGCGGGCTGTCGCGTGCGACCAATTTCCATGTGGAGATCAACGGCAGCAGAGGCGACTTGTTGCTCACAAGTCCCGTTGGGTACGTGGGCCTGGGCGGGTTCAAGCTCATGGGGGCGCAAGCGGACGAGACGCTTCACCCGATCTTCGTGCCTGACGACTTCCGTCCTGAAGACAACGTCCTCACGGGCAACGTGAGGAGGCTCTACGAACTCTTCGCTTCAGACATGACATCGGGCACGCGGCACGGTCCAACGTTCCAAGACGCGGTCAAACTACACCGCCTGATCGACGCGATCGAGCAGAGCGGCGGAGTGGCGCGCGATGTCTGAGACCATGCGAGCACTGGTGATGTTCGCCCCCGGCGGGCCTGAGGTCTTGCAGGTCCGAGAAATAGCCAGACCGAAGATCGAGCGACCTTCCGATGTCCTCGTCAGGGTCATCGCCGCCGGGGTAAACCCGGCGGATTGGCAGAACAGGAAGAGCGGACAGCGCCATGACCAATATGCCCCGACAGGATCGCCCACGATCCTCGGCATCGATGGCGTGGGCGTGATCGAGGATATTGGCAGCAATTAAGCCCAATGCCCGCCTAGTCCCAAGCGCTCTAAGACTGAGCTTCGTATCCGCCTACGGCACTTCTAGCAGGACCTCCTCCCTTCTGGCGAAAGGCGGTACGAAGTTTGGCTTGAGCCTGAAATTCGGTTGCGATATTTCGTTCAAGTGATCCACGACTTTCTCGACCGCCGGCAGAACGGTTGCCAGGCGCGCGGCGGTGACGATGCGTACTCCAGGCAGCAGAAGCTTGTTGTCGTCGCGCAGAGCTTTGCTCAGTTCTTCCTTCTTGGGTAGAATCTGTTTTTCGTAGCTGTCTTCAACCCTATCCAATGCTGTATTCAACGCCTTCATGTACGCCTGCTTCTGCTTCTCGTACTCCGCATCGCTGATCTTGGTGCTGGTTAGTACGCGGGCCCAGTTCTCCCAAATGGCGAGACACTCGTTGTTCCAGAACCGGAGAACATGCTCGTTGTACCATTCGCGCTCCAGCTCAGAGAGCCGCAAATAGCGAACGTCAAACTGATATTGTGGCGCGTTGCTCGCGCCAACGAGACGGGTGAACAGTTGTGACGGCACGACCTTCTTTTCATACGAGTTCCAGATCGTGTGCGTCGTGACAGGCTCGCCGACAGCAAGAATCGCAACCGAGCTGATCGGCATGTCCAGATCGCTGCTGAAGCCATTGGCCGTAAGATCTTCCTGAAATTTGAGCATGGCATCGCTGGCATCCGGGGGGTCGGCCTCGTGAGGCGGCTGCTCCCATGCAGTCATTGTTGTTTTCAGCCCGTCGTTGTCGGTCACCGAGCTATAGTCGTTATGTTGGACGACCACGCCGAAGTTACCGGTTTGAATGAGCATGCCGACGTGAAGCGGCAGACGCACCCAACGCGCATTTATCCCGCCGGCAAGCTCCGCGTGAGACCCGTTGATCCGATTCAGGAGCGATAACAACACGTAAGCGGATCTTACAGCGTGAACTCCGCAGTCGTGCAGCAGTCGGCCGATGAGGTTACGCGGGAACATATGGGTCAGATAGTTTGGCGGGCCTTCTGTCAGATTGAGCCTGGAGTGCGTCGTCATTTGCCCGAAATACACGCTGGCGGTCTCGACGGTCTCGCGCCAGGCATTGACGCCTGCCTTGCTCTTGTCTGCCGCGGTCGTGGCCTGGCGAGTGAACTCTGCCAATGTCTCTGCGAAGAAGCTGTACAGGAAGGCGATCAACTCGTCGTTCTCGACGAGCCTGAGGCGCCCGCCATGGCGCGCCTTTATCAAGGAGCGGCGGAACAAATTCGCTGGCGATGGACGCTCCTTCGCGTCCCACGTGTGGCCATACGCTACCAGGAAGTATGCAAGCTGGCGATCCCGCGAAACCTGGATGCTCCCGATCCTTTCGCCTCTCACGTCCGGCTGGTCCGTATCGTCACGATCCAGTGAGTTGAAGATGACGCTCCGCGCGTTGAACGGTGGAAAAGCGTCCAGAAAGCGATGCAGTTTGGCCCGACCACGTCCATAGCGGAATTCCGTGACGCGGATTTTCTTGTTCAGAATTATTGTACGGCGGTCATTCTGCATCTTCAGTTCGTCAAGTGCTTTCCCGGCTTTGAAGTCCTTCGGAATATCCTTTGTAGTCAGCAGCTTCCACAGCGGCAGCTGCAGATCTTGCAGCTTGCGCAGGCCAGCCACGTCATTGTTATCTCTCTCCAATTTCGCCAGTGCGAGTTCAAGGAGCTGCTGAAAAAGCATCTGCATAACGCGATAGAATTGCTCGATCGTCTCAAGCAGTTGCTCGGGGAGCACTCTCTCGTCAAAGGAGGGGCCTTCTGGCCGCGCGCCCATCTTCGCGGCCGCGGGCAAGTCAACCTTCGCGAAATGCCGCATCGCACCATCGAGCCCGTTCAAAGCTCGCTGCCATTCCTGCTCCTGATTCGATCCAGTTAGAAGCTCCAATGATTGGGGCTGGTCCTTCACAATCGTGATGATACCGTCCCAGTTGTTAGCAACCCGCTTGTTTCTGCTGCCAAACCGGGTTTGGGGCCAGTTGATCAGAAGATCGAACTCCTCAAACCATCCCCTCAGGAGGATGCGGGCCATCAACGCGTGAAAAAGCTCGTACGAGATCGCGTGTAGAGGATCCTCCGCACCGGACAACTTAACGAGTTGACGCGTGAGCCACGCGACAGCAGGCTTGTCGCCAGCCTCGACGGCTTCGCACAGCTTTTTAAGGACGTCCAGATCGCCGACGTTCGGAGGATTTCTCGCGATCGCGTCGACCACTTCCCTGTAGAAAATGCTAGCGCTCGAGCCATTCGCCATAGTCGCGCTCGAATTCTAGGCCTTGGGCTTCCATTTCCACTCGTTCGGCGACATCCGCTCCCATTCAGGCAGCGTGTGGCCCTTGCGCACCAGGACGGCCGTTGTCGGCAGATGCGTTTCCCAAGGATCCCCGACCGGCACTTCGCCGCGATCGCCTCCGGTGAGCTCCTTGATTTCATCGACGATAGGCTTGTAGAGAGGATGATCGATCGGCGGCTCGCCCTCATCGTTCCAGACGCGTCCCTCCTGCATGAAATAGGAGACAGCCGCTTCGAACCCGACCCGCACCGGTACGACGACGCGCGCATAGCCTGCTTTCAGGAAATCCTCGAGTTCTGCGTCCATGTTCCGTGCACGGAATCGGTCGGCCCATCCACCGGGTCGTGCCCAGAAATAAGGGTAGAACACGTATTGGATTTGATCCCACTCGAAGGCGTGCTCGAAGAAGCGGATGATCGCCCCGTCAGCTTTGGCATCCTCGATGTCAAAATGCGGCGGGTAGAGCGAGCCGCCGCCGGTGTGTGCGGTGTTCAATAAGCCGGCGTGTTCATTGCGAATAAACGCGAGGCAGTGCTTTTTCAACTCTGTCCGGATGATGCGTTCATTGACGGACGGGGGATTCCCAAACTCAAAGGCGAGTCCTTTTTCAGCTTCTTTCTTCTGTTTCAGCGTCTCGACTTCTTGCTGATACCTAAGCAAGACATTCGAATACGCCTCGGCGATCGTGTCGTAGGTCGATGTGGCCCATTCGCGCAGCCCCTCGGCCTGGCGCTGGAAGGTGACCTTGGTGTGCACACTGTAGTTCGCGGTCTCATGCGCGAAAATATGGATGGTGAGCTTGTCGTCGTCGGCGTAGAGACCGCCGTCACTCGGGAAGACCGTTACCCGGTTGGCATTGGGCCGGTAGAATCGAAGATCGCCCTCCTGAACATCGATCCGCTCGCCTTGCGCCGTCGGACGCCAGTAATCATACTCGTTCCCGACACTGAACGCGAAGTGAGGATCCTCGTCCGTCACGCCCATCACCGTCGTCAAGGCCCAGACAGGTCGGTAACCCTTTGGAATCTGGATTTCGATTTGGTTGCGGCTCCGAGGCTGATCCTCCTCTGAGTCATTGCCCATGCCTTGTGTGACGCTCGCACTCCTCACGAGAAAAATCGGCGGCGGGGCCTTTAGTCCTTTTGTACCGTAACGGGCACCAAGACGTAGATAGTTGCCCTCATGAATGTGTGTTGCGTCCGGTGCTTCGACCTCCAGTCTGATTGGCGGGATCGGTAGTTCCGGGTCCGGTTGTGGCATTTTTTCAAGATGCCACATGTAAGACGCCGGCTCTGGAATCATGAAGTCGAACATCTGCCGCAGGCCATAGTTGAATACCTGCGACTCATAAATCTTGTCGACGAACTGATAGATGCCGGCGCTGTGCTCGCCGCTCTCATTCGTGAGCCTATGCTCGTTGACTTCTTCGACCTCGCGCAAAATTGTAAGTCGCCGTTCTTCGCGGACACGCTCGACAATGCGCTCCTTGGAGCGCTCGACGACGTCCTTTGCATAGGTGACGGAGTTCTTAAGGCCATTTTCTTCGCTGGTCTGATTGCTCACATCGAGTTTGCTTTCGAACTCGACCGTGGGGCCGTACTTTCCGGAGAGCGACAATCCGAATCCGACCTTCTGATCGGCTTGCTGTGTCCGCGTGGTTTCACGATTGAGTTCGAAGCGCTCGGTGGTCTGCAGCTCCGTCTCCTTTTCGTGCTCCTGCTCCTTAAGCGTGCTGATTACTTCTTCGGTTCGGTTGAGCTGGCGATGAGTACGAAGCTTGGATTCGCCGTCGAGAATGTTTTCGATGTGTGCAATTTCACCGGCTTCATAGCGCTTGATTTGCTGTTTTACCACCAGCAGATCGGCGACGCCGACCGCGTTCAATTGGGCAGGACGGGGACTTGGTGCCGGCGGGTCACCGGGCGTATCCTCTGGTTGAGGCGGCGTTAGCGCGCCATCGATCGCAGCGACAAGATCGCCGATACGGATGTCTGCCAACGATACACCGAGTTTTTCCAACGTTGACTTTGTCCTTGAAGACAAACGCTTGATGGCGCTGGCCTGCAACGTGAACAGGCCACGCGCAACTGACAGGTTAAGATCGCGGATTGGATCGAGCCTCTCAACCTCGCGCTGAGCGCTCACCAGATCTCTGGACGCTCGCACGGGGTCGAACACCGGCTGGCTGATAATCGCGGATGGTTTTACTCTCCCGGATCGCGGCGCGGGCACATGGACGGTAGACGCTGATGTTTTTGGTGACTTGCCGGTTGCAGGGCTGCGAAACCGAGATTTTGCGGCACGCAGATGCGTGAAGCGAAATAAACTGTTGTCGGCGCTGCTGGCCATATTTCCCATCCTTTTTTTAACGAGCGTTCTGCATCTAAGCCTGCTCTGTTAACTGGCACCGGCAAATGCCGGATTTGAACTGCATCTCACCTGCCGCAACTAGGACGCGGAATGCATTTCAAGAATTTGCATACCTTCGCTGAGCAGAAGCCTACTGCTGTTCCGGTACTACGAGGCATAAAACACGCTCCAATGCCGAAGAAGTACGTTACAGTTACATCCCCGAACGATCTCGGCCGTTTTGAAGCAAAGGCGGCGCAATTCTGCGAAGCGTAGGTTCAAAAAAAGGCCGCTCTAGCGCATCTTACAAAATTTTACTGAAGATCATGCAATTGGAACTTTCGCCTATCTCATGAGCTAATCGGAGTCATCAATTTTAATTGCAAAATCTGGATCGTCTTGAATGAGGCTGGGCTGCCCTCCCACCAATAGATCCGTTAAGTCTGCATAGTCTTTGCACCTATTTGCAACGCTAAACTCGCGCCATCCCCCAAGCGGCGGCATCCTTCCATGCAGGACACGCACAAGTTGGAGAAGGATGTTCGATGAAAAAGCTATTTGAACCCGATGCGACCAGGATCGGTAGGCCTGCGGGTCCTGCGATGCAGGATGCTGTCCCCCAAGGTATGGCAGATGGAACTCCCCGGATGTTACGAGACGATCTCAGCGAACTTATCGGGAGCGATCAAGTGCTGCACCGAGTGGCCGATCTCGTCCGCTATGCTTCTGACGCAAGTCCGTATCGCTACATACCACAGGTAGTTGTCAGACCTAGAACTCTCGAAGGTGTTGCAAATCTGTTGGTTTATTACAGAAACAATGGCCGCAAAGCAACGTTTCGCGCGGCAGGTACAAGCCTGAATGGCCAATCCCAGTCGGACGATGTCCTCATTGGCGTACGTGGCCATTGGCAAGGTTGCTCAGTGGAAGAAGAAGGGCGACAACTCCGAACGAAACCGGGCACTATTCTTGCACATGCAAATGCTCGACTAGCCCGGTGCGGCCGAAAACTTGGCCCGGATCCAACTAGCAACGGCGCTTGTACCATTGGCGGTGTCATCGCTATGCCGGCAGCGCTGCCGAGGCAAAGGAGGCATTCGAAGTAGCGACACAGCAGCTTTCACTGGCGCAGATCAACCTCAAGCGCACGAAGGTACGGAGCCCCGTGAATGGGTTTGTGACAAACTTGTTGCTGCGAGTCGGCGATTACGCCACAGAGGGCTCCAGTAACGTCTCGGTGGTGGACTCGGACAGCCTTTGGACGCGGCCCGAAAGCAGACGTCGCTAGCGACAGGGCTGGATGGCTTGATTGCGCCCTCATCTCGGCCATTGAGGTCCCCTTCGTCGTCTCCCAAAAGCTGACATTTGCGCTAGGCGGATGATGGCCCTGTTTGAGCGAAGGGACGTTCGCATCTTACCCCTGCGACTGACTGTAACGGTTACGTACTTGTGCCCCCGCACAAGTGCCAGCTTGATGGTCTCGCGCGTGATGCAGGCAGCAGCGAGCCTGACACGGAAACTAGGAACCGGTAGACAAAATGAGCAACGCCTCGAACTCCGAACAAAGTACATCGGCCGGACACAAGCTCAGCGCCGCCGGACATCTTGACGTTCATTACCTGGCACTAAAGGACGAGTACGATGCCACTCTTCGTGCTGCCGGCATCCGACCCGGCTGGTCAGTGCTGGACGCAGGTGCAGGCAATGGAGTCTTCCTGCCGTTACTGGCGGAATTGCTGGGCAACGAGGGACATATCGAGGCTTTGGATCTGGCACGGGAAAATGTTGAGGCGATTGAAGGCTTGATTGCTAGCCAAAAGTTTGCCTGTCGGATAAGCGCGCGAACGGGTGACATCACCGCGCTGCCGTATGAGGCGGGCACGTTCGATGCGGTTTGGAGCGCTAACGTCATCCAGTATCTGAGTGACGAAGAGCTAACCCACGTAATCGAGGAGTTCCGCCGCGTCGTTAAACCGGGCGGACTGGTTGCCGTGAAGGAGGTCGATATCTCGGTTTGGCAGTATCAGCCGCAGGATCCTAAACTGACGTGGCGTCTGCTTGATGCGCTATCTGATGATATACAGATGTCCGGTGCAATGCGCGGAACTCGTGTTTCAGCCTGGTTTCGGGCAGCGGGTCTTGAGAACGTCTCTGCCATTACAACGCTGGCAGAGCGCCGTCAGCCACTCAGGCCCATAGAGCGCGAATACATCCGCAACAATATCGAATTCCTGTCCGGCCTCGCCCGAACATGCGATTTGCCAGAGGCGGATCATCTCCAATGGAAGGCGATCGGCGAAAATCCTGAGCGACTGATTCTCGATCCCGACTTCTGCTATCGCGAAATGTGGGTACTCAGCTTGGGTACCGTGCCAGAGTACTAACTTCCGTCCCTGACACTGGAGTAACCCAAGACGGTGAATCTTCAGAAGTGCTAAGCTACGCTACTTTGCTGGCGACCAAGGTGAGGCCCGCCGCGGGGTTTCCCGAAAGGGCGGGTGAAATGACGAAGAGCCTCAGTTGCCAGGGGTTATCAATGCCTGCCGGACAACGCAGCTCAAACTCTCATCAATCTGATTAGTTCCCGTCAATCGTGCAGATTTCAGCGTTGTCAGCGATTTCTCGCATTCCTTTGAACGATGGATGGCGCAGTTTTCCGTCATGCGTCCAGGAACCATAGGTTACCTCAGCCACCAATGTTGGCTCCACGAAAACGTATTTTTTCCCTTTAATGCCGCTCGCTGCCGGAACGGCGACGCGCATGCCGTCCAGCTGAACCCTCAAATCTCGTGCAAGCTTTGTGGAAAATCCGGTGCTGGCTAGACTTGACTGGGCACGGTGTTAGGCTGTGAAAACAAAATGAATCCATAGAAACGCTAAAACGACAAAGACGGCAGTCAGGAGGCCTTACCAGTCAAATTGCAAAAGCGTTGAACCGAGCACCAACGTCGAGCACCCAATTTGAGGGTTGCATCCGACTGTGTCACGGGGTCAATGATGGATAAGTTCCGATGATGCTGCCGGATTGCACAGGACCGAGGCCATAGCGGGCCTTGCAACCATCTTATTTCAAATGACAGTTCCCCACGCTTCGTTCCAAAGCGCGAGATCGTCGATAATGATGACAATCTCGCGAAAACCGTAATTGTCTCTAACGTCAAGTGCCCGTTCAAGTGCCAGTGGAACGGGTGTGGCATAGAAATAGTCGCCTTTGTTGGTAAGGGTATTTTCCGGCCACTCGACTTCGGCGAGCGGCCGGCCGTCTTTTTGGATAACCCGTATGCATACCGCATCAAGGGGTATATCATCCTCCTTGAGGAGCCTGCGATATGTGGCGTTTCGATCCATCCTGACCTCAGGCGCGGCAGCTCCGTTTTTACCGACATTTTCCGAGTGGCCTATATTCCCGGATTGTCCTCTGGAGGACATACCATTGTTCTCGGTTTTTATCTTGATACTTATAGTTTTTTTGAAAGCGCTGGATCGTCAGTTTGTTCCTCGCGGGAAGGAGCAACATGACCTTGGTTCAATCCGCTGTTCAAAACAAACTCCTTAGATTGTTGTCACCATCTGATTTCCAGCTGCTTGTCGAGGATCTCGAATACGTAACATTCTCGCTGCGGGATCCGATCGAGAGTCCGGGGGAGCCTATTGACGCCGCGCTGTTTATCGAGGACGGCATAGCATCGATTGTAGCAAAAAGCCCTTCCGGCGGCGATATCGAAATTGCTTTGGTCGGCCTGGATGGAATGACGGGAACCTCGCTCGTCCTCGGCAGCACCAGCGCGCCGCTCTCCATCTATATCCAGCTTCCCGGTTCCGGCCACCGGATTTCCGCCGGCAAATTGCAGGCGGCGTTAGAGCAAAGCCGGTCGCTGCAGCGGGTGTTTCTTCTTTACGTACAGACGATGTTTGTTCAAAGCGCCACGACTGCTCTGGTCAACGCTCAGGCCGAAGCCCGGACAAGATTGGCGCGATGGCTGCTGATGGTGCATGACCGCACCTCGGGCCATGATCTTTACCTCACCCATGAGTTCATGGCGGTGATGCTGGGTATGCGGCGGCCCTGGGTGACAGAAACCCTGCATTCACTTGAAGCCGATGGCCATATCCGCGCCACCCGTGGCAAGGTCGCCATTGTCGATCGCGCGGGTTTGATGGCGGAGGCCAACGGATTTTACGGTGAAGCCGAGCGTGAATATGAAAAACTGCTCGGAGAGCGGCTATCGCGACAACAACGATAAGCGCGATGGATGAGAGCTTTGGCGTCACTGGCATAAGAAGCCCGATGCGCGCCCTGTCAACATGCCGATATCATTCTGATCAAACCATTGCTGCATCATGACAAGACTTTGGTCTTATTCCTGAACGGCCATACGTCTCATCCTGCATAGGTCTGAAGACCAAACGTGGAACGGGTGCCTCCGTTCCACGTTTGGCATTGCGGCAGCCCGACCGGTCCGAAGCATTGGGATGGCAAAGCTATAAATTGAGAGGGCACTCCAAAGTCAAATTCCATCCGCCTGCTGTGCTGCAGGCTTTGCCTTGCCCTCCCTGACATGAAGCCAAGCCGAACTTCGTGGATCACAGATTCGAAAGGAATTTCTCGTGAATACCAAACTCATTCGGCAGTCGGACGAATTGGCAAGTCTTCCGGTTGGAGGATTCTTGAAACGATCGTTCGACGTGTTTACCGCGATCCTTGCCCTCATCCTGCTCAGCCCGCTGTTTATACTGCTCTCCTGTCTGGTTAAGTTGTCGGATGGTGGACCTGTTCTCTATGGCCATCGCCGCATCGGGCGTGGCGGGAATGCGTTCTATTGCCTCAAATTTCGTACCATGGTTACAGACGGTGATGCCGTCCTTGAAGCCCATTTCGCTGCAAATCCGGAGGCGCACGCAGAATGGTTGGCGGCGCGAAAGTTGCAGGTCGATCCACGCGTCACCACACTCGGCATCGTGTTGCGGAAATTGAGCCTCGACGAATTACCTCAACTGGTAAACATTCTTCGCGGCGAGATGAGCCTGGTTGGGCCGCGTCCTGTAGTGAAGGATGAGATCGAGCTCTATGGTTCCGCCGCAACCTACTATTTCAAATCGCGCCCGGGCCTGACTGGTGTGTGGCAAATCAGCGGGCGTAATGACGTCAATTATGACGAACGGATTGCTTTCGATAAGCACTACGTTGAAAACTGGTCCTTTCAGAAAGATATCATCATCATTCTCAAGACCATTCCCGCCGTATGTGCGTTTCGCGGATCGTATTGAAACGGTTCGGTAGGTTAACCTCCCTCGGAGAAGCGCGACCCGTGCGAAAATCGGACACATTAGATGAAGCAGGGAATGCGCCAACGAAAGACGGCCGAACCAGCTATGTCTCCGGCCCGCCGTCTGAAGTCAAAGGCGGAGTTATAAGTCATGAGGGGGTCTACAGAAATCCAACGGCGCCATATCTACTACAAAAGCAGCTTTTTGACGCTCAGCTTGCAGCCGTGGCGCACAGCAGGCAGCGACAACCGAGATGAAGAAACAGTCAAACAAGATGTACTGGTCCCCTATAGGCGTGTTCCTGACTGCCCTGATCACGCTTGGGATCGCCATCGTACAGAAGATGAATAGCTAAGGGATTCTGGAAATGGTTGTTGGTATAGGCGAGGCTTATGGGGCACTGAAAGATTCCTTTGATATCGCCAAAGGCATCAAAGATATAAGCGACAAGGTCGCGCTAAATAACGCGGTCATAGAGCTTCAGGGGAAGTTACTCGAAGCACAAGCGGCCATACTCTCTAGCGCTGACCGGGAACGGGAACTCGAAGAGAAAATGACTGGCCTCAAACGGCAGCTTTCTGCTTACGAGGATTGGGACGAAATTGCTGCCAACTACGTACTCATGGACTATGGTGGGAACACCTATGCCTACGAGTTCGTGGTAGACCCCAGCGAAACGTCAAACGCGCCTCATAGAGCCTGTCCAAATTGTTTTGGCCACCGCAAAAAATCCATTCTGCAATTCACATTACGCGACCCTTATCAGCGCGATCATTACAAGTGTCACGCTTGTGGGGACACATTTGTATTCGGCGTAAGCGAAAATCCGCCATCCATACCCGAGCAGTATTAGTGACCGTTATAATCTGCATAAATGTCCCAGCCCCTACCGCTGTCCTTCTGCGGTCCCAAGACCGAGTTCGCTAAAGAAATCAATCGTCGTTTCGAGATCTTCGACGACTATTCCTACGTTGTCCATCCGCTTGAGCGCCATGTCTCCAATCTCCAAGATGTCCTTCCAATCTACAAGTCGTCTAGCCTAACAACGAAAGCTTGTGCAAGGCGGGGCACCGGATCGCTGAGAACAGTCGCCGCGAAATGTAATGGGAAGCCATGACCCGCCATAAGCGATGGCAACTTTTATCAATGAAGCTGCCGAGTTCTTCAACCTTGATATCCGGCAGGGAAATCAGGCGCTGGGGTGGAGTGTTGGTCCCGAACGCTTCAGATGGCACAGCAACACATAGATGAAGGCCAGCATCCCGGCCATTTCGAGACCTTCCTCGAGGTTCGTCAGTATTCGGTAACGAAATGATTCAATCCCTTCAACTTCAGCAACGCTGCCGCCAATCATCTCGAATCCGACGGCACCGCCAAGGAAGATGAGAGCTGAAAGCACGAGGAGCCCCGCGAGCGTCAACGGAAACGACCTGATGAAGGGAATAAAGGCCGCAAGACCGATCAGGCTGAGGATACCAGCTGGCGCTGCCCAGGCAAAATACATCAGGCCAGTGTGCTCTATCCTTCCGGACAAAGCGGCAGAAATCTTTTCATGAATACCGGCGAACTCGTCGAACGAAAGCAACAGAAAAAGTACTGTGAGCGCATACCAGTGGTATTTAAACCTGCTACCGCACATGGCTGCGTCCCTGCTTGCCAGAAAAAGCAACCATGCTGCGGAAAACGCTACCACCACCGAAAGCCACGTAAACGCACTTTCCTCGGAGTCGACGTCGAGCAACCATATCTTGTTGGAAAGTTCCGGCTTGGCACCAGAATAGAGGATCAGATCCTGCATAAAACCTGCACCGAGCAGCAACGCCGAAACGGCACAGGCCAACGCAAACACCCGGCCCGGCTTCACAAGCGTGCGCGCTCTTAACGGAATGTCGCTATTGGCCACATCAGTGAGCCGGACACTCATCGATCACCTGATTTGCATGCACTTGACATGTCACAAAACCATCACAAATCTGTCGCATTCCTTAGTTGATGGTCAACGCATGGAGACAGCAAATGGCTCCCTTCGGAGGACATTTAAATTTGACGGTCGGTGTAGCCGTGCTGGCGACGCTGATGCTACTTACCGTGCTCGTCGTGGCTCTGGACATCGAGATTGCGCTGCCGAGAGGCTGACAGGGCGTGCACTCGTTATGAGAACCAGCATTGTTGCGGATTCTTCCGCACAGTGCCCATGTTATTTGTCGGTTTCATGCTCGACCTGGTATGGACGCCTAACACCTTGCCTGGTCCACCTCTGCCTGTTCCAATCGAGCAAGTAACTTCTGAAATACCTTGTCCGTCACTATGGGAAAGTGGCCAGACTGCATTGCCGCCTGAAAATCGTGTTTCCTCATCCCCCGCTTCAACCAATTGGCGGTGACCACTGAGTCAGATTTGCGTATTACCACTGATAATCCCACCATTGTTATGGTTCGAAACATGCCAAGAGCAAGTTCGTTCCAACGGCGAATTGTCCGCTGGCAGACATAGCATTGACGCACGTGAAATATGTGCTTTTTAATATCTCCGTCGCTGGATCTAGAGTGGCGCACCTGCGATTGAGAGATGCTAAGCGCTCCCGCCAAACACTAGTGCGGGAGGAAGGCTATGCCCCGTCATTTCAGGAATATTATCTATTACAGCGAAGACTGGGATGTAATGGAAAGTGCGCTTCTGAAGGCCACCAGAAAGCTACACAGAGCCCAAGACCACGAAGATACGGATCGTCTCGCACGAAGGGTGATGACGCTCTTCGACCAAGGTCTCCGCGATGCAGAAATCATTGCCCGCGCAGCTGCCAATCAGGAAATGTTAATCGCTAATATTGCGTCGCTGCGAGGCGCGGCAAGGCCGCTTCATGCCTAACGATGTCAGTCAACGCCTCGACAGCAAACTCGAATGCCCAAAGTGCCAAACGATCTACCTTACCTTCACGCAAGATTTGGCGCTGAGCACACCAATCGTTTGTACCTCTTGCGGAGAATATATGGGTACGTGGGGTGAGTTGGAGACAGATTTTTACGCTCAAGGCGGCGACCACGGCGTGTTCGAAATGCGGGATGGTCAAATCATTCGAAAAGGATGACGCAATGCAAATGGATTTCGATGACGATCCCGAAGGTCGCCCGAGTGTCCTGTCGTTCTGCATTGGTGGCATCTTATTGGTTTTGATGCTTCTCATAGCCACGAGCTATGCTGGCTACTTATGGTGAATTCACAAGGAGTGGTCCATGCCAATAAATTTTGAGGACGACCCGAACGATGGGCGAAATGACCTGCCCTATTACCTCTACGGTCTGGTTTTCTGCGTTGGCCTTGCCATCGCTATCGCGGCTGGATGGGTCTTACACCTGGAGAACTCGGGAGCAAACGTTCCCTGAGACAAATGACAACTGCTAGTCCACCTTTAATGTCTCAGCTTCGCAGATCCGCTAATGCTTGCCCTAAGGTCCAACAGAATTGGCAAAATTCAACTGATCAGCTGACCGCGACTGAATCGAATTCTACAGCTCGTTCTTCGATGTTATCGGGCTTACGCGACTGGCCGGCTTTGCTGACATCACTTGACATCCGGAGCCTGATTGATGACCGAACGGATTGAAACTGCTGGCTGTTTTTGCGGCGCTATACGCGCCGAATGTCGCGGCGAGCCCTTCTGGATCAACTATGACCACGACGACGATTGCAGGCGTGCCATAGGTGGACCGTTGACCGTTTGGATAGGCTATCGGCCGGAACAGTTCAACATTGTACAGGGCATGGTGAAGACCTATTCCAAAACGCCCGGTGTCGTTCGCAGCTTCTGCGGACGTTGCGGCAGTTCGATCGGCTATCATGATGATGGAATTCCGGACGAACAGTATTTGACGATCGGATTTTTTTGATCATCCGGAGCGGTTCAAACCAAATGTCCATGGCTACTGGAAGTTCAAGCTTCCATGGATTGAATTTTCCGACGATTTGCCAAGGGTCGACGAATATACGCGCCGTCGCGATCCAAAGCTCGGGAATCCAAACACAAGATAGTAGGCTAGTCGTCTTCAAGCTTATTTCTGACGGGGTTGCCGCAGGTCTTTTCCGGCTGCAACGAATTGTCCGTCACGCTGGGCAAGCACTGCCTCCAACAATGTTTGAGCGGCGTTACGGACTTCGCCTTGAATGGCCGTGTCGGCATCGAGCTCTTCGTGGTTTGTGGCGTAGGGTTTCCAGTAACCTATATAGCGGTCCACTTCAGCAAGCGGACCCGCCGGTGACATCTGCATGAAGCGAAGCCAGTCCGAAATGCTGCGGCGAACATTCTCCACCCCCTCCACATCGCCATGCACGATCACCGAAAAGAGGCGGCCCGCAAGGTGTCTCGGATAGTCCCAGCCCTCCAATTCAATCTGCTTTGCCAGCTTGGCATCTTTGCCCTGTGTCAGAGTCGGATCGGGATTGCCACCGTCGGCACAGACCAAGCGGTCCATCATCAATTTGACCGGAGATGTCACCTGATACCAGTTCACTGGCGTGACGATCATCACCCCGTGCGCCGCGACCCACATCGGATAGATGTCGTTCATCCAGTCCTGCGTCTGGCCGAGGGAATAATTTGGATAGCATGAGCACGGCCAGTGGCAGAGAGCCGGCGAGGTTGAAAAGCAGGCTTTGCAGGGGTGGATTTTGCGACCATATTCAGAAGCAAGTTTGCCAAGCTCCAGAACCTCCACGTCTACCTCACCCGATTGGTTGAACACTTCACGAGCGATTTCCACAAGGCGAAAGGATTTGGACATTTCCCCGGGACAGGTGTGCTCGCTGCGCGGTGATCCGCTGATCAGGAGTACCCGGCGACGAGCGGCGCTATCTTCGTATTGACGCTGTGCCGCATCGACCTTTGCCTTTGCATTGATCCAGTCGACGGCAAGGTCATACTCGGGATCATGGAAACCTTGACCCGCTTTTGAAGTCTCGGGGCTCTTGCGCTGGAGCTTGTAAGCGTCCCATGCAGCCGCCACGATCAGATCAAGTTCAGACTTTAACGGATTGAATGCAGGGTCCTTGAATTGGCACAAAAATCGCTGACGAAACTCCGGCTCGTCTATCCTTGGGCTTGGCGTGCCCTTACGGGGCTCCGGCGTCGTGTGTTCAGTCATGAACGCATCCTTTCGGTCACGGTGTAAGCGCTCGGTTCCGGTGGCGAACAAAACGCGATGATTTGTCCCCGATCGACGCCTGTGTCATGGAAGCAGCGAGTGAAACCTTCAGGAAAAGAACTCAGCCAATGATGCAAATGTTCCAAGGCGTGGTCGCGAGATGCATCCGATCCATTATGAGGAAGCCACCGACTACGGTGATCCTCGCTTAGAAGGAACGCCGCCCCACAGCACATCTAACCATCCGAGGACATGAGGTGTGGAACTTGCAGAACGACCGCTTTGGACCAGACCCAGACATCACGGCAGCCGACTTAAACGTCTGCTTTCGCAGGGCTGTTCTTGAAAGCTGCCTGACCGGAATCGTGAAGAGTTTCGGGCGCCAGGAGGCGTACGAAAGTCCCCGAGGAAGGAACCCGCGGACCACAGTCGAGGCTATGGAGATTTCGATCTACGGCTGATGTGTGTGGTGGCGCGACCGCAGCCAGAGAGTAGAGCGATGAATGCGGATAGGCCGCTTCGTTGCGCATCCGCGTGGTTTTGCCGGCCCGGCACCCGGCCCGCCGCAACCCTGTCGGCGGCGATGATTACCATGGATGCGTGTGGGTCTGTTGCCGAGACAGGGCGCCTGCGGCTGACCATGCCATGCCGGGTCATGAAGTCGTCTCCCGGTTCGTCGCCGCATCCGGCGGCCCGCGCGGCTGCCTCCAGCGTTCAAACACCTCGATGACGATCATTCGTCCGCCGCAGCAGGGGCATGGGGGGCGGGAGTCCCCCGGTTCGCCCGGTGTGCCGTTATCGACCGGAGCGGCGACGTCCAGGAGTTCGCGCGCGAGAGCGAGGCTGGTCTTTCGGGCTGAGCCGGCGAGCAGGCCGTAGTGCCGGATACGATGGAAGCCACGCGGCAAGACATGGAGCAGGAAGCGGCGGATGAACTCGTCGACCGCGAGCGTCATGATCTGCTGCCGGTCGCAGCCGTCGCGGCGGTAATCCCTGTAGCGGAAGGTGACGCCAGTTTCGTCGAAGGCGATCAGGCGGCGGTTCGAGATTGCGACCCGGTGGGTGTAGCGGGACAGGTAAGCGAGCACTGCCTCCGGCCCTGCGAACGGCGCCTTGGCATAGACCACCCAGCGCTTCTTCCGGACCGGCGACAGATGCCGCAGGAATGCCCACCGCTCGGCGAGATGAGCAAGGGCGCCGAAGAAGCCGAGCCGCCCGTCGTCGTACAGAGCGACCAGGCGGGCGAGGAACAGCCGTCGAAACAGCTTGCCGAGTACGCGCACCGGCAGCAGGAAGGCCGGGCGCGACGAGATCCAACGGCTCCCGTCCGGCGTGATTCCACCGCCGGGCACGATCATGTAAACATGCGGATGGTGGGTCATTGCCGATCCCCAGGTGTGGAGCACGGCGGTGATGCCGATGCGCGCGCCGAGGTGCTTGCGATCGGCCGCGATGGTCAGCATCGTCTCCGACGCCGCCTTGAACAGCAGGTCGTAGACGAGCGTCTTGTTCTGGAACGCCATGTCGGCGACCTCGGCCGGTAGCGTGAATACGACGTGGAAGTAACCGACCGGAAGCAGATCGGCCTCGCGTTCGGCAAGCCACGTCCGTGCCGCCGCGCCCTGGCACTTTGGGCAGTGCCGATTGCGGCAGGAGTTGTAGGCAATCCGCCACTGGCCGCAGTCCTCGCAGGCCTCGACGTGACCGCCGAGGGCCGCAGTGCGGCAGTTCTCGACCGCCGACATCACCTTCAGTTGCGGCAGGCTCAGATGTCCTGCATGCGCGCGCTGGTACGCTGCCCCGGCAACACGGAAGATGTCGGCGACCTCGATCGAGGCACGCAAGGCTCAACCGTCGGGGGAGGCTTCTTCCGGCTTGAACAGGCCGAGCTTGTCGAGCGGACTCGTGACCGTGCGGACCGTCTTGGTCGCCACCTTGGCGTAGAGGGCGGTGCTGTTGAGTTTTGCGTGCCCGAGCAGGACCTGGATGATCCTGATGTCCGTGCCGTCCTCGAGCAGGTGGGTGGCGAAGCTGTGGCGCAGCGTATGCGGCCCGACCCGCTTGGCGATGTCCGCGGCCTGGGCCGCCTCAACGACGATCCGATAGAGCTGCCTCGTGCTGATCGGCTTCATCGCGTGTTGGCCGGGGAATAACCAGCCGTCGCGATGCATCACGCCCTGCTGCCGCCCCACCTTCCACCACTGGCGCAGCAGGGTGAGCAGGTCCTCCGAAAGCATGGCATTGCGATAGCGCCCGCCCTTGCCACGCTCGACGCGCAGCAGCATCCGCTCGCTGTCGACGTCGGCGACCTTCAGCATCGACACCTCCGCAACACGTAGGCCGGCGCCATAGGCGACCGACAACGCAGCCTGGTGCTTGAGGCAGGTGGTGGCATTGAGCAGCCGCGCAACCTCGTCGCGGCTCAGCACCACAGGCAGGTTACGCGGATGCGCCAGCCGGACGAGCCTGCGCGCCAGGTCCGGGCGGTCGAGGGTCTGGGTGAAGAAGAAGCGTAGCGCCGACACGATGCTGTTCATCGTCGGAACGGGAACGCCATCCTCCTGCTGCTCGATTTGGAACCGGCGCAGGTCGTCGGCGGTCGCCGTGTCTGGTGAACGCCCGAGGAAGGTTGCCAAGCGACCGATGTCGCGGAGATAGTTGCGTTGCGTTTCGCGTGAGAAACGTCGCATGTTCATGTCGTCGATCAACCGCTGGCGCAGCGGGCTGACGGGGGTATCGAGATGGAGGTACTGCATGGTCAGGCTCCTTGTTGAAGAAGCTCGTCATGCTCCGCCCTTGCCGGACGACGTTCAATCCAGGCGCAGCCTCCAGCCTGTGCCCTCTATCTCAACCGCAGGCGCCCTCCCGCGCAGCGGGTTCGTTCTCCGGCCCCAAAGCGGCCACCCAGCCGACCCGGCCGAGATGTCTTCTCCTGCCGCAAAGCGAACTTTGGTTTATCGGTGCCGCTGACTCTCGGACTAGTTTCAAGAGCATGTGAACAGACCTAATAAGAACGCCATAATGTATTTACTTTTCAACCCCATAGCAGGTATCTGGCAGTTTCTGTTGCGTAATTCCGAAGATTTTCCACTGCAATAATCAGGGGGTTCGCGCGGCGCTTACGGCAACGGCATTAAGCGCAGGGCTTAGGAATGCCGCTGACTTCCGGTTCCCGAGCGACTGCCTGACAAAGCGATGCGTAAGCCAGCATGCCCGGGTCATCGATACCCACACTTTTATCTCCGAACATCCTTGCCCGGCCCACCCGGCAAGGGCGCGTTCTGTACTCCGCTACGACCTCGTTTGCTGTTCGCACGGCGACGGCGCGTACCTCAGAGAGGTTGGAAATTCCATCAAGCGCCGCCGCAACGCCATCAATACAGTCTATGACTGTCTTGTCCCCTAAGGATGCATTGCCGCGGACGAGCATCGCGTCCCGCGCCGCTAAATGCCACGCGGCAACCGCAGTCCATGGAGCCGTCGTACCGCCTTTGGCCCGCTTCGCGATAGCTAAAAACGCCGTCGCGACCAGCGTGCCCAGACTGGAACCCGTCGACGCGGCCGCAGCTTTCGCCAGCATCATGAACGCATCCCCGAGGTCCGCGGCCTTGCTCAGATCCTGTTCTACAAGTTTCGACATGAGTCTCGCCAGCATTGCGCCGGTATCTCCGTCACCCAGTTTAGAATCGGCTTCATTCAGCACACGCTCGAGCGACGCCATCTCCAGATGTGCGCGCGCAATTCCTGCGCTCAGGGACGAGATTGAAATCTGCATTACGAGACTCTCCAGAACGGGCAATCGGCAGGCGCTGCGAGCAGCTCATCAAGCTCTTCGTCGACAAAACATACCGACATTGAGGCTCCCGCCATTTCCAGAGACGTCACATATCGTCCAACCAAGGGAAATATAACCTCCAGACCTGTCTGCTCCAGTCTGCCCTTGGCACGCCGAAAAAGAATATAAAGTTCCTCAAGCGAAGTTGCGCCGAGGCTGTTGACGAGAAGGGAGACGCGGGAACTTGCTCCCCGCGGGCGCTCATCAAGCAGACGGTCGATCATCTCATCCGCCACCATGTCTGCAGGCTTCATCTTGTCCCGCCATATACCGGGCTCGCCGTGAATCCCCATCCCCATTTCAATTTCCTCGTCGTCCAGAGTGAAGGACGGACCGTCAGCGCCCGGAAGTTGACAGGACGACAGTGCGACACCGATCGTTCTGGTGGCGTCAACGGCCTTCTGGGCTGCGGCGGTCACCGCTGTGAGCGCATCACCACGTTCGGCGCTCGCTCCTGCCGCCTTATAGGCATAGATTATGCCCGCCACGCCGCGGCGCTTGCCTCTTTCCTCCGGCCCCGCGCTCGCGATATCATCGGTACCGAGGACCGTAGTTGTCTCGATCCCTTCCGCCTCGAGGAGTTCGCCGGCCATGTCGAAGTTCATCCGGTCGCCGCCGTAGTTCCCATAAAGCCGCAACACGCCGCGCCCACCGTTGGCGAGGCGGATAGCGTCCAAGCAGCTCTCCACATTGGGGCCTTCGAACACGTTGCCAATCGAGCAAGCGTCGAGAAGACCGTGGCCGACATAGCCTGTGAACAAGGGCAGGTGACCGGATCCTCCGCCTGACACGACGCCGACTTTGTTTTTGCGGACGCCGCCAGCGCGTCGGATCACTCTTTTGCTTTCGCCGTCGCACACGAGTGCCGGATGGGCTGCGACCAAACCGTCAATTATTTCATCCACGAAGTTAGCGGGATCATTCATCAATTTCTTCATGATTTCCTCAAACGTAGGCGGCGTGCCGCGGCGGCACACTCGGGCGCTCCGATAGGCGAGCAAGTCGGATTTCAGCCAGCGACCCTGATCTGCAGCTTCACGTCTTGCGGTCGGCCTTCGGCGGCTCTTTCGAACGCACGCACGCTGTCCTTGAACGCAAATGTTTCGCTGACAAGAGGGTTGAGATTGATTTGGCCCGCTCCTAGCATCGTCATGGCGCGGTCATATTGATGCGCGTACCGGAAAACCGTTTCCAGTCGCAGCTCCTTCGTCATCAAGGCTGAGACGTCGAAGGCCACTGGTTCGACGGGCATGCCGATCAGGATCGCCTTGCCGCGGGGCCGCAAAAGGTCTCCCAAGCCTTCATAAGCCTTTACTGAGCCACTCGCTTCGAAAACGACGTCAGCTCCCCAGCCACCGGTCAGTTCCTGGATGACGGCTTTGAGAGGAGTTTCGCGCACGTTGACGGGGATCAATCCATCAAACTTTGCGGCCACGTCGAGTTTGCCGGTCTGCAGGTCGGCAACAACCACACGGGAACAACCGCCAGCCAGCGCGGCGAGCGCGGTCATCAGTCCAATTGGACCCGCACCGATGACGACACCGGTGTCTCCGGCCATGATGGCGGCCTTCTCGACAGCCTGAAGCCCCACGGCAAGCGGTTCGACCATCGCGCCTTCCGCAAAGCTCACGTTGTCCGGCAATCTATAGGTGTATTGAGCCGGGTGGACGACGTGAGGCGTCAGGCAACCATGAACAGGTGGCGTCGCCCAAAATCGTACGGAAGGATCAACATTGTAGATTCCAAGCCGGGCTGCACGAGAAAAGGGATCGGGTATGCCGGGCTCCATGCAGACGCGATCGCCCGCATGAAGGTGCGTCACACCCGCGCCGACTTCAACGATGGTGCCAGCCGCCTCGTGCCCGAGCACCATCGGCTCGTGTACCACGAATGGTCCTATTTTCCCGTGCGTGTAGTAATGAACGTCGGACCCGCATATGCCCACCGTATGGATGGCGATTTTCACTTGGCCGTGACCGACGCCGAGAGGGAGTTCGATATCGCGCAGCGCTAGTTGCCGCACCCCCTCGAGAACGAGAGCTGGCACTTTGAGGCTCGGGTTTTTGTTGGCGATGGTGATACGGTTCATTGTTGTTTCCAGTTCCATCCTGTCGATGCCGGAAAGGCGGTCATGCGTTAAGTTGCAGGCGCTGGCCGCTTTCGGCGTCAAATATATGCGTACGGTCCGCAGCGGGGCGAAGGCCGACCTTCTCTCCAGGTCGTAGCAGGTGGCGTTCCCGGAAAGATGCGAGGATCTCCATTCCTGCGGCACGCATAGCCACCATGGTTTCGGATCCTGTGGGCTCGATGACGACGATTTCTGCTGGCAAAGCGCCTTCTTCATCCTCCGGAACAAACTCCAGATGTTCAGGCCGCACACCCAACAGCACCTGGCGCTGAGCTGCGGTTATGTTCGAGACCTCCATGCGCCAGCCGCTCTCGGCCACAAAAACTGGAACGGGACCCGGAACTATCTCGCCCCGAATGAAGTTCATCGCCGGCGAACCGATGAAGCTTGCCACGAACTGGTTGGCCGGATTGTCATATAGATCGAGAGGGGAACCGATCTGTTCGATAACACCGTCGCGAAGGACAACGATCTTGTCCGCCATTGTCATCGCCTCGATCTGATCATGGGTCACATAGACGGTGGTTGTCTTCATCCGCTGGTGAAGCTCCTTGATCTCGGTGCGCATTTGCACGCGCAGCTTGGCGTCAAGATTCGACAATGGCTCATCGAACAGAAATACTTGGGGATCGCGGACGATGGCCCGTCCCATCGCAACTCGCTGGCGCTGCCCGCCTGAAAGGTTGCGGGGGTAGCGGTCCAGATAGTTCACCAGACCAAGCATCTCCGCCGCCCGACGAACCTGCGCTTCCTTTTTGCTTTTTGGCACACCGCGCAGCCGGAGCGAAAAGCCCATGTTCTCGGCCACGGTCATGTGGGGATAAAGCGCGTAATTTTGAAAAACCATGGCGATATCCCGGTCCATGGGCGCTACGTCGTTGATGATTTTCTCGCCAATCCGGATCGCACCGCCTGAAATTTCTTCAAGACCTGCAATCATTCGCAACAAGGTCGATTTACCGCAGCCGGAGGGGCCGACCAGCACAACAAATTCGCCATCGTCGATGTTGAAATTCATCTGATGAATGACTTTGACGGCACCGTAAGTCTTGGTGACGTCCTCGATACTGACCTGAGCCATATTTTCCTCTTTTTATCGTTGTTGAACGCCGGATTTTTTAAAGGTCGAGTACGAGCCGATCGCCACGGCAACCGGAGCAGCACACCATGATACGGTCCCCAGCATCTTGTTCTTCCACCGTCAGGTAAACGTCCCGATGGTCCGGTACACCCGCGAGAACACGCGTCTCGCAAGTCCCGCAAACCCCATCCCGGCACGATGAGGGCACATCGACGCCGGCTTCGAGGATCGCTTCGAGGATCGTCTGTCCCGTTCCGATGTTCAGGCTGAGCCCGCTGCGAGAAAGTTCGACGACGAAACCGCCGCTGCGGTCGCTTTCCTCGAGCGCTTCGAAGGCCTCCATTCGTGCCCGCCCCGACGGCCAATTGGCGGTCATATGGCGAAAAGCCTGAAGCATCGGCGCGGGTCCGCAGCAGTAGACCCGAGCGTCCGGCTGCGCAGCGCTCAGGACTGCATGAAGGTCAAGACGGGACGGGTTGGATTCCCGGCTCGTATAGAAAATGACCTTCCCGCCGTAGTCAGACAAAACCTTACGGAAGAGGGCGTGCTCGTGGCGTTGGACCGCGTAATGCAAAGTCCATCTGCGTCCCAGCATTTCCACGCGCTCGATCATCGGCAGAACGGGAGTAATACCTATCCCGCCAGCGATGAATATGTAGTCGGTCCCCGTCTCATCAAGCGGAAAATTGTTCCGCGGCGGCGACATCATGATTTCGTGCCCCACGTCGAATGTATCGTGCAACCAGGCGGACCCGCCCCGCCCGTCCTTTATCCTTTTGACGGCAATGCGGTACTGATGGAGGGCGTCACCACAATCGACGAGCGAGTATTGACGGATCTCGCCGCCCGGAAGATGGACGTCGATATGCGCGCCTGGCTCAGCAGGCGGCAATCTTTCGCCATAGAGCGCCTGAAGAGTGAACAGCTTGACGTCCTCGACCGGCCTTTCCACCGACGCCACCCGCATGGGCAGCATCACGGCGCCGATGATCGGGGAGTTAGCAACAGCCTGCATAGTCGTCTCCACTTGGAATTAGGCCTCAATGACCACGTATTTGTCCTCGACCGTCACCTGGAACGTTTCGGCGACGAAGGGGCCTTCGACCACTTGCGCTCCTGCTTCCAGGGTCACAGGAAACTGGCGGACGCGGAGCCGTTCCGGATTGCAGTAAGATTTCCCCGTACGAACGTCGAACTCCCAGCCGTGCCAGGGGCAGCGTACGATTTCGCCATGCCGCGAATATTTGAACTCCCCGACGGCGCCGGCTTCCACTAAGCCTGTCATCTTTCCGGCGCAAAGGCTGCCTCCCTGGTGGGGGCACCTGTCCAGCAGGGCAAAGAACTCCCCATTGATATTGAAAACGACCACCGGCCGGCCGCGCACGTCCACGAGTTTGCGCTCTCCGATGCCGATGTCATCGACGGATGCAACGACGTACCTGGCCATTAGCCCAACCTGTAGAGTTTCCGGGCGTTGCCGGAGAGAATCTGCTGCATACGCTCGGGACCGATCTGGCGCGGCAGCGTTGTAGCAGGATCGTCGAAATCCCAATGCGGATAGTCGGTGGCGAACAGCAGCCGGTCGTACCCGATCCATTCAAAGATATCGATCAGGTGCTTCGGGTTCTCCGGCTCCTCGAAAGGTTGGGTCGAGATGCGTAAGCCTTCTCGAAGATATTCGGAAGGAGGCCGTTTCAGATGCGGGACCTCGCCGCGCATCCGCTCCCAATGCTTGTCGAGCCGCCATTCGAATGCCGGAAGCCATGCAAAACCACCTTCGATATTGATGATCTTGAGCCCGGGGAAGCGTTCAAATACCCCCTCCAGCGCAAAGCTCGCCAACATCCCCTGGCACGCCGCCGCATGAGAGGTCATGTCTTCCATGTAATAAGATGGCCAACCAGCGGGGCTTGTCGGGTGGCCGCTTGCGCCAAAGACATGGATTCCAACCGGCAGACCATGCTTTTGCGCCGCCTCGTAGATCGGCCAGAAGCGGCGTCGGCCGAGCGGTTCGCTGGTTCTGGTCAATAGAAGGATCTGTGCAAAGTGGGGATGCTCGGCCCAGCGCTCGATTTCTTCGACAGACAAGGCCGTATCTTCGTAGGGGACGACGATCGACGCCCGCAGCCGCGGTTCAAGACGGGTCCAGCATTCGACCTGCCACTCATTGATTGCGCGGGCAAGCGCAGCGGAAAGCTCGTGGTTGTCGTCTCCTTGCCCCGTGAAATTCAGTGGGCTCATGATGGCTACTTCGATGTTACAGGCGTCAAGATATTGGGAGCGCATGAACTCGAGGTTGCTGCCGCCAAATCCGCCTTCCGGGGGTATGGCGTCCCTGCGATGCGCGAAAGGCGCGGCCTTGGGGTAGACCTGGCCCTGATAGAGACCCTGTCGCGAGCGATAGCCATAGGTTTGCAAGTGGTCCCACCACCGCTTTGACAGGAAAGGTTTCAGATCTTCCAAGGACCGGGCACTCGGATGAAGATCGCTGTCGATCACCTTATAGCGTTCCTGGGCTGCCCGGGCGACGGTCGACGAGCCTGCCGCAGACGGACGGTTTGGTGTTCGGACATCGGTTGTCATGACATCTCTCCAATCTTCCGGTAAGTGGAAAGCGGGTTGGCGCTGTAGATTTTCTTTCTAAGAAGTTCGGATATGCCGTCGGGCAAGGTCTGATCCCCGTCGAAATGCCAATGAGGATAATCCGAGGCATAGAGCAGTATATCCTCAGAGCCCACGTGCTCCACCACCTTCTGGACAATGGACGCGGACGGAGGCGCATCAAACGGCTGCAGAGTGAGACGGAAATGCTCGCGGACAATTTCTGCTGGCGGACGGTCAATCCAAGGCGCCTCGATGCGAACGCCGTGCCAGAATTTGGACAACCGCCAAAGGAATGCCGGCAACCATGAAACGCCTGATTCCACAAGCACGACCTTGAGCGCGGGGAACTTCTTGAAAACGCCGTGCGTGACAAGGGATGCCACCTGTCCTTGCAGCGCGTGGGTGAGATCCACGTAGGCCTCAACATGATAGCTTGGCCATCCGTTGCAGGTCAGCGCGTTCCGGTACGCGCTTCCCGCATGGATTCCGATTGGAAGTCCGTGACGTTCAGCGGCCTCGAAGATCGGCCAGTAGACGTTGCGTCCAAGCGGCAGATCGCCCGAAGCGAGCAGGAGCACTTGAACGAAGCGCGGATCACCGGCGCGTCGTTCGATTTCGGCGACGGCAAGTGCAGGATTTTGCGCCGGAACCACTATGGATGCCCGGAACCGGGGCTCTTGCGCCAGCCACTTGTCGGCCAGCCAGTCGTTAATCGCCTTTGCAAAGGCAGCAGCCATATAGTCGTCGTGTATCGCCTGGACACCGTAGAGGCAGTTCACGATCGCAATATCGACGCCACGTTCGTCCAGTACGTGCCTCGCTGCCATGGCGGCGTCCCCACCGTTCGTACCATCTTCCCCGCGCCAGTCCGGCCGGCAGGTCAGCGGCGAACTCGGTGGATAATTGACCAATTCAAAGCCTTCGATTCCGCGCACTTCGATCATCTCGCGCCAGTAGTCGTCGAAGTAAGGCAGTAGCGCGCCAATATTGGGAACTTGCGCGTGAACGTCGCAATCAACGCTAGTGCCTGCGCCTGTCATGGATTGTCCTTTCAATGAACTTGCAGGATGAACAGTCATTTCACGGCTCCGGCGCTCAGACCCGCCACGAAGTAACGGCCGAGGAAAATAAACAGCGCGAGAAGCGGCAGCGAAATCATAGTCGAACCTGCCATTATCACGCCCCAATCGGCGTCGTAGGCGGTCACGATAGAAGACAAGCCGTACGGGAGAGTCTTCAGTTCGTCACGGGAAATCAGGATCAACGAGAAGACGAAATCCGACCACGCCAGCAGGAACGAGAAGATGGCCACGCTGATCACTCCAGGCATCGTCACGGGTAGAATAATCAGATAAATGGCCTTCCAGCGTGAACAGCCGTCGATCCAAGCGGCTTCCTCGATTTCGAAGGGGAAACGCTTCAGGAAGCTCCACATCATCCACACGCCCAGCGGTAAGGTGAACGACGAATAGGCGAAGATCAGGCTGATCAGCGAGTCGTCGAATCCGACATGAACGAGAAAGACCTGTATAGGAATTGCCAGGAGCATCGCCGGAAACATGTATGCGAACAACATCGCACGCACGACGAGCATCGCGCCTGGAACTTTGCCGCGGACCAGCGCGTAAGCCATTGGCGTCGCGAGTCCGATGGTCATCAAGGTTGTGGCTATGGTGACCAGGATGCTGTTGAGATAATAAGTGGGGAAATCCGTGAGCGTCAGGATCGTCCGGTAGCTTTCAAAGCTGAAAGCGTCCGGAAATATCTCGGTTGAGAAAAGCTTCGCCTTTTCCCGGACGCTTGATACGACCATCCAGTAAACAGGGAAAAGCGTGTAGATAACGAGTCCTGCGACCAGTGAGGCGATTACGCCGCTGCGTACAGGCAAGAACTTTCTGAGTGACATCACTCGCGGTCCTCCAGGGGGAACAGCTTCAGGTAGACGTACATGCCCGCTGTCAGGAAGATGAAGCTCGTGGTGGCAATGGCGGTACCACCGCCGATGTCGAATTCCATGAAGGTCTTGTTGTAGGCGAGCAAGGGAAGGTGCTCGGTGGCGTTGAGCGGTCCTCCGGATGTCATCAACCAAATGATGTCGAACTTGTTGAACATGAAGATTGTCCGCAAAAGGATGATCACGAGGAGGACAGGGCGGAGGACCGGAAGGGTGACAAAAAACAGCTGCTGCAAAGGTCCCGCGCCGTCAAGCTTTGCTGCCTCGTAAAGTTCCTCCGGAACAGTCTGGAGCGCTGCGAGAAACGTGATCGTCACGAACGGCGTCCAGTGCCACACGCTGACGAAAATGATTGAACTCCATGCCAGGAGAGGCGATCCCAGCCAGTCAATATTGGGATAACCGAAGAAAGCAGCCGCAGCATTGATGAGGCCATAGTTCGGATCAAGAAGCCATTTCCAGATGAAAACAGCGACAACGGTCGGCAGGATGTACGGCGTAAGCGCGAGGCCACGCACGATAGTCCGCCCTCGGAAAGGCTGATGCAGAATCAGGGCGATCGCGATGCCGACTACGACCTGCAGAACAACCGTCGCTACCGCATAGATCAGTCCATTGAAAAAAGCGTGCCAATAGCCGGGATCGCTGAGGACACGCACGTAGTTGTCCAGCCCCACGAAGACGGGGGTATCGATGAAGCTGTTGGCCTGATAAAAACTCAGGCCAATCGCGTAAAGCACTGGCAGGAAGATCGTGGCGACGCTCACCACGACCCCCGGCAGCAGGAGCAATATAAAGAACCGGCGATCACGGTGAAGGACGGATCCTCCGCCAGATGCCCTCCGGGAGGCGGGAGGCGCGGCTTCAGCCGCGGCCGGTTCTAGCCCGGAGATCCGGCTGTTGTGCGCACGCGCCGCCGACGTCTGTTGAACGGTCTCACTCATACCTTGTCCGTCAATTCCCTGATTTTGGCTGCTCCAAGATCGACGGCCTCTTCAGGCGACATCTTTCCCGCGACGACATTTTGATACATCGAGGAGATGAGGTCCGAGTTGTAGAGGCGGCCCTGGTTCGGGGAATAATTCGGGCCCTGATACTGGATGCCGTCGATCTTAGTTTCCTTCTCGTCGAGGAAGCTGCGCATGACAGCAAGCTTGTCCTTGTATTTCTCAACGAGCGGATTGCTGCTCCATCGCTTGTTCTGATAGCTGGAAAACTGGACCGGTTGGTAATGAAGCGGCAGGGTCAGCTGAAAATCGGTGATCTTGTCGTTCTTGATCATCCAGCGCAGGAGCTTTTTCGCTTCTTCGACCTTATCTGTTTTTCCGATCGCGAAGACGTCGACGCCGCCGGTGACGACGCCCTGTCCTCCTTTCGGGCGGACATAGGGGCCGAGCACGAACTTGTCAGCCAGTTCCGGAGCGTTATCCTGGATATTGGACATGAGCCGCCCTGCGTAAGGCGCAACGGCCGCGGTTCCCGAAACGAAGTTTGCAATGACTTCCTTGAGCTTTGCCGACATCAGGCCCGGAGGACTGAAGTCCGCCGTCTTCTTGATGAACGCGAGGGCTTCTGCGGTGCGTTTCTTAATATCGGGAGTGTCAAGAATGACGTCCCATTTTTCGTCGTAGAACCGCACGTCGTTCGACCACAAGAACCCGGTATTGGCCCAGGAAGAGTCGCCACCGGTCGCTAAGGTCTGCGTATAGCCGTAACGCCGGTTGTCAGGATCATGCAACGTTTGCAAGACCGCGATAAAGCTGTCCCAATCGGTCGGAACCCTCAGACCTTTTTCGGACAGCCAGTCCGAACGGTAGTAGAGGCAAACCGAATTGTAGTCGTAGGGATAGCCCCAGATATCATCCTTAAATTGCGATAGGGAGCGCGGCCCGAAATCCTCTATACCCTGCTCCTTGACGATATCGGTAACCGGAACGATCGCATCGCTCTTTGCGAGGAGGACCGGATCGGTAATGCTGGGCAGCGACATGAAATCATACGGTTTGCCAGCCTTGATCGATGTCGTGAGCTTGACCCATGGATCAGGCTCCGTCTCGATCCGAACCCTGACGCCCGCCTCCTTTTCATAATCGGCGGCGAGAGTGCGCAGGAACGCGACTGTGCGCGGATCGGTCTCGTGGTTCAGGTACCGCAGCTCGGTCTGTGCCCGTAGAATCCCCGGCATAGCCAATGTAGCGGCCCCGGCCGTAGCCGTCCCGAGAAAAGAGCGACGTGAAATGCCAATTAGTTTTGGTTGTTTCATATGGGTCTCCTCCAAGATCCGATCAAATTAGCGCAGCGTGCGCGCCAAGCCCCACTCCTCAATGGTGCTTTGAACAAACGTTCATGCTTGTTGCATTTGTTCATATTTAGTCTCGGTGGCGCTGTCAAGCGTCGTTTGAAGCAAAGATTGACACCATGCTCAATCGCAAGCACATGTTTGACACGTCGAAAGGTTTAGGCTGAAAATGACCACTTTAAACGAGGCAGATCGACTGAAACTGCGGATCGCCTGGGCATACTACGTGGAAAATATGACGCAGAGCGAGATAGCCACCCGCTTTGGCATCAACCGGATACGTGTCACGCGAACGCTCGCCGCATGCAGGGAAGAAGGCATCGTTCAAATCCGTATTAATGCGCCCGGTTCCGAATTCGCCGCGTTGGAAGCGGATCTCGAGCGGCGTTGGGATTTGCGGCGGGTCATCGTCGCCCCGCGTCCTGCAAATGGTTCCGACACCCGGCTCATTATCGCTGCGGCGGCAGGTTCTTACATTTCGGATCAAGTCGCAGAGAACCAGTCGATCGGAATCGGCTGGGGAAGGACGCTTCGGCTGAGCTTAAACTACATTGGAAAGCGCACGGTGCCCGGACTTTCCGTCGTCGCCCTCATGGGCGGTTTGACCGCTGCATCACGGATGAATACCTACGAATCCGCATCGCATCTTGCCGACATTCTTGATGCCGTCTGCTATTATATTGCTGCACCGGCGTTCACGAAGGATGAGGCGTCAAAAAACGTTTTGCTTTCACAAGACATCATTCTCGAGGTTCTTGATCTCGCCAAGGGCGTTGATTGCGCTATCGTATCAGTCGGGAGTTTCGACGAAGACTCGACGCTTGTTTCGCTTGGTTTGGTGACGCAATCCGAAGTGGAGTCCCTTCGCGAGGCAGGTTCGGTCGGCGACCTGCTTGGCCACTTCCTGGACGTCGATGGAGAGGTGATCAATCATCCGCTCAACAAGCGCGTGGTCGCTCTACATCCGTCGCAACTTAGAGAGGTTAAGAGCGTCATCCTCGCCTGCGGTGGACCTCAGAAACTTCCGGCGATGCGCGCCGCCCTGCGTGGCCGCTACGTCAACACGTTGATCACCGACGAGGATACCGCCCGGGCGCTTTTGCCATAGCCAGCGAACTATATCCCCCCAACGCAGTACGACTGCACGTCAGCGGAGATTTCCCCAACCGTCGGAGTGTTTATCGACAACATAATGAAATATATAGCGTTATACCAAAAAAAGAAATTGTGTTATAATACGGCGTTGCTACCGCGAGGTGACGTTTGTGAAACAGATCGATTTCGTATTCCGGACCCTCTTGGCCGAACTCGCCCAAAGGATCGCGCACACGCCCGAAAGCGAGCTCGACACAAATGGAAGGTTTGTGCCGCTTTCAGTAAAGGGCAGGCGTTATTGGTATTTTGACGCTGCAGGCTTTCGTGGCGGCAAAGTCCGGAAATATGTCGGACCTGATGAAGACGAGGCGGTGCGCCAGACAGTAACGCGGTTCAAAGAACTGAAGGAAGATGCGAATGCGCGCCGTAAAATAGTGAGGATGTTAGTGCGGGAGGCCAACCTTCCTGCACCAGACCCGTTTGCAGGAAAAATTATCCGCAGTATTGCGGACGCCGGACAGTTCAGAAGCAATTGCGTCCTGCTTGAAAGGTATGCGTACCAGTGTTTCGCCGCCTTTCTCGGTGTACAACTGCCCATGGTCCCTTGGGATAGCAACGAGAAAGCCATCGGCTTCAGCATTCGCACCAACGCTGACATCGTCGCCCTGCGGGATATCCTCAGATCGGCTGACCGCAGTTTTGCGCCCGAGACCTTCTCTGGCATTCGGCAGGGTGACGTACGTTTCGTAAACGCCAATGGCTTCCGGATTGAATTGGCCGCTCCGACGCTGCTGACTGCATACCTTGTCGAAGACTCAGCGAAATCCGTGGTGCTGTATAAGTCCGGTGTTGAAGTCACGATACCGAGACCAGAACGTTACGCCGTCCATGAGCTGATAATGTCGGCGCGACCGGTGGAAGACGACAACGTTCTCGACCGGGAACATTCCCGGATGCGGGCCCTCGCAGTCATTGAGGGGATGCTATGCGCCAGGCGGCAGGCTGATCTTGCTGAGGCGTATGAAGCCGCCTGGACGCGCAACGACTCTTGGAAAGCGCTTATAGAGCGAGGGATCACCTTGATAGATGACATGCAGCGGCGAACTCGCATTCTGGAAGGCCTGACGCAGGGCATGAAAGATATCGGTTGTGACCCGTCTCATGTTCTGTAGCTGGCTCGGTCGGACATAAGCGCCAGCGATCGATCAAAGCGTATCCCAACCGACCATCCAAATAACCGCTGATTATGTTGATCCTATCAACCATAGCTAATTTGCCACGTTTTGCCGAAACCGGTGAGAAGGCCGATCCGGTTAACTGAGGTGCATACCCAGACCCCTGCTAGCTTTGTCGCTGCGTCGAAGCTGGCATATTCCGGGCGACGAGGGCCGATCCTACAGTTCGATCACGTTCCAGAGCCACCAGAGACCCGCCCCAGTCGCGGAAAGTGTGAGAATGAGCTTAGCCCGCCCGACATTGTGGCTAAATCGTTGTCCGCTTGGCGTGCCTTTGAATTTTCGGTATCGCAGACGCCCCCATTCAATAGCAGCTAAGAATGCGACGAAGGAGAGGACCGCGGCGACCGTCCAGAGCGCAGGGCCAGGCCCCGCCTTTTCCCAGACAAGATACACAAGGGCCGCAAAGACAGCGAGGACGAGGGCGACAAAGCCGATGACAAAGCCGTATAAAGCTGCTGTGAGGACAGCTTCAATTGTCCGGCCAAAAAGAGGACTACGATAGAATGCCCGCAGCCCGAACAGCGTGCAGCCCAGCGTCCCGGCGGCGACGGCGGTATAGGTTAAGTCGCCTGTGATCAGGAACGCGACGATTCCCAGGATAGCGGCCGACGAGAGGATCACAGCGGTGGAGGAGATGGGCAGAGGATGCGTCGGGGTTCCGGGCCCGCCGTCGAAGGTGGGCAAGATCACGGGTTGGACGCGGTTCGGGGAGCTGGTCATGGATTGTTGTTGCGCGGCAACCGTGGCCGCTATGGTTTTTGTCAACTGATCCTGCGCAGCGCGATTGTCCAGCTCCTGCCGGTTCGTGCTGGTACCCGTGGAAATTCCGCTTGCGCCCTTCAGTCGCTCCAGCTGTTCCCGCTGCCAGTCGTCGTTACTCATGTAACGCAATCCCCATGAACAGACTGATGCTTACCAACAGTCAGCGTGGGGATTTATACCATAACCCGCCTACTTGCGCGATGCGTGCCGTCTGACAGGAAACAAGGCAAAAGTGCGCCATCGAGACATGAGGTGCTTAGACCTCCTGTTCGATTTGTTTGCGCATTTCCTCGACGAGAGGTTCCACTGGCACTGTAACCTTAACTTGTGGCCGATATTGCTCAAACACATTGTCCGTCGTTGATGGTAGATTTAAGCGGCGCTCACGCATGTGATCTCACGCCACGCGGTCATTGCAGCATGACGAAGTTCGCGATGATCGTTTGAAGTGAAGGTAGTGCGAGGAAAGCAGTAAAGGTTGGCAATGGGATCATCGATGGAAACAAATCGCTGAAGCTGCGCGGGTGATTTGAAGCGCTTCATAGTCGCCTCCCGTCGTCGTATCGTCTGATGGGAATTCTCCGCTCGATTGTTCAATCCTTTATGCCGGCGATGATCGCAAACGGTTAGTCCAACCTGTCTGTTGGCCGTCCCGTCGGATCTGAGCTGTTCGGTCACCATGACCCGGGGTGCACGACCTTGCACCTTCAGCAGCTTGCGGATCAAACGCTTGGCTGCCTTGGCATTCCTGCGGCTTTGCACCAGGACATCGAGGACGAAGCCGTCCTGATCAACGGCGCGCCACAGCCAGTGTTTCCTGCCCTTGATCGAAACAACGGCTTCATCCAGATGCCACTTGTCGCCAAGGCGTGGTGTCCGGCGGCGGATCTAGTTAGCGTAGTCCCTGCCAAACTTTTCCGCCACTGTCGGATAGTCTTGTGTGTGACAATTACTCCCTTGTAGGCCAGCATATCTTCGACCATGCGAAAACTCAGTGGGAAGCGGAAGTACAGCCATACTGCTTCGGCATGACTTCGGCTGGAAAACGATGGCGGCGATACAGAGGCGAGCCGGCGTTGTTCATAAAGCATTGTCGGTCATCAAAATAACCGGCAAGTTAAGGTACAGTGCCCGGCTGTTCCTCGATAAGATGGAATACGGGCTCTCGACTGGACGCCTGCCCAGCACAATGGAGACCGTTGAACATCGAAAATTTCAGCTTATAAAAAGCCGGAATGATGTAACCGCCATCATTGACGAAAACGAGCACGAGCCCGCCATAGATACGAGCTGCATTCCGGCCGTCATCGCCGCCATGACAGCGGCTTGGGGTGCGAGCGGCCCAAAGTCGGGCCTGAGGAACTGCGGATAGACCGCCAGCATGAAAAGATAGGCCTTTGGGTTGATCAGGCACGTCACCGCGCCGAGGCGAAAGGCCTGCCAATTGCTCACGGCCATCTAGCGGTCATATCGCCGGCGCGCCTCCTCGATGGCATGCCGATTTGAATCTGCCCAGGTCACCAGGGCCATGACTGGGGCGAGAAGCGACCTGCCGACTGCGGTCAGCGCGTAATCCACGCGCGGTGGGATCGTCGGAACGAGGGTGCGACTGATCAAACCGTCGCGTTCCAATTGGCGAAGCGTAATCGTGAGCATCCGCTGCGAGATCCCGTCGATCTGCCGTCGCAATGCATTGAAGCGGACCGGCCCATCCTTCAGGGCCACGAAGATGTAAAGGAGACCGGTAACTTCTCTGGGTTCACGCGGCGCGCAAGACGGGTGGTTTAGGTTTGAACAGTGAAGGCACGTTCGGCTCTGGTTGTCGGAATTGTGTCCGCAGTCGATCGCGAAGCTCGCCGTTCAGTTCAGCCGTCCGAACCTGCATGAGCATGTGAGCGCCATGGAGAGACCAGCGCATCTGCTGCTTCTTGACCATCCGCTTGGCGACGAGTGAACCCCAGAGAAGTTACCGGTCTCAGCCTCAATTCCACGAATTGCGGAAGGAAAGCGAGAAAGAACAGAGCCGTTTTAGGGTTGAGGACGTTGATGACAAATCCATCCCGGAAAAGCCGAGCACGACTATGGACTTGCAACGCATTTTGGTCGGTCTGGATGTCTGCAGGACTGGGGACGATTTAGCCGAGGAGATAGTCCGGGTGCAATAGGGGATATGTCATGCGGTCTGGCGCCAGCGTTCCGTAAACCATCTGGAGACCGGATCATTTGGGAGCGAAACGTTGCGGTGTGATTACGGACAGCGCACGATTGCAGCGATAGGGGCCTCGCCGGGCGCGCATTGATGTTCG
>NZ_JACHXN010000037.1 GCF_014192095.1 Phyllobacterium trifolii
TTCGTCTTCTTCATCGAATTCTCCTCAGCCCGTCACCGGGGGCATTATTGGAAAATTCCAGTTGAGAATGGACTAATTTGGCGGGAGCAGGTCAGTCTTGGCGCTACAGTCGGGGTGGCCGGCGAAGCAGGTCCTTTTTGCGCAGCAGGCCACGCAATGGCCCCGGGTGCGGGTGGTCTGTAGCTCAGGGATGAGTGCGGGCGGATGGTATTGTAGTGCTGCCGCCAGTTCTCGATGACGATCTGGGCTTCCTTTAATGTGTAGAAGATTTCACCATTGAGCAGCTCGTCGCGAAGCTTTGAGTTGAAGCTCTCGCAATAGCCATTCTCCCATGGGCTTCCAGGCATAATGTAGGCGGTTTTGGTACCGACCGCAGCGAGAAACATTCACGGAGCGCCTTGGCAATGAATTCCGGCCATTGTCGGATCGAAAGTGGCCGGGAATGCCACGCAGGATAAACAGATCGGACAGAACGTCGATCACATCCGTCGCCTTCAGCTTTCTGCTTACCCTGATGGCAATGCATTCCCGTGTGAACTCATCGATCACGTTGAGCATGCGGAGCTTCCTTCCGTTGTGAGTGCGATCCTCGACGAAGTCGTAGACCAGACATGGTTGGGGTGTTCCGGACGAAGCCGGATGCAAGAACCTTCATTCAGCCAGAGCCGGCCGCGCTTGGGTTGCCTGTGCGGAACTTTGAGCCCCTCACGCCGCCATATCCGTTCACCCGTTTAACGTTCACCACCCGGCCCGCACGGTGCAGCATCGCCGTGATGCGGCGATAACCATAACGGCCATACTGGAGAGCAAGCGCGGTGATGTCGGCGGTCAGAGCCGCTTCGTCATCCGGTGTCTTCGGGAGCTTGCGCTGCGTGGATCGATGCTGACCAAGAACCTGGCATGCCCGTCGCTCGGACACGCCAAGTTCGTCAGCCACATGATCCACACAGGCACGGCGGCGTGCGGGGCTTAGAAGTTTCCCTTTGCGGCCTCGGCGAGGATCATCTTGTCCAGCGTCAGATCAGAAACAGCACGCCGAAGACGCGCATTCTCCGTCTCAAGCTCCTTCAGCCGCTTGACCTGGTCGCCTTTCAGGCCACCGTATTCAGACCGCCATCGGTAGTATGTTACTTCCGTTACGCCTATCGACCGGATTGCCTCTGCAATCGATTCGCCCTGCGCACTCAAAACGTCAACCTGCCGAAGCTTCGTGACGATCTCTTCGGCGGTGTGTCTCTTTCTTGGCATTCTCAAAGTCCTCCATCGGCTCGAAAGCCATACATCAGGAGGATCACTTTTCAGGGGGCAGACCACTTCTTGGCGCGGCCTACGTCGCCAACACAGCAGCGGAGCTGGCGGACATGATCGGCATCATCTCGCTTCATCCACCGGAAACCCGCGCCGTCTCATTGCTCTCCTCATCGCTTACGATCTGGGTAGCCTATTTTTTGACCTTCTCATTGCTTTATTGGCAAATCGTTCCAGGATATGGCCGGGAAATCCTTCCGAACGCAGGCTGTCGAGCGTCAACGCAGTTTTCTCGACAACATCATGCTGGACACCGACGATCCTCTCATCCTCCGTATCCAAGGCGAGCATTACCCGCAAAAGGTGGAAGATATACGGTTCTTTATCGTCGGCAAGGTAACCAGCATGGGCGCTGGCAGCAATTGAGATAGCGTGCTCCAAAGAGGTCATGTGGGTTTCTCCCAGCGCTTGGTGATAGGCCTCCCTAATCCTCCGGAGAACAAGGCGTTCCATCTAACATGCGCTTCCTTCACTGGCGTCTGCACGGCGTTGCTGACCATTCCTTTGGAACAGTTGGAAGGCAAAATCCAGGAGCGATAAGGCAAAGCAAAGGACGAAGCCAGGCGCGAGATCGACGACTGGTACAATACTCAGATTTGGTAGGCTTCATAGCAGCAGCAAATTGAGAAGAAAAGAGGATGACAGACAGCAAAATCGATCGGGTTTTTCCCGCTTGGCTAGCTGCACACGCGATCAGCGCGCGAGCAGTAATGTTGGAACCGTCGGTTCCTGTGTGAAACTAGCGGTGCCTTGCATCGGCCGCTAGCCTTCACCGCTATCTGTGGTAATTTGCAGCTGTTCTCCTACTCTCATTGGGGAACAAGATCTTCCGGTGAATTTCTGATCGCGGTAGTTGTCGTACTAGCGGTTTTCAGTCCAAGCACATGCGTGGCGAGCGACAAAGACGGCTCAGTCGCTGAGACGGTGTTCGCTCCTCGAGTTCGGGAATGAATGATGAATGCAAGTGGTCGTCTAGTCTTTGTAGCCTTGCTTGCCCTCGCGGTAGAGGGATGTGTGTCGAATACGGGAATCAAGCCGAATGTCGTGACCTACAACAATCAAGGCTCGATGGCAGTTGGAGCTCCCTCGACAACTTCGACACTTCAACAGAAGGAAGGGCGATACTTCATTGAGTTCCGCTCCCGCTATGCCCTCACCTACGGCCACACTTTCGTGATTTTTGGCCGTCTGGACGAGGCCGGCCAAATGATCGATCCCGAAGTCTCCGGCCTTGCCCCGGCTACAGATAGTGTCGTTCCCTACATTCTTGGTCATTACATACCCGTGCCGGCTGAGACCGGGGCGAGCGACGGTGATCTGGAAGACAGGTACAGGTCGGCGAGCTGGCGGGTCATGTTGAGCGAAGCCGAATACAATAACGTCGTTGCCTACATACGCAAACTAAAGGCCAGATCGCACTTCTGGCAAGCGACGACGTATAACTGCAATGCCTACGTGGGCGACATTGCGCGGTCCATGGGCTATAAAGTGCCCGGCCACTTGCTGCGTCCGCAGCAGTACATAACCAAGCTTCGAGAGATGAATGGGGGGCCGAATGCGATTGGTTACACCGGGCCTGCGGGTTGAGAGGAGCAGTATCTGAGCACCTGTCAGCCACAAGCGCAAGGTCGAATGGTGTGCAGACTCCCTTGGATTCCAACGAACGACATGATGTCTCGAATCCGCTGGGCGCTCGCGCCCTCTACCACTACCAAAACGGCCGCGATACATACTGTCGCATTCACGGCACGACAGACCCGTCCTCGATCGGCAAGGCTGTATCCAACGGGTGCATTCATATGACGAACGATCAGGTTGTTGAACTCTATGATCTCGTCCCGGTCGGCACCAAGGTCGTGGTCTTGGATCCCACCTCAACATTCTCTCCACGCTCGTGATCCAATACCGTGTGACACGTCCGGTGATCGTGGTCATGGATCGCTTATTGGCGGCCAACCGGCAAGGGGCCAGCGGAAGGCGGCAAGAACACTTTGCTCCAGCCGCCATCGCTTCGGTTGTCGAATACAATTATCCTGTTTGGCGCTCGCGGGAACGCTACAGTCTAGCTAGGTCTGGATCTTTCCGGTTTCGATGACGAAAGGTGGGGGACAAAGACATCACTTCAGAGCGTCGGTTGGGCTGGTTGCGCCGCAAAAACCTCAGAGCTGCGAACCGATAGGGAGAATCGCATAAAATCCCGCCACGAATTGATCCCAGGGCGAACCCGTCGGCTCATGATAATAGATCCGCTGCGTCCCGTCCGGCTCGGTCTCAGTCCACGAGATCCGCTTGTCCTTGTCCAGCCTTACGGCAAAGGTTTCTTCTCTTAGAACGCCTCTTAGGGCATTCGACGTCTTCTTGGTAAATTCAGGCGAGTCGATCAGAATGCCCATCTCCGTATTGATATTCACCGACCGCGGGTCCCAGTTGAACGAGCCGACGAACAAATAACGATCGTCGATGGTAAAGGCCTTGGCATGCAGACCCGATCGAGATTCCCCCCAATTGACGCCGCGCCGCGCTTCTTGATCTGCATCAGGCCGAAGTTCATAGAGGTGGACTCCACCTTCCAAAAGAGCCCGCCGGTCCTTTGCATAATGCGCATAGACGGGTTTCACGTCGTTCGATGCCAGCGAATTGGTTACAACCAAAACCTCGACGCCCCGCGCCTCAAGTTCCCGCAACCACTCTGTGCCGCGTTTGCCTGGCACGAAATATGCAGAAACGATCTCAACCTTTGATGTCGCACGGGCGAAATACTTTGCCAGTTGAGAGGCAAGAATCGCTTCCTTGTTGTCTTCACCGGCCGCTTTTGAAGGGGGGTCGGAGTACATTTTGGCGCGAACCCACGCGAGCTTCAGCGTCGATGGCGTTAGGTTCTGCTTCGCAGCCGCACGCACGACGCTGGCATATTCCGTCTCCCGGGCTTTCCCGATGATCTCGTCGAGGCGATCGCGCGCTTGGTCCAGACTGAACCCCTTCGGTTTGCCAACGACGGCGCGCGCAGGCACTGCAAACTTGCTGTTCCAGTACTCATCAAAATTTGTCGAGACTTCGTCGACAACGGGTCCAGCAACCAGCAGATCGAGATCCGAATAGTTCAATTCCCTCTTGGCCAGGAAATACTCATCGCCAATATTGCGGCCACCGACGATCGACATGGCGTTGTCGGCGGTCATCGACTTGTTGTGCATCCGGCGGTTGATCCGCTTGAAGTCGGTGAGTCCCGCCGCGACAAGGCTCTGATCCCGCCAGAACGGGTTAAAGAGCCGGATTTCGATGTTTTTATGCGAGTTCAGAGCCGCAGTCACGGCATCATAGCTCTTAGTGTCCATGTCATCGAGCAATAGCCGCACCCGCACACCCCGATCCGCGGCTTGCAGCAAGCTCCACGCAAAGATTTTTCCGGTAGGATCATTGTGCACAAGGTAATACTGCGCATCGATCGTTTTTTCGGCGACCGCTGCAAGCGCCAAGCGCGCCGCCAGAGCTTCTTCTCCGTTGCCGATCAGCTTGACCCCGGAGCGACCGTCCTTTGGATCACCAAGCCTTTGGACAAGTTGTGTCAGCCGCGTGCTTGTCGGCTGCGCGGGCGAATATGACGGTGTTTGCTCGAACGTTCGCACAGTGTGCGAACAGGCGGCGAGAAGAAACAAAGAGAGCCCCGCGGCCGAGATAAATGGTTTCATACTACCCCCCATCCAGAACGCACCACGCCAACGTCCCTTAGCGGCTCGCAAAGCTAGACTTTGGCTGTGTCGCGCACTTTGCCGCTAGTACAGACATGCTCTCACGTTTTGAGATCGAGCACCATTCCCGGTGACATCGTCCACCAAACCGCCGATCTGCTCTGGGCCGGAAGCGACGATCGTACCCGGCACTGCGGTCTTCCTGACGGGCAACCCGCAAGGCACGCCCACGGCGCTGCTGCACAGCCTCAAACATTACAACGTGCTGCATGAACGCAACGTCATTCTGAATGTGGTCACCGCCCCCTCGCCCACGGTCCGGAAAAGCAAGATGCGCCGGCGTTTGAATGGTCGGTATAGCAGCTTGCCGCTCGATCCAGCCGCTCCTGCGGGCGCAGCAATGAGTCGTGTCGTGCCTTGGCGGTTCTTCGTCATAGCAAGCGTGCGGGTCGAAATTCCTTTGCGAAAGTGATAATTACCAGAGGAATCAGCGGCGACCGCTCAAGGAAACACTGTAATGAGATTAGCTTGCTACATCCTAACTGTCGCAGCTCTCGTCTCGTCATCGTCATGCACAACCTCTACTGTTGAAAGCAATTCCTTCATCGACAGCAAATTGGCGGTCAATTCGCTCAGAAACTCGGTATATGACGAATGTGGATGGGACTCGGAGGCTTCAACGCTCACGAGTTTGATTCCCGCCATTTCCACGGGCCGGGACGGATTTCAAAGGACCACCAGCGCAATATGCGCTGCGGCGAAGGGCACGCCTGCTCCGGCTTTGCCACGGGACCAAGTTACGGTTGAGGTCGAAGGAAAACTAGTCCGTGGACGGTTCCTCGAACCAGGCGAGACACTTGCGCAAGACTGACAGCCGGTACACCAACTAAAGCCGATCATGACAAGCGTTCCACCTCGCCGAAGAAATTGGCATAGGGGGATTTGCTTAAGGACAGATGCGCGACGTGGTGGTGAACATATACGCGACCACCCAGAAAACGTACACAGAAACGGTGTCGACCTCTTCTATTTGGTAATCCACGAAGCGTTCTGTAAATGATGCACTTGGGAAACAAATAATGAATTGATTGATTCGAAAGCTCAAAACATTGCCTACATTGCGGGGCATGTATGAGGATCATCGAACGTTCAAAAAAGGGTTTCTTGGCAGGAGGTCGCAAGCAAGACGACAAAGGCCGGGAAAATTAACTGCCAACGTAGGGTAAGACCCGATATCAGCTACGCCCCTATGAGCGCACAATCACAACGTCCAATCGTGACGCGCAACGCCGCGGTTGACGAACCCCGTACCCGCCGTTGCTTTGAACCCAGCGGCGGGCTTTTTTGCGAAACAAGGGCCGATAATCAATATTTAATGGCTCGGCCTGTTTTGCGTGCGTCCTGCTTAGTATGCCGCTTATCCTGACGGCATGCAGCGTTGCTTTTCTGGTTGGCGGCGCGGCAATCCTGCTTTGTTTGTCGTGCTTCTGGGCGCGCCTGCTGGCGGGTGTCACGCGCCTGCTGACGTTGCTGGCCCTGCTCCGTCGCCCAAGATATTGCAGGTAAACTGGCAAGAGATATCGCGATTATCGATGCGGTGAACAAAGGCTTTAAATAAGGCATTTTGGTATCCTCCCTTAAAGGGTTGGGGAGCGAGCCCGCTGGGGCGGCCTCCATCGTGATAAACACGATAAACGTTGTACGCTCAGCTTTAAGATTTGGTATTCCAAAAAACCCGCTGCCGCGAGGTCTGCTGACAGCGGGCTTATTTGGGGCAATCATGGAAAAGGATTGTAACCTTGTCCATGATTGCACAATACGCTCAGTATTCATGATGACCAAGCGATAACAGCATCGGCACCGCGTGCAGGTGAGCGTGGGCACACTCATGCAGCCAGTGGCACGCGCCCGACAAGCTCTTGCGGAACGCGAACGTCCAGCCCTCGGGCAATCCCCCAGCCATGCCGATCTGGTAGAAGCGCCCAGCGGCCGCTCTACGGGCCGCCTGCAGGTCTTCTGCGCCTAGTAGTCTCAATTCATAAACTCCTGTGACAGGGCGGCAAGGATGCCGATGGCGATGATCAGCATGACGATCCGAAAAACCGGGTCCATCGGGTGCGCCGGACGATGACGTGTCGTCGCCTCCTCCGTCACCCGGGCTCGCCGTCGCGGATGGCCTTGTTGCGGACACTCAGCGCGATCAGGCCGAACAGCGTGTTGATAATCGTCCAGACGACGACCGCGCCGACGCTCAGGGGCTCGCGGGGCTCAGAGGTAGTCATGCTGGATCACCTCCGGCTCGATGCCGGTCGCCTGCTTCACGCGGCGCTTGTGGCCTTCGGCCGCGATCCGCGCCTTGAAGCCGCAGACGGAGGCCTTGAAGCCCGCGGCGAAAGATAGCCACACCTGGCCCGACCAGAGCCAGGTGTGGCTATCGGGGCATTGCCCATATGTTTCTCGATCCCAACGCCTAGCGCTTAACACTATCTATGTTAGCCTCGAGTCGTTGGCCTACTTCAACTTGATGAAAAGGATCTTCGAATGAGCAGAGTTCGGATCACCGTCGTTGCCGTACTAACAGTGATAAGTTTAAGCGCCTGCGGATCAATCGGCAAAGGAAAAGCTCCTCCGCCAATGGCGGAACCGGCAGCAGCACCAGTCTATAAATAAAGGCTACTGCTTCTGTGCTGTGGGAAGGTGATTCCACCTTCCCATTTCCATCGATCGCAAGACACCGGCACTCTACGTGGGATCCGGTAGTAAATATTTAGCACCGTTTGACCACTGCAACACCCTCATACGGTTCCGCTCCCGCTGCCCGTTTCAGACTCTGGTGCTTGGTGGACACGTGGATTTGAAGCCAGGGAGATGTCTCTTGTATGCGGACGCCTTTGGCGGAGGCTCGCCGCCCCCATTTGTTTTTTAGACAGGCCGACCTCTTCGGCGTATGCTGCCGAAGCTGCATGTCAGGGGATTTGAATGCACATTGCTGCAATCAGGGACTTGGCCGCCAAGGTAAGCATCCTGCTCGTCTTGAGCATCGCTTTGTTGTGGGCATCTTTCACAACGTCACAAGCGCAGAAGGCATATGCGCCGCCTCCGCCCGGCAAGGTTGAGGAACTGATCAAACTCCTGGATGATCCGGAAATCAAAGCCTGGATTACCACGAAGGATAACCCGCCACCCGTCGCAGAAGTACCCGACGCGCCAACAGCGGGTGACTTCATGGTTTGGTCGAACGCCGTTCGTGCCCATCTTCACGGCATTGGACAAGCCATTCCCGCGGTTCCCGCCGAGTTTTCGAAGGCACGCTCAATGATCATGACCGAAATCAACGGTCGACGTCCCGCAGAGATCCTGCTGCTCTTCGCTGCGTTTGCTGCGCTGGGCTTCGGTGCCGAATTTGTGGTCCGACACATTCTCAGCCGCGAGGGCCGACGAATGGCTATGTCCACGAAGACCCAGACTTCGCCCGCGCGCCACCATGTCATCGGCCGCTCGATTTTCACTGCCATGATCCCTTTGGTGGTCTTCGCATTTGTCAGTGTCGGTGCCTTCCACGCCTTCACATGGCCGCCGCTGCTGGCCATGCTTGTCCTGCCCATGCTGGTGGCCCTTATCGCCTGGCGCGTGATCATGCAGATTACTGCCACCTTGCTCGGTGTAGGCCGCGATGAAATAAATGGCGAGAGCGCCGCCAAGGTGCGTCTCATTCCCATGGATGACGTGCAGGCAGCCTTCTGGTACCGCCGTATTGCCTTGTTCGCAGGCATCTTCCTTACGGGCTGGGTAGCGGCCGGGATGATGACGGCGCTGAATTTCGCGCCCAACGTCAAAAGCCTGATCGTTTACATACTCGGCCTCGGCCTTCTGGCGGTCGCACTGGAAATCGTGTGGAACCGCCCGGAAACCGCCGTTGTGGCCCGAGCTTACCGCGCCAAGGAGTGGCTGCTCACACTCTATCTGTGCGTACTCTGGCTGCTGTGGATTGCCGGCATGAGCCTGGCGCTGTGGGTCGGCATATACGCCCTTATCCTACCTCCGATCTTGAGAACGACCAGCACCATCGTCCAGTCGTTTTTCGCCAGTCCGGAGGATACGCAAAAGACCAGAAATCAGGTCTTAGAAGTGCTCATCGAGCGGGCCGCGAGGGTGGTCATTATCGCGCTCGCCGCAGCCTGGCTCGCTGCTGTCGTTCGGCTTCGCGCAATGGGTTTGATGGAGGACGAGGCTGCCAGCCGCATGATCCGCGGCGTATTGGGAGGCATAGTCATTCTGCTCGCAGCCGACTTGATCTGGCACATGGTCAAGGGGCTTATCAATCAGCGCATCGAACGCGCCCGCCTCGATGCCGGCGATGAAGCCGCGCTGGCCCGCAGCGGGCGGCTGATGACACTGTTGCCGATCCTGCGGAATTTTCTAGCCGTGGCGATCGCCGCCATTGCAGTTATGATGGTTCTGTCGGGGCTTGGCGTGGCAATCGGCCCTTTGATCGCGGGTGCGGGAATTTTCGGCGTCGCCATCGGCTTCGGCTCGCAATCGCTGGTTAAGGACATCATTAGCGGCATCTTCTACATGACCGATGATGCATTTCGGGTCGGAGAATATATTCAGAGCGGCAGCTACATGGGGACCGTTGAATCCTTCGGCATCCGGTCGGTCAAACTGCGCCACCATCGCGGCCCGATCTTCACCATTCCGTTCGGTACGCTGGGCGCGGTGCAGAACATGAGCCGTGATTGGGTCATCGACAAGTTCTTCATCTCGGTCAACTTCGACGCCGACCTCGTCAAGGTCAAAAAATTGGTGAAGGGTGTCGGTGCGGCGCTGCTGGAGGACGAGGAACTTGGCCCACAGATAATCGAGACGGTCAAGATGAAGGGCGTGGAGGCCTTTAGCGACTATGGCATCAAACTGAGCTTCGCCGTGATGACAAAGCCTGGCCACCAGTCCTCTATCCGGCGTCGTGCCTACGCGATGATCCGCGAAGCCTTTGCGTTGAACGGCATCGGCTTTGCGTCACCAACGGTGCAGGTCGCAGGCGGCGAGGATCATTCAGCAAATGCCATGGCCGCCGCTTCCGGCGAAACCATCGCACGCAAGAAGGCTGCTGAGGCCAAATTAAAATTGGTGGAGGGCGAAAGCTGAATCGCAAGAGGACATGGTGTGCGAGGTGTTGCTCACGACAAGGCTTCTGAACCTGAAACCTTTTTCAGCCATCGGAGCCATCAGCAGGGATCTGGGAGGATCGAAAAATGAGCGTGTTCGTGGCCGAGATTTTAGGACGAGGAATAGTCGCTTTTGACGCGGCAACCGAAGATGATGCCAAGGCGCTTCTGTCGGACGAGGCGTTGCGGCGGGACCTGCATGTATTCCAAAACCAGGGCCGTTGCCTTTGGGATGGTGTCACGGAAATCAATTTGCGTGGAGCGCTCCCGGAGGAAACCGAAATCTGGCAGGCCAGCCGCGCGACGGCCGGCCAGTCGGGCGAGCCTGATGGTCACGATGACTGGCGTATCTTCCTGCTGCCGGTTGTCGATCCCTCGAGATTCGATGATGACGACGATGACGACCGGGATGACGGCGACTAAGAGTTCAGGCGCTTACAACGGGGCGAAGCCGGCCTTGATCAGGCCAGTGCCAAGCTCGTCAATGAGCGCGGACGTATAGTGGCGCGCCGTCATATTGGAGCGAAACGTGGTCCAGAACTGATCGCCGCGTTGCTTCAGACGGCCGGCAGCCTCACGGGAGGCCGTCGCATTTCCTAGTTGTCCCGCCGCGGCGATCTGCAGAATGTTGGCGACGTAATTGTCCGATCGCGCCATTTGCGGGACGCGAAGAAGTGCTTCCCCGAAGTCTCCACGATGATAGGCATATAACGCCAAAGTGAGTCCGGCATCAACGTGCAGAACTGGTTCGTTCTCGCTAGCCTTGACTGCCAGGTCGTAACCCTCAGCCCACCTGCCCTGAGCGAAAAGCATGGCTCCCAGCCGCGCGGCGACCAGACTGTTATTGGAATTGAGTTTCAAGGCGCGGTATCCGGAAACCGAGGCTGCCTCGGTTTGGCCATTTCGGAATTGTGCCAGCATCAGGGCGTAGCCGGCCCGATCAGATTGCGGAGCAAGCGCTACGGCATTGTTCGCAAGATCGAGCGCGCGGGACGTCAGTTCGGTCGATGCTTCGGGCGGTTCGGTCTCCAACAGCACTATTGCCCGCTCGGCAATGACATCCGGATCATTCGGCGTTATCAGCAACGTTGCATCGAGGCACGTTCCGGCCTCCCGCAATTCGCCTGCGTCAAGCCGTTCGACGGCCATCGCAGAACGTAAGACGCAACCATTGCCCAAGGTCGGCATGGCCAGCTCCCGTGTCAGTTCGATTCCGTTTATAACCCCGTGCGCGCCGGCGATGCGAATTGCCAGGCGCGTGACAAGACCACGGCGGATTTCGACTTCGGGCCTGTGGTCGAGGACAATCTGCTCGATGCCCGACCGCAACGATTCTCCCGTCACAGGACTGACTATTTGCCACCAGACCGAGCGGGCGGTCTTGGTCGGCTGATACTTCAGAATTACGTGGTATGGGGTTGTCGTTCGACGGACATAATGGAACAGCCGCACGGCGGCAGTTTGCGCAGCGTTCACCTTGCCAACACCGAGGGTTTTCATTGCAGCAAGTTTGAGTGTCTGGAATTGTGACAGGGCTACCATCAGATCGTCGCCGATGGACCCGGCCTCTATATCCGTCTGGTCCCCGGCCAGTTTCATCTCGACCGCAACGCTCGGTTTTTCCGAGAAGCGGTGGCCTTCGACGAATGCAACCCAGATGACGCCGAAAGCCGCTGCAGTGACTAGGGCTGAAATGCCCAGTCGCCGTTTTGAGATCGCATTTCGCCAACCGTTGGAAGTCTCGCCAATTTCTGGAACAGCATGTGTCTCCTGGAAGTGTTCTGCCTGCGGCGGGGTTCTTGTAAATACCGGGACATACTTTCCTCGCGGCAACTCTATGCGAATCCTTCCTTCCTCCATGTTGAATTCATAGTATTGGGCAAGAGCTGCACGAAGCCGGGTCGCCTCTATCCGGACAATTGGATCGGCGATCGGATCAAAATTTTCCGGACGTCCAAAAACATCGACGGCGATCGTATAGGCCTTCACCGTAGCAGAGCGGCCCTCAAACATTTCTGTCGCAACGAACGTGAGGAAATTTCTGTTCCGCTTAGTCAAACGAAAATGCGGATCGGACAAGAGCCGACACAGTTCAGTGCGGGATTCCCGCTCGGAAACGGTCTCGCTTTTCGTCCCGTTGGCGACCCCGACTACTTTCATCAAGGCTCTCTTGAAACGTTTGTGGACGACACCCGTTCTTCATCGGGGTCCGCCATCCATGCTTGCAATAGCGTATAGGTGGTCGCCAGAAGCGTTGGTCCGACAAAAATTCCCAAGATCCCAAAGGCCACCAAACCGCCGATCACGCCCGCAAAGATGAGCAATAACGGCAAGTCTGCACCCTTGCGGATTAGATAGGGGCGGAGAAAGCCGTCCATCGTTGCGGTGACAACGGTGAAAGCCAGAAGTACCGTTGCCCATATCGTATCGCCTGAGTAGTACATCCAAATGACCGCCGGAACCAATACCAACCCGGGACCAATCTGTATCAGGCACAAAATAAACATAACTGCGGTCAGCACCGAAGCAAATGGCATCCCGACAACAAGCAGCCCAATACCGCCCAACGCACTTTGCGCAACGGCGGTAACCACCACGCCGAGGGCCACGCCACGAATGGCTTGTCCGGCCAAGCGCACGACCATCTCACCCCGATCACCAGCTAGACGATGACCGAACCGAATTGCCATAGCGGCTCCTTGTTCGCCACGTGCGTACATCACCGCGGCTATTGCGGTCGTCAGTAGAAAGTGAAGGAACATGCCGCCCAGGCTCCCTGCTGCTGATACGAACCATTGAGCGGCGGCCTTGGCATAGGGATCAAGCGTGTGTGCCAGATCGTGCACACTGGCGGCTGCCAGTTTACTCCAAGCTTCACTCACGCGTGCCCCGACAAGTGGCACGCGATCCAACCATTCCGGAGCGGGAGGCAGCCTCAACGTGAGGGCGCGTTGGATGAAGCCTTTGATGGCGTCGAGGTTGTCGACGATCATGGTGATGGCAAGCCACAATGGCACAATCAACACCAGCAACAGAACGATTGTCATCACCATGACGGCAACACCGCGCCGATTGCCGGCACGGCGTTCAACCCAAATCATCAATGGCCAAGTGGCAATGACCAAGGTCAGGGCCCAGATGATGGCGGGGAGGAACGGAAGCATTATCCATGCGCTGCTGACCAGCAGGCCGCCTATGAAAAGCACCGCGAGAGTCACTCGGGCAATATCCTGATGCGGTTGGACCATTTCTTCGCCTTTCACCGCAGAGCTGGACCGCAGATTGATCACCTGGCGACCCTTGAACATCAGACCCTCTGATAATAATCAAACGGTTGCCTTTCCATATTGGCTGTATGCAGAACTTCAATAGTTCCCAGTCGAAGCTCCGACTGAAGATTTTCCGACCCCTGCCTTACTTCGCCAGCCAATCACGCCAGTTACCCTAGTGTTCAGCTTTTTGAGGCGGCTCCCCGATGGCTTTTCCGAGCCGTTCAAGTTCGAGGGAGTAGCAGAAAAAACTGAACAGGATCCCAGCTACGCACAAGATCTTCACGAGCGTCTGACCAAACGGCGGCAAGAAGTCCAGCTGGGGAAGGTGTCTGAAGAAGATAGCGGAGAAAAGAGCTCCGCTGAAAAGGAAGCTTACACGGCCCACAAAAGAGCAGAGATGCGAAAGAAAGATGCTGTGGAACGGCGGCGTGACCGATACCCACTTCAACCGCGTCCAGTAACTGCAATGAAGAAGGGTGACGCCGCCTAGAATGGCGATCTGACTTGAAATGCGTAACTCCTGATATTCGCCAACGTGGGTCAACAAGCGGCTGAAAATTGGGTAAACTACCCAAAACAAGTACATAGCCGCGACCGTCTGAGCAGTCAAAAGCACTGCATATGCGCCCGAGTTTCCTAACCGGGGCCGCATTCTCAAGTTGGAGTGCTCGTTTCCAAAACTTTTGTTGTCCACACCTCAATCCTTGCGCAGATCTTTCAACAATGCACGCGCTGAAAACGTATGCGACAATAGGTTCGGGTATCTGACAGATATTGAGACACTCGCGTGGAGGCCCGGCAGCGTTCAATATCGAGGGAGTAGTTCATTTTCCTATTGTCATCAATGCGACGATCACTGGTCCCCAGGCCGTGAGCAGAATATTCCCGACTGCATATGGAACGGTATAACCCAGTGCGGGAACATTGCTGCGGGCCTCGTCTTGTATCGCTCGAAGGGCGGCCGTTATCGTCCCAGCCCCGGCGCAGGCTCCGAGAACCACGAGAGGGTTCATTTTCAAGACATAGCGGCCGAACAATATCCCGATCGTATGGGGCAGCAAGGCGGACACCAGACCCACGGCCACGAGGCTGATCCCTGTTTCCCGAAGACCGGAAATGAAGCTGGGGCCGGCATTCAGGCCGACGACGCCGATAAAGATGCAGAGCCCGACGGTATCGAAAATCCATATTGCGGGTTCCGGGATTCGACCGAAGAAAGGGTATACCGACCGAAGCCAGCCGAAGACCAGACCCATGACGAGAGCGCCTCCGCTGGCGGTCAGCGTCAGCGGGATGCTTCCAATTGTAACAGAGAGTAGGCCAACGAGACCGCCGAGCACGATGCCCGTCCCGACAAACACCATGTCAGTCGCGGTCGTTTGACGGTCGGCATAACCCAGCTCCTTTGCCGCCTTCTCCACCTCCGGCTTGGTGCCGATCAGACGCAACACATCGCCCCCATCGATCCGGGTACCGGCCTCGATAGGCATCTCGACCCCGGCCCGCATAAGCCTTCGCAGAAAGACCCCTCGAGCGAACTCAAGTTGTACGAGTTCTGCGAGCGCCTTTCCAATCAGACGCCGCCGCGTAACCACTACATCCAGTACTTCAATAGGGATGTCGAGCAGCGACTTGTCATCCACCTCCGGACCAACGACCGCCCCGCTCTTCACGTGCATTTCCTGCCGGGCGAGCACAGCCACCACATCGTCTTTGTGAATGACCGACCCGGGCAAGGCTTCGACGATCTCGCCGCCTTGGCGGATCCGGGTGATGAAGACTCGGGCGCTCTGCGGCAGCGCTTCAAGCTGGGCGACGGACTTGTTAAAGAAATCCGGGTTCGTAACGCGATACGCACGGATATCGAAGTACTTCGCTCCCGATGTGACGCCGAACTCCAGTTCGGCGGCACCCGCGACCGCAGCCTGTGCTTTCGCACCTTCTTCGCGCAGGTTGATTCCCATCAGCTTGGGTCCGATGGTCGGAAGAAACCAGACGAGGCTTGCGGTTCCGACAAGGTAGGTAACTGCATAGGCGACCGGAATATTGTTCAACAGACCCTCTATCTCCGCTGTGGGAATCTGCAGCCGCTGAATGGCCTCACCGGCAGTTCCGATCACCGTGGATTCCGAAAATGCTCCGGCAAGCAATCCTGCGGCCGTACCGACGTCGTACCCGAGGAGCTTTGCGAAACCAAATGCCGTGAGTAGACAGGCAACGCATAAAACGATGGTCAACAGGACTTGAGGAAGAGCGTCACTTTTCAGTCCGCGAAAGAATTGCGGTCCCACCTTGTAACCAGTGGTAAAGAGAAAAAGATCGAAGAAAATTGTTTTCACGATCGCCGGGATCTTGATGTCGAGCTGTCCGATCAGCACCCCCGCCAGGAGCGTCCCCACCACTATGCCGAGACTGAAGCTTCCAAGCTTGACGCGGCCGATCAGGAAGCCGATCGCCAACGTGAGAAAGATCGCCAGTTCAGGATTGTTCTGAAGCGCCTGCACCAGAAAGGCCATTTTTGTCCACCCCCGTTTTATCTCCCCAAACGCCCCACGTTCAGCCGAACAACAGTGCGATTTACGTATGTTTCCCCTTTGAAAGATCGATTGCTGGAACGGCTATTGTTCATTGGCTCTCAATTGGCGCGTAGAATTTAGCTTTGCAGCTTCGGTGCTGGCGGAGCCTTGACGACGTCATTGCCAAAGCATCCGTATTCTCCGAAGCGGGCTGTTAAGACAAGATCATCGCGAAGTAGCCAAACACCGTGAGCAGGATCCCTGAAACCGCATATCCGACGGGGAACCCGATCCAGGGTACATTCGATTGGATTTCAACCGCCGCCTCTCGGCAAGGCCCGCTGTGGCTGCGCGCGCCAGCTACAGCGCCCATAAGGATCGCCGGGTTCATTTTGAATACGTGGAACCCGATGGCCCAGACTATGACTGGCGGAACCGAGCACGCAACGAAGCCAACGAGGAAAATCTTGAGCGCGAGCGCCCCCGTCAGCTGGGAAAGGAGCGAGTTGCCGGCATTGATCCCAACGATGGCGACAAACACGACAAGGCCAAGATCCTCCAGGATATTGCGCGCTGCCGACGGGGTATTGCCGAAAAAGCGCAAACGGGATGCCAGGGACGACACGATCACGCCCGAGACCAACAGGCCGCCGGCATTGCCCAGTCCAATCGATGCCCCAAACGCCGGGAACTGGATTGCACCAATCAGCAATCCCAAAATCATGCCGAGCGAAAGTGTCAGAAGGTCGGTCGCGCTGGAAGGCCTTATCACCCGTCCGAACAGTGCTCCGACTTTGGTGACCGCATCCTTCAGTCCGACCACGGTCACCACGTCCATCCGCTGTAGCTTGGTGTCGTTTCCTATGGGCAGCCGCACTCCGCCTCGCTCCAGTCCCGTTACCTGCAGCTGATCGACCCCCGGCAGAGCTCGCCACTCGCTGCGTGTCTTTTTGACAATTTCGCCGTTGGTGACGAGAATCTCCGCAGTGTCGAGAGGAATGTCCAGGGCAACTTTGTCTGCGACCTCCGGTCCGATCAAACCCATCTTGTCGGAGAGCGTCTCCCGCCGGCCGCCAAGTGCGATGACGTCGCCAAGTTGGAGCGCAAGCGTTCCCGTGAGTTCTTGGGGTGCACCGCCCCGCACCACGTTCACTACGCGGTATTCCGGATTCTCGTGCAGCAGGTCACGCACTGTGCGCCCTTTCCAGGCCGCGTTCTCGAGCCGATAGGCGCGCAATCCTCCGGTCGTCCACCCGGACAGCATCGGCGCATCGCCGCTCGCCACCCCGTGCTCCGCCTCGTAGGCGCGCGCTGCGGCACGGGCATCCACGCCCCACCACTTGGGCAGATACTTGGTGATCAAGATGATGCCGACCGTTCCCCAGATGTAGGTGATGCCGTAAGAGAGCGCAATCATCGCGCTCGCCTGCTCGGGTGTCGTGCCGGCCGGCAGAGCCATCGCTCCTGAAGTCACGGCTTGTTCGGCCGATCCAATCGCCGCGGACATGGTCTGAGAGCCGGCCAGCATTCCGCCTGCGGTTCCCAACGGTAGATCCAAGATAATTGCGCCGAGCACGACGATCGTCAGTCCCACGATACAACTGACGAACGCCAATACGGTGAATTTGATCCCGTCCCCGCCCAAGCTGTTCATGAACGACGGTCCGACCCGCAGTCCAACGCCGTACATGAACAGGTAGTAAAACATGCTCTTCGTAAAATTGTTCAACTCCAATTTCACGCCATAAATCGATCCGACGACGGCGAGACCGCAACCAACGATTATGGCAGCCGCCACCATGCCGAGCCCGTAGCCCATCACACTCTGCCGTCCTATCCAAACCGCGAGCCCTACGGTCAGGAAGAGCAGCATGAAGGGGTTGGCATTGAGAAACTCGAAGAATGTTTGCATGTCGCTTTCCCCTTTAGCGTTTCGACTTGGCGGAGATGACATCGGGCCTCAACAGCTTCAGCCCGCGCGCTTTCTCGTAGCCGTGTATCTCCTTCACATCGAGCTTGCGCATAAATTCGATGGTCTCTTGTGTGATCACCTGGCCGGGCACCATGATCGGAAAGCCGGGTGGATAAGGAATGACGAAATTGGCTGAGACCATTTCCGGCCCTTCGCGAAGCCGGCGGTCGCATTCTTCTCCGTGCAGGGTCACGTATTCGCAACCCGCAGCGTCGTAGGCACCGTAGAAGGCGGTGCGCATGTCTCCCTCGGGCGTAGACCGTCCCGCGTCCTGACGGAACGCCTCATGGAAGTGACTGAAGTTCGGCAGGTCCGGAACATCCGTCATCAAAGACTTCACGCGGGCTGCAAAAGCGTCCTGCTCTCCGCTGCCTCCGTGGGCCAGGCGCGTCTCGATAGCGTTGCAAATCTCCAGCAGGACGCGGAGCAACTGCGCGATGTCGCTGCGCGTATTGTTGATGTTGGATTGCAAAAGGACCGAATTGCGCGACGTTTTGTTGAGTTGGATGTCGTATGTATTGGCGAGCAATGCTTTGAACTCGGTTCCGTCGAAACCTGCCGTTCCGCAGACCAGCGTCATCCGGGTGGGGTCTAGGCAGAACTCGTCTTCGTGCATGCTGCGAACCTGCTCGGCCCACGTCGTGCCAGGAGCCAGGAAATCCACGAACCCGCTGTTGCGGTATTCTGCCGGAACCATGCCATCGGCACCGAGCACCTTGAAATACTTCGAGATCAAGGGATGGGAGTTGATCTCGCGCCGAATGGAGAGCGATATCTCGATCGCGTTCAACACGAGGCCGTAGCCTTCCAGCTCCATCTGCCGCCGCGCCACGTCCAGACTGCCGATCAGTTGCTGGTTCGGGCTGGTCGAGGCATGGGTGAAAACTGCCTCATGGAACTGCGATTCGACTGTGTGGAAGTCGACGTCCTTTACGAGCACCATGGAGCCTTGACGCAGCGCCGACATCGATTTGTGCGTAGAATGGGTCTGATAGACGCGAACCCGTACCTTACGCGGGTCGGGGATCAGCCGCGTCTCCAGCAACTTATCGGCCGAAGGGTCCGAACCGAGCTCGTCCTGTTGCTTCTCGTATGCCTTGATCGAAGCGGGATCGTGTATCCAAGCGCCGATGGCCGACGCTGCGCCCATCGCGGTTCTGGGACGCAATATGGGCGAAAAACGCGCAAAACCGAACCACGCCTCATCCCAGAGGAACACGAGATCCGGCTTGATGGCGAGGCACTCCTCCATGACGCGGCGCGTGTTGTAGATGTGGCCGTCGAAGGTGCAGTTGGTCAGATCCACCATCTTGACCCGATCGAGTCTGCCCTCCGCCTTAAGGTCCAGAAGCGCCCTTTTTACGCTGGCGAGAGGCACTGCGCCGTACATCGAGTATTCGGTCATCGGAAATGCGTCGACATAGAGGGGTTGCCCACCCGCAAGTACCAATCCGTAATGATGGGACTTGTGGCAATTGCGGTCGAGGATGACGATGTCACCCGGGGCCACAATCGCCTGGTGCACCATTTTGTTCGAGGTGCTGGTTCCGTTGGTCACAAAGAACGCGTGGTCTGCCCCGAAAGCGCGCGCGGCCATCTCCTGTGAACGTTTGATGTTGCCCGTCGGCTCAAGCAGGCTGTCGAGACCGCCGGTTGTCGCACTGCTTTCTGCAAGGAACAGATTGATGCCGTAGAACTCGCCCATATCGCGGATCCAGTCGGACTTGAACACTGACTTGCCACGGGCGATCGGCAGCGCATGGAAAGTGCTGATTGGCCGCCGGGCGTACTTCTTCAAATTGTCGAAAAAAGGGGTTTCGAAGCGCCGCTGAATGCCTTCGAGCACGGATAGATGGAGCTCCAACGGCTCCTCGATGGCATACAGCACCCGACGTATGGAGGCGGCCCGCGGATCGCCGGCCAAGCTCTCCACCCGGCGATCCGAGAGTAAATAGACGTCGAGCTCCGGCCGCAAGCGCTTCAGCGAATTGGCCAACAGCAGCGATAGGTCGGCGTCTTCCCTTCTCGCTTCCTCGGGCACGAGGTTGGCCAGAACACTCCGCAGCACGGGAGCCGGGTGGCGCGAGGTATAGGTGAAGCCCTCGAAAATCGTCACGGCGGCAATATAGGGATTTATGATGGCGGCGCAGATTGCATCCTCGAAGCTTTCGACCGGGACCATTTCGTAAATGAACGCGTCCTCGGGCCGGCGCAGCTTCCGCATTTCCGCGATTTGATAGACGGCGTGCGTGGTGGCACCAGGTGCGACCATCAGCATCTCGAAATAGGGACGCCTTGTTTCCCTGCCGCCCAGCGTCGGCGGCAGAACGTCGGCGGGCGAGTCGGCAAACTCGTCGGCAGTACCCCACTCGGCTGCGTCGTACTTGAAGTCGCGTGTGACAATGGCGGCAGAGACACGCCGCACCAGTTCGGTGAAGCCGACGGCATTGTCGCCCTGCAACTTGTCGCGCAGCGCGCCCATCAGTTCAGGGCCGGGAAACGCATGGAACTCCTCGATGGGCCCCAACTCCGCAAAAGCCGCTTCAACCGCGGCCTTGTTGGACCGCCCGCTCGACCAGGCCCGCGAAGCACCCACGATATCACGCCAGCGATCCGCACGTGCTGCCGGCATTGAGAAGAAATGGTCGATCCGGTGTTCGGATGTCTTGGCTTTCGTCGTCATCACCTGTCTCCTTGCCTCGGGTGTCGATCTCTCGACGTCATCAAGCCGGACACCTTCATGGGGTGTCGCACAGTCGTGTTGCGAACTTCAGATTGCGATCATGGGTTCTGCCTGCGGCAATGGGCAAGTATGTTACTGTATTCAACACCCCCAACGGACGACCGATATTTATGTGGCGTGCAGGCCTGCTGGTCTCACGCCCACCTGTTCGTGCCGATTGCAACGATCATTGTGGTGCGTGAAGAAGTCGCGTTTGCGCGCAAAACGGTGAAATTGACAATGATATCAGCCACTAACCCCTGAGGGTCCGGCCGCGGCACCTTTTGTCCTGCAAGTGGAGGACACCGACCCTTTCGGTCCCGCCGCGCCGATCGGCGTGTGCAACCGCCGGCAACCACGCACTGCCTTCGAAAAGCTCTCCAGCAACCTGAGGGGCGTATGATACACAGTACTATACTGCCAATTGGCGCGCTCGCCTTGGGGTGTCAATATGGCCCAGGTTCCGGAACTAGGGCCGGCGAGCCCCTCGACAACGATATCGCGCGCTCCATCGGGTGCGCGTGCGGCCCTGGCAACCGGCCCGCAATTTTTCCCGTGTCCAGGAGGAGTTCGAGGCGCGAATTCGCGCGCCCGCACAGGGACATCGACGGGGCGACATGTCGTTCGCTTTTTAAGGCAGGCCGAGCGGGCCCGCTCGCAAAGTTCGCCCGTCCTGGCCTAGAAGTTGCGTTGGAAGCGGACGATACCCCCGACCGCGTCGTCCTCTCCGCTTTCGAGGAGGGCTTCCTCCTTGCGTCCGCCGCCAAACTTGGTGTAGTTGATTTCCGGTCTGATTACGAAACCGGGAACAAGCTCGTAATTGACGTTGAGGGCAAGCGCCCAGGTCCCTTGTTCTTCATAGGCGGCCTGAGCATTGATCGTCGTCTTGTCGGCAACCTTGGCGGCAAACCCGCCCCACGCGGCCCAGTCGCCTTCCCATGGCCCGTACCAGTTGCGATTTTGATTGGTGATGAACGAGTCCTCGTCGTAGTCGGATTGATAGCCGCCCATTATCCAGGCGGACAGCGTGTCGGTAAACTTGACGTCCAACCGCGCTTTGACCCCGATGTCTTCCTGCACCGAGTCGTAGCCGATGACGCCGGCGACCGTTCCCCAAGACTGTTCATATTTCACGCCGGCGAGAACGTGGGGCATATAATCTTCGATGACATAGTCGTAACCGTTCGTCTCCGAACCTTGCTCGGCGGCAACGATGGCAGAAAATCCGTTGCCCGCCTTATATGTATAACTGATTGCGTTGGTGGACATGCTGTCCGCACCGTACTGGATGACGTCGTCCCTGATGATGTTGCCGGCATAATTCAGCCAAGAACCAAAGATGACGTCATTGACGCCGATCTGGAAACCGCCGAGCTCGATGAAGGCCTGATGAAGGATGCCGCCGGCATCGTCGCCGTTCGTGTATTGGAACCGGCCGTCGATGTAGGACCGCAAAGTGCCGAGTTCGGTCTCGGAGCGCGCATCGAAACGCAGCTCGGCACGCGTGCGGGAGTACCATGTGTCGTTCTCACCGCCGACATGACCGCCGGTATAGACATTGTCGCCGCCGGCCACTTCAAAACGCAGATAGCCGCCGAATTTCAGGCAGGTTTCCGTGCCGGGAATATAGAAGAAGCCCGCGCCGTAGGCATCGCAAACACGGACATATTCGACGGGATCCGGCTCAGCGACCACGACCGCGTCTGCAGCGAAAGCTCCAGTTGCCAAAGCAAAAACTGCGGCGGTGCCAATTAGAAGACGTTTCGTATTCATAGAACCCCCTTTTTTGTCTCGTTAGTGCACGTTCACCAAAGGTCGCGGATTGAAGCGACACCTCCCAACTGCAAAACCATCAGCTGCCGCGTTGTCTTCCTCTTATATCACGCCAAGAAGTATTTCACGGGACCTTTCCAATGCGCATCGCCCCCAAGGAGTGTATTGGCGGCAGAAGCGAAAATACGGCAGCGCTCATCATTGATATCAAGATTGTGCCATACATCTTACGATCCCCTTAAACAGGAAATTCCGATTGGCTGGAGGACGATCATCTGCCTCGACCACTACCGAGCCCGCCCCCGACGCCGCCTCCGCGGCTGGCAATCCTCAGGCCACCACCATGCCCCACTCGCGGCCCTCCGCCGTCCAGGCTCATTTGGGCTGGCAAAAAGACAATAGGCGCTGGCCTGCCGGAATTCCCGTAACATCCGGTATGCTACATGTATTCCGGGTCCAGCTGGCTACGTGGCTGGAAGGTCGTAGGTGGCGTTTTGTCGAGACATGCGAACTACCCGGATTTGGCGCGGGCTTAGTTTCCGATTTAAGCGCACCGGCCGGTTCGTCGACTGTATGCTACCGTAAGATACCCCCCAAATATGCGTTGATCTGCGATAGTTGATGTGTCGCCTCCTGCTTGAGGAAAGGAGCCCTATTCGATGGACGTTCGCCTGATGGCAGCCAAGCGGCGGTTTCCACTCCGAAGTCAGGCGATTGAGGAGCGAGCCGGCCGGGACGAAGAGTTTCGCGATCTTTGCACGGACTTCCATGATGCACAGGCAGCACAGCTGTACTGGGAGCAGTCGACGGACCCTGAACACGATGAACGCAGCGCCGAATACCTGGCATTGGTGGATGACCTGGCGAGGGAGATCGCAAGCGCTCTCGATACGGCCAAAATCATTCCATTCCACAAGCGCTGGCCAAAAACGCTCCGGTAGACATCCGGACCGTCTGCCAAAAGACACTGCTTACGTCCCCAGCCGCGTAAAATACAGTAGTTTACATGACTTCGAGCCCCTGACGTGCAAGTGATTATATCGATGAAGCAGTAGGTTTTTCCACAACGCTGACAGGGCCTGCTGGTCATCGATGTTAGCCAGACATGCTGTCGCTGACGATTAATGAGCGCCAGCGACAATATCGAAGGGATGAGAACATGGCCGATACACTGCATCCGGCAGCGATCGAACATCTTCCGGGCTTCGTCACGGGACCAGGCGAAAGCGATTGGTTGTTCACCGTCGTCGCCGTGTTCCTTTTGGCCGCCGTTCTCATGATCGGCAATTTTTACTTCCAAGTCCATGCCCTGCCGGAACGAATGGCGCATCGGACCAAAAAAGTGCAAATGGAGATCGTGGCCGTTCTGGCGCTGATTTCCCTCTTCACGCACAACCACATCTTCTGGATTGCCGGCCTGTTGCTCGCATTTATCGATCTGCCTGATTTCGCCACGCCGATGAGTTCGATGGCCCAGTCGCTTGAAAGGCTGTCGGGACGGACCCCTGCGGTTGAGGATCCGGTGGTCGTCACGCTGGTGCCGAAACCTAAGCCGGATACTGTCGGTGGGGGCATCTGATCGATGTTCGAGCTTCTTCTCTGTTCCCTGCTCACGGTCTTCCCGGATTATCTCTATCGCCGCTACGCCCAGGGGAAGCGGATAGGACGCGAGATCACTCTTTTCACGGTATGGTATGAATTGCGCTGGGGCATCACCGCGTGCCTCCTGCTGACGGTCTCGTTGATCACGCTGGTGTTTTACTACCACCCCTCGACCAAGAACGTGACCGCGATATTCCGCACCGTGACCATTCTGCCCGAGACTGTCGGTCGTGTTGCCGAAGTGTTCGTCGGCGTGAATTCCAAGGTCCGTACAGGCGACCCTCTCTTCAGGCTCGACAGTTCGGAACAGGAGGCGGCGCACGAAACGGCCCAGCGCCAAATCGACGAAACGGTTGCCGAGACCGCCGTGGCACAAACCGAGCTGGCCGCAGCGGACGGGCTTATCCAACAGGCGCAAGGCGCGTACCAGCAGGCGCTCGACGAACTCGCAACCAGGCAGGAGCTCTTGCGGCGCAATGCGGACGTCTCGGTTCGGGAGGTGGAGCGGTTGCAGATCACCGCCGACGGCAGGAAGGGTACGCTCGACGCCGCCGTCGCCAACAAACGGACCATCGAGACAAAGCTTTCTTCCCTACTTCCCGCCCAGAAGGCGAGTGCGGAAGCCGCTCTCAAACAGGCACAGGTCGAACTAGACAAAACCCTCGTTCGCGCCGGCGTCGCGGGAACCGTCCAACAGTTCACGCTCCGACGCGGCGATGTCGTCAACACAATGATACGCCCCGCAGGTATCCTTGTCCCCGAAGGAGCCGGACGGGCAAGGCTGGTTGCCGGCTTCGGCCAGATCGAGGCGCAGGTGATAAAAAAAGGCATGATTGCGGAGGCCACGTGTATTGGGATGCCATTCACCATCATTCCGATGGTCGTGACCGAAGTCCAGGACGTCATTGCGGCGGGGCAACTGCGGCCAACGGACCAGCTGCTCGATGTGGGGCAGATTGTGCAAGGAGGATCGCTCACCGTCTTCCTCGAACCTCTTTTCCCGGGTCAGCTGGACGGGTTGCCACCAGGCAGCAGCTGCATCGCCAACGCCTACACCAACAACCACGACGCGCTCGCCGCGCAGGATATCGGCACGTCGCGCTGGATTTTCCTCCACGTCGTGGACACGGTTGCGATCGTGCATGCGATGATCCTTCGGATGCAGGCGATAATGCTGCCGGTCCAGACGCTCGTACTCGGCGGCCACTAACACTGGTCGATATTGGAAGTCAGGAAGCACGTGTCGTACGCGAGTGGGCCCTCATGGGGACTGTATCTTCCCGCGGCCGGTGGTAGATCCTTCGATCTATGATGGACCGTGACGATAGCGACTAAGCTCCATAGCGGACGCGGGCTGTCACCGCGAACGTCGCTGCAAGTTATGTAGTGTCACCTGTAACATACCCGATGTTACAGGTTTTTCCGTTCCACAGCGCGTAGTGTGAACCAAGGCTTGGCGATCGCGTCGTTCTGATCGATGCGTATCCAAGTGAATGAGGATCGGGTGGATATTCGACGGACAGACAATCACGGGAGATAATACGATGACGACCAAAGCTTGGAGGTCCATGCAATCCACTGTCACCGTCCTTGCATCGGCGGCGCTGACGATGATCCTCGCGGCCGGTACATTCCCGGGCGCTTCGGCCGGCGAAGCCGAAGCCAAGACGATTCTCAAGTCGATGTCCGACTACATGGCGGGGCAAAAGGCCATTTCATTCGCCTACGACACCAATTTCGAGGTCGTCACCAAGGACCACCAGAAGCTGCTTCTGGCAAGCTCGGGCAAAGTCGAAATAGGCCGCCCCGACAAGTTTCGCGCCACGCGTTCCGGAGGTTTTGCCAATGTCGAGACGACGTTCGATGGCAAGACCCTGACGCTGCTGGCCAAGGAGGACAATATGTACGCACAGGCCGAGGTACCCGGCACGGTCGACCATCTCATCGACGAATTGCGAAACAAATACCAGAGGCCCGTCCCCGGCGCTGATCTCCTGCTCACCAATGTCTACGACGAATTGATGCGTGACGTGGTCGACGTGAAGGATCTAGGCAGCGGCGTGATCGGCGGCACCGAATGCGACCATCTGGCGTTCAGGGCCAAGGAAGTCGACTGGCAGATATGGATTGCCCAGGGCGAGCACCCCTATCCTTGTCGATACGTCATCACTTCCACGCAAGTTGACCAAGGACCGCAGTACAGTATCCAGATCAGCGACTGGAAGACCGGAACGGATGTCGTTGCGCAGGACTTCAGCTTCAAGAACGCGACGGATGCCAAGCAAGTGGACGACCCGAGGAAACTCGTCGATATCGACGAGCTTCCGGATCAATTCGCCGTAGGAGGCACAAAATGAACATTCCAAGGAAACTGAAAATCTTTGTGCTCACCGCCACCGTCGGGCTGTTCGGCCTGGAAGCCGGAACGGAACTTTCAATCCCGGGGGTGGCCAGTTTTGTGGCTACCGCAGAGGCGAGAGTTGGTCGGCCGCTCACGCCCGTCAGCGTCGCAGGCGCTGCTCGGCGCACGGTGAGGCGATGCGCGGCTGGGGTATATAACTGTTAAGCCAACGGCACGACAAGCACCGCGCAACTTGAAACATGTTGGCGTTCTTGACGCAATTGTCTTCTTGGCGTCGTTTGTCATTCAATAGGAGGAAACCATGCATTTATTCGCTCGGACTGCCTTGGCAGTTGCAGCACTCACCGTTCCTTGTACAGCCGCAGAGACCGTGACAAAATATGGCTCGGCGGCCGGTTGGGACATATATGTAAAAAGTAGCACAGGTCCTGGCTGCATGATCATGCGGGACAATGCCGACGGCGAAACACAGGTGCAGATAGGCATCGATGCGACGGCGGCCCCGCGTGGCTACCTGGCGCTCTATTCCAAGAAACCGACAAAGATCACCGCCGGCGAAAAGATCTCCGTCGTGTTCGACGTCGATGGCGAGAAGTACACGGGTGTGGCCAAGGGACAGGGAATGGAGGGATACGAAGGCGCATTCGTTCCCTTCAACAATCTCGATTTCATCTATGATCTTGCCAAGAAAAAAGCGCTGACGATCACCTCGAAGGGACGCAGGACCGTTGTGGTCGACCTCACCGGCACCGACAATGCATTCAAGGCACTGCGAGAATGTCAGGCCGCTCAGAAGTAAGTGGTGGCGTATCCGGAGCATTACCACGCAGTGACAGTCGGCAATCGCTCCCAAATTGGGGGCGGTCAAAGCCGCTACCCACGCTCTCCGTCCAACGCCAATATCTGGTTCGAGTACATTTGCTCTCCGGTGATTTCCCGCCCCAGCCAAACGGGCAGTGGAAACTCGTCGCTGGCGTCCCTTAACTCGATCTCTGCAACAATGAGGCCACGATGTGCACCCTCGTAGACGTCAATTTCCCAAACATGTCCGCCGTAAGCTACATCATAGCGGGTCTTTTCAACGACGACTCCAATTCGGTGCCTTATTAGTTTGAGAGCTTCGCAATATGGAAGGTCGTACTCAAATTCGTCTCGCTGCATCGGACCCGTGCGGACTTTGACGGTCAGCGTGGCGCGCCTATCGTCGATGGTCCTAACGCGCACCGTCCTGTCTCCGGCGACCGTCATATAGGCCTGACGAAAAACGGATCGGATGGTCGCATGCTCCCTCCAACCGTCATCGGAGACAAGATATTTCCGCTCAATCTCCACTTTCATCTGCCTCCTCCTCGTTGCAATGGCGAACTAATGCAAAGCAAAGATCTCGCTGGAGAAGTGCCCCAACGCCGAAAAGATACGGCACTTTGCCTCGAAATCGCCCCTTCAATCTCGCTGGCAAGGTAATTTGCCATCTCCGCAAATTCGGCGCGTCGTTCACTGCGGATTGGATCCGGCAGATTCTCCACGGTTTTGATCGCTCGCTCCGCAGCTGCAAGATCACTGCACAATTCGCGAAAGGTTTCGTCGCTGACGTAAAGGTGTTGAATTCGTAACGAGCTTTCCGCGTATCGGCGCAAAACCGCAGCCAATTTCTTGATCGAAGGCACCTCCAGTCCGCGCGTTCATTGTCTTTCCTTCGGCCTGGTTCTGTGATTGGGCAACCAAGCCCTTTGTCCCTCGGTAGTATATTGCGCTTTCGTCAAAAAAGGACGTAGAATACTGTAGAATACAGCAACTGGTGAGTGTGCCGGGGTTGCAGTATTCGGGGGAGAACGACGTGGAGGACGTTGTTCAAGACGGGGCATCGGTACCCACCCATGCCGATATCCTTGAGCAACTTGACCGTATCCGGTCGAGCAGTGAATTTGACGTGCCCGAGCGTGCCCGGCAATTCTTCGCCTACGTTGTCGGCGAAACCGTTGGCGGTCGCGCAAACCGGATAAAGGCCTATTCGATCGCGGTCGAGGTTTACGGCAGAAGCTGTTCTTTTGACCCCCAGATTGATCCGGTGGTCCGAATCCAGGCCGGTCTGATCCGGCGGGGACTGGAGCACTACTATCTTGTTGCGGGCCAGAACGACCCCATCGTCGTGACCATGCCCAAAGGCGGCTATGTCCCGGTCTTTTCGCGCCGAACTGAGACGCCTCCTTCTGCCCACAGGCTTGCCGCAACGTACTCGAAACAACTCACGGCCACTTGGGGGCGCGCACCACCCTGGGTGGGGCTTATCCTCGTTGTAGCCGCATTGATGGGTCTAGCCCTCTACGCTGGAGGCATGTTCCGCTTTGGAGACGGTTTCGGCATCACGGACAGGCAGGCGGCCGGCCCCGGCGTTCCGAAGTTGGTGATCGAACCCTTCGAGGACCTTTCGGGCACTCCCGATTCGGCGGTCATAGCCCAAGGTCTGACGGACGAAGTCATCGGTCAGCTGGCAAAATTCAAGGAGATCGTGGTGGTTGCCGGCACGGGTATCATGTTGGCCGCAGGTGATTCCGAAGCGCTCTTTGCCCTGGAAGGGCGCGTCCGCCTTCACGGCGACAAGCTCCGGCTGAACGCGCGGCTCCTCGATCGAAACAGTGGATCAGTGGTCTGGACAAATAACTACGACAGCATCGTCCAAGTCCAAAGCCTGCTTCAACTCGAGGCCGACATAGCACAAGCAGTGGCGACAGCCCTGGCCCAACCCTACGGGATAATTTTCCAGACCGATGCTGCCGATCTTGCACAGTCGCCGCCTGATGACCTGGAGGCATATAAATGTACGCTGGCATACTACCGCTATCGCTCGAACCTCAACCCCGCAACACATGCGACCGTTCAGAGTTGCCTGCAGCGGGCAGTCCAACGTTTCCCCAACTATGCGACAGCATGGGCCCTGCTTTCATTGACCTATCTCGACGAACTTCGTTTTCGATACCGTTTGAATTCGACGATCCCTTCGCTTGACGTTGCAACCGACGCGGCAAGGCGGGCTGTGGAACTGGATCCCCAAAACGTTCGAGCGCTGCAGGCCGAAATGCTCAGTCATTATTTCCGCGGCGAAATTACAGCGGCATTGGACGTCGGCGCACGAGCTTATTCGATCAACCCCAATGACACCGAGCTGGCGGGTGAGTATGGATTCAGGCTTGCCTTGTCAGGGCAATGGAAGCCCGGATGCAAACTGGTCGCTTCGGCTGTGTCCCGCAATCCGCAGCCATCGGGGTATTTCGAGTCTGCGCTTGCAGTCTGCGCTTATATCGACAAGGACTACATAACTGCCGAGAGATGGGCGAGACTGGCGGACGTTCGCGCCAACCCGATTTATCACCTCATACTGACGGCAATTCTCGGGCAGCTCGGCAAAACCGAGGAGGCTCGCAGCGAACGGCAATGGCTCGCAGTCCACGCACCCACCTTCGTCGACAATATTCGCCATGAAGTCGCCGTCCGGATCATTCGCCGCGAGGATCAGTTGCATTTGCTCGACGGGTTCAAGAAAGCGGGGCTTTCCATCCCCGACGAGTGACCCACTTGGCCGTGCGAGCCCGCGCAGCCAAACGTACCTTCGTGCACTCTATGTATATTACACGATGTTACGGGTTCTCCCCGGCAGTGCAGACTACACTTTTCTGGTTGAAATGGTTTTGACGCGGTCTTGCTGCGAATGAGCAGTCGGATGCAGCAGCGTTTCCTGGAGCACTGATAATGATAGTCGCCGCAAGCCAAAGGAGCCTGAGGGGATATCGAGCCAATTGGCTATCGAGTGATATATCGGCCGCGATAAGAACCCAAATCCCAGACGCCTGGAGGATAATGTGATGAACAAACACAGTGAGACATTGCGGGAAGAGGAGCATGTCGAGCACAAGAAGCTCGGCAAGGACCGCTACAACAAGCAAATGAAAAAGCTTCAGATCGAGCTCGCGCATTTACAGGCGTGGGTGAAGAAATCCGGATCACGCGTCATCATCCTGTTCGAGGGCCGTGATGCGGCCGGAAAAGGCGGCATGATCAAACGGATCACGGAGCGGGTAAGCCCGCGCGTGTTCCGCGTCATTGCGCTTCCTTCGCCAAGCGACCGGGAGAAATCCCAGATCTTCATGCAGCGCTACATTCAACATTTTCCGGCGGCGGGCGAGATCGTGATCTTCGATAGGAGTTGGTACAACCGCGCAGGCGTTGAGCGGGTCATGGGTTTCTGTTCCGAAAAGACAACGCGACGCTTTCTTGAACTTACCCCGCTCTTTGA
>NZ_JACHXN010000038.1 GCF_014192095.1 Phyllobacterium trifolii
AGTCAACCAAACTATAGGGCGCATTCGGCAACCGCCAGCGGCGCCCCGCCCTCGTTGTGCCGGTATATAGACCCCACCTAACAAACCTGTCAACACACCAAATCACAAAAATTCCAAACTTCCCAAATCTAACAACCCAACCTGGGGATAAACCTTAAGGATGAGGCGTTAGGGCGCCCGTTTTCCGGGGGTTTTCTACGCCAACAGACCTTTTGTCAGCAAAAAAGAAAATCAGGCCACACTGCCAAAACCATTGAGGAACGAGGTCAGGTTGTCGCCGAGCTCGTCGCAAAGATAGCCGCCCTCCTGCACGATAACCGTTGGCAGGCGCAATTTCGCGATGGCTTCGGCAATGCGGGCAAAACCTGGCGTAGAAACGGAGAGTTCGCCAAACGGGTCGCCCTCGAAAGCATCGAGCCCCAGTGCCACGACCAGCGCTTCTGGCGCGAAAGCTTCAATGCGGCTTCTTGCGGCAGCAAGTGCTTCCAGGAGCACCTCGTCGCCGGATTTGCGCACTAGCGGCAGATTGTGATTGTAGCCGAGACCCGCGCCCTCGCCGCGCTCGTCGGCATAGCCCCAGAAGAATGGATAAAATCGCACCGGGTCGGCGTGGATCGAAACGGTCAGCACATCGGAGCGTGCATAGAAGATGCCTTGCGTGCCATTGCCATGATGCAGATCGACGTCGAGGATTGCGACGCGGGCGGCACTCTTCCGCAGTCTTTGCGCTGCGACCGCCGAATTGTTGATGAAGCAAAAGCCGCCGGCGACATCGGCAAAGGCGTGATGCCCCGGCGGCCGGCACAGCGCGTAGGCGGCCGGCTCGCCGGACATGACCACTTCGGCCGCTTCGACCGCGGCCCAGGCGCTCCAGCAGGCGCTCTCCCAGGTCTCCGCCGAAATTGGGCATGCGGTATCGGCCATGTGATAACCCGCCTGTCCTACGGCGGAAGCCGGATAGCTGCCCGTGCGGTTGATTGGATGGATATTGGGAACCACTTCTTCCGAGGCCCCGGGGATCAGTTGCCAGCGCCCGTGGACAGTCTGCAGGAACTCCAGATATTCGGGCGTGTGAACGGCGGCAATCGGGCCGAGCCCGTGATTGGCGGGGCGATGGATGGAACTCCCCGCCGCCCGGGCACCCGCTAGAAGCCGCTCGATCCGCTCCGGCTTTTCCGGATTGGGCCGCGGCGCGCCGCTCGACAGAAAGCCCTTCGGATTATGGCGCTTTTGCTCGTCCGCACAGAATGTTTTCATGATCCCTCACCATCTATGCCGTGAACGGGATGCGTGTAACAGTCCATTGCATCATCGTGCACTATGCGACAAAAAATGGTGCGTGGTTCGACAAGCTCACCATGAGGAAACTTGAATTTACAGTGAGCTAAAAGCCCCAACATTGGCTGTTGAGGCTTTTGAGCCATGACGTTCCTCATGGTGAGCTTGTCGAACCACGCACCAACGTCCTCTGTTAGCAGACTTCACCAAACGGGCTTCAAGCCTTGTTCTTGTTGTAGACGTCGAAGATAACTGCAGCGAGCAGAACGAGACCCTTGATCACCTGCTGCCAGTCGATATTGACGCCCATGATCGACATGCCATTGTTCATGACGCCCATGATGAAGGCGCCGATCACCGCGCCCATGACCTGACCGACACCACCCATGGCCGAAGCGCCGCCGATGAACACCGCAGCAATCACGTCGAGCTCGAAGCCAAGGCCCGCCTTTGGCGTCGCCGTGTTGAGACGCGCCGCGAAGATCAGCCCAGCGAGAGCGGCGAGTACACCCATGTTGACGAAGGTCAGGAACGTCAGCCGTTCGGTCTTGATACCGGAAAGCTTTGCCGCCTTTTCATTGCCGCCCATGGCGTAGATGCGGCGGCCGACGGTCATGCGCTTGGTCACGAAGACGAAGAGCGCAATCAAGAGGGACATGACGATCAGGACGTTTGGCAACCCCTTATAGGAAGAAAGCAGATAGGTGAGAAACAGCACGATCCCGGCAATGATCAGGTTCTTGGCAACGAAGAGCGTGAAGGGTTCGCCCTGATAGCCATGCTTCTCGCGCTTGGCCCGTCCGCGGACACTGAAATAGATCATCAGCACCACAAGAATAATGCCGACAAGCATGGAGGTGACGTTGAAGCCGGGATAGCCGAAAAAGTCGGGAATGAAACCGGAACTAAGGAGCTGGAACTGCGGCGGGAACGGGCCAACGGATTGGCCGCCCAGCAGCCAGAGGGCGAGGCCGCGGAAGACCAGCATGCCGGCGAGCGTGACAATGAAGGATGGGATCTTGTGATAGGCAATCCAGTAGCCCTGCGCGGCTCCAATTGCACCGCCCATGATCAGACAGAGGATCGTCGCAGGAATGTAGTGGATTTGCCAGCGGACCATCATCACCGCAGCAAGGCCGCCGATAAATCCCGATACCGAGCCCACCGAAAGATCGATGTGTCCGGCCACGATCACCAGCAGCATGCCGAGCGCCATGATGATGATATAGCTGTTCTGCAGCACGAGGTTGGTCAGGTTTACCGGCTTGAAGAGAACACCACTGGTCGTGTACTGGAAGAAGAGCATGATGAGGATCAAGGCGAGCACCAGGCCATATTCCCGGTAGTTGCCTTTCAGCGCGGAGCCGTTCGTCGCGAGGTCTTTTTTCCCCTGCGTTGCTGCAGTTTCAATGGTCATGATGCTTTCCCTTCGGCACGGATAATGGCGCGCATGATTTTTTCCTGGCTGGCTTCGCTAGCCGGCATTTCGCCGACGAGCCTGCCCTGGTTCATCACGTAGATCCGGTCGCAGACGCCGAGCAGCTCTGGCATTTCCGACGAGATCATCAGCACGCTTTTGCCTTCGCTTACCAGTTGGTTGATGATCGTATAGATTTCATATTTCGCGCCGACATCGATGCCGCGCGTGGGTTCGTCAAGAATCAAAAGGTCCGGGTTGGCGAACAGCCATTTCGACAGGACGACTTTCTGCTGGTTGCCGCCAGAAAGGTTGCCGGTCTTCTGGTAAATGCTCGATGAACGGATATTGGTCTTGCGGCGATATTCATTCGCTACTTTCAGTTCGGCCATGTCATCGATCACACCGCTATGTGAAACGCCGTCCAGATTGGCGATCGTGGTGTTGTGCTTGATATGGTCGATCAGATTGAGGCCGTAGGTCTTGCGATCTTCGGTAACGTAGGCAATCCCATGGTCAATCGCCTTGCCGATGGTCGATACATCGACCGGTTCACCCTTGATGAAGACCTCGCCACTGATGTTCCGCCCATAGGCCTTGCCGAACACGCTCATGGCGAATTCGGTGCGGCCAGCGCCCATCAGCCCGGCAATGCCGACGACCTCGCCCTTCCGCACATTGAGATTGATACCATTGATGACGGTGCGCTCGCTATGGATATGGTGATGAACGACCCAGTTCTTCACCTCGAACACCACCTCGCCAATATCGGGTTCGCGCTGCGGAAAGCGGTCCGCCAGCTGGCGCCCGACCATCGACGTAACGATCCGGTCTTCGGAGATATCCTGCTTGTCGAGAGTCTCGATGGTCGCGCCGTCACGCAGCACCGTGATGCGATCGGCAACCTTGCCGACTTCGTTCAGCTTGTGTGAAATCAGGATGGAGGAAATACCCTGCGCCTTGAACTCCAGCAGCAGCGCCAGCAATGCGTCGCTGTCATTCTCGTTGAGGCTGGCCGTCGGCTCGTCGAGGATGAGCAACTCGACATCTTTCGACAGCGCCTTGGCAATCTCCACCAGCTGCTGCTTGCCGACGCCGAGATTGGTAATCAATGTCAGCGGATCTTCCTTCAGACCAACCTTGGCGAGGAGTTCGCGCGTCCGGTTTTCCGCAACATGCCAATCGATGATACCGAATTTGGCCGGTTCGTTGCCAAGGAAGATGTTCTCGGCGATCGACAGGAGTGGAACCAGCGCCAGCTCCTGGTGAATGATGATGATGCCCTGCTTTTCACTATCGCTGATCCCGCGGAAGTGCTGCTCTTGGCCATTGTAAACAATTTCACCTTCGTAGCTGCCATGCGGATAGACACCGCTCAGCACCTTCATCAGGGTTGATTTGCCAGCGCCATTCTCGCCCACCAGAGCATGAATTTCGCCTTTGCGCACATCGAGATTGACATTGTTGAGCGCTTTCACCCCAGGAAAAACTTTGGTGATGTTGCGCATTTCGAGGATGGTTTCCATCGATATCCTCACCGACGCTTCTGCAGCAAGTCGCCTGCTGTGGCGTCGTTTCCTTCTGCAATTTATATTGGGCTCTGCGTCCTTGCGCCACCGAAAACATCATCCGGAGAGCCGACATGGCAACGAACCCTGTGCGGCAAGCACAGGGTTCGTCATTGATCAAAGACCTACTTGATCTGGTCTTCCGTATAATAGCCGCCGCCAATCAGGATTTCTTTCCAGTTGGTCTTGTCGACTTCGACTGGCTTCAGCAGGTAGGACGGAACAACCTTGACACCATTGTTATAGGTCTTGGTGTCGTTGACTTCCGGCTCCTCGCCCTTGAGAACCTTGTCGATGAGATCGGACGTCACCTTGGCCAGTTCACGTGTGTCCTTGTAGATCGTCGAATACTGCTCGCCGGCGATGATCGACTTGACCGATGGTACTTCCGCATCCTGTCCGGAAACGAACGGGAATGGCTGGTCCGCAGTTCCGTAGCCGACGCCGCGCAGTGACGAAAGGATACCGATGGACAGACCATCATAAGGTGACAGAACGGCATTGACCTTCTTGTCGGTGTAGTAGGCCGACAGGAGGTTATCCATGCGCGCCTGCGCAACGGCACCATCCCAACGCAGTGTACCGACCTTGTCCATACCCATCTGGCCGGACTGGACAACGAGCTTGCCGCTGTCAATCAGAGGCTGCAGGACAGACATCGCGCCGTTATAGAAGAAGAAGGCGTTGTTATCGTCAGGCGAACCACCGAACAATTCGATGTTGAACGGACCCTTAGCATCCGGAAGGCCAAGCGCCTTGACAAGCGAGCTTGCCTGGAGAACACCAACCTGGAAATTGTCGAAGGTTGTGTAATAGTCGACATTCGGCGAGTCACGGATGAGGCGGTCATAGGAAATAACCTTGATGCCGGCATCGTGCGCCTGCTGCAAAACGTTCGAAAGCGTAGTGCCATCGATCGCTGCGATCACGAGGACCTTGACGCCCTTGGTGACCATGTTCTCGATCTGCGCCAGCTGGTTTGGAATATCGTCTTCCGCATATTGCAGATCGGTGGTGTAGCCGCGTTCTTTCAGCGCCTTCACCATGTTGTCGCCGTCGGCAATCCAGCGTGCCGAGGATTTGGTCGGCATCGCGATGCCGACAGAGCCCTTATCCTGGGCGTAGCCTTGCGACCCCATCGCACCAAGTGCGATCAATCCCGCGGCAAACAGATTGAGTATTTTCACGTGTATCCTCCCGGTTTTCAAATCATGCCCGATACTTTTGAGCGGCCTCGACCGAACTTTTTAGCCCGGACCAGTCCTCCCAGAGCAGGGTCTTCCCAACATCTATCGCAAAAGTATGACTTTTGGAATAGGGCTTTCGCCGAGTTGCGAAAAACCCTTAGAACCATATAATACTATTATAATATTTTTTGAAAAGAGCTGCTGGACGATACCGTATGGCCAGCTTATAACCACGCCATCAAATCTGATATATCGGGAGGAAGCCTTGAATCTGGTCCAGTTGACGAATGCCAATGGAAAGCGGCAGGTCGCCGCGCGTGTCGGTGAGGAATTCCGGCATGTCAAGCGCACGCGTTCCGTTCTGGAACTCGCGCATGCCGCGATCGATGCGAAAGCAGGCATAGCCGAGATTGTGGAAAAACGCGGGCTTGGCAAGAGGATCGACGTTGCAGCTGCCTATGCGGAAGGCCGCTTGCTTCCCCCGATCGACACGCACGATTCCGCCCATATTCATTTGACGGGTACCGGCCTCACCCATCTCGGATCCGCCGCGACGCGCGATGCGATGCATCGCAAAGTTGGCGACGCCGAGGAAGAAAAACTGACTGATTCGATGAAGATGTTCCGCATGGGGCTCGAAAACGGCAAACCGAAGAAGGGCGCGACTGGCGTACAGCCTGAATGGTTCTACAAAGGCAATGGTTCGATGCTGACCGGTCCCGGCCAACCGCTCGTCTCGCCAGCTTTTGCGGACGATGCCGGCGAAGAGCCGGAGATTGCCGGAATCTACGTTATTGGTCCGGATGGGTCGCCTTTCCGCATCGGCTTTGCACTTGCCAACGAATTCTCCGATCATGTCATGGAGCGCGTGAACTATCTCTACCTTGCCCACTCCAAGCTGCGGCCGTGCTCGCTAGGTCCCGAGTTGATCCTCGGTGATTTGCCTTCCGATGTTCGTGGCGCTTCGCGTATCTTGCGTAAAAACAAGACCTTGTGGGAAAAGCCTTTCCTTTCAGGTGAAGACAACATGTCCCACACCATTGCCAATCTCGAGCATCACCACTTCAAATATGCGGTGTTCCGGCAGCCAGGGGATGTCCACGTGCATATGTTCGGCACGGCGACGCTTTCCTTTGCCGATGGTGTGAAAGCCGAGAACGGCGACGTCTTCGAGATCGAAGCACCGGCCTTTGGCTTGCCCTTGCGTAATCCGCTGAAGATCGAGAAGCCCGCGAAGGTAAAAATCACTACGCTGTAGCTGCGGTTCGTCCCGCGGTCAGCACCCGCTCGGCGCCTTCCTCGATCACTACGCGCATGGCTTGCTTGGCCGCTTCCACGTTGCGGGCCTTGATCGCTTCGGCGATTGCGGCGTGGCGTGCAACCGAGCGCACATGGCTTTCGGAGTTGGGTATGGGCGAACTGATGGTGAAGGTGGTCACCAGTGCTACTTCGATCAGCGCGCTGATAGAACGCATGAACGGATTGCCGGAGGCTTCCGCTATCCCAATATGGAACTGCAGGTCGCTGAAGACGAAATCTGCCGCCGATTCGCGTGCGTTCCCCATCTTCTCGACCCAATGGAACAGGGTCTCAAGCTGGGCATCCGTACGCCGCAAAGCGGCAAGGCCAGCCGCCTCGGGCTCCAGCGCCAGCCGCATCTCGACGATGCTCGACAGGAAGTGGGCACTCGCACCTGCCTCGAAATGCCAGACCAGTATGTCCGGATCGAACAGGTTCCAGTGCGAACGTTCCAGCACGCGCGTGCCGATTTTGGCTTTCGGCTGAATAAGCCCCTTGGCTGCGAGCGTCTTCAAAGCCTCGCGCAGTACGGTTCGCGATACCCCAAATCGTTCCAGCAATTCCGCATCGCCCGGCAGAATACTGTTCTCCGGATAGACGCCGTTGATTATCTTCAGACCGAGATCACGCATGACGTGACCATGATGCGTTCGCGCCTGGCCCGCTGTGCGGAAATCATAATTGGTGAGCTGGTTGCCTGCCAAATGCGTGCCTGCTAATTCTTGCGTGGGTGGGGAATCTAACCAGACAAAGACCGTCGCCAAAGTTGCAAACGGCACGGCCTCCCAGCGTGCTCCCCCACTTCTTCCTCCTATTTATAATATTATAATATCATTAACAATCGGCAATATTAAACAACAGCCTTTTCGGCCACAGCTTGCCAACCTGCGCACCCCTCTATTAACTCGGCGCATGGCATTCACCATCAGGCAATTGCAATATTTCGTCGCCGTCGCGGAACAGGGCTCCATCACCCGCGCCGCACAAAATCTGTCGATTTCGCAATCATCCATTACCGAGGCCATCAAAGAGCTCGAAAGCGATCTCGGCGTCGAACTCTTCGAGCGCCATCCACGCGGCCTCGATATCACTTATAACGGCCACCAATTCCTGCGCCATGCGACGAAGATCCTCGCCGACGTCTCAGATGCACGCCGCTCGTTTTCCGAAGAAGTGCCAAAGCAGGCAGGCAAGCTGCACCTCGGTGTAACATCGCTCGTCGCAGGGTATGTCCTTTCCGACCTTCTCGCCCGCTTCCGCCGCGCTTCGCCCGGGGTTGAGGTCAGCGCCATCGAAGACAATGGCTCCTATCTGGAACATTTGCTGGTGGGCGGCGAACTTGATGTGGCTGTCATGGTCATATCCAATCTTCGTGATCGCATGGCTCTGCAGGCGGAAATCATCGAAACCTCACCCTACAGATTGTGGCTGCCACTCGGCCATCCCTTGGTCAGTGCGGATATCATCTCGATCAACGATATCGCCAGGGAGCCGTTGATCATGCTGACCGTCGACGAAATCGAGGAAAACACCGGCAAGCTGCTGACCGCTCTCGGCGCGCGTCCGCATGTCGCCTTCCGCACCCGCTCGGTCGAAGCCGTCCGCAGCCTTGTTGCCACCGGCGCCGGGATAGCTTTGTTACCCGATCTTGTATATCGTCCGTGGTCGCTCGAGGGTGATCGCATCGAGAGTCGCGACGTCTCCGGTGCCCTCCCCGTGGTGCAGGTCGGAATGGTCTGGCGCAAGGGTTCGAGTCTCCCCCAGGCTGCCCGGGATTTCGTCGGGATCGCCGAAGCCCTTCGCAGCGGTCGAACTCGTTGATATCGGAATTTCCGATAGCGCCCTTCTGATAAATGAATTTGCGAATACGGAGAAATCAAGGCACTTTTCTCGCCGGGAACATATGCCCTGAAAGCAGGGCCCAAACGGGAGAATTGAGATGAAGCAGTTTTTGAAATCCTGCACTGCACTTACGCTTTCCCTCGCCTTCACCACACAGGTACTCGCCCAGGAAGCACTGAAAGAAATCGGCAAGGGCGAAGGCGAGGTCTCCATCGTCGCGTGGCCCGGCTATATCGAGCGCGGCGATACCGACAAGGCCTATGACTGGGTCACGGGCTTCGAGAAGGAAACCGGCTGCAAGGTTAGCGTCAAGACTGCTGCAACATCCGACGAAATGGTCGCGCTAATGAACGAAGGCGACTTCGATCTCGTTACCGCATCGGGCGATGCATCACTGCGTCTCGTTGCCGGCAAGCGTGTTCAACCGATCAACACAGACCTGATCAAGAGCTGGAAGACTCTCGATGAACGCATGCAGAACGCCCCCTGGAACACCGTCAAGGGCGTTCATTATGGCGTGCCCTACGTCTGGGGTCCGAACGTTTTGATGTACAATACTGAAGCGTTCAAGGACAAGGCGCCGACAAGCTGGAACGTCGTGTTCGAGGAAATGACCTTGCCTGATGGCAAGTCGAACAAGGGCCGCATTCAGGCTTATGACGGACCGATCCATATTGCCGATGCCGCCAACTATCTTATGGCCCACAAGCCCGAACTTGGCATCAAGAGCCCGTACGAACTCAACGAAGACCAGTACAAGGCGGCTCTCGACATCCTGCGTGTGCAGCGGACCCTCGCCGGCCGTTACTGGCACGATGCCATGATCCAGGTCGACGACTTCAAGAATGAAGGCATTGTCGCTTCCGGCTCGTGGCCGTTCCAGGTCAATCTGCTGAAGGCAGAGAAAAAGCCTATCGCGTCGGTCGTCCCTGAAGAAGGCGCAACGGGCTGGGCCGACACAACCATGTTGCACGTCGACAGCAAGCACCCGAACTGCGCCTATATGTGGATGGAGCATTCGCTTTCGCCCAAGGTACAGGGTGACGTCTCGGCCTGGTTCGGTGCCAATCCTTCGGTTGGAGCAGCCTGCAAGGGCAACGAACTCTTGACCGACGAGGGTTGCGCGACAAACGGTTATAACGACTTCGAAAAGATCAAGTTCTGGAGAACGCCGGTTTCAAAGTGCGAAACCCAGAGCGAATGCGTGCCGTATCACCGCTGGGTGTCCGATTATATCGGTGTGATCGGCGGGCGCTAGATTTCGCGACTGCGCTCCCTACCCTCCCCCTTGTGGGGAGGGAGGCTGCGAAGCAGCAGGGAGGGGTCTTTTGAAGCGGCCTACCCTGCACGTTAGCTTATTAAAATTCGAGAAAGCCCCTCCCCGGACCTGCGGTCCGTCCCTCCCCACAAGGGGGAGGGTTAGGGTGGAGCATTACCCGGAGCAAAGCCATGACCGCTGCTGTGCTGTTCGAAAACGTATCGCGTCACTTCGGTGCTGTGCGCGCCGTGGACGCTGTCGATCTTGCGGTTGCGGAAGGTGAGTTTTTTGCCATGCTTGGCCCCTCCGGCTCGGGCAAGACCACTTGCCTGCGCCTGATGGCGGGGTTTGAACAGCCGACAGCCGGACATATCGAGATTTTCGGCGAGACCGCCGAAGGTGTGCCGCCCTACCGCCGCAGCGTCAACACGGTCTTTCAGGATTACGCGCTGTTTCCTCACTTAAGCATCCTCGACAACGTCGCCTATGGTCTCATGGTCAAGGGCGTCGCCAGGGAGGAAAGGCGCAAAGCGGCGGAAGATGCGCTCGCCATGGTCAAGCTGCCGGGATACGGCGTACGTCGTCCGGGCCAGCTTTCCGGCGGGCAGCGCCAGCGCGTGGCGCTCGCTCGCGCCCTGGTCAACAAGCCGAAGGTTCTGCTCCTGGACGAGCCACTCGGCGCGCTCGATCTGAAGTTGCGCGAGCAGATGCAGGAGGAGCTCAAATCCTTGCAGAAGTCCCTCGGCATCACTTTTGTTTTCGTCACCCACGACCAAGGCGAAGCTCTGTCGATGGCGGATCGCATCGCTGTATTTAACGATGGCAGAATTCAACAGCTCGGAACGCCGGAAGAAGTCTACAAGCAGCCGCGAACACGTTTCGTCGCCGATTTCGTCGGTTCGTCGAATATCCTGCCGCCGGAGTTCGTTGCACAACTGGGTGCGGCACCACAATTTGCCAGTCTGCGGCCTGAGACGATCTCGCTGGGGCAAAATGGTAGTGGCAGGCTCGTTCTTGATGGCACTGTCCTGTCGCGCAGCTTTCTTGGTGCGGCAAACCGCGTGCTGGTCATTGTCAACGGCACCAGGATCAATGTCATGAGCCCGGCCGCCGCTTCAATTCCCGCCGAGGGCGACCCGGTGAAACTAAGTTTCGACCGCGCCGACCTGCATTTGATGGAGGCGGCGTCATGAGCGCCATCGTTCAACAACACGCGATCCAGACCGGGCGCGGCAGCTTGGCAGGGCGTGTCTCGGACTTTCTCTGGAAACACCCCCACGTGTTTCTCACCATTCTGCTCGGGCCGCCGCTGCTTTGGCTCGGCATCATCTATCTCGGCTCATTGCTCGCCCTGCTGCTGCAGAGCTTCTTTTCGATCGACGATTATTCCGGCCTGATCAATTATGAGTTCACGCTCGCCACCTACAGGCAGCTGCTGAACGATGCCAATTTCGACATCATCATCCGCACCATATTGATGGCTGCGATCGTGACATTGTTTTCGGCGGTCATCGCCTTCCCCATCGCCTACTACGCGGCTCGCTACGCCAGGGGGAAATGGAAGGTGATCTTCTATCTCGGCGTCATGCTGCCGCTCTGGTCCAGCTATCTCGTCAAGATCTATGCGTGGAAACTCATCCTCGCCAAGGAAGGCATCCTCACCTGGCTCGTGACCAAGCTGAACCTTCTCTGGTTGCTCGACGCATGGCTCTCGCTCCCTGTCATCGGCGGCAATTCCCTGTCGGTGAGTTATACGGGCACCTTCATTGTCTTCGTCTACGTGTGGATGCCATTCATGATCCTGCCCATCCAGGCAGCGCTGGAGCGTGTCCCGACCAATCTCATCGAGGCGTCATCCGATCTCGGTGGCACGCCGCAACAGACTTTCCGCCATGTGCTGTTTCCCCTTGCGCTTCCCGGTATTGTGGCGGGGTCGATCTTCACGTTTTCGCTGACGCTTGGCGATTATATCATTCCGCAAATCATCGGCTCGTCGCGACTGTTCATCGGCCAGGCGGTGTATGCCCAGCAAGGGACAGCCGGCAATATTCCGCTGGCGGCTGCCTTCACCGTCGTGCCAATTATCATCATGGGCCTCTACTTGTGGATGGCGCGGAGAATGGGAGCCTTCGATGCGCTCTGACAAATCCACATCCGCACCTTTCGGACTGAAGATCGCTGCGGCTAGCGGGCTACTGTTCCTGCATCTGCCGCTGCTGTTGATCTTTCTCTACGCCTTCACCACCGAGGAGAAGAGTTATCAGTTTCCCCCGCCCGGCCTCACTCTTAAATGGTTTGCGGTGACGTGGGAGCGGGCCGATGTCTGGCAGGCTCTGTGGCTATCGGTGCGCGTTGCTTCGATCTCGACGATGATCGCTCTGGTGCTCGGCACGCTGTGCGCCGCCGCAGTCAGCCAGACGCGTTTCTTCGGGCGCGAGACGATATCGCTTCTCGTGATCCTGCCGATCGCGCTGCCCGGTATCATCACCGGCATAGCCCTCCGCTCGGCATTCAGCCTGGCGGATATCCCGTTTTCATTCTGGACCATCGTGCTTGGTCACGCGACGTTCTGTATCGTCGTTGTCTACAACAATGCTGTCGCGCGTTTCCGCCGTGTATCGGGTTCTCTGATGGAAGCCTCGATGGACCTCGGCGCCAATGGCTTCCAGACATTTCGTTATATCATCCTGCCAAACATCGGTACCGCACTGCTCGCGGGCGGCATGCTCGCCTTCGCGCTTTCCTTCGACGAGGTCATCGTCACCACGTTCACTGGCGGACAGCAATCCACGCTGCCGATATGGATGCTGCAGGAATTGATCCGGCCACGCCAGCGACCCGTAACCAATGTGGTTGCCATGGTTGTGGTGATCGTCACTTTCCTGCCGATCCTCGGCGCCTACTACCTCACACGTGACGGCGACCAGATCGCCGGCTCAGGCAAATAACATGGGAGAACATGTCATGGACACGAAACTGCTGATCGGTTCAAAGTTCGAAGCCGGAACGGAAGCGGAGGAGCATGTGCTCAACCCGAAGACCGGCGCCAAGATCATCGACCTCGCCGAGGCCTCCCATGGCCAAATCGATGCGGCAGTCGATGCTGCAGAACGGGCCTTCTCCGGTTGGTCCCGCACCACCCCTGCTGAGCGTTCCGGATACCTGCTCAAGATTGCCGACGCTATCGAAAAACATGCGGATGATTTCGCTGCGCTTGAGGCCTTGAATTGCGGCAAGCCCATCAACGCCGTACGCAATGACGAGATGCCGGCGATCATCGATTGCTGGCGTTTTTTTGCTGGAGCGGTGCGCACCCTCACCTCGCCCGTGGCCGGTGAATATCTGCCGGGCCACACTTCCATGATCCGCCGCGATGCCATTGGTATTGTGGGCTCCATCGCGCCGTGGAACTATCCATTGATGATGATGGCGTGGAAGCTGGCACCTGCGATCGCCGGCGGCAACACGGTCGTGTTCAAACCGTCCGAGCAGACGCCGCTGACCGCGCTGAAAATGGCGCGCCTGCTGGCCGACATCCTTCCCGAGGGCGTCGTCAACGTTATTCTTGGCCGCGGCGAGACCGTCGGCAACGCAATGATCAACCACCCGAAGATCGGCATGGTTTCGATCACCGGCGATATCGCCACCGGCAAGAAAGTGCTGCAGGCGGCAGCCAAAACTGTAAAGCGCACGCATCTCGAGCTCGGCGGCAAGGCCCCTGTGCTTGTCTATAACGACGCCGATCTTGAGGCTGTGGTCAACGGCATCCGTACTTTCGGCTACTACAATGCCGGGCAGGATTGCACCGCTGCCTGCCGCATCTATGCGCAGGACGGCATCTACGAAAAGCTCGTCGCCGACCTTACCTCCGCCGTTTCCACCATCCGCTACAATGATGCGGATGATACGGTCAACGAAATCGGTCCGCTCATTTCTGGCCGGCAGCGCGACCGTGTTGCGAGCTTTGTCGAGCGGGCAACCGAGCAGAAGCACATCGAGATTACCACCGGTGGCAGCGCCGGTAGCAAGGACGGCTTCTTCTTCCAGCCGACCGTGGTCGCCGGCGCAACGCAGGAAGACGAGATTGTCCGCCGCGAAGTCTTCGGCCCGGTCGTTTCGGTTACGCGTTTCAAAGATGATGATCAGGCCGTGACCTGGGCCAATGACAGCGATTATGGCCTGGCCTCTTCGGTGTGGACGCAGGATATTTCCAAGGCCATGAAAGCCGCGTCGCGCCTGCAATATGGCTGCACCTGGATCAACACGCACTTCATGCTGACCAATGAAATGCCGCACGGCGGTGTCAAGCAATCAGGCTACGGCAAGGATATGTCGGTCTATGCGCTGGAAGATTACACCGCAGTGCGCCACATCATGATCAACCATGGTTGACCGGATCCGGTCTTGGCCGCGACAGACCTTTGTGGTTGTATGAGGTGCTAGGAGTTCACAACCATGACGACACGCGGCTTTACCGGCCGGCGCCAACCGCCTGAGATCACAGACCGTATCCCGCCTGGTCAAACGCTGACCGACGACTTTCCTGTCCTCTCGGCGGGGCCGACGCCGCGCGTCCGGACCGAGGACTGGTCGTTCACGCTCAAGGATGGGCCAAAACCGCTCATCAAATGGAGCTGGGCCGAGTTCAACGCGCTGCCGCAGACGAAGTTCACCCGGGATATCCATTGCGTCACCGCCTGGTCGAAGCTGGATACACCATGGCAGGGCGTTTTGATCGACGATATTTTCGCCGAGGCCGGTATCGAGCCACCGACCGAGTTTGCTCTCGCGCATTCCTTCGATGGCTATGCGACCAACGTTCCTGTCAAGGACCTCGTTGGCGGCAAGGCGATGATCGCCACCTTCTATAATGGCCAGCCGCTAACGGCGGATCATGGCGGCCCGGCGCGGTTGCTCGTTCCGCATCTTTACTTCTGGAAGTCGGCGAAGTGGATCAACGGCCTGCAATTCACCACGCGTGACGAACCGGGCTTCTGGGAATTGCGCGGCTATCACGTCTATGGCGATCCGTGGCGCGAACAACGCTACACTGGCGATTGAGGCATGTCAGATCCTATACCCGCTATAAAGGCGGAATGGCAGCGCGCAACCATCACTGAAATCGTCAGGCAGACCCCGCGCGTCGTCAGCTTCTTCCTCCAGCCATCCCATCCTTTCGCTTATCGGCCGGGACAGCATGTGGATGTACGGTTAAGCGCGCCGGACGGCTATCAGGCGCAGCGCAGCTATTCGATTGCCTCGACACCGGAGCAGGGCGAAATCATCGAGCTCGCCATTGAAAGACTGGAGGACGGCGAAGTGTCGGCCTTCTTCCACGAGGTCGCTACCATCGGCGATGAGATTGAGCTTCGCGGCCCGATCGGCGGGCATTTCATCTGGACCGTCGAGGACGGCGCGCCAATCCTGTTGATCGGCGGCGGCTCCGGTGTGGCACCGCTGATTTCGATGGTTCGGCACCGTGCTGCGCAACAATCACTGGCGCCTATCCTGCTGCTCTATTCTGCCCGAACGGCGGACGAACTGATTTTCCATGATGAATTGCAGATGTTCAATCAGTCTGGCAATGGCTTCGATCTGGTCTTGACGTTGACGCGCGAGCCATCGTCGCAGGAGAGCGATTATACGAGGCGCATCGACCCGGCAATGATTATGGATGTCCTCGCCCGCATGCCTTCGCAGCCGAAAGAGGTGTTCGTTTGCGGATCGAATGCCTTCGTCAATGCCGCGGCCGACGCACTGATCGGCGCGGATATTCCCGCCGCCATCATCCGCACCGAACGCTACGGCGTATAGGCCTATTTCACCGCGCCAGCCGTAAGCCCCGCAATGATCTGGCGTTGGGCGAAGACGGTGAGCAACAGCACCGGCAGCGTCACCACGAACGCTGCCGCCGCGAGCGGTCCCCAACTGACCTGCTCGAACGAGAGCATGTTGTAGACCGCGACCGGCAGCGTTCGCGTTTCGCGGCTGGCCAGCACGATGCCAAACACGAAATTATTCCACGAAAAGATAACCGCAAGGATAAGCGCGACGACCACGCCCGGCTTGGCGATCGGCAGTGCCACGAGACGAAACACCTGCCACGAGGTCGCGCCATCGATCATCGCCGCTTCTTCGAGTTCGATCGGTGTCGTCTCGAAATAGCCGATCATGATCCAGATGACGATAGGCACCGTCACCACCAGATGGATGATGATCTGCGGCCAGAGCGTCCCGAGCAAGCCCAGTGTCTGGAACAGCAGGAACAGCGGGATCAGATAGGACAGGCCCGGCGTCATGCGTGCGATCATGATGACGATCGCCGACTTGTCCGCTTTCAACCGAGCGATGCCGTAGCCGGCAGGCACACCGACGAGCAGCGCCAGGATTGTCGCTGTCCCGGTCACGAGCAGGCTGTTCCAGAAATAATGCAGGAAGTCATTGGCAGCGAAGATATCGCTGTAGTTCGACCAGGCAAACTGTTCCGGGATGAAGATCGGCGGATAGGCGCCGTTGTCTATCTCGTATTTCAGCGAGAGCGACAGCATCCACAGGAAGAAGAAAATCGCCGGCGACACGATAACGAAGACGATGAAAGCGGTGCCTGACCATTTGAGTAGATTGCGAAGCAGCATTTTCTCGTCCCTCAGCTGTTCCACTTGGTCCGCTGGCGCAGATGCAGCAGCGCAAGCGACATGGTGATGATGACGATGAAAAAGACGACGGCGATGGCCGAACCATAGCCAATGTCGTAGTAGGCGAAGGCGACATTGTAGAGATAGATATTGATCGTTTCCGACGCCGTGCCGGGCCCGCCCTGCGTCATGGCGAAAATGATATCGAAGCTTTTCAAGGCATCGATGGAACGGATGATCACTGCCACCATCATGAACGGCAGGATCATCGGAAAGGTGATGTAGCGGAATTTCTGCCAGCCATTGGCGCCATCGATCTCGGCGCTCTCGAAGGGGTCGCGGGGCATGGCAGCAAGACCACCAAGGACGATGAGCATGACCAGCGGTGTCCATTGCCACGTCTCGACCAGCACCAGCGAAGGGATCACCGTATTCTGGTTGAATATCCACTCCTGCGGGCCGATACCAATCAGCGATAGCAGATAGTTGAGAACCCCCAGTTGCGGGTGAAACATCATCGTCCAGACGAGAGCCACCGCGACGGGTGTCGCCATCATCGGCATGACGAATATACCGCGCAAAAGCCCGCGCATCGGCAACTTGCTGTCGAAAACCAGTGCCGCGATCGTGCCGAGGAACAGCGGTGCCACGACGGACAGAACGGTATAGACCACCGTGTGTCCCATCGATTGCCAGAAGCGCGCGTCGCCTGCGAGCCGCACGAAATTGGCAAAGCCGACGAAGCTCTTTTCTCCGCCAAGATGCCACTCATTGACACTCATCCACAGGGTGAATACCCATGGAAAAACAATCACCGCCACGACGATGACCAGTGCCGGAATAACGAACGGCCAATAGCTCGGCGTGAACCGGCCATCACCGTTCTTAACCTTGGCACTTTGCTGTTCATTGGTCATGGTCGAGGCGGTAATTGTCATGCTGCTACACTACGCTTCGCTTTTTTCCAGGATCGGACGGAATTCTTCCGTCGCACGTTTCATTTCCGCTGCCGGATCGGCGCCGCCAATGACATTGGTCAAGGCAACACCCATCACGTCACGGAACTCGGTAACCGGAACGATGACTGGCAGGCAAAGCTGGCTCACCTTTGCGGATTCTGAAAGCACGCTTGCCCACTCGGCGGGCATGGTCACGCCTTTCAGGATTTCCGGGTCGTTGAGCACCGAATTACGGAAGGGAACGCCGGAGCCGGACTGAAGCAGACGCGCACCCATCTCCTTTGAAATCGCCCACTGGCAATAGAGGTAAGCCGCCTCCTTCTTCGAGGAACCTTCGGTAACGCCGATACCGTCGCCGAATGTCGGGGCAGCCTGTGCGCCGGGCCCCTTCGGCATGACGCCGTAACCGACCTTGCCGACAACGCGCGACTTTTTGGGATCCTCCAGCGGGGGCGCAAAGCCGATACCATCCATCCACATGCCAACCTTGCCCTGCAGGAAGCTCGACTGGCACTCGGCCCAGTTGAACCCTGTCACGCCGGGCGGTGCGGATTTGGTCATCAGACGCTGGTAGAGTTTGGCGGCCTCGATGGATTCCGGCGTGTCCGATTGCAGTTTCCCGTCCATCACGGTGCTCTTGCCATAGCCGAGCATGAAGCTCGCCCATACGGGCGTATTGGCGTTTTTCATGCCGCGGGCAACGAACCCATAGGTGCCGGCGTCCTTGTCGGTCAACTTTTCAGCGGCAGCGACAAGTTCCTCAAACGTTTTCGGGTATTCGATGCCCTTGGCGGCGAACAGATCCTTGTTCCAGTAGATGATCCAGTAATCCACCGAGAAGGGAAGCCCGCCAAAGCGGCCATTCTTGTCCTTGGCGAAATCGAGACCCGCCTGCGCAAAGTCGCTCTCGGTCAGCGAGGCCTCGGTCAGGCTCGGATCCTTGAGGAACGGCGTCAGATCAGCGAGCCATCCAGCTTTCTCAAACTGGCGCTTCTGCACGTGATAGCTGATATGGATGACGTCGAAGCTTGGCTTGCCGGATGTCAGCTCGATGACCGCCTTCTGGCGCTGCTGCTGCTCGGGCGTCTGTTCGGCATTGACCTTGATCCCCGTCAGGTCCTCGAATTCCTTCTGGTATTTCTGCAGGATATCGCCGCGCGGGCTCTTGATCAGATTGACCTCAAGGGTCGTGCCCGCATATTTTTTCCAGTCGACAGCGGCAAATGCCGGCTTCAGTCCGGTAATGCTCGCGGCACCAAGTGCCGCCGACCCGGCCAGGAACTGGCGGCGTGTCGGTTTGACGAAGTTCATGCTCATTGTTTCCTCCTCTGGTAACGTTCCAAGGCAACTCCCATTGCCAATGTTTCTAAAGCTTCAGTGCCAAATTCCTCGCATTGTTGATGTGCACTGCAATCGCATCCATGGCCGTCTGCGGATCGCGAGTCTCGATCGCCGTCAGGATCGCCAAATGTTCACGCATGACGGGGACGACGCGGCCGGTGATGCGGAACCGCTCCTGGTTGATCAGGCGCATCTTGATCGCATTGATCCGGTAAGCCCTGCCTATGATCCCGTTCTCGAGAGAATCGATGATCGTTTCATGCAGGTTCCAGTCGATCGTCTGAGCGCGCAATTCGAGCTCGGGCGTCTCCTTGCCCTGCAGCGCCTCCTCAAGTGTGTCTTCATGCTCCTTGCGCAGCCGGGCGAGGTGTTCATCGGACGCCGAAACGCAGAAGAGCGCAATCGCTTCCTTTTCCATGAACAGGCGAAACTGGAAGGCTTCGCGGATCAGATTGAGATCGATATGCGCAATCTGGATGCCGCGCTGCGGGATGGTCTTGACCAGCCCCTCGGCCTCGAGGCGAGGCACGAGTTCGCGGATGGCTCCAAGCGGCATACCGGTCATTGCAACCAGCTGGCGCTGCGACACGAATTGCCCCGGATTGATATCACGGGCCAGAAGATGCTCCGTGAAGCTCGCATAGGCCTTCTCTCGCAATCTTACCGGCTCGTTACCATCATCCATGCCCGTCCTCCCGACTCGCGTCCCCCCAGTATTACGCGGCAGCGGCCACAAACAAGCGGTCGAAGATGCCGGTCAGTCGTTTGTAGTCCAAATCCGAAAGAGCCTGCAGTGGCGCACGTGCCCGGCGCCACCCATCATCGCCGGCGTGGTAGGCGACCAGAGCCTTGACCGCTGGCGTGACCGGAAATTTCAAGAGCTCATTGACCGCCTCGATCATCGCCGGATCATCGCGGCCTTCATCGACCATTGGCAAAAGACGGTCCGCATAGAGATTTGCCATGCCGGAAATCGCGCCCTGCCCGCCGAGACGAACGCCTGCGGAAAGTGACCGCTCATCACCGATAAGAATTGCCAGATCATTGTGCTTTGCCAGCAGCTTTTCGGTGAAGGGCCAGTTTCCGGATGAGTCTTTCACACCCGCCACGACTTTCGGGAAAGCCTCGCGAAGGCGGGTGACAAGATCGACCGAAATTTCAACGGCGGTAACGGAAGGGATATTGTAAAGGATGATGTCTCTCGCCCCCGAACCGATCTCCGCAAAGACCGACGAAAACCAGACGAACAGTCCATCGTCGCTGACATTCTTGAAATAGGACGGAGGAGCGAGCAATACGCCACGGCAACCCGCGTCGAGCGCATGGCGCGACTGGACCGCCGCATCGACATAAGAGTTGGCCATGACGCCGACTACAATCTGCTTCGGTTCTATGCCCGCGTCGAGAAACGCCTGGATAACGACCCCGCGCTCCTCATCACCGATGGAGGAGCCCTCGCCTGTCGTTCCAAACAGCGTCACGCTGCTGCAGCCGCTGCTCAGGCAGTGCCGGGCGTGCTTAACGGCTTTCGCCACATCAATACGCATCTCGGCATCGAATGGCGTGGTTAGCGCGGCGGACAGCCCAAATCGATCCCGAGACACTTGCTTCTCCCATGTCGTTTACGACTAAAGACGTACTAACATGTCAGTTGAAAGTCAACAGCAACGCACTGACTTTTTACAGTGAGCCTTTAGTCTTCGGGATGCTGGGAAAGAAGCGCGTCGACTTCGGATTTCGCCGGTGCGCCGGCCCGGCCGCCAAAGCGGGAACATTTGATCGCGGCGGCAGCGCTGGCAAAACGCATGATCTGGTACATCGGATAGCCGCGCGCGAGGCCAAAGGCGAATGCGCCGTGGAAAACATCGCCCGCCGCAAGCGTGTCCACGACATCCACGGGGAAGGCCGGCATGTGACGGACTTCGCCTTCCAGATCATCGTACCAGAAGGAACCCTTGTCACCGCCGGTCACGGCAATGAATTCGCCGTCGCGGCCATAAAGTGCTGCAAGAGCAACGGCTGCCCGTTCCGGATCACTTTCACCCGTCACCTTCTCCGCCGCCGGCTCGGAGGCGACTATATGCGAAGCAAGCGGCATCAGCATTTCCAGTGTCTCGAGCGAAGCGGTGTCGGCGTCGAGGACGCCGTGGACGCCGGCCTCTCGCGCCGCCTTCAACGCTTGCGCAGCGGCAAGCGGCCAGCGTACATCGGTCATCACGACATCGTAGGTGCCATCGGCGATCGGCGGCATTGTCTCCGGCGCGGACAGAAGCTTCGGATCGTAGTAAGGCACGATCATCCGTTCACCCACGGCATCGACGAAGATGGTCGAGAAGGCTGAACGTGCGCCTTCGATGCGCCGAACATGGGAACAGTCCACGCCCTCGGAAGTCAGTTCCTCAATGACCCGCCGCCCGATATCGTCCGGCCCGACGGATGCCCAGAGCGAGACATCGCCGCCAAGGCGAGCGATACTTGTGGCGGCGCTCGATGCCATGCCGGCAGCGATTTCGATCGCTTCGAGCGGAATGAATTTGCCGGGTCCCGGCGGCAACCGGTCGAGCCGGAAAATCGTATCCATGGTCAGCGCCCCGACACAGAGGATCCGCGGTGGTGTATTGCTCGCCATGGTTGAACTCTCGCCAGAACTGGGAAACGGGAATCTATGGTGAGGGTCTTATCTTCTCAAGACGCCCCATGGCAATTGCCCGGCGAAAATTGTCGGTTGGCGTAGTGACGCGAAATCGCGTCACTACAGATTTATGGTTCGCTCAAGCGACTTGATGATTGGCGATGCGTTCGAGCGCCTTTACCAAGCCGGAATGATCGAGACCACTATCGCCGTTTGCGGCACAGCTGTTGAACAATTCCTGCGTCGAGGCCGTATTAGGCAGTGAAACACCCAGTGTTTTGGCGCTTTGCAGTGCCAGATTGAGGTCTTTCTGGTGCAGCGATATGCGGAAACCCGGATCGAAGGTCCGCTTGATCATACGCTCGCCATGCAGTTCCAGAATGCGGGAGGAGGCAAAGCCGCCCATGAGCGCTTCCCGTACACGAGCCGGGTCGGCGCCAGCCTTCGACGCCAATACCAGCGCCTCCGATATGGCTTCGATTGTCAGCGCAACGATGATCTGATTGGCGACCTTTGTCACCTGACCATCACCGCAATCGCCGACCAAGGTTATGTTTTTGCCCAACAGTTTGAAGAGTGGCAACGCGCGGTCGAACGCGCTTTGCTCACCGCCTGCCATGATGCTGAGCGTCGCATTCTTGGCACCGACCTCGCCGCCGGACACCGGCGCATCGATATATTCGCTGCCAGTTTCGCGAATTTTCTTTGCGAACTCCTTGGTATCGATCGGCGAGATCGAGCTCATGTCGATAACAAGCTTGCCCGGCTTCAGCCCGAAAACCACGCCATTCTCGCCGAAGAGAACATCCTTCACTTCCGGCGTGTCCGGCAGCATCAGAATGATGATGTCGGTTCTTTCCGCCAGAGCCTTCGGGCTCTCGACAATCTTCAGGCCATTGTCGATAAGCTCCTGTTTCGGCTCAATAAAGAACTTCGACGTATAGAGCTCGTGCCCGGCATCCTGCAAATGGCGCGCCATGGGTGTTCCCATGATACCAAGCCCGATAAAACCTATGTCCGTCATGTGGTCAGCTCCTCATCCTGATGATATCCGCGTGCTTTTGCGTTGTTGAAGCTTCATTCAACCAGGCAAGGCCGCGTTGCGTTTCTGTTTTTGGTTTGTATTCACAGCCGATCCAGCCATCATAGCCGGCTTGATCCAGGGCTTTGAAAACGACGGGATAATTGATCTCACCGGTACCGGGCTCATTGCGACCCGGATTGTCGGCAAGCTGGACATGCGCGATCGATTCCTTGTGGCGCTCATAGGTGGCAACAAGTTCGCCGCGTGTCCGTTGCTGGTGGTAGAGATCGTACTGAATGAACAGATTATCGCTGCCAACCTCTTCGATAATCGAAGCCGCCTGCTCGACCGTGTTCAGATAAAACCCCGGAATATCGTAGGTATTGATTGGCTCGATCAACAGTCGAATGTCATATTTTGCCAGCTCTTGCGCAGCGAGCCTCAAATTATGGACGAATGTGGAACGCAGGACATCGTTGCTCAATCCCGCCGGTGCAATACCTGCAAGGCAGTTGACCTGCTTGCAGCCGAGCGCCGTCGCGTAGTCGATTGCCATGACGACGCCACGCCGGAACTCGTCGATGCGGTCGGGTAACACTGCAATGCCGCGCTCACCCGCTGCCCAATTGCCGGCAGGGAGATTGTGCAAGACCTGGACAAGGTTGTTTTCGGTCAGTTCCCGCTTCAACTCGTCGGCGTTGTAATCATACGGAAAGAGGTATTCCACCGCTTCAAATCCCGCTTCGCTCGCGAGCGTAAAGCGTTCGAGAAATGGCACCTCATTAAAGAGCATCGTTAGATTGGCTGCAAATTTCGGCATTTCATCCTCCTCAGTCGAGATACGCGGCAACAGCAGTTGGCGCATCTTCGGGCCGCTCCGCGAGTTCCTCGAACTCGACGACCGCGTTGATATCCATGCCCATTGCAATATTGGTGACGCGTTCGAGGATGACTTCGATGACCACGGGCACCTGATACTCATCCATCAGCGCCTTCGCATCTTCGAACGCTTCCGTGAACTGGTTCGGGCTGCGGACGCGGATGGCCTTGCAGCCTAGCCCTTCCGCGACAGCGACATGGTCAACGCCGTAGCCCTTCTCCGCATCGCCGGAGGCGTTGATGTTGTCGAAGGCCAGGCTGACCTCGAAATCCATGTCGAAGCCACGCTGCGCCTGACGGATCAGGCCGAGATAGGAATTGTTCACGACGACATGCAGGTATGGCAGTTTATGCTGTGCGCCGACCGCAAGTTCCTCGATCATGAACTGGAAGTCATAGTCGCCCGAGAGAGCAACGATCGGCCGGTGCGGATCGGCAGCACGCACGCCAAGCGCCGCCGGCAAGGTCCAGCCAAGCGGGCCGGCTTGTCCGCAATTGATCCAGTTTCGCGGTTTATAGACATTGAGGAACTGCGCCCCTGCGATCTGGCTGAGCCCGATCGTCGTCACGTAGCAGGCATCGCGGCCGAACGCCTTGTTCATCTCTTCGTAAACGCGTTGCGGCTTCAACGGCACCTGATCGAAATGCGTCTTGCGCAGCATCGTCCGCTTGCGCTCCTGGCATTCCTCCGCCCATTTCGACCAGTCACGCAGTTTCCCGGCGGTTTTCCACTCGGTCGCAACATCCAGAAAAAGCTTCAGCGCCTTTCCTGCATCCGACACGATGCCGAAATCCGGCGCGAAGACCCGGCCGATCTGCGTCGGCTCGATATCGACATGGACGAACTTTCTTCCCTCTGTGTAAGTCGCGACATTGCCTGTGTGGCGGTTGGCCCAGCGATTGCCAATTCCGAGCACGAAATCCGAGGCCAGCATCGTCGCATTGCCGTAGCGGTGCGAGGTCTGCAGGCCGCACATTCCGGCCATCAGCCGGTGATCATCGGGGATCGTCCCCCACCCCATCAATGTGGGAATAACCGGAACGCCGGTGATTTCGGCAAACTCAACCAACAGGTCGGAAGCATCGGCATTGATGATACCGCCGCCGGCAACGATCAACGGGCGCTCCGCCGCGTTGAGCATCGTCAGCGCCTTTTCCACCTGCGCCCTTGTGGCGGCGGGCTTGTAGGGCTCAAGGGGCTCATAGGTGTCGGGATCGAATTCGATCTCCGCCAGCTGCACGTCGATCGGCAGATCGATCAGCACCGGACCCGGACGGCCCGAGCGCATGATATGGAAAGCCTTCTGAAAGACATAGGGAACAAGGCCCGGCTCCATCACGGTTACCGCCCACTTCGTCACCGGCTTCGCAATCGATGCGATATCGACGGCCTGAAAGTCTTCCTTGTCGAGCCGTGCGCGCGGCGCCTGCCCGGTGATGCACAGGATCGGGATGGAATCGGCGGATGCCGAATAAAGGCCGGTGATCATATCTGTTCCGGCCGGGCCGGAGGTGCCGATACAGACGCCGATATTGCCGGCTTCAGCGCGGGTATAACCCTCGGCCATATGCGAGGCACCTTCGACGTGACGCGCCAGGATGTGGCGGACCGTGCCGCGCGCCCGCAGCGCCGAATAAAACGGATTGATCGCCGCCCCCGGAACACCAAAGGCGCAATCGATCCCTTCCTTTTCCAGGATACGAACTGCCGCATCAACGGCACGCATTTTTGTCATGATCATTCCTCCAGATTTTGGTGGAACTGTAACCCATAATTCGCATATATCAACACATAATGGAAATTATTCTCATTCTGTGGAAATAATGACTTTCAATAAAACTGGATAAATCCGCTTTGCCGGTCTATGGCTGGATCGTGCCAGGGGATGGAACAAGGGAGCGATTGTGTCTGTTATCGAACCGGTCAAAGGCAAGAGGGGCCGCAAGGCTGCAGCGGATGCGGCGCCGTCTTCGGTGCAGGTCCTCGACAGGAGCCTGAAACTTCTAGCGACTATTGCCGACCATGATGGCTCGGCGCTCACGGAGCTAGCCGACCAGACCGGTCTCGCGCCGTCGACCATCCATCGGCTGCTGACGTCGCTGCAAAACCATGGCATGGTCGCACATGATCCGGAAACAGGCGACTGGACTATCGGGGTCGAGGCTTTCGCGATCGGCAATGCGTTCCTGCGCTTCCGCAAGCTTGGCACGATCAGCCGCCGTTTCCTGAAACGGCTCATGGAGGAATGCGGTGAAACCGCGAATATCGGCATCGAGGATGACGGCGATGTGGTGTTCATTTCCCAGGTCGAAAGCCATGCGCCGATGCGTGCCTTTTACCGGCCTGGGCGGCGCGGGCCCATTCACGCCTCCGGCATTGGCAAGGCTATCCTTTCGACATGGTCCGACGCCGAAATTGGCCGGACCGTTGGCGGCAAGCAACTTGCCCATTTCACCGATCACACGCTGGATACGCTTCCGGCGCTCCTGAAGAACATTCAGGAGATACGTTCGCGCGGCTGGTCGATCGACGATGAGGAACATACCCTCGGCATGCGCTGCATCGCGGCGCCGATCTTCAACGAGCATGGCGAGGCAATCGCTGGAATGTCGATTTCAGGGCCGGCGGTGCGGTTACCGAAGGAAAAACTGATCGTGCTCGGCCCGGTTATCCGCGACGCTGCCGATGAGCTGACGCGGGCCATGGGTGGCAAGCGACCGGAAGAGCTTTAGAGGCTCGAGCTCTAAGGCAGCCGGTCTGGCTCTGGAATGTCACAATACCGCAGCGGCTTTTTTCCGAACGTTTGCACTGGCATAATGGCGGGCGATAACAGCGCAAACGATCAACTGTATCTGGTGGAAAAGCATTATTGGCAGGATGATGCTGCCGAGAGCCTGCCCCGCAAACAGCACGTTGGCGATGGGAACGCCGCTTGCGAGACTTTTCTTTGACCCGCAAAAGGTGATTGCGATCTCGTCGGGCCTGGAGAAGCCGAGCAATCGGCTGCCAAACATCGTGACCACGAGTACGACCGCCAAAATTGCGCTATCGATCGCCAGTAGAATGCCCAGATCGTGCAAGGAGGTCGTCTGCCACAATCCTTCATTTACCGACGCGCTGAACGCCGAATAAACGACCATGAGAATTGATCCCCGGTCGACCGGCATGAGAATTTTGTTCTTGCTTCTGATGAAATTACCGATCCACGGCTGCAGGATCTGGCCCAGCAAGAACGGCGCAAGCAACTGCAGAAAGATAGACTGCAGTGCGTCGAGAGAGAAACCGGCATGTCCGCTGGCCGTGAGCAGTACGCCGGCCAGCAATGGGGTAAGGAACATCCCGAATATGTTCGATGCCGAGGCAGCGCAGATTGCGGCCGGAACGTTGCCGCCTGCTATCGATGTAAAAGCGATGGAAGACTGTACCGTGGAGGGCAAGACACAAAGAAAGATTATCCCGGTGTACAGGGATGGCGACAAAATTTCGGGAACCAGAAAGCTTGTGGTCAACCCCAATAATGGGAACAGGACGAATGTGGCTGCCAGAATAACTATATGCAATTTCCAGTGAAGAAGACCTGCCACGACGACGTCGCGCGATAGCCTTGCGCCATGCAGGAAGAAGAGAAGTCCGATCGCAAACTTTGTTGCCAATCCAAAGCAATACGCCGCGATGCCGCCGATCGGCAGGAATGAAGCGAAAACCACCGTCGATACAAGCAGCAGGGTGAAGGTATCCGGTAGAAAACGTGACTTCATCTATGATTCCGAAACGGCTTTTTCACAGGGCGTTGGGAGCGCCCAGAATGCAATGGAAGAGACCCCCAATGATATAGGACATCTATCATGATCCACGCTGCGGTGTTTTGCCACCCGGAATAGCGGCTTGCCGTGACTCGTAAGGCATTTTCCTCGCGTCTTTCTCGTTGAATCCTCTTTGCACTCTTGTCAGCAGGATTGACATTCAAGAATTTCTTGGGATTATGTATACCACAAATGAAGAGACGGATGCCTGTGGCGCTGTCTGCCTGTCGGTCCACTCACATGGCCGGAGCAAATGACAAAAACCAGATCCCTGACGATCAATGGGGGCAGAACGATCCAAAAAGGGCGAGCAGGAGGAAAACAAATGAAGATCTGCATTTACGGCGCCGGCGCGATCGGTGGTTACATGGCAGTGATGCTCAAGCGCGGTGGCGCTGACGTTTCCATCGTCGCCAGAGGTGCGCATCTCGACGCGATCCGGCAAAACGGCTTGAAACTCCTGGTGGACGGTACGGAAATCATCGAGCGCATGCCGGCTACCAGCAAGCCAAGTGAACTCGGTGTCCAGGATTATGTCATCGTCACGCTGAAAGCGCATCAGGCATGGCAGGTTGCCGAGGATATGACGCCGCTTCTGGGCAAGGACACTGCAGTGGTGACGGCCCAGAACGGGCTTCCCTGGTGGTATTTTCATGGCCTGGGCCCGAGCGTGGCCGATCTCAGGCTGCAGAGCGTCGACCCGGATAACCGCCAGTGGAATGCGATTGGACCCGAGAGGGTCATCGGCGCCACGGTCTATCCCGCAACGGAAATCATTGGTCCTGGCGTCATCAAGCACATTTACGGCAATCAGTTTGGCCTCGGCGAACCGGATTGCAGCAATAGCGAACGGGTCAGCCGGTTGGCAGCTGTGATGGAGGCTGGCGGCCTGAAAACTCGTTTCTATGAAGACATCCGCAATGACATCTGGGTCAAGCTTTGGGGCAATCTTTGCTTCAATCCGATCTCCGCGTTGACGGGTGCGACGCTCGATATCGTCGCCACCGACCCGGGTACGCGGACCCTTGCGCGCAATATGATGCTCGAGGCCCAGGCAATCGGCGAAAAGTTCGGCGCGACTTTCCGGGTCGACGTCGAGCGCCGCATTGACGGCGCAGCGGGCGTTGGCGCACACCGCACGTCCATGCTTCAGGATGTCGACAAGGGCCGTGCGATCGAACTCGACGCGCTTTTGACGTCCGTGCAGGAAATGGGCCGGCTCTGCGACGTGGATACACCCTTCATCGACAGCGTGCTTGCACTTGCCCAGCAGATGGGGCGTGTAAGGGGGCTCTATCCAACCTTCCCCGAAGTGGTGGAGGCCAAGCTTGTCATGGCATCGTGATCCATTCCCGTTCGCCGTTTTCAAAGAAAATCGAGGCAAAATTTGCTCTTGGGGCTGTTGAGATTCACGTTATGACGCGACGAAAATGGTGGTTTTCGAGCACCGGAGCGCAGCGTACTTAAGGTACGTGAGCACCGGAGCGCAGAGAAGCGCCATTTGCAGGCCGTCAGAGCGGGAATACCACAGCCCCTAGGGACCACTGGTTTTGTTGTGTTTAACTTGCTTGGGGGTGAGAGCTTGGCTCAGACACTGTTCATACCGAAAGAGATCGACGAGCCGCGGGTTGGCGGTTCGCCGGAGACGGTCAAGAAGCTGACAGCGCTTGGGTTTGCGGTTGTCGTCGAAGCGGGCGCAGGGGTTGCCTCGCGCATACCGGACGGTGAGTTTGTCGCGGCGGGGGCGGCGATCGGCAAGGCCGGCGATACAGCCAGGGCCGATGTGGTGCTGAAGGTGCGCCGGCCGTCCTCGGCCGAGCTCAAGGCCTACAAGAAGGGTGCGGTGGTCATCGCCATGCTCGACCCTTACGGCAATGACGCGGCGGTCAAGGCGCTCGCCGATGCGGGGGTCACGGCCTTCACCATGGAATTCATGCCGCGCATCACGCGGGCGCAGGTCATGGACGTTCTGTCGAGCCAGGCCAATCTTGCCGGCTATCAGGCGGTGATCGATGCGGCATCGGAATATGACCGGGCCTTGCCGATGATGATGACGGCTGCCGGTACCGTGCCTGCCGCCAAAGTGTTCATCATGGGCGTCGGTGTTGCCGGGCTGCAGGCGATTGCCACGGCGCGCCGGCTTGGTGCGGTGGTGACGGCAACCGATGTGCGTCCGGCGGTCAAGGAACAGGTCGCCTCGCTCGGCGCCAAGTTCCTCGCGGTCGAGGACGAGGAATTCAAGGCAGCCGAGACGGCGGGTGGCTACGCCAAGGAGATGTCGAAGGAATATCAGGCCAAGCAGGCGGCCCTGGTTGCCGACCATATCGCCAAGCAGGATATCGTCATCACCACGGCGCTCATTCCGGGACGCCCAGCCCCGCGGCTGGTGACGCGCGCGATGTATGCGCGCATGCGTCCGGGCTCGGTCCTTATCGATCTGGCGGTGGAGCGCGGCGGCAATGTCGAAGGCGCGGTTGCCGGCAAGATTACCGAAGTGGACGGCGTCAAGATCGTCGGCCACCTGAATGTCGCCGGCCGCATTGCCGCGACCGCCTCGCAGCTTTACGCCAAGAACCTCCTCGCCTTCGTCGAGACCCTGGTCGACAAGGATGCCAAGACAATCAAGATCGATTTCGACGACGAACTGGTCAAGGCCACCGTTTTGACCCATGGCGGCAAGGTGGTGCATCCGAACTTCGCCAGTGCCGCCGCAGCGTCAGCACCTGCAGCCTCGGCGGCGAAGCCCGCCGCCGGCAAGAAGGCAGCCCCTGCAAAGGCAGCGGCAGCCAAGCCAGTCAAAGCGCCCGTCGCAAAGGCGGCAACGGCCAAGGCGGCTCCCGGGAAGGCTGCGGCACCGAAAGCCAAGACGGCCGCAAAGACCGCTGCAGCCAAACCCGTTGCAGCCCCATCCCCTGCAGCCCCATCCCCTGCAGCAAAGACTGCCGCTAAAAGCACAGAAGGAGAGGCATGATGGCTGCCGATGCAACCCTCGACAAGGCACTCGATGCCTTGAACCAGGCGACCGAGATGGTGCGTCAGGCCGCCGGAACCATGCCGGATGCGGCAGGTGCTGCGGCGCATGCGGTCACCGGCGGTGCGGTCGATCCCTTCGTCTTCCGCCTGGCCATCTTCGTCCTGGCGATCTTCGTCGGCTATTATGT
>NZ_JACHXN010000039.1 GCF_014192095.1 Phyllobacterium trifolii
GGGCTTGGATCGTTCTACTACATGGCCTATGCGACGGGGCACGCAGCCTTCGACAAACCCGATATCCTGTGGGTAACCGTTTCGCTTGTCGTTTTGGTATCAATCATACTTCACGGGATGACTGTCACCCCAGTCATGAAATATCTAGAAGAGAACTAGACGATCCCGTACCGTTTGGGATCCGTAGTCACATGAATATCAATTAGCTGCATGATCGCTTTGCGGGTCTCGCGGACAGGCCAACCAATAGCCAGAATGAGCTTTACGGGAGAAGTTGAACCCAGCCGCTTCGCAAGCGCTGAATTGAGGTTACAGAAGGATCCACCCCGGAGTTGTCCGGGGTGGGTTTCAATTGAGTGATCAGGCCATTGGCTGGTAGGTACGAATTCGTTCTCGTTCGCGCTCGACTTCATCATCGGTGAATTCAGGGCTGTCTTCGTCGAACTTGTCCCAACCATCGTCGCGGTACATTGAACGTCGCGCATCCACGTCTACTGGCGTTCTTTCATCTATGATGGCTCGCGCAACGTCTGCCTGATCGTTATCGACCCGGACGGAAACAAGCGTGCTACCACGACGCACACCTTCTGCATAGACATGCGCCTTTTCTTCATCGACGCCCGCATCCGTCAACGAACCGATGAGGCCACCAGCGGCACCGCCTGCCATGGCACCGGCAGCGGCCCCGGCAGCCGTCGCTGCCAGCCAGCCAGCCGCAACAACCGGTCCAACGCCAGGAATGGCCAACATGCCCAGACCGGCCAACAGACCGCCTGCGCCACCTACCAATGCACCGACACCAGCTCCGGCTGCCGCACCTTCGCCGGCATGTGTTTCCCTCCCATCGCCGTCACGACCGACAATGCTGATGTCAGATGAAGAAATGCCTGCGTCCTCCAAAGCGGTTACGACCGAACGAGCGTCATTATGATTGTCGTATAGTCCAGAGATTGTTTGCATAATTTTATCTCCCATGCTTTTGTTATTGTCGGTGACGATTATTTTGGTGCGTCTGTAATGTTGCCCTGAAAGTCGAGTTTGACCGTCGTAGGCTTGCCGTCTTTCGTGGCTGAGGCGGACCAAATACCATCTTCGCCTTTTGTGAGACCGGTGACCTCGGCGTAGCCCTTGGCCTCGATTCGCTCTTTAGCTTGGCCTTCGGTAAAGCTGTTTTCACCAGCTACAGGTGCGGCAGGATTCTGCGTATCGGGCGTGGCCACAGCAGGCGTCTGAGCGTCGGTTGCAGGTTTTGTGGTATCTTGCGCATGAGCGGCCGTTAACACGCATAGTGCGCCGATAGCGATTGCGATTCTTTTCATGTTGCCTCCTTTTCGCGATCAATATGATCAATGAGACAACAGTCAGTCGCATTTAAAGTTCCGATAATTATCGAACGTTCATTGCTCGCTTTTGGAAGGGAGACCGCCAAAAAATGATGCCAACACAGAACGTTTAGCGGGTTTGAGGAAAGCCAGGAAATCGCACACGATTGAGGGCGGCAGGTTTCCCGGTATCGAGGCGACCAGCGCCAGGACGAGAATTGGGAGTGTGACCCAAAGAAGATCGTAAGCAGCCGCTGTCATAGAATTCCTCCCTTCATCAGTTCGATAAGAGAACTCTTGGATTGTTCCATGGGTTAAAGGCGTTAGTAATGGGTATCAACAAAAGAGACCCGGCACCCTAGAACCGAAGAGATCATTGAGGCCGAGTCCCCGCCGGTCAGAAGGACTAACCAGCAGAACAATAACTAGCCATTGCGATGAACGTTCCGTCGATTTGGTGAGGTCCGACGCAGGTTTCAATAAGCGGTGACTAGGCGCCGCGTTGGATGATCAGTCTTTGGCGCTACCGCTTTCACACGTCTGATTAGCCGTAAGACGGCGACGTGAGGCCGAAAGTTCGACCGACCAGGGCTTACCATTTGACTTGAAGCCGACAGTACCCTTGAGGCGCCGGCTGTGCCGCAACAGAAAGGGGAGCCGCGGTGATATCGAAGGTGTTCAGTCGCACAGCAAGTGCGGTTGAACTTGAAGATGACGCTGGCCTTGTTGGGCGCGCTGCAGACCACAACGCCGCCACTGCAACAACACTACGACGAGCGGTAATGTTCCTGAGAATATAAAAGCCTCAATTTCCACCAACGTGAGAGCGACCTGGCGGCAGGGCAAAAAATCAGCCTAGGGCCAACAGAGACACGACGGCCGAAAAAAGGGAAAGCACGTCCGGTACCGGAATTCGGCTCTCATCGTTACGCAAGATAGGTTCCATCACCCTGGCAAGGCAGGTATTAAATAAGGTGAGGCCGACGTCGCACGACCCTCACGACGCCAGACCTCGGCCGAAGAGTTCGGTGCTCTCCGGCAGGTTACGAACTACGATGGGGGAGTTTTGTTCCAGCTGCTGCCGAAGTTGGTGAGCCTGGCAGGCGCTCGATAATCACCATGGGGGACCTTTTCGGTGACCTACAGGTTTCCCTTCGGGGGGGCTCTCGGTTGAGTTTGTCGGGGAGGGTTCCCCATTTGGTGTGAATTCAAGCGATCCCGAATTGATGCAAAAACGGTGACCGGTGGGAGGCAATCCGTCCGGGAAGACATGTCCTTGGTGCGCGCCGCAACGAGCGCAAACGATCTCTGTTCTGGCCATGCCATAACCGGTATCGTTGATGCTTCGAAGATGATCCTGAGCGAACGGCGCAGTAAAACTGGGCCAGCCGGTACTACTTTCAAATTTGCGACGGCTTTGAACAACGGTAGTCCGCACAGACGGCAGGTATATAGCCCCGGCCGGTTCTCGTCGAGGAAAATACCGCAGAACGGATCCTCTTCCCCGAGTTTGAACAGGAGTTCGCGCTCATCCTCGCTGAGGTCTGCCGCAAGCTCCCGCATTTGCTCGTGCGTGGGAGGGTCTAATCGAACCGGAGTATGTCAGGCATTGTACATTTCCTTGCTGCGACTGAATCGAACGGCACCATGTGGCGCCGTTCGATTATTAAAAATTCAACGCAGCGATCGGAACGCTGTCCAGAGATCTTTGGAGAGCAGCATCGGCTCTTCCCAGGCGGCGAAGTGACCGCCCTTGTTGACCTTGTTGTAGTGAATCAGATTGGGGTACGCCTTTTCTACCCAACTACGCGGCGTCTGGTAGAGCTCGTTCGGGAATGCCGTCACGGCGACTGGAACCTAGACACCCTTGGGATTCACACAATAAAAGGCGGCCGAACCGGATATGTCTCCGGTCCGCCGTCTGAAGTCAAAGGCGGGGTTATAAGTCCGTGAGGCGCCGCTCCCCGCTCAAATGGCGCGCCCTGTTAATGCGGCTTGGCCGCCCCTCTCCAGAGATTATGCGGCCAAGCCACGGCTGATGCTTAGGGATCAGCCATTCCGCCACCAGAGCATCACTGACGGCTCAGTTCGACATGTAGACGATCTTGCGATCCTTCATCGACACGATGACCGGTTGCTTATCCACATAGACGTAGCCGTAGTCCGGACTGTCGGGGATCGGCACCAGTTTGACGTCCTCTGGCACCGCGGTACCAATTGCAACGTCGCCCTCTATGATGACAGGATCAGTCGGATGCGCGATCACATATTCGCGCGCCGGCTGTGGAACCTCAACCACAACCGCATCCTGCGCGTAGACGCCACCAGCCACCGCAAACGTCACGGCCGTAGCAAGCAAGATTCGTTTCATGATTACTCTCCCTTGTGGAACCGTTCCCTTAGGCTGCCACAACTTGTGGTTAGGAGCTTTGTTCCACCGGTGGCCATTTGCCAAAGGATTTCAGACCTTTGCCGTGTCTTGATCAGACTTTCGTCCAATCCTGAATGGGTCCAAGTCCTTGCCATCATCAGACTGAAGCCCAAATTCGGAACGGCGCACCGGTGATGACGTTTGCCTTTCAGCTTTGCCGTCCACGTCGGACGAGCCAAGGGCGACGGACGGCAAAGCCGGACAAAGGCGATGCAGTTGGCAACTAAAGGGACATCATGAAACTTTTTGTTCTTCAAACCGTTATCGCCGTTATGTCCGGGGCCAAAATCAAGGCGAAATCGATTGATGGGGCCAAACCACCTAACCCCAAAAAGTCGCGCCAGGAAAAGGTATCGACTGTCGAAGTCGAGTCTGAGGTCCAGGACCAGGGCGCGCCGCCGGATTTTATCGATCCGGGTCCAGAACTGACACCTGAGGAAGCCGAGCAAGCGCGCAAGAGATACTTGCTGAAACGTTTCTGGATCAGCGCGCGCGGTTACTGGGGCCGCGGTGGCGACAGGCTCGCCTGGCTATGTTCGATCGGGCTTTTGATCCTGATATGTATCAATGTTGGCTTCCAGTATGGGATCAATGTGTGGAATCGTGCAATTTTTGACGCCATTGAGCAGCGCAACGCCAGCACCGTCTATTTCCTGAGTGCCGTTTTCGTGCCGCTCGTGCTCGGAAGCGGAAGCCTAGTCGTTGCACAAGTTTTCCTTCGCATGACGATTCAGCGCCGCTGGCGTTCCTGGCTCACGACCGCAGTTATCGCGCGATGGCTCGCAAACGGCCGTTACTATCAGTTGAACCTGGTCGGCGGCGACCACACGAACCCCGAGGCCCGCATCGCGGAGGATTTGCGAATTGCCACCGAATCGCCTGTCGATTTCATCGCTGGTGTCATCTCCGCATTTCTCTCGGCCTCGACCTTCATCGTCGTGCTCTGGACGATCGGCGGGGCACTTACCCTGACGATCGCAGGTTCGACCGTCACTGTTCCCGGTTTTCTCGTCATCACTGCGGTACTCTATGCCGCGATCACGTCCACCTCGATGGCGGTCATTGGCCGCCATTTCGTCCGCCTCTCCGAGGAAAAAAATCAGGCGGAAGCCGAATTTCGCTACACACTGACCCGCGTGCGGGAAAACGGCGAGAGTATCGCATTGCTCGGCGGCGAGGAGGAGGAGCGTAGCGGCATCGACAAAACGTTCGCCAATGTGCTCGGGCGATGGGCGCTTCTTACAGGCCAGCACATGCGCACAGCGTTGGTGTCGCAGGGGTCGAGCCTATTTGCGCCGGTCGTGCCGGTTTTGCTTTGCGCCCCGAAATTTCTCGAAGGTAGCATGACACTTGGACAGGTAATGCAGGCCGCCTCCGCCTTTGCCATCGTGCAGGGCGCGTTCGGTTGGCTGGTCGACAACTACCCCCGTCTCGCCGATTGGAACGCTTGTGCACGGCGCATCGCCTCGCTGATGATGTCGCTCGACGGGCTCGAGCGCGCGGAACAGAGCGATGCCTTCGGACGCATCCGGCGCGGCGAAACCAAAGGCGACGCAGTGCTCAGCTTGAACAATCTCTCAGTGTCTCTTGACGACGGCACTGCAGTCGTCAAGGAAACCGAGGTCGTGATCGAGCCAGGCGAGCGGGTGCTCGTGGTCGGCGAATCCGGTTCAGGCAAGAGCACACTGGTGCGGGCCATCGCAGGTCTATGGCCGTGGGGTAATGGCAGTGTCAATTTCCACACCGACAGACGATTGTTTATGTTACCGCAACGGCCTTACATCCCCTCCGGGACGCTTCGCCGTGCGGTCGCCTATCCCGCCGCGGCCGATAACTGGACGTTGAAAAAAATCAACGCGGCCCTCGGCAAGGTGGGACTGGATTACCTGAACGGCAAGATCGAGGAAGACGCGCCGTGGGACCAGACCTTGTCCGGTGGCGAAAAGCAGCGGCTCGCGTTTGCGCGCCTCCTGTTGCACACTCCCGATATCATCGTGCTGGATGAAGCAACCTCAGCACTTGACGAGAAAAGTCAGGAAAGAATGATGGAGATGCTCATCCACGAATTGCCCGAGGTCACTCTCATAAGCGTAGCGCATCGCGCCGAGCTGGAGGCCTTCCATACCCGCAAGATCACATTGGAGCGGCGCGAGGGCGGCGCAAAGCTTGTGAGCGATATCGATCTTGGCAAACGCAAAAGCAGACGCAACGTATTCGTGCGCCTTTTGAGGCAGCGAAAGAGACCGGCGCAGCCAATGTCTAGAGCCGGATCATAGAGGGCCGCGAAAATTGCTTCCTGCCAAACACAGGGTCGCGAATGCTGCGCACCAGGCCGCTCCTGCAGCATCGACAATTTCAAGTCGCTCCTTTTTGCGAGCAGAACATTCCCTTGCGGAATGCAGAGGAGACCGCGGCTGCCGGACGATCCGCCTATCCCCGATCCTGAGCCGGGACCAGTACCAGTTCCGCCGCTAAGCGGTCCGCCAATTCAATTGCCAGACGAGATCCGTAGGAGTTCGATTTATGGTGTCAGCGAAGACTACTACCTTTTTCCCTGTCCGTGCTTCCTTTTTGTGCGTTCGAAGAGTTACCCAAAGCGCGCTCTAATGCAGCCCTGCGTTACCCAAACAACGGCAAATGCTAAAATACTATTGGCTGGAACCTTCACCTAATCCAACGGTTATCCACTTCCCAATGGTTGGGTAAGAAAATCAAGGGAGATAGCAAATGCAAACAGTCACAGGACTGTACGACAATCATGCCGATGCTCGAGCCGTGGTTCGCGCACTCGAAGATGCCGGCATTTCTTCAGACAGCATTAGTATTGTTGGTCGCAACGGCGACGCGCACGACAGCAACGCCGGGGAGGGTGCTGCGGCCGGTGCTGGAATCGGTGCTGCGGTGGGCGGCACCGGAGGGCTCCTTGCCGGGCTTGGCATGCTCGCCATTCCGGGTATCGGTCCAGTGGTGGCTGCAGGTTGGCTCGCCGCCACCGTGGCAGGTGCGGTAGCTGGCGCAGTCGCCGGTGGCGCTGCAGGCGGCATTATAGGTTCTCTGACAAATGAGGGCGTTGATGAAGAAGATGCGCACGTTTATGCGGAGGGCGTCCGCCGCGGAAGCACACTGGTTTCGGCACGAGTTGACGACAGTGAGGCCGAGGTTGCTCAGGCCATCATTAAGGACCACGCGCCTGTTGACCTTGACACACGGCGCGCCTCGTATCGTGAAGCCGGGTGGGAGAGGTTCGATGGATCCTTGCCCGAATACACAGAAGAAGATGTGTTGAAAGAGCGCGATCGTTTGCGTCAGACCAGTCAGATGATGCCATAGGCCTCGGCTTGGCCGCCCGGGACGCCGCCCCCGGGTGGCTATTTTCAGCAGCGAAAGAACTTCCTTCGCGTCAGAGAGTTTAGATGCCGCGTTCTGAAGCAAGAAGAAAAAGTTAGTCGAGGTCGTCCAGCGCGTGTCGCGGTGTCCCTTTGCGCGACGTATTTTCAATCTGCCGATTGGATCTTCGGCTGCCTCCCGGTGACGACGGCCGAGATCTTTATAAGGCCAAGTTAACTTCCGGTCTGACTATCGGATGCTTCAACCGGCTTTGATTCAGGCGATCCGCGATAGCGCAGAAAGATGGAGAACACGACGAGCGTCGCCGTCGAAAAAAACTCCGACTGCCAGTTTGGAAGGATTCAAACCAGAAACGTGCATTGCCAAGATAAGCAAGCGCGGATTGTACAGTCTCACCATGGGCGGCTGCATCGGAATTGTAGGCAGAATGGCTCGCAAAGAAATGGCCCAGAAATGACAGAATGAAAAGCAAACCTAACGCCAGTCCGAGCGAATGTTCGTAAAGCCAGCTGCGGGATCGCGGCGGTGGCTCCTTGTCCGTGGACTTATCGTCGGGGTCGCGGGATTCCGATGATCCTCTTTGAAAAAGATAGGCCGTGAGGACCACATAAGTCGCCATCTGCAGCCATTCACTCTCCCAGTTTTCAAATAACGCCGAAAAGAAATTTTCGCTGGTGATGTATGCAACAAACCCGATGGCAGGGAGATGATGCCTGGTCAATTCATGGTTTTCGTGGCCCCACCCTGCGTAAGCCATACCGATCATACTGGCGAAGAAGGCGAGCAATAGGGCAGTGGTTAGACCGTTGTCTCGGAGGAAACGCATCGGAGAATGCTCTCTTTTTTGGTGAACACTTTCGCCGGGCAGCAAATTTAGAAGCATGGGTTGAAAACGAATAAACCATCTCTCCACCGAAGCTGCCGCGCGCCATAGAAAACAGTGGACTTGGAACATAGTTCCGCTTCGGAACATTTCTGTCCAAAAAATGATTTGGGATTGGTCAGGGGGTCACAGCAATATCATTTTCTGAGGATTGCGAATGCATTGGCGAACCAGGCTCTTGAACCCGGAACAGAAGGCAATGGGCGCATACCAGTCTCTTGTCACCCCGACCTATCGCGGTTCGACCGTTTTGACAACGTTGGAGCAGCGCACAATAACTGGCGTCAGATCGAGGCCGGTTACAATTACGGACTTTATGGAACGCCTACCATGCTGGAATTGGTTGCACGGATTGCTGAACTGGAGGGTGCTTACCGCACTTTTGTGGTCCCGGGAGGTCAGGCCGCAATCGCCTTGATCTATCTCGCCCTTTGCAAGAGCGGCAGCCATGCCCTGGTACCGGCCAGCGCCTATGGTCCAAACAGGGAATTGGCCGAAAAGCTGCTGCAGCGTCTGGGCATAGAAGTGGAGCCATATGATCCTCTGATTGGTGAGGGGATCGGCGCGTTGATAAGACACAACACGGCGCTGATGTGGACCGAAAGCCCAGGCTCTATCACCATGGAAGTCCAGGATGTTCCCTCCATAGTTCGGGTGGCGCATGCTCGTGGTGTTCCGGTTGCCCTCGACAACACATATGCGGCCGGCGTTCTCTTCGACGCCTTCGCGCATGGTGTGGATATCAGCATGCAGGCCCTGACCAAGTATGCCGGCGGGCACAGCGATCTTCTTTTGGGCACCGTCTCCGTGAAGAACGATGCTTTCTATGAGCCAGTGGGTACTGCCTGGGATCTGTTGGGCATGGCGGTTTCGCCCGATGACGCCAGCCTGGCTTTGCGCGGTCTGCAAACGCTGCGCGTGCGTCTGGAAAGGCTGGAACGTTCGACACTGCAGGTTGCAAATTGGCTTGCCGGACAATCGGCGATCCAGAATGTGCTGCATCCGGCGCTCCCATCGTCGCCCGGTCATGTCTTCTGGAAACGCGATTTCACCGGGTCCGCGAGTGTATTGTCAATCGTGTTCAAAGACGTATTTACCCCGACAGACGTTGACGACTTCGTTGATCGACTGGCGCTGTTCAAAGCCGGATACAGTTGGGGAGGGGGCACCTCGCTGGCGATGACTTATCCTTATCTTGCAAACGGCGGGAAAGGTTTCAGCGGGCGAATCGTCAGGTTGAATATCGGTCTGGAAGAACCCGACGATCTTATTGCTGATCTTCACCAATCACTCCGGATTGTGGGAGATCAAATCAAAAAATGAACATCCGTAGTGACGGTCGAGGTTTTGTTTCGGCCAAGACTAAGCCGGGAAGCGCGCCCAGTTACTTGGCTGGTTAAATGCCGCGGCACGCCCGCCCGACGGTTGCGCCGACGAGGCGGCACCCAAGCATTACCAAGACTAAATCGGGGTGCGAAAGGGACGAGAGCAGAGTCAAACCCGGGCGCTCGCAAAGCTTGGCCGCTCGCAAGTTATCCCAACTATTGCGGTCCCGGTGTGTTCCTTATCGTTAAAAGAAGACTATGAACTTTGATGCGTTACAAGGAACAAAGTCTCGCCGTTTCTGTTGCACGTGCAGTGGAGGAGCAAGATGGTTGACAGGCTAGAGACAGCCAGCTGTTTTTGCGGCAGGGTAAAAGCGGAATGCGAAGGCGAACCGTTCTGGATCAACTACGATCACGATGCTGAATGCAGGCAAGCGATCGGCGGCCCGCTTACTGTTTGGGTAGGATATAGACCGCAGCAATTCCGCATAACTAAGGGCGAGATGCAGAGGTTCTCGAGGACGTCCGGCGTTACCCGGACGTTTTGCGGGAACTGTGGATCGTCAATCGGATATTTCGATGAGGGTATTAAGGACGAGATATATCTGACGATCGGCTTCTTCGATAACCCGGAACGGTTCAAGCCGGTGGCTCACGGTTATTGGCGAGAGAAACTTTCCTGGGTCGAATTGTCTGACAATCTCCCGCGGTTTGATGAGTATACACGTATGCGAGACGCCGAATTAGGCCATCCCAACACCAGAAAGACTTCCCGGGAACGATCGAAAGGAAGGGAGACAGTCAACATGAGCACCGGGCAACAAGAAATCATTCGGTCACTCGGAGTGCGCCCAGACTTCGATCCGGTTTCGGAGATCCAAGACCGAATTGATTTTCTGGCCGACTATTTGCGATCGTCCGGATCGATAACCTATGTTCTTGGCATCAGCGGAGGCGTCGATTCTCTCCTTGCAGGCATGCTTGCCCAAAGGGCCGTGGAGCAACTCCGCGCAAACCGATACGATGCCCAGTTCATTGCGGTGCGTCTGCCCTACGGCTTGCAGGCAGATGAGGATGCGGCATTGATGGCCCTCACGGCCATTTCGCCGGACCGCGTTCTTACGATCAACCTCAAGCCCGCCGTCGACGCGATGATGATGACACTGAAGCGGGGTGATCTCGCGTTCCGCGACGAGGCCCATGAGGATTTCGTACTCGGCAACATAAAGGCCAGGGAACGCATGATCGCCCAGTACGCAGTTGCTGGCGCTCACCACGGCCTCGTCATCGGAACGGATCATGCGGCAGAGGCAGTAATGGGCTTCTTCACCAAGCACGGCGACGGAGCGGCCGACATCCTGCCGCTGTCGGGGTTGATCAAACGGCGCATTCGCGCCATGGCTGCAACGCTCGGCGCTCCGGATCACCTGGTTACCAAGGTCCCGACAGCCGACCTTGAGTCTCTCGTGCCACAGCGTCCCGATGAAGATGCGTATGGGGTCACCTACGACCAGATCGATGACTTCCTGGAAGGGAAGCTGATCGTGGAGAATGCCAGGGACATCATTGTTCGCGCCTATAAAGCCACGCAACACAAACGCGCCCTGCCTGTAAGTCCCGTCGCATGAGTGCTGGACAAGTCATTTCGGAACGGATCAGTGAATGAGAGAAATGTTCAATGGTACGAGCGCAATGCAAAATGGAAGGGCACATTTCACCGTGTGGTTTCGGCCTCCAACCCTTCAGCGGCCTGAAGGATTTGCGGGCGAGCAGGCCTTCGACTGTAAGCTAAGAGGTAAAGGCGAAACGAATCCAGAGAAGCGCTAAAACGACGACGACCGCCGCCAGGCGAAAAGCGTGAAAGGACCCTGCATCTGCCACACCAAGTTCGAGGGCACGCAACTATCCGATATTCTAACTAGCGGTGCGCGTCAGTTTTCTGGCGCGTTTTTCGCTTCGACAGCTCTGCCTCTATTTTTTCCCTGTCGCCATTGTACTTCGCGATCAGTCGCTCGGCGTCGTCGCGATCTCAATGCAGGGATTTCATCAGCTATTGGACTTCGTACTCTCGCCAGCGGCGGTTCTCTCCTGGTCGGTCGAACGTTTTCTCTTATCGTCAGCCATGACTTCCTCCATCAAAGGGTAAGGCTCGCCGCAGGGCAAGGGATATCAGGACTTTGCCGACGAGCCTCCGCCGGGGGAGCGAAACTCTCCGACTCGCCTCAAACTTTCTTACCCAGAGATTGTTCCGCACCTGTACGCCAGTGCACGTAACAGCCGCCGCCTCTTTCACGTAGCACGAGCCCTCCTGCAGACGACCGCTTGGAACTTCCCCCGTTCGCACCTGCCGATTGCATTGCGGTCAAAGAATGTCCACCCTATGCGTGCTGATGATGATCTTATCCTGCTGAAAAACGGATTCGAGAGTTTTTCGGTAGTCTTTCCACCAGTCATAAGAAAGCGCTTTGGTCAGTACCTCGAAGACGATGATTTGGTCGAACTCCAAATTTCCCCTGTGCGCCCACAGTCCTTCAGCGGGCACATTGGAAAACATAGTGACGCCGCCGAATTTGGCCGTGAGCTTTTGTTTCACCCGGTCGTGCGTTTCCGAAGGAAGAGCGTGGCCATCCGGATCATTCAAGGGAAGATATATTTTGACTAAATGCATTTCTTGCCTTCGATGATCTTTTGTCAGTCCACAGCGAAGGTCCCAGTTTCCCGAGCCTTGACCAGGAGGCCAATACCCTTCGTAATACCAACCCGGATTGCGCTGCCGAATAAACTCACTTGCGCTCCAGAGGTTCCGCCTCCAGTAAGCCTTCGCCGAGAGTATGGATGCAGAATATGCCGGCTTCCCGTAACAGGTGAACTCTACGACATTGCCGAGAGTCGAGCATCACTGCTTGACGCGCTCGTAACATGACTATGCGCCGACGATTCCGGATCAAATACCCAGCCAGCCTGGCAGCGCCGAATAGCCATTGACTCATTGGTCATGAACGGCCCCATCAATAACGGCGCCAAATTACTTCATGAACATCTCCGCGAACCACCTGCAAGACCACCCTAATGATTGCTGCAATCCCACCGTTCCCGCCATTTTTTCTTCACAGTCTCTGCGTGCGCAAACTAATACCTTTCAGGAGTTCCATAAGCGCTTTTGCGTTTTTGATCGCATGACCGTCACGGTCATTGTTGAAATAGACCCAAACATTTTTGGCGTGGCACTTGCGGATTCGCTCTGCCCAAATCACTAATTCGTCGTTGCTGTAGTCATGACGGTACCAATTCTCGGTTCCGTGGAATCGGACGTAGACATCGTCAGCGGTTTTGACCAGTTCCTCTGGAAGCCGCGGTCCGCTGCAGGAGCAGAAGATCGCTCCGGCCGCACGAAAAGCCGCATAGACATCCTCGTTCCACCAGCTCTTGTGACGAAATTCAACGACGTTGCGGTGACGTGGATTTAGTTGCTGCACGATAGTTTCAAGAAATGTCGGGTCGTAGCGAACACTTGGAGGTAGCTGAAACAGAAAACAGCCCATTCGTTCCCCAAGTAGATCTGCGATGTATCCGAAATCGCGTATCAAGGGTTCGGTACCGTCAAAACGCTTAATATGAGTGATCAGTTCGCATACTTTGATCGTGTAGATGAAGTCGCCAGTCGCCTGGCGTAGCCAAGTCTTGACTGTCGCAACCGTTGGCCAAGCATAAAATGGTGCATTGAGCTCCACGGTTTCAAAGCTTTTTTCGTAAATCGAAAACCATTGACTTGATGGCACTTCATCTGGATAAAATTTGCCCTTCCAATGCCGATAGTACCAGCCGGAACACCCGACATGGACGCCGCCCCGCAGACGATTGGACGGGGCCACAGGTTCAAGCACGTTTTCCTTCGAAATACGAACTGCGTGCATCTTTGCCGCGCGTTGCAGATTTGTCAGTCGTTGCCTTTGCCTGCGTTCGGCTCGCCGCTCGCGTCTTTGTTGGATCTCTTCGGGGGAACGATCGCTCACAATAGCAATTTTTCCTAGGCGTAACCACTGCAGACTGACTTTAGTCCAGAATCCCAAATGCGATGTGAGAGGCGCGACGCGACCTTAGCAAACCAAATCTGCTTACGCCAACGAAGGTAGCCGCCTGAACAATCCAAGCTTGCGGACGTTTCGCAACTGCCCGCAATGACGCGTCGCACACCCTCGTCTACGAATGTTCTTGGCTTCTCGGGGCCGCTTATTGAAAACTTTGGTAACACGATCGGAGCCAACAATCAGCTCTCAATGGGTACGAGGATGTCAACGACAACGCCATCATCGGACCATTCTCGCTCCACCTTGCCAAGAAGCTGTTTTTCTATCATAGCACCGACCATTGCCGTACCAAAACCGGGCTGACGATCGGACGAGGGGGTACGGCCCCCGGTTTCTTGCCAACGAAGTTTAAAGCCTCCTTGTCCCAGTACTTCCTGCCAATGGATGTTCAACCGGCCCGACGGGGCACTCAGTGACCCATGTACGGCCGCGTTGATGAGCAATTCATGCACGACAAGTGCCAAAGGTTGGACGATCATCGCCGGAACGAGTATCTCCGGTCCTTCCATCGAGACTCGTTCACTCGCGAAGGATTCCATTTGACGCTTGATGATCTCACTGAGCTCGACCTCTTGCCAGCCGCGCTCCGCGAGCAGGGCATGGGCATGCGACAAAGCCTGAATCCGCTGCTGAATGGATGCTGCATACAAGGCGGCATCGTCGGATCGGCTCAGCCTGACGATTCCTTCGACAACGGCCAATACATTCTTGGCGCGATGATCGACTTCCTTGAGCAAGCGATGTTCCGTTGCTTCAAGGTACTGTACTTTGCGGTATTCGGTGACGTCGAGCTGCGAGCCGAAGTAATAGAGCAATCGCCCGCCGTCGTCGCGTATTGGACTGAGATGCAGCTGGTTCCAAAACGCCGAACCGTCCTTTCGATAGTTCAGTAATTCTACGTTGGCTTCGCGTTCTTGAGACACCGCAATTCGAACTTCGGCAACTGCAGCGGGTGATGTCCCCGGTCCCTGAAGAAAGCGGCAATTTTGCCCGACCACCTCTTCGGCGCTGTAGCCTGTCAGCTCAAGGAACGCTTGATTGGCAAGCACGATGGGGAAATCTAGCTGCCGGGCGTCGGTCATTACCATGGGCATGCGGGTACGTTCGAACGCGCTTGCGGCAAGCTCCTTCCGGTCCAGGTATCCTCTTTGCGAGGATGCCGCTGGGCGGTCACCATGTAGTTTCGCTGATCGACGCTTGCTATCGGACAATGTACGAACACCTTCTATGGAAGCCAGAGCCAGAACGTTTTTCAAACCAGATGGTTTCAGATGGCATGCAGTTGGTTGTAGAATCCATCACTATATTTTCCCGCCGTCGACTTTGGCCATGTCATGGCCCGTTTCGAAATGATTTTCGTTGCTCTCGGGGAACGATTTGGCGGCCTCGAAGTTGGTGGTGCGATTCTTTTGTGACCGTTCTGATGACAGACGCTGATGATGAGTGGAACAAATGAAACAGTTCCATAATTTTAAGGAACAAGTGAGTATGCGCGCGTTTAGAGAAGCGCTACGATCCGGATATAAGCTTCCGATCGCATCCGATCGCATGTTCGAAGATCTGTTGAGAAAATTGGACGAGGCGGACAGGCGCCAAGATCAGGAACAGGGCTTTCGTCGACCATCACCGGCTGTCAGGAAGTATCCACCAATGGCTCATCACTGACTTGAGCTGAAGGGAACGAGGCTTCTCCGGCGATATCCCAAATTCCGCCACCGTGCTCGACCTATTCATCGAAGGGAGCATTGGCCGCGTAGAGTTCATCGCCAACTGTTTTGGTGCTACTCCGCGTTGTATTTATCTTCCTTACGGCTGCGTGTTTGCCGGATTTTTTGTCTGGCTATCGCCGCCGGTCCCTGTTTGCGGTGTGGGATCCTTGTCTACCGGAGGATTTGCATTCGGCAGGTCTGGAGAAGGACTTGTCACGTCATCAGGCTGGGCATTTTGACTACCCGGGTTTTTTCCCTGATTTGTTTGTGAGGCGTTATCATCAGTGCTCTCGCCATAAATTTCGGCGACACCCCAAGCTACTGCAGCTAAGAATAGCCCCCCGATCAACACCATCAATATCGGTTTGCCAAGATGACCCTGACGCGCCTCTTTGGCTGTTTCCCGGACTGGAGGTTGTGAATTTTTATCCATCGCGTTCATCCTTTTTGTATTGATGGTGAACATGCTGGACGTTCGATAGTTCCACCGCGAGGTACAACATCTCTCTTGCTTTTGTGCCCATCGCATCTGGAACGAAGAGGGGGGCCTCATATTGTAGTACTTGAGACGGCCGACAATAACCCTAACAGGACCATGCTGTCGAACCAGGATCTGAGCGGCCTTGGCAAAGCCACGCGCGAAGAGGTGTTGATCGGCACCGTATTTTCACGGCCCAGGATGGAGACGATGAAGCCACCTCGGCAAATGTTTTCATCTGGGCTGGCGAGCGAGGAACATTGTAGCAAGCGGGACGTTCGGTGCACGGAGAAACAGGAGAACCGCCATGAGAACATTTGCTCTGACTGCGCTTGCCATTCTGTTGGCCGGCCCCGCCTTTGCCCAGTCGGCTACTGAAAAAACGGGAGTTAACTCTTTGATAGGCGTTGCGCCTACGACAGAGGATTTCGTACTGAAGGCTGCCACGGGTGATATGTTCGAGATCGAGTCGAGCAAGCTCGCTCTCGAGCGCGCCGACGCCCCGACAAAAACGTTTGCGCAGCAGATGGTTGCAGATCATCAGAAAACAACCGATGAAATGAAACAGCTCATTGAGGTTGGCAAGGTCAAGGCCACACTTCCGACGTCCATGACCGAAGCGCAGCAGGAAACGCTGGACAAACTAAAAGCTCTGCAGGGTGCGGATTTTACCGAACGGTATCATGCAGACCAGGTGTCCGCTCACAAGGATGCGGTCGATCTCTTTAAACGGTATGGCGACGAGGGCGAGAACGCTGATCTGAAGGCTTGGGCCGCAAAAACTCGTCCAGCTTTGGAACACCATCTGATGATGGCTGAGGATTTAAACAAGTAGCGTTCGGGTCACAAGCTGCCCTGCAAAGGAGATAACATGGCCAAAATACCTGGGAAAGACGAGGCAAAGAGTTCCCCGCAAGCGGATGCCAAGGGTCAGTATGCCCGCACACGGCATGGCTCGACCAATGATGGTACGGCAAGTGCAAACCCCCGAGTGCTGTCCGGTAAGTCTGACGGCGATGCCACTTTCAAGAACGATGCGAAAGAGAATGAACGCGACAGGCGAGCACCCGCCAGTAGTTGCAGGCCGCAAAGTCAGCAGAGCGAAGAAGAGGATGACCGACAGCAAAACGACAACTGATCACAAGACGATCCAGCGCTGGGCAGAAGAGCGCAAGGGCGTTCCATCTAAAGTCGCGGAAAGTGGAGCGGTATCCTGCGTATTGATTTCGGTGAGCGGGAAGAAGGCCTTGAGAAGATTTCGTGGAACGACTTTTTCCAGGTTTTTGACGAACGAAAGCTGGCTTTCCTTTATCAGGAAAAGACTGCCGATGGAAAAATGAGCCGCTTTAACAAATTTGTATCCAAGGATCAGTGACAGGCCTGTGTTGTCTCTGGGATTCGTTCGGAACCATTGGAAAAACGCGGTTCATCTTTGCCTGATAGCTTGTTTTTCGCGGGCCATTATGTTCCCACAAGTAACACGAGCATCCGCAGATGTGGTCGGAAATTAACCGGCATCGACCGGGAGGCCAAAGTGGAATAGTGGGATAAACAGGCTTATGCTCAGCGCCTAATCTAGAGACAGGCTTGGCCATATTTGCATGAGTAACCTCGTCCGGACCGCGTCGAGAAGGCTTTCTCAAGATCGTTCGCGGCCGTACCCAACAAAAGCGGGCGGATGAGCTACAGGAAGAACCAGCTGGCAATGGTCCCAGGGCATTGTCAATCAGTCTCTACGCCGAGCGGATAACATCGAGGCCGCTCGCCGTTCGATCAGCCAGCGTCTTGGAGTTCTGGGCGAGCGCACGATTTATTGTTGACTGGATATGGCGAACGGATCGCAGTTCGTACCTTGATTGAAATGGTTGTCAATCGCGATCACGACGGGCGCAGCGGTCAGTTCAGGTTCAAAGGCCGAATATGCAGGTCGGCCCACAATCGGCGCTCTCCTTGGCGATGCTGCTGCATGAACTTACAACCAATTCCTTCAAGTACGGCGCTCTATCCCCAGCGGAAGGCCAGATAGCCGTTGAATGGGCGATCGCAAAATTGAACAAGGGACCGGGATTCAGACTTGATTGACGGAACGGTCCGCCGGTTGTGGAACCCGCCGTCGAGGGTGTGGGCACACGGCTTGTAAAAAGCGGTATCGCAGGCACTCCGAACCATGCCGATTTGGAGTGTGCTTTCGACGGGTTGAGATGTACGGTATTAGATCAGCTTGAAGGATTCCCAGCTGATCTTTAGGTAGCGCTGTTCGCATCATCACGGGCGTCCACCCTGTCCTCATTCGCCCGAGACCATCAATTTGAAGTCCAGCAAGCAGATCGGTAGATAGCGTAGACCATGACGCGTCCAACGGAGAATGTCCCACAAACAATTGGCTTTGCGGCAGAGTCTGTCTGCTGCCTCCTTTGCGATGTGAGTATCTGCGCAGACAGCAAGGCACACCAAAAGCCACGCCGCGGCTGACGGGAGGGGGCGGAACGAAGGTATAATCTGGCCGTTGAGCTCGGCGAAGTAACGAGGAGGACATGCGATGGGTATCGAGCAAGCTCCAACAGAAAAAGGCAGGCAAGCCGCGCGCGGATTGAGAAAGAGCGCCGCAGCGGATGAAAAGAGGGTCGAGTCGCAAAAAGGTTCTGACCTTGCCAAGGGTGCAGATCGCTTTGAGGAACGCTCGAAAAGTTCCGACGGCAAGAGCGCGGGAAAAAAGCAGGGCCTTTGAACGGCAATTCCGATGTTTACCAAGAAAGTCCGGCGCTCGAACTGATTGCCGACAGACGGTCTAATGAAGGGAGGCCGAAGTCGCAAGATCTATGGAGATGAGCGATGCTGAAGGCTCTTGCTGCAATTTTGCTGATTGCTGGCTTGCTCTCTTCGGCTTGGGCGGCGCTCAGTCGCAGGCCGAGCCGGCCGCGCCAATCACCAGACAATCAAAACTCGCACGCCTTGGAACCTCGCGGGCAGGGCCTGAAGTTCCTCGGATTGACGAGAAACACTCCGGCGATAGTTCTGAGTGTGCTGGCGGCATCCTGCTGCTTTATGCTGACTGATGCCCATCGGTCCTTAATGTCTACCGCTGACGCGAGGGGAATTCTATCAGTGACAAGCCTTGCAAAGCTCGAACCTTGTTCGCAGTCGTCACGGAAAGATTGGTCCACACGTCCGCTATAGATCCCGCGCCGTCCCTTAAGTCATCGTCGACATCGTCGGCACTCTCCATTTCCTCCATGATCCGATCAAATGTCTGTGCGCCTTGCTCCACGACGCGGTAAAGCCGGGTAGCCTGGGCAACGCTCAAATCAGGAATTTCCAGAGTTTGTTTCACGTCGTCCGCGATCTGGTTCGCGAACTCCGCCTGCTGTTGCAGTGTTGATATCCAATCGATGGTCATGATTTGCCGAGACCAGTTGCGCAGAGCCGGACATACCGCGCAAAAGGGTTCAAGGCGACTTTGTCCGGGTACCCTGGATGCTCCGACAATACCATTCCATTCCCAAGCGCTTGTCAAATCGAGACGTTGGTCAAGTCCGTATCCTGCGCCGATGCAGCAAAAATCGATGCCATGCCGCGGTGCGGAAACGTCGTTCCGTCCGTTGGCACGCCTATGAATCAGCTCAATGACTGGCTTGGAGCGCTTGCCGAACACATAGGGCAATACTGCTCCAGGCGCACGGAGTCGACGGGTTTAGCTAATGCCCTATATAGATAAACGAAAGGTGAGTTCCGACGCGGGGTTCAATGGGCGGTGACACGCCGAGCCTCTGCCGAAGAGGTCCCGCGCTCTCCGGCAGGCCTCAACTCCGATAGCAAAATATTGTTCCGATCGATCCACCAGGCCACTGGTGAGGCTCGTTCACGGTCCCGCTTTTCTTGTCGTGCTTCGGTAAACAATGTTCACAAGCCGCCTCAAATTCGGTTCTGATGCTGCGAAGAACGCAATAAGATTAGCGGGCCATCGGAGCTATCGGAGACGATCGCTGCCTTCGGCGCTCGACGGACCGCGCCCGTCGCCGTGCCAATCGCAGCTCGCCCAGTGTTGGCTGCCACCATCCGCGGGAACGCTCCACAAACTCAGGCGCATGACGCGTAGGCCATGTTGTGACGAGCTCCGCAAGCGTCGGCGCTCGCCATCTGCCCCACACGTAGTTGATCATGCCGATAGCAGCATGCGGGTAAAACATTGCCAGCGTGGCTGGGTCGACCAACTCCCCGGATACGTCCGTAAACGTCACGATACCATACCGCTCCGTCATCAACGGACGCTCGAGCGGCGGCAAATCTTCTGAAGGTAGGGGATATCGTCGGCGTCGCCGTTCGGCAGAACGAAGCTGAGCAGCCTTATAAGTGGACGAATACTTCTGCAACTCCAGTCGCCGCTTGCGCTGCTCGGGCTCATTGCGACGAGCAGCAGTCTCTATGGTGGTCCATCGATGCAGCAGTTCCTCATAAGATCGGAACGGAACGCGCCATACCCGCAGATCCTCGTCCCAGTGCGCCCATGGAATAGCTCGCACTTGCTCGATAACAGTCTTCGAATAGGGCGTTCTAACGCGTAAATCTTCGGCCACTTCCAGATAAGCGCTGTTGATCGGCTCAAACGCATACGCATCCCGGCCTTTGGCGTCGGCGTGCGGGAGCGCTTGATCAGCCTCCCGTGCCAGCCAACGGTCCAGACGACGGGCAGCAGTTTTGCCCGGCACAAACCAGGCTCGCTTATCGTCGTTCCATCGTGCACGCGGAAATGCTTCACGGAACCGTTCAACGGTCATACGGTCGTAGGGAAAGGCGGCCAGCGCCCCCGGCTTCCGTTTCTTGCAGCTGGAACCACGGTCGACCAAGATGATAGCCTTCAACGACATTTACACTGGGCATGCAACGTTCGAAGGCCACTACGAGTTGCCAATATTGTAAACCCCGTCTGAAATCGGAACAACCGACTTCATTCGAGGTTAAGGCAATGGATGCACCGCTACCGGAGTGCTTGGAATGCGTGATTTCTCCCGTGCGCGGAACCGAATGGTAGATACCCAGATCGCCCGGCGCGGTATAAATGACCCTCATGTTCTGCAGGCCATGCGCCGCGTGCCGCGCGAAGCTTTTGTCGATCCGGGATTTGAAGAGTTTGCCTATGAAGACAGCCCCTTATCCATAGGCGAGGGCCAGACCATTTCGCAGCCCTACATCGTTGCGCGAATGATCGAGGCCGCGGCATTGAGACTTGGTGAAACGGTCCTTGATGTGGGTGCCGGATCCGGCTATGCGGCGGCGGTGGCGAGCCAGATCGCCAAGCGTGTGTTTGCGATCGAACGCCATCGCACTCTTGGCGAATCTGCCCGTAAGCGGTTGCAGGATTTCGGCTACGACAACATCGATGTGCGTATTGGTGACGGCACGAAGGGATGGCCAGAGGCCGCACCCTTCGATGTCATTCTGGTCGCGGCGGGCGGGCCAAAGGTGCCTGGTGCGCTGAAGGAGCAGCTGACCATCGGTGGTCGCCCGGTGATGCCAGTCGGCCTTGACGAATGGAGTCAGACGCTTCGCAAACTGACGCGTATGAGCGAAACCGCCTTTGAGGCGGAGGATTTCGGCTCGGTGATGTTCGTCCCCCTGATCAGCGAGTAGAAGGAGAGAGCGTCCGTCCCGTTGCCGCAGCACTCGAAGAAACAGCGCTGAGATGATCGCAACCTGGCATCGTTTTTCATCTCTAGGCTACGCGGCGCTTGTGCGTACCTTCTTCGATCTCTTGCACGATCTTTGAAACAAAAGCCGGAAGGTCGTCCGGACTACGCGAGGTAATAATACCCTCGTCAGTCACTACTTCCTCGTCCTTCCAGTTCGCTCCGGCATTCTTGACGTCTGTCTTAATCGACCAGTAGGAGGTCGCATCGCGACCCCGGAGGGCATCGGCTTCGACAAGAAGCCATGGCGCATGGCAGATCGCAGCAACCGTCTTGCCACTGTTCAGGAAGTCTTTCACGATGCGCATGGCGTTGTCGTCCCGTCTCAAAAGATCCGGATTGATCTGCCCGCCTGGCAGCACCAGCGCATCGAAGTCGTCAACCGAGGCTTCCGAGGCAAGTAGATCCACGGCGACGGTATCGCCCCAGTCCTTCTTGTCCCAACTCTTGATGCTACCTGCTTTCGGAGAGGCAATCTTGACCTCTGCACCGCGCTTTCGCAACTCGTCGTAGGGCACCTGGAGCTCCGATCGCTCATAGCCATCGGTTGCGAGAATAAGGATACGTGCTTCATTGATGGACGGCATGGGCTGTTCCTTTCGGTTCAGGATGTTGTCAGCCCGGTCAATCGAGAGCTGGAGTTCTGCCGCGCTGTACAGGTCCGAAACTTTTAACGAACGCGAAAGTTCCGAATGCAGCGTCAGGACTGTCAGCCTGCCATCGGGCGCTCCGAGGACGCTGAAAGAACGGGCCACATGTTTATTTTGTTGCGGCGTTTGAAACACTGTCATCCTGACCGTGCATTCTTTTGGACGCCCACCCGAAGGGCCCTCGTATTCCCCGTTGCGAGGGCTTTTTGCCCATCGGACAGGCATATCGCTTCTCCGGTGCGAGAATCCATCAATTTCACGAAAGCCGCGCCAATGCCTCTTCATACTTGGCCAGCTTCTCCCGCGCTTTGGGAGCCTCCAAGTGCGACTCTACCTTTTCGATATTGTCTTTCAGGTCAGCGATTTTAACGCGCCGTCCAAGGCTGTTTTCTCGCGTGCGTTGGACAAAGTCGAAATACGGTTCGCCTTGGCGACGGCTGACTGAATCGATTGCTTCCAGGATATGACCGGGAAGTCCTTCCGAACGCAGGCTATCGAGCGTCAACGCAGTTTTCTCGACAACATCATGCAGGACACCGACGATCCTCTCATCCTCCGTATCCAGGGCGAGCATTACCCTCAAAGGGTGGAAGATATACGGTTCTTTATCGTCGGCAAGGTAACCGGCATGGGCGCTGGCAGCAATTGAGATAGCGTGCTCCAAAGAGGTCATGTGGGTTTCTCCCAGCGCTTGGTGATAGCTCTCTTTCTCTCTCTCTCTCTAATTCGCCGGGGTACAAGGCGTTGCATCTGACATGGGTTTCTTTCGCGGGCGTCTGCACGGTGTTGCTGACCATTCCTTTGGAACACGCAACTCGCTGGTGCGTTTCAGTCCAACCAATAAGGAGATGTGTCCTGGACTGGAATCGCGTGGAAGCAATTGGATACATCATCGCCGGGAAGCGTGACCAGCTGGAAGGCAAAATTCAAGGCGGCAAAGTCGAAGGACGAAGCCAGACGCGAGATCGACGATTGGTACAACCGCAAGAGCTGGTAGCCGTCAAACGTGACGCCGCTCCGGTCCTGTGGCTTGCGAGCCTATGAGGATAAATGGAATGAAACAAATCTATTTTGTAGCGGTCTTTGAGCAAGGTGAAGCCGGAGAGTTGTTTCGACCTGAAGAACCACAACGGTTCGACACGGAAGAACAGGCGCGGAAAGCGGCCAGTGATTTGGCGTCAAAGCACGCAGGCGTTATTGCCTGGAGCCAGGAAGCAAAGCAAGGTGAAGAGGAATATGGTCCTCCTATCGTTTTCTATACGGCCGGAGAGGTTATCGATATGAAATGACGGTTTCGGCCTTTCTAGGCTCGCTCCCGGAAGACAGCGGTTTGATTGCAAAAGAGGTTCACCGGGGCCTTTCGTTGTCCGGGTGAGCACTCCACATACCTTAACCTGCCATCGGCTCCTTTTCGTAAAAGTCTGGCCCGCGACGGTTCGAACCGGCCAAAGGCCTTTAGCAGGGAACTTTGGGTTTCCCACGGTGTTTGAACTCCTCGAGACGAACAGCAAAAGAGGTAAGCCAATGACGCCGCCTATCACACCGCCCAAACCCGATGACAATGATATTCTACCCGAAAAGCCCAAGCCGAAGGACACGCCATTTCCGGCATCAGGGCAACCGCCAACTCCCAGACAACGGGCCGATCTCGAGGATGATGACAGCGAGCGTCCTCGTAAGCCATAGCCAGATCGTGTTCGGTACCCTTGCCGAAGATATCGTCCCATCCAGCGGTGAGACATTGCAGCCTTCCCCGGTGATGGAAGCAGGCATTGCGTTGCTTGCCGCTGTTTGGAGTCGTTAGCGCCGGTTTGGCCCGCTGGAGACGGTTTAATTGGTTCAATCGTTCGTGAAGTGTTCCTCCGCGCCGGAAAGTCTGAGCTTTGTATCAGTGCTTGCAGGAGGCGAGCAGTTTTTCGCGGGGAACAACGGAGGCGCACTGGTGTTATTCCTCCAGTGGAAGCGCGCGTAAGCGCTTCAAAAGGAGGATCTGAAATGCGTACGAAAATCTTGATTACGACCGCTTGCCTGGCGCTTATGTCCGGCGCCGCAGTTGCGCAGACGACCACGACCCCCGCTGCACCTGCAGATACCACAGCACCGCCTGCAGACAATTCTGCCCCTGCCGTCACCAAGGAACTGTTCAAGGCACCTGCCGGTACCCAGGCGCTGACCGAAGTGCAGCCGATCAGCAGCGTTACGGAAGGCCAGGTACTTGTCTCTGAATTTATCGGCAAATCCGTATACAGCGGCGACGGGAACGACGCGCAGTCTATAGGGGAGCTCAACGACCTGATCATCACGCCGGACGGAATGGTTCATGCCGCTGTGATTGGCGTCGGCGGCTTTTTGGGGGTTGGCGAGAAGGACGTCGCCATTCCGGCGAGTCATCTCAAACTTTCCGTTCGAAGCGACAAGTCGAATTGGATAGTGGTGAACACGACCAGGGAAGACCTTCAAAACGCACCGGCCTTTGAGACTTCCCAAAAGTTTACGGAAGGGGTCGCTGACCCGAACAAGGCGAGCGAAGCCAAGACAGATACTGCGCCCGCCGAAACGGCACCTGCAGTTCAGGACAACAAAATGGCACCAGCGACTCCGGCTCCCGCGAACTAAGGAAGCTGGCAAAACAAGAGGCTCATCGTCTCAGCGGTGAGCCTTTTTCCGGAGGTCCCCAGCATTGTTGTTAGGGAACTTTTTCTTCCAAACAAGCGTTGGAATAGCATCAGCAAGAAGGAGATGCGCCATGGACTGGAACCGCGTGGAAGGCAATTGGAAGCAGGCTAAAGGCAAGGTGAAGGAGCAGTGGGGAAAGCTCACTGATGATGACCTTGATGTCATTGCGGGTAAACGCGATCAACTTGAGGGCAAGATCCAGGAACGCTACGGCAAAGCCAAAGACGAGGCCAAGAAGGACGTGGATGATTGGTACAACAGCCAGACCTGGCAATAGTCAGTGAGTCGGGTGCAATGCCCCATTGTCTTCAGGATGGTGGGGCATTTTTTGTAACCAGCGACCCACATCGAATTCAACGGAAGATATGAACGTATCGAAGGACAATATTCGTCAAGCCCTGAAGAAATCGCAGAGCGAAATGATGTCAGCCTTTCGGCTGTCCAACACTTGCTGCAGACGATGATATCCAGCCAGGCACATGGGCTCAGTTCAATCATCCGGAACTCGGCGGCACGGGGAAGGCAAAAGTCGCTGCCCTCTGCTCGGAACTGGTAGACAATTGTGAACGGCACGCGCCATTGGCCGGGCAGGCAAAAAGTCCGGGATCAAAGCTGCCAATTCGTCGGATCAACGACCGGACGGTCATTGCTGGCCTGAAAGACTGGGCCAACCGTCGTCAACAGGTTCACTGAACACTCTCGGCTATGCCTTCTTTCGGGAAAGAAACAGGCGTGCGGTCGCGGATGGCTCCAGCGTCGCTTTGCGACATCAGGGATCAACGAATCGGCGGTGTGTCGCAACAGCAGAGTTCCGGTCAATCGTGGAGCTTTACCTACGGCCCGATCGATCTCACCGAGCTCGAGAAAGTAACCACATCCGATTGAAATCGTAGCAGGAGCGGCCGCTGGCGGCACATTACAAACTCGGCTGTGAAATCTTCTGTGAGGTCACGGGCCCAACGGTTTTTATTTTCAATTTTTGAGGTCGCGCGGCTGGTTCGGCACTGGGAAAAAACTTGAGCGATTCTCAAGGAAGTTCGAATTTGAAGCCAGGTGGCAGGGCGTCTGCGGCTTGGCCTCTTTTCAGAATGCGTTGCTATAACGGGATCATGCACATTCCTCCGACGTCATAAAGCATTTGCAACTGACTTTTGCCTGCGATCACGTCGTCGCATGACTGGCGTCATTACAATGCCGTGAAGGATGATGGACACTAAAACGACAAGCGAAACGGTTACCCACAGGATATCGGGTTTGTCGAAGGCTGCGTGCCCCGTCGCATAGGCCATGTAGTAGAACGATCCAAGCCC
>NZ_JACHXN010000040.1 GCF_014192095.1 Phyllobacterium trifolii
GCAACCGCCAGCGGCGCCCCGCCCTCGTTGTGCCGGTATATAGACCCCACCTAACAAACCTGTCAACACACCAAATCACAAAAATTCCAAACTTCACAAATCTAACAACCCAACCTGGGGATAAACCTTTCGAGTGAGGTGCCGGAACCAACGAATACGGGCGCTGCAACGACGCAGCGCCCGTGACAAGCAATCAATGTTTGGGTCAGATCTGTTAGGCCAGCGTGTAGGCCGTCTTTACGATCGTATAGAACTCCGCAGCATATTTGCCCTGCTCCCGGGGACCATAACTTGATCCCTTGCGTCCGCCAAAGGGCACATGGAAATCGACGCCTGCTGTTGGCAGGTTCACCATGACCATTCCAGCCTCGGCATTCCGCTTGAAATGCGTTGCATATTTCAGGCTGGTCGTGGCAATACCCGAGGACAGCCCGAACGGCGTGTCATTAGCCGTATGCAGTGCCTCCTCATAGTCCTTGACGCGGATCACACTGGCCACTGGGCCGAATATCTCCTCGCGCGAAATACGCATCTGATTGGTAGCTTCGGTAAAAAGCGCCGGCTGCAGATAGAAACCGGGATTATCGCGGGTCAACCGCTCACCGCCAAAAGCGAGCTTTGCACCCTCTTTCTGACCAATGGCGATATAGTCTTCATCCTGCTTGAGCTGGCTCGCATCGACAACAGGGCCAATATGCGTGCCCGCCTTCAAGGCATCGTCGACTACGACGCTCTTCAGGCGTTCGGTCATCGCCGCAACGAACCGGTCATGGATCCCCTCGGTGACAATGATGCGCGACGAAGCGGTGCACCGCTGGCCGGTCGAGAAGAAGCCGCTGTTGACCGCCGCTTCCACAGCAACAGTCAAATCGGCATCATCCAGAACCACAAACGGATTCTTGCCACCCATCTCCAGCTGGAATTTGCGCATATGCTCAACCGATGCCGCAGCAACCCGCTTGCCGGTGCCCACCGATCCGGTGAATGTAATGGCGTTGACGTCCGCACTGTCGAGAATTGTCTGGCCAACAACCGAACCCTTGCCCATTACGAGGTTGAGTACACCTTTTGGCAGCCCGGCGCGATGCAGGATATCGACGATTGCCCAAGAACAGCCTGGCACAAGTTCGGCAGGTTTGAAAACCACCGTGTTGCCGTATGCGAGTGCCGGAGCGATTTTCCAGGCAGGGATGGCAATCGGAAAATTCCATGGTGTGATGATGCCGACTACACCCACCGGCTCGCGTGTTATTTCAACGCCGATGTTCGGGCGGGCACTCGGAAGCACTTCACCGGCGAGCCGCAAGACTTCGCCCGCGAAGAAATCGAATATTTGGGCGGCGCGGAGCGTCTCGCCGATGCCCTCCGGCAAGGTCTTGCCTTCCTCGCGTGACAGCAATCTGCCAAGCTCATCCTTGCGCGCTGTAATCTCGTCAGCTGTCTTGCGGAGAATGGCGTGGCGCTCGAGAATGCCGGAGCGCGACCATGCCGGGAAAGCCGCCTTTGCAGCTGCGATTGCGTTCAGAGTATTTTCGGCTGTGGCGCGTGCGTATTGACCAACAACGTCATTGGTGTTCGACGGATTGATATTGGGAATGGCGTCGCCACCGGCCCATTCGCCGTTGATCAGATTCTGGTGCAATGTCATGATTTTTCTCTCGCTCTGTTTGGCCGAACCAATACCATAGGACTAGAGTGATTCAACGCGAAATTCCCGCCTCTCGCTTTTTTGATATCCGCAAACAAGCTCGAACGGATCGAATTTGCGGATAAACTGATGCTGATCGATCGAACTTCAAGGAACGAATGCTATGCCCTATCCGCTGTTTAACCTCGAGGGACGACTGGCTCTCATCACGGGATCTAGCCAAGGCATCGGTCTTGCGCTTGCCAAAGGATTGGCGGCGCATGGGGCTGCGGTGGTAATAAATGGTCGGGACAGGGCAAAAGTGGACGCAGCGGTCGCTGAGCTAAGAGAGGATGGCTACACCGTCCATGGTTCTGACTTCGACGTCACTGATCTGCGAGTGGTCAAGGCGGGTGTCGACAAGATCGAGGCCGAAATCGGTGCGATTGATATTCTTGTCAATAATGCAGGGATGCAGTTCAGAGCACCGCTTGAAGACTTCCCTGAGGACAAGTGGCAGCTATTGCTGCAGACCAATATCTCAAGCGTCTTTTACGCGGGCCAAAGCGTCGCAAAGCATATGATCAAGCGCGGACGAGGCAAGATCATCAACATTGCTTCGGTACAAAGCGAACTTGCCCGTCCCTCCATCGCTCCCTATACCGCAACGAAGGGCGCAGTCCGCAATCTCACCCGTGGCATGTGCACTGACTGGGCAAAGTACGGTCTGCAAGTCAATGCGATCGCACCGGGCTATTTCAAGACGCCGCTCAATCAGGCGCTGGTCGACAATCCCGACTTTTCATCCTGGCTGGAGAAGCGCACGCCATCCGGACGTTGGGGCAATGTCGAGGAACTGATCGGTGCGGCCGTATTTCTCGCCAGTAACGCTTCTTCGTTCGTCAATGGCCAAATTATCCATGTCGACGGCGGAATCACAGCGTCGCTATGATCCGGCTTGTCGTCATGGGAGTCAGCGGTTCCGGCAAATCCTCCGTCGGACGTGCCATAGCGGCCGCCCTGGAGTTGCCATTTGTCGAGGGTGATACGCTGCATCCTCCAGCCAATGTAGAGAAAATGGCATCGGGTGTTCCGCTCACCGACGAAGACCGCTGGCCGTGGCTAGACAAGATCGGCGCAGAATTGGCGAAGGCCCAAAAAGGTGTTGTTGTTTCCTGTTCAGCCCTGAAAAAATCTTATCGAGACCGGCTAAGGCAGGAAGCGGGCGGGCCACTCGGCTTCATCTTTCTCGATGGAAGTTTAGAGGTCTTGCGCGATCATATGAGCAAGCGAACGGGGCACTTCATGCCCCTGTCCATGCTTGACAGCCAACTCGCAACACTCGAACCTCCAACGGGAGAGCCATTTGTGTTGCGACAGAACGTTGAGCATCCAGTCGATGAGATTGTATCAGCGAGCGTCGATTGGGTGGGAACACAACATTGGTAACAATCAACCACGCGGATCAGTGCGTGAAAAGCCCTCACCGAATTCCCGGCTGCCTGGGACATAGGGTCGCCCGACACGGTTGCACCAGTTCTCCCAACCCCGCTCAAATGTGTACCCTGCCCTTCCGCGCTTGATTGCAGCAATCTCGCCCTCGGAGAGATAATCCACATCCCCCATGGCCATGGCCTTCATCTGCATGTCCGCGTTGAGTTCCATGTAAACGGAGGTGAACACGACCTCGCGAAGGGAAGGGGCAGCCACGGTGCTGCCATGCCCCCTCATAAGCGTCACGGTCCGATCGCCGAGACAGGCCGCAAGATCGCGCCCCATTGCAAGGTCGGTCACCAGAAGATTGGTGCAATCGCCGAACTTGGTTCGAATGTCCCATGTTGGAATGTCATCGCCGATGGGCGCACACATATGCATGAGCGGGCGAAGTTTCTTGCTCGTCACCGTAAAGGGTATAACGCTGGGACTGTGGTTATGCACAACAGCATTGATCTCAGGCCGGGCTTCGTAGATGCCTGCGTGAATAAAGCGCTCGGAGTATGGTTTGCCGGGTTCAGCTCCAACGCTCACTCCTTCAAGCGTGAACTCCATGATGTCCGCGGCTTCGATGATTGCTGGCGCTCGCGCTCGCGACAGAAAAAAGCGGTCGGGATGATCAGGATTCCGGATGCTCACATGACCAAACGAATCCAATACATTCTCATTTGCGAGAATATGGTTCGCTGTGACCAGTTCCTCGATAAGGGCGTGCCGATCCATGATCTTTCCTTCTTCCATGCTGTGGGCGGGCGACTTAGCGCTTCCAGGGGACGAGACGTTTTTCGATCTCGTTAAGCACCAATGTCAAAACGAAACCGATGATCGCGATCACGAAGAGACCGACATACATCTGTTCGACGGAGAACGTTTCCCAGGCCGCCCAGATCATGTAGCCGAGGCCGCTTTTTGCACCCATCATTTCTGCGATTGCAATCAGAACCAAGCCCATGCCAACGCCGAGCTTTATTCCGGTCATGATCACAGGCAGCGCTCCTGGTAACGCAATTGTCCGGAACGTATCCCAACGGCTAGCCTTGAAATTACGTCCGACATCCAGATAAATCTTGTTGATCTCGCGCACACCGGCGGTTGCATTGATCGCAACGGGAAAGAACACGCCTATGGCTACCATGAATATTTTGGAGCCCTCGCCCAGCCCGAAGATCAGCAGTGCTAGCGGTAAAATGGAACTTTTCGGAATTGGATAAGTAGCGGAAATCAAGGGATCGAACACAGCGCGTACCGGGCGGCTGAGACCCATGATTATTCCGAGAATAAGCGCGGGTATGCCACCCACCAGAAAGCCGATAAACAGTCGTTGCAGGCTGGCAGCCGTGTGCTGCCAAAGCTCGCCGGTACTGCTCAGCGTGACAAGCGTTTCAAAGATGCTGGAGGGTGCTGGAAAGAAGCGCGTGTCGATCAATCCTGTGCGTGCTGCAATCTCCCATACCAGCAGGAGAAGAATTGGCGACGCGATACTGATAAGACGATCGCGGGTATTTTCGCTGAGTTTCCAGGAACGGACGGGACGGACGGTCTCTGCTTCGATATGAGCGCTCATTTTCGCACTCCCTTTGCTTCATCGAGTTCGCGTGCCCGTTGAACTTCATCACGCAGGCTTGACCAGATCTGATGCACCAGTTTGCCGAATTCGGGGTTTTGTTGAAGTTCCAGAACATCACGCGGACGCGGAAGTGACACCGGAACCACCGTTTTGACGCGCCCTGGTTGCGCGGTCATAACCATGATGCGGTCTCCAAGCTTCACCGCCTCATCCACGTCATGGGTGATGAAAAGAACGGTCTTTTTGTTCTCTTCCCAGATGCGCAGCAATTCTTCCTGAAGCAGTAATTTATTCTGCGCGTCCAAAGCCGAAAATGGCTCGTCCATGAGCAATATCTCAGGATCATTGGCGAAAGCACGCGCTATGGAAACACGCTGTTTCATCCCGCCTGAAAGTTGATGCGGATAGGCGTCCGCAAATTTCAACAATCCAGTCCGGTCCAGGTAGTGACCAACGACCTCCTTGATCTGGGCTTGCGGCGCCCGGCGCATCTTCAATCCGTAGGCGGCGTTGTCCCACACTGTCATCCACGGAAAGATCGAATCGCCTTGAAAAACCATCGAGTTGACTGGCCGCTGCGATCCAGCCTCGACACTCACGTCGATGCTGCCGTCGGTTGGTGCTTCAAGACCAGCCAGGATCCGCAGCAAGGTTGTCTTCCCGCAACCCGACGGACCGACGATCATAAAGAACTCTCCGCGAGCAATATCGATAGTGACATTGTCTACGGCCGTGAAAGACCCGAACCTTTTACTCAGGCCTTTGATCCGGATTGCAGGCCGTTCTCGAGACTCCGTTGCAACATCGTCTCGTACAGTCGTTTTCTTGGCCAATGCTTGATTCATCCTTATTCCCACCCTGGGTTCTTTTGCGCTGGTCCGAGTTCCTTAAGCGCCTCTTCGACGAATGAATTGTCGATGATCTTGTCAGGGGTAACGCCCCCTTTGATCAGGCCTTGATCTTTGAAGAACTGCCAATCCTTCTGGATGCTCTCGCTATTGACCCGGCCATCGATGTTCACCGCAGGAAGTTTGATACTCCGCAAGAGCTTTTCATCCTTTGTGCCGGAATATTTCATGATCAAGGCTACGATCTCATCGGACCCCGGGCCATCGAGGCGCCCCTCAGGACCGAAAGCGCTTCGGAAATCACGAATCGCCCGGATATACGCCTTGGCAAATCGCACACCGACATCCTTGCGCGTGCTGGCAAAGTTTTCGCTGAACATCAGCTCGCCGATTTGGGCATTGGGATAATATGTGTCGGTCGAGGCCAACAAGACGCCGAGATTCTGGTTCAGCATTGGAGTGAGGTAGGGCTCGGTCGCTATCACGGCATCCACCGCCTTGCTTGCCAGCGCGGCCGCTTGCTGCGGGAAAGGTAGATACACGACCTCCACGTCCTTGTACGCCAGACCAGCACTCTTCATTGCTTCGTTGAGGATGGATTCCGTGCTGCTGCCGCGGGCGACAATTGCGATTTTCCGTCCCTTCAGATCAGCGATCGACTTGACCTCGGTGCCCGCAAGATCTTTTCGCACCACGATGCCATGGAACCCGAAACCAGGGGCAACCGAAGTACGGTCAGCGATGATCCCTATCGCTATATCACGCTCTATTGCATTGAAAAGCCCAGCCGACACAGCCCCGCCGGCGACATCGATTTGCCCGGTGCCGAGAGGGGCGATGGCTTTAGCTGCCGAGTCGAAAAAGGTATAGGCGGGCTCGATGCCCTCCTCCTCGAAATATCCCTTACCCTGCGCAACATTCAGGATGAACTCGCCCGTTGAGGCAACGGTGCCCACTTTGACAACGTCAGCCGCCCGGGCTGCGCTGGTCGTGGAGAACATGATCAGCAATGAGCAAACGAGCAAGATAGTGCGGTTAACTTTTTCAATCATTTTGAAACCTCCCATCCCCAATGTCGCGAACTCGATCTCAGTGAGCCGCCTTGTAGGGACCAAGTTCGCTGGCAGCCTCATTCACGAAGCTTAGATCGACCACTTGATCGACTTGGACGTTGCCGTTGATCTGTTTTTGCTCCTTGAAGAATGTCCAATCCTTCTTCAAGCTATCGACATTGACAGACCCATTTGGATCGACGGCATGGGCCGTCATTTTCCGGATAACGGCAGGATCCTTGACGGTGGAATATTTCGCCATGATGGCAACAACGTCTTCGCCGTTCTTGCCGGCGATTTTACCGTTGGCCAACGCGTCATTGTAGTAGCGAATAGCTTGGACGTAAGCCTTCATGAAGCGCTTGGCGACGTCTGGTTTACCCTCTGCGAACGCCTGCCCGTAAAGAATAACTGCAGTTTGAGCGTTCGGATAAAACGTGTCATTGCTCGTCAATTGTACCGCGGTTCCAGCGGCCAGAATTGCCGATACGGTAGGCTCGGTTGTTATGCTCGCATCGATAGCGCCGTTTTGATATGCGACGAACTGCTGAGGAAAGCCCAGATAAACCTTGTCCACGTCGCCATATCCGAGGCCGGCACTTTTCAGTCCCTCGTTCAAAACGGATGCATCACTGCTGGCCTGCGCAACGGTTGCAACTTTGCGCCCCTTGAGATCGGCGATGGTTTTCACAGACCCATCATCGACGAGTGCCTTGCGTACGAGGAACGATTGAAAGCCGAAACCGGGTGCATTGCGTGCCTTGTCCGCGACTATCTTCAGACCGACGCCGCGCTCGATGGCGTTGTAGAGACCCGAGGACGCCGCTCCACCACCGACATCGAGCTGCCCCGCACCCAAAGGTGCGATCATCTTTGCCGCGGAATCAAAAGCCACAAAATTTGGAGTGATATCCTCCTCCTTGAAGAAACCCTTGGCGTCAGCAATGAATAGCGCAATGTCGCTGCTCGCATTCGTAAGGCCGATGGATACGCTGTCGGCTGCATACGACTGCGCGGAATTGGTCATCAGTCCGCCGGCCAGTGCCAGTGAATAGAAGATACGTATCCATGATCTCAACACCCGGTCTCCTCCTGTCTGCAATTTAACCTTCTGCCTCGCTTGACCAGCGAAGGCGGGTTATTGTGGCCAGCTTAGAGACGCCGGTAGATGGCCACAAATAGAGTTTTTGGTAGAGTCGTATAAGTAAAACTTATATCTAGCCCTTGAGGTCAAACAGCGCCTGGGCGTTGCGGAAGCAGATTTTCTCCATATCCTCCTTGCTGAGATCCAGCGAATTGAGAATCCGCAGCGTATCGCGGATATAACCCGGACCTTTTTCGGGATCGAAGGGCGAATCCGAGGCGAAGAGGACGCGATCGCTTCCATAAAATTCCAAGCCACAGAGCGTCGCGGCCTTGGAGCCGAAAACGGCGGTATCGGCGTAGAAGTCCTTGAAATAGTCCAGAGGACGTTTCTTCAGACGCTTGAGCACAAGCGTAAGATCCTCGTCACTTGTCCGCTTGCCGAGCTGGTCCCAACCGGGCCCAACGCGGCCTTCAAAAAATGGCACCATCGCTCCCATGTGATGGGCTACGACCTTGAGCTCGGGCAGACGGTCCATGAGGCCGGAAAATACCAGACGAGCCATCGCCGCACTGGTCTCGTAAGGCCAGCCAAATGTCCACCAGATCTCATATTTCGACTTGGTCTCTGTCGCGTAGTCCGGCATTGAAGCGTTACGTGAAGGATGCAGCAAGACCGGTTTGCCGTGTTTCGCGCAGACTTCAAAAATCTGGAAAAAGCGTTCCTCGTCGAGCGGCGCGCCGTTGACGTTGGAATGTATCTGTACACCGTTTGCGCCGAGTTCCGTAAACGAACGTTCTGCTTCGCGGGCGGCGGCCTCCGGAGTATCCATCGGCAATGCAGCGACAAAGCCTGCGAAGCGATCAGGATATTTGCTGACGAGTTCGGCTTGGCCATCATTGCCAATCCGGGCGAGATCCAATGCCGTCTGGCCATCACCCATCGCTTCCAGCGGTGGCATTCCGAGTGAAATGATCTGCGTATAATTTTCGAATTCGTCCATTACCCGGAAACGCGTATCGAGATCATAGATGCATGGGACGCCTTGCATCCGCTTGCCGATGTCCTTGCCAGCGCCCTCAAGGGACTGAATGCGCTCCCAAAGAGCTTTCGGGAAGAAATGATTGAACGCGTCGATGTATTGCATAGGAAACTCCTCGATATGGTGGAGTCACACTAGAAACTCTGTTGGTTAGGGACTAATACCGTTTGCTTAAGCGTGTTATAAGTAACGCTTATAGCTCGGGAAACAGCATGAATCTTCGTCAGCTTCGGTACTTTATCACGGTCGCACGCCTCGGCAGTTTCACTGCGGCGGCCCGAATTCTCAACGTGTCCCAACCTGCGCTCGGATATCAATTGAAGCTTCTCGAGGATGAACTCTGCGTGATCTTGCTCCAACGGCACTCTCGTGGCGTGCGCACCACGGAAGCAGGGCGCACCCTGATTGAAACTGGAACCAGGGCATTGGAGGCCTTCGCGGAAGCAGAGCGCTCTGTCGCGCATTTTGGCAAACCCAACAGCAAGCGCATCTCATTGGGCGTTGCACCAACACCCGGCCGTGCCCTGCTGCCAGAACTGTTGCCGCTGGCGACGGGAGCCGGAGATGTTCTGCACATTGTTGTTCAGCAGGGGATGAGCGACGAGCTCATCGATGCCATGACACGGGAAGAGCTGGATGCAGCGCTGTGCTACGACCCGCCAGATCTACCGCATATTCGCGTCGTTCCTCTCTATAACGAATACCTCTACCTTGTCGGCTCGAACGGGGTAGCGTCCAACACCGACAACACCGTGCCATTCGACAGGCTGTCGGAGTTTCCCTTGGTACTTGACGGAAAGGTCCGACCGATCAGACGGCTGATTGATGAGATCGCCACAAGCCGGCAGACCAAGCTAGACTTGATCGAGGTGGAACCTGCCAATGTGAAGCGCGAAATCATCATGCATCACGGCCGCAGCACCATCGTGCCATACGGCCTGTTTCTGGATGAGATACGTGAACAGCGTGTCACGGCGCGCCGCATCACGGACCCTCAACTGGAGCGCACCGTCGCGCTTGTCCTTCACCAATCATTGTCCGCGAACACCGCCCACTTGCTTGAAGCGCTGATCCGCCCGCTTGTTATGCGAATTATTGAGGGCGGCGAACTCGGCTGGCGAAATCCAGACCTATCGCTAATATAAATCGCATATTATGAGAATATTCTGGACAGAGGAGCGATGGTTTAACAGGGGCCTCGACCCTATTAGACCCGATACTTCTCCCCGCGCTTTCGTCCTTGTCCGACATCGAGGAACAATTCCTCCAAGGGGATCTCACGGTCAATCAAACCTTGCTGATGAGCATAGCCAACGACAGTTTCCAGATTATGCCGGTTGCGCTCGCCTAGGCCATAAGCCCAAGGATCGTCACCAAGAATGTCAATCTGCTCCTCCCAAGCCTCGCGATACCATGCCAGAGGCACAACACGCGGATTTTCCATCCTCTGCATGGCAAGGCGCTTGGCCTCGTTAAGGGCCTGAAACAGGTTGATAGGCACCCAAGGGTGGCGCTCGACAATTTCCGGTCGTATTCCCATGACGTGCATGATCGGGAAAATGCCGGTTCTTTTGTAATACGCGATCTCGTCCTGCTTGTAGTCAGGGAAGAGACGCCCTACCCGCGGATCCTTCTCTACGATGGCGTCTATCAGATCCGGATGCAGCAATGCATCGATCTCACCGTCGAGAAGCATGGTTTCGACAGATTTTTCATCAGGCAGGCGCGTCAACTTCAGGCCTGCGGGCGGTGTAAAGTCGACATCCTCGTCAAGTTCGGCAAACCAGTCGATCGATTGGTGAGGTACACCATATTCACTTTCGAGAATGCCACGCAGCCACAACGTTGCTGTCACCAGATAATTCTTGACCCCCACACGCCTGCCAATCAGGTCCTTCGGTTCGCGAATGCCGCTCTTGCTGTTGACGAAGATAAAGCCGTGCCGGAAGCGGCGGTGAAGAAAGACCGGGATTGCATTGAACGGCAGATTGCGGCCGCGAGCGGCGATGTAAGATGAAAGGGAAACCTCTGCGACATCGAATTCGCCATTGCGAAGAAAGCGCCAGTGGCGCGTCGTCGAATCCATTTCCGTTAATATCGTCAGTTCTATGCCATCCGGCTTGACCTGACCTTCCCGCAACGCCCTGACGATCTCATAGTCACCACATGCCAGGGTCAACTCAACCTTTTTTGTCACTCTTTATCCTCCGCAACTGCATTTGTATCACCCGCTCCAAGCAGGTGTCATCTATGAATCGGTTCAGCAGGGTGCGGGTTGCGCGCCTTGCAGTTCCAAATTTTATCCCATATTACGAGATTTTTGTAAATTAGCGATTGACTAGAAATTCCACCTAACGATAAAAAAGAAGGATGAAGCAGCGTGGCGATTTCATCCGGCGCTTATCCGTTCAATTCACGCCGGTCGCATACGAACGCTCCGGCGATAACATGAGTGACCTGACATGACAGATACAGATGTCCTTATTGTTGGTGCCGGCCCGGTCGGACTTACCTTGGCCATTGATCTCGGCCAGCGCGGCGTCAAATGTACACTCATTGAGCAGAAGGAAGCGCCTCAGTTCCTGCCAAAAATGGAACGATGCAACGCACGGACGATGGAGATTTTCCGGAGGATGGGTCTCTCGCAAAAGATACGCGCAGCAGGTCTGGACGCCAATGTACCCATGGACGTGTTCATCGTTCTCGCGATGGACAAGCCCCCGCTGTTGCAGCTGCCTTATCCATCTGTCGCGGAGTCACTTGAGCAGATAGCGAAAAGTCCGGATGCCAGCTTGCCGCTCGAAGCCTATCAGCTCATCTCACAATACACGCTCGAACCTCTGCTGAAATCCGTAGCCGAAACTCTCCCGTCAGTGACGGTACGCTATGGATTCGAATTCATATCCTGCGAACAGGACGAAGCGGGTGTGACGGCAAAAACTGTCGATTTGAGCGGCAACATCGAGCATATCCGCGCTAAATATCTCGTTGGCTGTGACGGAGGAGCCAGCCCGGTGCGCAAGCAGCTTGGAATCAAGCTGCGCGGTGAAGGTAATCTCCTGCACCTGCGCCAGGCGCTCTATTACAGCGAAGACCTATATGATCGCATTCCAATCGCAGGCGGTCCGGGGAAAGGCCGTCATTATCATGTCGCCGACGGACAGGCGACCTTCCTTATCATGCAGGATTCCACCAAGCATTGGACATTGCATGCCGTTGTCGAACGCGATGAAGACATGGCGCAGCAGTTCGAAAAGGCAGTCGGTGTGCCGGTCAACTACGAAATGCTTTACGTCGGTCAGTGGAAACAAAACCTCCTGCTCGCGGATCGCTATGGTGCGGGAAGGATATTCCTTGCTGGCGACTCGGCTCATCTTGTCATCCCGACCGGCGGCCTTGGCATGAACACCGGTGTCGGCGATGCTGTCGATCTTGGTTGGAAACTCGCAGCGACCCTTCAAGGCTGGGGCGGTCCCAACCTGCTGCGTTCTTACGAAATCGAACGCCGGCAGATCGGTGACCGGAACGTCGGCGCATCGCGCTACGCATCGCAAGGGCGCCGTAAATGGCGTTCGCAATATCGCCCGGACATTGCTGACGACACACAGGAAGGCCAGCATACACGGGATAACCTTACCCGTGTTGCCGACGTCGAACAGCGCAAGACCAATGAAATGATCGGGGCTGAACTTGGATACCGCTATGTCGGTTCGCCCGTCATATGGGATGAGCCCGGCGGCCCTGAGCATCTCTTCCGAGAGTATAACCCCACCACGTGGCCCGGAGCTCGTTTACCACACATCTGGATTGGTGAAGGTGACGCAGTTCAGGATCGCATCGGTCGAGGCTACACACTGCTGCGGCTCGGCGAATCTTCGGCAGAAACAAGCGCCCTGCAGCAAGAGTTCAAATCGCTCGGCGCACCGTTTGAGATCCTCGATATAGCGGCCGGCAAAGCCCGTGATATCTATGGATACGATCTCATTCTGGTGAGGCCAGACATGCACATCGTATGGCGTGGCAATCGCTTACCAGAAGATATTGCAAGCTTGGCAGCCTTGGCCACAGGACATTGACATCAATTTGATGGAGTTGTGTTCCCTTTAACCCCGGTCTAAATCTCGGCTGTTGGTAAGCCACAAGGCTGATTCCGCTGCATAAGGGAGAAATCTTTGCAGAGTCACGAGCGTATGCTGGGAATTCTCGATCTCTTCGACAGCGACGAGAATTACGTGGCGCTGACTTTCGATGAAATACACGCTCGCGTCGGCTATACTCGCTCCACGCTCTATCGTTATCTGAAAGCGCTGACCGACGTCGGCCTCCTGTCTTCCCTGCCCGGCCTTGGTTATGTGCTCGGCTCGCGCATCATTGAACTCGACTACAAGATCAGGTCGGGCGATCCGCTAATCCGTGCAGCACGTCCGGTCATGGATGAGCTTGCCAGCCAGTTTTCAGGCATTGCCCTGCTATGCCGGAAGTACCGCGAACATGTCCTGTGTATCCATCAGGAACGCGGCACTGAAACTTTGCAGAGTAATTACGATCGTGGACGCGTCCGCCCGCTGCTTCTCGGCGCTGCCTCGGTCGCGATCCTGGCCTATATTCCGGCGTATCAGCTAAGTAGGCTCTACAATCGAATTCCAGAGGAATTTGATGCGGCGGGCTTCGGCAAATCGCTGGCTGAAGTCAAAGCAAACTTGAAAGTGCATCGCCAGCAGGGTTGGGTTGTGACGACGGGCGAAGTTACTCCGGGAGTAGCGGGCATTGCGGCCCCCGTCTTCGATGGTGAACATGACGTTCTCGGCAGTCTCAGCCTCACGGTGCGCGAGTCCCAGATGACGCCGGACAAGGTGCAACGGATAGCCGAACAAGTCGTGCTTTGCTCGCGTATAATTTCCAACGCTGTGGCACAAAATTAGAAGGCAGTCGCGCTGTAGCGACGATTGCCCTCAACCATCGCTCAAGCTGCCAGAAGTGTGCACTTCTCGGGATCTATCGCAATATGGATCTGCTCCCCGACCAACGTACGAACCGAGGGGTGAGCCCGCGCCAGAAGTTGTGTTTCGTTCACATCGATCTTGAAATCCTGGCATTCGCCGAGAAATACTTTGGCTCTGACAGTGCCGACAAACAGCGAGTTTGACGACGGCGCCGGGGCGGTGTCGGACAGATGCACATCCTCCGGTCGTATCGACAACGATACATTGGCGCCAATCGAAACTCCAGGTTGTGCATTGACATTGAGCTGGCCAATTCGAGTGTCTACGACCAGCCTATCGTCCGTCCCGCCACGTACAATACCCTCGACAAAATTGGTGGTACCAATGAAATCGGCGACAAAAGTATTTGCAGGGCGCTCGTAAATATCGCGCGGCGATCCAATCTGGACGATCTTGCCTTCATTCATGACAGCGATTTCGTGGGAAAGCGCCAGTGCTTCGCTTTGATCGTGCGTTACGTAAATCGTGGTGAGACCAAGCTCGCGCTGCATCTTTTTCAACTCGAACCGCATCTTGTCACGTAGCTTGGCGTCCAGATTCGACAGGGGCTCATCGAGCAGCAGCAATCTTGGTTCCATGACAAGTGCGCGAGCCAATGCTAGGCGCTGCTGCTGGCCTCCCGACAATCGTGTTGCTTCCCGCTCCTCGACGTGATCGAGAGACACCGCGGCCAATACTTTCATGACCTTGTCGCGGATATCCTTGCTGGAGAGGCGTTTTTTCTGCACTTGCAACGGAAAAGCCGCATTCTGGAAGACCGTCATATGTGGCCAGATGGCATAGGATTGGAAGACCATGCCGAATTGCCGATGGTTCGGTGCTACGAAGATATTGCCGGCCGAAGAATAGACAACCGTATCATGGGCCTTGATCACACCCTTTGAAGGACGCTCCAGCCCCGCAATTGACCGCAAGGTCGTTGTCTTGCCGCAACCGCTTGGCCCAAGCAAAGTAAAGAGCCGCCCGGTTGGAACAGAGAAATTTATATTGCTGGCAGCAAGTACGGGCTTGGCGCCCGGCGCCTGATAGGTCGTGCTTAGATTTTCAACTGATAACATGGTTTCCTCCCAATTATATCAAACGTCCTTGACGCCGAAGCGCTTCGACAGCGTTTGCACGACCATCAGGAAGCAAAAGAGCGCGGTAATCATCATGACGCCGAAGGCCGACAGCTCGATGTACTGGCCGTTCTGCCAGAACTCCCAGATCATGATCGAGATAACTTCATTGCCAGGGCTGTAAAGCAGGATCGAGCTGGACAATTCGCGTACCGAAACGACGATAATGTAGATCCAGCCCGCCATCAGGCCCGGCTTCAATAGCGGAAGAACGATCCGCCGGAAGATCGTAAACCAGGAGGCACCACTCATGGCTGCGGATTCTTCCAATTCCTTGTGAATCTGGATCATCGAAGTGCTGTTATAGCGCATTCCATAAGGCAGGAACTTGATCACATACGCCATCAGCATGATCCATAACGTGCCATAGATGCCGATATCGAAGTTGAGATAAAAGATCATGAGCGAAAGGCCGAGGACGATGCCGGGAAACACCAGCGGCAATGACGCCAGCATGTCGAGTACCCAGCGGCCGGGGATCTTTGTCTTGATGGTGATCCAGCAAATGACCGAGGTCAAAAGCATCACAACCGTAGCGCCGCCGATAGCGAGCTTCGCGCTGTTCCACACGACACCGTAGAAGCCGGGATATGCCAGTACCTTGCCATAGGCGGCGAAGGAAAGATTGTGCAACGCCGCCCATGACGGCGCCGCATAGTATTTTTGCAGCGAGGCCCAGAAAAGCACCAGAAATGGCAGGGCCACTACAAAGATGCAGTAAAGAATGAAGATGCCCGCCGTAGCGTAACGCCAGCGGCCAATATCCGACACGCGTGGCCGAAATCCCTTGCCGGTGACGGTGGAAAACCTAGAACCTTGGCTGGACAGTCGCGACTGATAATAAATGCCAAGCGACGTGATCAACAACAGCGCCATCGCATAGGCGGAAGCAAGACCGATGTCGCTTGGATAGCTATGGACTGCGTCATAGATCGCAGAGGTATAAACGCGCAGTCCGACAGGCAAACCAAGCAGTGCGGGCACTTCGAACGACTCGATGCCCCTGACGAATAGAATGAGAAACGCGGCAAGAATTGCCGGCCAAGCGAGTTTCAGCGTGATCTTGAAAGCCACTTGTACGACGGAAGCACCGCTCATCAAGGCGGACTCTTCAAGTGAAGGATCCATCGACCGAAACGCTGCCGTGACCAGCAGAAAGGCGATCGGCGCATAATGCAGGCCATCCACCCATATCATGCCCGTAAGCGAATAGATGTTGAACAGCGGTGTCGTCAGGCCGAACCAATCCCTGAATATCTGGTTGAAAATACCGATCTGCGGGCTTGCCAGCATGATCCAGGAAACGGTGAACAGAATGCCGGGGATGATCAGCGGAACGATCGACATTGCGAAGAACAGAGATTTGAAGGGCGTGTTGGTACGCTCGTTGACCCAGGCAAAAAATGTTCCGAGCACCAACGCGAATGCAGCCGTCCCGAACGCGAATTTTAAAGAGTTGAACATAAGCCCGAGTGAATCGGTGGTGCCGAATGCCGTGGCGTAATTTTCTAGCGTAAATACGGCAGGAACCTGTGCCGTGGAGGTCGACGCGAAGCTCTGCCAGATAAGGAATCCTAGTGGAATGAGCGCAAGCCAGGCAACGACAACAATGCATAATCCGATGATCACCCATTTCATGTCGAATGAACGGCCCCAGCCTTGGCCAAGCGAGGTATGTACGGTGCTACCGTCCGGTGTCGTTACTGCCATTGGTTCCTCCCTTTTATGCGGTCGTTTGGCACGACTCTTCTTTTTACGATTTAGATCAAATCACGAAAGCCTCGAGCGTTTCAGGCGCGAACAATTCCTCGGCCTTTAATTGACGCCGCGAAAGGCCCTGTTCGTATGAATATCTGAGGAAGACGTCCAAGGTCTTCTTGTTCTTTTCGAAGCCATTGGGCCAGAAATCTGCACCCATCTCGCTCTCAGTCTCTTCATAGTGAGCAACAGCCCAGGGTAACATTGTCTTTAGAGCCGCCGTTTCCTGAAGATCGCGATAGGTCTTTTGTTGAGATGCATTGAGCGCTTTGAAGATGGATTGGGCAACCCAGCGGTTCTTCTCATATACCTCACGTCTGATCACAAAGGTGTGCATGATCGGGAAAATTCCGGTACGGGAAAAGTACTCGCGTTCGACACTGACATAGTTGTCGAAGAGGCGCTTCACGGTACCGTTTTTCCCCTCGTAGGTTGAGGGCTTTCGAGCCGTATAAAGCGCATCGATCTCTCCGTCTCGCAGCATGGCCGCAAGAGTCTGCCCCGGGCCGATCGGTTCGACCTTGATATTATCCGGCAGCGAGAGTTTCAGCTTTTCACTGCGATTGGGCGATTCTTCGCCGCCCGTCCGATAGGTGACGCTATCCACCGGCACACCGAATTCGTCAGAGAGTATGCCCCGGATCCAGGCTGGCGCCGTCATCTGATACTCAGGACAACCCACACGCTTCCCGATGAGATCCTTCGGCTCGCGAATACCGGAATTGGCGTTAACGTAGATCGAAGAGTGCCGGAAAAATCGCGACGGAAAGAATGGGATGGCAATGAACGGCCACTCTTCCTTGAACAGCGAAACCACGTAGGAAGAAAGCGACATCTCGGCGACATCAAACTCCTTGTAACGGAGCATACGAAAGAAGGTCTCTTCGACGGGAAGGCTAAGGCACGTCAGATCGATACCATCGGGACGGATCGACCCGTCCATCACACTGCGTGTACGATCGTAATCCCAACAGCCCATCGTCAAACGCAGATTGCTCATGCCAGTTCCTACCGTGTTTCCTGTTGCTCACGCCGACGTTGCCACCAGTCCGCTTTTTAGCTGGCGTAGATCAACACACTCTCTCTATCCAAGAGTTTTTTCATGGGAGAGCTCGCAGCTTTTTGATGTTCAAGCTGCCGTCGGTCGCGTGTACAGTCAGGAAGACTGGCAGGTAAATATTCGCCTTGAGCGACACCGCCCTGAAAATTCAGTCATAAAATTCAAGCTGCCGACTATCCAGTGGAGGAGCCGGTTGGTTAGCTTGTGGGGAAATTTGGAGGAGGAAATTATGAATTTACAACGCCGCCTATTAATGCTCGCGGGTGCTGCAGCCTTCGCGCTTTCGGCATTTGGCGTGCCAGTTTTTGCAGCCGACAATACCTTGCTCGTTTCCAAGGACGCCGGTCGCGAGGACAAACTCGTCGAAGCCGCAAAAGCAGAAGGCACGCTGACGCTTTATACGTCAATTGCGCAGAACGACCTGCAACCACTGATCAGCCCCTTCGAGGAGAAATATGGCATCAAGGTTGTTCCTTGGCGTGCGAGCGGCGACACGGTGTTGCAGCGGGTGATCCAGGAACAGAAGGCCGGCCGCAATACAGTTGATTCAGTCCACATCAGCGCACCCGAAATGGAAGCACTGCACCGCGAGGGCATGTTCCAGCCAGTCGAATCTCCCTATTTTGCCGATCTGCTGCCAGGGACGGTACCTGAGCACAAGGAGTGGGTGAGCACGCTTTTGTCGGTGTTCGTACAGGGTTACAATACCAACCTCGTCAAGAAGGAAGAACTTCCAAAGACCTATGAAGATCTTCTCGACCCGAAGTGGAAGGGCAAGCTCGGCTTTGAAGTGGAAGACATCGACTGGTTCACGACAGTCGTTCAGAATATGGGCGAAGAAAAAGGCCTGAAATATTTTCGCGATCTTGTTGCCGGCAACGGCTTGTCAATTCGCAAGGGTCACTCGCTGTTGAACACACTTGTCGCAGCGGGCGAAGTGCCGATAGGACTTACCCTCTATAATTATATGCCTGAACAGGCAAAGAAAGAGGGAGCTCCCATCGACTGGTTTGCACTTGAGCCTGCCATCGCACGTGCAAACGGAATCGGAGTGATCAAGACCGCCCCTCACCCCAATGCAGCAGCACTCTTTGAAGACTATATGCTAACGGAGGGTCAGCCCATTCTGAAGCAATTGAACTACGTCCCCACCTCGACGAAAGTTGAATCACCTTTGAAGGGTATTGCGCTCAAGATTGCCGATCCGGCGGAGAAACTCGACAACTCAAAGAAGTGGGAACCGCTTTACCAGAAGATCGTCGTTCGCGGAGAGGCAGACTGATAAAAATTGGCCGCTTTCGACTATTCGAGCGCGGCCGAAGATTGCCCTGCAGTGCCGCAACGGCCAATAACCGTGGCATGTGGTCCTATGCGATCTGCGAGCGTATCGACCAGCATGTCGATAAAATCGCGTAGCGCGCCTTCCTGCTGAATCGCCATACGATTTGGTGATTCAGCCAGATACAACGTCCGGACCAACTCCGGTCCTTCGATCGTGTGTGCCTCGATCGCACCCCTTGCGATTTCCTCGGCAGCCACACCGTACGGAACGATACTGGTCGCGACGCCCCTTTCAACCAGCGTTTTGATCGTCTCGAGCGACTGGATGGTGAAGCGCACATTGACGGGTACCGTTGATACCTTTGCTGCCCTGTGAACGGCACGCCAAACATTGTCACGGTCGCTCGGAAGTGCCAAATTCGAAGCCACAGCATCTTTGAACTTCACTCCTCCACGCGGGAAAGCGCTGCCGGGCGCAGTGATGAAAAATAGATCTTCCTTCATCAGGGCGGTCCGCATCGAGGTGATGCTTTCGGTGACATCATAGGCAAGCGCAAGATCAATCTCATCACGCAACAGGAGGTCGACAAGCACAAAGCTCAATTCCTCGACCAGCCTCACCGATACGCCCGGGAGTTCGGACATGGCCGAGACAAGGAAGTCAGCTCCCACAAGCCGCATGATGCTTGGTGTGACGCCGATAGAGATATTTTCCAGAGCGGACATGCGAAACGCGGACACATCCCTCTTGGCCTCGTCCACCAGGCGCATGATTGCAACGCCGCGATCGAACAGCAGGCGACCCGCCTCGGTCGTGGTTATCCCGCGCGAATGGCGCACAAGAAGTTCAACGCCGAGCATGGTCTCGAGATTGCGTATCTGCAGACCAAGCGCGGTTTGAGAGACATTCAGCCGTTCAGCAGCTTTCGTCATATTGCCGGTTTCAACCGACTTGATGAAATTACTGAGCTGTTTCAGATTGATAGCGTCACCTCATTCTAGTTCTAAGCCGCCAAGCCGCGCTTTGCCTTTCGAGCAAGATAGTCGAAATTCACTATATATTGCTCTTGCCGGTCCAGAGTGCGGCACAATCTCTCGACATCGTCTTTGTCGAATTCTACGAGATCTCCTCCCAGAGACTGCAAAATGACCTGATCTTCACATGCATTCTCAAGCATTATCGTACGAACCACGGCTTCTTCAATAGAATTTCCGGCCACTGCGACGCCATGGCCGCGCATCAGCACCGCCTTGTAGTCCCCAAGGGCCTCGGCGACACCCCGGCCAGTCTCGTGGCTCCGTATCAAATCTATCGTGTCTTCATAGTAACCGACACCGTCAAAGCTCGCACTTGGCTGCGAGCACGCCCGCCATGGCCTGCGCGTCGAGGATAGGGCAACCGCATATTTCGGATGTGCGTGAATGACCGAATTGAGGTCGGGCCGGATTTTGAAGATTTCCGAATGGATAAATACTTCGCTGTGCCGCTTCCCGCCGCCGCCGATTTTCTCACCCTCCAGATTGCAGACAACGATGTTCTCCATTGTTATCTCTTCAAACCCCAAGCTATGAGGCTTCATGAAGAATATCGAGGGGTCCGATGGATCGCGCACTGAGACATGACCACGTGTAAAATCGCCGAGGTCGTGTGCGTCAAGGATGAGGCCTGCCTCGATCAGTCGTTGCTTCAGGTGGTCTGCCATTTAGTATCCTCCGTTTTAAGTGTGTATGAATTTTGATCCTCGGGCAGTGCTTTCACGCAGCAGGCATGTTGTGCAGCTAATGGAAATACCGACTAAAGGGCCAGGGTCAGACGCGGCGTCCTGGAGCCGGAGCAACAGATCATCATGCCGCCTTCAGCTTTTTCTTCATCCGAGAGAAACATGTCGCGATGATCGGGCTCGCCGTCAACTACCTGTACTTGGCAGGCGCCGCAGATGCCTTGCTCGCATGAAAAATCAACATCCAGCCCGGCATCGCGCAGCACCTCAAGGATCGATTTTCCCTCTGGAATCACAAATTCCCGGCCCGATTTCTCGAGTATGACGACAAAGCCCCCTTCGCGTGAGACTTCTTCGACAGGAGCAAAGCGCTCCAGATGAACATAGCCGGGCTCAAGGCCACTCGTCTTAGCCTCAAAAGCATCCAGCATAGGCGCCGGGCCACAACAATAGAGATGCGAACTGGCAGGCGCTTGATCGATGATGGCGCCAAGATCAAGAAAGTTCGCCGCTTCGGCATCGATGTGTATCCGGGCCTCGGACAGTTTTTCGAGTTTCTCCAGAAAAGCAACGTCGCGACGATCACGGCAAGCATAGTGCAATTCAAAACTGCGACCGAGTTTCTTCAATCGCTGCGCCATGCACCATATGGGGGTAATACCGATTCCCCCAGCGATGAGGACAGTATGATCCGCAGTTTCCTCCAACGGAAAATTATTGCGTGGCACACCGATTGTTAGAACCGATCCAACCTTGACCCTATCATGAAGGCAAGCGGAACCACCGCGGCCAGCGGCATCCCGTTTGACTCCAATTGTATAGCGATTTTCTGTGCCCGAATGCACGAGCGAATAGGGACGGATCATCCCATTCGGCAAATGAATGTCGATATGCGCTCCGGGTCCGGCCGCAGGGATAGCCTCGCCAGCGATGGGCTCGAATTCGTAGAGGTTTGTCTCATGCGCCAGATACTGAATTCTGGTCAGACGCATTGTAATCGTTTTGGTGGGAACGGCTTCCAATTTCTTCTCCCTTATCCCGACGGTGGTCCTCCCACCTTCCGTCGTTGGCGGCCAAATTGCGGCGTCAGCCGTCAGATCGTCGCAGATTGATTTCATCAAGGCGCGGCAGGCGCGGTTTAAGCGCCTCTGCAGATTCTTTCAGTAACTTGCGTGCCGAGTTGATCCGCTCGTCGGAAAAGCGGCTTATCAGTCCAGACACGGACAAGGACCCTATCAATTCGCCATGCCGATTGACGATCGGCACCGCAACCGCGGCAAGATCCTCATCGCGCCCCCCCTTCGATACAATTGAACCGGTTTCTCGCAGCTCAACCGCTCGTTCGGAATCGGCCGTCATACCGTACCAGGTCAGAAGCACGCCGGCAGCGCCGTGATCGAGCGGATGCCGAGTTCCCTCTTCCAGGTGATGGCGGGCGCTGCGTGGAGAATTTTCCCTGTAAAGGCAGACACGTTCATCGCCGTCACGCACGTAAAACGACGCGGTTTCCTGAGTGATCGTTGTCAGATGACGCAGCACCGGCCTGATAAGCGCTTCAAGCGTGAATTTCGAGCGGCTCAGTTCGCCGAGCCGGCGCAATTCAGGCCCAAGCAAATAACGTCCATCCGCGCCCTTATCCATGAAGCCTGTATGCAAAAGCGAACCTGCCAATCGCAGGATCGTGCTCTTGTACAGACCCGAGCGCTGGGAAAGCACCGACAACGTCAGGGCTTCTCCCGGCTCTTCGAAACATTGCAGCAGCACGATAGCGCGTTCGACCGCTTCAACGCGCTCCCTACCAACGTCCATTTCATCGCTCGATCCATCCATGACAATCACCCTAGCATTTAAGCAGTATTCTGTCTAGCAGAACGTGATCCGCTTGACAGAACATTTATAATGATTACAAACTGGGAGAGACAGGGTTCGAAACTGGCCCGCCGTCCGGCACGCAATGTTCAGGACCTGAACTTGTTGCGCCAACACGGAGTGGCTCTCGGCTGCCGCAAACTTGGGAGAAGAAAATGCTCACGAAAGAACAGAATGAACGCCTGACCAGCGTTGGTCCCGGAACGCCAGGCGGTGAACTGATGCGGCGCTACTGGCTGCCGATCGCGCCTTTTGCTGAACTCCTGGAAAATCCGGTCAAGAAAGTACGCATTCTTGGCGAAGACCTCACACTGTATAAGGACAAGAGCGGCAATCTGGGTTTGATCGGCGATCGCTGTCTGCATCGCAATGTCGATATGAAGTTCGGCATTCCGGACGAGTGCGGATTGCGCTGCCCCTACCATGGCTGGCTCTACAATGAGACTGGCAACTGCGTCGAACGGCCAATGGAGGGCGCTCCACAAGCCGAGATCAAACAGAAGCTCAAGGGCTATCCGGTGCGCGAACTTGGCGGCCTGGTCTTCGCCTATATGGGTCCGCTTCCGGCCCCGGACCTGCCCCGATGGGATTTGCTGGTATGGCCAAATGCCATTCGCCAGATCGGCATAAACATTATCGACTGCAACTGGCTGCAGTGCCAGGAAAATACCGGCGACCCGACCCATAGCGCCTGGGCGCATGGTCACATGTTCGAATATGTGCTGGAAAAGAAAGGGCAACTCGAGGACCGCAGTTCCGACAATATGCATACGCTGCATCAACGCAAACGTGTGGGCGTCGGGATCAAGGAAATCTATGCCAATCAAACCGAGCATGGATTCCGCAAGGGCATCCGCTATTCCAAGGCGCTTGGTGCGGATTCCGACAAGGATCAGGAGCATTCAACCGTGATTTTCCCGTTCTACACCCAGACGGGCAAGACCGGCGCGACGCGCAGCGAATATCAGATCCGCGTACCTATCGATGACACGCACACATATCACATCTGCTATCAGGCCTATTCGGCTCCACCCGGAGTGGAAGCTCCTAAACAGGATGTCGTGCCTTATTATATTCCGCCGACGCATGACGAGAAGGGTGAACCGATCCTCGACTACGTTCTTGCCCAGGATGCGATCGTCTGGGTTGCGCAAGGCCCGATAGCGGATCGGACCACGGAACTGCTTGGCCGTACCGACATTCCGATTGTGGTATTGCGCCGTCAGCTCGACGAGCAGATCAAGCGCGTTGAACAAGGATTGGAGCCGATGAACTTCTTCTGGAAGAGCCCGGATATGATTCACCCTACCGGCTCACCACCCGACTATTCCAAGCCCGAGACGCTGATCAAACACGGCTTCCGCAAGTACTATCACAAGGGCTTTGCCAATGATGATGCCGACCGTTACGGACCATTGATTGAAACGGTCAAGGATCTTCATCGCAAGATCGAGGAATACGAGATAAAGCGTGCCGGGCAAGCGGTGACCGAACACGCCTAGGCTGTCCCGCCCGCGCCGCCATACTTTGAAGATTGGCGGCGCGGCTTTTCGAGCTGGAGCAGGATTGAAATGCCAATTACACGCGAAGCCATCGACGCTGTCCTCAAGGATCTGATCGACCAGGTACCGACCATGTCTGTCAGGTCGGTCACCTTGACGCCGTCGGTGCCAGTCGAGGGACAAAACATAATTGCGCGCATCGATGTCTCGAAGAGCCGCCATGTCCTGTGCGAGATTACACCCGGTGGCAGCCTCCAGTCGGCGCGGGTCATCGAGAGTTGAATCTCTCCGCAATATCAGAAATCCGAGGCGGCTGATGGTTCTCACCAGCTGTCGATGCATATCTGGAGTAACACATGAAACAGCGCCGCGTCGGATCGACCGATCTGAGCATATCCGAAATCGGTTTTGGTTGTGGCGGCAATGCCGGTCTCATGGTGAGTGGTGAATATGCCGAGCAGTTACGCGTTGTCGAGCGAGGCCTGGAATGCGGCATCAGCTACTTCGATAATGCACCTGACTATGGCGCAGGTGCGGCTGAAGTTAATCTCGGCCGCGTACTGAAAGAGCTTAACGCCGATCCTGTTATCAACACCAAGGTCGAGATCCGCGCCGAGAATCTCGATGATATAGCTGGACATATCGAACGGTCAGTCGAAGAAAGTTTGCGCCGGCTCAAACGCGACACGATCGATATCGTCCAGATTCATAATGGGCCCGTCGCCGCAAAGCCTGTCATGGAAGGTAAATACTACGCCACACTTTATGCTGAAGACTATCATCGGCAAGGCGGCGTACTGGAAGGTGTCGACGCCATTCTCCGGCGGGGCAAGGCGCGTCATGCGGGTTTCGTGTGTCGCGGCAACGATATCGATGAGGTGCGTCAACTCCTTGATACCGGCCTCTTCCACATGATTAATGTACCTTACACATTGCTGAACCCGAGCGCCGGTTACCCCCATTCGAGCGGCATCGGCGTTAAACCCGATTACGGCAACGTCATCAATGTCGCCAAGGCTGCGGGTTGCGCAGTTGCCGTCTTTAGTCCACTTGCCGGCGGCGTTCTGACGGATGCTATATTACGCGGACAACAAACACATCCGCTTGCACGCACAAAAAATATCGAAGCGCTGGAAGCAAAAGGTGTCTTGCACAAGGCGCGGGAATTTCAGGCGCTCGCTGCACGTGAAAATATCGAACTCGTCGAACTCGCCTACAGGTTCATTCTCAGCAATACGGCTGTGACGACACTTTTAGGTGGAATCACCTCAGCAGAACAGCTGGCAGCAGCGGCTGCAGCTTCTACCGCAGGACCCTTGCCGCACAATCTCCTTACCGACATCGAAACCATCTGGCACCACTGACTCGGCCAGTGCAAATGTCGGCCCGAGACTGAGAGGCGTCTACAAACGCAAAAACCCCGCTTGATGCGGGGTTTTTGTGTTTTGATCTGAGTTGACCGAGAAGCCGGGAATGATTTTGACCTGCTCCCCTGGAATGTCCTCGATTTGAGGTTAGTCTGTTCTCCACACCAGGAGACAGAAAATGAAGCGATCCCGTTTCAGCGACGAGCAG
>NZ_JACHXN010000041.1 GCF_014192095.1 Phyllobacterium trifolii
CACCCGCACAAGGCATTAGGGTATCAGTCGCCGCGTGAGTTCTTGAACCGTCAAACAGAAATCTGATCCTGTCCGGTTTTTATGGGGCAACTCCAGAGCGGAGCGGAGGATCAGGTGCCTTGACCTCCCAATGCGCCTTTCTGCTGCATCATCGGCAGCCAGCAGAACATCTCCTACGCGGCAAAATCAGGTCGAGGTTTAGAAGGTGAAGTCCCCGCAAGTTCTCCTGTAGGCGCAATCACAGAGAAGAGAATGCAGTCCTGACTTTATGAACGAGTCACTAGGCGTCAGTACTCGCGCAAGCTTCGCCTGATAATCATTCAACCATCGCATCCGGGGCGGGCACCATGAGACTATTTAGGACGATAACACTCATTTTTTCTGCGGCTGCAGCTCCACAATTTGCGGCAGCCAAATCGGCATTTGATCACACGTACACAGATGTTGCGTCGTGCAGATCAAAGTGGATCGCCGCCTTGTCGACATGATGAAGCATCGAGGCAATCGCATTGGCTATATTCCCTCCGGCCCCGAACCAACCAGACAATTCTTTGATGAGCGGAAAGCCTATTACGGCCCAATATGATATTGACCTGTCGATATTCTACGACCTCGACGAGGTCCACAGTCGCAGTGAGGTCGATGATCTTCTGGCCTGTGATGCCATCCATCTCTCAGGCGGAGACACGGTGGCTTTTCTCAATCGAATGAAACGTAGTGGCATGTTGGTTGTTCTGCGCGACTGGGCGGAGAATGGGGGCATTCTGATCGGGACAAGTGCAGGCGCAATTCTAATGACACCTACCATCGCTGTGGACGCACTGTTTTCCGGCCAGCATCCGGAGGAAGTGTTGGAAGGAGGTGCTCTTGATCTCCTGTCTTTCGAGTTTTTTCCACATTTAGACGCGGACCCCAAATTTCTTCCCGCCCTTCTTCGCTACAGCAAGCAAACGCCTAGAACGATTATTGGTTGTTCCGATGGTGAGGGGGTTGTGGTTGCGGAAGGGAATATCGAATGCGTCGGCAAGCCTATGTGGATTTCAAATGGCGAGGTCGTACCCGCTCAGACCACGGAAATTTGAACTGCCAGAGGGACGCAATCGCGAAAAAACTAGAGGACCAGTGGCTAGGTCGGGAGCATCTTGAGTGCGAAGGGCTTGTTGCCAATTTTCTGATTGTTTGCGGTGGATTGCCAGATGGTGGACAAAACCACTGCTCGCGCCTTGGTAAAGCAACTCAAGGCAACACATATTCAGTTTGATACAATCGGAGTTTATCGTGGACGTGAAGGCCCAAAGGCTTACGGAACAAGAGCTCAGCGGAAATGTGAACGGAAAGTTCTTTCGATGCGACGCAACAACGACAGGGGTTGTCGTGCTGGGCGGATCGAGCGGCCGTATTGATATAGGCCGTGCCAAAATCTTTTCGAATGAAGGAGTGTCCGCATTGGCGCTCCAGTGGTTTGGCGGTGAAGGACAAATTCCAGGAATCTGCGAGATACCCCTCGAAACCTTCTTTGCCGCGAATGACTATCTCGTTGAGCAGGGATGCCGACACATTGTCTATGTTGGGACGTCCAAGGGCGCAGAGGCCTCCCTGCTTGCCGCAGTCCATGATCCAAGGATCGACGTGGTGATCGCGATCAGCCCATCTTCGGTTGTGTGGGGGAACATCGGCCCTGGTCGCGATGGAATAAGTTGGCCGGAGAGGTCCTCATGGTCGCTGAAAGGTATCCCCATGCCGTTTGTTCCAGCAGATACGAACTGGGCTCGCGAGTATGTCGATGGCCTGGTGTCTTATCGAGGCCTTTTTGAAAAGTCGTTGAAGACTTTCGCAGCTGAAGTCGATGCGGCAACAATTCCGGTAGAAAAGGTTTCAGGCGATGTAGTACTTGTTGCTGGCGGGGACGACGCGTTATGGCCTTCCTTGTCATTTGCCACATCAATCGTTCGGCGTCGATCTGATACTGGCGGAAACACTTATCTGGTTTCTTCACTGGGCGCAGGTCACCGTATCCTGTTACCGGGTGAGCACACGCCACGTTCCGCGTTACATGCTCATGGAGGCAGGGACGAGACAGACTCAAAGTTGGGCCAAAAGGCTTGGAAACTTATCCGAGAAGTGCTTTCTCGCAATACCTAATTTTCGATACAGCGCAAGAGACAGTCGCTATACCCTGTAAACTCGGGATACTAGCGACGGAGCCAATTTGAGAACGCATTGCAATGCCAGGTGATCCAATCCCCGCCCTTCTCCCACGCAATGGTGGCCATCAGTTCCTATTGTATGGCAACTCTTGCTCAGGCGTGCCCGGTGCACTGCATGAAAAGACCTTTGCGTCGGTGAACGCCGTCGTTCGCCGCCTTAACCCGCAGCCAGAATTCATCCTCTTTCCCGGTGACGAAATTATCGGACTGAGCCCGGATTCGACTCTATTGCGAGCACAATGGCGATATTGGTTCGAAACAGAAATGGCATGGCTTGACCGTGCCGCAACGCCGGGCACACGACGGGCAACCACACCGCTTACGATCCGATGAGCGAAGAGGTCTTTCGTGAAGTCCTCAGCTTGCCAGATAATGGGCCTCCCGGTCAGAGCGGTCTTTCATACTATGTGCGGCGCGATGATCTCCTGATGGTATTCGTTCATACGCTCTGGAGTGGTGCTGGAGGCGAAGGGCATATAGAAACAGAGTGGCTCGAAGCAACTCTGAAAGATCATAAAGACGCCCGACATAAGCTTGTTCTCGGCCATCATCCGGTTTTCCCGATCAATGGCTTTTCTGGCACCTACCAACGGGAAATTGGACACGAATACACCAAGCGATTTTGGGACATTCTCGTTGATGGCAGGGTATTCGCCTACTTGTGCAGCCATATTCTCGCTTTCGACGTGCAAGTGCATCGTGGTGTTCTACAAATTTGTTCGGCAGGTGCTGGTACGGCACACCGGATGCCAGAGGGTGTCGAATACCTGCATTGCGTTCAAGCTGCGCTCGATGAGCAAGGGCTGCGCTGCCAAGTCATCGACACCAATGGAATTGTAAGGGAACGACTGGAATGGCCGTTGCCAGAAACGAATTCCTTACACTGGCAAGAAATTCCATTTGGGGAAACGGATGCATTGTTTTCTGATCATCTGGACACAGGGCATATCATTGAGCTGAGGTTGAGAGGGCGGACTGCCAGTGATGACGTTGCTCCCGCACAAACCATATTTTCTGCGTTCACAGCTGACGCTATGGCCACCATTTGGCTAGGGTTTCGGGGGCCCGAGCAAACCCTGACCTTAATCCTGGGGCGTGATCGGGCCGCAGCCCTTCATATTGGTTCGGACCAAACCTGCCTGCCGGGAATGACTTCGATATTCACGTCGTTCTTTGCCCGGACATGGGACCAGGAGGCGTGCTTTATCGCTACAATGACGACAGCCGCTGGTCTTCATTTAGTGCCGCAACAGCGAAAGGGCTCGACGGTTTGGCATGGCCTTCTCGCTGGGGTGTTGGCCATGGACAAGGTGGCCCACGGGACGGTCCATTTAGAGGGACGTCATTGACCGTTGAAATTTTACGAGCGCCGTAGTTCCCGACCGCATTGTACGCTTTCTATCACGATCATTTTGAGACGAAGAATGCGGTCATTCGTCGGAGGTGAGGCTATCGCATTGTCGCTTCGATCTATAGAATCCGGTCGGAAGTTGTTCGACTGTCATCTCCTCTTCGTATAGCCATCATATTGCTGGACGCCGTTTGAGATTTTGACGTCTACGATAAGTACAGTTAGAGCGGTCGTCCCTTCTGTCTTTCCTGTGTTGGATCATCCTCGGTCAGTCCTTAATTTGGCGAGTTCCTGAACACCATAAGCACGAAGCCTACTTTGCTCTCAGTTCATTCGATCAAAGGGATTTGGAATGCCGAAAGCAGCAGGTTTTTACTACGACATTCGCGAGACGAATTCGGAACTTCCGCCACTTATTCTGCTGCACGGGAGTGGTGGAACAGAGGCAGATTTGTTAAATTTTTCTGAGTCCATTTCACCGAACACGACTTACATTGCCCTGCGCGGCGGAGTTCCTTGGGATGGGGATTTGCATTTTTTCGGCGAAACCCGGACCGGACTCTGGACCAGAGCGATTTGAATGCTCGCACGGCTGAACTGTGCAATTTCATCGCCTTTGCCTCATCGCGTCACGGTTTCTATCGCGCTCCGATCTTGGTGGGTTATTCGAACGGGGCCATTATCTCGGCGTCGTCGATCTGCCAAAACGCCGAGTTGACCTCAGGCGCGATCCTCCTAAGGCCGTTATCGCCATCACCAGATAAGGAATTCCCAACGCTTGCAGATTATCCGATTCTCATCTTGGCCGGGCAGCGCGACGACCGAAGAAGCCCTGGGGATGCGCCAATGATCGAAGAGCAGTTTCGCCGCTCTGGAGCCAGCACGATCTGCCATATGCCGCCGACTGGCCATGGCTTGCATGAGGCTGGATTGGATCAAGCAATTGCCAAATCATGGTTGAAAGATCGTTTTGCAAAGAATTAGCAAACAGTCTCAGGAAACAGATGAAGACGCTAATGGATATTCGAACTGCCTATGAGAATGATGCAGAACGCGCCCTCCCCGACTTTCGGCCGAGCCCCATGGTCCTGGCAAGGCGGGAGCGAGTCTCGGCGTAGTTTGGTGCGACCATTGGATAGGACGGATCAAGATTCCATTTCTTGCGGTATTGCTCGGGCGTCAGATCAAAGGAAGTTTTCAGATGCCGTTTCAGCGATTTGAACTTCTTGCCGTCTTCCAGACAAATGAGGTAATCGGGTGTGACTGACTTTTTGGGGTTCACTGCAGGTACGGGGCTCGGCGAGGCAATGGCCGTCTCTTCGTTTCCAGGCGTTGCTCCGGATAGTGCAGCATGCACGTTATTGAGCAACATCGGCAAATCCGCGGCACGTACCGCGTTATTGCTGACATAAGCGCCCACCAACCTTGCAGTCAGGTCGATAAGCTTATCCTTGCCCGATCCGTTCTCTAAGTCTCCAACTGCCATCCAATTAGTTCCCACTCTTATCTATATTTCTTAAATCATTGGTGGGCCTTTGAACACGAATTGCGCCGAAAATACAAATGCGAAACCGTGCTACCTGGGATCGCATCATATAGTGGATGAAAATATGAGCATCCTTGGCAACTTGAATGAATGCGGACCGAGCATCGGCAGCCGATGCTATTGCGGCCAAGGCGTCGAAACATCACTGGTGTCTGCTTTTAATTTTTGACCTTCGTCGAACTTGGGATCGTTTTCAAAAAGAAACCCCGGAACCAATCGATACCGGGGCAATATATTGTTGCAGATATGTCGTTGCCTGTTAGCCGCGGAAGAGCGACAGGATGTTCTGGTTGCTGGAGTTGGCAATCGATAGGGCCTGTACGCCAAGCTGCTGCTGAACTTGGAGAGCGGACAAGCGAGCCGACTCCTTGTTCATGTCAGCATCAACCATTGATCCGATGCCCCGGTCGATGGCATCAGACAGGGCCGTAATAAACGCAGACTGAAGATCGACACGGGTCTTGGCGGCACCAAGCGTTGCAGCACCCGAAGCCAGCTTGCCAGCGGCCGTTTCGATGCCCTTGAGCATCAAGTCGATGTCGGCGTTGGTTGCACTGGTGACATCCAGATCAAGAATGGATCCCATTGTCGCGGGAGTGGCGGCATCTACCGAAAACTCGGTGTCAAGAATACCTGTTGGACCTGTTGCGGGCGGGGTTGCCTGAGTATCGATCAGGCGAATGTCCTTCAGGACAACGTCGATCGATCCAGTCGTTACGTTGCCGGCCGAGTCGCGATTGTATGAAGATACGATGCTGAAGTTTGGTACAGCGGTCGCGCCTGCATCCTTGGTTGCATCTGTGCTCAGCAGATTGGAACCAGCGTAGCTGGCCTTCGTGCTTTCGCCCAGCTGTGCCTGCAGGGCTTTGATCTCAGTCTGGATCTTGCCCTGGTCATCGGCACTTGCGTTCTTCGCAGACAGAACCTTCTGCTTGATCTGATCAACTACAGATACAACGTCTTTGATGGCGGTGTAAGCAGTATCAACTTTTGCTCCGCCGAGGCCGAGCGAGCTTGTGATCACTTCGTTTGCCTTGTTGTCCGAACGCATGGTTGTTGCAATCGACCAATATGCTGCGTTGTCCGCCGCTTCAGCAACTTTCATACCCGTTGCAATACGGTTCTGCGTGACTGCAAGGTTCTTGTTGGTGACCGATAGTGTCTGTAGCGCGGTCATTGCTGACGCGTTGGTTAGAATACTAGCCATGGAGATAGCCCCTGATGAGATACTACTTTGATCGGGACATACCGGGTTTTCACCGATACGACAGAACGACATCATGTCTTTCGCGACTAATCCGCGAATCCATCATTGTGCAGCTTGTATACGCGGTCGATGAACAATCAGTAAATAGCCAAAGGGAATATTATTTGCATTCATTCGAAGCCTGGTTAACGCATCCTCTCGAGGCAGAAGTCGATATAAGCGCTGACCTTTGGAGTGCGCAAATGCCGCGTTGGATGGACAGCATGCAAAGGTATGGTATCACCCGGCCAATCCGTAAGAAGTCTTACGAGCTTGCCCTCGTTCAAGAGATGTTGAACGCCAATCTCCAAGACTTGGGCGATACCTGCTCCCGATAGACAAGCAGCCACCAGTGAATCAACGTCTGTCAGAACTAGTGGTCCCTTCGTGATCACGGGCACCACTTCTCGATTTCTACTGTATATCCATTGTTGATTCTGTGTTGAGGCAGGGGCGATGCAGGTATGACTCACGAGATCGGATGGGATCTCTGGACTGCCCCGGTGGTGAAGATACGCTGGCGCGGCAACGGTAACAATTCTTGTTTCGAGTATCCTACGCGCGATCAAAGCCGAAGATGTAGGCTCTCCGAAATAAAACTGCACATCGATGCCTTCTGGAATTGGTTCCGCCGACTTGTCAGTGAGTAGTTCGATCTCCAGTTCGGGATAACGATCTAAAAACTCGGCAAAAGCCGGAGCGAGAAACAATCTCGATATCAGCGGGTCAGCGCAAATTCGCAATCGCCCCCGAACTGTCCCAATCGCACCGGATAAGTGGTCCGCAGCTTCCTCCATAACTCCCAACAGGGGGGAAACGTGTTCAAAGAACTGTCTGCCCTTGTCGGTGAGGGTTACCTCTTGACTTGTACGGTCCAGCAGACGCACGCCAAGCCGATCTTCAAGACGGGAAACTGCCTTGCTCACGCCCGACTGCGACATTCCTACAGTCTCGCCGGCGCGCGTAAAATTTCGCGACTGGATGACAGCAGCAAGAACCCCGATCCCGTTTATAAGTCTGCTGTCAAATGGCATGATTTCTATCCGGTCGATCAATCAATGAACAGCGTCACTAACACATCTAGCTTGCCCCAGCCTGAATAGAACGGAATTTGCCAATCTGCATGCCTCGAAGTGGCAATACTCAGGCGAATCCCACGTGCTAATGCACAGCATCTCGGGAGGTGCCGAACGAAAAATCCTCTTTCAGCGCCGCTATTCGGCCGCTCAATACTTTTGTAAAGCGGGGATTTTCCATTGATTGGCCTACTTTCTCAAATACGCATCGATTTTGTTCAAAAGCCCGTTGGACGAAAGCATGCTTACAATCCTGATATAATCACCCTCTCCGCCGCGTATTCCATGCTCAATCTCTCGATAATTTCGTTCTGCTCTTTTAAAATTCCCGCCAATCCGAGTTTTATATTTGTCACGTTTCACCAATGCGCATGACGACAGTTCGTGCAGGAGCACCTACAAGTCCTTAGTTTATAAGTTATTGCTCGAAGTCCGGATACAATGTGCGACTAACAAGTTTTATATTCTGAATCATCCGAAATTGTAGGATTTCAGCTTGCGTTCAAGCTCCGGGCACCTACTTGCCGATATGCTGATAGATTTCGCGTTATTGTATACCTGAGTTTCCAATGTGGTTATCCCCAGGATAATTAGTCTCCAGTTAACCGAAGCAAGTGTTGCAGAATAGCTATAGTGCGCTTTTTTTGATCCATTAGTACCAGAGAGCTAGTTGTTAGAGTTGCGGTCAAATCTAAGTTCGCGTAATGGTTGCACTCTGATGGACGAGAGAATCTAGAAAACATCGAACGTGTTTATGTGTTCACTGGTTCTTCTGACTCTTCTTGAATCCGCTGAGATCGGACAAAGTTAAAGCCAAGGTCATCGCCGAATGATCGGCTATATTTTTGCTCGCTTGCTCAAACGGACCTCTAAACATATTGAACGGATGGTGCAGGCAATTGCGGTAGGCTGAAAGCCACGGCGCGTGCCTCACAGCGCAGGTGGGTGCAGTGGACGGACATTTTGACGGTGCGGCGCTTGGCCGTGCAGTTGACCAGCAAGAGACGACTTCGTTGTCAGGTCAGCTTGCAAAAGGACCCGCTCACGATACCCCTAATCACAAAAGCAGCCGGGGCAGGATAGTATTGCTCCAAGGTCCAGTTGGCCCTTTTTTCAAGGATCTGCAAAAATACCTGAATGACAGAGGATTCGACGCATGGCGCGTCAGATTCAACGCAGGCGACAGGTTCTTTTCGAATGGGCATCGAAATCTGGACTTTGCCGGGGACATCAAGACTTGGCAAACATGGTTTGAGACGTTTTTGAAAACATCACAGGCTGAGTTTGTAATCTTGTTTGGCTGCGAAAGGGAAATCCACCGCACGGCAAGCGAGATTGCAAAGCGGGCCCAAATCAAAGTCATCAGTCTTGAGGAAGGATATATCCGTCCCGGTTTCGTAACCGTTGAAGATGGTGGCAACAATCGAATGTCGCCACTCGCCGGATCTTTACCCCCCGAAACCTTCGTTGCTCCGGTGACAACCGCGCCTCTGCGCAACTTCACAAATTCATTCCAGAAAATGTGTTGGTACGGGTTTGTCTATTACACGTTGCGGAATTTGTTAGCCGGCAGTAATGAACGTAAGCTTTTTCACAAACATCGCTCAATCATTGGCGAGGCATTCCTTTGGATCAGGAACGGCTATCGCCGATTCACGCGCCAAATAATGAACTATTCAACAGTTGAACGACTGCTGGAGCATCACGACCACGAATATTATGTCGTGCCATTACAAGTTTCCGATGACCTACAGATTCGAGCGGCCGCCTACGGCTGGAATAGCGATAAATTGATCATGGCATCAATGGAGTCTTTCGCGAAGCATGCTCCTTCCGAGAGGCGCTTGGTGTTTAAGATTCACCCACTTGAGCGTGGGCACAGCAGCCACCGTGAGTTTATTCAGAAAACGGCCGAGGTTCACAAGATCTCTGACAGGGTCGACGTAATTGACGCTGGTTCCTTGGGGCTTTTGGTTCGGCATTCGGCTGGTGTCATCACCATTAACAGCACTTCAGGCCTATCAGCAATAGCACATGGTGTGCCTCTGTTGGTCATCGGAGAGGCTTTGTATTCTCATCCCGACCTAGCTATCTGTGCGCATGGGAAGCCTGACTTCGATAGCTTTTGGACATCCACGTTCGTTGCCGATGCACTGCTGCGACGTACTTATTTGAGTTGGATAAAAGCGATGTGCCTGAAGCAGGGCGACTACTACTCCGCCGAGGGCCGTACGCCAGTCTTTGAAGAGGTGGAAAAGACAATGGATCTCCATCAACGCAAGCACAAATGGTCAAAGCAAGTTAAAGCCATGCTCGGACCAATACTGAATATGATGGCGTTCGTAGGACTGTTCCAACTGGATTTCTTGGATATTGGGGAGTCGGTTGTGATGTCGCTATGAAATCTCATCCCGGGTAAAATCATGTCCGATTCTCAGGCACTAAATAACAACAGTATCGACTTGATATCGTTGGCCCGCAAAGCATTGTCAGTGGAGGCCGAAGCCTTAAATGAGACCGCAGATGCGCTTGGACCAGAGTTTGAACAAGTTGTTCGACTTTTTGTGAATGCGTCCGGTCGCATAATTGTCTCGGGAATGGGGAAATCCGGACATGTCGGTCGCAAGATTGCCGCGACTCTCTCATCAGTTGGTTGCCCCGCATTCTTCATACATCCCGGCGAAGCCAGCCATGGAGATCTGGGTATGCTTGTAGAAGGCGATGTCTTGTTCGCCTTGTCCAATTCAGGAACCACTGCCGAACTTTCGGATATTGTTTCATTTTGTCAGCTAATTGGCCTACCGATCGTTTCCCTCACAAGTGACGCCAGGAGCCGCCTCGCGACTGCCTCAGATATCGCCTTGGTATATCCGAGGCCACTAGAAGTCTGCACCGTTGGAATGGCACCCACCACATCCACGACCGTTATGATGGCGTTGGGAGACGCGATAGCTGTTTGTGCCATGAATCTACTAGGCACAACGGTCGATCATTTCAACCGATTTCATCCTGGGGGAAAATTGGGCGCACAAACTTCGCGAGTTCATCAGTTGATGCATTCAGGTGCGGCACTTCCTGTGGTCAGTGCCACGACAAGCATGCGTGAAGTGATTTTGACGATCTCTCAAAAAGGCTTCGGCATCGCAATCATTCGTTCGGGTGACAACACCGTGTTGGGAGTGATTACCGACGGCGACATGCGACGGCACATCGAAACTCTCTGGGACAATGTTGCGGGAGACATCGCGCATCTCGACCCAATTGTCGTGAATCAAAATGCGCTGGCATCGACAGTCCTACAGCAGATGACGCAACATAAGATTTCCGCAGTACCTGTCTTAAACGACGAGGGAGCGCTCGTTGGTCTTTTGCATATTCACGATTGTCTAAGAGCGGGTTTGTAAAATGACCAAGTTGACAATCCAGTTCGATAAGGGAAGCCGAATTGTCCCATCAAATTCATTGAATGTCGGCGAGGAAGGACACCTTACTTGTTCTAGCCCCAAGCTCGTCATTGGATCCGGGAAACTGGTACCCGATGGAAGTTATCATCGATGAACGATGGATAACAGATATACGCTGCCGCGATGACTTCGGTAAGCTGAGCTCGCCGCTTTCTTCGCGCACATTGCTGTTTATCCGTCGTAAGTCCCCAACCCGCGTAAAACGGCATGCCAAAACATGTCACAGCTTTATTTCTCAACAGCGCCTCAAAACCAAGTAGCGATGTCATCGTCCACACTTCGTCAACCTGATTGATGGCCGCATCGCTTGAAAGCCGCGTCTCCACGTAGTCCGCAAATCTGAGCGCTCTATTCGGATTGATATAGCCATGGCGATTGCCAGCATCGACGTCCGGATGAGGCTTGAAGATTATAAATGCGTCCGGATTCTCTGCCCGCGTCATTTCAAGCAACTGCATGTTCGATCTAATTTGGCCCGCGGCCTTTTTGATGGACGCATCATCCTCAACTTGTCCTGGGACAAGAATGATCTTCCTGTCGTTCGGGAGGGCAGCGATCAGATAGTTCTCACCGACATTATACTTCGTGAGGCCGGAATTCACAATGTGGAGTCGAAGCTGCTCGGCCTGTTCGAGGACAACATTCGAAAAGTTGCCAGCTTCGATCGCCGTCTCCAAGTCACTCGCTCGCGTACTGTCGTAATAGATTCCTGAGCTATCCAACACTAATGAACGCGGTGGCACCAAGTCCGATCCAAGACCTCTCGATCTGATGAATCCATCCTCCATTCGGTGAAGGGTAACGCCAGCCGCAATAGACTCAGCCTTCAGCTTTTCAGTACTTTTCGAGGCCCAAACAACGACCCGCCCATTGCTCGCCTTGGCCAGTTTCAACGCTTCAGCTGATGATTTTAGAAACCGTGGTTCCTGATATGTCGAACGGAGGAAGGCAGATACTGCCTTGCGCTTCCATTTGCTCATTCCGAGACAAAAAGTCGGTTCTTTGTGCTTCTCGTTCTGGTCACGCCAAAAGGACAAGAGGTGGGCGACAGTTTCAAAGTCTGACAATGTATCCGTCAGCGGATCGTAATACGTTGGATACAGAAGATATGCTGCAGCAAACATTTCTTCCAGCGTCGGCCTGCTTGTTCGCCTTTCACATTGGACAGTGTCCGTTGTCAGTCCCCAACCAGCATAAAATGGCATTCCAAACGTATACACTCGCTTGCCTGAAATGAGAGCTTCAAAGCCCATTCCGGAGGTCACAGCGTAAACCGCCTCCGCGTTTTCAATTAGGTCCCACGGGTTGATTGACTGATCCACGACTGTGACGTCGACCAAATCCTTCGGAAAATGACCTGCATTTATTCCGGCAGTCACTCCCGGATGTATCTTGATAACGATGCGCGATCCCGGATGATTGCTTTTCGCGGCATCCAGCATCTCGTTGAAACTGGACGCGCTCGCCATGCCACAGGGTATCGACATATCACCCAGGGTCTGATCGATGACAAGTACGTAATTGGAATGCAAGAGCTCTGAAGGCATTGGCTCGGCAGCCGAATTGTATTTGGACAATCGGTTATTCCGCATTAGGTCCATTCCTCGGCGAGCTCTTTCCAGCAATTCGCTGGATACACAGTTTGGCTCGTTAAGCAAATCTTCCAAGCGGGAACGGCCCGTCGCGTCATAATAGATGCCAATAGGGTCAAGGATAATACTGAGAGGGGGTTCGCCCGCTTGTCCAAGACCTATTGAACGTAGAAATCCGTCTTCTAACGCAATGAATTGTTTGCCATGGCGATCAGCGCGTATTTTGCTTTGCTTCCCTGATGACTTGCGGCCCCACCCGGCGAACGCTGTCGCCTGTGACGGTTTGTTTGTCAGCTGCCACCCTGCCAGTTGAAGAATGCGCGAGACCTGGCGCTGCTTCGCAATACTTCGGGGCAAAGCCAATTGTCCTTGATAGGCGTCGACGTCGTCGTTGCGACGCCTGCGATTGCGCAATTCTTTAGCTAGAAGACTGCCGTATGAAAGTAGCCTACGCAAATGAATCCTAAAACCCGTTAACAGTACGCGCCAATCCGGCTGGAGCAGCGACCAGATTCAGGAACTTGATAAAATCAGTCGCTGGATGACGCGACAGATATATGACGTCCTTATTGTTCACCGGGAAGTTCTGTCCGAGCATATAGCTCTGTGGGTTCGACATGTTTATTCTATAAATGATCGGATAACGCCCTGCCCGATTTGGATACATTCCATTCGCTATTTTCTCATTAAAACGTTTGTCGCCAAGGACGAGTTTTACGATGTTCTCGTCTTCATATCGGAAAACAAAATACCCTTTTGGATCGGCGAGGTTCACGTTGCTGCCGCCTGCTAACGCGGCCGCCTCGATCAAAGTCAGAGATGCAGCATTAAACGGGATTTGTCCGACTTTTCCCGTTGAACCCAACACAGTAAAGGTCCGAGGATCAAAGGTTACGAAGATTTGGTCACCCGGCTTGGCGTACACGTTCTCCTTTGGCTTTTCGACCAAAGTCTGAAGAAGCACGTTACCCGTTTTGTTTCCTCGTGTGAGAGATACATATGAATCGTAAGGGGCCTTCGTCGGGCCACCAGCCTTCGCTATAATTTCAGTCAGCTGCTCGCCCGACAGTCCCAGTGGAACGATCGACGGCCGACCGATTGCTCCGTTAATTGAGACCGTCCTGGAAGCGTTTTCAGCAAGAGCAATAACCACATCTGGTTCGACGGCTTTGCCTGTAAGTGCAGATACAATCGAACGTCGCGCAGCCTCTAACGTGTTACCAGCGAATTTGAAGGATCCAACGTAGGGAATTGGCGCTCGGCCATCGGGCTGAACGACAACATTCAATGTGATCGACTTCTGTTCTTTCGTTGAAAACAAACCATCTGGTCCAGCCTCAAAGATGGTAATGCTGAGTGCATCACCTACTCCAATAACTGGGGTAGTGGCAGGTCCACCGAAACCGAAGGTGCGTTCGAACGATATGGGGACATAGGCCGAAACAAGGTTCGCCACACGTAGGTCAACGTCAACGACCTCGTATACCAGTGAATTCGGTGCGGCAGATGATTTTGCGGATTGCAAGACTTCGCGCGTTAGTGGTCCATCAGTCGGTACACTACCGCAGGAAGCCAAGATCAATGAAGCGCACAAAGCCGCGCAAGCTCGCGCCTTGAAACCAAGAGCCATGTATTTTCCCAACGCCAACCTTTTTTGTGTAGTCTGTACAATCAAGGGGCATTCGATGCATGGTCCTTGAAGATAGCTGAGGTATTTGAACGACAATCAGCAGTTGCCACACAATTATTAAATTTCAAAGAACTTTCGATATAAGAAGCCACGAACGTCGCGAAGTGTGTCATTTCGGAAACCCAATGACGAAAGAATCGGAATACATCAATAGTCGAGGATTCATGCTGCACACTCCACGTTAGCGTCGAATGTGCGTGACAATGAGTAGTGTGTCGCGTATGAGGCTGTAGACTAAACTTTCCTAAGAAAAACCGCGACGACGTGACGACGCCAAATCTGAGCGCAAAGAATCGGGCGTGGAGTGATGTTTTGAATACACATAAGATGCCCACCGAATCCCCGCCAATCTTGAGTCGAACCGAAAGAAAACAGCCCCCACTAACAAGAATATCGTGGAGCACTCTTTCGTTTCTTGTTGTGGTTATTATTCCAATTTTGTTGATTGTATCTTATTATACTTTTATTGCGTCTGACCAGTATCGGTCACAGACACTCTTTGCAGTGAGAGGCACCACCACCTCGCCACTATCTTTATTGGGTTTGACCTCCCTACCTGGTGCAAACGTTCAATCGGGAGATGCGCACATCGTATCGGACTACATACAATCAAAACAAGTTTTGATTGATGTTCTTGAAAAAAAGCAAATTGACGCGAGGAAGTACTACTCAAATTTGAACATCGATGCTGTCTATCGTATTAAACGAGACCTATCATTTGATGAGTTCCTCGAATATTGGAACCGGATGACTGACGTTGAGTTCAATTCAAACACGGGCATCACCACCTTTAACGTAAACGCTTTCTCCGCAAGAGATGCACAGCTAATGTCGGAAAGCGTCTTGAGTGTTTCTGAAGAATTGGTCAATCGACTGTCCGACAATGCCAGGCAGCAATTGATTTCTACCGCAAAAGAGGAGGTTGAGCGTACAGAAAATCGGCTAAAGAACGCACGGCAAGCGGTCGAAAGTTTTCGCAATAGAGAGCAAGCGCTTGATCCGCAGTTGTTAGCACAATCTGAGCAAACGATTATTGGTGAACTGCAAACTAAACTCGTTGAGCTTAAGGCGCGCCAAAATGCGCTTCTAGCGACCACCCAAAATAGTCCTACATTGCGCGTTATAAACCGGGAAATAGAGGCGATCGAAGAGCAAATCGAGAATCAGAAAAAGCGAGTTGGGTCTGGTGGCAGCCACGATAGCGACACTTCAAGCGAACGCAGTTTGAGCCGTATCTACACCGACTATAGCACTTTATTGCTTGAGCAAGAATTCGCGGAAAAAGCATATACATCTGCGCTGACCTCCCTAGAGCAATCCCTTAGCGAGGCCCGAAAACAAGAGCGGTATTTCGCGATCATCGCGGCTCCATCCTTGCCAGAAGTAGCGCTCTATCCAAAGCGAACAAGCAATGTCCTTATGTCAATCGCTGGGTTATGTGTCTGTTGGCTCCTCGGCTATTTGATAGTTCAATCGGTGCGTGACCACGCCATTCGAATATGAAAGATAGAACGACAAAAAATGCACATTTTCCACAGCGCATCCCAATCGGGCCGGGTAATTGTCGCGATTGTCTTGCGAGAGACGAAGACGCGTTTCGGCAAGCACAAGTTAGGTTATCTTTGGGCCCTAATTGAGCCTATGGCATATATATCAGTCCTTCTGTTCATTCGCTTACAACTCCATGCTTCAATACCATTCGGAGAAAGCTACTTTTTGTTCTTCATCACGGGGATGATCAGCTACAGAATGTACCAATCAATCGCCGGGCGAACAATGAAGGCGATTAGCGCCAACAAATCGCTCTTGACGTATCCCCTGGTCAAACCAACAGACGCAATCGCTGCCCGTGTGATGTTGGAATCGCTTACAATGCTGGCGGTACTAGGTATATTTTTCTCGATATTGGCTTTTGTGTCCTCTAACACTGTTATTCACTATCCAGATCGATTCTTCGCCGCCATCGCGACAATCATCTTTCTCGGCGCAGGAGTTGGCACGTTCAACGCCGTAGTGTCCTTGTTAATGCCCGTGTGGGAGAGAATTTGGACCCTCTTAAATTTTCCGATGCTTTTTTTATCGGGGATATTCTATCTCCCAAAAGAACTACCTGAGCCCGCGCGAACACTGTTGTCATGGAACCCAGTCCTCCACTGCGTAGAATGGGTACGCTTTGCGACCTATTTGGACTACGATCCGCTGCTCGACCGATCTTATGTGATTACCATAGCGTTATTGATGATGACGATCGGCCTATTGCTCGAACGGACATATCGCAACGTGCTGGTGCGCCCGTGATTGTTTTCAACAAGGTATCCAAATCCTATCCATACAATGGGGGACGAAAGTCTATCCTTAATAATTTTAGCGGCACGTTTCCTCAAGGGGTAAATACCGGAATTCTTGGAAAAAACGGTGCCGGCAAATCGACGCTTATTCGCCTATTCTCCGGGGGAGAGCCCCCAGATTCTGGCTCAATATCCCGCCAAGGTTCGGTGTCATGGCCCTTAGGATTTAGCGGCGGTTTTCATGGATCACTTTCGGCGCGAGAAAATGTCCTATTTATCTCGCGAATTTATCGTAGGGATCCGAGAGAAGTGTTCGATTTCGTGGAGGATTTTGCTCAGCTAGGTAAATATATCGATATGCCCATCCAATCTTATTCGAGCGGGATGAAAGCACGACTTGCGTTTGGCGTGAGCATGGCTATCGATTTCGATTATTATCTAATTGATGAGGTCATCGCGGTAGGCGACTCAGCGTTTAAAAGAAAGTGCCGAATTATGCTTGGAGATCGGCGAAAGAGATCTACGGTCATACTTATCTCCCACAGCAACAACCTATTAAAAGAGTTTTGTGATGTGGGCGGCGTGTTACACAATGGCCAACTCGAATTTTTTTCCACTGTTGATGAAGCGATACAAACACATGAGTTCAATCAAAGTTTATTGTAAAGCTGTGATGATAATTCCTGAACTTCACATAAAGCCTATCCAGTATTGCGACGCAAATATGCTCTTCGCATGTTTTATGACCTATGAATGAGGTCCCTCACTTGTTTTGTAACCGCACGCGAAAAACGCGGTTGCCGACTGCGATTGCAACCAGGGGACATCTAGATGGATGAAATGAGCCTAAAGGTCGCTGAAGGAAATATATTTACGATTGGCGAGCGTGTTGCAACACAGCGCGCTGTGATAGATATTAAGGGTGTCGGGAACCGGATAGAAATAGAAGATGATTGCGTCATCAAAGGTTCAAAGTTAACCGTTACGTCGGATAACAACACAATAATCTTGCGTCGAGGGGTCAGATTTAAGGGAGCCATCATTCAGAAGATATCTCCAAATAATTTGGTTGAGATCGGCGAGGACAGCACTTTTGGGCACGCCAACTTTATTGCCGGAGAGGGGACGAGTATCCGGGTGGGTGCTCGTTGTATGTTTTCATGGGGCATCGAGATTCGAAGCACCGATTCTCATGCTATATTTGACCATCAGAACCTTCGTATAAACTCCGCAGCAGATATAACGGTTGGTTCCGATGTTTGGGTTGGGGCCAAGTCAACAATACTAAAAGGTTCGTTCATTCCAAATGGCTGTGTTGTTGCTATCGCCTCAGTTGTAACCAAGCGATTTGAGAAAGAGAACGCGATATTGGCGGGTGCTCCAGCTAGAATCATCCGGGAAGGCGTCCGTTGGGAACGTACCCTTTTGGGGTAAATTCAAAAGCCGATCAGTAGCAAATTTTTATAAAAACTGGGTAGGACAGCGTCTGTTCTACACGGAACTAAGGACTAGTGAGTGCAGCGATGAATCTAAATTCAACTAATGAGAGCAGTTACTTCAAGGACTACAATTTCTTATATGAAAATCATTCCATAACACTTGTAATTCCTATAAGATTGACGCAATCACGTTTAGATCTTCTTGATCGCTTGTACAACTATAAATACGACACTGACTTGCCAGACAATCTCGACCTGGTCATCGTAGACGACGGCTCTCGTCCCGAGCTATTTAAAAAAGTTGAACAGTTGGGAAGCAATCAGATTACCATATTGCGAACTAGCGCTAAGCCGCACCAAGACTTCAATCTTGCAAGAGCGCGCAATTACGGTGCCCAGCACGCAAAGGGAAAGTTTGTCTTTTTCCTCGATGCGGATTTAGTACCGTATCCTGGATTTTTCAAGTCAATACAACGCGAGATCGCGCTATCCCAAATGGATAAGCATGTCGACAGATTCTTGATGTGCCCCGTAATTTACTTGACGGATATGGCTTTCGATCTTCACGAGAAGATGCCGCCTGAATTTCGAAGACAATTTTTCATTAGTGCCATGCTCGCCAATGATACCAATCTCATTGAAAAATTTTCCTCTGGTACCTCAGCGATAGTGATAGAGAAGAAATATTATCTCTCACGCGGCGGCCAAGATGAACAGTTCAATGGGTGGGGATATGAAGACTACGAATTTGCCAACCGATTGATTAGACGCAATCGGCAATTCCCTCTTCCAAGCGACTGGTTGTCCATGGCCGGGAATTTCATGACGATTCGTAAATATTCTGGTTGGAAAGCCATATATCGCCTCTACGGCGACTGGCTATCCAACAAGGGAATCTATCTCTTTCACACGCCGCATCCGATAGAAAAGCGTTACCACCATAATAAAGACCAAAATCTTGCTTTGCTGAAGTCGCGTATGATTGACGATCAGGGAACGGGCAATGAGCCCCCGGCCTTGCCCGATTTAACAATTAACCGTAAAACGCTACTATTCCGCAAAAATCCCTTTTGTTTTCACAGGGCTTTTGCTCCAAATTTGGGTGAGCACCTTTTCTCATCAGAGGACAGATTTCACGATGTGAATATTTTTCTGCAATTTCTGGCCGACAACAACATCTCCTTGGTGGTCTTTCCAAATCCATATTCGAACGAAAAACTTCTCACTATTTACAACTGGTGTCGCGACAACAGCGTCCCATATGTCGTCTCTGAGCGTGGAGCACTTCCGGACTCTGTTTTTCATGACCCCCGTGGATTTCTTTCTGACAGCGAGAGCTACTGCCCTCACTACTGGAACATGCCGCTTTCGGAGGATAAATTAGAGCGTGTCACCCAATACATATCATCGGTAAGGTTCGGTGATAACGTACTAGAAAAGCAAGCCCTTAGGCTGGATGTTGCAACGATACGCGCTCGCTTAAAACTTGGCCGCAAGAAGGTTCTGTTCGTACCGTTTCAGCAGCCAAATGACACGGTCATCAAGTATTTTTGTGGTCCGATCAAAACTTTCGAGAATTTCCATAACCTAGTAGCCAAATTACCAGAAGAATTGGGCGATGAATGGTGCGTGGTTTACAAACGCCATCCAGCTGAAGACGGTGTAGCTCCTATAGAGGGCGCAATCTGCGCGGATGACTACCACGTCTATGATCTTCTCGAAATTTCAGATGCGGTCGCACTCATTAACTCCGGCGTCGGTGTGCTAGCGATGATGTTTGGCAAACCCGTGTTTAGCCTCGGTGAGACTTGGTATTGTCATGCGAACCTCTGTGCAAATGTCTCCGATCCAACTACGCTGGCTCACGATATTCGTCAGGGCTTTTCCTTAGATTATGACGAAGTCCTGAGATTTATCTATTATTTGCGTTTTGGGTTTTACTCTTTTGGCAAGATGGTGCAAAGGCGGGTTCGTTACCCAGACGGCTCTCCCATAACAGCAACCACGGATATCCAGTACTATGAGCTAAGATATTGGAATGATCAGACAACTTATCTGCCAATAAGTTGGAAACCGATCGGAGATTCAAGCCCCCTATTTGATCGTTATAAAGCCTCCGCTCCATCCTCGGCGATAGCCACGTCCAACTCTAAACTACCTTCCCAAAAAGCGTCGGCCTTGATCGCGCATGCAGAGCCACAAGTGCTGACCGCTGGCGGAAAACTGGATCAGGTTTCCGCCGAAATAAATGCATTCACTGAACCTGCTGCAGTTAGGAAACTACGAAAGTTGCGGAAAAGCCCGGTAAAGTTTTTCCTTGATGCTGCGAAGAAGTTATTCGCAGCAAAGCGTATCTAATGTTCACGGCAAAAGAACCCGTATGAAATTCACATGTAAAGGAAATCGGTAGTGGCTGAGATTGCAAAACCCAAGCGCTTGTTATTTTTTCGTCCCGCGCAAGCCAATGTTTGCCCCACACCTGCGATTTCTTATCAGATAGGCGTACCCGTCTCATCTGGTTCAACTCTCAGAGATCACGTTGCAGCATTCGATCTGGTTGGCAATTCCGGCAACATGATCCATAGAATGGCCATGGTTCAAATGCTGAGGTTTGATCGCCAAAACTCGTCCCAGGTAAATTTATTTAGATTGATGAAGAAGCTTGGCAGCATCGATCGGGTCGCGCAAATCATAAACGATAAATTTGATGGTATCGTTATCACGATGTCAAATTTCTTGCGCCGCAAAGCCAGCGAACCGGGGATGGCCGAGTTGTTGACTAAACTTGACTGCTCAATCTACTGCGTGGGAGCTGGTCTGCAAGATGAATTACCTCTGGGCGATATATCGGTTCTCGAGCCTGATTTGGCTGATTTGATGCGAGTTTTGAATCAAAAAGCGGTGCTGTTCGGTGTCCGAGGCCATAAGACATTGGAGTGGCTGCATTCGGTAGGCATAGACAGAGCGACTGCGATAGGCTGTCCCAGCATGTTTGTTTACCCTCGAAATATTATGTCTTTAAGACCACCAAAGCAAATCGAGAACATTATCTCAGCTGGACATATGGTGCTGTCAAAAAAACCAGATAGCCGAAGCCATAAATTAATGCGTGCTCTAAATGGAGTAAGAACTGCTTATGTATTTCAAGGAGAACACAAAAATTTCTTGGAGATACTAGATACTCCAAATGTCTATAATGAAGCAACACAAACGTTAAATGCGGATGTTATAAATGAATATATTTCGAATAAGTGTGCAATCGAGCCACCATTTTCAGAGTATTATTCGTTCAACGAGGTTTCGGCTTGGAGGCAGGCTTGTTTGAGGTTCGATGCCTACGCCGGAGATCGAATCCACGGGGGGGTAGCCGCCATGCAGGCGGGAGTTCCGGCTCTCATCCTCTACGATGATGCCAGGGTGGCGGAATTGGCTTCGTATCACAGCCTGCCCTCATGTACGCTTGACGAATTTTCGATGCTTGGATGCCGCGCAGCGCTTAGAAAATATTTAAATGACGAGACATTGGCAAAGATGAAAGAGGACTACGCTCTGATCGCTCAGCGATTTTACCGAACGTTGCACGATGCAGGGTTACAACTTCAGAATGATGAGAGATCACTATTTGAGGTTGCGGATAGCTCTCGTGTGATCTGAGACTGTTTGCGTAGTTAGGTAGAGAAGCATTTTTTGTGTTGGTCATTTGGTCATTTGAAACCCATTTACGGAGTAGACCAACGAGTGTGGATTGAATCATGGATGACCGAGACGCAAATCGCCAAGCCGACGACGTTTCCGACCGTCTATCGCTAGAGGTTGCAGCACGAAGATCAGTGGATAGTATTCTCCAGATTGGCTTGAATGGTGAAAGAGATGCACGGATTGAGGGGGATCAAGCTATAGCCAGTTTGATTGGTCAAGCTGGAACAATTGAAGTGGCAGTGTACGACACAAGACTAGCGGCATCTTTTTCATTTATTAAAACGACATCGAACTCATTAATAACGAATGGGTTTTCTACGCCGGGCGATCAAGGTGGAGCGACCTATTACCGGAAGTCGGCACTAGAGATGGATATGCCAGGTGACTTCGTCTCATCTGGCAATGTCCGCTGGGGAATTGCGGACCCCATACTCAACGTTCGATCTTTTGGCGCAAAAGGAGATCGGATCACCAACGACACGGTTGCTGTGAAAGAAGCACAAACCCTTGCTAAAATCTTACAACGTCCTGTCGACTGGGGAGTCGGCGGCTATATACTAAGTGAAACGGTCGAACTTCCAGCAGGTATACAGCAGATCGGCCATGGCGGAGGAGCATGGCTGTCCTGGTCGTGCGCCTTAGAAAAACTGCCAGCGCCTACCGAGTTAATTTTCATTGGATCGGGACCTCGCGTACACACGCAAAAATATGTCACGGATATGCGCAGTGCTGGCGGAGTTGTTGCTAACCCTTCGTCGCGTGACGGCAATGACCAATCTTATTCCCTAACGAGCTTCATGAATGATGATGGTACACTTCGCAAATTTTCTTGTGCAGTTAAAACCGAGACAAGCGGACGGGGCATTACAATCCGCGATATGCGCATCGTCTTAAATCATCCGAGCGCGTCCGAATTACACGGGATCGGGGGATACAACGACCCGGAAACTGTTCATCAGGGCGATGATTGGGATGTTGGTTTTTGGAACCAAAGCGGACAAAATTTGATCTTGAGCAATGTTCACGTGGTTGGTTACTGGCGTATGTTTGGAGCCATCCAGACTGCAGTCATTGACAATGACACTGCAACAAGCGGCGGTGGAAGGACGGGAAGCGAGTATTCAAGATATATTTATTGCAATTTTCAAGGTGCTGTTGGTTTTGGTATTCGGGGAGGTGACAGTTATCGTATTGATGAAGTCGGTGACAATTATGTTGCAATAGAAGATTCACCAAACCTTCCATTCAAGCTGGAGGGTTCAGGCGGTATTAAATTAGGAAAAAACGAAAATTCTGCTGCCACTTTCCGTTACTATATGTCGGATAGGGTCCGAGGTAAGACACGTCTATATATAGTAGAAAATCTGGCCGGCATAAATGTCGGAGACGTACTCATCTCTAACATTTTTGGTTTTGGTACCTCGAATACCGTTGTTCAAGATTGTGAAATAGCGGGCTACAATCACGCGAGCGGACGCCGCGCAACTCAGCTTGAAATGCCACTTTCTAAACCGTCCGCCGCCTTTGAGGGCAGTGGAGCATTTGTTAGAGGCATCACGTTTAGAGGCACAAAATTTCTAGGACGAGAAGACGTATTGTGGCACATGCACGAGATTGCAGATGTTACGATGGACAGCCAAACAATCGTCGAAGCAAAGATTGACACTTATACCAAGACTGTTGGAGGGCGATGCATAGCGTCTCCCTCGCCGTCTTCTAACGATCGCGCCAACAGTCCGATGGGGCAGACAGACGGTCTAAGGCTAGAATTCATTTCGAGTCAAACTAACAACCACAACGACCTTCGCCCACGTTCGGGGCTGTCTGCGCCCACGCGTTTTGGAAATGCCGAAGATTACGGTTTGTTCTCTCCGCAATCGATCCGATGGTTGGATCAACTCATTCCTCCGCAGAAACTGAATAGCGTCATTCAAGGACCGCCACGAGGAGCACTTGTGCTGCGTGATGCAGACGATTTATTACGAGTTCATATCGGCGCGCAATTAACAATTGGCGACAGTTCTGGCCAAGCGCGATTGACCATTGACCCGGCCGGAAAGTTATCAAGTCTTTTGGGTGGTGGCGCAGGCATCAGTTTACATGGAAATTCAATCACTCCAACCTTGGATGACGCCCTGAGCTTAGGAACCGGGACATTCCGTTGGCAACAGATTTATGCTGCCACTTCGGCGATCAGCACTTCCGATGAAAGAGAAAAAGACCATATTCAGAAAATTGAGGACACCATACTTGATGCTTGGGCCGATGTAGAATGGTGCCAGTTTAAATTTAAGGATCGCGTGAGATTGCATATCGGGTTGGTCGCACAACATGTGAAAATGATATTTGAATCTCGAGGTATCGACCCGTTCGAATATGGAATCTTGTGCTTCGATGAATGGGACACACCAGACGAGGTATTGATCGGCACAAATTCAAATCTGGAAACATCGCAAACCTCATCAGGAGACAGGTATGGAATACGGTACGAAGAGGCATTAGCCCTGGAAGCTGCTTATCAAAGGCGTGAACTTTCCCGCTTGAAGACTCTCACTGCCGTATTAAGCAGACAAGTTGGCGGTTCCTGACATCAGACCCTGCATCCGCTACTTATTTCCCCAAGAGGATGAGTGTCGCAAGGAAGCAACAAGTTATATTTGCTCGATTATTAAACTTCGCACCTTCCCAGCCGTTCGGAAAAATTCATCGAAAGCAAGGGGCATTGATAAATTAAAGGTCATTCGAGTAGGTACCCGTGGAAAGCTATATTTAGTGATTTATCACTCTGAAGCGGCAACCCATTTCCCTAAAAATCAAGCGGATTGCCACGCTCCGCATCTATCCATTCACGCATCGCAACAAGGTCGCTCATCTCTCCGCGCAACATTAGGTCAAGTGCCGATAGGTCGCCAAAGGCAGCGTTGAGCTTGCGAACCCACGCATAGCCACGGTCTGGCTCCTTAAACAGGTGGCGGAGACTTTTGTGGATGCCAATTAGATGTGCCATCCTCATACGCAAATCGCGATCGATCCTGCCGATGACCCCTTCTTTCCAGCGTGCCCATGTGCGGCCAGACATGCCGCCGAGCAAGCCTCGGCATCGGTAAGATTCCAAACCTTGCATAGGTTAACTGTCGCACGCGCCAACGCACGCGCTTCAGTCGCATGCGTATTGTTTTGCGTGAGGCGATCCGGGCCCATAACTTCCCTGCCTAATATGTCTCG
>NZ_JACHXN010000042.1 GCF_014192095.1 Phyllobacterium trifolii
TTCTATCTTAGAATTGTGACTGGTCATAATGGGCACATTACCTCGCACACTTATTAAGTGGGAGATCCTGTCCGGATATTTATGGGGCCATTACACGCCCTGCATGGCTATCTCATGCACATGCTGCACTCATGAAACGGTGGCAGATGCTTACGGCCGTGGTGACGATTGGCGCGCAGGGTGGCTAGGCGACGACGAAATTCTTGCCCTTCTGTTCCTGTTAAATCAGGAACGTTCAAAGCTGAGCGGTCCAGCCGCAGTTGAATCAAGTTCTCTCAGATTGAGATCGCCAATGAGACAACTTTTGCGGCTCGTTGTGTCGCGAAGGCCGACTCCGCAATTTCAAGCGGAAGCTTGGACCGATCATGATCTCGTACGTTCCAACCCCAAACCCAATGCCCAGACTCCCGCTCTACAAACCGGACCTGCGGTCGGGTCCAAAGAGGCCGCTACCCTAGATGGCACTGAAACGATACCAACGACAAGCATCGCCCACCTGCATCAAATCTGAGCCAGAGCCAATTTTCCATGCCTAAACGCATTCACGATCAGTTTTGGAAAGACGAGCTTGGCAGCACCGAACACAGATATCGAAGCCGACGCTGCAATCAGGGGCCGCTCTAAGCTGCTTCCAAAACTAGTGGGTCGATACCTCGTTGCACGTCTCGCACAATACAGCGCGCCATGGCGGCATATGGAGCGCTTGCACATGTTTCCTGACGGACCAGATCGTCATAAAGGGCGCGGCGAACAACCAGAGGGAGCGTGGCATCGAATATCTGAGTAAAGACGGTCATTATTCGATCGACTTGATAGTTGCGCATTTCAACAAGTTCGGCGCGATGAAGCTCCAGCAATGCACGCGTCGAAGTACCTTGTACAGTTCCGCGTGAAAAGACGAGCCCTCCAATAAAGACAAGATGCTGTTCTGGGTTAATAGCGTACGGGCCGATAATGTGGTGCATCAAGGGGTCTTTGTTGCTTTTGTTTTGATTGCACACTTCGCAAGCTAGTGTCAGATTTTCCCATTGAAATGTTAGCGCTGGATCAAGTGACTTTGGGAACATATGCTCGACATCACCATGGTGAATATGCTGCAGCTTACTCTCGCAGTAGGCACATTTACCGTGCGTCTCATTGACTAACACGGCCTTGATCTCCGGATGACGATAACGGCTCTTCTCAGTCTGCGTTGGAGTTTCGCCTGCAGTAGTTTTATCCACAATGGTTTGGGTCCAAGCCGCAGCGTTGTCGGTCAACCGTTGAGGGGCTGGCAACTTCGTAAGTCTAATCATCGACGGTTGGCCATCCGACTGAGCGCTTCGGAGTAATACTCACCAAGACCCGACTGCTCCAATCGGGAACGGAGCGCAACGATCTTGTCTGCAGTTAATTTGGTGATTTCAAAATTCTCAGAGATTGCCTCAATTTCATCCTCGGCCCAAAGCGGAAGTGTAACGGGCACGCCAAGGACGCTCCTCAAGATTTCACTTGCCGTTCCTGCTTTATTTACGTTGTCGAGTTTCTGAGAAACAACGATGCGTCGCGCTCCTTCGGATTTATCGCCGTCTTTATAGTCAAGGACGTAAACTGAAGAATCCCGCACTGAGGAAACAACGAAGGGGCTGTGGGTAGCGACAATTAGTTGGGCACTTGGAAAGGCATCCAGAAGGTTGCCAATTATAACTCTCTGCATCGATGGGTGAAGATGATTTTCGGGCTCATCAATTATACCAACGAAGTGAGATTTTCCACGTGAGTATAGAAACATCTGCCAAGCGACATCTATTATCGCCATCAATCCGCCAGAAGCTGCATCGAGTACGAATTCCCCAGTTCGTGTAACAATTACGATATCGGGAATTCTAATGCTTATATCTTGGAAACCAATCGAGGGTGGTAGCACCTTCGAAAGTACGGCCTTAAAGTCTTCGTAGGTTCTTTCCAGTTCTGCATTTCTCTGAACATTCTTATTACCAGGGCCGAAGGTCGCCATCGAGACGATCGCTTCTTTTATTCTATAAATGGGGCTGTATTGGCTGAACGAGTTATTATACTTGTTCATAACTTCCTGATTGTATGCTTGATAAGCCTGTTCAACACTTATTGCATTCGTGGGTATTGAAGAGATTGCTTGATACCCACTTACGGATCGATGAGAGTTTATGAAGAGGCCCTCCACCGTTTGCGCCTGAGTGATTTGCACCATGTAGGTGGCAGATCCCTGATTCGGCACAACAAGGGGAGAAGTCTTTCCATCTGAATAGGTTAAACTGCCAACACCTTCTTGACGTACCGTAGAGTCATTTCCAATGCGACGGAAAATTCCGGAAAAGTAGCTGAGTACGCCAGATTTGCTTATTGTCGGCGTCGCGATGAGGCTGTAGCCAAATCCGAAATGTTGTGAAAGGACTCTCAAAAGAGTGCTCTTCCCGGCACCATTTGCCCCAGCTATAATGGTCAGTCGTGGATGAAACTCAATGTCAACATCCGCGAACTGCCGCCAACCTGTGATTTTCAGATTTTTGAAGCTCATGCCATCCCCCAGTTTGCCACCTATATCGTCGCAGGTTGCATTCCGCAATTGCCACTTGGTACTTAGAGCATGTTTGCGACTGCTTCACGCGAGTATGAAAGTGGTCTTACCCCTCACTCGTGATGCGATTGAGTATTCAGCCAGCTGGACAGCGGAACGGGTATGTCGCATAAAGCCTCACCTTTGGGAGACATGGCAACTTGATTGTAAATTGCGTCTTTCACTGATGAATGGCGCGAAATATTCAGCGCTATGTGGCGCTTACTCATATTAGCCGAATAGTAATGGAATAAAGACGGATTAAGATGGTCTTGCTAAGCTTCACTACTGATTTCGTTCAGGAGGGCGCTTATGGATATCGGCAGCTTCTCATCGTCCGTCCAATTGCAACGACGCTCGACGCCCATCAGAATCTCCACTCGCCCCATCAAGTTCACTTAGGCTACGTCGCTAACTACGAACTTAGCTACGTAACTTGAGTGTTTCGGGCAAATCTCAAAGGCCACTTCACCGGATTCTTACCTGAAAATTTCTATTTCGAGCCCTGGCAAACTGCGGCCGTTGATATAAAGATGGCGCTCCTTCAAAGTACTCCGAGAATTGAATGCCAGAGAAATTTGCCGTCGTTGATCTGTTTGCGGGCCCAGGGGGGTTGGGTGAAGGATTTTCAGGATTTGAGAATTCGTTTGGAAGCAATCCATTTTCAATCGCGTTCTCCGTGGAAAAAGACCCGGCAGCTCACAGCACTCTACGGCTAAGATCATTTTTCCGGCAGTTTGGGAGAAATCCTCCTGCGGAATACTACGATTTTATAAATGGAAAAATCAAAGAACCTGATTGGGATGCGCTCTATCCCCAACATTGGGACATAGCTTGTACGGAAGCGTTATTGCTTGAACTCGGCACTGAAAGCGTCCGGAGACAACTGGACAGCAAAATAGAGGTAATCAGGGAACGTTATGGTGGGAATACCGTCGTAATCGGCGGACCGCCTTGCCAAGCATACTCTCTTGTAGGGAGGGCTCGTAACCGAGGAGTGAATGGGTATGTTGCCAGAGAGGATGGCCGTCATTTTCTTTATAAAGAGTACATCCGAATTTTAGAACGTTTGCGTCCTGCAGCGTTTGTGATGGAGAACGTAAAGGGCATTCTGTCGTCAAAAATTGATGGCGAAGCCGTGTTTACGCAGGTCCTCGCTGACCTACGAGGTGTCGGAACTGGAGAGGATTCCTACACCCTCTTGCCGATCACAAAGGGGTCAAATGGCAGCCATTTGCAAAACTCTGATTACGCGCCGTCTGATTTTATTGTCCGCTCCGAAGAATTTGGGGTCCCACAGGCAAGACATCGAGTGATCGTGGTTGGCCTGCGAAATGATTTGGCTGCGAACTCGCAGATCAAAAACCACCGCCTGTTGATAAAAAATGGTGTCGAGCGCACAACTGTCCTTAATGTGCTGAAGGCGATGCCAAAGCAGCGTAGCGGTGTAAGCAAGGGACACGATGATTATGCGTCTTGGCATGCGGCTGTTAGCCAGGCGGTAGAAAAAATCCAAAGACTTCCAACGAACGCAGCTGTTTCTCTATTAAAAGATATCCAGAGCAGAGCATCTTCCATTCTTGAGAAGACTTGCTCAGAAAGCTTTACAACGGCGCGGTTCGTGCCGGGCGCGAGCCTAGTCGATGGGTCGTGTTCCTCGCAACTTCAGAAATGGATTCTAGATCAGCGCATTCAAACCCTAGCCAATAATGATACCCGGAGGCACATGCCGATGGATCTTGCGCGATACCTATATGCCGCGATTTATTCTGAGATCACTGGCGTTTCGCCGAAATCAACTGACTTTCCCTCCGAATTGGCTCCCGCACACAAAAATTGGCTGTCCGGTAAATTCTCAGACCGCTTTCGAGTTCAAGTGTGGCACCAGCCCGCAACTACCGTAACAAGCCATATTTCAAAGGATGGTCACTATTTTATTCATCCTGATCCTGAGCAGTGCCGAAGCCTGACCGTAAGAGAAGCAGCGCGTCTTCAGACCTTTCCAGACAATTACTATTTCAAAGGCAACCGCACCGAACAGTATGTTCAGGTTGGGAACGCAGTGCCGCCGTTCCTAGCACGGCAAATCGCGGAAGCAGTCCATTCTCTCCTTGTCGTAGACTCTTGAACCCGACGTTTTCAGGGGCGGTCAACGTCTACGACCTAGCCACGAATCTCAGGCATCTGCTCCGATCGTTTCTCAAACGTATGGGCAATCATCAGTTCCCAGCATTCCGGCTTCTTTGCCCACTCAGAGATCATTCGTTCGCCTGCGGTTTGCTTGAGACGATCGTTGACTTCGTTAGACAAGTGCATAATTCGTCGCTCCAGTGCAATGGATAGGCTTTGATTTTGCCAAATCAAGTCAAGGTCCAACGCATTGCTCTCCGCTCTTGAGAATATCGCAATCGTATATGCGGTAATGTTGGCTTGAGCCTGCTGATATGCAGCCCTGATCATTTTTTCAGATTTTCGATATAGAATTGCCAGTGCGATAAGCCGCTTGTACTCTTGGACATCGGGTAGCAGCCTGTCTTCTGGCATTTCGTCACTGAAGATTTTGAAGTTCTTTTGAGCCCCAAGACTCACGATCTCTGGCCTTTGATTCCATCCATGAATGTACTTCGCAATGTCTGTTTTGGTCAGTTTCCGGGAATTGGGAATGTTCTGTTTCAAGTCACGAAGTTTGGCTGGCGTATTCCCCTCGCGTGCCAACAGGACATTATAACTGCCGGCCGAACGCTCATAAAACCACCTCCCTTGGCCGTCGGGACAAAACGTGTTCGTTGAAAGCTTTTCGAGTGCTACATGAAACGGCTTGTTCGCTGAGAGATCAGAGACTTTCACGGAGTTTTGTGAGTTAGCGTACTTCGAGATGTCGGATAAAAGAGCTTCTTCTGCTGCCGTATCGGAGGATCGTAGTACGATGATCTTTGCAGGCACCCGTACCTGGGCCAAGTTTGTTTCCGGAAATTTTCGTTTCGTAAAATAGATTGACGCTGTTGTTTGGCCGCCATTGACGATCTGCATTCCTTTCAACCAAGCAATGCCCGTGCCGCCAGTATCAGTCGCGCCGATATGGGCCTCGTCGGCAACGATCACGATGCCATTGTTGTAAGCCATGAATTTTTCGGGGGAATAACGCAGTGTGTCTCTGATACCTTTGTTGACCTTCCCCGTCTGGCTAAGAAAAGAGCGAACGTTGGCCTCAAGCAGTTGAGAGCCGAACTTTTCGTAGAGCAATCGCAGGATATTTCCCGGAATTGCTGTCAACGCATAATCATATTGCTCTTCGCTACCCGGGACATAGACGCACGGCAAAGGTGTTCCCGCCACCTCTTCGAAATTGACGATGAGCTCGTCTCTCGGTTTTCCTTCTGAAGTATGCCGAAACAACCGCTCAATATCCATTACTTCTAGCGTGATGTTCTTCCCGGCGATTTCTCGCGGTTTAAAGCTTTTGGACTTGGAGCGAAGGTCTGTGAGTATGAATATTCTGACGTCCTCCAATTGATTGTAACATTCACGTACGGTTAGGATCAGTCCATACGCGTCGTCAGACTGATCAATAGAATTGGCCAAGGCCCCAGTGACAGCGTTAGATAGAAAGCGAAGGCACTGGTCCGCAGCCTTTAAAACATCGCTATCAGGTATCGCTTTGATCTCCTCAGTGCCTTCGTAGATTGATACGAACAGATCCAACTGGTCACCATCGTCGGACACGGCATACCCACTAAGTCGAAGAGTGGCATTCCCGATTTTCCTATGGATAAACAAAACTTGCGGATCGGACGTCATTCCAATTTCCGCTAAGTGTTGCATCACCAGTTCCGTGAATACAGACTCCGCATGAGGGAATGGTGTCGCTCCCAACCGCTCCAGCGTCAGCGATTTGACGTCTGCCTGTGTCTGAAGAAGAAAGTCTTCCAATGTCATCTTTATTTACTTTCAAAAATGCCAATAGCCATTTCAAACGGATGAGATGGAACGCTGATCTCATCCAGATCTAAATGATATTCAGCATCTAGTATGGCCAACGGCACAGATGTGCGGGAAAGATAGGGGAAATCTTCGTCTACACAAAACAACCTTTCACTATGCAATTGGAAACGCCGCACATAGTCGTCAGCAAATTTATCAGTATAGTTCACGAGTAGAAGCAATCGCTCAAACGCACTTCGTTCGGCAGCGCCGTCTGCCAATATTTTACGGAGAGCCTCTACAATCTCGGGCAAAGTGGTGCCTGCTTCAGTGACAGCGAATCTCAGGCCTGCGAGATAGACCGTGCGGGCAGCCATTCCGTCAAGTTGATCAAGCGAAGCAATGTGAGTGGGAAAGCCATTGACTGAGAGGGTTGATTTGACCTCCAAAGCAGCAATATCGTTCCTGAAGTCTTGAGGCGCATTTTCTGGACCCTTCCAAAGCTCAATAGTTAAATCGGGGGGCATTCCAGCTTCCAAAAAGCGCTTTAACAATAATAATTCCCCGTAAAGTCCAATCTCCTCCGCATCCGACAATCGCCCTTCCGCAGGCTTTTCCATAAACCGCTGCCAACTGCGGATTCGTGACATAAATTGAAAATAAAGCCGCCGTTCGCTCAAAGTTGTCGTGCTCAGCGTTACCACGGCGATGAGATCTTCGACCATGAGAACAAACAGGTCGAGACTGGCCCCCTGACGGCGCGATACGCTAATCCAAACGCTGAACTCATGGTTTAGGTCAGTAGGAAGATTCTCAACTTCAAATCCTTTGCCCTGGGGGATGGCCGTTGCACCTCTCGATTCAAAATTAAAACCCACTAGGAATGCCTCGCGTCGCTCCGGAAACCGCACGCCAACACGAAGTCTCTTGTTATTGTTGAGCGGGATGATTCTCCAACCATCGGATTCACCAGTTCCCGCAATCGCTTTCCAAGCCGAACGAAGATCATCCGCGCTACTCTGAAGAGCCATACTCAAGCTCCCAGAGAACGTTGTTGATTTTGTACTCTACCTTTATGCCGGACTGGCTGTCCGGAAAACTCATGCCGAAGCCAATAACGGGATGAGGTTGAGCCATTAAAAGCCTGTGATTTGTTTTCTGTGGATCCATCGGATAGATTAATAGTAGACCGCGACGACGACCTGATGCCTGCAAACCCGCGATCCGGCGAATGGAGGGTCCGTTCGGCTCTTTGGGCTCCTCCTTCTGCTTAATCTGTTTCGCTGGATCGTTCCGCCATGCACCTTGAGCGAGTTTTAAAGCGTCATCCCATTCAAAACTGGATAGCGCGATCGATTCATCCCTTGGAGATAACAGACGGCCTATTGAATAGCGGTCATTTCTATCAGGATTATCTGTTTGGCGGATCACCATGTTAACTCCGGGAATGGGGTTGAAGGCAGCACCGCTCCCCCCCAGCACAGCAACCGTCCATTCGTCGAGTTCATTGCTTCGATTCATCATATCGATGAATTGCGCAAGAAGTTGACTATTTACCTTGTGAGCATCAGCATGCGTCTTGTACGACGTCAGGAAATCAATGACGTGTTGTGGCCGTGACTGTTCCCAAATACATCCGTTCCACTTAGCTGACGCGCCGGCTCGCTCTCTGACAATCGGGTTGTGATACGCGTTACCGAGCGCCGCAAATAATGACAAAGCCGCGTCATAATTAGATGCGAGTGCCTCTTTGTCACAGCGCATGGAGACAGTTTCCACGACCTGTCCACTGAACGAAAGCATCAAGCTGCGTGCGGTTCTCATCTTAAGTTTTGACGTGACGAGCATCACGGAATGAGACTGTACCTTTAGACCAAAATCACGGGGCGTTGACCCGCTCGCAGCCATGAGCTCGAACTCTTCTCGCAACTCCTCGGAGGCATCCGCAATATGACCGAACCAGTCCGCCAATTCCTCAGTGCTGTAGAGACGACACAGATCTACGTAGCCGGGCCGATACCCGAACCACCGCCCCATTTGCATAAGCGTGTCGTACATTTTGGAGGCTCGAAGAAAATAGCTTACGCATAGACCCTCTAGAGTCAGGCCTCGTGAAAGTTTGTCCCCCCCAATAGCGATAACCTTGAGGCCTTTTCCTGCGTCAGCATAGTCCAGCGCATCTTTTGCAGTTCCATTAATTTTTCTAACTTCGATATCTGCGACAATATTTGGCAAGCAGTTTAGGACATCAACCCAGGCTGAAGAAATCGGAACATCCATGTTTCCTTCTTGAGTTCTCGTGGTCGCAGTCGTTTGCATGAAATCCGAAACCCAAAGAGATTGCAGCCGTGCAAGAACCTGCTCGGCATCTACACCACGAAGAATTCGTTGTTTCTGATAGCGGACATAAGCTTCAACTTGTTCAAATACGAAATTTTGAACGTTGTTAAACCGAGTGACGTGAACAAGCATTGAGCAGTGAGATTCACCCTGTCCTCTAAGATGCCGCGCTGCACATGCAAGTACAAACGCGTCTACCGCTTCTTTTAGCGATGGAGGAAGCTCATCCGTCTGTTCATATAAAGGTCGATGAGTGCTTTTATGTTTTTGGGGCATCCACCCCGACAAACCGTCATGAGATGCGAAGTCCTTTACGGCACGGAAAACCGGGAGGCCCTTTTCCCTACCGTCAGCGGTACGGCGGCCGAAAATCTTTGATGGCCCCACATATGTATTTGGAGTGCCAAGATTAATTATAAAGCTCGCTGGAAAGAGATCCGGGCCCTCTTTTTGTGTTTCTCCGCGTTCATGTATGAAAATATTCGCGAAGGGCGTGGCCGTATAACCCACATACGCAGATTTACTGAACGAGTGGAGCAATGTTCGGATTAATCCGTTTATCACTTTCGGGGAATATTCGAGATCGGGCTTTCCGTTTTCATCGATAGCATCTTCTCCAGTATCTACCGATGCGTTGTCAGCCTCATCATCAATCAAAAGAAGTGGCAGGCGGGTGACTGTCTTTCTTCCCGTCGTGGCGTCTTCCGAGTCGGCAACATGATTTCGAATCCACTTGTTTAGTTTCTCAAGTACAGTTTTATTTTTCTTTACGACCAGCAGCCATGGCCGCTTCTCTGGGGTAATCCCAAGATTTTTAGCTATCGCGGAATTGAAGTCGCCGTTATTGGAACGGTTTGTAACATAGTTTGGTCTGATTGAGGGATCTGCATCAAGCGTGCCAACTCCGATTGTCTTGATCGCGTCCGGATCAGGATGAGTTTCATAACCCAAAAACCCCTCATCAAGCCGCATTTGGGTCTGCGCTCGCAGGTTGTTGTGAATGCCGGCGAGCACCACAATGATCTTGTATCCAGCATCCGCGGCCTTGCAGATCAGGCCCGTATAATTTCCTGTCTTCCCCGACTGGACGTGGCCGACAACGAGACCACGCCGATCCCAACTTCCCTCGCGAACAGGATCTTCGATCAGGCCCAGAATTTCATCGGTAACCTTATCGAGTTCGTCGACACTGTCCAAGGACGCTTTTCGTTCCATAAACTCACGGTAACGCTGCCAATATCTCCAGTGGGATTTTCGAGTCGCATTGAGCCAACCAACGTGGCCAGCCTCGTTCTTAAGAGTAGAACTTTCGCCGATCCACTGACTCGACCGTCTGATAAGCTCTGTAACGACGGCATCCCGATCGACCGACGTTTTCCAAGAGGGATCCAGCAAAAAGGCTAGATCCACTTTCTTGTTGATGAGGGCCGCGCTGATCGATGCGCGATCTTCGTTCGATAGTAATTCCTGTACGACCTTGATTACTGAAGCGGCGCTCAAAGCGGCATTTCCTATTATTCGTGTTGCAGTTGTAAGTTGATCACAAGTTCAGGAAACAAATTGAAGGGTTCCGTCCTGAGAAGACTGGCTCGCGCGAGTTCAATTGCCATCCCCTTCCGCAATACCATTGACTCCAAAAGGATTTGCGCAGCCTCAACGACCTCATCACTTGGAACATTCGCAAATCCGGTCTCAGGCGTGTCTTTGGCCTCCGCCGTATCAAGCCAGATACGTTGTACAGGCACCGTTTCTTCAATAATTCGAAGCATATTGCGAATTTCTTTTGCCAGCGAAGCGCTAAGATTTACTGAGGACGCTAACACTGCTTCGATTGCCGGATGAGAAGGATCGATCTTGTACCTCACGCCGCTTTTGTGGTGATGAGCTCTCCATGTCTGAGTTACCTGTTGTTTGCCGAAAGGTTCAGCGGATTTCCCACGAAATGCGAAAACGTTGCGGGCACGCATTCGGGTGTCCTCCGCCAATGAAGTCAGAAATTTCCGAAGATATGTTGGAGGGTGTGCCGTTGCTTTCCTGATATCGATTTTCCAGTCAGCGTCCGCCGTGTTCTGAATATCGACACGAATTCTTGCTAGCCGAAGCGGTTCGTCCTTCGTCCAGCTTTTACCCTTTCCCAGTCCGAGCCAACTACCCGCCAGAAGCAATCTCTCATTTCGATACACGTAAAAGCCCTGCTGTGAGGTCCAGCCGTCGGGTCCTCCGGCCGTATCATATTCTGCAGCGGTCAGTCGGTCGCGGTGGGGAAGCACAAACGATTGAGCGGTAACTGTCTTAGGAAAAGCGCCAAATTTGACTTCATTTGAATGCCAAGTGAAGGAATTGGATTTCAGGAAAGGATCCCAAGGTTTGAGAGCTGCACCATTTATGATGATCTTCAACTTAGCTCGTAGCAAGAAACGGTGAAAGACCATTGAAAGGTGCCGTTCGATTTGGTCGGTGACATCCAACAGCTCTTGCTTATCCTCGTCATGAGGAAGCATTCGATCCAGTAATTCCAGTAGCACCAACGTACCTGAGGAAAAGCCATCCAACGCCGACAGACGATCTTCCGAACCAGGGTGAAAGCCCTCCAACAAATACCAACCGCCGTCGGTTGAACTGGCTAAAAAGTCTAGATCCCAACGCAACACGGAAAGTTGGTTTTGGTTTCGGCTAGCCACAGTCAAACGCCGGCATTGTGAAAACGATGCCGTCTTAAGCCCCAAACCGAAGCGCCCGAGATCAGCAGACTCGCGCGCATGCAGAGGGTTTCGATCGCCGAGGGTCATCGCTTTTTCAAGCTGCAGAGCATTCATTCCGCAGCCGTCATCTGCAATAGTAATATAGGTACCACTGACGGATGGGGCTATTTGGATGCTGACGACATTAGCGCCAGCTGAGATACTGTTATCGATGATATCAGCGATGGCCGCGCCAGCGGAATAACCCAACCCCCTAAGTGCCTCAATCATTGAACTTGCCCGCGGGGGTGCAGACCTGATTTTCATATTTGTGCACCCGCTTTGAAATGCGCAAGGAATGCAGACTTAAGCCTCGCTGAAAGTGCGGGATGGCGAAGACGTTTAAGAGCTTTGACTTCAATCTGACGAATTCGTTCGCGGGTGACTCCGTAAATCTGCCCCACTTCCTCAAGGGTATGTTCCTGCTTTCCACCAAGGCCAAACCTCAACGTAAGGACTTTGACCTCCCTTGGATCCAAGTGTGCGCTAAGCTCATCCGCAATAAGTTGCGCGAGCTGCTTTTCGGAGATCGTGTCATCCGGTAGCTCCTCTGGACAAGCCAGAATTAGCTGCTGCCTGCTCGTGAGGGGCAACACGTTATCAATTCCGTATCGCACGGTACGACCTAGAGCATTTAATGCGCTCACTTTTTCGGGAGAATAGCCTGTCGACTCAGAGAGTTCATTGATCGAAGGTTTTCTACCGAATTCCGAACGAAGCGTCTTCTTTTGCGAAGCGACTTTCTGTATCGATTCCTGCACGTGCACAGGAACTCGGATCGTCTTTGAACAATCGGCTACAGCTCTTGATATTGATTGTCGTATCCACATAGCTGCATAACCGCCGAATTTGACACCTCTGTCGGTGTCAAATCTTTCGACCGCTCGCAATAGCCCAATGCTTCCCTCTTGAATCAAGTCCATGAAAGCTAAACCTGACGTTTTATATCGACGAGCAAAGAATGTGACCAGAGAGAGATTGTTCTTCAGTATACTACTTCTTGTTTCCTCATATTTTTGCAGAGCATTTTTAAGAGAATGAAAATCTGCATCTTCCAGATCGAGGCACTGTTCGACAATCTTTGCCACCAAGCTTGCAAGTGGGAGTTTTAAACCCACGACTTCTGAAACAATACTTTTAGTATCCGGCATCGCTCTTCTGTCACGTAATATCGCCGCAAAGGTCGCGAGTATGTCATATTGTGTCTGGCTGCCATCGGCGACATTTGTCAACACAACAGTGTCGTCCGCAGCCACATCCTCGTCGTCCTCGAGTCGGCTGACCTCGCTGGGCGTTTCATTCTCGACGCGGGGTGGTCTAACGAGTTCGGCAAGCATTTGGAATGCGGGAGGAAGAGCAATGAGAGTTCGTAATAGAACCGCTCTATCTTCATCAAAACGTCTCCAAACAGCTGCCTCTGAGCCTGACGAAAGCGCACGAAGGGTCTTTGCGGTCCTAATGTGCAGAGTATCCAAGGCTTCGGCCGGCCGGAGGAAATCTTCAATCGCCTCATCCGCACCCGGCAAAGCCGCTTGCCATGAACGGGGATGATAGGGTTCTGGTGGTAATTGCGATGCTAACACACCATAGAAGTTGTCATCGACGCCAATACCAAGCTCTCCAAGCAGAACAAGGAAACGCCTTTTTTCCTCCCTGTTAAGTTTTACGACTCTGGTAACCGCATCAACTTGGGTGCGGGATATCAAGCCCAACGACAATCCACTTTGAATAAGGAAATCGATGCTGCGGTGCAGGGGCTTGTACTCGATAAGCGTAGCCGGCAACGCGACGGAAATGACATTCCAACTGGGATTATCGTTATGAACGGAGGAACTAAGATCTTGATGAATCTTGACGGCTTCGAGGAGCACACGTTGGTCATGGATACGGAGAACTACATCGGGCTCGGCTTCCCACTGGCTAAACCCTTCCAAAAGGGTTTCTTCAGACTGCTCCATGGAACTAGAACGTTCATGGGAAGAGAAAAAGAAATCGTCGCCTAGTCGGTTGGGACCGTTGTGGTCCAACGTTCTGAATGCTTGGTCGGGCGATGATATGGAAGTTTGCTCTGTTGAACGTGCACGGCTGTCCGACGCACTCGAAAACTGTGCCTGCAAAGGCTGGTTCAGCGAAATATATGCTGAGGAAGTAGAAGGGGTGTTCTCAACGGAAACCTCTTTGACGTAAGCTCGTGTGGTGAAAACATTTGACATTTCATTGGACAGATTGGTCGTGTTTCGTTCGCTGCCTTCACCGTGGTCGCTCGATATGAACGTTCTCTGCTGCTTTATACTTTCGCCATGGGTGGTCGAAAAATCGGCCAAATCGGCTGGGTTTGAAATGAGCGGGAGCGTGTTCCGCCCTCTATAGGAGGCGTCTGTGATAACGCGTTCCAATCGGTCAATTGGCTTTTTCGTTGCAGCGTCGATTGGATTAGCGATTTGATGGCGACTTAACGCGTCCATCGCGTCGCTTCGTTCGTCCGTCAAATTTTCATTGGACAAAGATTTGGTGACGCCCAAGTGATCGCCAGGTAAAACATCCAAATGAACTCGGGCTCTCATAGTGGACTCGAAGTAGTCAGTTGAAGCACAATTGATTATTGAGCTGTCTCCGTGCGCAAGTTCATCGATAGCCTCGTTTAACAAAGACTCGATGTCCTCAGTATTCAGATGCATACTTGGTGGTTGGCTAGTTGATGCGTCACGCTCTAATTCAATCCGCTGCAACGATAGGATATCGTAAAGGGCTGTATGCCCCCGGTCCAGTGCGTAATCCTCTGCTCGCTTTCCATGAGCATCTGGGCGCTGGAGATCGGCACCACTTTCGATAAGCAACTTACAAATTTCATTATAGCCCAATGAGGCGGCAACCCCGAGCGGCAGATTGCCTTTCTTGTCAGGCAAATTCAATTCCACCCCACGCTTGAGATGGAAAACTACGGCAGCTTTAACTCCTGCTGTTAGGGCCAACCGAAACAGCGCACTCATGATTCAACTGTGATCGACAGGCCGATATCGGTAAGCAACAATTTCCCCCATTTGGCTACGCGCCCTTTAGAACCCCATACATTTATGGCGCGAATTGCCTTAAAGTGCACGCATAAGTTTGGAAATTCAGAAGTGAATTTGGTCTATCCCATCCAATTCTTTAATGCGGAACGTAAATATAGAGTCTTTTCCACCTTTCATTTCGAACGGAATAACACAGAGGCGATTGTCGGGAAGAATTAATGGACAAGCTGACACCCCAGCGTCGAAGCGCCAATATGGCGAGAATTCGCAGTAAGAATACTAGGCCAGAATTGTTTATTAGGCGACTTCTGCACAGCCTCGGATATCGATTCAGGATTCATAGAAGTTTTTTACCAGGAACTCCAGACATTGTCTTCTCTAAGAAAAAATGTGTGATTTTCATTCACGGTTGTTTTTGGCATCAACATTCGGACCCACTGTGCAAAAACTCCACCGTACCAAAAAGTCGGCAACAGTTTTGGGAGTCAAAGCTGAATCGTAATAAGGAGCGCGATGCCGAGCACTTGGAACAAATACTCTCGTTAGGTTGGAGCGCACTAACCGTTTGGGAGTGCGAACTTGGAGACGTTGTATCTCTAACAAAACGATTAATTACTTTTCTCGGGCCCTGCAGACATGTGCGCAGTTCGGTAGCAAATGCCACTAGGCTGCTCCAAGCCAGCGGCGGCCTACCGCCAGGATTGGTCGTCACAGGTGCCAACGGCATGGATGATCGCAACGCTGGAAGCCGAAGCGAACGTGATCACCCCAAGTGGATCCCGAAAGCAGCCAGGTCATAGCTCATGACCGAATGATCCGTACTCGTCCGTCGCCGCACCAAAGAGATCAAACTGGGGCAGCACGATCCCCGTTCTCCCGAATGGAATTAGCGACCAACTAAGCCATCTTTCTGGGTTCTACTCGAGTAGGTGGACCCATCGCCGTTAAGCCTACAATTTGATGCTGTGGAAATCGGCAATTTCGCCTCTTTAGTTTCAAAAGGTGACGGGTAGCCAAATTCGCCAAACTGCCTTGGAAAATAATGGCGGTATATTTTTGGAAAATATTGTGTGAGGCCGCATGGCAGTAGGCAAGTTGCGTACTGTGCCGCCCGCTGGAGATCTGCCCCTTGGCCAATCGCGCCCCACACTTGGGTGTTATGTGACCAAGGGCAGTCTCCCTTGCTTGCAATCATCGATTCACACAGCCTAGTAAGGGCAGCATTCGCCGATCAGCTAGCGTTTTGAGTTGGCCCGCTTCCTTGGTGCCACGGCAGTTTCGTTGCGGAGACACGCTTTCAGTCGTTCGAGTCCGCCCCACTCATCCAAAGCTGTTGCACCAATCTCGTTGATCTCTTGTTGAGTGAAATCGCGGCCCTTCAACTTCTTTATGTCCACCTTTGGAAAGATAAGATAGTGGACTTGCGGCAAAGCCAGGGGCAGGATGCCGTCCTCATACGTTTCCGTACCCGTAAGGCTTTTGCCTTGCATGTTCGCGGCCATGGCAACCGATACTTCACCAATCGAGTCTTTCGGACCCCGATCACCATTAATTCCGAACACAACCTTTTGACGAATCTCATCATATACAGCCACGAGATCAAAGCCATCTGTCACTATACCCTGGCTTTCCCAATGCGTCTCATTGGGAAGGACGTTTGCGTTGAAAACCATTGCGTCCAAGTATCGGCGCGCGTCACACTCATCGCCGTCGTACAGCGGATAGGCTGTCTGGGATATAAAATATCCAGCGTATTTACCCGTTTGAAAGGTGCAGGGAATATCTCGTTTAAGGTTGATGTCCCTCTGCCAAGGAATAATCCCGTAAGTGGTCACCCACGAGGTCCTCGGATTGTAGTTGGAATCTCTAGCTGCCTCGAAGGTCGAAATGTACCTTTCGTAACAATCCCCCCTTCGGGGAGTGCATCCGATGTACTTGCCTCCCAAGCGTTTAAAGATGCCCTTAATCCCATTGCCCATATTGTTGAGCGCAAGCCTCTCTCCGCGTGGATCGCTTGGGTGGTAGGAGCGCGGATTCCCATCGGTGTTAATCGCCATCTTCGACGTGTAAAAAAGCGAAGGAACCCCTGTGGGTGCTTGATAGGTTATGGTGCCAGTGTCGTTGTGGATCCAGCCGACATTCATACCGCATTCCGTAGCAGCCGCCATGGAGTTCCAGCACAGTGACAAGGCAACCGCAGCCGATATTTGACTTTTCATAAGAGATCCCCAGAAACACATATTCTAGGCAAGCGTCCTCGACGTTCGCACTTTTACTTGCAGACCTAGAATTTCATAGTTGCTCGAGTGCCTTTAGCTTACAATTCTGAAGAGGCTTAGTGATATATACACATTTGGCTCTTGACAGACAACTGTCATCGTTAGATTTTAACTTGAATACGTCAACTTTTTTTGGACTTTTCATCTCGATCGGCGGAAGATGATTGTTATTACATGACATAAGCGAGTTATCGCGTTGATTTCTATAGCTATAACAGTATCTATGGGGCGGGCAATTAAGTAGTTATATCTATTAGATTCCTAGAAGCGGGAGAAAACAACTATGCCGTGGCGAGCAGCGTTCGCATTTTTTGTTGCCGTAACTGCGCTTTATACCCTATTGACGGCGGGATTGGCTATTGCAGCTGACGACAGCGATTATCCACAGCGTGTTAGCATTCCAAAAGTCCTGCAGGGCCCGTTTGTGTCAGAACCCGCAGTCGTTGCACAACTCGACAAAATGGACGCCCGCGGTTGCGCCTATTCTGGACCTCTTGTCTTTGGGTGCCTGATCCAAGGTCAAGCTTTGGAGGCTGACCGGGAGATGCTAGGCGGACTGCGCGTCAATCCATTCAACCTCAAGGTCGCGTTCGAAATAAAGAAGACGATAGAGGGGGATCTCAAGGAACTGAGCGCGCAAGCCGCAAGAGGTCCAAAAGCCTTTCCCGAAGGTGAACCGAGCCTTCTGAATGCGACATTTCTGACCCATCAGGATTCTCGGGTGGAACTTGTTGGTGTCATCAACCGGATGGACCGTAATTTCATTGGAGACCCGATCCCGGGCCATGAGAACCATGACGGGTGCGGTGAGATTAGCGTGATTTACCGTTTTTCATACAAACGTGGAGAGGAGATCGGTTCTCGGCTTCCCGTAACGATGAATGTAGTCTTCCCAGCAGTTCCGACCGATCGTCCGTCTGGTGCCGCGAGCTGCAAAGATGTCGCCCAAAGATGGCTAGACTATCTTGAAATGCCGTCCCGGTCTGCCGAAGAGGCCGTGCGGGAAATGATGAACGCCGAGACTGGCATTCTCTCGAGCATTACCGGGAGGGATATTGCACGTATCGAAATCAATATGCAGGCTTACCGGGTCAAAGTAGGCAACGACACGACCAATCTGGGGTCCACAGCGAAATATCTCATTCGCGTCTTTCGCTGGGATCCGACAGCCAAGAGGTTCGTAGTCAGCTACCTAAGCAATCAAATTGACCGTGCTCGCCTTTTGGGGAACGAGAACGGGGACTCAAACTCCTGTGGCGAGGGAATTCCGCATGAGCTTTCGCGAAAGAAGTTCGTAAAGCTGATCACGAGTAAGGCGGTCCTTGCTGATATTGACCGTGGAACGCTTAACATTCCCCGTGAGTATCTGGCCTGTCGCGCCGTCTCAGTTTCGCCGGGCGGGCAATATCGTTCTGGAAACCAGCCTTTCTGGAACGCAAATACAGCGGCCGAACAAATAATTTCGGATACTGAACTTGAGGCCGCGATGCGCGCCTATACACTTAACCCAGCAACGCAATTCAGCTTCGTTAAGTCGCCGACTGACTTACGGGTCAGGCTGAATGAGGCAACGTGTTCGGGCTGCCATCAAGCCAGGGCTATTGCGGGATTTCATTTCCCGGGTGCCGACAGAGACGATACTCCGAGCTTCAACGCCGTTTATCTACCTGGGTCACCCCAGTTTTACGGAGACCAGCCGAGACGACTTGAAATTCTGAAACTGCTCGCCAGCGGCAAAAGTCACAAGCGGTATGATCTCGCGACCAGCTATTCGGATCGGCCCCTGAACAAATTCAAGGGCGAGCGGTGGAAGCTCAATGAGACCACCGAACTTCTGGGAGGTTGGGGATCGACCTGCATTGTGGATTCAGCGCTGGCGACAACACAAAGGCAATGGACCTGCAATGACGGGCTCCAATGCAAAGTCCTTTTCATTTCTCCTAATGCCACTTCTGTCGGGACCTGCGTTCCAGAAAGTTCGCTTCACATCGGTGACGCAATGCAATCGGGAGAAATTAAATCAGCTCGTTTCGGGTTCGACACATACGTCAGGAAGGAGCCGGCTCCTGTCAAGATAGTAGACGCGCAGCCTTATACCCTCATAGAAGCACTCGGATTGATACCTCCCCCCGGCAACTCCTATTATGCGGCGCATCAGGAATACTATGAGGGGGATGCTGACGCTGACGGCGGAACCCCAGAGGGGGTGATCATCAAACGCGACTCTCAAACTGGGGGATTCCCGGCTGGGATGCTGCGTTTGTCCGAATGCCTAGACCTTCCACCTGAGGCGACGTGTGGTCTAGTCGCTTCACCGGGCTTTGCGAAATGTATTACTGACGTGGAAGCTGGGATCGGAACTGTTCAGGCCTGCTTTGTCAAGCGAACTGCCTATGCAGGTATGCGTGCCTGCGATGCTGCAAATCCGTGTCGAGACGACTACATCTGTCTTCGTTCCATCGGCTACAACGCCGAGAATGGTGGTAAGAAATTCAGCGCGCGGAAGACAGGAGTAGACGGACTGCAGTTGTCCACGGAGTTCGGTCAGCAGCCACCTGACAGCGCTTGGCTTAGCCGAAATTCAGGCGCTGGCGATCAGCGCGGGATCTGTATTCCGCCGTACTTTGTGTTCCAATTCCGCTCGGACGGACACCCAAAACCAATCAAGTATTAAGTCTGCCTCGCGCGAACCGCCGTTCATGCAATTTTGCATGTGGACAATGCTGCGTTAGGGAGTGAACGGCGTGAACCGATTACGGCCAGTCATTCGGTCTACCTTTAAAAGCTCGAGTTAAGATGGCGCTGAAACACGCAAGAAACTCATCTCGAATAAGGGGACCCAGTTTCCCGAAATATACGCACCCACGTCCGATGATGAATAATGGGATATACCCCTATTGGTCCTTCAATTTGTAACTCTAATAAAACACGATAAATAAAGGACAGCTTTACTTATATCGGCTACGAGATAGCTGAAACAATACCCGGGGTGGGCTCGTTTATTATGACAACAAAAATAGCTTTCGAAACGCTCATCGATGATTCCTTGTCGAACATCTCGACTCTAGATCAATTCAAATCCGTCCTTAACAAAAAGATAGTAAGCGTCATCAATGAATTTGAGGACGGAGCCTGGCGTTATTCAAAATTCCAGCACTACCTATGGGATAATATCGTCCAGACTGCGTTATCTCAACGGGAACGTGCCGCCCTGGTCGGGAAAGGGCATACCGCCCTTGTGGAAGCAGCAAAAAATCTCCGCCTGACTGACAAGGATGAGTTAGGACAGGGTAGCGAAATCGCAGAAATCTTCCTTTACGGGGTGATGAAAGACCATTTTGGGGCCTTACCCGTGGTGCCAAAAATCTTTTACAAGCAAAACAATCAGGATAATGCCAAAGGGGCGGATAGCGTTCATATTGTCATCAAAGATGACGATTTCACGTTATGGTTTGGCGAAGCAAAATTCTACAATTCTATCGCTGATGGACGATTAGATTCGATTGTGAAATCAGTTCTCGAGACTCTTGGCACAGACAAACTAAAAAAAGAAAATAGTATAGTCACCAACGTTTCCGATATATTGCATCTCCCCATTCCGAGTGATCTGAAGGAACGAATCATCTCCTCGATCAGACCGCGGGAATCCATCGATAACATCAAGTCCAAGATAAATGTCCCTATCATGGTGCTCCACGAGTGCGAAATAACGGCCTCGCATGCCGAGATGAGCATGCGGTACAGAGAAAGTATTGGTGAACATCACACGCAAAGAGCCGAGGCCTATTTTGCGAAACAGATGACGAGGTCCTCGTCAGTATTCAAATATAGTGAGATTGTTTTTCATCTTATACTATTTCCTGTCCCGAATAAAAGCAAAATAGTTAAAGCATTCATTGAAGGTGTGCAGTTTTATAAGGGGCAACAATAGTGGCAGTTTTCGACGTTTGCCGGGAAATCAATGAACTTATCAATGAGGGAGAACATGTCGCAGCGCGAAACAAGCTAATTTTGCTGCTTGGCCACCTCAGCCGGGAGAGCACGCCGTACCCCGAGGTTCTCAATTATCTAATTCGGGAAGCAGGTCTATACCCCTACATGCAATCTGAGAACTCCTCCTGGCAGGAAAAATTTGTTACCGAGGCATTCAAGGTGGACATAGGAAGATCTCGCGCCACCCTGCATAGGGAGCAATCTTACGTGCTTTCGCGCCTTCTGGACGGAGGAGACATAGCAATTAGCGCCCCTACCAGCTTTGGCAAAAGTTTTATAATTGATGCTTTCATAGCAGCGCAGAAACCCAAGAATGTGGTCATAATTGTGCCAACGATTGCCTTGATGGACGAAACTCGCCGCCGGATTTTCAAGAAATTTTCCGATAAGTACAACATAATCACGGCGTCTGACATGCAGCTCGGCGAGAATAATATTTTCATTTTTCCTCAAGAGCGCGTGTTCAGTTATTTGAATAGGATAGAACTCATAGACTTACTGATCGTCGACGAGTTCTACAAAGCAAGCGCAAAACACGATAAAGACCGATCACCCACGTTATTAAAGGCAATACTGAAGCTTTCGAAAAAATCTAAACAACGATATTTTCTCGCGCCAAATATCAAAAACATGGAAGAAAGCGTATTCACGAGGGGAATGGAATTTATTGAGTTACTAGATTTTAATACTGTATATCTTGAGAAAGTAGATCTCTATAAGGAAATTGGCAAAGACGAGTTGAGAAAGAGCGAAGAGCTATTAAAAATACTTAGATCACGCGACGGAAAATCGCTGATATATGCTGGATCATATCCCCAGATTGATAAAGTAGCCAACTTAATCGTGGCTAGCATGCCAATTTTAGACAAGCCCCTTCTGAACCATTTCTCGAAATGGCTTGCGGAAAATTATGACCCGAACTGGCAGCTCACGAACCTGGTCCGTCGAGGCGTCGGAATACACAATGGAAGAATGCACCGTTCGCTCAGCCAAATCCAAGTAAGGATATTTGAGGCAAATAAAGGATTCGATAGCATAATATCCACGTCCTCGATTATTGAGGGGGTGAACACTTCCGCCGAGAACGTGATCATATGGCGCAATAGATTGGGTAACACGAAGCTAAAAGATTTTACTTATAAGAACATCATCGGCCGCGGTGGAAGAATGTTCAAGCATTTTGTGGGCAAAATATACTTGCTGGAGCCTCCGCCTGCGGACGAAGATACCCAATTGGAAATCGAATTCCCGGATAGTATTCTTGGGGACCTCGACGAGGTCCAGCACAAGGACAATCTCACGGACGATCAGGTCGCAAAAATTATCGAATATAAATACGAAATGAGCGGTATCCTTGGTGAAGAAGCGTTCGCTCGATTATCCCGCGGGAATTTGCTACAAAATAGCAATTCCGACTTCATCCTTGGATTGGCACAGGATATGAAGTCTCGTCCTGAGGAGTGGCGAGGCTTTGCCTATCTTAATTCTGATAATCCCAATCATTGGGACAGAATGCTCTACAAGATCATCAATTTGAGCCCTGCGGGATGGGACATCCAGTTCTCAAAATTAGTGCTTTTTATCAAAGTCTTGTCCGATAACTGGCGAAAAGAGATTCCTGATCTCCTTGAGCAATTGGATCAAGAAGGCATCGATGTTGAGGATTTCTTTCAGTTGGAACGAAACGTAACGTTCAAACTCTCTGCCCTATTGAGCGATGCGAATGAACTTCACCGTATCATTGTAAATTCCGAGGTGGATGTGTCGCCCTTCATTTCAAAATTGGGCCACGCTTTCTTGCCCGGAGTCGTATATCAGCTTGAGGAATATGGATTACCACGGATGATTTCGAGAAAACTGCATCGACGCGGTTTGATAGATTTCTCGGATCCACTCCTCGATCTCAGAGCCGCTATAGGCAGGTTCCAGAAGCTAGGCGTTGAGGAAATAAACAAGACGCCGACACTTAACCCATTTGACAGATTCATTGTGAGGTACTTCTTCGATGGTATTACTCAAGATGATTTGGCGATTTGAATTCTTGAGTTCAGCAGAGCGGGCGAGCCGCAATTGGATCGGCCATGCCGCAGTTGCAAACAGAATGTCAAGATATCACTGACTATCTAACAGATATCCGACGGTTTTTACCGAATATCTATAGTCCTTAAGTATTATTTTCCGTAAAAGCGAGCCATCCCCACTATCTACCTTCGCAAGTTCGTGATCTTACTTAGGCCCAAGTGGGGCGCGGAATGACCCCAGAAACAGACGAAATGGGGAACGTCAATGAAGATTCGACTGATCGCCGCTAGTATCTGCACGCTGGTTTCTGGCTGCGCCCACGACCAGGCTTCTACTAACCCATTTGGTAACTTTGCCGGCTCTACATCATCTGTAGCGGTGCAGGCGCTGGGTAGCTCCGCATATTCCGTAGATCCCAGGTATGGGTATCAGATTAGCACGCCTGGAATCTACAAGTTTGACGCAAGCGGCCAACCATTTGAAATTTGTGAAAAAGACGTCCGGTTGCAAACTGCTATAAAAAATATGACCACCGAGCCAATCAACTCTAGCGATATATTGGAAGATGATTTGGCGTCGGCAAATTTCGAGATTTCAGTACCAGGTATCGGTTCAATCAAGTCTCCCTATAGGAAAATAAAAGTTGAGGGATACACAGTTACGAAACTCATCTCAGGTGATTCCGGAGATGCAGCCGACTATATTTTGCGAAATGTGGATTCAGGATGTCGCGACACGATCTTGCAGCGAAATAAACCATACATGATCGTCACCAAAGTTGCGACGGCAAAAACTGCCTACGCCCTATCCCGAGGTGCGTTTGAAGCAAATTTTGCGGCCGGACCAGCACGTATTGGATGGGCAAATCCAGAAATTAGGTCCACGCCTCGAACGAACGTGACGTTCGCGATTTCGGGAAAATACGCCAAGCGCTGAGCGCCCCCCGTCATAAAGCTGACCCGCTGGCGCGTTGGCAGACATTCTGAGGGTGCTGGTCTGCTGCTGCAAAAACACGACACCAAGTTTAAAGTTGAACGCTTATACGCGGCGATGATCAACGATTGGGCGAGTGCGATGTTGTCCAGAGCGTCTTCTTTATGACCGGATTTCTGAATTCGGGCTGAGATCGAATGAGACTAGGTCGCGGGAGACCTTCAGGTATAGGCACCTGCTTTGGTTCACCCCGCACCCTGTCTCGCTTCTTCATTGTTGGAAAGCGAGCTTCCGATGTGACCTGCTCCCGCCAAATTAGTCCATTCTCAACTGGAATTTTCCAATAATGCCCCCGGTGACGGGCTGAGGAGAATTCGATGAAGAAGACGAAG
>NZ_JACHXN010000043.1 GCF_014192095.1 Phyllobacterium trifolii
GTTGATAGGCCGGGTGTGGAAGTGCGGCAACGCATGAAGCTTACCGGTACTAATAGCTCGATTGGCTTGATCATTCTCATTACTCATATCCATCTGACGCAGTCAGATGAATTGGATTTGTCTCACGCGCCGTATCGCACCTCTGGTGCGGGCGCTGCGACAGCGCGGCCAACAATGGCCGACGCACTAGCGTGCTGTACGGGAACTCCTTCTGGCAACAGTCCAGAAAGAATTACCCATGCAGACCGATAGGTCGTCGTGCCGGATGGCACGCCCTCGCGGAGCACAGCCCTGAGCTTGTCGAAGGGCGCTCGTGCGTGAGCGATATAATCAAAACCAAAAAACTCCAGCTTCTCATTTGTATCGCATGCGCCTGAAAAACCGCATGCGTGAACGTTGCGCTTTGCTGACCTGGTGGTTACAGCGGGGTGGCTGCACCCGATCCCATTCCGAACTCGGCCGTGAAACGCCCCTGCGCCAATGGTACTTCGTCTCAAGACGCGGGAGAGTAGGTCGCTGCCAGGTCTGCCAAACGCAACGTTCATAAACAAATCTCACAACAAACACACAGACATTCTAAAAGGCCGCACATGCGGCCTTTTGCTTTTGCCGGTCAAACAAAGTAAGATCGCACTTACGCAAAAACAGGCAAAACGGCAAACAATCCGGTCAATCCGGATGGTGACGCAGGGTGGAGCAGCACCCGTCCGGCTCGACAAAGCGCTCTTCGCTTTTGAGGCCGGACAAACGGAAAAATCCGGGCTGCAGCGGCACCTTGCCGTATCTTGGTGGCGCGGGGTGGAGCAGCCCGGTAGCTCGTCAGGCTCATAACCTGAAGGTCACAGGTTCAAATCCTGTCCCCGCAACCAAATCATTCCCACAAAAACACGCATCGGCGCCCATCGCGCAAACAACCTTGCTCGCCAGGCTCAGAACCCGAAGGGTGGGCAACGTCCGGCAATGCCGGCAAATCAGTCCAGTGCACCGATTTGACACCCGAACGGGCAAATCCTGTCCCCGCACATCATTCCAGCTTCTCATTCGCCGAACATCAAAAACAAAAACCCCGCATCAAGCGGGGTTTTTGCGTTTGCGGTTCCTCACACAACCGAAATCCTCAGTCGAACCTCACAGCCGTTGTATTCGCACCGCAGATGAGAACTGCCACCCGCTCATCTGGTGCCGGAACATATTTGCCAGAAAGCAGCGCCGCGAAGGCGGCGGCACCGCCCGGCTCAGCAACGATGCGTATCTTGTCCCAGAGAGCCCGCTGCGCTGAGCGAATATCGTCATCAGAGACGAGCACCGAGCGGTCGACGAAAGCCTGGGCGATTGGAAACATCAGTTTGCCCACCTGTTTCGGAGCCAGCGAATCGGCGGCAATGCCTTCCGCCGGCGCATCGACGGGCTGACCGGCTTGAAGTGCCATATGAAGTGTCGGCGAGCCGTCAGGTTCAACGGCGACGACTTTCACCCGGCCTCTGAACCATGCAGCGATGCCGCCGATCAGCCCGCCGCCGCCAACCGCAACCAAGAGTGTCGTTATACCGGGAAGATCAGCTTCGATCTCGGTAGCGAGAGTGCCCTGACCGAGCAGCGTCTCGGGTTGGTCATAGGCATGGACGGCCAAGGCGCCATTATCTTCGACAAATTTCTCACTCGCGGCCAAGGCGTCGGCGTAGCGATCGCCGCCGATGACGAGAGCTGCGCCATAGCTGCGGATGCGTTCAGCCTTTGCCGGGGAGGTGACGCCCGGTACGAAGATCGTTGCGGGTACGCCTAGCCGCATCGCGGCGTAGGCGACCGCAGCGCCATGATTGCCACCGGATGCTGCCGTGACACCAGCCTCCGGAAGGGAGCGGGTCATGAGATTGGTGAAAGCACCGCGCGCCTTGAACGAGCCTGAGTGCTGCAAATATTCCAGCTTGAGATCGACCGGACGCGGTGCAAGCCCGAAATCAATCATGTCGACGCGCAACGTTGGTGTGTGACGGATATGCGGACGGATCAACCGCTCTATCTCGGCAATTCGTTCAGGTGTGATCAGGGAGTTCATGGGATTCTCGCTTGAAGGACGGTGCGGAGAATAGTGGTGACGAAGTCTGAGACGCAAGTGCAAACGATTGATCATTGGCTAACCCGCATGAAACCGTCATTGACTCCAATCGTGTCCGGGAGTACGAATTCACAAAAGAGCAGTAAAACTACATTTGCGGGTCTTAAAATCTTGCGTGAAGGGAGGCGTGACCCAGCTATGAATGAAATTCGCCTCCAATCATCGAACAGGCTTCCTTCCGACGAGCAGCGCGAACATTTGATGGTGCGCGTCGCCAAGCTTTATTATGACCTTGAATGGACACAGGGCGATATCGCCGCCGAACTCGGCTTGACCCGCTGGCAGATCGGCCGGCTGCTGACCGAGGCGAGGGAGCTTGGCGTTGTCCGCATCGAGATCACTCCAAGGGTCATGCGCAGGACTGATCTCGAAGTGCGATTGCAGCAGCAATATCGCCTCAAAGACGCGATTGTCGTTCCGTCCGGGGATATGACGGATTCTGCGCTATTGACCGAACGCGTGGCACAGGCAGCGGCGACCTATCTTGCCGGGCTCACACCGAAATCCGAACTGATCGGCGTTTCCTGGGGCCGCACCATGTCTGCTGTTGCGCGATTTTTGCCGAGCAACTGGAACCCGGGTGTGCATGTGGTGCTGGTCAATGGCGCGACCAATCTGCGTTCGACGTCGACGCATTCAAGCGCGGTTGCGGAAGAATTTGCCCGCGCCGCCAACGGGATCGCGACCTTGCTGCCGGTGCCGGCAATTGTCGGCAAGAAAAGCACGCGCGAGGTGCTGGAAGAAGACCCGATCATCGAGCGTGTGCTGCAACTCGCCATGCAGGCGGATGTCGTGTGCTTCAGCATGGGCGGCATCAACCATCAGTCGGTACTACTCAGCAACGGCTATCTTGACGAGGCTGATATGGACAGGCTGAAGGATGCGGGCGCCGTTGGCGACATACTTGGGCGGTTTGTCGATGAGAATGGCAGAATAATCGACGAGGCTATCGACGATCGCACCGTGGGCATGCGGCTCGAACATCTGAAGACCAAGCAGCAAGCCATCGGCGTGGTTGCGGGTGAAGACAAGCAACGGGTCGCCGTTGCAGCGCTGAAAGCGGGCTATGTGTCGGTCATCATCACCGACGAAGCAACAGCACTCTATGCATTGGAAAATCGAAATGGTGTCTGACACGCGTGAGGTGACGAATTGCCGTGTCGATCACAGGAAGGATCGCGCATGAACCGCCAGGATATTTTGGTATCAAAAGGGACGGACTTGGCAGTCCAGCATTCCCTAGCGCGCAACGCCGGCACCAAGCTCGCGCTTGACTGGTTTGACGATATCGCTGTCAACCGCTCGGCCACGGAGCGCCGCGCTGCGACGCTGACGACGCGCCGGACAGTGAAGAAGGAATATCAGGCGGCTTGGCTGATAAAGGCGATCACCTGCATCGATCTGACCACGCTTGCCGGCGACGACACGGCGGGTCGCGTCCATCGGCTTTGCGCCAAGGCAAGGCGTCCGGTGCGGGAGGATATACTCGAGGCTCTTGGCTTGGCCGATGCGAACATCACGACGGGTGCTGTTTGCGTCTATCCGACAATGGTGCCGCATGCGGTGAAGGCATTGCAGGGGTCCGGCATACCTGTGGCCTCGGTGGCAACTGGTTTCCCCGCTGGCCTCACGCCGCTGCCGCAGCGCCTTGCCGAGATCCACTATGCTGTGGGTGAGGGGGCCGCTGAAATCGACATCGTCATCACGCGCGAACACGTGCTGACCCAGAACTGGTCAGCGCTGTACGATGAGATCGCGCAGATGCGGGAAGCCGCAGGCGATGCACATCTGAAGGCGATCCTGGCGACCGGCGATCTTAACACGCTGCGCAATGTCTATCGCGCTTCGATGGTTGCGATGCAGGCCGGCGCCGATTTCATCAAGACATCGACGGGCAAGGAGGAAGTGAATGCCACGCTTCCAGTCAGCCTGATCATGCTGCGCGCCTTGCGCGACTATGGCGAATTGTCGGGCCAGACTGTCGGCTTCAAGCCGGCAGGCGGCATGAAGACCGCCAAGGACGCGATGAACTGGCTGATCCTGATGAAGGAAGAACTGGGCCTGCCATGGATGCAGCCTGAGCTTTTCCGCCTCGGTGCGAGTTCGATGCTCGGCGATATCGAACGGCAGCTGGAACATTATGTGACGGGCCGCTACGCCGCGTCTTCGCGCCACGCCCTCGCTTAAGGAACAAAATCATGGGACAGATCAAGGACATCCTTCGCACCATGGAATATGGCCCAGCTCCGGAGAGCAATATTGACGTTCAGGCATGGCTCGATGCCAACAAAAAGGGCTTCGGTCATTTCATCAATGGCAAATTTACCGGCAGTGAAGGCCTGAAGACCTTCGCAGTGATCAATCCGGCCAACGCAAAAGTGCTGGCAAAGGTTGCCAACGGCACGGCCGAGGATGTCGACGCTGCTGTCAAGGCCGCACGCGCTGCCTTCGGCAAGTGGTCCAAATTGCCGGGCCATGAGCGCGCCAAATATCTCTATGCCATCGCCCGCCATATCCAGAAGCGTGAGCGCTTCTTCTCGGTGCTCGAGACCATGGACAATGGCAAGCCCATTCGCGAGACACGCGACATCGATATCCCGCTTGTTGCCCGGCATTTTTACCACCATGCCGGCTGGGGCGAGATGGTCGAGACCGAGTTCGAAGGCTTCTCTCCGGTCGGCGTGTGCGGGCAGGTGATCCCGTGGAATTTCCCGCTGTTGATGCTGGCGTGGAAGATCGCTCCGGCGTTGGCAGCCGGTAACACGGTCGTCCTCAAGCCGGCGGAATTGACGCCGCTGACGGCAATTGCCTTTGCCGAAGTTTGCCATGAAATTGGCCTGCCTGCCGGTGTTGTCAATATCGTGCATGGCGATGGTTCAACCGGCGCACTGATTTGCGGCCACGAGGATATCGACAAGGTCGCGTTTACTGGTTCGACCGAAGTTGGCCGCATCATTCGCGAACAGATCGCCGGCTCGGAGAAAAAGCTGTCGCTGGAGCTCGGCGGCAAGTCGCCGTTCATCGTCTTCGAAGATGCGGACATGGACGGGGCGGTGGAAGGTGTCGTCGATGCCATCTGGTTCAACCAGGGCGAAGTCTGCTGCGCCGGTTCGCGCATCCTCGTGCAGGAAGGTATCGCGGAACGGTTTTACAACAAGCTGCGCAAGCGCATGGAGACGCTGCGCGTCGGCGATCCGCTGGACAAGACCATGGATATCGGCGCGCTTGTCTCGGCAGGGCAGTTGAAACGCGTTTCGGCACTGGTCGAGCGGGGCAAGGTTGAGGGCGGCACGTTGTGGCAGGCACCGGTTACACTGCCCGCCAAGGGCAGCTATTTTGCCCCCGGCTTCTTCACCGATGTCGAACCTGCGTCAACGGTCTGCGAAGTCGAAATCTTTGGTCCAGTCGCCACGGCGACCACCTTCCGCACCCCGGACGAGGCCATAGCGCTTGCCAACAACACGAAGTACGGGCTTGCCGCATCGATCTGGTCGGAGAATATCAATCTTGCGCTCGATATGGCTGCTCGTGTCAAGGCCGGTGTCGTCTGGATCAACTCGACCAACCTGCTCGATGCCGGCGCCGGTTTCGGCGGTTACCGCGAAAGTGGTTTTGGCCGTGAAGGTGGCCGTGAGGGACTCTATGAGTATCTGACAGCCGATTGGGAAAAGCGGCTGCCGCTGGCAAAATCGGAACCGGCGTTCAAGCCTTCAGCGGCACCTGATGGAGATGCGAAGGTCGCGGCCGGCGGCACAATCGACCGCACGGTGAAGAACTATGTCGGCGGCAAGCAGGCGCGTCCGGACGGCGGTTACAGCTATTCGGTGCTGGGCAAGGGCGAACAGGTCATTGGCCAGGCCGGACTCGGCAACCGCAAGGACATTCGCAACGCCGTCGAGGCGGCGGCCAAAGCCGGCACATGGGGTGGCGCGACAGCGCATAACCGCGCCCAGGTGCTGTACTACCTCGGCGAAAACCTGAGCGCGCGTCAGGCCGAATTCGAGGAACTGCTGGCGATAAGTACCGGCGTTTCGGCAAAGGCTGCAGCCGAGGAGTTTGCCGTCGCGCTCCGCCGCATCTTCTACTACGCTGCCCAGGCAGACAAATATGATGGTGCGGTTCATTCGACCAAATCACGCCATGTGACATTGGCGATGAACGAGCCTTGGGGTGTCATGGGTATCGTGTGCCCCGACGAATTGCCGCTGCTGTCGTTCGTATCTCTGGTCTTGCCGGCGATTGCCATGGGCAACCGCGTGGTCACCGTGCCCTCGACGCGGCATCCGCTATTGGCAACCAGTCTCTATCAGGTGATCGACACGTCAGACCTTCCGGGCGGCGTGGTCAACATCGTTACCGGCGAGCGCGATGTTCTGGCTAGAACATTGGCCGAGCATGATGAGGTCGATGCGATCTGGTATGTCGGCTCGAAGGAGGGAAGCACGATGGTGGAGAAGGCTTCGTGCGGGAATCTCAAGGCGACATGGGTCAGTAATGGACGCCAACGCGATTGGCTCAGTCCTCAAGGCCAGGGCAAAGACTATCTGCGACGCGCCGTGCAGGTGAAGAACATCTGGGTTCCCTATGGCGAGTAAAATCGGCCAGCGCTTGCGGCTCTCTATCGTCGTTTATTTGTGGCGGTAGAGCCAAAGCGTCAGCGGCGCGAGAGTTATAGTCAGTAATATTGGCGCTATAAGCGCAGCGCCGAGCTGGGCGGCGGTCGCATTTCCGGCCATCAGACCGCGCATGGCAGTCGTCATCAGCGACACCGGATTGACATCGACGAAGACCCTCAACCAGCCCGGCATGGTCGCGGGATCAACCATGATGTTCGAGGCGAAGACCAGTGGCATAATGCCAGTAAAGGCCATCGTCATGACAGTGCTGGGCGTACGCATGACCAGCCCGAGCACCAGGAATATCCAGCCGAACCCAAACCCGATCACCACTAGCAGGAGGAGCGCTTCGATGACGCCTATGATGCCGCCTTCCGGCCTGTAACCGAGGAGGATGCCGATGAACAGGATAAGCAGCGAAGCAATCAGATGGCGCAGGATGTCGCCCACCATCAGGCCGGCGAAGGGTGACAGCGACCAGATCGGCAATGAACGGAACCGGTCGAACAGACCCTTGCCGAGATCGGTGCTCAGCCCCATGCCGGAGTACATCGAATTGAACACCACGGTCTGCACCAGAATGCCGGGAAGAAAATATTGCAGATAGGCCGCTGTAGAACCTGAAAGAGCGCCGCCGAACACGAAGGTGAACAACAGGGTGAACATGATCGGCGTCATGACCAGGTCAAAGAGCTGTTCCGGGACGTGTTTGAATTTCAGCACGGCGCGCCAGCCAAAGACGAGCGCATTGGACACCGCCGAAGGCTGGGCCGGACGGTCGGCATAGATGAGCGAAGTCGTTGCGGTTTCGTTATCCATCATGCTTCTCCCGGAGAAGGCTGGTTTTCGGTGATGTGCCCGGTCAAAGCGAAGAACACCTCGTCGAGGCTGGGCGCGCCCATCGAGAAATCGGCAAGTTCAATATTTGCGGCGATCAATGCGGCCAGACCCCGATTGGCGTTTTGCGGCGTATCAACCATCAGTGACAGCGCCGCGCCTTCAGAACTGCGTTGCACTTTGCTGCCGGTTATTTCCTCCAGCAGACGTTCGGCTTCCTCGATACGTGTTGCATCGACCAATGTCAGGTGCAGGAAGCCCGACCCCGTTGCCGCCTTGAGCTCACGGCTCGTGCCTTCCGCGATTTTCTTGCCGTGATCGATCACGGCGATGCGCGCGGCAAGCTGGTCGGCTTCCTCCAGGTATTGCGTCGTGAGAAGAATGGTTACGCCTGCCTCGGAGAGTGAGCGGATCATGCGCCAGACGCTCTTGCGCGCCATGGGGTCGAGCCCGGTCGTCGGCTCGTCGAGGAACAAGACGCCCGGCGTAACCACGAGCGAGGCCGCGATATCCAGCCGGCGCCGCATACCGCCGGAATAATCCTTGACCTGTTTGGCGGAGGCATCTGCAAGATCGAAGGCGGTGAGAAGATCGTCTGCCCGCTGCTTTACGGCTTGACCGCGAAATCCCCATAACCGCGCCAGCAGGATCAGGTTTTCACGTCCGGTCAGATCTTCGTCAAGCGAGGCAAACTGCCCGGTCATGGCGATGGAACCGCGTATCTCGTGCGGAGACTGCTTGAGATCAAAACCCAGTACCTTCGCAGAGCCTGCATCGGGCGGCAGCAGCGTCGCCAGCATGCGCAGCAATGTGGTCTTGCCGGCACCGTTCGGACCGAGGATGCCGAAGATCATGCCGCGAGGTACGTCGAGATCTATGCCATCCACGGCACGAACATCGCCGAAATGCTTTGAGAGGCCGCGCGCTTCGATTGCTGCAACGCTGGCCTCTTTCCGCGAAGTGTCATGCATAATTGCAATCCTTCTCCACTTACAAATTTCGTCGACTTGAAACGGCGGCAATTGGCTGCGAGCGTGAGGCGATACTGATAGCAACGCTATAACTGCATGTCAAAATGACACCGCTCCGCCATAGTTCGTACGAGAATCGGTTATATCTCGACCTGTCAGATGGATATAAATTCAATGATGGGCGCGTTGGGGCCGGGACAATGAACAGATACTCCTTCGGCTTCTGGATATTCGTTTTGTGCGCTATCGCCGTAAGCGGCGTGATTTATGGCGCGATATTCTATGATGACTGGTCGCTGATTGGCGCCGTTTTTGCCCTGTTTGTCTGTGTTCCGGTCATTGCCTTTGAGCGGGGACTGCTGCTGCCGCGTCTGAACGCCTGGGTTACATCTCTTTCGACCCCGGCCTATATTATTTTCTCCCTTCTCGTTTTCTATCTGATGGTCAGCGTGGCTTTCGCGGCCTGTGGCGGTCTGCTTTGGTCCTTGGGGCGTCTCAAGGCTATAACTTGGCAGGAGGCCGTCATTTTGCCGGCGGATATCTTGCTTTACACGATCGGGGTGTCGCTGATCCTCAGTTGTGTTACCCGCGTCCGCGAACTGCTCGGCCGTGACGTCTTCGCCAGCCTGCTTCTTGGCCGATACCGCAAACCCATCGAAGAAGAGCGGGTGTTCCTGTTCATCGATCTTGTCGGATCTACGTCTTTTGCCGAGGAATTCGGGGATCTGCGCGCGCAACGGTTTCTCAGCGCACTTTTTACGGCTTTTGCCAAACCGGTACGACAGTATCGAGGCACCATTGACGATTATATTGGTGATGCGGCGATTATAACCTGGCCGATGGCGCGCGGGTTGAGACAAGATAATTGCGTGAAGTGTGCGTTCGCGATCGTGGACGCGATCGAGGCCGACGCTGATAAATGGCTGCAGAAATTCGGCCAGGTGCCGCGTCTGCGCATAGCTCTGCATGGCGGGCCCATTGTCACCGCAGAAGTCGGAGTGGATCACCACAAGATCGCATATTTTGGCGATACCGTGAATACGACAGCACGTCTGGAAGGCTTGTGCCGTGCACTCGGCGTGCCGATATTGATTTCGAGTGATCTGGCGAAACGCCTGGATTTTTCCGGCGACATCAAAGCCGAATATCTCGGCCAGCATGCGCTGAAGGGCAGGGGACAGTCGCTCGGCGTCATGGCGCTGACGCGGGAGAAGGACCTTGCGCTAAAGCTGGTGGCTCGGAGTGCCTAACGTATATTCTGCCCTCGACAATTTCTGTCCACAAAGCGTCAAATCGGCGGATTGGGCGGTGACAGCGCTTGTGCGGTGCGATATGGTCTCCTTCGTCGAGGGTCTTCGATTTAGAATCAAGGGCCCTGTCAATTTGCGGGAGAGTGTCTTTGCACAGCAATGTGCAGGTCCACCGAAGGGGAAATCGCCCGAAATCTCTCAGGTAGCAAGAACCGCAAAAGGATAAGACAACTCTGGAAAGTCGAGGGAAACCTCGCGCCGAAGGTGTAAGTGCAGCCGGACGCAAGTCCTAAGCTGCGCGAGTCTCTCAGGCTTCCGACAGAGGGGCAAAGAAGCGGTCCGTCCTTGTGGCGGGGATCTTTGCACGACTCTGGAGTAAAAATGGGCGCTGAAAAAAACCTGAAATCATTGCCGCTTGACGATCTGCATAAAGCCGCCGGTGCGCGCTTTGGCGGGTTTGCGGGCTGGTCCATGCCCATCACCTATCCGTTGGGGGTGATGAAAGAGCATCTGCATACGCGCGAGAAAGCCGGGCTGTTCGATATCTCGCACATGCAGCTGTTCGATATTGCAGGACCCGGAACAGCGGCGCTGCTTTCCCATATTTGCCCGTTAGATGCAGATGCCCTGGCTACAGGGCAATCCAAGTATACATTCTTCCTCAACGAGCAGGCGGGAATTCTCGATGATCTGATTGTCACGAGATTGGGCGGAGACCATTTCATGGTCGTCGCCAATGCCGGCAATGCAGCCGCTGACGAAGCGCATTTGCGCGACGTTGCGAAAGGCTTTGACTGCAGGATCAATGCGCTCGATCGCGTATTCCTGGCAATTCAGGGACCGCAAGCGGTGGATGTGCTGCGTGTGGCCGGAGTTCCCGGAACAGAGCTTGCATTCATGCATGGCTTCGAGCCGAAGCCTGGCTGGTTCATGAGCCGCTCGGGCTATACGGGCGAGGACGGTTTCGAGATCGGCCTGCCAGCAGATGATGCGCGCGAACTCGTGACCGCGCTTCTTGCAGACGAACGCGTGGCGTGGGTTGGCCTCGCCGCGCGTGACAGTCTGCGACTGGAGGCCGGCCTCTGCCTGCACGGCCATGATATCACGCCGGAGATAGATCCCGTCGATGCAGGTCTTACCTGGGCGATCTCCAAGCCAGTGCGTGAAAAGGCAGGGTTCATCGGCGCCAAAGCTCTGCTCGACAAGATCACCAAGGGCGCGGCACGAAAACGCGTGGGTCTGAAACCCGATAGCCGCCAGCCGGTGCGGTCTGATTCCATTCTGGTCGATATCCACGGCAATGTGGTCGGTGTGGTGACATCGGGCGGTTTCGGGCCCTCGGCAGGCTTTCCTGTTGCGATGGGCTATGTCGGCAAGGATTTCGGCCCCATCGGTACCCAGGTTTTCGCTGAAGTGCGCGGTAACCGCATTGCGCTCCACGTTCATTCACTTCCCTTCACTCCACACCGCTATCACAAAGGATAATTCAGATGGCAGCCACTTATTTTACCGAAGATCACGAATGGGTCCGCGTCGAGGATGGCATCGCCACCGTCGGCATTACCGATCATGCGCAGGACCAACTCGGCGATCTCGTCTTCGTTCAATTGCCGGATGTCGGTCAATCCTTGTCGAAGGGCGATGCCGCTGTTGTGGTGGAATCGGTCAAGGCGGCTTCGGATGTCTATGCGCCGCTGGACGGCGAAGTGACCGAAGTCAATGAAGCGACAGCAAGTGATCCCGCGCTGGTCAATTCCTCGGCAACCGGCGATGGCTGGCTATGGAAGATGAAATTGTCCGACACGGACCAGTTGACCGGTTTGCTTGACGAAGCCGGTTACAAAGCGATTATTGGTTGATCGATCATGAATAAAGGCATTTTTCCGTTTTCCGACCGCCATATCGGCCCGAGCATACAGGGTTCGCGCGCAATGCTGGCGGCACTAGGCATTCCCTCGCTGGAAACGCTGATTTCACAGGCTGTACCGAAATCCATTCGTCTGGAACGGCCGCTGAACATTCCCGAAGCTGCCAATGAGGCGGAAGCACTGGTAGAACTTAGCCTCAAGATGGGTCAGAACAAAACCCATAAGAGCTTCATCGGGCAGGGCTATCACGGCACGCACGTCCCTGCGGTCATCCAGCGCAATCTTTTTGAAAACCCCGCGTGGTACACGGCCTATACGCCCTACCAGTCAGAGATAAGTCAGGGACGGCTCGAGTTGCTGTTCCATTTCCAGACGCTAGTTGCAGAATTGACGGGCTTGCCGGTTGCATCCGCATCGCTGCTGGATGAGGCGACCGCAGTAGCGGAAGCCGTTGGCATCGCCTACCGTCACCATCGCGAAAAGCGCAACCGCATCGTGCTTGCCGGAGAGGTGCATCCGCAGATTCTCGATGTGGTCAGGACCCGCGCCGAGCCTCTTGGCATGAGCGTGAACGGCGGCGAGATCGATGCCAGCGTAGCGGCGGTCATCGTGCCGTGGCCTGACACCTATGGCGTCTACGGCGATCACTCGGCGATCATCAAGGCTGCAAAAGCAGCCGGCGCGCTGGTTATTGCAGTCGCGGATCCCCTCGCACTGACGATCACAGCTTCCCCCGCTTCGCTTGGCGCGGACATTGCCGCTGGTTCCATGCAGCGTTTCGGTGTTCCGATCGGCTATGGTGGACCGCATGCAGCATATCTCGCAGTGAGCGAAAATCTTACCCGGCTTATTCCGGGACGTCTGGTTGGCCAGTCGGTAGACAGCAAGGGACGACCGGGTTACCGCCTTGCCTTGCAGACCCGCGAACAGCATATCCGCCGCGATAAGGCGACATCGAATATCTGTACCGCGCAGGCACTGCTTGCCAATATGGCGGTGTCCTTCGCCATCTGGCATGGCCCGCAAGGACTTCAGGCTATCGCAGCCCAAGTTCATGCAAGAGCTGCGCGTCTTGCAGCGGGACTTGAGGCTGCCGGCCTCCAGCTTGGCGGCGAACGCTTCTTCGATACGATAACGGTCGGTGTCCCCGGCAGGGCGGCTTCCATTGCTGACGGTGCCGAAAAGGGCGGGCGCTTGCTCCGGGTCATTGATCAGGACCGACTCGGCATTACCGTTGACGAGACCACAACGGACGGGGACCTCAGCGCACTTGCAGCGCTGTTCGGTGCAAGCTTGCCGAATGATCCCGGCGTAAAGCTGCCTAGCACGAGACAGGCTGAAGGGTTCATGACCCAGGCCGTGTTTCATCAGCAGCGTTCCGAAACCGAGATGATGCGTTTCCTGCGCCGGCTTGCCGACAAGGACCTGGCACTTGACCGCGCCATGATCCCGCTGGGTTCCTGTACGATGAAGCTCAACGCTGCGGCAGAAATGCTGCCCGTCAGCTGGCAAAGCGTTGCCAACGTGCACCCATTTGCGCCAGCCGATCACGCGCTCGGGTATAAATCGCTGACGGATGATCTTGAAGCGTGGCTGTCCGAGATTACCGGATTCGATGCGGTTTCCCTGCAGCCGAATGCAGGCAGTCAAGGCGAATATGCGGGCTTGCTTGCCATCCGCCGCTACCATCTCGACCGCGGTGACGATCATCGCGATATCTGCCTCATTCCTGAATCGGCGCATGGCACCAACCCGGCCAGCGCGCACATGGCAGGCATGCGCGTGGTCGTCGTTGCCTGTGAAGAAGCGGGTGATATCGATCTCGACGATCTGACGGCCAAGGCTCAGATGCACAGTGAAAACCTCGCAGCGCTGATGATCACCTACCCCTCGACGCATGGTGTGTTCGAGGAGGGCGTGAAAGATATTTGCGCGGTTATCCACGGCCATGGCGGACAGGTTTATTTCGATGGCGCCAACCTTAATGCGCTGGTTGGTCTGGCTCGTCCCGGCGATATCGGTGCTGATGTTTGTCATATGAATCTGCACAAGACCTTCTGCATTCCGCATGGCGGAGGCGGCCCGGGTGTAGGGCCAATCGGTGTCAAAAAGCACTTGGCACCATTCCTGCCTGGGCATGTCGCTAACGGTTCAGGGCATGCGGTGTCGGCTGCACCGTTTGGTAGCGCCTCGATTCTACCGATTACGTGGATGTATATCCGCATGATGGGCGGCGACGGATTGAAGCGTGCCACGGAAATGGCAATCCTCAATGCCAATTACATTGCCGAACGGGTGAAGGATACCTATCCCGTGCTATTCCAGGGGCGCAATGGCCGTGTGGCGCATGAGTGTATCCTCGATACGCGGGTATTGAAGGACAGCGCTGGGATCAGCGTCGAAGACATCGCCAAACGGCTCATCGACTATGGGTTTCACGCGCCAACCATGTCCTGGCCGATTGCTGGAACGCTGATGGTCGAACCTACCGAGTCGGAATCGAAACGTGAGATCGACCGGTTCTGCGACGCGATGATTGCCATTGCCAACGAGGCGGCAAAAGTCGCGAGCGGTGAGTGGCCAAAGGACGATAATCCGCTGGTCAACGCACCCCATCCTGCCAGTGACGTTCTGGCCGATGATTGGTCACATCCTTACAGCCGCAGCGAGGCAAGCCTGCCGGCTGGCGAAAGCGAAGACAACCCGAAATACTGGCCTCCGGTTTCGCGCATCGACAATGTTGCTGGCGACCGTAATCTGGTTTGCTCTTGCCCGCCGATGCAGGCTTATAGCTAAATCTTGACCATTGCTGCGGCGCTGGGACGTATCCCGGCGCCTCAGCACTTCAGTCACCAGTTTGGTGTGAGGTGCAATTCTTCATTGCTGTTGCCCTTGACGGGAACGAGTTCCGTTGCCAGCTGACGCAATGCCAGCGGTAAGGCCTGCAAGTCGTTGGATTCAAAGGAAAGATGCGGCAGTTGCTTGGAGATAAGTTCGGCGACGATCCGTGCTTGCTGTCCGTCCCGCATACGCTTGGCCGCATCGCGATCGACACGCCGTGACAACCACAATTTATGCAGCGCGAAGGCCCGGGGGTCTGGACAAGAATAGGCCAACGGGTAGCCTCGCTCATCGATTACTACAGCCTGCGTTTTCGGACTGTTGACCAGCCAGGATAGCCCCTCGATTTCGATCGCCTGCAGATCGTCGGCATCAGCGCTGAAACGTGTCTTTTCTTTTGATGACATGACGTCTTTCGGTACGGGTTTGATGAGGTCCACAAGAAAACCGTCCCGGTTCGCTGCCCTATAGCCGTTCTTTGCCAAAGGCACGAAGGAATGGTCGATTTTCTGCAGAAGGCCGATCAATCCCTTGTGGGAAAAATCCTTGGTTATCAGCCGCAGGCTGAACCGCGAATCCATCAAGAGGTCGACATCCTGCGTCGAAAGCAATCCGCTGGTGATGTGAACGGCAGCCATGCGTTCATAGACAAACAGCGCATTGGTGCCGACAACATCAACGGCCGTGCCGATGAGACCGAGCTTGTCGAGCGCACGGATGATACGTGCCGTCAAAAGCGGTACACGACCCAAAGCCATGGCCCGATTTACCGGAGCCAACTCATCCAGACGTTGTGCCAGACGCGCTACGCGTTCCTTGGAGTTGTCACGGCCGGCGTGGAACTGGTTATAGATCGTCTCGGTCTCAGGCGATCGGGCGCCCAGGGACTTCCATATTCCACTGGTTTTTTTGTAGAGATATTCCTTATCGTTCGTGCTTTTCTTCCACGACATCGACCCGGAAAAGCGCTGCTCATATTCCTTCAGGCTAGTCCGATAGACCTCGTAGGCCTGCGCAGTATCGATGTGCTGGCGAATCTGTTCTGATGATAATTCATTGAATTTACTCATCTTATCCCTATTAGGAAACGAATGAAGCGTGAAAGGGATAATATCATATCTATTGGAGATTAAAATGCTGATTTACAACGCATTATCCCTAGTCTGATAAAATTATGCTCACAGAGGGATAATGTGAGGCTTTTCATCGCATTGGGCCCACTTCCGCCAACTCTAACGACGAAGCACATATACTACGATCTGAGTGGCTTGAAGGCCGGCCTGATTTCATAGTGACTTTCATAATTAAACTTATGGATTTTAGTTAACAAAATCAAGTGGTTAAGGAAAGACTAGTCAAGCACGGGCTCTTTTAGCACCAAGGCATCCGCCTACCAAAGACCCGTGGTTTCAGTATCCAGGACAATCACGCGTTTTCTCGTGTGTGGACACTCGGCAATTCCATGTGAATTCTTCCCCTTCCCGGCTTTTTTTCCAACAGGGTCTCAAAGAGGGCCAGACACATTGCCCAGCCCTTTGGGTTACCACGCAGAGGACGTTCCGATTAGTCGGTGCTTAATTGATCAGCCGACATCTTGCCTGATTTTTTATCCTGAACCATTTCGTAGCTGATTTTCTGTCCGTCGTTGAGCCCACGCAATCCAGCGCGCTCGACGGCTGATATATGTACGAATACATCAGCACCGCCGCTGTCAGGCTGAATAAAACCAAACCCTTTTGTGGAGTTGAACCATTTCACTGTACCTGTAGCCATTCTTCGCTTCCCCTCTGTTGGAAACGACAACTTATCGAGGGTGGGATAAAGGATCAAGCCGCAGCGTACCGAGGAGAATTTGGTGCAGACCACTATTCGTTATCGTGCCGAAGTCGAGGAACAAACTTTACAACCTCTTGAATTGAGGTGACCCTTTGGCAACCCGCAACGGCTCTCGATGTCCTCCAAATAAGAGACAAGGCTTCCTCAATCTGCTTACGTGGGGACAGCTACGGCTACACCTCAAAGATCAGCTATGTGTTTTTCGATTTCGTCAACAAAACGAGTTAGTTTTTGTCGCTTCAGAGAGACTATAAATTCGGCTGCCGACAGCCCTGTTTTCCGCAAATTTCGTCTGGCGTTTGCGGTTACGGCGAGGACAGCTTCAGGCCATTGAGAATAAAGGTCGATCAGAAATTGGTCAGGCGTCTTCCTTGCTAATCCGTGCTTGGAGAGTTCTTTCGAGGGGAAATCCCGAACGTTCCAAGTTACGATCTGAGATGCGCCTGCCCTAATCGCCGCAGCCACGACGTGCCGATCGTCCGGGTCCGGAAGTGCAATGCCAGGAATGAGGTTTTCATAGCCCGACACTGTAGCATCAGGTAGTACGGCGTTCATTAGTTTCCGTGTTTTTGTCAGGCGCTCTTCCGAAAGCTCTGGCGTGTTAGCTATCAGATTTCTGATCCATTCATCATGAATCTCGTCGGTCCAGCGCGCGTCCACTAACCGATCGACAGCACAATAAATCAGGAGATTGCGGAGGTGAAATGGATAAAGAACGCAGGCGTCATAAATTGCAACCTGAGGGTTAAAGGGCATGATCGCGCATGAGTTCTTCGGTATCGTTTGCTAGTGCGTCAAGAGCGGATTGTTGAGCATCAATCTTTGACTTGAGCGCCAGAACATCTCGAAGTTTTGCACGCCGGTGTTTGCCAACATAGCGAAACGGAAGATCCCCAATTTCCATCCTATGCACGACCAAAGGGCGAGAAATTCCAAGAACACGGGAAACATCATTGGGGCTCAACTCTTGGTCCTCAGTCAGGATCGCGACTTCCTCTCCGCGAGCCAAGTGATCCAATAGAACTTCGATTATTTCGTTGACTTCACGGGGCAAAGCTACGGTTTCCGTAGTTTTTGATCCGGTTCGAAGGCGCAATTCAACCTCACTGCCCTTGCCTGGGACAAAGCCAATCTGCTTCCGGTCGTGGTCCTGAAGCTTCCTAAATTGTAAAATCTGGGTGGTCATCGGTTATCTCCATAATCGACTTATATACGACAATGGTGATCTAACTGCAATAACTGAAAGCCTTAAATGTCTAGTGGCTCGAGTTCGTTGTTGGTCCTATATAAGGTGCGTTACCGTGCTCCGATCCAGCACCACTCTAGAACGGAATTTCATCATCGAGGTCGCGTTCGAAATTACTGCTGTAATCGCTGCCGGCTGGCTGTTCGCCAAACCTGCCGCTATCGACGTTTTTCTCTTCATCAGCAGGATTGCTCTCCGCACCATCCTTGCTGCTGTCGAGAATCTTCAATTCGCCGCGGAATTTCTGCAGGACTATTTCGGTGGTGTAACGGTCATTGCCTTTCTGGTCCTGCCACTTGCGAGTCTGCAAGGTGCCTTCCAGATAGACCTTCATGCCCTTTTTCAGATACTGTTCAGCAAGCTTGGCAAGGTTGTCATTGAAGATAACAACACTATGCCACTCGGTTTTTTCCTTGCGTTCGCCGCTCGCCTTGTCACGCCAGCTTTCAGAGGTGGCAATGCGAAGATTGGCAACGGCATCTCCGCTGCCCAAAGGGCGGATTTCCGAATCAGCACCGAGGTTGCCGATGAGTAAATGCAAGCGATTTTAATGGAGCTAGACCACGCATACCCGTCTCAAAACGGTCAGTGAGTTATGCGATTTACAATGCCTTACCGCTCTGTTCCATTTAAATTGCCTATAGCAATTGAAAACCCATAACATATTGAAATCACAATAGAAAAAAGAAAAATGATAGGGTATTGGGATGGCAGGATAGGACTTTTCGTGATACGAAATGTCCGTGTGCCCCTGCCGGGCGGGCTTAAAGTCGTTCCGGCAGTCACCCGATGGGTGCCCGGAACGTGAATTAAGCGAAGGAAGACGGTCAGTGTCGAGGAACAAGGTCAAGACTCACGTCATCCATGCACGTCTCAGCCAGGACGAGAACCTGCGTTTCCGGATGTTCTGCGACGAAAACGGCCTGACGGCGAGCGAAACCTTGCGGCGCATGGCGCGGGAGGCGGGTGGTTTTGGCCCCACATTCGATGGCGAAACGCGAAATGCCGTTTTGGATTATGCCAAACAGTTGCGGTCGATCGGCGTCAACATCAACCAGATTGCGCGCATTCTCAACTCCGGTCGCACGCCGGACTACGCTACGCTGCAGGCTGGCATCGGCCGTCTCACGCAAGAGCTGATCGCTCAGGATGAGGACTATGTTTCCCTGTGTGCCAGAGCCCGCAAACGCGCCAAGCGGCAGGTAACAATCGATCATGGCTGATCTGTTTGCCGGCCTCGAGGCGCTTTCCTTTCGGCGCCGATCGCGTCGTCAGGCCGCGATCGAAGCGACCCTCATCCAGGTGGGCGGAATCGGTAACAAGCCCAAGCCGAAGAGACGCAACAAGAGCCCGGCAGTATCGGGATCGCCGAGCGGAAAACCACGCACCGGCGGCAAGCCGCGGACGGGGTTTGGTCCAATCGACGCCTCGCTCAATGACGAATGGGAGAAGCGCCGTTTTCTGCAGGTGGCTGGCGGCGGTGGCGGAACGGGCGTGTCACGCACCGGATCCGAAGCCAGACCTGGGGCAGCGGGTGACGCTTCGGCTTTCACCGCAAGACCTGCCGCAGACAACCTCAATGCGAGGGTGCGGGTGGCGTCAGGATCGCAGGCGGCCGTGGTCAAGATTGCCAGTTATGCCGCTGGCGGCAGCCGCGTTCGCGCCTTGGTTCAATACCAGAGCCGGGGCGGCGAGCTGCCGCTTGAGCGTGAAAACGGCAGCAAGATTGCAGGGTCCGAAGGGGTGGCGGCATTGGCAACTGAATGGACCAATGCGGGGCCGGAGCGCGAGCCGACCAAGGATGTTCTGCGGCTGACCCTCACCATTGAGGGGGAACACTATCGGGGCGGCGCGGGGCTCTCCGCCATTGAAGCCGGCTTGAGACACGCCTTGCCCGGTCATCGCTTTGCCTTTGCTGCGGAGGACAGGGCGGACGGCACCACGCATGTCGATCTGGTGATGAGCGCCGCGGCCCGCCGTCAGGGCGAGACCGCCAAGGCCATGCGCATTTTCGACAACCGCAAATCACTGTCGCAGCTGGAGGAGCGCCTTGACCAGTCATTCGGTACAGACACCGATCTGGACGTGCATGGCTTTGCCCACGGCGTTGAGGGTACAGCCCGTTATCTCACCCAGTTGACCCGCGGCGGAACCAGAGTGGCGCAAACCATGCGCCTGGAAAGGAATGGCAGCTTTGCCGGGAGCAGCACGTTGATCGGCCATGACGCCAATCTGAAGGAAGCCCGCGACTGGAAGCGGGATCTGCGCAGCCAGGAGCAACGTGATGTCGCCCATATCATTTTGAGCGCCAAGCCCGGTACCGACAGCCGAGCCTTTGTTGAGGCGGCACGCGCCATGCTGGCGCGAGAGTTTGCCGGTCACAAATACGCCTTTGCCCTGCATGAGGACCGTCAACACAGCCACATTCACGCCGTCGTCAAAATGAAGGCCGAGACCGGCGAGCGGCTTGACCCGAAGATCCCGGATTTGCAGCGCTGGCGCGAGACGCTGGCACATGAGGCTCGCGAGCGCCATATCCCGATGGAAGCGCTCAGCCGTTTCGAACGCGCCAATCCGCCCGGCTACAAGCTGAAAGATATCCGCCGTGTTGAGCGCGGCATTGCGCCGGACAATGTGCGCCGGCGTGTTGATGCGGTGCGTGACCGTGCCGTCCATGTGCCGGTCCGCGAAGAGGGAAAGCAGCGGGCGAGTGCCGCACTTCAGGGCTGGCGCGAGGTCGAGGCGATCACTGCGAAACAGAGCTTGGAACCGGTCCTGGCGGCGGGCGCAACCCGCCTTTACCGTGCCGATCGCCCGGGCGCCGCATTAACAAGTGCGCCACTGTTCACCCGCGACCGCGAAGCGGCCACGCGCATGGCAAAACGTACGGGCGGCAGCGTATCCTATATTGACGTGTCGCCGACGCAGCTGTCCGGACTAAAACCCGCACACACCGATGCCTTTAATCAGTTCGTTGTCAGTCCGGAACTTGCCGCACACCGCAAGCCGCTCGACCAGCCTGCCCCAGCAACAATCCTGGAATTCAAAGACCGCGCGACGAGAGCCGTTATGGGAGCGGCGCAGCGCGCCACGCCCCGTCCTATTGATACGACAGGAGAGAGAAACGACATGGCCAATTTGCAGACGATGAGAGCCACATTCGACGACATGAATACACAGCTTAATATCGTTGAACAGAACCTGCCGGCAGACAAGTTGCCGGAGCTCGCCGCGGTTCGAAAGAAGCTTGAGGCAAATCAGCGTGATATGATTGCCGCTCAGGAGAACATCGAACGCAAACGCGGATCCGTCGAAGGTGACAAATATGTCGAGCCGAAGCGACACGACTTTGGCAATTTCGTGTCCGAAAAACGCGGCGAAACCATCCGCTATTCCCGCCTTCACGAAGATAGCGAGATTGGCAAGACCGCCTTTGTCGATACCGGCAAAAAGGTGGAGATCCACGAATGGAAGGACCGGCAAGCGATGCTTGCCGCCATGAAGGTGTCGGCCGAAAAATGGGGCAGTCTGACCGTTACCGGTACCAACAGCTATAAAGCGCTTGTTGTCGAGCTTGCGGCCGAGCATGGTTTCCAGATCGCCAACCCCGAACTGCAGTTTCAGCTCAAGCACGAGACCGCCCGTCTCGAGCGCCTGGGGACCGAGCCTCCGGGCTTCGCTGCCGGCACTATCGAGAAGCCAGTTGTACCGACCGAGGGGCAGGTGTTGCCACCGGCGCAGCCGGCTGCGCAGGCGGTGGAAAAACCCCTTCGCACGGAGGCCGAAATCAGCCTTGCTCTCGATACTATTCGCGTAAGGACAGAGAACGAAGCTGTCCGTGAAACCCGTCAGGCAGACACGTCAACGCAAACCAACGAGAAGCCGTTCGACGGTGGCGGCAGCGATGATCACGCCTATCGCACACAGTCCGAGGCCGGTGCAGCGCGGCGCGCTGAAAACGCGGTTGAGCTCGATCCAACACGGCCAATGCCGGCCGATGTCAATCAATCACTGGAGGTCGAACGCTTGGCACGGGACCAGGCGGAACTCCTGAAGGGAAAACGCGAAATCGAGAAGGTCGAGTCGCAAAAGAAGGTGCATCGCCAGAAGCAATAGATGCCCTACCTATCCCGATCGATTTTCCTATGCCGATCGGGACACTCCAACAGGGTTCGCATTGCGAATGCGGCCCATCTTTGTCTTGAAATTTTTCCTGCCGAGAACTTCGAACCTGGGGCTTTAGATGATGTCTCTTTTCATCGCCTCCAGGAAGTGGATGACGTCACCGACCAAGCGGTCATCCCAAACATCATTGTGACCAAAGCTTTCGTAAATCAGCATCTGTTTAGGCTCAGGCGCGATGCGATATAGCGCCTCGCCCGAATACAGCGGGATGATGTCGTCATGCCGACCGTGGATGAACAGCTTCGGTTGCCTCACCTTCGCTATTTTGAGATCTGAGCGGAAGGGATCCTTGAGAAGAAGCGGAACCGGGAAATACGGGTAATACGTCTGGGCGAGCGACAGGACCGATAGATAGGCGGACACAAGGATGACGGCGATAGCCGGCCTTTGACCGGCCGTGTCGACGGCGACGCCGCTGCCCAGCGACTGGCCTAGCACAACGATCTCGCTTTCGGAGCGAACCGAAAGCCAGTCGAACGCAGCAATACCGTCAGTCAATAGCCCGTTCTCGCTTGGCGAGCCGGTCGATCCCGGATAGCCGCGATAGGAAATCGCTAGGAGGCCAACGCCCCGCGCGGCCAGCGCCTGGGCGAGGAAGCCGTAGTTGCTGACTCGGTCAGCGTTTCCGAGGAAGAACAGCACCGACGGCTTGCCGGATTCACCCTGGCTGTAGAGACCATGAAGTGTCTCCCCGTCGGGCGTCCGGATGGATACGTTTTCTCCCCAGCTCGCGGCCTCAGGAGCAAGTGTCGCGCCGGCGCCGGGATAGAGGAGGGTGCGCTGTGAAAGATACATCAGGCCGACGAGCGACACGTAGGCGAAGGCCGCCATCAGCGACAAGGTCAGCAGGAGCTTTGTGGCGCTCAGGACAAGATGTCCATCAGCAGGGTCGGTCAAAAGTCAAGAACCTCTTCAGCTGCAAACTCGACCCGTTCCTAATAAATCGGAACCGCGTCGTCCTTGGCCTGAACATCGGAAGGGCCAAATGCACGGCATTTTTTCAGAATAGACAGCTTCACCCTGGGAGCAGGTAAGGTCAACGTCGAATAATCGCGACTTGCATAAAGCCGCCCCTTAATCGATGCCACAGAGGCGGTAATAGAAGTTCCATAATTAAGCTTATGCAACTTTCCTGTGTAGCCGGGGTGGGTTCAAGGATGAAGCGCGACTTGCGATAGATAACAATGGTTTATCACGCGCAAGGACTTGCCCATGGAACGCACCTACTCCCAGATCGA
>NZ_JACHXN010000044.1 GCF_014192095.1 Phyllobacterium trifolii
GCGTCCGGCGAGGTCGAACAGCGCCCGGTCAAGCAGGGCTCGGCCGACGATGCCGCCTTCATCATGAAGAACGCCTCCAAGGTCATCATCGTGCCGGGCTACGGCATGGCGGTGGCGCAGGCCCAGCATGCCTTGCGCGAGATGGCCGACAAGCTCAAAGCCGAGGGCGTCGAGATCAAATACGCCATTCATCCCGTCGCCGGCCGCATGCCGGGGCACATGAACGTGCTCCTAGCCGAAGCCAACGTGCCCTACGACGAAGTGTTCGAGCTTGAGGACATCAACTCGGAATTCGCCCAGGCCGACGTCGCCTTCGTCATCGGTGCCAATGACGTGACCAACCCGGCCGCCAAGACCGATCCGAAATCGCCGATCTTCGGCATGCCGATCCTCGACGTCGACAAGGCCGGCACCGTGCTCTTCATCAAGCGCGGCATGGGCTCGGGTTATGCCGGCGTCGAGAACGAACTGTTCTTCCGCGACAACACCATGATGCTCTTCGCCGACGCCAAGAAAATGGTCGAGAATATCGTCAAGGCACTCGACCACTGACAGCGGATCATTCGAGTTAACAAAAGGCCCGTCAGACTTGGCGGGCCTTTTGTTTTGATCAGATCAGTATTTGCAGTTTCTGTGTAAGCAGCCTCTCGAAGGTAGCCAGTTTACCGGCGGCAATCTTCTCTGCATTGTAAAGCGACACCATCGAAAAACGGGCCTTCGGAGCACATGTACCAATGATGGCGCGGGACAGGATTCTCCGAACGGGGCGGAACATGATGAACCAGTCGATCCACCAGGGCGAGCCAAGAGTTGTGATTGCAAAGCAGGACTGCAGCTGTGTAAGCTTCGGGATCATGCGGCCAAAATCAGGCGTGTGATCATAGGCAACGCCGGGCACGAATACCCGATCGATCCAGCCCTTTAGAATAGCGGGAAGTCCGAACCACCATGTAGGGAAGATGAGGACAAGCACATCGGCGGTACGAAGCGCCTCGGTGTCCTCGGCAACTGCACTCGCATCATGCTCGGCATAATAACTCCGCCGTTCGCTTGACGTGAGGCGAGGATCGAAATCGCGCTCATACAAATCGACGATCCGTAGATCGTGTCCTGCGTCAGTAATCAAAGAAGCAGTGAGAGATGAAAGATGCGCACAAAGACTATTCTTAAGCGGATGAGCCAGGACAACGACAAAGCGTTTGCCCTTGGCGTGCATCAAGAAGTCTTGCGTGTGCGAGCCAGACCGTCGCGTGCGGGCTTGTAATTGGGATCCAATTGCACGGCCCTAGCGTAGGATTTCGCAGCGCGGGCTTTGTCGCCGCGATGTTCATAGATCAGCGCCTGATTGGCCCAGCCCTCTGCGATGTCACCATCAAGTTTGATTGCGGTATTAAAATCATCGAAGGCGTTGTCATCGTCGCCAAGCGCGACGTAGGAGATTCCGCGACCGTTATACGGCTCCGCTGCATCCGGCTGCAGTGAGATTGCCGTCGAGAAATCCTCGATCGCCTGCTTCTGCTGGTTGCGCGCCTGATAGATCAGGCCGCGGTTGTGATAGGCGCGTGCGTCCGTCGTGCTCAACTGGATGGCTTGGTTGAAATCATTCAGGGCCTGATCCAGTTGTCCTTGCTGGCGATAAAGGTTGCCCCGGCCAATATAGGCCGCATCATATTGAGGATTGATCTGGATTGCCTTGCTGTAGTCCGCCGCTGCCTGTGCCGTGTTGCCCATGTTGCGATAGACGAGCGCGCGATTGGCGTAGGCTTGATAAAAATTCGGGTTGAGCTGCAGCGCCGTATTGAAATCCTTGATCGCGTCGCTGTTCTTGCCGGCACGACCATAGGCCGATCCGCGGACATTATAGGATTCCGGATCTTTTGGATTGTTGCGGATAACGTCGTTGAGCGAGCTGATATTCTCGGTGGAACCCTGTGCCTTGTCGATACCAGTCATGTCGGTGGTCGAGGTGCTCTGGCATCCGGCAATCGCGAGCGCGAGTACAGAGGCAATGACGAGTCCCGTGACACGCACTGTTTTAGGGGCCGCCCAGATTGCGCGATGTGAGGCCAGTTCAACCGGATGTGTCATGTCTTATGTGTCCCGTTCAATGAAAAGCCGTAGAGGCTTTATTGTTCCGATGGCACCAAACGAAAAAGGGCGGTGTGACGCAAGCCACTCCACCCCGTAATCGGGTCAAGGCGTCGATAAATCGAAGATCAACGAGCCGCTGAAGCGCGAACCGGTGTCTTTTTCACAGGCATTGGAAGAAGGCCTTCGCGCTGGGCCTGCTTGCGAGCAAGCTTGCGGGCGCGGCTGATTGCTTCTGCCTTCTGGCGGGCGCGCTTGATCGAAGGCTTTTCGTAATGATCATGCATCTTCATTTCGCGGAACATGCCTTCGCGCTGCATCTTCTTCTTGAGAACGCGGAGAGCCTGATCAACATTATTTTCGCGTACGAGTACCTGCACGTTTTATCCTGTATCTCTTAGAATTTCGTTGAGCCTGACTTAAATCCCCAATCCTTGATTATGGGACAACAAACCAGACTTCGCGACGGTCATCCATCGCAAACTAGCGTGGCCATTATCAGAAAGTTCGAGGTATGTCCATGGTTCTGTTGCGGGCAATGACGGATATTCGGCTAGAAATGTCGCAGTCCCTCGTAATTTTAGATTAACCGGCATGCAGCGCCAATCTCCGTCGCAAAATGGCAAAAGCGCTTTAAGCGGATACGATACTGATGCATAAAAGCATGGCCCTCGCTCTCAAAATCGATGTCGATTTTTGAACAGGCCATGCAAGTGAACTGGTTCGAACAATCGCTGTGCGATGGCTCAATTGCTGGGCCAAGTTGCTGGGAATGAATGATGCGGAAATATTCGGTGTTTGCCTTGGCCCGCGAGGCCATGCGTGCCCATAAAGGCTGGGATCAGCAATGGAGTTCGCCCGAACCCAAGCCGGAATATGACGTCATCATTGTTGGCGCAGGCGGGCATGGGCTTGCCACCGCATACTATCTTGCCAAGGAGCACGGCATTGCCAATGTCGCCGTTCTTGAAAAGGGATGGCTTGGCGGTGGTAACACCGGCCGCAATACGACAATTATCCGGTCCAACTATCTCTATGACGAATCCGCCGGTATCTACGAGCACGCTGTAAAGCTTTGGGAAGGTCTCAGCCAGGACCTCAATTACAATGTGATGTATTCGGCGCGCGGTGTAATGATGCTGGCGCACAACATCCACGACGTGCAGGTGTTCAAACGCCATATCCACGCCAACCGGCTCAACGGCATCGACAATGAATGGCTGACGCCGGAACAGGTCAAAGAGTTCTGCCCGCCGATCAATCTTTCAGCGGATGCCCGATATCCGATAATCGGCGCAGCGCTGCAACGGCGTGGTGGCACCGCCCGGCACGATGCCGTTGCCTGGGGTTACGCCCGTGCAGCAGCCGATCGCGGTGTTCACATTATCCAGAATTGCGAAGTGACCGGAATTCGCCGTGCGCCAAATGGAGCAGTTGTGGGGGTCGATACCAATCGCGGTCCGATCAATGCCAAGAAAGTCGGCGTTGTGGCAGCTGGTCATACCTCAGTCATTATGAACATGGCCGGTGTGCGCATGCCGCTTGAGAGCTATCCGTTGCAGGCGCTGGTATCCGAGCCGGTCAAGCCACTTATCCCCTGCGTGATCATGTCTAACACGGTTCACGCGTATATTTCGCAGTCAGACAAGGGTGAGATGGTCATCGGCGCAGGAACCGACCAATACACGTCCTATTCGCAGACCGGCGGCCTCCACATCATCAACCACACGCTCGATGCGATCTGCGAGATGTTCCCGGTTCTGACACGATTGAAGATGCTGCGCTCCTGGGGCGGCATTGTCGATGTGACGCCGGATCGCTCGCCGATCCTGGCCAAGACCCCTGTGTCCGGGCTCTATGTGAATTGCGGCTGGGGCACCGGAGGTTTCAAGGCGACGCCGGGCTCGGGCAACGTGTTTGCCCATACGATCGCTCGCGATGAGCCGCACCGCATCAACGCGCCGTTCACGATTGAGCGGTTTACCACCGGCCGCCTGATCGACGAGGCCGCCGCCGCTGCCGTTGCGCACTGATTTTCAAGAAACGAGATAGAACCATGCTTCTCATCAAATGCCCTTATTGCGAAGAAGAGCGCCCGGAACTCGAATTCCGCAATGCCGGGGAAGCGCATCTCGTGCGCGCTAATCCGATCATCGAGCAGTCGGACGACGATTTTGCCGGTTTTCTCTATTTTCGCCAGAATCCTAAGGGGCTGCAATTCGAGCGCTGGCGTCATATTCATGGCTGCGGCCGATTCTTCAATGCGGTGCGCGATTCTGTCTCGGACAAATTCCTGACGGTCTACAAGGCCGGTGAGCCACGTCCTGATGTGAGTAAGCTGCTGTCACCGGCGGCTGCCGAAACCGAACCCCCCGTAACGAAACGCCCCCGCGCCAAGAAAGTGCAGGTATAAGCCAATGAGCACCTCTACCCATTCCGGCAGCAACCGTATCCCGGGCGCAGGCCGTTTGACCCCGGCGAAGACCGTTCGCTTTACATTCGACGGGCAGAGCCTGACCGGCCTCGAAGGTGACACACTTGCCTCCGCACTGCTCGCCAACGGTATTCATCTGGTCGGCCGCTCGTTTAAATATCACAGGCCGCGCGGCATTCTTTCTGCCGGCAGCGAAGAGCCGAATGCGCTGGTGGATATCGAACGCGACAAGTCGCGCAAGCAGCCGAACGTGCGTGCGACGGTGCAGGAGATTTACGACGGTCTCAAGGTCAAATCACAGAATCGCTGGCCGTCGCTGACCTTCGATGTCGGCGCGATCAACGATGTGTTCTCGCCGATGTTGCCCGCAGGCTTTTACTACAAGACTTTCATGTGGCCGAAGTTTGCCTGGAAAACGATTTACGAGCCGAAGATTCGCGCGGCTGCGGGGCTTGGCGTGGTTCCGGACGAGCCGGACACAGACCGCTACTCCAACCGGTTTGCGCATTGCGACTTGCTGGTCGTCGGAGCGGGTGCCGCTGGCCTGACTGCAGCGCTCAGCGCAGCGTCGACCGGAGCAAGCGTGATAATCTGCGACGAGCAAGCCGAGCCAGGCGGTGCACTGCGTTATGAAAGCGATGTCATCATCGACGGTCTACCGGGTTTTGAATGGGCCGTTGCAGCCATCGAGAAGTTGCGCGCGATGGACAATGTCACCGTCCTGACCCGTACGACAGCTTTTGGCTACTATGCCCAGAATTTTGTCGGTCTGGTAGAGCGCATCAGCGACCATTTGAGCAATCCAGTGTCCGATATGCCGCGTGAGCGGCTATGGCAGATTCGGGCAACAAAGGTCGTGCTGGCCACTGGCGCCATCGAGCGTCAAATGGTCTTTGCCAACAATGATCGGCCGGGTGTCATGCTCGCTTCGGCAGCGCGAATATTCCTCAATCAATATGGCGTTGCCATCGGCCGGAAGGTCGGTGTCTACACCTCCAACGACTCGGCCTATGCGGCGGCGATCGACCTCAAGCGGGCCGGTATCGACGTGCCCGTTATCGTGGATACGCGCGACAATCCAACGCCGGCCGTCGTGGATGCTGCCCGCTCGCTCGATATCGAAGTCCTGACGGGCCACGCCGTTTTCAGTGCCGGTGGCAAGCGGCGGGTGTCGTCCATTTCGATCCAGCCGACGAGGGGCGGTAGCGAACGCAAGGTCGCCGTCGATGCGTTGATCATGTCCGGCGGCTGGACGCCGTCGGTGCATCTGTTTTCGCAGTCTCGCGGCAAGGTCGCCTGGGATGCGGCAAACGAGCGCTTCCTGCCGGGCACCTACGCGCAGGAATGCGTTTCGATAGGAGCCTGCAATGGAACCGACGGTTTGCAGGCAACGTTGGACGAGGCTTTCGCAGCGGGCGGAGGCAAGGGCAAGGCTATCGTCGCAACCGGCGGCACCAATTGGATCGGCGGCATGATCGGCTCGGCGCCTGGCGCCGGAGCCGACACAACCGTCAAGGCTTTCGTCGACTTCCAGAACGACGTTACGGCCAAGGATGTGCGGCTTGCAGTACGTGAGGGCATGCACTCGATCGAGCATGTCAAGCGCTTTACCACCAATGGCATGGCGACCGATCAGGGCAAAACTTCGAACCTGCATGGCCTCGCGATCGCCGCCGAGGCCCTGAACCGGCCGATCCCGGCGGTGGGTTTGACGACGTTCCGCGCTCCGTTCACGCCGGTTACCTTTGGCGCGATTGTCAATCACGCCCGTCATGATCTGTTCGATCCGACACGCCGCACGCCTATTCACGGCTGGCACCAGACGCAGGGTGCTGCTTTCGAGGACGTCGGTCAATGGAAGCGTGCCTGGTACTACCCGCAGGCGGGCGAAGACATGCACACTGCGGTCAATCGCGAATGTGTTGCCGTGCGTAATCAGGCTGGCATCTTCGATGCATCAACGCTCGGCAAGATCGAAGTGGTCGGGCCGGATTCTGCGAAGTTCCTGGAGCTGCTTTATACCAATCCTTGGGAAAAGCTCGGTGTCGGGCGCCTGCGCTATGGCATCATGCTGCGTGAGGATGGCTTCATCTACGATGACGGCGTTGTCGGGCGGCTGGCCGAAGACCGTTTTCATGTGACAACGACAACGGGCGGTGCGCCGCGCGTCATGCATCATATGGAAGACTATCTCCAGACCGAATTTCCGCATCTTGATGTCTGGCTGACTTCGACGACCGAGCAATGGGCCGTGATTGCCGTGCAAGGCCCGAAGGCCCGCGAGATCATAGCACCGCTGGTCGAAGGTATCGATATGTCCAACGAGGCCATGCCGCACATGAGTGTGCGCGAGGGCACCATCTGCGGTGTGCCGACACGACTGTTCCGCATGTCGTTTACTGGCGAGACGGGTTATGAAATCAACGTGCCGTCCGACTATGGCCGGGCCGTCTGGGAGGCCGTCTACGAACGCGGCAAGCCTTTGGGCCTGACGCCCTATGGCACCGAAGCGATGCATATCCTGCGGGCCGAGAAGGGCTATATCATCGTTGGCCAGGATACGGACGGAACCGTCACACCGCAGGATGCCGGGCTGACCTGGGCCATCGGCAAGAACAAGACGGACTATGTGGGCATTCGCGGCCTTTTGCGGCGAGACCTGGTGGCCAACGGCCGCAAACAGCTTGTCGGTCTGAAAACGGTTGATCCGACGACGGTTTTGGAAGAGGGCGCGCAAATTGTCGCTAACCCGAACCAGCCGGTACCAATGACCATGATCGGTCATGTGACGTCGTCCTATTGGTCGGAAAATTGCGGCCGCTCCATTGCTTTGGCGCTGGTGATCGACGGATCAAAGCGACTTGGCGAAACCCTCTACGTACCAATGCCGAATGGCGTGATCGAAGTTGAAGTCACCAGCACCGTATTTTTCGATGAGAAGGGGGAGCGCTTGAATGGTTGAGATCGTCCAGGCAACACGACGTCATCCGCTGCAGGCGGGCCAGCTGGATGTCGCTTCCGTCTCGGTCACCTTGGCGGACAACGCGACCCGTGTTTCGCTTCGCGCCAAGGATAATACGGTTAGCGCGCTGTCCAAGGCGCTGGGTATAACATTGCCCATGAAGCCGAAGACTTCCGCGTCCAATGGCGGGCGGGCAGCACTCTGGCTTGGCCCGGACGAATGGCTGATCATCGACGATGCCGATAGTGGTGTTATTGCCGATCTTGCCAAGGTGAAAGTCCTGCATTCGGCGGTCGACATTTCACATCGCAATGTCGGGATCATCGTGGCTGGCAAGGGCGCCGCTGCTGTGGTCAATGGAGGTTGCCCGCAGGACTTGTCGCTGAAGGCTTTCCCCGTAGGGGCTGCGTCGCGGACAGTACTCGGCAAGATCGAGATCGTCTTGTGGCGGACAGGCGAGGACGCTTTCCGCGTCGAGTGCTGGCGGTCTTTCTCGAATTACGCCTATGCATTTCTGCAGGAATCCGCACGAGACGTTGCCATCTAGCGCATTTCTGATTTTGTCAAAGAACCGGGTGTGCTTTCCCCTTGCCACGCCCGCTTTTGCGTCTGGCCATTGCTTTGCATTGTGGGAAGACGGGCGGTCGTCGAAGCGCGTCTTGGTAGATAAGTAGTGCGATCCGAAGACCGCCCGCTAACGTTTTCCCCCTGCCGGCCAGCTTCTGCTTGTTCCGCGGGGCGAGTGGATGAACACCTAGTCCGGACCCATCGTCGCCGTCGGTGCAGTGTCCGCACGATTGGCGTTGGCGTCAACAACAGAGGCAATATCTGCCTAAAATGCGCAGATTGACCTCCGAAGACGAACAGGTCGGCCAGCGCTTGGGTCCGTTGCCCGCCTGCTGACACGCCGTCCTTCCCCACTTTCGAACGGCTCCGGAAGCAGCTCCCCATGGAAAGGACGGGCATAGGATAGCTCAGGTTTGAAGGTGTTGGATAAGTAGCCACGATTATTTTTGTCTGAAGGTTTGATCGGGGTGCCTGCAAGGCTGCTGATTTACCGGATGGCAATGCTGCTGTGCGTGGTTCGACAAGCTCACCATGAGGGAATTGGGTGGGCTGCACGATAACCGGCCACGTCGCGACAGGCATCAACGTTGCTGTTTCTGGCTCCCTGCAATCAACCCACCTCCCTCATGGTGAGCTTGTCGAACCACGCACAGCAGCATTGCCATCCGGACAACACTATCTTGGCAGAAGATAACTGGGCAGGGCAGTACAAACCGTAGCGATTATATGCTAGTGGCGCTCAACTTTGGACGGCCCACCACAATTGCGCGCCGTTCGCCCCAATGAGATGCCCGGTGGCTGCAGTCTTACGCGGTCTCTTCGCATAGAGAATCGTGATGGCTGTTAGAAAGCGTCTGGTTATCAATTTTACCGGTTATGAAGGGTTGCATCCTGACAAGGTGCGCGGCCGATATTTGAACAGCTCTGCTGATTTCAGCCGGCTCTGGCACACGGAGACGAAGACCGGACCGATGCTGGCCGAGGGGCCAAACATCGCTTCGATGCATATCGAAACCACTGGCGCAAATTGGCAGACCGAAACGGAATTCTGCCAATATGGCAGCGCCGATATTTTCGACACCTACGCTGCGAGAAACGTGGCGACGCGTTTTGCCACGGGGCTCATGGCATTCCTCGATATCATCTTGAGTGGTACGTTCTTTCGCTATCTTTGGACGAGTTGGCGGTTTTGCATCTTCTTTCTTTGGCCGTTTGCCTTCGCCTGCTTCGTCACGCTGGTGATAATCTGCCTTGGCCTGTTGCCACTGGTGGGCGGGTTCAACGCACTACATCTGATCTGGACAACACCACTGGCATTGCTCTTCGGCCGGCTGCTGGTCCGTTGGCCAGGCGACAAGGTGTTCTTCTCCTATTTGCTAGATGATTGGACCGCCGCATCCGACCGTATTCACCACCGCAATCCGAGACTGTTGCAACGCAGACGCGAGTTTGCGGAGCATCTCGTGCGTAAATTGCAAACGAGTGATGCCGATGAGGTTGTGATCGTTGCGCATAGCCTTGGGACGGTTCCTGCCATGGAGGCCATAGCCGATGTCTGGCGCAGCAACCCGCAACTTCTAAAACAAAAGCCCGTGTCGCTGCTGGCCGCAGGCTCATGCCTGCTGATGATCGCCTTTCACCCGCGGGCGACGAGCTTGCGCGAAGATGCAAGGGTCGTCTTTCAGGAAACGCCGGTGCTTTGGGCCGAGTTTCAGACCATCACCGATATCATTCATTTCTATAAGTCGGATCCCGCAGCTGCCCTTGGAATAACCCCGCTCGACCAGCCGATCATCCGCCAAGTCCGTTTCAAGAATATTCACAGTGCTACACGCTATGCTCGTGCGAAGGCCAATTTCTTCAAGATGCACTTGTTGTTTCTGAAGGGCGCACAAATCCGCAATCCTTACGATATGGGGATGTTCGTGCAGGGCCCGTTCGAATTCAGGGACCTTGTGACGACCTATCGGGAAAGTGGTGCGCCGCTTGATGCAGCCGGCGGCCTTACCTGAACCTGTTCAGTCCATTTCCGGCGGATGTTCCAGAACCGCGATAGTCAGCCAATTGGCGACGAGCGCGGGCTTGAGGGAGTTTTCGATCTCAAGCGTCACTTCATAATTGTTGAGAACACGGCCCGAAGGGCGGATATCGGCATCCACGAGCTTGAAGCGGGCACGTACGCGCTTGCCGGATTTTACCGGCGCCATGAAGCGCACTTTGTCGAAACCGTAGTTGATGCCCATGGTCGCACCTTCAATCATCGGGAGCGCCTCATAGGCCAATGTCGACAGCAGCGAGATCGTCAGAAAACCATGGGCGATGGTGCCGCCAAAGGGCGTTTCCGCGGCGCGCTCCGGATCGGTATGAATGAACTGATGATCATCGGTTGCGTCAGCGAACAGGTTGATCATGTCCTGGCTGACGACGCGCCATTCCGAACAGCCAATTTCAGTTCCGATGGCTGCCGTCAGTTGCTTGAGCGTAATCGCTTCTTTCATAGTCCCGTTTCCAAACGCATTCTTGAAACTGTTCGATAGACCCTTGCGACCGTATTGTCATCCCTCAAGAATTTGAGACTAAGCGGTCCACTGCTTGATGTCGTCGCGCTCGCCGATCAGCGCAAGGCCGTGAGCGATCGACAGAAGTTCGCCGCCGCTCTCGATTCGATCACGGTCGAACCGCTCGGTAAAAATGCGACGGACTGCCGGAACGAAGGATGTACCTCCGGTCAGGAATATCTTGTCGATATGGGCAGGAGAGGTCTTCGTCTTTTCGAGCACATCATCAAGCGCGCCTTCGATACGTGCCAGATCGCTGGCAATCCAGCCTTCGAAGTCGGAACGGCGGATAGTCTTGTGGCCGCCGCGCCCTAGCGGTGCAAAGTCGAACGCCGCTTCGTCTGCCGATGAAAGCGCTATCTTGGTGGCAGACACGGCCTGATAGAGCGGATACCCTTCGTCGTGGTCGACCAGATCAACAAAAATCTCCAGCTTGTCCGGCTCAAGGCTGTCACGGACGAGTTTTTTCAAAGCGGCAAACTCGCGCGAGGTCTTGAAGATCGAAAGCTGGTTCCAGCGCCCGAAATTGGCATACCACGAGGCGGGGACTTCGAGCGTCTTGTCGAAGCTTCGAAACAAGCTGCCTTTGCCGATCTGTGGCGCGACGATCTGATCGATCATGCGGTAATCGAAATGATCTCCGGCAACGCCAACGCCAGAATGGCCAATCGGCGTCGCGCTGAGCTTGCCAGCGGATGTTTCGAAGCGAATGATTGAATAGTCGGTCGTGCCGCCACCGAAATCTGCAACCAGTACTGTCGCGTCGGCTTTGAGGTTTTGGGCGAAGTAGAATGCTGCCGCGACCGGCTCATAGACGAAGTGGATTTCCGGAAATCCAAAGCGCGTCAATGCTTCGTTGTAGCGCTCGGTCGCCAGCGCCGGATCTGGATTTGCACCGGCGAAATGTACGGGGCGTCCGGTGACCACACGCGTGATATCCGAAGGCCAGCTGTCGTCTGCATAGACCTTGAGGCGCCGCAGAAATATTTCCATCAGGTCTTCGAAAGTCTGGCGCTTGGCGAAGATCAAAGTGCCCTGGAACAGCGCACTTGCGGCAAAAGTCTTGATGGATTGCAGGAAACGGCATTCGCCGGGATGGTCGATAAACTGCCGGATGGCAGCATGTCCGGCCTCGACTTTCAAAGCGGATGCGCCTGCGAGGGGATCTTTCATGAACGACAAGGCGGTTCGCATGCCGTCGGCGGTGCCGACCGCACTGGTGAAGGCCAGTGAGCGGGTCGACGATCCATCGGCCAAGGCCATAACCGTATTTGTGGTGCCAAAGTCGAAACCCAGCGCCTGAGCCATGGCAGCGCTCCTTGTGTACCGGAAAGTGAGAGGCCGAAAATCTATGAAGTGCAGCGCAAAGCACCGCCTCGAATGGGGAGCGCGCGTCATGGCATAGTCGCCCGGTGGATGCAAGAGATCTAGGCTTGAACTTGGGGATGTTCCGTATTCTTGATGAAATCCACAAAAGCTCGGAGCGGCGCAGGCATATGCCTGCGGCTCGGATAGTAGAGGCGCGGGCCTGTAAAACTCTGCCACCAGGGGTCAAGCACAGGGACAAGCTGGCCGCTGGCGATGGCCGGGCTCAAGTATTCCTCAAACGTATAGATCAGCCCGATACCGGCAATGGCAGCGCCAATCCCGATGTCCGCAGTCGAGGCAATAAGCGGACCTTTGGGCGCGATTTTTAACAGCTTGCCGTTTCGCTCGAATTCCCAGTTTGGAACCACGCCGCTGGCAAATCGGTGACGTATGCAAGCGTGATGGATGAGATCGTGTGGATGCTCGAGCCTGCCGCTTTTTGTGAGGTACGATGGTGCTGCCGCGACCATGAAGCGCTGGGTGCGGGGGCCTATCGGGATTGCGATCATATCGCGCTCGATGCTTTCGTCGTAGCGGATCCCGGCATCGAAGCCTGCTGCCAACACATCGATGAAGGTGTCTATCGCTGAAATCTCCAGCGTGATTCCGGGATATGCTGCAAGGAACCGGTTGACGATAGGCGGCAGGATCTTTTGTGCCACGATGACCGGCACATTGAGCTTGAGCGTGCCGGTAGGGCTGTCGCGAAAGCTGTTGAGAGCATCGAGCGCTCCGGCAATTTCGCCGAGCGCCGGGTCAAGGCGTTCGAGCAACTGCGTCCCGGCCTCTGTGGGCGTGATGCTGCGGGTCGTGCGGTTGAGCAATCGTACGCCGACACGCGCTTCCAGCCGGCGGATGGCTTCACTCAAGGACGACGCCGACACACCGCGAATCGCCGCCGCCGCGCGGAAACTGCGCGTGCGCGCGACAGCTACCAAAGCACTAAGGTCGGATAGGTCAGGCTCAATCATTGTGCATTTTTCCGAACAACCCATACACAATAGACGGGATTATCGCACAAACATAGTTGTTTTATATTGATCGGGACGTTGAAAAATCGGAGTTAGAATATGCAATATCGTCAACTTGGAAAAACCGGACCGAGCGTTTCCGAAATCGGTCTCGGCTGCATGGGCATGTCGGGTATTTATGGACCCTCCGATCGCGCCGAGAGTATCGCGACAATCCACGCTTCGCTTGATGCAGGGATCAATCTTCTCGATACGGGGGATTTCTACGGCCAAGGCCACAATGAGCTACTGATTGCGGAGGCCTTGAAGGGCAAGAAGCGTGAAGACGTGGTGATCAGCGTCAAATATGGCGGACTTCGCGATCCCGCGGGCGGTTGGTCCGGCTTTGATGCCAGGCCGCAAGCGACCAAGAATTTCCTCGCCTATTCACTGCAGCGCCTGGGTGTCGACTATATCGACATATATCGGCCGGCGAGACTCGATCCCAATGTGCCGATCGAAGATACGGTTGGTGCGATCGCCGACATGGTCAAGGCTGGATATGTCAAGCATATCGGCCTGTCCGAGGTCGGTTCGGCCACCATCCGGAAGGCCGCAGCCGTCCACCCAATCGTCGACCTGCAGATCGAGTATTCGCTGATTTCGCGCGGCATCGAAGATGGTATTCTTGAGACCTGCCGCGAGCTCGGGATCGGTATCACCGCCTACGGCGTGCTTTCACGTGGTCTCATCAGCGGGCATTGGAAAAAGGGTAACACGGATCCAAAAGATTACCGCACGCACAGCCCGCGGTTTCAAGGCGACAATGTCGACAAGAACCTCGCGTTGGTCGAGGCGCTGCAGAGGATTGCGGCCAGCAAGGGCGTGACGGTGGCGCAGATCGCCATTGCCTGGGTCGCGGCGAAGGGCGAGGACATCATACCGGTGATTGGTGCGCGACGCCGCGACCGGTTGAGCGAAGCGCTGGGCGCACTCGACATCAAGCTTACAAGCGAAGACCTGAGCGCTATCGAGAATGCAGTGCCCAAAGGCGCCGCCGCCGGGACGCGCTATGCCGAAGTGCAAATGGCGCATCTCGACAGCGAAATTGGCGCTCACCATTGAGTGCATATCCCGGAAGCCGTGCTGTTTCCGGGATATTTTCTTCTGGTTACATGGGTGGAACGACGCCGTTCGTACCGACGACGACGCGCTTCGAGGTGAGGGTACCATCGCTGCCCTTCTCGGCGGCGACGAAGACGGTAGCGCCTGGCTTCAGATCGTCCTTTGTGGCCTGTGCAAGGGTAACGATCGGCGTGCCGTCAGGAACAGCAATCTTCTTTTCGCCGCCACGATAAGTGACTGTGAGGGTGCGGCCATCGACGTCCTTGACCGCATCGGCGACCGTGGCGTTTGTCATGCTGCTATTCGGCTTCAGATCCCATGGACGGTCGCCTTCGCCTGTGCCCTTGAGCGCGGCCGGAAAGATCACCACCTCAAGCGCGCTGTTGCCCCCTTCGCTTTTAGGCACGTTGGTTATCCCGACGAAATCGCCCTTCTTGATGTCATCCAGCGAAGCTTTGGCGACACCGCCGACAACCCAGCCATCACTCAAGGTGACCGTTGCGTCCGGTCCCTCGCGCGTTTTCACGACGATGGATGTGTCGTTGAAGCTCTCGATTGTCCCACGGACATTGGCCCTGTTGGAAGCCTTCGTCGTCATGGTTGACTGACCCTTCTTCATCATGCTTTGGGCGCTGGCCTCCAGCGGCAGCGCCATCGCCACGCCAGCGGCCAGAGCCAATATCGGAAGGGTCGATTTCAGCATTTTCATATCCATGACTTTGTACTCCTGTATGCACAGGCGTCCGGCGGGCGGGATTACCCAGCCGGTTTCGGCGCCTGTTTTTCCACGTGTCCGCCAAATTCACGTCGCATGGCGGACAGGATCTTGTTGGCGAAGTCGGCATTGCCGCGCGAAGAGAAGCGTTCCTGCAAGGCAGCGCTGAGAACGGGCGTCGGTATGGCCTCGTCGATCGCGGCCATGACGGTCCAGCGGCCTTCGCCCGAATCCGAGACGCGCCCCTCATAGCTCGCGAGCGCCGGATCGCCGTGCAAGGCATCGGCTGTGAGGTCGAGAAGCCAGGAACTGACAACGCTGCCGCGACGCCATACTTCGGCAATGTCGGGCAGATTGAACTCGTACTGGTAATGCTCGGGGTTCTGCAACGGCGTTGTTTCGGCATCGACCTCATGCGAGCGCAGGCCGATATCCGCATTGCGCAGAATGTTGAGGCCTTCCGCATAGGCAGCCATCAATCCGTATTCGATGCCATTATGGACCATCTTGACGAAATGTCCGGCACCATGCGGCCCGCAATGCAAGTAACCCTGATCGGCCGTGCTGCCGGCGACCGGGTTCTCCAGACGGCTCGGTGTTTCGGGTACATTGCCTTTGCCAGGAGCAAGGGCGGCAAAGATCGGGGAGAGGTGTTGAACGATATCCTTTTCGCCGCCTATCATCAGGCAATAGCCGCGCTCAAAGCCAAATATACCGCCGCTCGTGCCGACATCGACATAGTGGATGCCGCTGGATTTTAGCTCGCCGCTGCGGCGGATGTCATCGTGATAGTAAGAATTGCCGCCATCGATGACGATATCGTCCTTGTCGAGCAGCGGAACCAATTGTGCCAGAACCTTGTCGACGACTGCGGCCGGCAGCATCAGCCAGACAGCGCGCGGCTTTGTCAGCGTAGAGACAAACTCCTGCAGCGACGTGCTGCCCTTGGCGCCGAGGCTCTGCAACTCCACCATGCTCTCGGCGCGCGTGTCGTAAACGACACAGTCGTGACCATGCTTCATCAGGCGCTGCGCCATGTTGCTGCCCATACGCCCCAGTCCAATCATACCAAGCTGCATCTCGAATCTCCGCCGAAGGGTTGGAATTGTTCAGAAGGCTACACCTAAACGGCGACAGGGCAATGCCACCGACAAGGTAGGTCGGCGTATCTGGCGGCACAAGCGACGCACGTGGTCATAAGATCGTGATGGAAGACAAAGCCAAGGGAAACGAACCGGAGACCGGTGCAGTTGCAACTCCGTCTCCGGTGGTGCTGCGACCGCCCACCTGATTGAGGGGCGCGAGTAGAGCAATTGAAACAGTGTCCAATGGGCCATGCAGGCTTGCGGAAAGCGGCAATGCCGCCACCATGCATCGTCCGCCTCGAAGGCGGTAACGGGATCGCACATTGTCGGCGTTATCATCTGCTGAGAATACTGCGTTTGGCATCTGTCGGTTTTAAAACGGCGGCCTATTTCCCAAGCACTGTGCCCTGTGATGATCGCGGCAGTACAGGAGGCATATACTACCATTGTCGAATTGATCCAAGGCTCCCGATAAGACAAAGTCCGCTGACCGACGAACGCGTTGCGCCCCAGCCCGTGCGGAAATACTTGTCGACAAAGAATGTCTTGGTCGTGACGACAACCTGATTTTTATTGTGTAATGGCCCCATAAATATCCGGACAGGATCTCCCACTTAATAAGTGTGCGAGGTAATGTGCCCATTATGACCAGTCACAATTCTAAGATAGA
>NZ_JACHXN010000045.1 GCF_014192095.1 Phyllobacterium trifolii
CTCATAAACGGCTCATCGGCTCATCCGCCGGCATGAGCCTTAACCCCGGAAAATTCCAGCTCCGGGTGGCCTAAAGACGGGTAGCACGTCAAATCCAGAACAGAGCTAACTTATAAATGCGGACACAAAGGGGAGCAGGTCACCGTCCTTGCAGAAGTCCAAACCGATTTGCTTGATCATAAAATGATGGTCTTCCCGATCTTTGGCTGTCCATGTGTTCGGAATTTGCCTTTCGAAGCACGAAGCAGCTTTTTCAAACGGCGTATCATGGTTGATGAGGCCAAGAAGCTTTGCGACGCGCCAGTGATGCGTATCGACAATAAGGGCGGGCATACGCAATCTGCTGGTATTCAAAACATAAGCGCTGATTTTGGGCCCGACGCCAGGTAGCTTCTCAAGCCATGCTTGAGCTTTTGGAACAGTCCATCCCTTTAGGAAATCGAGGTTAAGCGTGCCTTCTTTCTCTTTAATCAGGCGAAGAGCCGCTGGAATGAAATTGGCATACGTATCGGCATAAGTGATGTTTTGAATACAGGTATGGACCTCCTCATAGGGAGCCTTAGTCATCAAATCCCACGGTTGAAATGCTGCCCGAAGTTTGCAGAATGCATCCACGGATACCTTGCCGAGGGTCCGGTTGGCTCGTCATGGCAAAAACAAGGTGATCTATCGGATCTGAGCGAATTGAAACAGGCCAATCCCGTCCATAATGTGCCTTCAATCGATCATGGACAATGACGAGGGGGCTCGGGATTCCAAAATCCATAACATATTGCATGCCTCAATTATAGAACGAAAAGAGAACAAGTCCAGCAGTCAGGATGTCGCGTGAGGCGGCCGGCGGCCTTATTGCTCATGCGGTAATATCGATTACCCCACAATCACCAGCTTCTGTGCCGAATACCAATCTGTGCCCGCTTGTGTCCCAGTTCATCGAGGACATCGCGCTTTTACCACCACGGCGCAAGAGAACTTCTTTCTGATCGCCGAAACGGCCGACCAAAATCATCCCATCCGAGTAGCCGATCGCCACGATGTCTTCAACCGGATGGCAGGCAACAGCGGTGACCAGGTTATCGCCGCGCGTTCCAAGCTCAAGAGGTGCCTTGCCCATCGGGCCATCTTTTCCGGAAAACGGCCAAATGATAGCGGCGGGTGCACCCGATGTGGCCAGCCATTTGCCTTTCGCGCTCCAGGACCAGCTCTTCACCTTGTTGGGATAACCGGTCATGCGCATATGGCGATTGTCCTCAAGACGCCAGCCATGCAGAGCATTCTCTTGCATCGAGGTGACGAGAAAACGATTGTCCGGGGAAAAAATGACGGAGACGTGCGCACCTTTCCATTCAAGCTCGGTCGGAGCGCCGCTCGTTGCCGGCCAATGCAGGGTCACGCCATTATAACGGGCGACAGCCAATCGAAATCCCTTGGGGGCAAAGGCTACACCTTCGACACTGCGCTCATGCAGAATTTCGCGAACTGTACCATCGGCCGACCTTACCCACGCCGACCGACCGGACGCAAAGGCAATTGCACCATTCGGCGCTGCAGCCAAGGCCGTCATCCATTTGCGCGGGATGAGGCTTAGCTCTTTCGCTTGGCCGTTCAAGTCAGTCGCACAGATTCGGCCATCCTCGCCGCCGGTCAGGAGGGACCTGCCGTCAAACGAAGGCACTGCACAAAGCAACCCGTCATGGGCTTCAGTGACCTTATGACCATTGTCGAGGCGGTGTATGGTCCCATCGGCCAACGCAAAGAAAGGAACATCCCGGATAAAGCGTGCGTCAATGCAATGGCCGGCAAGATCAAGCGGGGCGATGGTCGGCATTAGGCAAGACAGCTTTCGAGGCCGGATTTCAATGCATCATGGTCGAGTTCCCGGCCGATAAATACGAGACGGCTCTCATGTTTTTCGCCGTCCTTCCAAGCACGCTGATGGTCACCTTCGATGATCATGTGCACACCCTGGATAACATAGCGTTCATGATCATTCTTGAACGCCAGAATGCCCTTCAGCCGAAGAATATTCGGCCCCTGCTCCTGTGTGATCTTTTGAATCCATGGGAAGAATTTGTCTGCGTTGAGCTCACCTGTCCGAAGCGAGACGGACTGAACCGTTACGTCATGTATAGGGGATGCATGATCGTGGTGATGATGGTCGTGCCCCTGGTGGTCGTGTCCATGATCGTGGTGGTGATGATGTTCGTGATCGTGATCGCAATCGGGGTCGCATTCATGATCTGGATGATCGTGATCGAGGAAATGCGGATCACTTTCCAGGGCCCGCGCCAGATCGAAAGCGCCGCGATCGAGAACGCGAGACAAATCAATGTCGGCCCGTTCGGTCCGGTGAATGACCGCATGCGGATTTATGGCGCGGACAGTCGCCTCAACCGCAGCAAGCTCTTCTGCAGTTACGAGGTCGGCTTTATTCAGAAGCACGACGTCGGCAAAAGCGATCTGGTCCTCCGCCTCGCGGCTGTCTTTTAGACGCAGTGGCAGATGCTTGGCATCGACCAATGCAACCACCGCATCGAGCATCGTTTTGCTGCGGACGTCGTCATCCATGAAGAAAGTCTGGGCAACCGGCACGGGATCGGCAAGCCCTGTCGTCTCGACGATAATGGCATCGAACCGCCCGGGACGGCGCATCAGGCCCTCCACCACGCGGATCAAGTCGCCGCGTACGGTGCAGCATATGCAGCCATTGTTCATTTCATAAATTTCTTCGTCCGATTCGACGATCAGATCGTTGTCGATACCGATCTCGCCAAATTCGTTGACGATGACAGCATACCGCTTGCCGTGATCTTCACTCAGGATGCGGTTGAGAAGTGTTGTTTTTCCTGAGCCAAGATAACCAGTCAGGACTGTCACCGGGATCTGGGCGGGACGTGCAGCTTCCGCTGCCATAGACTTCGTCTGAGCTTCACTCATCGTGTGCCTCTTTGAATGGATAGACCCACGATATAGGTGATCAGATCAGTTTTTGCCACACCTATAGCGTTCAAATGCGTGAATGAGTGCATCAATCCGATTGAGGTGCATCAGCTGAGGACAGAGCAATCGAACCTGCCGACGTCTTCGAGCAATTCCACAAGACCTTTCACACTGTGAGCGATAATTTCTTCGCCAGCTTCTGCAGTAGCGAGAGCTGCGTTGCCCGCTACGCCCTCCTTGTTCAGATCCGTCATTTTCCAGCCAAAAGCATGTGGGCCATAAGCACGCAGGTGTTTGTAGGTTTCGGCGTAGTGGCGTTGATTGGAACCGAAGTTTCTTGCTTTGGTCATATCCACAAGCTCGGGATGCAACGCGAGCATCACCGAAGTCTCGATGAATCCACCATGGATATCGAGTGCTTTGTCTTCGGGTAACATCAGGCCATCCGGCAAACCAAATCGGGTCCAGCTTGTTGTCACAGCAAGCATATTGAAACGAACCCGCAATTCCGTAGCGACGATCGTCATGAGCGGGGCGTTGCCGCCATGGGCATTCAGAAGGACCAGCTTCGATATGCCCCGCCGCGCTACCCTTTCGCCGATGCTGATCCAGCGATTTACCGCCTCGTTAAAGGTCAATGTCCGGGTACCGGCAATACCCATGTGTTCGATGGAGTAGCCAACCCGTTCGACAGGTAAAAAATCGACCGATAACGCCTGTGGGAGGGCATCCTTAAGCCGATCGACCAGACCTGCAGCGATAAGCGTATCGGTTTCATAGGGCAAATGCGGGCCATGCTGCTCATGCGCACCGAGAGGAAGGAGGGCAATCGTCGCTTGCTTCGGCATTTCCGGCTCATTCGTCCTATTTGATCCGGTCGGTGTGACCGGTGAAAGATAGTCACGTTCGATTGCAGTTTTACAGCCTTATTTGGCACCACGCACAAATTCGTCGGCAAATTTCATCAGATTGTCATATAAGAATTGTAACGCGGGTTTGCTGTGCAAGGAATGGGTCAATCCAGGTCGATTTGCTCATTCGGTTTTGGATTTGCTATTGTAATGGCTGTGTCAGCGCATAATGTTCGTCTGTTAACTACCCCCACAACAAGAACTAGCCGCCTTATCATCAACTGGTCAATACGTGATGTGCAAGCAGGAGTTTGAATGGTCAAGGATCGTAAACCCCTCATTCTTCATCGTCTGCAATCGACCGCAAGATTGACGCGGACGGCGCTGGCCACCCGATTGCTTGGCCATGGCTTCTATGCAGGGCAGGATGCGGTGATGCTGCAACTGGCCCACGAAGATGGTCTATCGCCGAGCGTTCTCGCCAAACGCCTTGGTGTGCGCCCGCCAACAATTACCAAGACGATCTCCCGCCTGCAAACACAAGGTTTCGTCAAGAAAGAAGGGTCCACGACAGACCAGCGTCAAGCCCATATTTTCCTGACAGATACCGGTAATGAGGCAATCAAATCAATCGAGAAGTCCATTCGCAAGACTGAAAAGGACGCGATGAAGGGGTTTGACAAGAAAGAGCGCAAGGCCTTTGTAAAAATGCTTTCGCGGCTTGAGATCAATCTATCAGCAGCGGAACTTTTACGCCAAACCGCCCCCGATGACGATCACGACGATGATGATGCCGACGACGAATAGACGATAGGTAAAAGTTTTTTCAATTGGCGGTTACAAAACGCATGAACTTGTTATCATGTGGGCAGTTCCTTCCCGCCTGATTGGTAAACCTGTTGTCACCACCTCTCCCGTCCTCGCAGGAAGTCGCGCCGGCTGCCGCCATTTTCTATATTTTTGCCGCCGGCTTTCTGTTCTCATGTCTCGATTCCAGTGCTAAATATCTGGTTCTGTCTGGTATTCCCACGGCGTTCATTTCCTGGATGCGGTTTGTGGAACACGCGATCCTGGCGCTGATCTTCTTTCGAGCCTGGTCAAATCCGCGGCTCTTCAAGGTTCGCAACATCCCCCTTCAATTCCTGCGTGGGCTTTGTTTGTTTGGCTCAACATATTTCAACTTTTATGCGTTGCAGACGATGCAACTCGGCGAGACGATCACCATAACCTTTGCAGCGCCAATGGTAATCGCAGCTTTGGCAGGTCCCCTGCTCGGCGAATGGGCAGGGTGGAGGCGGTGGGCAGCCATTATCGTCGCATTCATAGGAGTGCTGATCATTGCCCGCCCAGGATTTGGCGCGTTCAATCCCGGATTGCCTTATTCGATCGCTGCGATGCTAAGCTATTCGCTATACGTTCTTTTGACGCGCCGTATGGCGGTAACGGAATCGCCGGAGAGCCTGATTTTCTTTTCTGCTCTTGCCCCAGCTATATTGATGTCACCTGCGGTGATGCAGGCAGTCATTCCGGATACACCGTTTCAGATTGTTCTACTGCTGATACTCGGTTTTTTTGGCGGTCTTGGCCATTATCTGATCATCCTGGCTTACAGAAGAGCGACGACGGCTGCGCTAGCGCCCTATCCGTTCCTGCAAATCATCTGGATGCTGGCGTTCGGATATCTGTTTTTCAACCAATTTCCGGACGCATATACGCTCTGTGGTGCGGTTGTTATCATTGGCAGTGGTCTTTACGTCGTGCACCGCGAACGACAGTCGCGGGCGGCGGGCTTGAAAGGACTTTGATTTATTTGATTGCAATGGCATAACGCCGAGTACCATAACGTGGCTTATTTGATGATACTGTGGGGAGGCGGTTTTTTTGGCGCAGAAAATTAAGCTATCGACTATTGCCGACGCGCTGAAAGTGTCTACAGCAACCGTATCGCTGGCTTTGCGAGATAGTCCGCTCGTGGCCGATCAGACGCGTGAGAAGATAAAAGAACACGCTCGCGCTATCGGTTACATTTATAACCGGCGCGCCGCAAGCCTTCGCACTTCGCGGTCGGGCATTGTGGGTGTCGTGGTCCACGACATCATGAACCCGTTCTTTGCAGAAATATTGCGTGCAATCGAGGGCGAACTAGATCGTTCCGGCCAGACATTCATTTTATCCAATCACTATGATCAGTTGGATAAGCAACGGACATTCATAGATACAGTGCTGCAACTCGGGGGAGATGGTGTAATTATGTCCCCGGCTATCGGTACCCCGGCGGAAGATATTCGCATGGCGGAGGAAAATGGATTGCCGGTTGTGCTGATCGCCCGAACCGTCAAGGATGCCAATGTACCGGTCTTCCGCGGGGATGATGCTTATGGCATTGGCCTTGCCACAAACCACCTTATTTCCCTGGGACATACACGCATTGCCATGGTGGGCGGCACCGACCAGACATCCACGGGACGCGATCGTTACGAAGGCTATCTTCATGCAATGGAAAAAGCGGGCCTAGAGGCGAAACCGGAGTGGCGCATCCCAGGCCCGCGAACCAAACAAGCCGGCTTTGACGCCGCACCTCAGTTTCTCGCCTTGAAGGATCATCCGACTGCTGCGGTCTGCTGGAATGATCTTTCGGCGATCGGCATGATGAATGGCATTGCTCGCGCCGGATTGGTTGCAGGCGTCGATATTTCCGTTACCGGGTACGACGACCTTGAAGAGGCTGCAATCGCTACGCCGGCTTTGACAACTGTGTGGAACGGCCAGCGCGAAGTGGGACAGCGAGCAGCGAGGGCTCTGCTCGATCAGCTCAACGGTGCCGATACGCATGCACGGCAGGAATTGATCAAGCCGGAATTGCGAATCCGGCAGTCGACCTCAAAGCCAAAAGAGAGATAGCGGCGGCGCGCCAGATTAACTTATGCGGATGCTGCTTCACGCTTCATTAATTCTACGCGACTAGGTTCACAGGGCGTCTGTTTCCCGTGGAGTATAGTATGTTACTGGGTAAAACGACTTGTCTCGGCTTCGTCACTGCAGTGGCAGTAGTCGCCATGTTCCTCGATTTCGCGACTTTTACCTCCGACGAAGATGCGGACGTCGACATACAGACGACTGCGTCTGTACCAGCGGACACGGGTAGCCATGATGTGCCAAGATTTGTCATCAGTAGCCCAGGCGGAGGGGCGAGCTGCAAGGCGTTTCCTTTGGAAAATGGTACACCCGGCCATAATGCGCTCACGATCGACAACAGCTGCGGAAATCTCTATCCGCCGTTGGCAAACGCCAGGACGTGGCACAACAACGAAGATGGCACGATTGATCTTGCCGATAATCTTGGTCGTACTATCGTGGAATTCAGCCCAGGCGACGGTCTTGCCTACGTCAGTGTCGAACCGCGTTCTGTGATTCTATCGATGTCTACTGAGGGCGTTGACGCGTTCTAAATTACTCCGCCGCCTGCATTCGCTCGCGGCTTGCCTTGTGAGCGCGCGCGGCGTCGCCAAATGCTGCAAATATCTTCCGTGATGGACTATCACTCTTTACCCAGTATTCCGGATGCCACTGAACGCCAACAGCAAACGCGCGGGCAGTCTTGACTGAAACGGCTTCAATCGTGCCGTCATCAGCAACCGCTTCAATGTCAAGCTGTGGCGCGGGCTGATCGATGGCTTGCCGATGTACGGAGTTTACCTGGATAGCGTCGCTTTGCATGACATTCGCCAGACAGGATCCCGGCTTGATGTGCACTGGATGACGAATGGCGAAGCGTTCGGTCTGTTGATCGGATTGCGGCGCGCGGTGATCAATGCGCCCGTCGAGCTCTTGTATCTCGGTAGCAAGTGTACCGCCAAGGGCTACGTTCAGCTCCTGAATGCCGCGGCATATGGCCAATAGTGGTACGCCGCGCTCGATGGCTCTGCGAATCAGCGGAAGCGACGTAGCGTCACGCGCCGGGTCGTAAGGTTCGTGTGCTTCACTGGGTGCGACGCCGTAGAGAGCTGGATGAACATTCGATTTCGACCCGGTGATGAGAACGCCATCGACACCGTCAAGAATGGCATCAATATCGAGGCCATCGCCAAATGACGGAACGATCAACGGAATAACGCCAGCCGCTTCGTATGCCGCCATAAGATATTGATCCGGGGCTGCGTGCCACGTGTAATTTTCGAACGTACGTACATCTGACGTTATGGCGACGAGAGGTTGCCGCATCATGTTAACTCCATAAAAGACCTCGCCTGAATGTAGTGTAAGTTGCCCCCATTTCCAATGCCGACGCGAGCGGTGAAAAATATTGCGCGATGACGCATTCGACGTTTGCGTCCAGCCATTTCAATGTGTCGTTCTGCCTGCAGGTTCATCTGCTGGACTTGAATTGATGAGTGTGTATGGTGATCACGAGATCGGGAGGACCAGACAGGATCGTCTGGTGATCTGGGCCGATAGAATTGAAGATCATAGTCTGGAGGAGAATGTATGGATCGTCGTTCGTTCATCACGAAGGCAGGATTTGCCGGGGTAGGAGCTGCAGCAGCCACCACGCTTGCGGCGCCTGCGATTGCACAGTCAACGCCGAAGGTCACCTGGCGTTGCGCATCGTCATTCCCGAAATCATTGGATACGATTTACGGCGGCGCCGAAGTATTGTCGAAGTACTTGAGGGAAGCGACTGACGGTAACTTCACGATCCAGCCATTCGCCGCTGGCGAAATCGTTCCTGGTCTTCAGGCCGCTGACGCGGCAGCGGCCGGTACGGTCGAACTTTGCCACACCGTCGCGTATTATTACTGGGGCAAGGACCCCACTTGGGCCCTGGGTGCGGCTGTGCCCTTTGCGCTCAATGCGCGCGGCATGAACGCCTGGCAATATCATGGCGGCGGCATCGATCTCATGAACGAATTCTTCAACAAACAGGGTCTGCAAGCCTATCCGGGCGGCAACACCGGCGTACAGATGGGTGGCTGGTTCCGCAAGGAGATCAAGACCGTCGAAGATCTCAAGGGCCTCAAGATGCGTGTTGGCGGCTTTGCCGGCAAAGTTCTGGAGACACTTGGCGTTGTGCCACAGCAGATTGCAGGCGGTGATATCTATCCGGCTCTTGAGAAAGGCACGATCGATGCCGCTGAATGGGTTGGACCCTATGACGATGAGAAGCTCGGCTTTCAGAAGGTTGCGCCCTATTATTATTACCCCGGTTGGTGGGAAGGTGGCCCGACCGTCAGTTTCATGGTCAACAAGCAAAAGTGGGATTCCCTTCCTCCAGCTTATCAATCGCTGTTCCGTACGGCAGCTCAGGCAACTGATGCCAACATGTTGCAGAAGTACGACTACGTAAATCCGGCCGCGATCAAGCGTCTCGTGGCTGGTGGTGCGCAACTGCGGCCCTTTAGCCCCGAGATCCTGACCGCTTGTTTCGAAGCAGCCAACGGGGTCTATGCACAACTCGAAGACAGCAATGAGCCATTCAAGAAAATCTGGAATTCGATCAAGGCATTCCGCAATGAACATTTCCTGTATGCACAGGTTGCGGAATACACTTTTGATACGTTCATGATGGTGCAGCAACGTAACGGAAAGCTGTGATCCATTGTCGCCAAAGGAAAACGAAGACCCCGACCCGCATAAGGCCGGGGTTCTTTATGCCGCCTGTTGCCAGCTCTCAAGGAGCAGTCTAACAGTGACGCAACAATTCGGCACGATGTTCACTGGTATTTTCAATGACGGATAGTCCTTCTATTTCTGTTGCGGGCAAGAATATTGCGGTTACCGGGGGCTCTTCTGGCCTGGGTCTGAGAATGGTGCAGGTACTTGCTGCTCATGGTGCGAACGTCGTTTCGATCTCGCGAACGCCCGCTCCCGACAATGCGCATCGATCCAACATTCTCAACATCATTGCCGATGTCACGGTCGCGGCTGATATCGGGCGCGCTTTTGACGAGGCGGAGCAAAACCTTGGAACCGTGACGGTGGTGTTCAACAATGCTGGTGTGGCTACGATCGAGCGGGCTCTTACCACGACCCGCGAACAACTGCGGCACATCTTCGAAGTAAACGTCGAGGGTGCATTTTTTATCGCCCAGGAGGCTGCCAAACGAATGATAGCCAAGGGTGTTGGCGGCTCCATTATCAATCTCTCAAGCATTCTGGCTGATGCGCCCCTCAAAGGTTCAGGTGCATACGCCATGTCGAAGGCGGCAGTAGCCCAGATGACTAAGTCGCTGGCGCTCGAATGGGCGCCGCACGGCATCCGGGTCAACGCTATTGCACCTGGCTGGTTTCCGACCCGTCTCAATGAGACAATCATGGATGGGCCGGCCAAAGGCTTTCTCAAGGGCAAGAATCCCATGCGCCGGTTAGGGGAGGCGGAAGACATTGATGGGGCAGTGTTGATGCTGGCTTCGGACGCCAGCAGCTATATTACGGGGACGGTTATTACGATCGACGGTGGCCATAGCCTGCAAGGCTAAATGCGCTCGGTTTCTTGAACGTTAGTGCGTGTGGCGAGGACAAAAACGAGCAGGGAAAATACGGCCGCATCCCGCCACAAGACAGAAAAGTATCCACCCCATAAAGATTCTATGATGCCGATGACCGCTGCACCGAATGCCGCGTACAGGGGCCGTGAAAATCCTCCGGCGGCAGTAATAAAGAGGATTTTCAAGCCGAAGATCATACCGGTGTTGAAACTGACATTGCCGTAGTAGAGCGCTGCAAGAAATCCAGCGAGCGCACACACACCATAGGCCGCCAGGATAGCCTGTGTCCTTACTCTCGATGGATCGATGCCGCAGAGCGCCGAGGCTGCGGGTTCATCGCTGACAGCGCGCCAGATTCTCCCTGCGGACGTGCGCAACATGATCATCTCGCCAACGGCGATAACGGAGAAGGCGATCACGATGTTGACGATCTGCAACTGGGTCAAACTGATACCAATCGCCGGTCCGAGCAATCGAACAGGGTCTGCAAGCAATGGCGGTAGCCAATAGTCCCTCGTGTTCGCTGCAATGCGCGACAGTTCCATCAGGAAAATACTAAGACCAAGCGTCGCCACCAGCACTGTATTGCGGTTCCCTGCATCGAGCGGGGCGTAGATGAATCTTGCTATGATGTAACCGCCTATGCCGACATAAACGATAGCAATGAAGGTTCCGAGTGAAAGCGCGGCTGGCAACGTCATCCACAGCACAGACCATCCGAATGCTGTCGCCAGAATAAAGGTCTGACCGGAAAAGGCGAAAATAGCACCAAGCGACAGGTCAGTGCGATGCGTCAGCCCGTGGATGAGCACATAACCATACGCGAGCAATGAATAAAGCGCGGCGTTGTGAATGCCATTTAAAAGAAGTTGAAGAAAATATGCCATCTGCCGCTCTCTACCCACGTCCATTCTAACTTGCAAAATTGATTTTACCAGTTAGAATTTTGCCATGACATTTGATTGGAACGCTCATCGATTCAGCGGAGGTGTGTTGGCCCTGGACTTGGCGAACACAGTGATTTTTCGCGGTGACCCGCAGCGCTCGCTGGATCGTTTTGATGACCCGAATGAATTGCCGCGCTTTGCGGAAGCTGCAGCAATTTTCCGGATTGGCGAATGGGGAAACGTGCAGTTCCACCCCCCGCTGTCACAAAAGGAAACTGAAGCGCTCATCGGCATTCGCGAGGTAATCAACAGCTTATTTCGAAGCGCCACCCGTGAAGGCAGCCTGCAGTCCGGAGACTTATCCACATTCCTGCGTCTTGGCTCCGATCTTGTATGCAATGAGCCGGAAGGGCGAGACCTCAGGCTACCAAATCTGTCGGAAAAGAAGCGCGAATTATCTCTGGGCGCAGCAGCCTTTCTTTCGGCTATGCGTCTACTCGATCCCGCACGACTGGAACGGATCAAGGCCTGTCCGAATTGCTATTGGCTTTATCTCGATGAGAGCCGTAATCGGAGCCGCCGGTGGTGCGATATGAATGTCTGCGGCAATCGGGCGAAAGCCCGGCGGCACTATAATCGCAATGTAAAGCAGGCTGGAAACAATCATGTTTGACAAAGCAAAATTCGTGCGTCCAGGAGTGTCGCTGTTTCTCGTCGGACTTCTGTCTCTGAGCGCGTGCCGCGACTCAGGTGAGGGCGACTACGTGAATGTCTCCGGCAAGATTTTTGTCTTCAACTACCGGATAGCAGAGGCGACCTATCTGCTTACGTTGGCAAAGCTGCGCCCGTTGCCCGATGGCTCAATGCTGGAGACGACTTTTGAAAATCCGGCGGGGGGCGATCCGATGATTGTTCGGCAGAAGATATGGCCGACGATGGAAAAAATCACAATTGAAAGTCCCCCAGTTAAATGCGTGAAGGCAAACCGGGAATATAAAGTCAGCATGCGCCTTGAAGACGCCAATGGTAAATTACTGCAAACAATTGAGCGGAAGATGATTTCAGACACGGATCAGTCTGTCATGCCGGATAAACCGCTGGTTGTCGGTCCTTTCTATGATCCCAATCCGGATAAAGGCTCAGCAGGAGATCCCTCTGCGGCTTGCCCTGCTTAGGTCGTTTACGACTTAATTCAACTGATGCCGACCGTCCGTTGAAATACAGAAGGTTATCGTATTCTGGTTCTTTTCAGGAATTGGTAATTCTATTTTCCTAATTATGCAATTTAGATTTGACATGCGGTAAGAATAAATACTCTAACTCGTTGTCCAATCTCTGTTTTCATTGTCGTTGGCGTTTCTATGTAAGTAATCGGTAACGTATCCGTAGCGGGTACAGTTGTGCGCGGGCATTTGATGAGAACTGACCTCAGCGAGAGCATGTCACTCGACACCATTTTTCTTCGCACACTTTATGCGAACAAGGAGGCAATCTGGTGGACCTCCATCGTACAGATTACCGCCACCTTGATGATCTATATCAAGACCCATAATCCGATCTATATTGCCTTCGCCGTCGCATTCTTCGTCACTGTTATTGGCAGGATGGCAAATGCAAATGCTTTCGAACAGGCTAATCTGACCGAAGCAACGGCGGCTACCTTGAAGAAATGGGAATGGCGTTATTTGTCCGGTGCGCTGGGCACGTGTATCCTTCTCGGATTTCTGTGTTTTGTCAGCATCTATATCTTGGCTGACCCATCGGCAGCCATCACCAGTATCATTATCGTTGTTGCTTCAACGGTTGCACTCGTTACGCGGAACTTCGTTTCACGTACAGTTGTGATCGGAATGTCGGTCGCTCTGCTTGCGCCGCTGTTCGTGACGTTCATCCTTCTCGGCGGTTTTTATAATTGGCTGCTCGCTTTGCTTATTCTCCCCTTCTTATGGAGCAATATCGGCATTGCCGCAAATTTGCGCCAGTCGCTTTTCGATGCACTGCTGGGCAAACGGCAACTTGGTATCGTCGTCAACAACTTCGACGCGGCACTTAACGGCATGCCGCAAGGCCTGCTGATGTTCGATCGAAACCAGACCATTACTGTTGCCAACATGAAGGCGGCGAAAATGATGGGGTTCGATAATCCTGAACAGCTCCGAGGCAGATCATTGGAAACGCTGTTGCGTCTGGCTCAACTGCGGACCTACTTTTCCAGTGAGGCACTGGAAGCCCTGCGTACGAAGATGCGGGATCTTTTGGCGGGGGCAAAGCAACGGGACGTGTTCGTGTCGCCGGCTAAACGCCACTTCGAGTTTACAGCGACGCCAGATCCAGAGCGCGGTACAGTTCTAATATTCCAGGATGTTACCCGCCGTGCGGAAGCTGAAGCGCAAATTAGCCGGATGGCACGCTACGATAGCCTTACCGGCTTGCCGAATCGCAGTCAGTTTGCCGAGATCGCCAGTTCGTATATTGAGATGGCTGAGCAAGACGCACAAATCGCTCTTATGGTTGTCGACATCGATGGGTTGAAACGAACGAACGATACGTTTGGCCACCGCATTGGCGATGAGCTGCTTCGCGCGTTTGCCGATCGCTTGACGTTGGCTGACGCAAACGGTCCCGTGATCTCACGCTTTGGAAGCGACGAGTTCGTCCTGCTGTTCTCCGCGCCGACGCGGAATGCGGCGCTGGAATCTGTGGACCGCATCATGCGCATGGTTTCCGGCCAATACCTTGTTTCCGGCCATGATATTTTAACCGGCGCGAATGCCGGCGTAGCGATTGCCAATGCGGCCGAGTTTGATCTTGTTGTGATGCACATGAATGCTGATCTGGCGCTCGACGTTGCGAAGAAAGACAGCAAGAAAGATTGGGCTGTCTTCGTCGAAACCATGGACCATTCGTTCCGCAGCAAGCAACGGCTCAAAGCGGATTTGCGGAAGGCGATTGCCGAGAACGCGTTGACCGTAGCCTATCAGCCCATAGTGAACGTTCGGACCCTGCGCATGACGGCTTGCGAAGCCCTCTCCCGATGGCATCACCCGGAGTTTGGCCCGATTTCTCCGGCTGAGTTCATTCCCATGGCGGAGGAAATGGGGCTCATTTCCGATCTCACCCGGTGCGTGGTCGAACGCGCCATCAAGGATTGCAATGGATGGGAGTCACGGATCGCCGTTTCGGTCAACCTGTCATCCTATGATCTGCAGAACATGGACATGGTGAATATTATTCGATCCGCTCTGAGGCGCTACGACGTTGAGCCGCATCTGCTGGAGGTGGAAGTAACGGAAGGTGCGCTCATAACGGATCGAGAAAGTACCGGGAGCGTTCTTTCGGAGCTCAAGGATTTTGGCGTACAGGTTGCAATTGATGATTTCGGCACGGGCTATTCAAGCCTGAGCTATCTGAAGGATCTTCCGGTCACGAAGGTCAAGATCGACCGTTCTTTTATCGCCGATATTGTTGCGGAGGGAAGGTCCCTCAAACTGCTTCGTGGCATCGTGCAGATGTCGCACGAACTCGGATTGTCGGTGACAATCGAGGGACTTGAAACCAACGAACAGTCCGAGTTGATCAGTGAATGGATCGGCGCCGAATATGTGCAGGGTTTCTTGTATGGTGCTGCGATGCCCGCGCAGGATATTGCAAGGCTTCTTGATGCTCCAATGGAACAGAAATTGGTTGCAGTGACAGAATACGCTGTGTCCTTGCACTGACCTTGGGATATCCGTTTTTTCACAACGAACAATGTCCATTGGATAAGGTGCTTCCCACGCTGACAACGAGACGGCGCTGACCTAAACTGCATTTGAAACATTGCCGCCGATAAATCTCAAATGGGAAGAAATCGACATGATTGCTCAGATAGCCATTGCACCACTCGTCGCCTTGATCGCAGGGATACTTATTCTGATCGCCCCTCGGCTGTTGAATTATATCGTTGCGCTCTATCTGATCATTATCGGCGTGACAGGACTGTTTCCGCATCTCCTCACATAAGGCAGCTCTATCTTCGAAAGGGAATAAACTCTTTCTTTGATTTATATCGATTGAGTGCCTGCAAGCGACTATCTGCGCATTGCGCTGATGCGGTGTTTTCGCTATTGCCAATGCGACATCGACTATAAGAGGTTTGAAGATGGCTGATCATCACGATACTGCGCCAGCAGAATTGGGCGCTTCCATGGATTACAAGGAACATGAAAGCACCTACAATCTGTTCCTGGCGCTCTCGAAATGGGGCGTTGTATCCTGTGCAGCGTTGCTGGTTGCTATGGCATTCGGGTTTTTCGTCGGAGGCTTCTTCTCTGCCACACTCCTTTTCATCATTGTTTGCGTTGCCGCTTGGTTTTTTCTCTAGGGCAGGCTGTTCTGTAAAAAATACCGGGCGGGTAACCTTTGAAAGGCGTTCACTCGAACGATCCGAATATCAGGGTTTCCAACCGTCATAAGACGCTAGCCGCGCTGGTCTCGGGACGAGGCCACTGGTTTTGTTGTGTTTAACTTGCTTGGGGGTGAGAGCTTGGCTCAGACACTGTTCATACCGAAAGAGATCGACGAGCCGCGGGTTGGCGGTTCGCCGGAGACGGTCAAGAAGCTGACGGCCCTCGGCTTTGCGGTTGTTGTCGAGGCTGGCGCGGGGGTTGCCTCGCGCATACCGGACGGCGAGTTTGTCGCGGCGGGAGCGGCGATCGGCAAGGCGGCTGATATCGCCAGGGCCGATGTGGTGCTGAAAGTGCGCCGGCCGTCCTCGGCCGAGCTCAAGGCCTACAAGAAGGGTGCGGTGGTCATTGCCATGCTCGACCCTTACGGCAACGATGCGGCGGTCAAGGCGCTCGCCGATGCGGGGGTCACGGCCTTCACCATGGAATTCATGCCGCGCATCACCAGGGCGCAGGTCATGGACGTTCTGTCGAGCCAGGCCAATCTTGCCGGCTATCAGGCGGTGATCGATGCGGCTTCGGAATATGACCGCGCGCTTCCGATGATGATGACGGCGGCCGGCACCGTGCCTGCCGCCAAAGTGTTCATCATGGGTGTCGGTGTTGCCGGGCTGCAGGCGATTGCCACGGCGCGCCGGCTTGGTGCGGTGGTGACGGCAACCGATGTGCGTCCGGCGGTCAAGGAACAGGT
>NZ_JACHXN010000046.1 GCF_014192095.1 Phyllobacterium trifolii
ACCGCGATGGTGCCGTTGGGACGCTTTGGCCGTCCGCGCGAAATCGCGACCGCTGCGCTTTTCCTGGCCTCGGACGATTCCAGTTTTATCACGGGTATCGATCTTTGTGTCGATGGCGGCCTGACCCAGGTCTGACTTATCGCAGCCGACCCGCCGCTCGAAAAACCCGTTCCCTCGAAGCCCTCTGTATATGGCTGTAGTCCGCGGCAACCCGTTTCAGTTAGCGTCGAACCTTTCCAGTAGAGTACTTCGCGATTGTAGACCGTTGCCTCGTAGATGGAGTAGCCCATGATAGCCAGCGCCACTGCCCAGGCAACATAGGGTAGGAGTCTGTCATCGACTACTGCGGGTGTCAGAGCCTTTGAACTGAAGCTTTCCCCATAGGTTGAAGCACCTTGTGAGAACGAATCCATAGACGGCAGCGGACACCAACAAGAGACGGGTGCCAAAAATCCAGGCAGATCGAGCCTCACATGAATATCCGAACCATTCGCCTTGAGCGAGGATGTAGAGTGGTTCCACTGTGATATTACCTTGCCGTGGGAGCTGAAAAGGCGACTTAGGATCAGGACTCGTTCCGAGTGGGCTTAGAGAGCAGCTACATTAGGTGGGATTGGTCGAGTGAAGCCTGGTGCTCGTTGCAAGCACGACACGATTTCGGCCTTGGTTCTTGGCCGAATACAGACATTGATCGGCGGCGATCAAAACTTCTTCGAGGGTCTCGTTAGGTTCATGGATCGCAACCCCAATACTGACTGAAACCTGCAGACCGTCAACTCTCAATTGTCCAGCAATGCCGCGGGTGCCCGAGAGAATTCGATGAGATATCCATTTGGCTTTGCCTTCGTCTGCACCGTCCAAAAAGATTGCAAACTCTTCGCCGCCGAAGCGAGCGGCATGATCCCATTCTCCAATAATATCACTGACCAGAAAGCCGATCTCTTGCAGAACTGCGTCACCGATCGCATGACCAAATTCATCGTTTATCCGTTTGAAGTGGTCGGCATCGATATAGAGTATTGCACCAGCACCCTTGGCTGGGTCGCACATCTTCATTTGCCTGTTCACTTGAAGGTAGAACTCGGTGCGAGTTGAAAGTCCTGTCAGATCATCTGTGCGTGCCGTGAGATCGAGTTGCGCCGCTACTTGTCTCAGTCTTGAGGTCAAGCCGACCAGAAATGCCCCGAGAGGCGCGCTGACTAGCACCGTTGTGCATGTTGTTGCTGCAAGCAAAACGTCGACCCGCTCGAATCCAGTGGTGAAGAAAAAGAAGAGCGACAGGGCATTCGCTGCAACCGTCGCTAGACACACCATGATCCCAACTTGCATCGCTGGCGAGAACTCGCCGAACTTTGACATCCAAATATCGTATGTGTTCATTGCGGCTGCCGATCTCGGGATAAAGCGATAAAGGTGTGTAACCAGGTTAGGGCCAACCATTCAACCTTAAGCCCTGCGGCTCTGTCTGTACTCGATGAGAACGTTGATGAAGTCTTCGTAAATCTGCACGTGGATTAACGGGCTGCCGTTCAAAATAGCGTGTTTCGCTCCTGGCGTGATCAAGCATGCTTTTAAGCCGCGAACGGTCATATTTACTGTCAAAAAAGCCAGCGACTTCATCTTCGCTATCCTTGGAGCCGTACACAAAAAAACTAGCACGATCCTGCCGGATGATAGCAGCAGCTGTTTCGAGACGCTCTCCAGATGAATTGAAATGATCTTGAGCACTGAGACGTGCTGTATAGGTCTCAATGGGCGCGGCAGTCGCAGGGCACGCCACTGCTATCAAAAAACAAGTAGTCAAACATCGAAAGCTCCTTTGTCCCCCCACATCTTAATAGGATGCTGTTGTCACTCGTGATACCAGCTCGGCTTTAAATGGTGATCAACACGACCCGTAAGAATTTAACGATCCCGATTGGTGCTTTGGTATGGAGCCAGACCCTCATCGCTGCTACCCGATGTACGGTCCACCAAAGATTCGGGTGGACGTCCCAAGTTGGAGCAAACATGGCAGCTAAATCGGGAGTTCTTTCTGCGCTCATCAAACACGCGAACGGCGCGACGGACCTTACCCGAGAGGAAAACAGGCTCTCCTTCGAGATGCCGCCGAACTGATAAGAACCTACAGGGACTTCGTTGCGAGACCGGTAACTTCTCTGGGGTTCACGCGGCACGCAAGAGGGGTGGTTTAGGTTTGAACAGCGAAGGCACGTTCGGCTCTGGGCGTCGGAATTGTGTCCGCAGTCGATCGCGAAGCTCGCCGTTCACTTCAGCCGTCCGAACCTGCATGAGCATGTGAGGGCCATGGAGAGACCAGCGCATCTGCTGCTTCTTGACCATCCGCTTGGCGACGAGTGAATTCACCGCCGACTCGGCGAGGGTAGTGGCGACGCGAAGCTCGGCCCGATAGCGCTTCCCATAGTTGACGATCGCACCGCGGTTCGAACGAACATAGGTCAGGAGCTGCAACCCGAGGTTACGAAGTCGTGCGATCGAGAATTTGTCATCTCCTTGCGCTTGCTTGAGTGTTGCCAAGAGCCGCTCAAGGTCACGGATGGTGCGAGCGACGCGACCGTGCCACAAATGCCATTTAACGGCTCTGATATCTCTGTCGATGGAAGGAAGGGCTTCGAGAAGACCAGATCGCGATCGAATGAGGTGATCGGCGATCTGCTGCATTGGCTGAATTTTCATCGCGATGTGAAACCAATCGATGATGTGGATTGTCGGCCTCGGCATCGCGCGGGGCAACCGTTTGAGGATTTCAGCGCCATCCGAGATCACCGTGACATCGCCAAAGCCGCAATACCCTTCGCGCCAAAGGGCATGAAGGGTGCGATCCCGAAGTGCCGTTTGATCGGTACTCCCGGTCACGAAATAACGGCCGCCAACTTCGCCCCGCCCACCGCGGCCGCATCTGGCCACGACGAGTTCGAAGTTGCGCGCTGAATTGCGATCGGCGCTGCGAACGTGAGCGGTGTCGATACTGATGACGAACTCTTTGCGTCGATCGCCAGGAAGTTGCATTTCCAGCTGGCGTCGTTCATCCGTTGGGGGCCTTGCCCGCCATTCTTCCTCTGCAATCTGGTCGTCAAGCCGTTCGCCGATCCTGATCGTGCGCTTGCGCACGGTCGCATGTGTCTCGGTTGGCTCAGGAGGCAAGAATTCGGCAAGGACGCGAGCCGCCTGCCGGATGGCATCATGCTTCCCAGCCGTGCCGTCAGTTCCATCATCTCGGGTGTCGCCCGATCGGGGCAGATTTCATTCAGCGGCGCGAAGGCAACGATCATGCCCGGATGGCAATCCCGGCATAGCATCCAGCGGGGATTGCGAACCTCCACTATCCCGAACACCGTCCGGATGCGGCGCATCGTGTAGTCCTTGACTCGCCGGAACGTCTGGCAATCGGGGCAGACCCGGCGAAAGAGGGAATAGGTTTCCGCCTCATGGTTCACGACCGCGCTCTGCAACGCGGCCATGATCTTCTTGCCATCGTCGATTGACAGTCCTATGTCGCCGTCAAACAGACGTTCCCAGTTCTTTTCGATGCGGAGTTCCTTTCGGCAAACGTCGCCGAACTCGTTCTTCCCCTCGATTGTGATCGTCCATTCCATCGCCACCTCCGTGAGTGAGCGACGATGGTGAAACCTACGACGTTAATAATTGGTGGCTGAGTCACCCCAGAGAAGTTATCGGTCGCGATGAAGCTCCTGTTCAAGATCGGGATCGTCCTCGTGATGACCCTTCTGGCGATGGTCAATCGCTATGTCTTCGTTCCCCGCCTGAAGGAACGAAAGGCCTGGGCATCGCACGCTATCAAAACCGGCGCCGTTATCGAGGTCGGTCTTGGCGTTGTTGCAATCGCTCTTGTTGCCGCCTTCGGAACCGAAGATCCGGCGTTATGAGAAATTTTCGTTGTCGGGGAATAAACCTCACGCGCCGATGTCTACCTCCATGAAACCGCTCGAAATAACCAAGGAGATTTACATGAGTGCCCTTGTTCGCAGCACACGCGTCCTGGTGACGACAACGCTTCTGGCTGTCATTTCCGCGTCGGCCCTGGCCGAGGATGCGGCCCCTCACCAACATCAACCGGTGGCCGCAACAGTCGAGACGCCCTTTCTGAACGAAAACGCCGCGGCGATGACGAAGATGATGAACGAGATGGCCGTCAAGCCGACGGGCGACGTCAATCGTGATTTCGTCGAGATGATGGTCCCGCATCACCAGGGCGCGATCGACATGGCGCAAGCCTATCTTCGCTACGGCAGCAACGAGCAATTGAAGCGGATCGCGCAGGAGATCATCGTCGACCAGCAGCAGGAGATTGCCGCCATGCGGCTGGCGCTTGGCGACCCGCTACCGGCCTCGGCTGCGGCTCCCACTCAGGTCGATCCGAACACCGATGGAACAATCGGCCGATCCACGGCCGCCGATACCCCATCTCAGGCCACGGTCATGCAGATGTGGATGAAGCTGGGTAAATGAAAGGAACCCCATCATGAAGCGTACCCTACTCACTCTCGGTCTTCTCGCTGGCACGATGTTCGCACCGATCGCAAGCTTTGCCGGCCAGGCACCCGGCCCAGCGTCCGATCCTGATATTCCGATCAGCCACAAGGATCGCATTTATGCGGCCGAACAGTTCTCCAACACCGTTTCGGTTTCTGATCCCGTCGACAACAAGCTCCTCGGCGTCATCAAGCTCGGCGATCCGCAGCCGGGCAATCTGAGTCCGCTTTACAAGGGCCAGGTTCTGGTCCACGGCATGGGCTTCTCGCCGGATCACAAGACGCTCGCAGTTGTCTCGATCGGATCGAACTCCGTTACGTTTATCGACACGGCGACCAATGCGGTGAAACACACGACCTATGTCGGCCGTTCGCCGCATGAGGCCTTCTTCACCCCCAACGGCAAGGAAGTCTGGGTGACGGTACGCGGCGAGGATTATATCTCTGTCATCGATGCCAGCACGTTCGAAGAAAAGACCCGCATCAAGGTTGCTCCAGGCCCCGGTATGCAGATCTTCTCTCCGGACGGCAAATACGGTTATATCTGCTCGTCGTTCAATCCTGATGTCGCTGTTGTGACGGTCGCCGACCACCAGATCGTCGGCCATGTAAAGCAGGAGAGCCCTTTCTGCCCGAACATCGCCGCTTCGCCGGATGGCAAGCAGGTTTGGTTCACGCTGAAAGATGTCGGCAAGACGCAGGTCTTCAATGCCGAAGCCCCCTTCGGCCTGATCAAAACCCTGGATACCGGCCCGATCACCAATCACGTCAATCTCGTGGTCAACAGGAATGGCAGCTTTGCCTATGTGACCGTGGGCGGGCTGAACGAGGTGAAGGTCTTCCGAACCGAAACGTTCGAGCAGGTCGCGACTATCCCGGTCGGCAATCTGCCGCACGGCATTTGGCCTTCGGGCGACGGCACGCGCGTTTATGTAGGTCTTGAAAACGCAGACCAGTTTGCCGTCATCGATACGCTGACCAACAAGGTGATCGCCAACATTCCGATCGGACAGGCGCCGCAGGCTGTCGCCTACGTGCCGAATGCCGTTCCTCAACGTGACGGCAGACAAAATCTCCAGCCGCTCGGCACGGCCGGCGAAGCAGCCCACCTGAAGCTGACCACCAAGGGAGCCAAGGACAAGCCCGCCCCGACGAGCATTACCCTGTTCGACCAAGGCCTTACGCAGGTACTTCAAGCAGCCGTGAGCGGTCTCCAGCCGAAGAAGCCCTATGTACTGGCTATCTCCGACAAGCCGGATGGAAGCGGTGAACTGCAGGGCCTGTCCGGCTTCATGACCAACCCGGCCGGCTCGGCAATCGTCAATGCGGTTGGCCCGATCCGTCAGATCGTCGAAGCCAAGCACAAGGACGAGAAACGCTATCTCGTCATTGCAACTTCGGCGGGCGGCAAACCGGGCGAAGTGGTGCAAGTCCAGGCAGAGTGAATATAATGGCCCGGCCGTCAGGGCGGGCCTTCCCCGCTGACGATAATGGTGAGTCATGGATGACCTGATCGCTGAAATCGAGCCGATGATCCCGGCGCTGAGGCGCTATGCACGGGGCTTGCTTCACGACGCTATTGGAGCCGACGACCTGGTGCAGGATTGCCTTGAGCGCGTGATCGCACATTGGCATCGACGCCGAAACGATGATGCGCGGGCCTGGGTATTCACCATTCTTCATAATCTTGCGATCAACCGCCTTAGACAGGCTTCGCACCGCGGTCAGCATTTGGCCTTCGAAGACATTAATGAAGACGTTTTGGCGCATCGGCCAACACAGGAGGATGGTTTGGCAAGAAGTGAGATCATGTCTGCGGTGAACAAGCTGCCCGAAGAACAGCGGAGCGTTCTGCTACTGATTTCGGTTGAGGATCTTTCATATGCTCAGGTTGCACAGGTATTGGCTATTCCGATTGGAACCGTCATGTCCCGGCTGTCTCGAGGACGAGAACGACTTCGACAGATCTTACAGAATCCGACCGCATTTAACACCAGAGCGGGATCGCATTTGCGGAGAGTTAAATGACTGACAGTCCGATTACCGAGGATGATCTTCATGCTTACGTCGACGGTGTGCTGAACGACACGCGCCGGGCTGAAGTGACGGCTTATCTTGAAAAGCACCCAGAAATTGCCGACCGTATTCAATCCTATTCGGTTCAGCGCGCTGCGTTGCGCTCTGGGTTTGATCCGATTGCCGAAGAACCCATTCCAACGAAGCTCAACCTCAGACACATGATCGATGCCCCTCGCCAGAATCGTGCGTCTTCCTGGCGAGCGGTGGCAGCCGCTGTCGTGCTGCTTTTTGTCGGCGGTTCGGGAGGCTGGTATATGCATGACATGGTCGCTTCGCCCAGTGAAGGCGTGGCTGCTCTTGCCAAAGAAGCATCAGACAGTTTTGCCACCTACGCGTCCGACACGCAGAGGCCGGTCGAGGTGCGCGCCGACAATATGGTTCAACTTGTTGATTGGGCTACCGAGAGAATGGGCCGCAAACCCATTTTGCCGGATTTGTCGAAATCAGGTTACCGTCTGATGGGAGGACGGGTCGTCTCGACTCCGCATGGGGCTGGCCTCATGCTGATGTACGACAACGACCAGGGCACTCGCCTCGTCATGTTGACCAGGCCTATGGCCGTTGATCAGAACAGGACGATGGTGCCGCACTCGGAAGGCAAGGTCGATGGTTGGACCTGGGCATCGAATGGAATGGGCTATAGTCTCGTCGGCTCCCTGCCCTCCGACGCATTGCATCCCCTGGCGAACGACATCCGCAGGCAGGGCATGGAGCCGGTCTGATCGCCGGTTCCAGGGGTCAAGATGACAGCCATTGGTGGTGATCACGGGCTTTGGCTAAGCATTTGTTCAAATTCAAAGCGTGTCAGAAAACCTTCCTTTGAAAATGCCGATAATCGGCGAATATCGAGCATTTTGGATGGTAGCTTGAATGTCTACAATCCCGATTAAAGCCTGTTGTGTAGTGCCTATTGGCAAAAACACGAATGAGGCGGCCAAACGAACGACGACTGCTTTGCGCCCCCATTTCGGTCGTTGATGCCGACAAGGCGGTTCCTGAAAGTTGCCGGTCCGCTTAGGTTACCGCAATGTCTGTGATTGGGTGGGTTAATGACAGGCCGGTTCTGGATAAGACGGTGAGAAAGCAGCTTCTGGACCATCGGCCAACTCACTGCTGGAGCTGCCTAGAACGTTAGCCTAATAGACGAATTGACTGCTGTCGCGGTTAGGTAGATCGGCGCTTGACAAAATTGATGTACGCACCTCATCTTGAGGCATTCAAAAATGCGAAGTTCCTTGGAGGAGAGGTATGGATCCCAAATTCGTCATCAACTGCGAGGAAGCTTTGCGCGAACTTTACCCGCCCACGCATAACCTCGCTATTCAGAAGTTTCAGGAAAGTCTTGGAGTACATGCGCAAGCGTTTATCCGACGTTCACCGTTCCTTTGTTTGGGCACGCAGGATCTAAACGGCCGGGCAGATGTGAGCCCACGCGGCGACCCGCCCGGGTTCGTAAGTATTTTGGACAACAGGACCCTGGCTATCCCTGACCGTCCAGGGAACAACCGATTGGACAGCCTTTCCAACATCATAGCAAATCCTGCTGTGGGGCTGTTGTTCATGATCCCTGGCTTCGACGACACCCTGCGCGTCAATGGAGTGGCACGCATAGTCACTGACCCGAATCTTCTCGAAACCATGACGGTCAATAATCGTGTCCCCACTCTAGCAATAGTGGTGCAGGTCCGCGAGGCCTTCCTGCATTGCGCAAAGGCCCTCAGGCGCTCGCATATTTGGGATACAGCTCACCATCAGGATCGCAAACAGATGCCGTCGTTGATCAAGATGATACTGGATGAAACGACCGGGGCACCGGGGGAGGAAGAGATGCGAAAGATCGATGCGGGGTTGGAGGAGGATTACAAGCGAACGATGTACTAGAAAGCATCGGACTGCGGATCCGATCAATGCCACAAAAATGGCAGGTCTGCTCTTGGGGAGGCACGGTGGCAGCGCCACAGGCCGGAATAGGTCGCTAACTGCCGGACCGTCAAGCGTCCTTAACCATGCCTTTCTGGCGCGCGCCTTCGGCGACCCAAACCGGCGGTTCATTCGTCTGCAACGGCAAATCCAACGGAGCAATTACCTGTGGCGGCACTGTAAACGGCACTGTAACGTTAACCGAAAAGCGATCATAATGTGACCCAAGGCCCATAAGCTTACAGTGCCGGGCATAGGCATGATTCCGAACAGGTCGGCTCCGACGACCTGTAGGGTGGATGTGTCGCTCCGTCCGTCATCTGACAGTTGTGTCTGAGCCGCAATCCCGACGAACTCCGCCCGCGGGAGCATGACGGCGGCAGCGGCCGTTCCACCAGAGAGATACGGGACGACACGCCGCGTCTCCTAATTATGAAGCTGCGCGATCCATGGAGAAATCGGCGGCAGCGGCTCAGAGGGGTGCGGCGAGGATTCCGAAGTTTCTTCTCAGCTCGCCGGGGTCGGGCTTGCCGCGGAAACACCCGTTCTCCAGAGGATATTCTCAATTAAGGGTTCCGCTTTGCTTGGCAGCGCCACCCCGCGCTCGGTCTGTTGACCGAAGAGCCTCAAGGAGCAAATCCTGCATGAGACGTTGGAGTGCATCGGTCGCGTTACGCACATCGGCCATCGCCTTTCTCACCTCCGCCTCCTTAAGCGGCAGGGCACTGACCGATGCCAATTCACGACGCGCGCCTCTCAGTTCGCGAAGCGCCTGAATGGTCTGTGATCTGTTTTCTCGCAAAAGGCGGCGGAACTCCGTGCGGACGTCATCCGGATATGTGGAGAACGCACCTTCCGCAAGAGTAGACATGACAGGCGCGTCACGCTCCTGTTTGAACACGTAGCCCAACGAGAAGAAGTTTCCGAGCAGCGACGCTACAAAGACGCCCAACAGAACCAATCGCGGCCAAGTAAATCCGTTCACGGGCGGCCTCCTTTTTCTTGCGTGAAGATCGACGTCGCTGCAAGTTCGGAAGGGGGAACGCCCACGGCAAAGGCCAGGAGGGCGTCGTCTGAAATATCCTGTTCCTTCCCGGCGGCCAAGTAGCCGCTGGCCGCAAATACTGTGATGACAAGTGCCATGCTTGTGGCTGTTGCTGGGATCGACCACGATCGAGGATCAATCGTCAGGCCAAACATTCTGCGCCTAGACTTAGCAACTCTTGCCATCACATGGCGATCGAGCACACGCTCGTCGGTGGGTGTAGTTGTTGCCTCAAGTACAAGATGGTCGAGCTTTTCATCATCACTGATCGCAGCACCTCGGTGCGCAGCAAGAAACAGCGTCGCCTCCTGACGAAAAGGCGCCGGCCAGGTCGCGATGTCGTCTCCAAACCTGGCCTTCAAGTTCTCGAACTCGCCTTTGTTCATTTCGATACCCTTTCATCTTTCGGTTCGGATTCACCAACCTTCGTGAGCCGGGCGCGTAGCGTCCGCCTTGCTCGCACGAGCAACTGTTCTACCGATCCAGCACTTGTTCCCATCACTGCGGCTATCGCGGGGACGTCCAGATCAGCAACCGCACGCAGGAGAAGCGCCATGCGCTGCCGTTCCGGCAACTTGCCGAGACCGGCACGGACAATTGCCAACTCCTGGCGTGCGCCGATCAGCGTATCGGCTTGGGGGTCTTCCGAGCTAAACACATCGTCCGTGTCTTCAAATCCGATGAATACGCGAAACCGGCGCCAACGCCTCACGTCGATGCATCGATTAGCAGCGATCCGGTAGATCCAGGTGGTCGCGCGGCCTTTCGCGCGATCGAACCGCTTTGCGTTGTTCCAGACGGAGAAGAAGACATCCTGAACAATATCCTCTGCATCGTGGGAACCACCGAGATAGCGTGCAGCGAATAGTTGTAGGCCGCGTCCGTGTCTGTCTATCAGCTGCCGGAGGGCGAGCTGCTCACCTGCAGCAACACGGGCGAGCAGCTCCTCGTCATCGAGGCGCTCCGGCAGCCTTGCTATTTCCGGGACACGCGCTTGGCTCACGCGGACTTACCTCCAATGGCGGCGAACGACGCCGACTTTTCCACCAGGGCCGTTGTGAACACCGACGGATCGCACCCGATGAGGACCTCGCGCCGTCGAGGTATTACCTGAGTACGTCCGACCATCTGGACCGGTTGCCGAATAACTGCGCCCGCAGCGGTCGACGACACCATCACGGCAGGCCGAATTTGAGGTGTAGGTCGCACCGTTTGGTCCGACGCGCGTCGTTTGTCCGGAATAGATGTTACCGTCCTTCGTCACGCTGCGGGTGATCTGGCCACCGCTTCGCGTGTCCCGCGTCCATTCGGCCGACATGGCCGGCATCGGAACTAGCATTACAGCAACACCAAGCGCAGCAAAGGTTGTCGTCCAGCAATCAATCATCGTCATCTCCTCATTACTGTTTGGTTCGTAACCGCGGTCAATCTCAATGGTTGAACAGAATGCCGCGAATGACGAGAAACTCGCCGTCCGACAGCTTCTCATCGCCGTCCCGGTCGGCAAGATCGAAAAGGGGCGTGCGAGCTCGGAACTCGTCTGCGGACACGTTGCCATCGCCACTGGTGTCGAGACGATGCATCTGGTTTCCGAGTAACGCCTGCATCGCCATCGCGTGATCCATAATCGTGTCACGGAGCCGTTCCGTTTCATCTTCGTCGATTGCGCCGTCTCCGTTGATGTCGAGACGAGCGAACAATTTCGCCCGGGCCGCGAGGATCTCGTCGCGCGAGACAGCACTGTCCTTATTTTGATCGAGCCGCTGGAGAATAGGCGAACTCGTTTGCGCCTCTGCCGAGAACGCTGGCCTTGAAAGCGCCGCCATGAGCGCCGCGATCAGTGCATATGACCTCTGTGTCATTGATAGTGGTCCTTTTGTTGCGTTGCTTCCGACTGCCGATGGGCAGCTGCACGGATTGATACGAAGCGCCGGCGTGCCTCCTACGCAGTCGTCTACCGATTTTGACAGGCCGAGCGTGCAGCGGTGCTTGTCGCCCCTCGAACAAAAAACGAGACCGCGCGTAGGAGCAACTATTTGCGCGCGTAGAAGATGGCGTTGATACCAAATCTCATCTGTGGAAGGGGAGAATAGAATGAATGTGAAACTGCTTGCCTGCGTGATGCTTATCCTCGCGACTGGGAGCGCTTGTGCGGCAGAGGGACAAAAGGCCCGTCAGGCTTTCCGCCAAATGGATCAGAACGGTGATCGAGCGCTTCAGTTTACCGAGTTACAGGCGGCGCGCGCCACCTTGTTTGATCGCCTGGACATAAATCGAAATGGCGTGCTCGACAAAGGTGAGGCACAGGCCGCCCTTCAGCGTGCCAGAGAGGGCGGCAGGCTTCAAACGGCAGCCGCGGAAGGCTTAGAAGCTCAGGCGCGACGTATGGACACGAATGGTGACGGCCGAATTGCGAGGGCCGAATTTGCTCAGTTCATTCCTGATCGTCTTCTGCAGGCGGACAGCAATGGCGACCGCACTCTTTCCCTCTCTGAGCTCAAGGCTCTGCGTCGACGCTAAGCACCGTCTCAGTTCTCAAACATAGGACACCCAATACCATGAGTAAGACAATCGCCTCAATCGGCACCGCAGTATTCTTGCTTTCAACCTGTGCCACCCCCACCTCCGCGAATTTGCTCCACCAGCCATCGGTGATTGTGAAGGATGACGGCACCGTCCAAAAAATAAACCACCGCCACGGCTTTGTCGTGGTTCGTGGAGCTCATTACTACAACGGCTTCCGTGGCGTTGTCGTTACGCGTCCTGGTTACCGCTTTTACCGGGAATTCTGGTTTCCCCCTGCAGCCTTTGCTACCGGTGTCATTGTCGACCGGACGTTGGCCCGTCCGGTACCAACTGCTGGGCGTTTGACGGCCGCGCATATTGATTGGTGCTACGCACATTATCGATCTTACCGTGCATATGACAATACCTTCCAACCCTATGCCGGTCCGCGTGAACAGTGCTGGTCGCCCTACGATTGACACAGTCCGTTCTGTCGTAACAAAAACGCCGGCCGGCAAGCGATCCGGTCGATTCACATCGAAATCAGAACGCTCGGGCAAGAGGTGGCTTTGGTGCATGAATAATTTCTGAACGGTCCGGCGATAGGCAAACAGGATCGCAATCAGCTGATCCGAGTGCCATGCCGTACAACATGCGAGCATGCCAGAAGCACGCCAATGTTATCCAGCATGTCGGAATCTATCTCCGGCGCGGTGAAGTTCCTTGACTCAAATCCGCGTTTACCGTATTTAACCAATAAGCTAATTAACCACTTGGTTTACGATGATCTTGCAGGACCGCCTCAGCCTAACCTTATCGGCCCCGCCGACCCCGACCCCGCGTGCAATCCTAACCGGCTCGCCCGCGGCAAGGCAATGGCGTCGGAACTGGCGGAGCCATTCGAAATGAGCTTTCCGGCGGGCTGGTGGAGCAAGGACGCAACGCGCGGTTCCGTCCGCGCCGGCCCAAACCGGAGCAGCTGCCTATCGCCGTCTCTGGAGCAGCGTTTCGACCGCCTCGATGTATCTGAAAGAAGTTCAGCATGGAGAAGAAAATGAATGCACCGCCGAAAGCCGACGCCCGGCCCGAGCTCACCATACGCCGCACCTTCGACGCGCCACGATCGCTGGTCTTTAGAATGTGGACCGATGACGAGCATCTCAAGCGCTGGTGCTGCCCGAAAGGCTTCACTATCCCCTTTTCCGAAGGCGATATCCGGCCGGGCGGCACATTCCGCACCTGCATGCGCTCGCCGCAGGGCGAGGACAACTGGCTCGGCGGGACTTATACGGAAATCGTGCCCGACAAGAAGATCGTCTTCACCCATGTCTGGCAGGACGAAGCGGGCAATTCCGAACACGAGACGCTTGTAACCATCACTTTGGCCGATACCGATGACGGCAAGACGCAGCTCACGCTGCACCAAGCGTTCTTCCTCAGCGAAGCCTCGCGTGATGGCCATCTGGGAGGCTGGAACGAGACGCTCGACCAACTCGAAAGGCATCTGGAGCAATGAAACTCTATCTCACACCGGGCGCCTGCAGCCTGGCCGACCATATCGCGCTGACCGAAGCCGGCATCGAGGTCGAGACTATCAAGGTCGATCTCAGCACGCGGCGCACCGAGCACGACGAAGATTACACTGCAGTCAATCCGAAGGGCTATGTGCCGGCGCTTGTCTTCGACGATGGCGAGGTGCTGACTGAGAACGTCGCGATCATGGATTGGGTGGCCAGCCAGGCGCCGCACCTCGCGCCCGACGGCCGGCTTGGTCGGTCGCGCAACGTCGAAATGCTGGCGTTCCTCGCCACGGAAATCCATCGGCCATTCATGCGTTCGATGTTCTCGCCGGCGGACGCCGAAAAGCAGGCCGCGCGGGAAGCGGTCGCCGGACGGCTAGCCCTGATCAGTCAGCGCCTGAAGGACGACTTCCTGTTCGGCGACGCCTTCAGCACCGCCGACGCGCTGTTCTATGTAATGGTTCGCTGGGCGCGCGATTCAGGACTGAAAATTTCGGATCGTCTCATCGACTATGCCGAGCGGGTTGAGGCACGCCCGGCGGTGCAACGGACGCTGTGCGCCGAAGGGCTGGCTTAGCAAGCGACCAAACGCCGACGAAACTGCCCTCGCAATTTTCCGGTATGTGGTTCTCGACGGCAGCCCTGCCGCCAAAATCCTGAATTCTGCAGCACCGTACCCAGATTGAGGATTGCCCAGGCCATCAGGCTTCGAGCGGCACGCAATCGGAAGGCCACAAGACGAAGGATGCCTGATCGCAACTTTGCCCGGACCGGACGGCAACTATCCGGGATGAACAAGTCCGTCACCGGGCCTACATCGCTAGGAAGGGTCCCGCCGGTCGAGGATCCGATTCAGTTCCTCCAGATCGGCGACGGGCATTTCCTTGTCGTCCTCCCAATCGCGGGCAAATGCTGAACACTGGATCGGTGGATGAAGCCACGGATTTCCTTCTGCAGCACTGGCCCGACGAGACAGAAAGAAAGTACAAGGCCGCTCGGCGGACCTGTCTTGATGCACTACAACGCCACCACGCGGCATGCGAGGCCGGCATGGCGGCGGCAAAGGAGGCTGATATTTACGTCGGAGAACGAACACCCACACCTGCTAGTCCTTAGCTCAGCCATGACCTTCAAGCCAGAGAACCAGAGAACCTGACCCACATCGAAGATGCTCCCATGTTGCCTTGCAAAAACAAAGTGAATCCCCTCCCTGTTTGTCTTTCCCCGGACCGACATCTAGTGCTTCGCGGCGCTCACAGCTGCCTCGGACGGTTTTCGGCCATACGGAAACTTGGGACGTCGAAATCCCATCGCGAGCCATGCCAGCAGCAACCTGCCCATCAGGCCGGCGTGGCCAGCGTGGGTTGGAATGTCGCCGCTCCGAGCCAGCTCTGACTTTTGTTCTCCCGCCATGATGCGCATTTCGATCGGCGGCGCGGCTGTTCCACACCGATGCCTGTAGAGGCTAAGCCAATGCCCGCTGGTGAAGTCCATGAACATCGGGGAGTTGCAGCAAGCCGCCACAACGCGCCGCGTCGGTGAGGTGGGGTCCAGGGGTTTTGTCGCAAACGCTTCCGTAAGGGAACATCATCTACATATCTCCGGTGAACCTTCGGAGGTATCCATGTTCAAGGGTCGCCATTTTGACCGCTCTGTCATTCTGCTGTGCGTGCGTTGGTATCTGGCTTATGGACTGAGCCTGCGCGATCTCGAAGAAATGATGGAAGAGCGTAACATCCATGTCGATCATTCGACTGTGCATCGATGGGTGTTACGCTTTTCCCCGCAATTGCTTGAACGGTTCAACAAGCGCAAACGAGCCGTGAC
>NZ_JACHXN010000047.1 GCF_014192095.1 Phyllobacterium trifolii
AACACTACGGCAACGGAAAGGGCGGCACGATTATATCCGAACCAATCTGCGATGAATTTTCTCATCAGGCCCATGGTCTAGCTTACATCAGAGCGGTTGCTTCTGCCATATGCAGATCAAAATTCGCGCACCCAACACACATCTTGGCCCGGGTACCGCAGAAATTCACCTCACGTCTCTACGGTTGGTAAACATCCCAAAAATCAACAGCCATCTCGGTCCATTTTTCAGCAACAACACGAGCACACAGTCCTTTTGAAGAGGACATCAATGATGTCTCTGCGAAGAGGCATGACGCGATCATCGGGAAGGCGTTTTCCCAACTCAAGTAAAGACTCCCGCGGGTGCCCGGGTTGGGCTACAACTTGTCGACCAGGTTAATCCCGATGCCCAGACCGATGGCCATCACCACGATGGCCATTCCAATCCGGAAGGTTTTTGTATCCCGCCTCGCAAGCTCTGCTCGAGCCTTGAGGGCGTAGGGGCCATCGTCGCGAGTAGCAATTTCGATTACTTCACCTTTTGGAAGCGCGCGCAACGTGGCTTCCATCTCTATTGGGTTACCGTCCATCTTTCCTCCAAACAGCGGGAGGACAAAGGCTTGAGAATGAATGGCTAAGCCGTCCTCCCTGATAGGCTGAGGGAAGGAGCGCCGAGAATGTGGAGAGCCTTCGAATTCAGCCGATGAATATAGTATACCAAACCGGCAGGCTGACCAACGCCCTGTCCGGTTAGCTTGAGGTCGTTTCGGTTCGAAGGCGTGGCTCGCCTGTCGTTTGCGCATCATGTGGACCATTTCGATTGGTGCGGAGGTTGTCAGATAAGGTCGGCGCCGTCCAGGAAGGATGGAGGTCTTGAAGCTGGCATCATCTCGCCCGCGTCGCACCGGCCTGATTAATGGCAAGGGGCGCGCTATAGCGGACATACGCCGCCTAAAGCAGCTTCTTTGCCTTAAGACAGCGTTCGAATGCCGGACTTCATCCGTATTCTCGGCATGTGCTTCGAAGGTCGCAAAACGCCTTCTTTGGAACTACACGTTTATGTAGATAATTGTCCCTGAGCCTTGATCGCTTTATGCGACAAGTCGTACAGGTAGCTGCACCAATGCACGGATGCCGAGACGCTTTCGCCAAGCGATCTTGGTCTCCCCCGCAGCAAGGCGAATTTGCGGAAAGCGCTCGAATAGTGATCCGAAGGCGATAGCGGCCTCGGCTCGTGCAAGCTGGAAACCAAGGCAGAAATGCGGGCCGGTGCCGAAGGAAAGATGTGGGTTCGGGTGGCGCGTGATGTCGAAACTATAAGCATGCTCGAATTTGGCAGGATCGCCGTTCGCCGCCGCCAGAAATCCGGCGAACATGTCGCCGCGGCGAAATTGCCGTCCTTGCCACACCACATCTCGGGTTGCAAAGCGTGGCTTGGTCATCTGCACTGGTGAGACGTAGCGCAGGCATTCCTCGACGCAGGTCGGCATCAGGCATGGATCGCTTTGCAGCTGACGTCGCTGATCCTCATGTGACAGCAACGCGAAGAGTCCTCCGGCGATCAGGTGGGTTGTGGTTTCCTGTCCAGCGCCGAAGAGGAGGAATATCATCGACACCAATTCATCTTCACTGAGAGGTGGGCCGTCTGTTTCAGCGTCACGCAGCCTCGCAATGAGCCCTTCGGACAGTGCTCCTCCCTGCGGTCTCGAGACTCGACGAAGGTAGCGAACGACACGGATTACACCAGGAATAGCGCGGATAACCGCCCCAATATTGGCGGTGTCCTTTAGCCCGCCCAGCCAGTTCTTGAATCGGTCATGATCTTCTTCCGGCAGGCCGAGCATCGCACAGATGACTGAAAGTGGCAGATCCCGACAAAATTCGTGCATGAGTTCGGCTTCCGTTTTGCCCTTCAGCCTGTCGAGAAGCCGATCGGCAATGTCTTTGATCATCGGTTTCAAGGCATCTATCGTCTGGCGCTGGAACGCCTGGTCAACGAGGCTACGCAGGCGACGGTGCTCAGGATCATCGTGGCCCAGCATGTTGAGCGCCAAAAGGCCGATCGTCCTCGGCAGGACCCTTAATATTCGCGCCTGCGTCAGGCTGCCAGCGTTGGCAGGGTCGCGCGCAAAGGCCGCGTGATCCTTCATCAACATTGCACAGCTGTCATGTGTGACGGCTAGCCATGTCTGGCCAACTATCGGCAACTGCATGCGAACCACAGGACCTTCGGCTCGCATGCGATCGAGCGTCGGAAAAGGGTTCGCATGAAACTCGGGCGAGACGATATCGAAATATTGCGACTTAGCCATGTCCATTACTTTTCGCAACGCGGCCTGTTTGATCCATCAAGGGGAATGATCGTTCTGTCGTTTCATTCCGCCGTTATCAGCGAGCGGAAAGTATTTTATGGACCTTCTGATCGCTTGTCATTCAATCCTCTCGAGGTGCGGGGCATTTGGTGCGTGCTTCAAGCGCTGGTGCTCTCAGGCCATCCCGCAGCGTCAGGCATTGGGCTGCTTCCGCCCCGCTTCACGGATGCTGCAGCTGGCGGCGATTTCAGGTGCGAACTGATCACCGGCACTGATATCAACTGGATGGATTTCGTAGGCGAGACGGCATTTTCGAGGAACATCGCAATCTTGCGCCCGTCGGCCTGGGCTAATAATAAAGATGGATCATTCCGGGTAATTCTCCCTCTTGACTATGTCGTTGTCGAGGAGTGCAAAGGTCGGGCTTATCAAGCCTTCCAGCAGCGCCCGCTCGGGTCTGCTGCGCGCCAATACGCGGATTCCGAGAAAGCTTCCCAGTAAATGCCGGGCAAGGTCTACGGAGGGAAGCCGATCGGTGATAGAACCATCCTTTTGACCCAATGTGACGCACCGGCCAAAAAAGGTCTCGACCCTGACAAGAACACCCCCGATAATTTCCTGGAATTCCGTATCATGCGGCGAAAGCTCGAGAGCGCAGTTGACCAACAGACAGCCCTTGCGCTCTTTATCATCCAGCGATCGATCGATGATTTCTTGAAAGAACGCACCGATGGCTTCACGTGGCGGCAGGAGTTCGAAGCGTCTTACACGATCGCCAAAGCTTTGGTCGACATAACGCTCCAGCGCCTGGCGGAAAAGGGACCGCTTGTCGCCAAAGGCGTTATAAAGGCTTGCCCCGGTCATCTGCATCCGCTCGGCTAGGTCGCGCACCGACGTTGCCTCGTAGCCGTGCATCCAGAAACAATTGATGGCTGCGTCGAGCACGGCCGTTTCATTGAATTCTCTTGGCCTCGCCATCGCTTTTTTCTGCTCTGCCGCCCGTAATGGGGATTGTCACATCATCTATTGCCGTGCATTCTATATCGAATGTTCTAAAACCTAAAGCGCGGGGGCAACAAAGGTTTCAGCCTTACTGCCGAAGGAGCTCGTTATGATCAAATTCTATTTTCACCCCACGCCAAATCCGGCAAAGGTTGCATTGTTTCTGGAGGAGGCCGGGCTCTCCTACGAGGTCGTGCCCGTCGATACGAGTAAGGGCGAACAGCACCTGCCCGCTTTCCGTGCGATCAATCCCAATGGCAAGGTGCCTGCAATCGTCGACACTGACGGTCCGGGCGGACGCGAAGCCCGCGTCTTTGATTCAAGCGCGATCCTGCTCTACCTGGCCGAGAAGGACGGTCGCTTCCTCGGACGGCCGGAAGACCGGCCCGAGCTCCTGTCGTGGCTTTTCTTCCTTGGCACCGGGCTTGGCCCGTTTTCAGGCCAAGCCGTTCATTTCCAATACGCAGCGCCTGAAGGCCTTGACTATGCGGTCAATCGCTATCGACGCGAGGCCGAAAGGCACTATCAGGTCCTCAACGACCAACTCGCAGGACAGGATCACATCGTCGGATCCGACTACACGATCGTCGACATGTCAGCCTGGGGATGGCTCGGCCGCGCTTCACGCGTTCTCAAGAATGAGACAGATCCCCTGACGGCATATCCTCATATCAAACACTGGTTCGAAAGGGTCGACGCGCGTCCGGCGGCGGCTCGCGCGCGCGCCGTTGGCAAAGACCACGCTTTCAAGAAGGTGAATGACGACGAGACCAAGCGCGCCCTTTTCCCATCGAACTATCCGCCTGCGGCCGAATGAACATCAAATCGTGGCCAACTAGGAGCAGCATCCCAAAACGACAGGGCGAACATCATGGTCTCAAAGGAAAGCGCATTCTCCAGCGGAATTGGTCTCGTCACTGCCATGCGATGCTGGCAAAGGGGGGAGACGGTCAGCACGCTCTAGCACGGGCCACATAATTGTACGAGTTACTGAGAATATTTGTTCAGACCGTATAAACTCATTTGCACGGCTAAGTGGTGAGTGGGTGTAGCGTTCTCGATATTTGATCCCATTCTCATTTCCTGGAGGCACGATCATGCGTATTGCGATTCTCGGAGCAGGGGCCGTCGGTGGCTATTTTGGGGCGCGACTCGCGGCTGGCGGTGCGGATGTGACCTTCGTTGCGCGCGGCGCCCATCTTGCCGCCATTCAGAGGGACGGCCTGCGTGTTATCAGCCAACGGGGCGACGTCCATCTGCGGGACGTCAAGGCAGTTGACGATATCAGCAAAGTCGGTGAGGTCGACCTTGTCATCCTCGGCGTGAAGTTATGGGACACGGAGCTAGCCGCCGCTACACTCAAGCCATTGGCCGAACAGGGCGCGGCGGTTCTCTCCTTGCAGAACGGCGTCCACAAGGACGAGGTGTTGCGCAAGCACGTGCCAACCGAAGCGGTTATCGGCGGACTCTGTTATATCGCAGCTGTAATTGCTGAGCCGGGAACCATCCGGCACGACGGGACAATGCAACGCATCATTGCCGGCGAGTACGATGGAACCAGCTCAGCCCGGACCGAAGCGTTCTATCAAGCCTGTAGCGCCGGGGGCATCGACGCCGACATCAGCAACGAGATCGAGCGGCTGATCTGGGAGAAATACGTCTTTCTCGTCGGACTGTCGGCAACAACATCGGCTATCCGTCAAACCATTGGGCCAATCCGGGAAGATCCCGCTGCCCGTGCTCTCTTGTTCGACATCATGAACGAGACTGTTGCCGTCGGGCGGGCAAAGGGCGTGCCCCTTACGCCGGACTTTGCCGAGGACCGGCTGGCCTTCTGCGATACACTCCCAACCTCGATGACATCGTCGATGTACCATGATCTTGTTCGCGGTAAGCGGATGGAGCTGGCGTGGCTGAGTGGCGGCGTTGCCGCCTTGGGAGAGGAACTGGGCATACCGACACCCATGAACCGGGCGGTCGCCAGAATCCTGAATATATACGCTTCCGGGAACATAACGGTGAGTGCGTTGGGTTCTCAGGTCGGACAGATGTGAGCGAATTCGCCCGATGTTTCATGGCGCCGCTCCGCAGATTGCGACAATCGGCGGCTTTGAGGTCAACTTGGACCCGAGATAACGACTTGCCTGGCTCCAGAATTCTACCCGCCCCTTTCGAACAAGAGCGTCACGAACGCCGCAGCATCACGTCTACGGGCAGTCCGTTGCGAATGGTCTGGTACACTACGCAGTAGCGTTCGGTAAGCTTGAGGAGCTGGTCGAGCTTGTCTTGCGGTGCATCCGTTTCAACGTCGAAGGTTAGGCGGATTTGGGCAAAGCCTACCGGAGCATCCTTGGCAACGCCGAGGGTACCGCGGAAATCGAGATCACCTTCGGCCGAGACGACTGCGGATTGAAGCGGAATGTCCAGCGCCGTCGCCACTGCCTTCATGGTCACGCCGGCGCAGGCGACGAGTGCTTCGAGCAGCATGTCACCAGAGCACAGTTCGAGGCCCGTCCCCCCTGTCGCGGGATGCAGGCCCGCGACGGCGAGAAGGCGCCCAGTCTCCACTTTGCAGGCGATGTTTTGATCATCGAGCGTGCCGTGCGCCTTCAACGTGATGTATGCGTCCTGCGGATCGGTCTTATAACGCTCCTTGATTGGCGCCTGAATGGCGCGCAGTGCGGCAGCATCCATACTCATTCTCCCTTCTTGTCGACCGGTGTTCTTTTACAGTATTGAAGACGTTGTCGTGCCTTGGATCCAACAGCAGAAAAGTCGGGTTCTCTCAAGGGTTGCTCCGTGTCAGCAAACTATCAAGTGAAAATCGTCCCGGTCCCCAGGCCATAATTCCGAGCGCCATTGCTGCCCATGTTACATGAAGCGGCCAGCCTTCAGGAACGGTGAGCTCAACGATGAACGTCATTAACAACAAACCGAAGGCGGCAAACCGCGTCGCGAGGCCGACAACGAGCAGCAGCGGCAGAACAATCTCTGCACAGGCGGCCGCGAAGGCAAAGATGCCCGGTGCAGGAAATGGGTATGGGCCGCCTGGCAAGTGCAGCTTGAACTCCGAGCTGAAGAGCAGCACCGCGACTTCGTTCAACTGCAAAAAGCCGTCCCACTTGTTGATGCCTGACCTCCAGAATGGCACAGCAAGGCCGATGCGCAGTACAAGCTGGGTCAAGGAAGGTGGGGCAACCGCGGCCACGAGGTGGTTGGCCCGCTGAAACAATCCGGGCAGTCCCCTCGGTGTGTTACTGGTGTCTCTTTGCGCTTGGGTCATTCCCTCAATCTCCCTGATGGATCGCCGTAAATGCCCCGGCCTGAAGCACCCCAACGATATTGGCGGACAGATCGAATTCCGGGGATGCTGCAGTTGCCGCCGCAACGGCCGCACCAAACGTTTTCCCTTTGGTGAGGTGGTCCAGGAAAGCGAAGCCGCCAGGCGGCAGGGTCCGAACCGTGACATCAAGCGCGGACCGGGTCACCAGGGCGCGTTCGGGTCCTGTCGCGTTGATGGGTCCGACCGGACCAGCACTGCGGTTTGCTGCGAAAATACTGACAGCCGGGTAAGGTGAAAAAACGATGTGCGTTGCCGGATGCGGCACAAGCATGAGCTCTCCAAGCCGCTCGGGCGGAATGGCCGCCAAATCCTGCAGCGAAAGAGGCGGAACGTCAGCCGCGTGATAGGCATCAAGCCAGGCGCGTTCAATGCGCGCTACGTCTGCAAGCCAGGGCATGGACCGGGCGTAGTCGTATCGTTCGATGAATCCGGGAAAGCCGCGGCCATACTCGAACAGCAGCGGGGAGGTCGGAGGACTGGCACGAATATGAAAGCGTGCCATCGCCCGGAAAAAGTCCTCGCCGGTTATGCGCCGTGTTGCCGGAAATGTCGCTGCCAGTGCCTCGATGAGGCTAACGGTAACGTTGTTGCGATAGACGTTGTAGCGTTTCTCCGCGGCTTTGCCATCAGGTCCAGCGACCTGCGCCGGCGTTCTCCTGTCAGGATCAAGCAGGGCCGAAGCAAAGGCCGCTGCGCTGGCTGATGCTTCGCTTGGGATTTGAGCTGGAAGATCAAGCTGCGCCATGGACTTTTCCAGGTAAGGTACTCCGGGCGTGGCGATCAAGAACAGCTTGTGCCGCGAGCGCTTCCGCCTTGAGGATTGGCCACTCGGGGATGGCGCTGTCCCATTCGACTAGGCTGGGAACAGGCCCACATTGGCTGATCACGATGCCAAAGAGCTTCCAGACGGCGTCGGCAACCGGTCCATCGTGGCTGTCAATGAGAAGAAGGGCCCCCTCGTCGTCCTGTTGTTCGGCATGTCCTGCCAAATGAATTTCGCCGACATGGTTGAGGGGATAGTCGGCCAGATAATCCAGTGCGGAAAAACCGAGGTTGGCGGCCGAAACAAAGACGTTGTTGACGTCGAGCAGCAGACCGCAGCCAGTGCGCCTGACAAGAGCCCTGATGAAATCCGTCTCGCTCATGGTGGATTCATTAAAGATCAAGTAGGTCGACGGGTTTTCCAGCAGGATTGGGCGGCCGATGGCCTCCTGCACCTCATCGAGATGGTCGGCAACACGGGAAAGGGTGGCTTGCGTATAGGGCAGCGGCAGCAGATCGTTGAAATAGGTCGTGTCGTGTGTCGACCAGGCAAGATGCTCGGATACGAGCGCTGGCTCATATCTTTCGATTAACGCCTTGAATCGTCCAAGATGCAACTTATCCAGGGGCTGCGGCCCGCCAATCGACATGCACACACCGTGCAGCGAGACAGGGTAGTCGCTCCGGATACGCGTGAGTGCATGATGCGGCCGACCGCCGGCACCCATGTAGTTTTCTGCGTGGACTTCGAAGAACCCCGTATACGAATCATCATCGAGGATTGCCGGCAAATGCTCATGCTTGAAGCTGGTGCCCACACGCGCCGCAATGGCATGTTCCGGAAAGCGGACGGCTTGCGACGACACACGAGATTCCGGCTGTGTTGCCAATGTGGCCATCTCTGCCTCCACTTTCCGTCGTTTTAGCTGTTACGATGGAACATCGCGGGTCAGCGCCTCGGGAGAACCCTTCTCGCCGTCCGGCAGTTGCATTGTGGTGCAGGTTCCGCCATCGACGAATTTCCAGGCATTGCCTTGATAGTCGATGGTGGACGTTCCTTGGCAGGTTGTACCGGGACCGGCGGCACAATCGTTCTGGCCCTTAAGGGCCACTCCGAAGCATTTCTCCTTGCCCGCATCCATCGCTGTCTTTACCTGTTCCTGGGTCAGCGGTGCGGCCATTGCAAATGAGGAAAGCGCTATTGATACAGCGCTCGCCAATGCAGCTGCGCTTACGGTTGATCGCGTTGACATGGTTATCGTCTCCCTTGTGTTGCGTGCGCCGGTTCATCATGCGCACACAGGGCAATTCGATGATGAGAACTAGAAAGTTACGCACCGCAGGTCACGAGTTCGTGAAGTATCCCAACCTCGTCGCTACTCCGATGCTGCGTGGGTCTTTTTCAAAACTCTTGGCGGTCGTTTGATGCGACACAGGATTGGTGATTATTTGCGGGCGCGTTGGTATGATGGATTGACTTGCAGTCGGCGTGTGCTTGCAAACAAGGTCGGCTGAATTGGCATGGCCAGCGGCTACGGCGAGCGTGCGCTGATCAAAACCGTCATCGGGCGATGGAAGGTTTCAACCGGACGACGCTTGCGGGCGCCATCCTTTCCAGCTCAACAAACAGAGGTTGCCAACGGTTGCATCGTTCTCAACCGCATTCTGGCACACGCCCAGAGTCCGTCCGGCACCATACAAACTGGCATAACAGGCGGCATCAAAGATCGAACTGAGTCGAACATCTCGGTGCACCAACGCGAATGCGAAGTTCCGAACCGAAACGCATCGAATTAACCGTTTGCGTCTGCGAACTTGCACTGCTGTCCTTTAAGCTCATAACCGCGGTTGCACCCCCAATCATTACCTGAATAGTCAAGATGGGCATTCACTGGCAGCTCGATCTTAACACACGACGACTTGGATTTTTGAAACCCGCGCTCGCATTTCCACTCATCTCCCGACGATGTCAGGAAAGCGTGAGCCGGGACATCAACAGCTAAGCATCCGTTGCCTTCGCGTCTGTAGCCGCGCCTGCATTGCCACCCAGGTCCATAAGACGCGGAATCCAGATAAGCATGTTCCGGCACTATCACCTTCTTGCAGACTCCGTCGCCTTCTCTGTAGCCGCGATTGCATGCCCAGCCTGAACCATACACGTCGTAGGTGGCGTGGGCGTTTTCAGGGACGACAACCGAGACGCATTTTCCGGCCTTTGCGCGATATCCCCTTTCGCAAATCCATCCGTTGCGGGCGGCAGAGTCAAGGTAGCCATGTGCCGGAAGGTTTATCGCAACGCACGCACCACCGTCTTGCTGAAAGCCTCTCTGGCATCTCCAACTCGTTCCCCAAGCGTTCAAGAATGCGTTCTCAGGTATTTTTACTGCGACACAATCTCCACCTGACGGCCGGTAACCCCGGTCACATTCCCAACCATCGCCATACTGTTCTGGGTGAGAGTGGAGAGGCACTTCACCGGGTTTCGATTGCGAGAACGCTGGAGCCGGCGCCAGCACGAAAATTGAGGCCAGCGCGAGAAATTCTGCGCCTTTTCGGAGAATAGCAGACAAGTTCAACGAGAAGCTCCTTCTTGTAGTTAGCGTTAGGATAAAAATATCAGATCCGAGGCGAGGTTGGTTTGAACCCCTGCGGGTCGACTGAATTGCAAATGCGTCACCTGCAGGAAGTCTCCGGGGTTCCCCCATTTTCCGGGCCTCACCCAGTCATGCCGTCTCCTATGATCAGATGGTTCGGGATGTGAAGTCGCCATGCGGCAGGGATGGCTGCGAAGGAGAATAGTGCCCCATCTTGGTTGCTCCTAGAATTGAGATTGACGATGAGATGATGATATCGCGGTATCCCGAACGGTGCATGGCCGATGGTACAATGCGAACGGCGCTGGCTTCCGGTAGGCACTTGAGTAAGAAGCCATATAATGAAGCGCTATCGTCTGTTAGCCCGATTGAATACCTCGCGACTGTACAATGCCATTGACCTCGACAAGCATTGACCCCACGACGCTGAAACAAATGAGCAATGTCAGAAAAAGCACAACTACGCTTATTACAAGTTTTGTTTCATTTCGCGGTGTTTCGTCGTTTCGCTTGATTACTCAGCTGTGACTTGTTTAACGTAAGTCGCGCGCGAGTGCATTAACAACGAGCTCTTTAGCTTGAATGGCTTTCATAGGGGCGAGTCTCACTCAGGCCGTACCGGGAAGAGTATGCACCCCGCCCAGATCAGGAAAATGAATCCAATCGAAATTGCCAGTATGGACACCGCAAATTCCTCCTTTGGAGAGGTTACCCGTCCGGGGGACGCCTATCAACTCACAATAATGTTTGATACAATTCTGTGATCCGGTGTTCTTTTTGACGATGATGTCATCTCCCTCCAGCAATTAGTCTAGATAAAGATCAGCAATGAGCTGATCCTCGTCGCAGACGTCAATTTCTCCTGAAGAAAACATCGACAAACGCCCAAGCGAATAGGCATGAAGCGATAAGAACAGTGGTTTCCCAACTCATGTCAACGCAGGTGCCGCGCTCGCCTACAGCTTGTCAGCTAGGCAAATTTCGATACTTAGAACAATTGCCATCACCGGCGCACTACAGTGCGAAAATGACAAAACGGAACATCCCGTCGAAACAAAAGAAGCAACTTCCGAAGGTCTCGCTGGGATAGGCTCCCCATATCTTGGATTGGCTGATGTAACCTTTAAGTTGCTTCGCGACAGAGACGCTACACCATGCGCCATCACATTGTTGCAGCGAGACCAACACGTGCGGTTGCAGGCGGGCGATGATCGGTGCTTCCGTCGAGGGCCTTTTCCTCAAGGATGCAAATTGTTTCTGCCACGGCGCAATGAGCCCAGTTCGCTTGCTCGAAAGGAGGGTGTGAAACATCCAGCCAGTCACCCCTTCAGAATCACGCACCCTTCGCCAATTGCCATATTCGTCAATGATCTCGAGCGGAATTCCCCGTGCGACATACTCCCATTTGATCAGATATTGAATCCCCGGGCCCACACGCATGTTCGCACGAGATGCGCTAAGAGAGACAAAGCGAGGAATCATCAGCCCAGTCTGGCGCCCGGTGAACGAAGTTGGGCCGGCGGTGCCTGCTACGGTGAAACCGAACAATCCAATCAAAACAATCGAGACGGCCAAAATTGCACTGTAGCGAGACTTGCGTGCCGCACGATAGCCTCTCTGCGAACGGGAAAACCTCAATTAGGCCCTCCCAGTTCCCATGCATCCTCCTGGGGCGAGAAGCTTATTTGCACATTGAAACGGCCTTAAGGGCTGCAGACACGCCTAGTAACGAATATCGGTAGTGGGTGTTGGTCCCGCGCGCCGACACAGAATCGACGCTCATTTTCTGTTGGGACCGCAGCAGCGCGAGCAGTTGAGGCTCATCCGCTTCGTTTTCCACCCAGGCGCGACTGCCCGCGGACATCATATAGAACTTGCGGCCCTCAACGGTAACGACCACTCTTTTCGTTTCGTTCAAATTGTATCCAGCCTTCAATTGGGGTTCGAGGCCAGTATCGTCCCCGGGTATCTGAGTGATCATAAAGAAATTGTCGCCGTGATCGACATTTGTGGGTTGCTGACTGACGGGTACCGTGAGCGCGTAGCAAATCGTGTGATCTTTTGACTGGTAGCTATACGCTCCCCATGCTTTGAACTGCCCTATTTGGGTCGGGCTTTGAGCAAAGGTTGGACACGCAGTGCAGAGAGCGATTGCGGTTGTTGCAATGAATAATTTCAACATGTCACCTGCTGTCGTTTTTTGATTATTTGGATCAGAATGTCACCCTTGGAAAGCGGTCCTCCGGCAACCCGAATAACGGATCGATTTGCTGAAAGGCGGGTTACTAATTGGTAAAAATTCGATCAACATTCGGTGATGTGGCTGCCGCGTCTTCAACGGCATGCTATTTGATCGTCTAGTTGCAAGAAGTTGACCGGAGATCACGATTTCGGTCGTTGGATGGTGCACGAGTGCCACGGCATCAGCTTTTTACTGCGAGTCTGCGGATGACCGTTCATGATGGCGGTCAGGGTTTCATCGATGTAGGAGATCGGATCGATGTCATCGAGCTTGCGGGTTTATGCCGCGCGCAGCACATAACGTCGTGGCGACGATGGAGCCAGAGATGAGGGTCCGCTCATGCGTGTGAAACCTCAATGAAATGCCGCTTTCCACGTGTGAGCTATTCGGGGCTCGGAAGCTTCTCTACCGCGGCTTCAACGTCGATTGTTCCCGCCTTTTCAAACTTCAACGTTAAAGACACCATGTCTCCCTCGCGTGGATTGCCCTTCAGCTTCTTTAATGCGATATGAGCTCCCCATGATGCGAGAGAAACGGGCTTTCCTGGCGGGAGCTCAATCCTTCCGAGCGGTTGTTCGCCGCCATCTACTTCAGTAACAAATTCCACTTCGTTGGCGATGGGCGAGGCCGCGGAAATCAATCGATCTGGTACGGACCCCGTGTTGAACAGGGGCCCAAATATGTCCAGCTCGCCGCTTCCGGACGGCTTTGTCCAAAGATGACCAATCGCAATTGAACCGAGCTTGTAGCTGTGGGCTTCAGCTCCACCAGTGGCCAAAATGAGTGCAGCTCCAGCCAAGACAGTCGAGCGACGAATATTCTCGTTCAAGACGTTTCCTTATCATTGCTTGCGTGGGGCTTCATTATCGAAGCCGGCCACCGCTGTCTTTGCCAACTGAGCATTAGTCTCAGCTGAGCCTGTTCCAAGATCACGGGTCGTTGCGATTTCCTGCGGTGTCAGGGTCTTCTGCTCGAAAAACGTGTACGATAATGTGATCTGATCCACTCTTTTCGCATTTCTATCCTCAGCCGCCTGCTGATCCACGTAAAACACAAGAGGCATTCGCGCGCTTTCGCCCGGCTTTAATTTTTCGTTGGTAAAACAAAAGCACTGTATCTTGAAGAAAAACGGCGCGACTTCATACGGCGTGACGTTGAAAACTGCCCGCGCTACGATCGTTCTGTGCGAGTTGTTCTTCGCATAATAATAGACCTGCGTCGGCTGCCCAAGCTTAACTGTGACCTTGCGTTGCTCGGGATGAAAGTCCCATGGAAGCTTGCCTCCCACATTGCTGTCAAAGAACACGGTCACGGACTTCGCAGCAGCATCTCCATTTGCTTGCACAACGGGGGCGACACCGCGCTGCACAGTGCCCGCGTATCCAGTCGCGGCGCAAAAGAGCCGATAAAGCGTTGGTGAGTATGAGACCAACCCCACCATGGTGGCAAGGGTTATGGTAATGGGCACAAGGGTCCAGAACTTGCGATGTTTGCTGAAGATCATAACGCTAACAAGCCTACGGCATCAGTCGCGGAAATCTAACAGAATTCTTGCCGTTGTGGCCTTTGCGCGACGGCGTGACGCACAGACCGTTTTTTGCAGGTAGAAGGAGGGTCCGATCTGATTTTTTGGTTTGAAGGATCTCGAACAATTTTATATGGAACGTTGTGCTGTATCTGAGAAACCCGCATTGATCGGTCCACAAAGACAAGCGGGACTAATAAACCTCGGCGAATTCGAAAGACCCTGAAGTATTTACCGGTTGGCAACCTCACATCTCTAGCTTCAGTATTGCAACCGGATGGGACCCGTGTCCAAATAATCCGAAATGATACCCGGCACGGCCAGGGATTCCAGATGAAAACAACCCAAAAACCAGATGATAATCAGAAGCTCGCCGTCAAGCTGCAATCAGCAGTGCTCGGATATGTCGTTGCAGCCATAATCGGTGCTATCTTCTTCATTCTTATCGGCTACTTGATTTATTCGATCCCCACGAGTCATGATGGAGTTGTCAGGTTGCAGGTTTGGATGTCGGCCCCTTGGACCTACAGAGTGCCACACTGGATGTTTCTGGGCGTGGCTATCGGACTTGGCCTGCGCTATCTGTCAACGAACAAAGAATAGTTTGAACGAACGACTGAATTAGGACCGCCGTGTTTTACAGCGTTCCGGCGGATTTCAGTGTTACCAGCTTCACGAGGCGGTTCTGTCGCAAATTTTAACGTAGACCGCGAAATTAGTGGGAGCCTTTGATCGCACCTTATGCAGCCAAGGTATTGAACTGTTCAGCAAGTGATGGCGCTGGATTGTAGGCAAATCTCGCCTGTCGTTTGCGCATCATGTGGACCAGTTCGACCCCAGAAAGGATAATGTCGGCGGTCTTCTGCGTCTTGAATCCGAGCATCGGTCGGATGCGGCTTTTAATCCT
>NZ_JACHXN010000048.1 GCF_014192095.1 Phyllobacterium trifolii
TATCTTAGAATTGTGACTGGTCATAATGGGCACATTACCTCGCACACTTATTAAGTGGGAGATCCTGTCCGGATATTTATGGGGCCATTACACGCTGGCACGCTGACAAATCATCTTTGTCCTTCATGGCTGAGGCGCGTATTAAGTGCGAACAGCAAACTGAAAAGAAGTTTGACTATCATTACAAGCTTGGTCGAGTACCGAGGGTTGTCTTCCTAGTAGTGTTTTTGCCGACAGCAAGGGTTATGCAAGATGGTCCGTTCCAGACAGCATGCTTTCTGCTAGGACCACTCGATTTCTGCCTTGGTTTTTTGCGGAATATAAACACTGATCAGCGGCGACCAAAACCTCATCGAGGGTTTGGTGTGGCTCATGGATCGCAACACCAATGCTGACGGTAACGTTTAATCCATCAACCCTTAAGTGTCCGGCAATGCCGCGAGTGGCCGAGAGGATCCGATGGGATATCCATTTGGCCTTCCCGAGGTCTGCACCCTCTAGGAAAACCGCAAATTCTTCGCCGCCGAAGCGGGCCGCGTGGTCCCATTCCCCGAGGATTGAGCGGATCAGGATCCCGAGCTCCTGCAGAACCGCATCACCGATTGCATGACCGTATGCGTCATTAATTCTCTTAAAATGGTCTGCATCAATGTAAAGTACGCCACCCGCACCCTTTGATGGATCGCACAGCTGCATGTGCCTTTGAACTTGCAAATAGAACTCGGTACGCGTGGACAGACCCGTCAGACTATCGGTTCGTGTTTCGTGATCTAGCTGCGCAGCCACCTGCTTCATTTTGAAATTCAAACTGACGAGAAACGCACCCAAAGGCGCGCTGACTAACACCGTCGTGCAAGTGGTGCCGATAATAACCTGCTCAGGGCGGTCGAAGCCGATAGTAAAGAAAAACAATAATGCCAAAAGGTTTGCCGATATCGTTGCCAAACCTATCATAATACCAACTTGCGCACCTGGAGAATAATCGCCAAATCTCACCATCCATATGTCATATATGTGCATAGCGACGCCGATTGAGTTAAACGTTGTAACATTAACGCATGTAAAAGATAAAAATTGTTGTGGTCAATCTCGTCAATTTAAACGACGAGAAGAACTACCGTAATGCGCCCAAAGTTAGCCCCTAGACTTACGATGGAAGTAATCGGGAAAGCTGTTAAATACTGAATCATTATCTTGACAGAGCCCCAACAACTGGGTGCTACCCTCGCCACGATATCCATGAGCGGAGTGGTTTGGAGGACGAGTGGTTTCGTTGGGTGTTTGGCAAATATCCAGATTTGCAGCGCGAAACAGCAGTTTAAATTACACTTCGACGCTGTCAATTCCCGCAAAACGGTGCTCGCCAGCCGGCGGAAATTGCCTCAGCTTCGGTCACCCGATCCATCCAGATACAGTCTGGCGAGATTGCACTGTGCTAGGGGGTCACCTAACTCAGCCGCTTCATTGTACCATTTAGCGGCCAGCTCATAACTTTGCGCTACCTCTTCCCCCAATTGGTACATAACGCCAAGGTTAAACTGACTTTCCCGCATCCCCTAAGCTGCGGAGCGGCTGCTAGGCCTTGCTCGGCAGCTCGGCGATAAAATCCCACAGCAGACATATTATCTTTCTGAACCCCAAGTCCATTCGCATAAATATAGCCAACCCCTAGTTCGGCTCCAGCGACGCCCTCACCAGCGAGGGGCAGGAGCAGCGACATGGCCTCTGAATAATTTTTGGCAACTAAGGCCGCTCCCTCTCGCTCCAACTGGCTGGGAAAAACAATTCGTACAACGAATACTCCCAAAATCAGTAATAGCGCCGCGAAAGTAAGAAACATAATATTCCTGATGAGGACAGAAGACTTCGCGCGTTTCCCCTTCTCACCTTCAGCAACCGCGTTACTCATTCCCGACTCCTTTGATCTTACGAATATCAATAGAAAACCTTTCACGCTAGATCCTATTTTCTAATCGGATCGATCTACGTAGTGCACTCGTGAGGCGGTTTGATCAATTGCTCGAATTGTCGACGAATCGTTTGCCAAACATTTCCAGTTTAAGCGGTATTAAAGCCCCTAGACAGTAACGGGGCCGTTGTAATGCTGAATTATCGGGACGAAATGCGCCAATTTCAGTTGATGTTCGTCTTCGGTATGGTCAATGCCTCTGCCAGCCTCGTATATGTTAGCGGGTTATGGGAATACTGGCAGATCGGACCGATGAAGTATGGTCCGGTTACCGTAATATCGGGTTTCCTCTTCGCGATTTTTTTGATGAGCATGTCCTGGGAATACGTGCTTCGCGCGCTGCGTGGCCAGGATATCGAGTTTCGCGTTGACGAGAACGGTATGGAAGGTATGGCGCGCCGCCTGCCTTTCCTAACGGCTGTCTGGCGCAGGATAACCTGGGACCAGGTCACCACAATATATACCCGGCCGAATACCGGATTCGTTTCAATCAGATTCTCGGTAGCCAGGTCCGTCTATACGATCTCTATCAGCACTTTAGCTATTCCGGTTGATGTGACATTGGCAGCGCTCGAAGGCTTGCGGCGACACAGGCCCGATCTCAACAAGGAGCTAGCCCTCGCCTTTGAGAACGCAAAATCCTGGACGAGGGACAAAGACAGCCGATGACGGGACAGCTTGATTCCAATAAAAAGGAAACGCCTGAGATCGAAGCTAAATGGGCCGACAAGTCGCAAAAGCCGTTGGATTATTACGGCCCGGAAATGATGTTCGGCAGGATTTGGGTAGTGCTCATTATCTTCGGTATCGCAAAATGATAGCTCTTCATTGCGATCCCGTCCTATCTCGTAAATTCTGATGTCAGAATGGCTCCGCTATCCAATGCTGATCAAGGTTTGGACTATCATACGCGTGTTATGGTTTCTGATTTGCGTGGTCGTTGCGACCACCGTGGGAGCATTATACGGCTACGAAACCTATGGGTGGTTGGGTTCTGTTGGGACGAGCCTTCTTGGGCTTATCCTCGGAAGTATCTTTGGCGCTGGACCCGAAATCATTATGATGTTGATTCGATGAAAAAGCTGCGAAGCCAGTATTTGAGCGCCCTGAGAAACCCGTCTACCCTTCCGACATCAACAAAGCTCCTGCCGATTTCTTTGAACACTACTGTATGCATCAAGGGTGCATAGCATGGGGATCGTTCGGATTTGCCAAGCGCTATGGCTGAAAATGGTATCGCGGGGAGCAGAAGCAAATTGGCGACTGAGGACTAATTAGATGTCATCCACGAAGTTTATCGCATTTTGGACCCCAATGGTAATATCCATCCTCGTTTACTGGCACTACGAATTGAGAAATCCAACAAGTCTCAAGTGGCGCGATGCATCTGAACCGAAGATAGTCTACGTCTGGTTCTTGAGCGCGGTCTCGTTTTTCTTGTCATTAGCGGCAATTATCTTCGTTCCATAGAGGTTACATGCGCCTGAACTCAACGGAAACAACCATGCAAAAGCATAAAAAACTCGGGAAATTCTTTCAGTTTGGGCCAACCTTCCGTGGTGGCAACCATGGCTTGGAGCTGCAAAATCCTGAACAGATTCTATTGCCCGGGCGGCTATTGCTTGGTCCACCAATCGGTAAACGCGGTTTTCTGCCTTATCCCGAAGTTCCCCAATTTCGACCAGCAAAAAAAGAATACGATCGCCCGCCCCGCGATCTGGAGCAATACGATCATTACTGGCTGGTATCCCAACGATTGAAGGATGTACTGACTACGGTCGATCCTGATGGCGTAGCGTTTGCCGATTGCCTTGTGACTTACATCAGCGGAAAGCCGATAGAACCGAGACACTACTTATGTGATGTCATTCGGGTAATCGATGCGTTGGATGAGCCGGCTTCAACGGTAAGGTTCGATTACGAACAGGGGATAAAGCTGTACGACCTGAGCCGCACGCACAGCCTGATATTCGATGAAACAGTCGTGGGTAACGCTCACATATTCCGTCAGGCAGGTATGGGCGGCGTCATTGGCGACGCCTTCCTGAGGACCGCTTGCATCAACGCTGGCATAAAGGACCCGCATTTATTTTGGGATCTTTCTTGACGACGAGGGTGTGCCTATGTTCATTTTTCTCCTAGTTTTTCCGGTCTACTCGATACGATAAAGCCAAGTGCTCTTCGGCGCATTCCTGGCCCTAGCGACTGTAAGCATTTGGCTACCGTATATTCTTGATCGCCTTGCATTTCCCACCGGGTAGCCTACTCCAGATGCAAGATTACGAAGATGAGGGCCATAATGACAAGGATGGTCGATTCAACTGGTGCGGTAGAAATACCGGGTGAACCGACGATTTTCCACTCCATCGTGCCGCCCGTCTTGATACCGCTTCCTTTGCGTGCCCGACCGTACAAGGGGAAGAACATCTTTTTTGGCCTGCTCAGCTCGCTTATCGGATCTAATATGGTGGTTGGGGCTTTGCTTCTGGCCCTTGCTGGCTTTGATGGTTCCTTTCCCGCCCGGGATATAATGCTGTTCATCGTGTTCGGGCCGATCAGTTTTCTGGGTGGGATCGGATTCACGGGTGTCGCTTTGACATGCATCATCGATGCGATGCGAAAAACCCCGGTCCTCGTGATTGATGCCGAGGGATTCAGAGATACCCGGTCGGGCGTTCGTATAAAATGGTGGGCAATAAGACGTGCTACGCTATTGTTCACTAGAGGCGGCATAGCAGGCATCGATCTACATTTAAGAGGATCAACGGAAGCTTGGCAAAATCCATTTCGAATCGGCGTGCTCGGATTTCGATGGCGTCCTAAACCAGACCGCCTCATCCTCTGCGTTGCGTTTCTCGATGCGCGACCGCACATCCTCGCCTATACCGTCCTCGCCTTGACTCAGAGACACGGGGGCGAAGTGGTGACCAAAACCAGTTTCGTTGATCTGGGCTTAACACCAATCACCCCGAACCAATTGTGAGGCTTTCCCGGTTCGTGACCCACAATGCCAAATTCAAATTTGACGGCGGTCGCGGTGCATTTTGTCAACAGAGCCTAGTAGCGGACGGAGACGTTTTGAGATTCAATCCGTCGGCCAAACCGCCCATCGAATAGGAACGTAATCTTGAAAAAGAGAAATTTATGGATTTGTGCCTTTGCTCTTTTTGGTGCTTCTTTTCTTGTGTTTCCAGACGCAAAGGCTGACGTTAATTATGAGAGCTGTATCAGACGACTAGAGCAGTCGGTCAGTGGGAAAGATATTCTGCATGTACCATTTTGCGACAAATCTCCTGATGGAAAGACAAACGTTTCTTCGCACTGGACGCTCAATTGGTACGAAACATCCGAACTTCTATCTTCAAGGTTTAGTTCTCTTTTGAAACTGGCCAACCGTCAGTCACTGACGCTAACAGCTACCTCTAATCCGAACGTTTGGATTGTCTCCAATCCTATACTTAGAGCAACTGCTGCCGGACCATCGGTGGTTCCCGGTTACGAAAACATTACTTTCCTCGCCGTAGCAATTTCAGACGAGCTGTATTGGGTGCGATGCAATCGTGATGCTGCGAACATGTGTGTTTTCTACACGGTAATTTACGAGGTCGGCCCGCTATCCGATGGAGTTTCGTGTACCGTCGATTTCTCCCATCATTTCAAGCAACCTCCTGATTACTCTGAGTTTTACCGTATCATACAATACGCCAAAGCAATGGCCGATGCCGCGTCCCAGAATAAAACGGTTAGTTCTGAACTTAACAAAGCGTGCTCTCGGGGTAATTCTGAATGACCGAAGCCAATGGAATCAGGATCGCAAACCAGCCGGGCACAATTTGATGTGTTGAATGCCGTACCGCTCGCTATTCTTTTGGGCCGACCTCTCTGATCGGAACGTGTAGGTTTGGATTGGGATTGGGATACCAGCCTAGCTGAGAGAACATTTTGTGAAACTCTTTGACGTAGGCCCATTTTTGTTCTTGATCAAAAGGAGGGCCATCATCCGCGTAGCATTGGATATCCAAGTATGTCTCGCCCTTAGCACGCAGGTCGGCAATGAACCCAGCAACGTCTCCGTTGGAGCCCCAATGACGCTTTACGGGTCCGCCAGCTCTTATCCATTCCACCTGGATCAGCAGGTTGTAGGCCGTCCACATCATATGATCATCTTGTAGCGCGGCGACCAATTCTGGGCAGCTTGTGAGATCTGCTTTAAGTTCACCGCTGCCTTCTGAAACGTCAATCTGTCCATCTACACTGTCTCTAGTCACGATATAACCTTCGTTGTCATGCGAACCTATCGCTCAGGTCGGACCAGGACAAGACAGCCGCGCCTGACGCTTACTTCGGATTTGTCTCGTTGCTCTCGACCTGAACGGCCACAAGCAGAGCCGAATCGTGGAACTTTTGCGGTGGAATTATTGGTGGAGTGATGCATACCAAATACCGCAGTCAATCCGAAGTGGATGTTGCTGGTCCCGCAGCACACGTGTTATCGCCTCTGAATGAGAAAATGCGACCGAACATTCATTAACTTCGGGAAGAAGAATGCCAGTCGAGATTGACCGCCCAGTCGCTGCAGATGAAGTTGTATTGTTAGAGCGAGCCACCCCACCAAGATATCGCGAGTGGCTCATTGCCCTCATGGGTGGCATTGAGGCTCTGCCCACCGAATTTCGGGACCGCATGCCGGCCCCGGAGGATGAACTGAAGACTCTGCTCGCGCGGATGCTGCCAGGAGATGAACTTTGGCTTGCGAGATCGCGGCGCTTTGAGCCAACAGCCCTCATAGGGAATAGGGGCATTGCAGTCGTACGAAATGGCGATGCCGTCTGGTATCGGATAGGTATGCACCACTAACTCATGCCCCAGCACAACTGTGGGTGCCTTTTCCATAATAGAGGTTTACGCGTGAACCTCGAAAATGGCCGCATCTGGTGCATAGTTGCCGTCGTCAACATTGCATAGAACACGTTGGTCAAGGTGCTAGTGGGCCACCGCTTACGGCTAATCTCGCGGTCCATTAGCTTCATTTCAACGAGTTCATGCGGTGTTCCGCGGGCCTATTTGCAACGGCAGTCCAGATCCTAAGGTCATTTTTCGACAGAACAGCCGCGCATCATTTCAAGGTTGAGTGACGCTGGGGAGATTGTACACTTTTCTTGCCCCAAATCTGCTCGCTGGGGTAGATCGCCACGAAATAGAAAACGTACGCGGATGCAGCACCTACGATCCCCAAAAGAATGTTTAGCGTAGGCGACAATCCAAAAAGCAGGAGTGAGCCCACCACGCCCGTGACTGCGCCCAATATCGCATAAGGTCCAGGAGGATTGTGGGGCTGCCGTGCACCGACTATCGTAATTAGAATTGCAGGCAATATCGCAATGACTGCGATAATCCTTGATATGAAAAACAGTTCCCGGATCGCCGATGGGGATGATCAAGTATCGTCTGCGTGATACCTGGCCCATCAAAATACAGAGAAAATCCGAAGCCTCCGACAAGCGAAGCCAAAACGAATCCGGTCATAAATAATGTGACCCGGCATATTAGTCGAAGAACGCGTTTCATCGGTTCTCTCATCGAATGACGTGACCGCTATGCTAGAGATGATTGATTGCTAATCCCTGTGACAAAACCACCAGACCGGAAATCCGGCATAGCGCGACCTAGTCTGAGGATTGAACCGCTAGTAAAATCTTCTCTTCGGGAAACATCACGAACAAGAGTTCATCATGATCTCGAAAACTGAAATAGGCACCTGACGCCTCGATAACTGCTCGATTAAAGGTTCTGGCCAAAACTGGTTCTTTCTCGACACAGGCACTTAATTGCCCAAGCGTCTTATCTGCCTGCTCTAGGTTTGGTGGCACGCCTTTGATAATTGGGGCTGCGTACCAATATCCAGCCTTGTTTTCCCCTAGATCGACCCGGTGAGGTCGCTCCTCGGGTTTGCCCTCAAGGACTCGCGTCCCCACCTTATCAAACGCTCCTACAATCCCATTCTGTACAACTGTGGCTGCAAATTTATCGTCCATTTTGTGTACATTCAAAATGCACCAGCCAGAGATGTATTGGGTGTCAACTTGCCCTTCAGTGGGAATGTTATCGGGTATAGGGATTGGCGGCAGATAGGCATTGTCACAGCCAAGCAGGCCACCGATAATTGTGCTGGCTAGCAGGAGTTTGACTACTCTAAATGCACTTCCAACCATCATCGCCTCTTATTTTCGGCAGCTTTAACAACGAAACATTTAACGCCCGTACGGCGGTCGCCGTGGTGATGATCGAAACTGCCCACACGATCTTGACCAGCGAGATCACGCCGCGGTTAGCTGTTTGTTTTTCTTCCGCCACAGTAAATCTTCAGCTGTCAGTCCTTGTCCATTGCAGCAGCATAGCTGGTGCCAGCTAAGAAGCTGTTCATCGGTTTGTTAAAATCCTAAGCAGCTCGACCAGCAACGCATGGTTCATAGCGCGTTTACACGTCTCTGCTAACCCTTTTAACTCTTCTTCAGCGCAATGAGGACATCCGATGATAATACGCAATATCAAGCATAACAAAGAATATAAGGTATTCGGAGTCGCCGTCTATAGCAACGTAACATGGGATTTGCCCAAACGGATTGTTTTCTACGTTGCGGATGACAAAACGATGAATGCAGGTGAACTAACCGTTTATCAATCCCAATTGCCGCGCAAGTGCAGAATTGCTCGCTCCTCCTTCTGCTTGGTGCTGTCGTGACATGGCTTGCATAGGGTCTGGAATGGCCCGGACCAGAATGCTTCCTCGTTACCGTGATGCTGCTTGACGTGGTCGCAAACTAGCTGCGATGTAAGGGCTCTATCCGATAACGAACTGATTGTTTTGCCACAACCTGAAGAGAGCCCGCTGCTTTGATCGCGCCGTCAAATCCTACCGATAAAGATATTCTTTTGCGGAACGTATACACAAGCCCAACGGAATTTGATCGGGTTTGCCTAAAGGAATCCGATATTGGAAATATCAAACAGCTCATTGCCGAAAAGCATCCAAGGTATTTCGCTTTACGAAACGATTTTCTTAGACGATTTCGGCAAGGCGAGATAAATGAGGATGAGAATCGAAGTAATGTTCCAGCGTACCTGCAACAACTGCGGGACCTGATCGAAGAATATGACGAACGGAAGTGTCGCATTTTCTTTTGGGAAATCGTTTGTCAGTTGGATACTGCCGTAGAGCCAAACGCGCCGAAGGAACTCGGATGAAGGTCGCTATCCGCCGATTGGTTATCGCCATGTTCTTCGTAGCTGCTGGCATCATCATTGGATCATTTATCGTCTCGCGGAATCCTGCGCTGGCCTTTGATCTTGAGGCCGCATTTCCTGTCGCGGGGAATCCCTTTGAGGAATGCGTCACTCCAACCGCTGATGAAATGGCGCTGTTCTCAATCGCTGTGCAGACGCTGGAGGCGGTCAAAGACAGACTCAGCGCGCTGGGAATCGGTGCAGAGAAGTTCCTCGGAGATGGCCTTTACCGGGATGGAATACGCGTCTGCGATCCGGGTGGCGTATATGACCGGGTTGCACACCTTTCCGTGGAACATCTGAGCTTCAAATATCGCCTTGTTGAGTATCAACTGAAATTGGCAGCCCGATTTGGCGAGCCAGATCCCTACATTGTCGAAGCTGTTGCCAAATCTGCCTTTAGCGGCTCCCGGCAACCGTCCGAAAACTTTGCCAATCGAGATATACGGCCCATGGCGCGTTCTGTGTTGGCTGGATTTCGTGAAAAAGCGGCCAAATATGCTGCGACGGCTTATGACCAGATGTCAGCGAACGATTCTCTGGGAACTGGCGCAGCACAGGTCGCTGCCGCTGCTGGCCATCCACTGGCGCTGAATCGGATTGAACGATTGATGACCGACAATTTGTCTGCTTTGCCAGAGGGTGGTGTTGTCCCTTGGGACACCAAAAACCGTCTCTACGAGTTAGCCTATGCGTTCACGCTGGTTGGCGAACGCGGCAAGGTGCACCTTGCTCCGCTCAGACAACTAATGACCATGAAGGTGCAAAGTCGAGCGCCACCATTTGACATGATCGAACTTCAGCCCAAGCGAATGTGCGATCTGTTAGCCCATATCGTCGGGATCAATAGTGCGGATGTTCAAGCATATCCGTACTGCGCCGATGATACGGTCCCCTATGATAGTTAAACGGGGTTGTAGGTAGCTCCGGTCCCGGAATAGGTCGCTTGGACTTGAAAGGCACCTCGAGCCCCATGATCGCCCGAGACGCACAGAGGCTAGACAAAGCCGATACTCTTGCTTTGTGCCAGCGAACATCATTGATTGTCGATAGTGCAGGGGTTTACCGGGGGTGGCATGTTCGAAAAGAAGCCGTTGCGATGGTTCGCGACGCCAGGGCTTAACACTGGTCCTTACCCGGGCTTTAGCCGCCTTTGGTGGAAGGCTGCAATTTTCTGGACGATCGTCTTGGCCCTTGGCTTTGCTGCAAGCAAGTACTGGGAAGCGACCCAACGCAAGCGCGTTGAAACTGATCCACACAGCACAGCTACGATTGTCAGCGTTTGGACCGAGAAGCACGGTCGTTCCGGCTTTGAAATCAAGATGGGGAAGATAACTTTCGTCCGTCAACACGAGGGCAAATCCGTCAGTTGCAGTATTACCATTTACCTTGAGAATCTGCCCGCCAAGTTTCAAGAGGTCGGCCAATCGATTGACATCGTCCCACGCGCCGAGAGCTGCTACAGACCCATTGTTCCACTTCTGCTCGGCACATCATGACGAGACTCACTGAGCGTGCAATTCGAGTATTTTTGACAACAAAAAGATATTTACTCGAACTCGCCGCCTTCGCCTTAAAGGATAACCCTGCCTTTACCGATCGCATTGGATTTTTTGCTTGCATATTGATTTGCTCCTTATCGATCGTCGGGGCCTTGGCGTATGCCGGACAGAACGATCTGGCCTGGGAGGTTTTCGGTTGGTTTTTGCCGGGGATTATCTTATTCGGGGCCATTGCCATCTGGACTAAATTCAAGAGTTAAGAGGCCTCACAGGTGGAACGTTGATGCGGAATTGGCAGCAAAAACGCCTCATACCCTAGCTCATGCACTATCGAAGGCCCTGCCCGGTATTGGCTTCCCAGTCAGTCCGAATGTCATTGCCCGCGAAGCGAACTCAGCAAAAAATCTTTGACGCTGTCGGAAACCTTTTCGGACATCACACTATTGGAGCCGCGATACCACCCCGTTTGTGTCAGGACGGGCAAAAGCGACGGTCTTGGATTGAACGTCTTGTATGCCACGGCGATCAGGTCATCGCGTCCAGGAGCGATGATACGGAGCTCATAGGGTCCTCCGTCCGTGGCATATTGCTGTCTGGGCTTGTCAAAACTGCTCGAACGGCCGCGCTTCAAGAGCAGATAGGTATCGGGCACTCTGTCTACGACGGTGGGAGGGTAGAAGGACCGACGTCCTGACCTTTCCAATTGTCTGAATTCTTCAGGATAATCCTCTTTCCATATAACACGCTGAATCTGAGGGACCGCCCATGCCGGGCGGACGCTCGCTTGGGAATCCACCACCAGCACTGGAGGTACGAATTCCGGCGCGATCGTTGCGATAGCCTTAATCTCCGCAGCTTCGCGAACCTTGGCCTGCGAAACGTCCCACTGGGAATAGCCCCAATGAATAAAGGGAGAGACGGCAAGTGCGACAAGTGCGAAGGAACCTAGTGTTCGTGCCTTGGTGCTTCTGACAATCGTCCAGATCAACGCTAGGTAAAGCAGGAAGGTCGGTACCAGCATCGTTGTGAAGTTGACGGGCAACGAAATGAGCAACAATGGTCCAACGTCCACCATTAACGCATATACGACGATCGTAACAATGATAGCGGACCATATGATCTTTTTGTTCGGCATTTCGATGCGGGCGGGTCGGGGCGTTGGCTGCCGCGCCTCTGGCGGGGCTGGCTGATGCCGCTCGCTCCAGGCGATCCACAGCACGAGGGCCATGAATGCGAGCTTCACGTACAGGACGGCCATACCAAAAATCCGGGGCATCATCATCCAGATCGGACGCATATATGGATCAAGACCGTGATTCTGGGAGAGGGCGGAGAGCACGTTGAAGAATGTGACGTACAATCCCAGTGCGAACGCAATTTTTCCAGCGTTTCCAAAAGGGAAGGTGTCCCCGGAGGTTGGTTCGCGAGAAGGCAACAGGCAAAGGATAAATATGCAGGCCAGAGCCTGAACAGCAAATCTTGGCCAACTTGTGCCAATTCCCAGCGAAAAAGCCAACGACCATGGTGCACCAATCACCGTGAGGTTGTTCAAATCCGCCGCCAGCAATAGCGGTATGGCCAGACCGAGCCATGCTGGCAGACCCGCATCCCGTGAACGGCGCAACGATATGCCCAAAAATGAGAATGCGAAGAGATAAGCGACAGGGGGTTTGAGGGCCATTGCCCCGACGAGACCAACTGCGCCACAGGTTCCGTCAACGCTGCGGCAGTCGGTCAGGAATTTCAGGCCATAAAGAGCAAAAGGGAATGCGAGGACGCTTGCTGCAAAAAGCCCTATTCTCAACCCGGCTGCATACGCGAAGCGCCTCTGGTTAAGATAACCTGTAAATGTAAACATCAATCCCGCCCCCACATCAGCCGATTGTCTTCAATACGAGGTGGTCACCGCGAGCTGAGTTAAGGACGCTCCTAAAACTTTAAGAGATTGGCAAAAAATACTGCGCCAGCAGTCAGCGTGCGAATTATGTCTGCGTGTGGACACCTGCGTTAGGCACGCCGCCGTGGCTTGTTCTTTTGCCACCGAAAGGACTTCGCCGTTGGTGGTCCGCGCTCGGGCTCATCGACGTAGTTGCCCGCTTCCTTGGCAGCTTGGATGAACGCGAATCGTGCCGATCCGGGTGATAGGTTTCCTTCAAGGCACGACAGGAGAGCGTGCTTCGCAGCAGATAGCACTTCGCCTTCCTCAATTGGCCAATCCGTTAGAATTTGCTCGGCAGCCTGAAGGGCTGATGTAACGACATGCATCCTGCCAGGATGGCTGGTCATGATACGCACATCTTTGAAGGGCTTTTCTTCCATCTGCGCGAAACGGAGTCTTAGGGATTCGGTTCCTCGGGATGAATAGCCAATATTTACTAGTTCGTGTTGACCGATTGGCTTCCCAAATCGGCTTCCACGCCGAAGATTTACTCGGGCCGCTATCTTAAACTCATGACTATTTGGCCGGAAATGAAGTAGACGGTTAGCAGCATCCCTATGCCTGCAACCGCGCCGCGTGTGATCCCCCTTTTGAACCAAACCTGACTATGTAGAACATGAAAGTAGCTAGAATTGTCAAAACGACCACGCCGGCGAATAGCACCGAGGTCGACGTTGGTGGGATTCCGTAGGTATTTGGGTAGTCCCACGGCTAGCCCGAGCAGTGCTCCCAGAATCGCCATTCCGCGAACAGTCCAAATTTGTCCGCTCATATTCCCCCCTTTGTTATCTTCCTATCAAGCAGCGCCAGCATCGCGTTTATGTTCGCCGCAATACCATTGACCTGCTCCCCTGGAATGTCCTCGATTTGAGGTTAGTCTGTTCTCCACACCAGGAGACAGAAAATGAAGCGATCCCGTTTCAGCGACGAGCA
>NZ_JACHXN010000049.1 GCF_014192095.1 Phyllobacterium trifolii
AATCCCATCATCGCCTGATCCCCTGCCAAATCACTCAGAGGATTGAATCATGCGTCCCAAGCGCCTGCAACAATGAGTTTTTCAACAGTATCGGCCACTTGCGGACATTCGTTAATCGCAGCTTTGCGCCATAGGCAGTAGCCGGCGCATAGCCGCGCACATGACTGTTTCGACCCATTGCACCGGTCCACTTGTCTATTCGTGACGGCTCCTCATAGCCTCATGGTCCAGGCCGCTCGACATAAAAGTCCGTGGCCTCTATCTGCGACCTGCTGTAGGCTGCAAAAGCGGGCAACAAAAGGTTCCCGGCATGGAGCGTCGCCTTGCAGCCATCCTAATCGCAGATGTCGTCGGCTATGGCCGTTTGAGCCGGATCGACGAGGAAGGTACGCGCGCCCGCTTCCAAACAGACCTGAAGGAAATTTTCGAGCCGAGGATCGCCGCGCACCATGGTCGGCTGGTCAAAACAATGGGCGATGGGATACTGGTCGAGTTCCGCAGTATGGTCGGCGCCCTACGCTGCGCCATCGAAATCCAACAACAGAAGGCGCAAGTCAACAAATTCGTTCCGCCAGAACAACGGCTTGATTTCCGGATCGGCATCAACCTCGGCGACATTCTCGTTGAGGGTGAGGATATTCACGGTGATGTGGTGAACATTGCCGATCGACTGCAAGGGCTGGCGGAACCGGGCGGAATTGCCATTTCTGCTCCTGCTTGCGACCAGGTCAGAGGAAAGTTGCCGGTCGGCTTCACCTCCCTCGGCAACCAAAAAATGAAGAGTATCGCCGAGCCGGTTGAAGTCTACCGCGTCTTGATCGATCCCGGACCTGAGAGCAAGTCCGCCGGACCACGTCTGATTGCTGAGGATGACAGAAAGTCGCTGGTCATTGCGGTTCTGCCATTTGAAAATCTGAGCAGTGACGACGGCTGGACACGACTTGCAGACGGCCTGTCGGCCGACATGATTGGCGATCTAGCGCGGTATCCTGATCTTGCGGTCCTTTCGCGCCAGACCATGCAGGCCTACCGGGGACTGAGTGACACGCGCTCGGTCGGACGGGAGCTGAACGCCAACTACATGCTGGAAGGAACCCTCCAGGCGATCGGTCAGCGTGTCCGCGTTGCGGTGCAACTGGTCGACGCCCGGACCGGAGCCAGCCTCTGGTCCGCTCGGTTTGAGGAGGCGACCGATGATTTTTTTGTCATGCAGGACAGAGTCACGCAGAGCGTTATTAACGCCTTGGCAGGTGATTTCGGAAAGCTCGCCACTATCGGACGCGAGGCGGCCCGGCGGAAGCTGCCTTCGAGCCTGAGTGCCTATGACTGCTATCTACTCGGGGTCGAACTGCACGACAGATTCACGACCCGTACGCGGGCGGAAGCCATACGCATGTTATCGCGGGCCGTGGAACTTGCCCCCAGCTTCGCCCGGGCGTGGATGATGCTGGGACTAGCACATGCGGTCGATGCCTGCCACGCGTTCACGCCAGATTCAGCAGCTTCAGTCAAGCGATGGCGAAAATGCATCGAAACAGCCGTTGCGCTCGACCCTAGCGATCCAATGACGCATCTCTACAAGGGCGATCTCTGCGGCATCGACGGCGATCTCAGGGGAGCCGCAGAGGAATACGACCTGGTGCTGACCCTGGCACCCAATAACGCCGATGTGCTGTCCACGCTTGGCTCCAGCAGAACTCTCGTGTGCGGAAGTCCGGACGAAGGCTGTGCTCTTGCCGAACGCGCGCTTCGCATCAATCCGCAGGCCCCGGGAGCGTTTTACGCACACCACGCCCGCACCACGTTCGTCGCCGGCCGATACACCGAGAGTTTGTCATCTCTGCGCAAAAGCCCACCCGACAATCCCGTCACTCTGATGTTCCGTGCCCTGTGTCACGCTTCGCTTGGAGAGATGACCCAAGCGCAGACGATTGCCAACCTGATTGCCGTCAAGTTTCCAAGGTTCACCGTCGAGAACTTCATCCAAACCTATCCTGTCACAAATCCTCCGGCTCTCGCTGCAATCAAGGAAGGCGCTCGTCTGGCTGGTATGTAGGCGGTGGCAAGTCGGAATTAGCTCCTGATAACACTACGCTTCAGCCCGGAGCTTCGATAGAGGATAACTTCTGGTGCTGGGTGGGGGAGAAACCATTCGCGTTGACTCAGCCGTCAGGTTGGGCATTCTGAAATGTGTGATGGCCACCCCCCTCGCCTTATCGTTGTTGTCGCTTGCGATTCACTGTGGGTAAAGCCATCCATTCAAACCTCGGTCGACAAACCACATATGCGAAATCCCAAACGTAGGAGAAGCCCTATGGACCTGAAATTGATCGGCAAGACGGCCCTTGTAACTGGATCCACTGCAGGGATCGGGCTTGCAATCGCCAAGCGGCTAGCTGCAGAAGGGGCAAATGTCGTCATCGTCGGCCGATCGCAGGCCAAGCTGAACGAAGCAGCAAAGCTCGTTACCTCCGCGACGTCTTCCAACGTCGCGTCAGGCATCCGCGCCGTGCTCGCAGATGCTGCGACTGCCGAAGGGGCTGCCGTTTTGCACCGTGAAGTCCCGACCGTTGATATCCTCGTCAATAATCTCGGCATCTATGAATCCAAGCCTTTCACCGAGATCACTGACGCTGATTGGCTAAAATTCTTCGAGGTAAACGTGCTGAGTGGCGCACGTCTCGCTCGTCAATATTTTCCACGGATGCTGGAACGAAATTGGGGGCGGATCATCTTCATCGCCAGCGAATCCGGTCTCGTTGTTCCCCCGGATATGATCCATTACGGCATGACGAAAACGGCGCAGCTTGCCATATCGCGCGGTTTGGCGGTGTTGACGAAGGGGACGGGTGTGACGGTGAACTCGGTCCTTCCCGGCCCTACCCGATCAGAAGGCATCGTCGACTTCTTGAAGAGTGTAGCCAGCGACCCGTCTTTGCCGCCCGAGGAGATGGAAGCAGAATTCTTTCGCAACGAACGCTCCACGTCATTGCTGCAACGCATGATCGAACCCGAAGAGATCGCCGATCTGGTGGCATATGTGGCGAGTCCGCTGTCAGCGGCGACCAATGGAGCAGCGCTTCGTGTCGAGGGCGGGATTACCCCAACAATCGCATAGGAGGCTATCGTGGCCAGCGACACCGGGACGGTTAGGTACACAAAGACTCCGACAGGCTATCTCATGGTATTGCTTCAAGGGGACAACATGTTTGTCCAACTTGAGGCGTTGATGGATAGCGAACAGATCCCCTCGGCGAGCTTCTCGGCCTTCGGTTTCGCAAAGATTATCACTTTTGGCTTCTTCGATTTCGTCAAGAAACAATACGATCCAGGATCGTTCGAGAACGTCGAAATGGCCAGCATTACCGGAACGCTGGCTTGGAAAGATGGCAAACCTTCAGTTCATGCGCACGGGGTCGCTTGCGATGATGGGTTCGCGTCCGTTGGCGGCCATCTTCTGGCTTTAGAGGTCGGAACTGGATCACTTGAGATCACCATTACCGCGCACCCGCAAAAACTTGAGCGCAAATTGGACCCCAAGATTGGCGCGAATGTACTTAGAATATAAAAGCCGTCATGGATTATGCATCTACGGCGGCGGCCCCTGTCGTCCCCGATGCACGACAAGGCAGTGGGCAAGGCCATTGTCACAAGGGGGCGGGCAAACCGATATGCTACACAAGAATCCTCGTGCCTTCTCTGACTGGCACCCCGCAATATCCTGCCCGTAGTCCGTAGCCTCCATCGCTCCATGTAACACTATGGGAAGCGCTTGGCGGGAAAAGCCAAATGCGCAGAAGGGGCGGCATCGGCCACAATCTGCCTCAAGAAGCGCCGGGCCCTTTCGCCGAGGCTATCATCGACGTCGACGGTTTTGAGGAGTCAGCCCATGAAAGCTGGTCATTTGGCGTTTCTTGCCGTCGCAGTGGGGTCAGGAATCGCGGCGGTTGCGGCCGCGGCAGACGGTGATGCGGATGAGCGAATAGCCTCTCCGATCTACGGCGTCACCATTCCCGAAGGTTATCGGCAATGGGAACTCATCGCGCCAGCCCAGGAAGGCGAACCTCTCAATGAGCTTCGGGCGGTCCTCGGGAACGCGATTGCGGTGAATGCGTATCGCGACGGGAAACTTCCATTCCCCGACGGGACCATCCTGACGAAGCTCGCCTGGAAGCACGTTCAGTCGCCTGAATTCGAATCAGCCTCCATTCCCGGCGCTGCGACGACTGTCCAGATCATGGTCAAGGACTCAAAAAAGTACCCGTCAACCGGCGGCTGGGGATTTGGCCGGTTTGTGAACGGCAAACCTGTCGACGCAGCCCAGCATGAAACGTGCTTCGCCTGCCATGAGGCCTCGTAAGAGATCACGACTTCGTCTTTACGCGGTTTGCTCCCTAGTCATGCCGGGCTTTACCTTAGGAGAAAACCAACTTATTCCGAACGATCATCGTTACCAAAGCGGCTATTCCTTCAATGAGAAAACGGCACGCCGGCCATATCATCCAATTCTCTTCGACCGAACTGAGTGAAGGCCGCCCCGAATACGAAGCAGTCGTCGGTCGAGCGGCGAGCATGCAGCGTGAATTGAACGGGCGGCAGCCGGGCGATCCATTACGCGCCGCCCAGGTCATACTTGAGGTCGCCGCAATGGATAAGCCGACGTTGCGGCTGCCGCTCGGAAGCGATGCACTGGCAGCCATCGACTGATCGGGCATAGCTGGAAGAACTGGAACACCGGCGGGCCCTTAGTGTATCCACCGACTATCCGCGGGCCCAAGTCTGATTCACCACCGACTTGAGCGTAAGTAAACTTGGGCGGCCCTGTACATGTCAAAAAGGAAAATTCAAATGAACAAGTTATTGGCGGCACTCGCTATGGCAGGCATCCTGTTGAGCGGTTTGCAGGCGCATGCTCAGCAGCCTGTCAAGCCCACGATCGTCCTCGTGCATGGGGCATTCGCCGATACGTCGAGCTGGAACGGCGTCATCAAAATACTTGAGAAAGACGGCTATCCGATAGTGGCAGCCGCTAATCCCCTGCGCGGTGTCGCTAGCGATGCGGAGTACATCGGCAACATCGTGTCCAGTATAAAATCCGCGGTCGTTCTGGTCGGCCACTCCTATGGCGGCAGTGTCGTCAGCTCGGCGGCAAATGGCCATAACAATGTGAAGGCACTGGTCTATGTCAGCGCGTTTGCACCGGAAGCGGGTGAAACCGCCGTTGGACTGACGGGAAAATTCCCCGGGAGCACGCTCGGTCCGACGCTCGCTCCGCCCGTGAAGCTCTCCGGCGGTGGCACTGACCTGTACATTCAGCAGGACAAGTTCCACGATCAGTTTGCGGCAGATGTACCCCAGGCCGATGCCAAACTAATGGCCGCAACACAACGACCGGTTACAGAATCCGCCCTAAATGAGGCATCGGGCGATCCAGCCTGGAAACATATTTCCTCGTGGTTCATCTACGGCGACAAAGACAAGAATATACCGCCGCAGTCGCTGGCATTCATGGCAGAGCGGGCGCATTCGCACCAGACCGTCGTCGTCAAAGGTGCTTCGCATGTGGTGATGGTCTCAAATCCAGAACCAGTTGCGCGGCTGATTGAGAGCGCAGCAGTGGGCAAATAGCTGGCCTTCCGGCACGAACCGTCACAGAAGGCAGCATTGTGATGCTGCCCTTCTACTTGTCTGATGATGGGCCATGCGGCGTTTCCATGCCGGTCTAGTTTACTTCAAAGCGTCATTCTTGACAGATCGTTCCATTATTCCTAGATAAGAGTATGGCACGGACTAAGGAATTCGATAAAGAACTGGCGCTGGACGCGGCAGTCGGCGTGTTTCGCGAGCATGGCTTCGACGGCACATCCACGGACATGCTTGTGCGCGCCATGAAGATCGGGAGGCAGAGCCTATACGACACCTTCGGCGACAAGTGGAAGCTTTACTGCCTCGCCGTGGAGCGCTACTCGACAGAAGAAACCAATGCACACCTCGTAATGCTGCGCAAGGAACCGCGCGCGGTGGATAGTATCCGGGCGATGATGGAGCGCGTGGTAGAAACAGCGGAGCAAGCCTGCCTCGGCATCAGTTCGATTTGCGAATTTGGTCAGAGCCGGCCCGAACTCACATACGTCTATCAAACCGCGGACCGACGTCTGATGCACGCCACGTGCCAGCGCTTGGAAGAGGCTCAAGCCGCAGGCGATATAAGCGGAACTTTGTCCTCCGACGAGATGGCAGATTTCCTTTTTGCTAGCGTCGCGGGCATCCGCATCGCCGCACGCAGCGGCGCAAGCCAAAAGCAGTTGAAATCCCTCGGACGCCTGGCGCTTCGCGCGATTGAGTAGGTAAAAATTTTGGCCATTTTTGGAACAATCAGTCAAGAAAAGGAGAGGTTATGAAAGCAGTGGTTATGAAAAAAGTCGGAGGCATCGACGTGATGGAATTCGTCGATCGCCCAGAGCCGGTGGTGATGCCGGGACATGCCGTCGTCGAAGTCGCCGCCGCCGGTGTGAACTTCATGGACATTGGTGTGCGCCAAGGCATGGCGTGGACTGAGATGGCGAATCCAAAAATTCTCGGCGTTGAAGGCGCGGGGCGCGTGTTATCCGTTGGTTATGGGGTCGACGGTTTTGCAGTCGGAGATCGGGTTGCCTGGGTCTACGCACCCGGAAGCTATGCCGAGCGCCATTCAATTTTGGCAGATTCACTTGTTAGAATTCCCGACGCCGTCGACGATCATACGGCCGCAGCAGTCATGATGCAGGGTCTGACCGCTAGTCACTTCGCCACCGACTTCTATCCTGTGAGGCCGGGGGACATCGCCCTCGTTCATGCTGCTGCCGGTGGGGTCGGCCTTCTGCTAACCCAGATCATAAAGTTGAGGGGCGGACGCGTGATCGGACGGGTCTCGTCGGAAGACAAGATCGCGGCAGCAAAGGAAGCTGGTGCTGATCACCTTATCGTCGATACCGAGGGACAGTTCGCAGAGGACGTCCTCCACCTGACCGGGGGGGAAGGCGTTAATGTTGTCTATGACGGTTCGGGCCCCAAAACCTTCCAGGGCTCACTCGATTCGCTCCGCCGCTCCGGTACATTCTGCTGGTACGGACCGGTGCTCGGTGGGCCCGGTCCACTGGACATCATGAACCTGCCTAAAAGCATCAAGATCGGCTATGCGACCTTTTTCGACCACATCCACACGCCCGAACTCTTTCGCGCCCGCGTGCATCGGCTTTTTGGCTGGATCGAAGACGGATCTCTAAAGATAAACATTGGAGGTACTTACGCGCTTGCCAGCGCCCAGCATGCTCATGCAGACATGGAAAGCCGCGTCACCACCGGTAAGCTGCTCTTGATCCCCTGACGAGCGCGCTCCTTTCGTCCTACGAGGGACGCCCCACTTGATGGTTAACCCTGCACGGACAGGTTCAGTTCGAGGCGCTGGTTGATGTTGATGTTGGCAAGGAAGGTTTTGTCGTGGCTTACGACGAGAAGCGCACCGTCATAAGCACGCAGGCCCGCTTCCACTGCTTCGATAGATTCGATATCCAAATGATTGGTCGGCTCATCGAGGACAAGCAGCGACGGCGGGTTTGCCCCGCCTAGCACGCAAGCAAGACCGGCGCGCAGCGCCTGACCGCCGCTCAACGCGCCGACGTATTGAAGTGCGGCATCAGCGCGGAAGCGGAAATTGGCCAATGTAGCCCGGCAGGCGTTCTCGGTCGCCCCCGGATTGAGCCGTTTAAAATTGTTGAGGATCGTTTCGCCGCGTTCGAGGATCCCGACGCTTTGATCCAGCATTGCGAACGGCACGACTACGGAGACCGTCCCTTTGAAAGGCGGCAACTCTCCTGTCACCAGCTTCAACAGTGTCGACTTTCCCGCTCCATTGCGCCCCACAACTGCAATACGTTGCGGCCCCACCAGCGAGAAAGACAGATCCCAAAGGACAGGGTGATCGAGATCATAGCCTGCAGTCACCCTGTCGAGCTCGAGAACTTGACGACCGGAAGGCAGTCCCGTCGGAGGAAGGTGGACGATAAACGGCTGCATGACTTCAATGCGGGCCGTTGCCGCAGCCAGAAGCGCGAGCGCGTCCGTTCGCTGGCGCTCAGCAATCTGTCCACTCCTAGCTTTGGTGGCTTCCGCATTACTCATTCTTTTGCCAAGCGAAATCCGCGGCATATCGCCCCTCGCTCCTTTTTTGGCACCGGCCGCGTCGCGCCTGTCTTGTCGTTCGATCAAGGACTGTGCCTTGCGATCACCCTCCCCGACTGATTTTTGCGCATGCGCCAAGTCTTGCTGCGCCGCTTCCAGTTCGACCGCCTTGATCGCCTGGTAGCCGCTCCAGTTCCCGCCGTATCGTTTCGCACCGAGCGAGGTCAGCTCGACGATCGCGTCCGTCTGCTCCAACAGTTCACGGTCATGGCTGACGATAATCGCGCCGCCGCGCCAGCTGGCCAGAAAGTCGACCACGGCCTGTCTGCCGTCGCCGTCCAGGTTGTTCGTAGGTTCGTCCAGCAGGAGAAAATCAGATTCGCGGAATGTCACCGCCGCGAGCGTCGCCCGCGTTCGCTGACCACCGGAAAGCTGCGTCAGCAGCGTGTCCGGCCGTGCGTCGAGCCCAAATCTGGCAAGTGCGATGACAATCCGTTCTTCGACCGTCCAGTCCGCATCGGCCAGCTCTTCTAAACTCGCCTCACCGCTTTCGGCGCGGCGCAGCACCGAGATGGCTTCGGTCACACCGAAGAGATCTGCAATGGTTTCCTGCTCGTCAGCCTGGACTAACTGCCGGACAAGCGCCGTGCGCCCGTCGACGGTCACGGTCCCGGCCGAAGGCCGGGCAAGCCCCGCAATAATGTTCAGCAAAGTCGTCTTTCCGACACCGTTCCTACCGACAAGCCCCACCCGCTCCGGGCTTATTGCCAGGTCGAGATTGCTAAACACCTCTTCCCCGTCGGGTTTCGACCAGGAAAGACCGGAGAGTATGATGGAGGGCATGGCGAAAAAAACCTGTTGCGACTATGAAAACGGCACGATACCGTGCTGTTATCAAGAATCGATGCTGAGGACAATGGCACCGGCACGGGATACCCGCCGACTGCGGACAACGGAACCATGAGTACAACGATCAGACGCGCCGGAGGCCGGCCGACGAAGAAACAAGCGGACACAATAAACGAGCGGCTTCTCGACTGCGCCCGGTCGACCTTCGCCCGCAAGGGCATTGCGAAGGCCTCCCTGGAAGAGATCGCCGTCGAACTTGGCGTTTCGAAGCATACGATCTATCGGCGCTATTCAAGCAAACCGGCTCTCCTTGATGCTGTTGTCCAGCGCGATCTGATCCGGTTTCATGGTGCCCTCATCCAGGCCGCGACCGGGAGCGTGGATCCTCTCTTGGCACTTCGCAATGTAGCTCTCAGATACTTTTTGTTCGGCGCAGATCCCGAGTATTCCGCCTTCTATCTCTCGGTCGTCGCAGAGGCCGTGTGTTCCGCATCCCTGCGCGAAAATCTGGCAGCGTGGTCGCGCATCGCGCTGGAGCCTCTCCAGCAAGCAATTGTTTCAGTCCAAGCCACCGATGCCATCGTGCCGGGAGATGCGGCAGAGATTTGCAGCATCCTCGTCGATTTGCTCGAAGGCGCTAATAATCGAGTGCGAATCGGCGTGTTCGGCTCGCCTGACGAAATCGAATCCCTCAAACTGTTCGAGAACCGATGGTCCATATTCCTCAGGGCGATGACTTCCGCCAGAAGTAGTCAGTGCAATCCGTGAAAGCCGGGACCGCAGAATAAGACTTTGGTCGTTTGAGGTGAAGCCTCTGATCAACAGGTTAAATGCTCGAGAAACATATTTTCAGGCCGTTTCGAATAGAGTTTGTCGAAGCGGACATCCTGTCGGCTCTGCTGTACTGTCTCTACACGGTATTTAGCCCATGCTAACAGACATACACTCCGGCCACACAGCGCCGAACTGTGCGCCTTGTAGTCCGCCGTGCAGCACCAGCAACACTCACGGGGGTGAGCGGACGCCCGACCCTTGCTTCTGCTAGTGTGACAAAACTGATGCCAGGAATGGGCAGTTCCGTTCCCGCTTCCAGCAGGAATGACGAGACGATCCCTGTCAGCAGTGCAATCTTGAGTTTCCTTGAAAGGGTCATTTGGTGCCTCCCACAGCAAAATGGTCCGGAATTTCATCGATGTTTACGAGTTTTTTCGGATCGTCGACCTTCTTGGCATTGGTCGGGGCCTTGAAAGAGAAATTGTCCGCAACGACATCAGTCCCGGTCTTCCAGTCACTGATTTGAACGCTGTATTGCGGGGCCCGATCGCCCTTGGGATCGGTGATGACGTACCTGCACGGATAGGGCTCCGCGCCTTGGGCAACCCATATCTGCCAGTCGACATCCTTCGCCCGGAATGCCAGATGATCGCACTCGGTGCCGCCGATCACACCACTTCCGAGATCCTTCACGTCGATGACATCCTGCATCAGCTCGCCGTAAACATCTTGCAGGAGGAGATCGGCACCTGGCACAGGCCTATTATAAGTGTACCGCAGCTCGTCGATCAAATGGTCGATCGTCCCCGGCACTTCGAATTGGGCATAGAGATTGTCATCCTTGCCGAGCAGCGTCAGGATCTTGCCGTCAAATGTCATCTCGACATTGGCAAACCCGCCGGAACGGGTTGCTCGAATCTTGTCTGGCCTGCCCACTTCCATCTTGCCCGAGCTTGCCAGCAGAAGTTTCTGGTGCTCCTTGGTGACGACCTCGAGATTGGTGTCGTATTTGAAGGAGATGGCCTTTTGCGCCGCAAGATAGTCGGACATCCCCTTGAGGATAGTTTTGGCTTCGACTTCTCCTGCCGATGCGCCCGTCGGTGTTCCGGACGTAATCATCAAGGCCAGCACCGCCGATGAAAGCGCGACCGCGGTGAAATGCATGGATTTATGAGCGGTTGTGTTCATAGAAGTATGCCTTCCTTGTGTTGTTATTGCAGATCCCTCGGATCGTGCGTTCCCTCTCAGGTAAAGCAAATGCTGCGCTCTACAGAGCGTCTCACTACAAATTTCAATTGTGCTGCACATGGCCAGATGCTTTCGCGATCCAAGCGGGCAGAACTGCCAGGCAGAGCCAAGTATCGCTCACCGTAGCACGAAGCGGACATGCCCGCGCGTTGTTTTGCCAAGAGCCGACCCAACATAATGGCTTACAGTCAAGTTTTATAAGGCCGAGTATATAGAGGATCAGTGCCACCCTCTGCCCCCACCACAACTAGCGCCCGCGCCAATAGGTCCCGCAACGTGCGATGAGAAGGCTACTGTTCCAACGTGGATGTTGCCTCATGAACGACGGCGGCGGGCTAAATCAGAAGGGTTATTTGACAGGATTTCGGTCTTAGATCACTCTGGTTTCCGTTGCATATCGGGATAATCTTGCAATAGAGGCCCGGCGCTTTGGCCATCCTTCGATAAGACTGTCTCTCGCTGGGCTTCATCGCATCCCTAACCAACCTCTAGCGTATATTTTAATGGCTGAAACCTGTGGGCCGGGGACCACGACGATTGATTTGTGTATAGTCAGGCTCGGGCCGCCCATTGACACTACTCTTATCATTCAAACCGCGATTTAGTCCCGGAACAAGGAGGGAGCCCCTCCAAATTTGAGGTACCCGAGTTAATCCATGTCTGCATCTCAATTGGGTAGTTGCGTCCTGCCAGATTGTGTCTCATATCCACGGGTCTTGAGGGGATGCCGAATATGACTAAATACGCGGGCCTCACCGACTATCTTAAACTTAGGACGGAAGGTGAACTTACTCTGACATTCGATGAGATTGCTGACATCATCAACGGATATCTTCCGAAGTCTGCAGAGCAGTCCCAATATTGGGAAGACGCAGCGAAGATGTGCGCGGGGCACAAAGCATCACAAAAAGCTGGCTATAAGACATATCTCGTACATGGGAACGACAAGGTGCGCTTCGTTCGAAGTTAAGTTTGCTGCGAACTCCGATGCTGAGATGGGGCCTACCGATTTACCCCGCGGGAACTTCAAGCACGCCGGACAGTTTAGCTTCATCGGAGAGTTTCGCCGATTCTCCGAGGAGGCTCGGAGGCAAGCCGGCCACGCACTT
>NZ_JACHXN010000050.1 GCF_014192095.1 Phyllobacterium trifolii
CAGCCGCGTCAGAGTCAGGGCCGCCTTGCAAACGTCCTGAAAAACCTCGCGCAGAGCGTCGAGGATGCTCAAACTCCGAGTTTTTCAACGATATCCGCCAGGAGCGGCCATTGAGAAGGTTCAAGTGTCACATGACGTGCCTCAGTTGGTCCCGCGATCGCTACCAGGCCATCTTGATACCGAACTTGCCCTCCCAAGCATTGGCGTCGCCATAGCCTGAAGGTAACTGCTACCCTACCCACCGGAATCAATAACTTGCTGACGCGGGCCTTAGCAACGACTCGGGATGACGCCGGAAAGTCCAGCGATCCCAAACCGTAGTATCTATCGCCAACCTTTTGAAATATTTGCTTTGAGCGTCATTGAGTGGACTTGGCTTGTACGGTCATTGAGTAGTATTGTGTGGCGGGGCACATGAGCCTCGTGCTTTGGGAGGAGCAAATGACCAAATCAAGGAACCAAACATGGGAGAAGACTTCGCGCCGCAAGTTCCTGAGTGGAGCAGCGGTGGCGGGCGCGGCGATGGTCGCTGCGCCGAGCGTCGTCAAGGCGCAAGGGCCTGTCAACATGCGCTGGCAAAGCACATGGCCCTCCAAGGATATCTTTCACGAGTTCGCACTCGATTTTGCCAAAAAGATCAATGACATGACAGGCGGCGATCTCAAGATCGAGGTGCTGCCAGCAGGCGCCGTGGTCCCTGCGTTTGGCCTGCTTGATGCGGTGTCACAAGGCACGCTTGACGGCGGCCACGGCGTACTTGTCTATCATTACGGCAAGCAAACAGCGTTGGCACTTTGGGGTTCAGGGCCTGGCTTCGCCATGGATGCCAACATGCTGCTCGCGTGGCACAAATATGGCGGCGGGAAGGAGCTTCTCGCAAAGCTCTATGACTCCATAGGCGCCAATGTCGTTTCCTTCCCGTATGGGCCGATGCCGACGCAGCCGCTCGGCTGGTTCAAAAATCCGATTGCGAAGGTCGAAGATATCAATGGCCTGAAGTTCCGTACCGTTGGCATCTCCATTGATGTCTTCACTGGTCTTGGCGCAGCGGTCAACGCGCTCCCGGGCGGCGAAATCGTCTCGGCATTGGACCGCGGATTGCTTGATGCGGCCGAATTCAACAATGCCTCGTCTGACCGTGTACTTGGTTTTCCTGACGTCTCCAAGATCTGCATGCTGCAGAGCTATCACCAGAATGCGGAGCAGTTTGAAATCCTGTTCAACAAGACGAAATACGATGCACTGCCTGATCAAATGAAGGCCATCATCGGCAATGCGACCGAAGCTGCCTCGCAGGATATGCACTGGAAGGCGATCGATCGCTATTCGAAAGATTATCGTGAGATGCAGACGGCCGATAAGGTCAAATTCTACAAGACACCGGACGTGATCCTCAAGAAGCAACTGGAGGTCTACGACGAGGTCGCGAAGAAAAAGGCAGGGGAGAACCCGCTTTTCAAGGAGATCCTCGTATCGCAGATCGCTTTCGCCGAGAGGGCAACGCAATGGGAACAGGATACGGTCGTCAGCCGGCGGATGGCATTCGATCACTATTTCGGAGAGAACGCGGCGGCGAAGAAGATCTGACGTACACTCCAAACTGGTAAAGCATCATTGGCATTTTTGATCCGATGATGCTTTGTTTGCCTACATATTCTCTCGCCATCGGGGGCATGCGTGAACGTTCAGCATTTTCTGAATACGGTCGATGCAATCAGCGTGTGGTTTGGAAAGGCCGCGGCGTGGCTCATCATCGGGCTGATGACGCTTGTCTGCGTCGAGGTCTTCAAGCGCTACATGATGAACATGCCCACGGCATGGATATTCGACGCCAGCAGCATGTTCTATGGCAGTTTGTTCATGCTCGCGGGGGCCTACACATTGGCGCAGAACGCCCATGTGCGCGGCGACTTTCTCTACAGCTCTATGCGGCCCCGGACGCAGGCGGCGCTTGATCTGGTATTGTACATCGTCTTCTTTCTGCCGGGCATCGCCGCCCTCGTTTACGCGGGTTACGACTACGCTGCGCTCTCGTGGAGGATCGGCGAGCATTCAACTGTGACGGCCGAAGGCCCGCCAATCTACTACTTCAAATCCGTCATTCCGTTGGCTGGTGCTCTTTTGATGCTTCAGGGAATAGCTGAAATCACACGCTGTATCGTCTGTCTCCAGACCGGGGAATGGCCTAGCCGGCTTAAGGATGTCGCGGAGATCGACGTGGTCGAGGAGCAGCTCGCGCACAGCGAGCATGTGGATGAGGAAACGCGCAAAGTCGCGATCGAGCGCGCACAACAAATTGATGAAACCGCGCGCAAACGTGGTTCAGGGGGAGACCTGCAAACGTGAGCGATCCAGTCCTTGGACTAACGATGCTGATGCTCATCGTGGTGGTTATCGTGATGGGCTTCCCGACAGCTTTCACGCTGATGGGCCTCGGCATGTTTTTCGGCTTCTATGCGTTCTACAACCCAGCGGAACACTGGATAGATAATCGTGTCTTCGATCTGATGGTTCAGCGCACCTATGGAGCCATGACCAACGACGTTCTGATTTCCATCCCCTTGTTCGTGCTCATGGGGTACGTGATGGAACGTGGAGCCTTGGTCGACAAGATGTTCTATAGCATCCAGCTTTCCTTCCGGCGCGTACCTGCGTCACTCGCCATTGCAACGCTCATCGTCTGCACGTTCTGGGGCATCGCCAGCGGCCTCGTTGGCGCAGTGGTGGTCCTGATGGGAGTGATTGCCTTCAACCCGATGCTGCGCGCCGGATATGACGTGAAGCTCGCTTCCGGCGTAATCACTGCGGGCGGTACGCTAGGAATTTTGATCCCGCCGTCCGTCATGATCATTGTTTATGCGGCAGTCGCGGGGCAGTCCGTCGTGAAGCTCTACGCCGCCGCGATGTTCCCCGGCTTTTTCCTCGCCTTCCTTTATCTTGTCTACATACTCGCCTGGGCGACAATCAATCCGAAGATTGCTCCACCCTTGCCGGAGGAACAAACAAAAGTTCCGGTCCCTGGATGGATGAGAAGCTTTCAGGAAACGTACTCACGCAACATGCTTGTCGGACTTTTTTCAGCATTGTTCGCTCCATCCAAGGCTATGGCGCTAGTGGCCGAGGATGGACCTCTTACCTACCGGAAGCTGCTCAAGAATTTCTGTGCCGCATTGATACCGTTCGCCTTGACAGCAATCACCTTTTTACTGGTTTGGTGGTATGTCGTCGTCCATCGGCAGTCCACAGCGGACACCGAAGCCCCAGCTGGCTTGGAGCAGCTCGGCTCACCGGTGGTGGACGCGGCGCCGACGGGACCTGTTGGGCCGTCGACCAGTTTCTACGTTTCTTTCGGCCTCATTGCCGCACTCGCTGCGGTTGTGCTCGTGCGTTACTACCGGAATATGAATGCCGAGCGACTACAGGTCGTAAAGCTACTGACCTCATCCGTGATGCCGCTGGGCGTTCTCACTATTGTCGTGCTCGCCGTCATTCTGTTCGGAATCACCACGGCCACGGAGTCTGCAGCCGTCGGTGCAGCCGGTGCCTTTCTGCTGGCGTTTCACGCCAGAACTCTCAACTGGAAGCGCACCAAGGAAGCGGTGTTCCTCACCGCGAAAACCACGGCCATGGTCTGTTGGCTCTTCGTCGGCTCGGCCCTGTTCTCCGCCGTTTTTGCAATTCTCGGTGGTCAGGCGCTACTTGAACAATGGGTGCTGTCCCTCGACCTGACGCCAGTACAGTTCATGATCCTGTCGCAAGCGATCATCTTTATTCTCGGCTGGCCGCTCGAATGGACCGAGATCATCATCATCTTCGTGCCGATCTTTCTACCGATGTTGAAGCACTTCAACATCGACCCGGTTCTTTGGGGTGTTCTCGTCTTCGTGAATTTGCAAGCGGCGTTCTTGTCGCCTCCGGTCGCGATGTCAGCGTTCTATCTCAAAGGCGTTTCTCCACCGCACGTCACACTCAACCAGATATTCGCAGGCATGATGCCTTACATGCTGATCGTGATCGTTTGCATGATCATCATGTATATCTGGCCCGGCATAACGCTCTGGCTACCGAACTACCTCTACGGTGGCTGACGTTGCCGGTCTTGAGACAGCTGAAAACCCGGTTTATTGTCAGGAAAATCAATCTGTGCAATACTTCTTGGTGTTGAGTAAGACTTGTAAAGTCTACGCCCGGTACCGAAACTTCAAACAAAAAAGAACTGCCGCAGCGTAGTATCTGGCCCCTTGGGAGGATACCGTGATCAATAAACTCGTTTTCGTTTTATCATGTGCAGTTGTCTTTAGTTTAACATCCGCCTCTGCGCAGGACGCTAATCTCGAGAAACTTGGCGGCTTCAAGACCACCGGCACACCGATGATGCAGCCGATTCCGCAGACTGGGGAGAATGCCGAAGCTCTCAAAGCAATCGCGGCGAAAATCAAAGTTCCGGATGGCTTCAAGGTCAGTCTCTATGCCCTCGTTCCTGATGCCCGTCACATGGCCGTGGGACCGCAAGGTGTTGTGACTTTTGTCGGCACCCGCAAGGAGCTGGTCTATTCCATGACCGACCGGGACAAGAACCGGGTCGCCGACGATGTGAAGGTGTTCGCGCCTTCGATCAAAATGGCAGTGCCGAACGGCGTTTGTTTCTCCAGGGATGGTCACCTTTATCTCTCCGAACAGAACCGAGTCCTTTGGTTCCCGGCTGCCGAGTTTTTCTATGAAGGCCCGGATGTCGCAGCTTTCGCCATCGTCAAGGAAGGTGAACTGATCCCCGCGTCTAATGAGAGCTACAATCACACGGCGCGCACCTGCCGCGTCGGGCCTGATGGCCGACTCTACATCACTATCGGCCAGCCCTTCAATGTGCCAGCGCCCGACGTACTCCCAGAGTTCCAGAGACTGGGTATCGGCGGTATCATCAGCATGAAACAGGATGGTTCCGACCGCAAGATTTACGCCCGCGGTATGCGCAATCCCCTCGGCATTGATTTCAATCCAAAGGACAAGACAATTTGGGTGAATGACAATCAGGTCGACGGCATGGGTGACACTATCCCCCCGGGTGAAATGAACCATGTTACCGGGCCGGACCAGAATTTTGGCTTCCCATGGTATGGCGGCGGCAAGACCCGCACCACTGAGTACAAGGACGCCACTGTGCCCGAAGGGGTGATTTTCCCGGCGGTCGAGCAAGACGCTCACGCAGCTGACCTCGGCCTGTCGTTCTACACGGGCAAACAGTTCCCTGAGAAATATCGGGGCGGCATTTTTTCGACCCAGCACGGTTCCTGGAACCGGGTAGACCCCGTGGGTGCTCGGGTGCTGTTCACCTCGCTCAAGGCAGACGGCTCAGCCGACAAGACGGAGGTATTCGCGGAAGGCTGGCTGAGCGAGAACGGCGAGTATCTTGGCCGTCCGGTCGATGTTCAGGTGCTTAACGACGGTTCACTGCTGGTATCCGACGATTTAGCCGGTGCAGTATGGCGGATTTCTTATGGTACTTGAGTGAACGTCACAATCGGTCGCGCCCTGCTAGGCATAGGAGGTTGATATTCGTGGTTTGATAGTAAGTCTGGCCGCTCTTGTCGCCTGTTCCACCGTCGCGGAGGCCGCAGGTGATGCCGCCTCAGGCAAAAAGGTCATGTCGAAATGCCAGGTTTGCCATGGAAAGGACGGCCTCGCCAAGCTGCCAGACGCGCCGAACATTGCTGGCCAAAAGGAGGCTTATCTCGTGAAGGCGTTGACCGCCTTCAAGGCCGGCGAGCGAAAGAACGAGCAGATGACGGTCGTGATCAAGGGCTTGAGCGATGAGGATATAGCGAATGTCGCCGCCTATTATTCATCGATCAAGATCACCGTTCAGCTTCCGCCATGAGTTCGGTCGGTCGACCGGAGCGGCGGAGGCCGCGCTCAGCATGGTAATGCTACCTTGGAGGTCCCTCCGGCGGAGCATTTCTGCCGCGGCAAAGCCCGATGAACCACCACCGACGATGACGATGCTTTACGGCGCGGCTGATTGCGATGGCTGTGCCTGTTTTTGGTCATCGCGCTTGTGCTGAACGAAGATGTTCCCATCCCTATGGCGCGGAATGCTCCAGCACCGCGCAATCCGCTCCGTCGGTGCAGTCGCCCGAAAGCGTCCGCTGGCCGAGAGCGATGATCCCGACGGTCGCGGTCCCGGCTGCCACAGACACCCAAAAGCCGTTCTCGGGACCGTAATTGTCCACCACCCAGCCCGAGACGAAGGCGCCCAGCGCCATGCCGATGCCGATACCGGTCATCACCCAAGTCACGCCCTCGGTCAGCATCGATTCCGGTACGCGGCGCTCGATCAGGCCGAAGGCTGTGATGAAAGTTGGCGAGATCGCGATACCGCTCACGAAGACGGCGACGGCAAGCAGGGTCACCGAGCTGCCGGCGACGAGCAGTGGCAACGAGGTCAGTGCAATTACGCCCACCGCGATCAGCAGCTGACGGTGCAGGGCCATGCGCGGGTTGAGCGCTCCGAGGATCAGGCCTACCACGAAGGAACCGACGGCATAGACGCCGATCACCAGGCTTGCGGCATTCGGCTGCCCAAGCTCCTTAGTGATCGCGACAGCGCTCACTTCAGCCGTCGCGAAGATCGAGCCGACGAAGATCAGCGCGAGCGTGATGATCTGCACCGGACGCTGTCGGATCGCCGAGCCCGCCGAAACGACGCCCGCGACATGGCGCACCTTGGGCTCGGTGCCGCGCTGCAGGATGAAGGCGGCCGTCCCGAGTGCCAAGAAAGCTGTGCTCACGATCATGCCGGCTTCCGGGAACATTGCCACCGCAAGCCCCACCGACAGCGAGGCGCCGGCGATGTAGACCAGCTCGTCTGCGGCACTTTCAAACGCGAAGGCCGTATTGAGCTCGGGCCGGTTGCGGAAGAGCTCCGTCCAGCGGGCCCGCATCAGCGCCGGAATGCTTGGCATGGCTGCCGCGAGGAAAGCCGAGACGAACAGCGTCCAGGCTGGCCAGTTCTGGTTGGCCGCTGCGATCAGCGCGATGAACGCCACCACCGACACGACAGTGGTCGGCACGACCACCGCCGTCTGGCCGAGCCGGTCGACCGCCCGCGAAATCTGCGGCGAAATCAGCGCGTTGGTCAGCGCATAGGTCGCCGAGACCGCGCCGGCCAGCCAATATTCGCCAAGCGTCTGGGAGAGCATGGCAACGATCCCGATCGGCGCCATGGCTATGGGAAGGCGCGCGAAAAAGCCGGCTGCGGAGAAGCCCTTCGCCCCCGGTGCCCGGAATATTTCCCTGTATGGATTTGACACAGTGCACTCCTTTCAGCTATCGAATGCGATACCTACATACGTGGCGTATGTAATCGAGATAATGGTATACGCCACGTATGTCAAATAAAATATACGCCGCGTATGTGTAAGAAAGGAGACGCCATGGCCAGGCCGCGAACGGAAATGATCGCAAAGACCCGCGCCAAGCTTATCGCGGCCGGTCGGCATGCCTTCGGCAGGATCGGCTACGCGGAGGCGTCAATGGACGATTTCACCGGCGAAGCAGGGCTGACGCGCGGCGCCCTCTATCACCATTTCGGCGACAAGAAGGGCCTACTCCAGGCCGTGCTCCTGGAAATCGACGCGGAAATGACCGAACGCCTCAACAAGGTCTCGGCATCGGCCCCTACCCGCTGGCAGGGTTTCGTCGACGAATGCGCCGCCTATATCGAAATGGCGCTCGAGCCCGAGATCCAGCGCATCATGTTCCGCGACGGCCCGGCCGTGCTGGGCGACATCTCGCAATGGCAGAACACCCCCGGCTGCATCGCAGCGCTCTCCCATAGCCTCGACCGTCTCAAGGCCGATGGCGAGATCATCGACATCGACACCGAAACCGCCGCCCGCCTCATCAATGGCGCCAGCAGCCACATGGCGCTGTGGATCGCCAATGCGGAGAAGCCGGAGACGGTTTCGAAGCGGGCAGTCGCTGGGTTCAGGACGATGCTGGAGGGACTTCGCAAGTAGCATTGAAGGCCGATATTGATGAGATAGATTTTAGCCGCCGCCCGTCGGCAGCGAGGGCACGTTGTGTCTACCTCGAGGCGGGCTTCCAACGTGACGACCCTCGCAGCTTTATTAGCTTAGTTTACGGAAGATCGCCGCCGTCAATGCCGATCACATGTCCACTCAGATACGAGCTTTGATTGCCAGCGAGAAACAGCACCAACGCTGCAACTTCATCCGGCGTACCCACCCGGCGCATCGGATAGGGTGCAACCAGCTGTTCGGTTGTAACATTCCAGTCCCGGCGCACTCGCTCAAGCATCGGGCTCTCGATCGGTCCTGGCGCGATTGCATTGATACGGACGTCGCGGCCATACTCCTGTGCGGCTGCGCGTGTCATGTGAATGACAGCGGCTTTCGAGGCGCCATAGGCAACAATATTAGGGAAAGCATGGCGACCGCCAATGGACGCCATGTTGATCATGGCTCCCTTCGAGCGCACCAGATGCGGCATCTCGTATTTCATTGAGACAAATACTCCGCGCAGATTCGTCGCGATCTGGTCGTCGAAACCGGCGATGTCCGTTTCGGCGATTGGCGCTGGCGGCAAGTCGATCCCTGCATTGTTGAAGGCGACATCGATACCGCCATAGCGTTCGACCACGTCAGATACGAAACGCTCCACCTGCCCGGCGTCGCGCACGTCCGATCTAAGGTAGACGGCGTCGCCGCCCGCTGCGCGTACCTCTGCTTCCACCTGGCGACCGAGTGCCTCGCGTCTTCCATTAAAGCAGACCCGAGCGCCCGCACGGGCGAAAGCCGCTACCGTCACGGCTCCAATGCCGGAAGTGGCACCCGTGACGATTACCACCTTGCCTGCCAACGCGCCCGGTGTCTCCGCGGCTGCCGACGCTGATGTCACGAAATTCTGCCCGGCTAGTGTACCTGCGGCAAGCATGCCCGCTAGAACCTGCCGCCGCGGAACCGCTGTCATTTCCTCAGACATGTTTGTCATGGCTTGGTTCCTCCACAATATGTTTGCGGGAGAGTAACCCAAGCGATTGCCTGGAAAAATCGCGGGTAGCTTTGTGCACTATTTAGTATAACTTTATAATCGTATGAGCATGATACCTGACCCTTTCTCCGGTCTGGCCGCCTTCCTCGCCGTAGCGGAAACACGCGGATTCACGGCGGCCTCCGCACGGCTGGGCGTTTCCCCTGCAGCCGTAAGCCAGGCAGTAAAGGCACTCGAAGCGAAGCTCGGCACACCCTTGTTTGTTCGCACCACGCGCCGGGTCCGTCTGACCGAGACGGGCGCAGACCTGTTGTCGCGTGTGGCACCTGCAGTTGCCGACATTGCGGGAGCCATCGAAACGGCAGGAGCCATGGGGGATGAACCTTCAGGTTTCCTGCGCCTCACGGTACCCCGTATGGCCGTGCCCCTTATCATTGATCGCGTGGTGCCGGCCTTCCGGCACGCGCATCCAGGGGTTACAGTCGAAGTCGCTGTGGAGGACGCAACTGTAGACTTGCTGGGGCGCGGTTTCGATGCAGGCATCCGCATCGGCGAATATGTCGAACGCGACATGGTGGGAGTAAGGCTCTCGCGCGATATCGTCTGGTCTGTCGTGGCCGCCCCCTCCTACCTGGCTACCCACGGCCGCCCGGCAACTCCCGAAGACCTGACCCGTCATGAGGCTATCCGATATCGCTTCCCGGCCTCCGGCGCCCTCTATCGATGGGAGTTCGAACGCGAGGGGCGCCCCCTTTCGGTCGATCCTCCGGGAAAGCTCATCGTCAATGATGGCGCGCTGCTTGTCTCTTTCGCAAAGGCTGGGCTCGGCCTTTCATATGTTGCCGACATCGCAGTTGAACAGGAGCAGCGTGCCGGACTGCTTGTCCGCGTGCTGGAGCCTTACCTGCCCACCACGCCGGGGCTCTTCCTCTACTTTCCGCAACGTGCGCAGGCGCAGCCGAAGCTGCGCGCCTTCATCGATGTCACCAGAAAGCTGTTACGGCTTCGCCGGATCGAGGCCAAATCCCACCATGCCGCCATAGGTGAGCTGAAAGGCTAACGGCGTCTTCGCTTGGCCCGCAGTCAGCATTGCGAGCACCGCCCGGGCCATATGCGATGCTCCTTCTTCCTGAAGGTGCTATACGAACCCCATTCCATGTCACGAGATAGTCATTGAACTGTCATCAATCTGAGACATAACCGTCATGCAGCGAGCCTAACAAGACCGCGCGGTGACGGCGTTCGCGATCTCCTCCGTGGTTGCGCACTGGAACGATCTGGCCGCTGATCATCATCACCAGTATGGAAAGGGCGACGCCGCCGCTTGGTCGGCTCTTCTTCCGTGCCGCCGAGGCCGGGGCGCTCATGGCAGCGACCCTGGTGATCACACACTTCCCCTGGTCGTGGCGTTTCTGGCGGCGCAAAGGCGCTTCATCGAAGGCATCACGCTGATCGGTCTGAAGGGCCGAACCACCTCTTTGATATCAATACAGGAGAGAATCATGAACTTCTTCAAGCAGACGATTGCCGCGGCAGCGATCGCTACAGGGCTCTGCGTTCCGGCCTTTGCCGATACGACGCTCGCTGACAAGGTCGGCATTTCCTTGCTGCGAGACGACTGCTGAAAGGGGGATTTACAATGTCCACGAAAGAGAGAGAAACAGCGATTGTGACAGGGGCCTCACGAGGTATCGAAGCAGCCATAGCTCCGCGGTTGGCAAGCGACCGTTTCAGTGTCATCATGAATTTTGCATTCCTAAACACATTAAGATTTTCGCGAACCGCTGCTGCTATTATTGCTGCAGCGGTTTTCCTGCTGGACACATTGACATCCTTGGACATCGCCATTGCGGTGCTCTACGTGCTCGTGGTCTTGCTATCGCTTAATTTTGCAACCCAGATAGGGCTCGTTCTGATCGGCGCTGGCTGTATCGGACTTACCGTTTTAGGGTTTTTGATTTCGCATGGCGAAGGGCTGCCTGCACTCGAAGAGTCGATGGGACGTTGCTTCGTCAGCCTTGCTGCCATTGGGATCACAACATTCCTTGCTTTCAGGGTGAAAGCTGCGATCGGTGTTTTGGCCGAAAGTGAACAGCGTTACCGCACTATTTTTCTGGCGACGGG
>NZ_JACHXN010000051.1 GCF_014192095.1 Phyllobacterium trifolii
GTTTTCCGATTTGATATCCGATCTGGATCCGCAGGAATATTCAGGCAGCGCTCTCAGATCGGTGGAAAAATTCTTTCTCAACAGGGGCTGCAACTAGGTAATGGGAGATTTGAAGATACTCGTTTGAATGTTCGCATTGCGCAGATACTAACGAATGGCACGGTTCCAATGGACGGATTGCGAATTTCGTTCTTATACGCGTGTCGCGGTAAGTACTTTTGAGGGGCAGTTTTACCGAACCTGTGTGCTAGTTCAGTAGCCACATCCACGGACAATAGGAGCGTTGCGCAATGGCACCCCACGGCTCGGACAATCCATCTCACAAGCCTGACCACGGGCTGCGTCCCGACTTGGTCGCTGGACTCACGGCGGCGGCGGTTGTCCTGCCCAAAGCCATGGCCTATGCGACGGTCGCTGGCCTGCCAGTCAGCGTAGGGCTTTACACTGCCTTTGTTCCGATGATCGCCTATGCCCTTCTGGGCACATCGCGTGTCCTGAGCACCAGCTCAACTACCACTCTGGCGATACTCACCACCGCGGAACTGGCTATGGCGGTGCCTGACGGAGACCCCGCAAAGCTGATCACAGCGACTGCGACCCTGACTGCCCTGACCGGAGTCCTGCTTGTTCTCGCTACTATCCTTCGTCTCGGGTTCGTTGCAAATCTGATTTCAACGCCGGTACTGACCGGCTTCAAGGCCGGCATCGGTCTGGTGATCGTGCTTGATCAGGTGCCGAAGCTCTTCGGCATCCACATAACGAAAGAGGGCTTTCTCCGCGACGTGCTTAGCCTCGTCCAGCATCTTCCCGAGAGTTCCCTTGTCACTTTGGCACTCGGAGCGACGGCGCTGGTCGTGCTCCTGATTACAGAGCGTATCTGGCCACACTCGCCGGCACCGCTGGCGGTGGTCGCCGCCGGCATCGCCGCTTCCTGGTTTGGCGGTCTGAGCGGTGCCGGCGTGGCAACGGTCGGCCTCATTCCCCAGGCTTTGCCCTCCATAACGCTCCCAACCCCAGACCTCGTGATTATGCTGCTCCCCGGGGCCATCGGGATAGCGCTAATGAGCTTTACGGAGACGATTGCCGCCGGCAGGGCTTTTGCTGTCCCGTCGGATCCGCCGATCAGGGCGAACCGGGAACTTCTCGCTATTGGCGCGGCCAACCTGTCTGGCGCTTTCTTCGGAGCCATGCCCGCCGGCGGCGGGACATCGCAGACGGCGGTGGTGCGCTCCGTCGGAGGGCGGACGCAGAAGGCATCTCTCGTCACAGCTGCTGCTTCTGCGGCAACCATGCTGGCTCTGGCCCCGCTGTTAGGGCTTCTGCCGCAGGCTGTGCTCGCGGCGATCGTGATCGTCTATTCAATTGGATTGATCCAGCCGCTCGAATTCGCATCGATCCGCAAGGTGCGAACAATGGAGTTCCGATGGGCGCTCGCGGCCTTCCTTGGCGTGCTCGCTTTCGGTACGCTTCAGGGCATAATCGTTGCGATCGTGCTGTCGCTGATTGGCCTGTCCAGTCAAGCGGCGCGTCCGCGCATCCACGTGATCGGCCGCAAACGCGGGGAAGACCTGCTGCGCCCAATATCGCCGGAGCACCCGGATGACGAGATCTTCGAAGGTCTTCTGATCGTGCGTCCCGAAGGAAGACTCTTCTTCGCTAACGCCCAGCAGGTCGGCGACCGAATCCGCGAACTCGTTGCCAAGAACAAACCGAGCGTCCTATTGATCGACTTCAGCCGGGTCTTCGATATCGAGTATTCGGCGCTGCAAATGTTGATCGATGGCGAACGTCGCTTCGCGGAAGAGGGAGTCGCGATATGGCTCGCCGGCCTCAATCCGGATGTGCTTGACTACGTCCGGAGGTCCGGCTTCGCCGACCACGTTGGTAAGGATGGCATGTTTCCCACCGCCGAAGCCGGCCTTCTCCGATATCTCACTTCCTCCCGGGCCGCTACCAAGGATGGTTGATACTCGGACTGCTCGCATGCATCGCAAGGTGGAGGCGAGATCGAAAAAAGCGAAAACAGAAAAATGCCGGCCGTGCGATCGCTTATGATATTTTCGGAAGCGCGTAACGCCAGTTGAGTTTGCCCGCGACGCCGGCTGCATAAGATTAACAGATAATTCTGTCCGCTGAACCACTGGAAGACGTCTGAAAGGAGTAATCCTATGCGAACAGAGTTTGAAGAGGGCCCGGAAGATGAGAAGGAACCGCCCCTTTATCTCTACGAGTTGGAATTTCTGGTTGGGCTAGCTATCACCATCGCGATTAGTCGGCTTTTATATTTAGGGGATTTGCGAGCAGACGGACCCAAAAACGCTGTTCACGCGATAGACTCCGTGTGGTGGCTGAACCAACGCGGAACAAAGTCTTTTTCGCGTAGTTGCATTCCTGCCGAGACCGTCCGGCTGTGGCCCTGATCCCCTTTGGGGACAGGCTTGGATCAAGAACGCCCGATAGTGAGGTGACGTCATGAGAGAACACAAGGAGTCTTATGTTCCGTATCATGTCCGATACGAAATAAGGCCGCCCAAGGAGGACGGCCCCTATCTTCGGCGCGGCGCTGAATGTGCGGACGCGATCGAGGAGATGTTCAAGGATCAGATCGCCCTTCCTTTCAACCACCTCACCTGTATCCGGGTGCATGAGAAGGCCAGGGAAGCCGGTTGGCAGGATCAGGAGATACGCAAGGCCGATGCTTACCAGGTCGCAGGATCTGACGGAGAGGTCATCGACTATCTGGACGAGTTCTGGCGCTGAAAAATGAGGCCCGAACGGGCCTTCTGATTGCCCCACCGGCTACGGACTGACCGCTGACTAACGCGCCCTTCCCGACTTTCGACCGAGCCCCATGGTCCTGGCAAGGCGGGAGCGAGCCTCGGCGTAGTTCGGTGCGACCATCGGGTAGGACGGATCAAGATTCCATCTCTTGCGATATTCTTCGGGCGTGAGATCAAAGGAAGTCTTCAAGTGACGCTTCAGCGATTTGAACTTCTTGCCGTCTTCCAGACAAATTATGTAATCGGGTGTGACCGACTTTTTGGGGTTCACTGCAGGTACGGGGCTCGGCGAGGCAATTGCCGTCTCTTCGTTTCCAATCGCTGCCCCCGATAAAGCGGCATGCACGGTGTTGAGCAACATCGGCAAATCCGCGGTAGGTATTGCGTTATTACGGACGTAAGCCGCCACCAACTTGGCCGTCAGGTCGACCAGCTTGCCCTTGTTCGACGCGATATCGAATTCTTCGATGGTCATCCATCAATCTCCCGCAAATCAAATATCTAAATCGTCAACCAAGACTGCGCTCCTGCCGAGGCCAAAGCAACGTTGTCATGAAGATCGCATAGGCGATGGCGACCAGTATATAGGTCACCCGGGTGGAAAAGGACTCGGCGGCAGACCCCGGAAGCGGTGACACACCCGTTCCGAATACGAGGAGGAAGATCGTCAAGGCACCCGCGTAAAGTTTGGCGGCCGGCGCATGCATGGCAGCACGACCGCCAAATACCAGGCCGGCCAGCAGTACCAAGAGAAAGAGGAAAATGAGGGACGGTCGTACCTGAAGCAGCCCGAATGCGACGGACGCAGCTACGCCTCCGGTGATATTGGTTATCACGAGCCCCAAGGCGGCGCGCGTGCTGGCCGCGACGTCGAATTGGGACAGCAGTGACACGACTGTTATCGGAATGACGATCGCCGTAGCCAGCCCTTCGCGTGTCAGACAGGCAACCACCGCGATCAGCAGTATGGCGGTGTTGGCTGCAGCGTAGCGTGCGGCACGCGGATATGTCGTCGCTGTCGCGACCTTGAGAGTGGGGCTACCTGTATCTGGTATAAAAACGTATGCCAGCCACATCAAAAGCATTCCGGTCACCACACCCTGAACCAGGATCATAAGAATGGTGTCGCCAAGGTCTTCGTTCAGAATTGTGAGTAGCGGCACCATAACCGCAATGACCAGCACGAGAAAGACTGTGGGTCCGCCCTTACCGTTCGCCTGCTGGTAGAAACATCCAAAGTAAATCAGTCCGAGCAGGAGCAAGAGAACGGGCGGCCTGTCGCCGGTCAGAACCGTTACGAATTGCAGAAATGCTCCGACGACAAGAATCAGCACTGTGACTGCCAACGCCTTTTGCAACGGCATGGGGCGGGAACTCGAGATCAGAAACTGTGCCGCAAACAATGGCCCAAGGAAGGGGATGATAGCCCCCGAATAGACCGACCAGGAAAAGCCGACCGCAACGGCAAGCGCTATGCGCAGACCCTTGCGCTTTACATTGACGCGGTCCTCCTCGTGCAAAAGAAGCGTATCAGCTGACATAGGTCAGGACCGAAAGAATCCGGATCCAGATGCTGCCGAGCGCATTGGTGATCGGATGGTCTCCGGTGTAGATCACCACATTGGCCTGCGAACCATATCGCACGCCCTTGGGCCGCCCTTCGTCGAGAACCAGGCGGATGGGAAAGCTCTGCGGTGCTCGCACCCATCCAGTGTCCGTGGAAATCTTCGGCAGGCCTGTCGCGGGGTCGACACTTCCCTGGGCCACCCCCATCCCGATGCCTTCAACCGTGGCGGCGAAAATCTGACCCGGGAGAACATCGAAAAGCACCTCCGCACGGTCGCCCGCGGCAACCATCTCGAGGCTGTTTTCCTTGAACGCAGCCGTGATCCAGATCGTGCCGGTATCGATGAAGGTCATCGCACTCTCGCCAGCGCTGAGCATACCTCCGACGGAAAGCTGGAGATTGGTGACGACGCCTTCCGCCGGGGCTGAAACCGTCGTGCGCAGCAGATCAAGCTGGGCTTTTTCAAGCGCCGCGAGCGCCTCCTGCAATTGCGGATTGTCTTTTCCTGCGGGCCCAAGCTCCTCCCGGGCCCGCGCCAGGTCAGCTTCGGCTGCATCGACGCCGGCATTTGCCTGATCCAGCGCGGCCTCGGCCTCATCATGTTTGGCCTGGGCGTAGATACCGCGCTTGACAAGTTCCACAGCGCGGGTGGCTTGATCCTGGACATTGACCCGGACTGCCTTCGACTCCACCACCTTGGCCTGGGCGACATCAACGGCCGCCGTCGAAGCGCCGATCGTCTGACCTACCCCTGCCAGGCGTGCTTCCGCCTCTGCCACGGCAATCCGGTACTGTTCCGGATCCAGTCGAAACAGCATCTGGCCGGGCGTCACGGCACTGTTGTCAGTCACGCCAACTTCAATAACCCGCCCGGTAACCTCCGGCGCTACGCCAACGACATAGGCACTGACGGTCGCCTGCGAGGAAGAAGGCGTGCGCCGCTCCATGAAAACCGTCACGACAAACAGAAGCAAAGCCACCAGAAGCACGGTAATTGCGACCGTGCGCTGCGGGTTTTTCTCTTTCAGAGGCGCGCCCATAGTATTTGGGGCATCATCGCGAGGGGCCCCAGTTGCATCTGACGCCATGACGTTTCCCCCTCAGTCACGCGGCCGCCGCGTTGGAAGGCAATTTAGTCCTAAGCGGCCGCCATCGCAAGCAAGCCGATGCGACATCACGCTTGTCCATTGGCCGGAGAAGCGCGCACCAATCACACACGTTTGCATCTGTCTTGCAGAACGGCCGAAACAGGTAAATAGTTAGCTGGAGGACCGAGCTATCTGGATCCGGATTGGCTGGGAAGGGGGCAGCAAAATGCAGCCGAACGTCACAATCCCTCAGCGCGCGCCGCCGCTTTTGAGAATGCTCGATTCAGTGCTTCAAATCGGACTCGTGGGGTTGCTGATCTTTGCCTGCAGCCGCATCATATTGCCGTTCACTGGTATCCTGCTCTGGTCGGTGATCCTCGCGGTCATGCTCTATCCTTTGCACCAACGCCTGGTCGTCCGGGTCGGCAATCGCTGGTCGGCGACGTTGATCGGGCTCGTCAGCGTTGCGCTAATGCTGGTCCCGTTGGTCATGGTAGTGACGTCGCTCGGATCTTCCATACTGGAGTTCGTCTCGGGCTTGCAGGACAGAACCCTCACAGTGCCGCCGCCGCCGCCATGGCTTGCCGACTTCCCGGTGGTCGGCCAGAAACTGACCGACACATGGGTGCTCGTCGCGACAAACATGCCAGCGGCGCTTGCCAAGTACGGCAAAATGCTCGGTGGAGTTGCATCATGGCTGGCGTCGTTCGCGGGCGGTCTGGCCGCCGGTCAACTGTCGTTCGTACTATCGTTCGCAGTGGCCGCCGTGCTTATCGCCTATGGTGAAGGCGTTACCGAATTCGCCACTCGACTGTTGGAACGCATCACCGGCAGCAAGGCGCAAGGCCCCCGGCTGGTTGCGATGACTGCCGCTACGATCCGGGGTGTGGCGGTCGGCGTCGTCGGCGTAGCGGTCATCCAGTCGTTGCTGATCGGGATAGGCTTTTTCGCCATAGGTCTTTCGTCAGCGGGCATCTTGACGCTCGTGGTGCTGTTGTTTGCCATCGTGCAGGTGCCGGCGTTGCTGGTGACACTACCTGTCATCGCCTATGTTCTTGCGACGGAAGCGACCACGCCGGCGATCATCTTTTCAATCTGGACCGTTATTGCCGGCCTCAGCGACAACCTCCTCAAGCCATTGATGCTCGGCCGCGGGCTTGAAGTTCCGATGCCGATCATACTCATTGGCGTGATTGGCGGCATGATCGC
>NZ_JACHXN010000052.1 GCF_014192095.1 Phyllobacterium trifolii
TTACCCGCCATCCTCGGGATGGATGTCGCCGGAGTCGTCGAAGCCGTCGGTCCCGGCGTGACCGCGTTTAAGCCGCAGGACGAGGTCTTCGGCATGACGGGTGGTATCGGCGGTCTCCAAGGCTCGCTCGCGACCTATGTCGCCGTCGACGCCGACTTGCTTGCTCCCAAGCCCGCAAACCTGACCATGCGCGAAGCCGCCGCGTTGCCGTTGGTCTTCATCACCGCCTGGGAAGGCCTTGTTGACCGCGCGCAGGTCCAAGCTCGTCAGAAGGTCCTGGTGCTCGGTGCCGGGGGTGTCGGCCACATCGCGATCCAGATAGCTCGGGCTTTCGGAGCCGAGGTCTTCGCAGTGGACAAGGCCTCGAAGCAAAGCCAGATCGAGGAGCTCTGCGCCACGGCTATCGACCGCCATCAGACGACCGTCGAAGAGTATGTGAAAGACCATACGGGCGGGCGCGGCTTCGACATCGTCTACGACACCGTGGGCGGAGCCGGGATCGACGCCGCGTTCAACGCCGTGACCCGCTTCGGGCACGTCGTTAGCTGCCTCGGTTGGGGCACTCATTCGCTTGGACCGCTCTCGTTCCGAGCCGCAAGCTACTCGGGCGTCTTCACGCTCCTGCCGATCCTGACGGGGGAAGGCCGGGCCCATCACGGGCACATCCTGCGAGAGGCGAAGCGGCTCGCGGAAGCGGGAAAGATTACCCCTCTCGTTGATCCGCGCCGCTTCAGCTTCGAGACTGTTGAGGAAGCATATGCCGAAATCGAGAACCGGACCGCCAACGGCAAGATCGTGATCGACGTCGCCGACTAGGCACCTTCAACCCACTAAACAAAGGAAAGATGTCATGCCATTCGTCAATGTGAAACTGGTCGACGGTGTCTTCACGCCGGAAGAGAAACACGCTTTGGCCAAGGCCTTGACCGATGTCATGGTCAAGTTCGAAGGTTCGGAGGCGTTTCGCGAGGTGGTGTGGGTTCTCATCGAGGAACTGCACACCGACGGCTGGCACATCGGCGGCAGGCCGTTCGAAGGGCCCAAGTCCTTGATGACGACGCTCTCGAAATCCAAGGACGTCGTCGACATGATCGACGGCACGCCCACCACCCGGAAGGAGTGGGCAGCAGCAGCGCCAGTTCTGGGCTGAATACTTCAATCTCGACACGGCCAAAAGCGAGCGCGTCCGGACTGCAAACATTCGGAGCTGCCAAATGAGACCGTGTCCGCCCGCAGAGGGAAGAGACATGTACACGAGCACAGCCATAACAATGCCCACTGCGACGAGACGGGATGTCCTGATCGGGACCGGAGCCGTCCTCGCCACGACGTTGCCTGTGGGGGCCCTTGCCGCCACGGCATCGTCGAACTCAAACAGAGCAACCATTGAAGACGGGAGTGAGACCATGAGCAGCATCAAGACGAAAGACGGCGCGCAGATTTTCTACAAGGACTGGGGATCCGGGCAGCCGATTGTGTTTCACCATGGTTGGCCGCTCAGTGCCGATGACTGGGACAACCAGATGCTGTTTTTCCTCGGGAAAGGTTTCCGCGTCATCGCGCACGATCGAAGGGGCCATGGCCGCTCCAGCCAGACCACCAACGGCAACGACATGGATACATACGCTGCTGACGTCGCAGCCCTCGCTGAGGCTCTCGACCTCCGCGACGCCATTCACATCGGTCATTCGACCGGCGGCGGGGAGGTCACCAGGTACGTCGCTAGGCATGGCAAGGGCCGGGTCGCGAAAGCGGTCCTCATTTCCGCGATCCCTCCAGTCATGGTCAAGTCCGCCGATAATCCGGGCGGCCTTCCGATAGAAGTCTTCGACGGCTACCGCGCGGCGTTGGCTGCAAACAGGGCACAGCTCTACCTCGATATCGCGAGCGGGCCGTTCTACGGCTTCAACCGTCCTGGCGCGACCATCTCCGAAGGCACAATCCGCAACTGGTGGCGTCAGGGTGTGATGGGCGGCGCAAACGCGCATTACGAATGCATCAAGGTGTTCTCCGAAACCGATTTTACGGAGGATCTGAAGGCCATTACTGTCCCGGTCCTGGTGATGCACGGCAGCGACGACCAAGTCGTCCCTATAGCCGACTCCGCGGAACTCTCCGTGAAGTTGCTCAAGAACGGTGAACTCAAGGTCTATGACGGCTACCCGCACGGGATGTTCACGACGCATGCCGAGGTGATCAATGCGGACCTGCTCGCCTTTATCAAGGCTTGATCACTTGGCACTCGGGCAGACTGCAAAGCCTGCCCTCGACCTCACCAACTCCAGCTCGAGCCGCCGGCTCTCCTGATACCGGCTGCGGAAAGGTATGTCATGAAGTCCGAACACATGCTTTCGCGGCGGGGATTTTGCCTTTGCTGCATCGGCGCGGCGGGCTTTGCCGCCACGGGGGGATGGTTGAGCCCCCGCGAAGCCTACGCCGAGGCGCGGGGTCTGGTGAGCCTCATAAAAGACAGCGCCGCAAAGTCCGTCATCACCACCCACAAATTGAGGGACGGTATCATCATCCTGGAAGGCTCTGGCGGCAACGTCGCGGTACTTGGCGGGAAGGACGGTCTCGTCATGGTAGACGCTGGCATCAGTGTCTCCCGCAAGCAGATGGCGAAGGCGCTCGCCGAAATCTCGCCTGACCCTGTAACCCACTTAGTCAATACACACTGGCATTTCGACCATGCAGACGGGAACGCCTGGATCGGCTCCGGCGGAGCCAAGATCATTGCGCACGAGAACACGCGTAAATACCTTTCGCAGGTCCAGCGGGTCGAAGACTGGGACTACAATTTCCTCCCGCTGGAGCCACGAGCCGTCCCCAAGCACGTCTTCTCCAAGGAGCATTCGCTCAAGCTCAACGGGGAGTCAGTCACCCTGAAATATTATGGTCCGGCGCATACCGACGGCGACATTTCGGTGATGTTCGGCGAAGCCGATGTACTGCATGTCGGCGACACCTATTGGAACGGCATATATCCCTTCATCGACCATTCGACTGGCGGTAGCATCGACGGGATGATCGCGGCGTCCGAGGCGAACCTGTCCGCCTCGACAGACAAGACCATAATCATTCCGGGTCATGGAAATCCGGTGAGCAACCGTACCGAGTTGCAAAATTTCCGCGACATGCTGGTGGCAATCCGGGAGATCGTCGCGGCGCTCAAACGCGCGGGACGGTCGAGGGACGAGGCCGTTGCGGCCAAGCCGACGGCTGCATTTGACGCCAAATGGGGCAATTTCGTCATCGATCCGGGCTTCTTCACGCGGCTTGTTTACGAGGGTGTCTAGCGCCCGCAGGCCGATCACCGGCTCATCTCTTACTGGCGCGCACCTCCCCCGACTCCCACGCGCCATCGGGACGCCCCACGGGGCGTCCCGGCACCGATCCGCCGACCATAATCAAATCCAGATAGGAGACGACGATGTCCGAATCCAAGAGTGCTCTGTTCATCGATATTCCGGTCGAACTGCAACAGGTCAAGTCGGTGCACAGCATCGGTTCGCTTCAGTTCGAAGGAGACCTTCCCGCCGCCCTGTTCCATCTTCAGCTGATCACCACGGACATCGCCAACTGGAAAGCGGAATCCGATGTGATCGTGGTCTTTCACACCAATGCAGGTCACGTCACCCTGGACGACGCAGCCTATAACGCGTCGCGTAACATTGCCACCGGCAATCCCTACAAGAAGCTTGTCGCCGACCTCATCGATATAGGCGTCGAAGTCGAACTCTGCGGGGCGACAGCGAAGGTAAACGGCTGGGGGAACGCGGATCTTCTGCCCCGCATCAAGATCAATCTGGATGCCATGGCTCGTACGATACAGCTCGTGCAGCACGGCTTCGTCAAGATCACGGAGTGACCTCGATCCGGTCACGACTATAAGGCCAAGGAGGCCGTCATGCTTCAATTGTCATTCGGATTCCATTCCACCGCTTCTGAGGTTCTCAAAGGCGTGGAGTCCCCAGATGTGGACCAACGCCATTCGCCTTTCTGAACATGGCCGGAGTGTGACCCGTGACGCGCTTGAACACCTTGTTGAACGCGGCATCAGAGCCGTATCCCGCCTTGCGGGCTACCTCCGATATCGTCGAGGAAGATTTTACGAGTAGCGCCGAAGCGCAATGCACACGCCACGCGGTCAGATATTCCAGTGGCGTTTGCTCGAGAACGTTTTTGAAGTGGACCGCAAAGGCCGACCGTGACATGCCTGCGGTGCGGGCTAGGGCGTCGATAGTCCAGTCTCTCGCCGGATCGGCGTGGATGGCTTCGATGACCGATTTCAGACGGTGGTCCGATACGGCTGCTAACCATCCGCGCTTCGGGCTTCCGTCGTCCCGCGCATATGCGCGGATCGCGTGGATGAACAGGAGCTCGAACAATCTGGCGACCGCGGCATCGGCTCCCAGACCTGGAGCGGCTGTTTCGACGGCTAGCATATCCAAAACCGAAGCGAAGGCTGCGGTTCGGCCCTCGCTTTCCTTGAGGTGCAGAAATTGGGGAAGGACGTCGAGAACGGAATCGCGCTCAAATCGCTCGATCTCGAATGACCCGCTGTTGAACGTCGTCGTGGCTCCGCCGCCGCCAAACTCGATCCTGTCGCCCACCCGGCCGCGCTCGACATCGACACAGTCGATAAGCAAGGAGCGCTCGTCATCGAAGATTTTGTACGCGGCATCGTCGAGCAAGAGGAATACATCGCCGCTGAGGAGCCGAGTCGGTTCGAAACTGTCGGGCGTGGTTAGCACGGCCGAACCGCCTACGACGTGAACGAATTTCACGACGCGCTCGCCCGGGGAAACGATCCCCCAGGGCGCGCTTGCCTCCAGACGTGTGAACTTTGCCTCTTTGATGCGTGGAGCGGCGAAGATTTTGGAAAGCGTATCCATGAGTTCGTGACCATTGGACGATTCGACAAGATTCCAGGACTGATCGATCTCAACTGTCCTGAATGAACATCCTATGTAGGCATCCGAAAGGAGAATTTAAATGCAGGACAATACACAGTCATTCGACGAGATCGGCATGAGGAAAGCCAGGTACTGCCGATACGTCGATACCAAACGCTGGGACGAATTCCGGGAGCTGTTCTCCGAGGCACCGGACATCCGCTTCATGGATACGGAAGGGCAGACGATGCACGCCTTCACGTCGGTCGACGAGTTCGTGACGACGAGCGCCCGTTACCTTGAAGGTGCGCGGACGATCCATCAAGTCCACAATGCTGAAATGGAGAGAGTGTCCGA
>NZ_JACHXN010000053.1:0-3176 GCF_014192095.1 Phyllobacterium trifolii
AGATGGATATGAGTAATGAGAATGATCAAGCCAATCGAGCTATTAGTACCGGTAAGCTTCATGCGTTGCCGCACTTCCACACCCGGCCTATCAACGTGGTGGTCTTCCACGGCTCTGATAGGGAATACTCGTTTTCAGGTGGGTTTCCCGCTTAGATGCCTTCAGCGGTTATCCCGTCCGTATATAGCTACCCTGCTATGCGGCTGGCGCCACAACAGGTCCACCAGAGATACGTCCATCCCGGTCCTCTCGTACTAGGGACAGATCCTGTCAATATTCCTACACCCACGGCAGATAGGGACCGAACTGTCTCACGACGTTCTGAACCCAACTCACGTACCGCTTTAAATGGCGAACAGCCATACCCTTGGGACCTGCTCCAGCCCCAGGATGCGATGAGTCGACATCGAGGTGCCAAACAACCCCGTCGATATGGACTCTTGGGGGTCATCAGCCTGTTATCCCCGGCGTACCTTTTATCCGTTGAGCGATGGCCCTTCCACGCGGGACCACCGGATCACTATGACCGACTTTCGTCTCTGCTCGACTTGTCAGTCTCGCAGTCAGGCGGGCTTATGCCATTGCACTCGACGACCGATTTCCGACCGGTCTGAGCCCACCATCGCGCGCCTCCGTTACTCTTTAGGAGGCGACCGCCCCAGTCAAACTACCCACCATACACTGTCCTGGATCCGGATAACGGACCGCAGTTAGACATCCATATAGGTAAGGGTGGTATTTCAAGGATGACTCCACGAAGGCTGGCGCCCCCGCTTCAAAGTCTACCACCTATCCTACACATGCCGACACGAATGCCAGTGTAAAGCTATAGTAAAGGTGCACGGGGTCTTTCCGTCTAACCGCAGGAACCCCGCATCTTCACGGGGAATTCAATTTCACTGAGTCTGCGTTGGAGACAGCGGGGAAGTCGTTACGCCATTCGTGCAGGTCGGAACTTACCCGACAAGGAATTTCGCTACCTTAGGACCGTTATAGTTACGGCCGCCGTTTACTGGGGCTTCGATTCAAAGCTTGCACCTCTCCTCTTAACCTTCCAGCACCGGGCAGGCGTCAGACCCTATACGTCGTCTTGCGACTTCGCAGAGCCCTGTGTTTTTGGTAAACAGTCGCTACCCCCTGGTCTGTGCCACCCTCCCTGACTTGCGTCAAAAAGGGTCACGCTTCTTCCGAAGTTACGCGTGCAATTTGCCGAGTTCCTTCAACGCAGTTCTCTCAAGCGCCTTGGTATGCTCTACCAGTCCACCAGTGTCGGTTTAGGGTACGGTCTATACGCGGGAGCTATTTCCTGGGACCGCTTCGAAGCCCCTCCAATCCAATAAGGAGGAACAACACACGCGATCCGTCACTACCCGCAGGCCCACGAATATTAACGTGGTTCCCATCGACTACGCCTTTCGGCCTCGCCTTAGGGGCCGGCTAACCCTGCTCAGATTAACTTTAAGCAGGAACCCTTGGACTTTCGGCGAGGGAGTCTCTCACTCCCTTTATCGTTACTCATGTCAGCATTCTCACTTCTGATACCTCCAAAGGCCCTCACGGGTCCCTCTTCAACGGCTTACAGAACGCTCCGCTACCACTTGCTTATTGCTAAGCAAATCCACAGCTTCGGTGTATGGCTTGAGCCCCGGTACATTTTCGGCGCAAAGACCCTTATTTAGACCAGTGAGCTGTTACGCTTTCTTTAAATGATGGCTGCTTCTAAGCCAACATCCTGGTTGTTTTGGGATCCTCACATCCTTTCCCACTTAGCCATAACTTAGGGACCTTAGATGGTGGTCAGGGTTGTTGCCCTCTTCACGACGGACGTTAGCACCCGCCGTGTGTCTGCCGATCAGTACTCTTCGGTATTCGGAGTTTGGTTAGGTTTGGTAAATCGGTGAGATCCCCTAGCCCATCCAGTGCTCTACCCCCGAAGGTATAAAATCGACGCTCTACCTAAATAGATTTCGCGGAGAACCAGCTATCTCCAAGTTTGATTGGCCTTTCACCCCTAGCCACAAGTCATCCCAATCTATTGCAACAGATGCGGGTTCGGTCCTCCAGTAAGTGTTACCTTACCTTCAACCTGCTCATGGCTAGATCACTTGGTTTCGGGTCTAATGCAACGAACTGAACGCCCTGTTCAGACTCGCTTTCGCTGCGCCTACACCTACCGGTTTAAGCTTGCTCGTCACACTAAGTCGCTGACCCATTATACAAAAGGTACGCTGTCACCCAGAACAAATCTTGGGCTCCAACTGTTTGTAGGCATTCGGTTTCAGGATCTCTTTCACTCCCCTTGTCGGGGTGCTTTTCACCTTTCCCTCACGGTACTGGTTCGCTATCGGTCATGCACGAGTACTTAGGCTTGGAGAGTGGTCTCCCCATGTTCAGACAGGATTTCACGTGTCCCGCCCTACTCAAGGACTTTTATTCGCATTACGTGTACGGGGCTGTCACCCACTTTAGCCACCCTTTCCAGAGTGTTCCACTTGTCTCATAAAAGCCACTGGCCTGGTCCGCGTTCGCTCGCCACTACTAACGGAGTCTCGTTTGATGTCCTTTCCTCCGGGTACTTAGATGTTTCAGTTCCCCGGGTTCGCTTCTAACCCCTATGTATTCGAAGGTCAGATACCTTATTACGATATCTAGAAACCTTTTCTGTTCGTCCTCACGCTGTCGCGGCTTACGCCGCTTCGCTCCGGACTGGGCGGCCAAACCTGGCCGACGCGCTAGCGCGCTGTATTGCCGCCAAGCCTGACAAATCTAGCACCCATACAGGACGCTAGTCCGTCGCCGCTCGTGCGGCGCCCACGCGGAGGATAGGGCCGAGAAGGCCCGCTCATCCGTGAGCGAACAAAAAAGATTTTCTAGATATCTAAGGTGGGTTTCCCCATTCGGAAATCGTCGGATCAAAGGGTATTCGCACCTCCCCGACGCTTATCGCAGCGTATCACGTCCTTCATCGCCTGTGCATGCCAAGGCATCCACCAAATGCCCTTAAGACACTTGATCATTCTCATTGCCAATATCCATCCTTGCCTTCACAAGAACCTTGCGCCTGTGGGGGATACCAACAAGACGACAAAACCCTCAGCAATCGACGAATTTGACAAAAAAGACCAGCTTCTCGAGATAAATCCGATGGCTCTGCGGTTAAGCGGCCAATCATATGC
>NZ_JACHXN010000054.1 GCF_014192095.1 Phyllobacterium trifolii
CCGCTTCAGGCAGCCAACGGTCTGATGATGTTCGGGGTCACCACGGCCCTCTTCATCTCCGTTATCCAGCAGGTCACCGCCAAATGGATCGCCGCACAGTCAGCCCGCACATAGAATGCTGATCGGACGATGTGGTTTGAGTCCCCTGGTGCCGACCCAAGCTTCATGATGGAAAGGCTCCTCCTGCTTGGTGTCGATTTCAAGCCAGCATCGGGATCCAGAATGACCGCTCGAGGCGACCTGCGGGTTTAAGCGACACATGACGTGCGCTTCAGTTGGTCGCGGGATCGCTACCAGGTCATCTTGATACCGAACTTGCCCTCCCATGCATTGGCGTCGCCATCGAAGCTGGTTTCATAGTTGGCGTTGCCGTATATGGTCGTTGCATCGGTGACCTGCATGGCTGCGCCGATCCCGAGCTTGCCCCAGGTATCGCTCGAGTCGACGTCGAATGGAATGGAGCCGTTGGCAGACGAGAATTCGGTCGTCGGATCGCCGAGGAACTCATGCCAGATGTCCACCCGTCCCCACAGGGTGCACCTGTGCTTCGATGCTTCGCCACCGACGTCCCAGTCGCGCGCCACCCGCGCGCCAATCCTGCCGGCTAACGAATCGGTGTCGGAGTAACTGACATCCGCCGCACCGTCGTAGAAATCGTCAATATTGAGCGCCTGGTAGACCAACTGCGCCTGCGGCCCGAGCAGCCAGCCGTTGCCAAGGTGGAACGGATATCCTCCCTCGAGCGAGGCTGCCAGACCGAAGCCGTTCGTGTCACCGTCGCGCAAGCCCCGCGCTGCCGTCATGTCCATGTCATACCATGTTCCCTGCAGGACTCCGTCAAGGTACCAATAATTCTCACCAAAGCGGGTCCAGTAGCCGCCGATGGTGACGGCGTTGAATTTGTCTTCGCCTCCCTTAAAGGTACGCCCGAGGAGACTGTGCTCGACTTCGGCATTGGCACTGCCGACTGCCACATAAAGCCCGGCATTGTCGCGCTGGCCGTTGGCGAATTCGTTTCGGTAGAGATCGAGGCCAGTCTGGATCGCACCAAAGTCGTAGTCGAACGCCGGACCGCCGCGACCATAAATGCCGATCGGATCACCTTCGCGGTGACCACGATAGCCGATGATCCTGCCCCACGCTCAGTCGAGGATGTCCTGCCTTCCCGGACCGAGCAGCTGAGCGTCGCCACCCATCCTCTCGTGCAGCGTGCCAATGATTTGGCGGCCGTAGATCGGGGCCAACACCGGCATCGCCGCATATAGTGAAACCTCCTGGCGAAAACGCGGCACCGGAGATCCTGGTGGCTCGGGGTTGAGGCCAGGCCCAGCTCCCGGCACGGGTGGTTCCGGTGGTACCGGCTGAAGATTGCTGCGCAGGAACCAGTCGTCTTCGCTGCCGGGTGTCGAACCGCCACGGAAGAGAAGGTAATTATACGGACCCGCGGCCGCAAACCCGGCAAAAGCCCCAGGCGCGGTCGTACCGCCGTTCCCGGCATCGACGACCAGGATACCGTCCCCTGTGGTCAGTGCGCCGCCGCCGCCCGTGTCCCTGACGATTATCGCCGTCCTGCCAGCAGCCGCGCCCCCGTCGATCACAAGCCGGTCGGAGGGGGATCCATCCGAACCGAGAAACGTATTTATGCCGATCGTTCCTCCGGTTCCCGCGTAGTTTGTCGTTGTCAAGGCCGTGCCCGGTGCGGTGCCCGTGCCCATGTTCACCAAGCCGGCACTGGCGACGCTGAGAACAGTCTGACTGAACCCGTTGAGATCCAGCGTTCGGCCGCTTGCGATTGTCACTGCCGAATTCGGGCTGAACGTGTTCGGTGCGCCTGCCCGCAGTCTGCCCGCGTTGATATTCGTCGCCCCGCTATAGCTGTTGCCACCTGTGAGCGTGGTGGTGCCCGCGAACACATTGACTGTGCCGGTGCCGCTGATCGCGGGCGCAAACGCGTAGTTCGTGCTCGTGTGATTGAAGTTGAGCGTGCCGGAGCCAGCGCCGAACGCGAGGCCTGGCGCAGTGAGCGTGCCGGGTGCAACTGCCACATTCCCCGCTCCCGCGCCGATGTTGAGTGTTCCAACTGCACCCGCATTCGCCGCGATCACAATGGGCCCTGCGGTGACAGCACCCTCATTCGCAATCGTGAGCGCCCCCGTTCCCGACGTGCCGATGTTCACCCCCGCACTGTTGCTCCAAGTGGAGCCCGCGCCAGACACCGTCACTGTACCCCGCGAGCCTGCATTATTACCGATGTTGGCGGTTAAAGGCGTAGCGTTGATGACCATCCCCCCGTTTTCGATGGCGAGTGAGCCCGTACCGAAGCTACCTATATTGAATCCCGCGATGCTCCCCCCGGCTGTTTCGTTGATCCAACTGGAGCCTGGGCCGGTCACCGTCACCGTACCTGTCGAGCCGGCAGCCAATCCCATAGAGCCGCCGCCACCACTCCTCACCGTGCCGCCCTCCTGAATTGTAAGTGTCCCCGTGCCCTGACCGCCGACCACGATGGTTCCGATGTTCGTCCACGCGGATCCAGCGCCGGATACATTCACAATCCCTTGCCCGCCAGGTAAATTGCCCACAAATCCGCCGGCGTTGGTCAATGTCCCGCCTGTTTGGATTGTAAGCGCCCCTATCCCGTTTTGACCGACGGCGAGATTAAGTGCAGATGCGCCTGGAGTGCCAAGCACCGTCACATTCGGACTCACGGTGTCAACGTTTGCACTGGTCCCCGCCGAGGGGGTACCCGCATCCCAGTTGCCGGGCTCAAACCAATTAGTGGAACTCGCTCCGGTCCAGTTGGTCTGGGCGTGTGTCGAAACCGTAGATGCTGTTAAAAGCGCAATTATCGCCAACAATCTGATTTGTGAAAAACGTTGCGTCCACAGCCGAACGAGCAGTCTGCGGGCCAGTGCGCGCATACGCATGCCCCCCCTCCGCGTCACCCTTGGAAGCCTCAGGGGCCTCGTGGCGGTGCTGCCTGCCCCCTCAGGCAGGATTGGGATAGACATTGCTCTGAACACGCAGAAACCGAAAGCGCAAATCGTCCGCCACGAGAGCGACCGTCGGAAATGGGCCGGAGTGTTGCCGCATAGATACAGTGTGGCGTTCGCGCGGGGTTGGCCATTCGGGGGGAATTGGTGGCTCAACCCCATATTTGCATCGTCCTACAACCCAGGCGGAAGATCAATGGGGCCTCGCGACCTAAGCGTTATTGAACGACCCGACTTTAGAGAAGCTATTTTCCTGCAATCAAGAAATACCGCCCACCGGTCGTTTCTCCTTGCAACCAATGTAGTCGGCACCTTTTTTGGTTCTTCGGCACCGAGACTCGTTTTGAGACGTTTACACCACGTCATTTGTTCTCTATCTGTTCCGGCCTGACCCAAATTGCAATCCACCTCATACGCTGATCTCGCGCTGAACCGCTTTTGCGCCCGCCGATCTTCTACTGCGTATGTATGTGGAGGGTCTCATGACCGCTCATACCACCATCGACACAGATATTCTCGCATCGGTCCGAGCCGAGGCCGCCCGACATTCCTATCATCCGCGCGGCACCGTTCGCTGCGTCAGCGTGCCCCTCTTCCGCAACACGCTTGTGAGAGCTTGCGCATGCCTGCTCGATTTCGATCCGGACGTTCTGTTGTGGTCCTACCTTCCGCTGGAAGCTTGCGGATGCAGGGTCATTCCATGCCCCAGATTTCAGGATCGAGCGGGCGACAGGTCCGGCGCTCGTCGGCGTCTTCCAATCATTGACAGTTCTTATTATGGGCGACTTAACAAAATATGGAGTTGCCCCATAAAAACCGGACAGGATCAGATTTCTGTTTGACGGTTCAAGAACTCACGCGGCGACTGATACCCTAATGCCTTGTGCG
>NZ_JACHXN010000055.1 GCF_014192095.1 Phyllobacterium trifolii
AACACTACGGCAACGGAAAGGGCGGCACGATTATATCCGAACCAATCTGCGATGAATTTTCTCATCAGGCCCATGGTCTAGCTTACATCAGAGCGTTTGCTTCTGCCATATGCGGACTAAAATTCGCGCACCCAATACACACACCCTCGGTGGCATCGACGTGCCATAGTGGGGTGATTGCAAGCGCCACGAGAAGAGGAGGGCGTCATCCCGTCGCAATGCCCATTGTTATAGAGATCAACTTTGACGCCAAAGAGATTCGGTCATTCGAAGTGATTTGAACACATCCACCTATCGTGAGAAAATTCCAATGTTCGGTGAGACAGGCCTGCGGAACGCGGCAACCTCCGAACGAGGAAACACAAGGAGTCGGGGGTCTCTCGGGCTCGATCTGAGAACCTCTCGCTCACCGCATGACGATCCATGTAGCTGGCTTTGCCTCAGGCTTAGTCAGGTGTGTTTCCGGTGTAGGAAAGGAAACGATCATGGCCAAAATAATTTGTGTTCTCTACGATGATCCGGTCGACGGCTATCCGAAAACATATGCACGCGCCGGTCTTCCGGAAATCGACCACTATCCCGGAGGCCAAACGCTCCCTTCACCCAAGGCAATAGACTTTCAACCGGGAACGCTGCTCGGAAGCGTTTCTGGTGAACTCGGTCTGCGACAATATCTTGAATCGCTTGGCCACACGCTTGTCGTCACCGCCGACAAGGATGGTCCGGATTCAGTGTTCGAGCAGGAACTGCATGACGCTGAAATCGTCATCTCGCAGCCATTCTGGCCGGCATATTTGACTGCAGAGCGCATTGCCAAGGCATCGAAGCTCAAATTGGCGCTCACGGCGGGAATCGGATCTGATCACGTCGATCTTCAGGCCGCTATCGACCGTCGCATTACCGTCGCGGAAGTCACCTATTGCAACTCCATCAGTGTCTCCGAACACGTTGTCATGATGATCCTGGGATTGGTGCGAAACTACATTCCTTCCCATCAATGGGTAGTCAAAGGCGGCTGGAACATCGCTGATTGTGTCGCCCGCTCCTATGACGTCGAGGGGATGCACGTTGGAACAGTCGCCGCAGGGCGTATTGGTCTGGCCGTGCTGCGCCGTCTCAAGCCATTTGACATGCATCTCCACTATCATGACCGGCACCGGCTTCCGGACACCGTCGAAAAGGAGCTTAACGTGACATGGCATGACACGGTCGAGGACATGGTCAAGGATTGCGATGTCGTGACCATCAACTGTCCTCTTCATCCGGAAACGGAAAACCTGTTCAACGAGAAAATGCTCTCGAAGATGAAACGCGGCGCCTATCTGGTGAACACGGCCCGCGGCAAGATTTGCGATCGCGATGCTGTCGCCAGAGCATTGGAAAGTGGCCAGTTGGCCGGGTATGCAGGGGATGTCTGGTTTCCGCAACCGGCACCGAAAGATCATCCGTGGCGGACCATGCCGCATCACGGAATGACGCCGCACATCTCCGGAACATCCTTGTCCGCCCAGACGCGCTACGCGGCGGGAACACGAGAAATCCTTGAATGCTGGTTCGAAGGGCGGTCCATTCGCGAGGAGTATCTGATCGTTGACGGCGGGAAACTTGCAGGTGCAGGTGCACATTCCTACAGCACCGGCAATGCAACGACCGGGTCCGAAGAAGCAGAGCGTTTCAAGAAATGATCTTCGATGGGCTGGGTTACGCGAGGCAAAGATTTCCGCCCAAAGCCCACGTGTTCATCTTCGGTCGACGCCGGGAAGCGCTTGAGATGCGATGCTTCAACGCGACCAGTGAATCGAAACGCCCACCGATCAACAAGTTGCTTCGCGCTTCGCCAGGCGCGCATTGCCGATTACACCGCCGCGCGGAATCGTAATGAAACCGTCTCCTTCACCCGTTACTCCGCATGTGAAGTCAGCAACTAGGAAACGAGAACGGCGGATTTCTGCTATAATTTCGTCGTCGATCTTATTATTGTGCTCCTTTCGGTCGATCCTCATGACCTTATATCCGGCCTGTCTTATGGCGGGTTCAATGCCGTGATCATAGGCCGAAGCAACTTCGCCACTGAACCACATAGCCACGAATGCCTGTAGTGAGGTTTGAGGAGATGTCTTAATTTGTTCTAAATGCGAATGCCCGTTAAAGGTTAGCGTGAGACCACGGTCATCCAAGATCAAACCTTGACCAGAAGCAAAGGCGATCAACTCCTCAACTTCTTTCAAGTTTGACTGACTCGGTGGCTGATAAAAGCTCATCAGATGCCACCCAGTAGGGGTTTCGGGCAATGGTTCGCTGAGAGATCGAAGCCCCGATGGCCGCAGCTTATACTGTACTCGTTGACCGAGCATCGGCGTATGGTCCGAAATTAAGCGAAGCAACCTATCACGCCGCTCCCTGACCGTCTTTGGGGTCGCTACTTTAGCCCGGTCCACTTCGTCCCAGTAACCACGGGCCACTCGTTTCCTGCGTGATGCTGATCCACGAGCCAAGTCGTGAGATATGCTTTCTGGCGTTCACTCATGAAACCCACAAGCGCTTTCGCTGAGCCGGTTATCTCATACTTGCCGCTAGCCCTCGGAGAATCGTACTGAAACCTGTCGCCAATGACGCCACGATTGCTGTCGTAAGTGCGAGACTTCCAAATTGCACATGGTTCAGACATCTATCTCTTCTCTGTCGGCGGGCCTACTGCGTGGTAGCTCGGCGCTTCTTCTGGTCAAGGATGTTGAGGAGTTCCACCATCTCGTCGGCTTCCTGTATCTCCATGCTAATCATCATCCGCTCGTTCACGATAACGGGGAATCCGGTGAAGACATCGAAGACGGTCCAAGTACCGTTGTCTTCTTCGCGCATGTCGTATCGTAGGGACATAATGTACTGATATAGAAGTCGAACCCGAAGTAGTCGATGATAGACACACGGGGGGACAGGGAGGAACTCCAGATGGGCTGGCGCGAGGATTTGATAGCATCGTACAAGAAGGAAGTTGAGCGGCTTCGAGGTGACATTCCATTGATGCGAGCAGGCACATTCCAATTTCGCAGCTTCGAGAATGGCCAGTGGGTCATAAGAAACGAGGAGTGCATAGCTCGCGATCTCAAGACCATTGAGGAGTTGGAGGGGATCATAGCTCGTGCTGAAGCTGAGGAAGCCGGGAAGTAAAGAAAGCCGCAAGACGAAACACTCACATTCCGGGGGATTGAGGATGTGAGTGCAGTTTCGGACGCTTCCGGCTAGTTCCTGACCAGCAATTTGATTGAGGGCGAAACTACGATCCAAACTGCGATCAAAGCAGACACATCTGTCTGAAGCGAGACTGATGGAGAGACTGCGCCAACAAAAACCGCGGAGAAGGCGGGAAGAGTAGCAAGGTAATCTGAGAACTCACCAATCTGTTGGTTTACTTATCGCGTTGTCACCTCCACGATAGAAGAGAACATAGCAGACGGTTTTTACCAGAACACCGCATCCGACTTCACGATTGTCAGCGGGCGATAGAAGATCGAATGCTGGAGCTCCTGGGTGATGCCCAGGTTGCCGGATGGACCAAGGAAGAGGTCCTAGCAGCAATGATCGAGGTCGCCGAGAATACCAACCTGGCGATGCATCCAAACGTGCTGCTTTCGGTTGAGACTGAATTGAAGCGATTGCTAAAGAAATAGAGATACCTGAGAGAAAAATCTTCAGGGGAACTCGCGGAAGCGGACTTTTATACTCAAGGCGGCGACCAATGCCTCCAATGCCAATCAGGTTTGAGTCATCACCCTTATCGTAATGTCCGCTTTGCGCCGATATCGTTGAAAAACTCGGAGTTTGAGCATCCTCGACGCTCTGCGCGAGGTTTTTCAGGACGTTTGCAAGGCGGCCCTGACT
>NZ_JACHXN010000056.1 GCF_014192095.1 Phyllobacterium trifolii
GGCCTCGAAATGGTGCTGATCACCGGCGAAGTGGTCCGGCTTGGCGGCAAGCATCTCGATACGGAAGGCTATGATCTTCTTGGTTTGATGACCGGTTCGGAGGGATTGCTTGGCGTCGTCACTGAAGTAACCGTGCGTATATTGCAGAAGCCAGCGACAGCGCGCGCGTTGATGGTAGGCTTCCCGACAAGTGAGCAAGCTGGCAAATGCGTCGCTGACATCATCGCTGGTGGGATCATTCCCGGCGGTATGGAAATGATGGACCGCCCGGCGATACACGCGGCCGAAGACTTCGTCCATGCCGGTTATCCGCTTGATGTGGAGGCGCTGCTGATTATCGAACTCGACGGCCCGGTGGTAGAGGTCGATCACCTGATCGGCTTGGTAGAGGCTATCGCTTACAAAAATGGTGCGTCGACCTGCGTGATCTCGCAAAGCGAAGAGGAACGCATGGCGTTCTGGGCCGGCCGCAAGGCGGCTTTCCCCGCGGTTGGGCGCATTTCGCCGGACTATCTCTGCATGGACGGCACGATCCCGCGTAAGGAGCTGCCGAAAGTGCTGGCCGGTATGCGCGAACTTTCGGAAAAATACGGCCTTCGCGTTGCCAACGTCTTTCATGCTGGAGACGGCAATCTGCATCCGCTCATTCTTTACGATGCGAATATTCCGGAAGAATTGCACAAGGCGGAGGATTTCGGCGCCGATATCCTGCGGCTCTGTGTCAAAGTTGGCGGCGTGTTGACGGGAGAGCATGGCGTCGGTGTAGAAAAGCGTGAACTGATGCCGGAAATGTTCAACGAAATCGATCTCAACCAGCAGATCAGGGTCAAATGCGCGTTTGATGACAAGCACCTGCTCAATCCGGGAAAAGTGTTTCCGCAATTGCATCGCTGTGCCGAACTTGGCCGCATGCATGTGCATCGCGGACAGGTGCCATTCCCAGAAATTCCGAGATTCTGAGTGACCATATTTACTCCCAAGACCGAGGACGAAATTGCCGAGGCTGTCCAATGGGCGCTTTCTGAGAACGCGCCGGTTGAAGTCGTCGGCCATGGCTCCAAACGCAATCTTGGCCGTCCATTGCAGACGGAGCATACCATCGCGCTATCGGAATACTCCGGAGTAACACTCTACGAGCCCGACGAACTCGTGCTGAGCGCAAAAGCAGGCACGTCGATTGTCGAGCTCGAGACACTGCTTGCGGAGAACGGCCAGGCATTTCAGTTCGAACCAATGGATTATGGGCCGCTTCTGGGGCAAGCCGCGGGGCAGGGCAGTCTGGGTGGATTGCTTGCCACCAATTTGTGCGGGCCACGCCGTCTGAAATCGGGTTCGGCACGCGACCATGTTTTGGGAGTGCGCGTCGTTTCAGGCCGCGGCGAACTGTTCAAATCTGGCGGGCGCGTCGTCAAGAACGTGACCGGCTATGATTTGTCGAAAGGCATGGCCAATTCGTGGGGTACGCTTGGCATCGCCACTGAAATAACCTTCAAGGTCCTGCCCGCTCCGGAAACCGAAACCACGCTAGTGGTGCGTGGTCTTGCCGATGACGAAGCGGCGCGTGCCATGGCGATTGCCATGGGATCGAGCGGCGAGGTGGCTTCAGCAGCGCATCTTCCTCTCAATGTATCCGGACGCGTTATAGACGGTGATCTCAAGGGTGACGCATCGACGTTGCTGCGGCTTGAAGGTTTTGCACCCTCGGTCAACGATCGCGCAGCTATGCTCAAAGATCTATTGGCGTCGGCCGGCACGATTGTGGAGGTTGCTGGCGATACTTCGCGTAAGCTTTGGCAGGAGATTCGTGATGTCATCCCCTTTGCGGACGGCACGGAGCACCCCGTATGGCGTGTATCTATGGTGCCGATGGAGGCTTACAAACTCGTCGCGTCCTTACGCATGGGCGCCGCTGTCGATACCTTCTATGACTGGCAGGGCGGGCTTGTGTGGTTGCGCATGGAAGGCGAACCGGAAGCGGAGGCCGTGCGTGCTCTCATCAAGAAATATGGCGGAGGTCATGCAACGCTTGTTCGCGCATCGACGAGCTTGCGCGCGGCATTGCCGGTGTTCGAGCCGCAGCCTGCGCCCTTGGCAGCGTTGTCGAAGCGGCTCAAGCAGCAATTCGACCCGAGCGGAATACTAAACCCGGGCCGCATGGTCGCAGGAGTATAAACGTGCAGACAAATTTCACTCCCGAGCAGTTGCTGGATCCCGGTGTCAAAGAATCCGAGAAGATCCTGCGCAAATGTGTGCATTGTGGCTTCTGCACCGCGACTTGCCCGACTTATGTGACCCTCGGCAACGAACTCGACAGCCCGCGCGGGCGCATCTACTTGATCAAGGACATGCTGGAAAACGGCCGTGCGGCTGATGAGCAGGTTGTCAAGCATATCGACCGCTGCCTGTCATGCCTTGCCTGCATGACAACCTGTCCTTCCGGCGTGAATTACATGCATCTGGTCGATAACGCCCGCGCGCATATTGAGAAGACCTATAAACGCCCGATGATGAACAGGCTGACGCGTGCTCTCCTGGCGTTTGTCTTGCCTTATCCGGGACGCTTTCGCCTTGCTCTCACCGCAGCAAAGCTGGGCCGTCCACTTGCTCCGCTGTTCAAATCGATCGCCGCGCTGAAGCCGATGGCGGCGATGCTCGAACTCGCGCCCAAATCTGTCCCAGCGAAATCGCGCTTTGCCGAGCCCGGTTCGCATATGCCTGAGACATCGAAAAAGGGCAGGGTTGCCATACTCACGGGCTGCGCCCAGCCGGTGCTGAGACCCGGTATAAATGAGGCGACAATCCGGCTTTTGACCCGGCTTGGTATCGAAGTCGTGGTGCCAAAAGGCGAAAGGTGCTGCGGCTCGCTCGTGCACCACATGGGCCGCGAAGAAGAGGCACTTGAGGATGCACGTCGTAATGTTGATGTCTGGATCCGCGAGCTTGATACGGGTGGCCTTGATGCCATCGTGATTACCGCATCCGGTTGCGGCACTACGATCAAGGACTATGGCTACATGCTGCGCCTAGATCCCGACTACAAGGACAAGGCCGCCCGTGTATCTGCCTTGGCCAAGGACATTACCGAATATCTGGCGGCCTTGACCCTACCTGAACTGAAAGAGCCTGCTGGCCTTAGCGTTGCCTATCATTCCGCTTGTTCCATGCAGCACGGGCAGAAGATCACGCGCCAACCCAAGGACTTGCTGAGGACCGCCGGCTTTGTCGTCAAGGATCCAGCCGAAGGACATCTATGCTGCGGTTCGGCCGGCACCTACAATATCATGCAGCCGGAGATCGCTCGCACGTTGCGGGATCG
>NZ_JACHXN010000057.1 GCF_014192095.1 Phyllobacterium trifolii
GCTCGTCGCTGAAACGGGATCGCTTCATTTTCTGTCTCCTGGTGTGGAGAACAGACTAACCTCAAATCGAGGACATTCCAGGGGAGCAGGTCAAATCAAACCTAGACTCCTGGTCTGCAGGTAGTTCGGTTCTACAAGCGCATTGCGATGACACTCCGGCTCCTCTATAGCGAATTACAACGGGAGGATTATCTATGCGTAAGTTATTGAAACAGGTCGGCCGCCCAATCTTGGATCCTTTGCGAAGACGTTTACAGCGACTTCCGTCGTCAGAGCGCAACGGTTACGTAGAGCAGATAGATTCTCTTGAGTCGCGCCTCAGTGACACCGAAAAGAGACTTGAGGACGTTCAAATGAGAACGCTGTTTGCCGCGGCCTTTGCGAAGGCTCCTGCAGAGAGCGACCTAGCTAGACTTAGCGGCGTCGATTTTTCCAATGTATCAGCGGCCCTGAGGACAATCGTAACGACCTATGACAAACAAACCCATGCTTCACCGATCACCGTTAGGTTCGGAGCATCAGAAATTGAAACCTTCAATATGGGAGATTATTCTCTCGTACTTGATAAGTCAGACAATGCTGTCTCACGTCATATCTTGGAAGGAAATGATTACGAACCGCATCTAGTAAGGTACTTTCGGCGCTCGATACTACCGGGCATGACAGTTGTAGATATCGGAGCCAATGTTGGCTTCTATAGTATGCTGAGCGCATCGATCGTGGGACCGGCTGGGAAAGTTCTCTCTTTCGAACCCAATACGGAAAACTGCCGACTTCTGCTGATGAGTGCCGCCATAAACGCATTCAACTGGGTAAAATTATTTCCACTTGCCTTGTCTGACGAGAATGGTACGGCCTTTTTCTCCCCAGCAATTGGTAGCAACGGTGGCTTTCTTCCGAGCATCCAAGAAACACTAATGAGCCCAAACTGCACCGTCGTTCCAACTATGGTTCTGGACGACATGGTAGACATTCCCGTGCATTTTATAAAAGCAGATACCGAAGGAGCTGAATATTTGGCGCTCAAGGGTGGAGAGAGGCTTCTCCGGAAACATTTGCCAATCATAGCTCTAGAGTTCAGTATGGAAATGTCCCAGCGTGTTTCCGGAATTGACGGTGGGGATTTCCTTCGTTGGCTTTATTCGATGGGATACTCTGGATCGGTTTTGAGCCGCTCTGATGCTTCGGACGAGTTAATTACTGACATCGACACGTTCATCTCGGACTGGGGTAACATTACTCGGATCGAAGACATTGTATTTCAACGAACCCGGTAGGAAGCGCCTTCATGATTTATGCTGACATCACGGAGTTTGTCTCTAATCCTATCGGTACGGGCATTCAACGCACCGTCAGAGAGATATTCACACATTGGCCCGGGGGCCTGCCCGCATGCTATTTTGATGGCAACGCTCTGCGCACAATGGCCCCTGATGCCTTGGCCGCAGTCCTCGATAACTCAAGCGAGACAGCGTCACGCGAGAAGGCCGCTATAGCCGCTCAAATCATCGCGGCAAACCCTGGGACAGTCCTAGGCTCCGACGCCTATATCCTAATCCCTGAACTGTTCTGGGACATTCCACGTTGCAATTTCTACGCCGCTCGAGTAGCTGACCAACCGGCAAGAACTTTTGCCATCGTATATGACCTATTGCCTTGGACGCATCAAGACCAGTTCGGTATTGTCGATATGTCACCGCACGAACCCTATTTCCGGTTCATCTTTTCCATGGCCTACACGGCCCATATCAGCACAGAGACCAGACAATCGTACGAGATGTGCACAGGCAGTAAAAAGCCGTGGGACCTTCCTGTTCTGCATCTCGGCGCGGACGGAATTAACATGGAGCGTCAACACTTTTCGCCATCGCGCAAGACCTTCGTCTGCGTTGGGTCTATCGAGGCACGCAAGCGCCAGAACGATATTTTGCGCGCCTTTAAACGATTGTGGGATGAAGGCGTGGACGCGGAATTGGTTTTTGTCGGTCGCGTCTTGCAACATGCAAATCGATCACTGGCGGATGCCGTCAAGGATGCATCGGCAAGATATCCGCAGTTTAAGCATTACGAACATGCGACCGACGATGACCTTATAGCGATCCTTTCAACCGCCCGTGCCACAATCATGGCCAGTACCCTCGAGGGTTACGGCATTCCTCCAATCGAGAGCCTTCATATCGGTATTCCAGTTATCGTCAGCGAGACGATGCCGAGCACCAGGCGATTGCCGAATCTCGGTCAGATCAGGTTCGAACCGAAGCAACCCTCGCAAATCGCCGCCGCCGTCATGACGATGCTGGATGACACCGAGGCTTCAAGATTGTGGGACGAAGCTGCCGTCATAAAACTCCCTATGTGGAGGGACACAGCCATGCAGGTCCGCGAGTGGGCGACGAATATATGGCTAGCTCACAGGCCGATAGACGCCAAACTGGCGGAACGCAGAGACAAGAGTGCCGCTTTATGGCTCAGCGAGATCGGCACCTAGTCTTTCATTGCGCCTTTCCGCACCTCGTACCACCTGACCTGCTCCCCTGGAATGTCCTCGATTTGAGGTTAGTCTGTTCTCCACATGACCTGCTCCCGCCAAATTAGTCCATTCTCAACTGGAATTTTCCAATAATGCCCCCGGTGACGGGCTGAGGAGAATTCGATGAAGAAGACGAAG
>NZ_JACHXN010000058.1 GCF_014192095.1 Phyllobacterium trifolii
GCGTCAGAGTCAGGGCCGCCTTGCAAACGTCCTGAAAAACCTCGCGCAGAGCGTCGAGGATGCTCAAACTCCGAGTTTTTCAACGATATCCGCCAATAGCTGTCATTCGCGTTGACTCCGCTGTCAGGTCAGGGAACTAGCCGGAGCAGCCGAAAACGCACCCGCATCCTTACCCCTAGCGTGAGTGCTTCGCCTCCGGCCCTCTTTTGGTGCAGCGGCTCTAGCCGTCCCAGCCCATACCGTGGTTCCGCCACGCATTCCATCGAGAAGGTAACTCATTGGCACGTTCGGCGGTGCGTTCTATGAAATGCCGGCCGAGCGCTGATATTTTCGGGCGCTTTCCGCCGGTTGAGTTTGATCCGGTGCAACTATCGCCAGCTGCATAAGATTAACAGATAATCCTGTCCGCTCTGAGCCGCCCATTGCGGCCAATCTAAGACGGTCATTCAAGAGCTGTGGAAGACGTCTGCTACTGCCCGCCAGGCGGCAGCAAGTATAGCGTCATCGCAAGAATGAGGTAGACCATTAACATCAATACACCCACGAACCATGTCGAGTGCCCGCCGTTGGTGACGATTGTGGCTGTCATCGTAGCGATGAGCACCATGACAACCGCACCCGGCCAGAATTGCAGGTCCATCGGGCCCGGCCCGATGACGTAACTCAGCAGCACAAGGACTGGTGCAACGAATAGTGCTATTTGAGCAGCACTCCCGAGAGCAATGCCAACGCTCAGATCGAGCCTGTTCTTGCGAGCGCCGGAAAAGGCTGATGCCATTTCCGCCGCACCGCCTACCAACGCCACAACGATAAAGCCCACGAATGCGGGCGTCATTCCGAAGGTGACCGCCGCTTCCTGAACCGATTCGACAAAGATTTCACTTACGAGCGCCACCAGGACCGTAACGCCCACCAGCGTAACAAGGGCCACATTAAGCGGCCAACTCGACTCCTCCGAAGCCTCTTCCGTGCTGCCGAAGAGTTCGCTGTGGCTCTTCAGTGAGAATACGAGACCCAATCCATAGGCGATGATCAGGACGACTGACAGGCCGACACTCAGTTTCTGCATAAACTCCGACGGCACTTCAAAATCCGCAGTGGCAACTGCTGATGGGATAATCAGGGCGACTGTTGCCAGAAACAGCAAGGTTATCTGCAGGCGCGCATTAGCGCGATTGTAGTCTTGAACGTGGTATTTCAGGCCCCCGAGCAAGAACGACGCTCCCAACATAAACAGGGTGTTGGTGACAATTGCTCCGGCCAGGGAGGCCTTTACCAAGGTAAACTGGCCAAGGCGCAGTGCCGCCAGCGCAATAATGAGTTCGGTGAGATTGCCGAGTGTTGCATTGAGGAGGCCACCGACCGCATCGCCGGTTTTTGCCGCAACGGACTCGGTGGCGTGACTGAGCAGAGTCGCCAACGGAATGATGGCCAATACCGCGAGCAGAAAAAGCAGCGTGTGCGCTTCAGGGCTGGCCAACTTCGCCACAAAAACAATGGGCACGAGAGCGAGTAGCCAAAGGATCGGGTTGTGCTGGATTTCTTGCCACAAATAATTCATGACCCCTCCAAATAAAGGCTTAACCGCGGCGCAGGTACGAATTGCGATTAATGACAGTCGAACGTACGGCTTCTACGCTGACCGTCGCGAGCAACCCGGTCTCGCCTGCTAGGAAGAAGGCCGTGCGCCGCTCCATGAAAACTGTCACGACGAACAAAAGGAAAGCCTCAGGAGCACGGCAATGGCGACCGTGCGCTGGTGGTTTTTCTCTTTCAAGGGCGGCCCTTAGTATTCGGAGCGTCATTGAGAGGCCCCCCAGTAGCATACGACGCCATGACGTTTCCCCTAAAATCACGCGGCCGTGAGGATGGTAATTTAGTACTAAGCTGCGGCCGCCGCAACGGGTACACGCTAGGGACGCCTACGCATACCCGCGGCAGGCTGAGGCTACACCGAGCTTCTCACATGGCCGATCCGAGACGCGTCCAGCGAGCATTGTTGCATCTGTCTTGCAGAACGGCCGAAACAGGTAAATAGTTAGCTGGAGGACCGAGCTATCTGGATCCGGATTGGCTGGGAAGGGGCAGCAAAATGCAGCCGAACGTCACAATCCCTCAGCGCGCGCCGCCGCTCTTGAGAATGCTCGATTCAGCGCTTCAAATCGGACTCGTGGGGTTGCTGATATTTGCCTGCAGCCGTATCATATTGCCGTTCACTGGTATCCTGCTCTGGTCGGTGATCCTCGCGGTCATGCTCTATCCTTTGCACCAACGCCTGGTCGTCCGGGTCGGCAA
>NZ_JACHXN010000059.1 GCF_014192095.1 Phyllobacterium trifolii
TCACCTGCGACATTTCTCGCATATTGTTCGCTGGTAAAATCGTGCCGGGGCCTAGCACCTTTATGGGCCGGCGAATCCTTCGTTTTAATTGTCATCGTCCCCACTCGCGGCGACATTGAAATCTTCAAAGAGGCGATGCAATTTATTGGACATCCCAAAGATGGCCGCAGTCGTGTGGTCTTCGATAATGCGCGCATTAAAGTGAAGACGAGGGATAAAAGTGGCCAAGAGACAATCGAGTTCGCTTTCAATCTGCTGGAGAACGGCGACCAGTTTATTTACCTAACAGCAAAGGGCGACGAGCTTCCTGAAAGCTATATTTTGTCCGCCGATTCCATCATCCATACTTCTCCCATTCTACCGGAATATGTGCGTGCCGCAGGTAAAGTATGCTTGGACCAGGATATCAACGATGAGGATGCCAGTTTTCTAAGTTCGCTTTCGCTGCGGTCAATCCAGATGTCCCTACGGAGGGGACGGCGAATAGCAGAGTCGATCGCAGCAATAAATGGCGTTCGCGCGCGTAAACACGCATTGGCTCACTCCGATGCTCCTCTGCTTTCTGATCTTCATGGGATGAATAAAGCCGCAGACTGGGGCCATGAACTGGCAAAGGACATCGCGGATTGGCGGGCAGGTAAAATTGACTGGCTCGACGTGGACCGCGGACTGTTGCTCAGTGGTCCAACCGGAACGGGGAAAACTACCTTCGCCGCTGCTCTGGCGCGCACCTGCGGCGTCAATTTAGTAACTGCATCGCTAGCGAAATGGCAGGCACGTGGACACCTGGGTGATCTTCTGCGCGCCATGCATGACAGTTTCGAAGATGCCCAAAAGAATACTCCGAGCATCCTTTTCATCGATGAGATCGACGCGGTTGGCGATCGTGAAACATTCACAGGGGACTCTGCGCACTATTCCACGGAAGTGGTCGCCAGTCTGCTGGAATGTCTTGACGGATGTGCGCGGCGCGAAGGCGTTGTCGTGGTCGGAGCCTGCAACTACCCCGAACTGATTGACACCGCGCTGTTGCGGCCGGGCAGGCTCGATCGGCATATAGAGATTTCTTTGCCAGGCCCCACAGCCCGTGAAGGCATTCTCCGCTTCCACCTTAAGCAGGATCTTGCAGAATTGGATATGGATGTGATCGCGTATCGGACCGAGGGCTGGAGCGGTGCTCAACTGGAGCAGCTCGTTCGAGATGCCCGTCGACGGGCAAGGCGTAGAGGCAAGGAGATCGAATACAGCGACCTCTATAATGAGCTGCCGCCGCAACAGACAGTGAACGACACCATCCGGCGACGCTGCGCCGTTCATGAGGCCGGCCACGCGATTGTCGGTGTCCTGCTTGGCGGTCTCTACGTGGTGAGAATGATCGTCAAGGAGAACACCTTCGGCGTCGATGCCGGGATCGGCTGGACCCGATTCGAAGAGATATCAGGACGTGAGGCGATCGCAGATAATTACAATAACGCCATTTGCCGGGCACTCGCAGGCAGCGCCGCTGAAGAGGTAATTCTCGGCAACAAATCCTCTGGCTCTGGTGGTACGCACGATTCTGACTTGCACAAAGCAACCATCATCGCGGCGAAGTTGCAGACGAGTTATGGCCTGGGATCGAGTTTACGCTGGTTAACCTCGGATGATGTCGATGACGTCGCCCATATGTTGCGACATGACAAAGAGCTCCAGGCTTCCGTCGAACAAATCCTGCAAGAACAATACGCGCGCGCCAAAGGCTTGATTGCAGAGAGCCGCGATGTCCTTGATCGGCTTGTAAATGCCCTGATTGAGAAAGGTGACCTCGGCAGCAGCGAGATCTATTCCATCATCGGAGTCGGGCCTGATCCTGACTCTGATTTGCGTAGTGTTGCGTCAAAGCGTGATTTTTTATCCAGATAACAACTCGCAAAGGACAACGACATGATCACCATCCGTAAGAAGCATCACGTACCAGGCGACATCGATTCAGACATCGAATGGCTAAAGAGGCTTTTGAAAGATCTGGAAAACATACGTGACGGAATTTTTCCAGA
>NZ_JACHXN010000060.1 GCF_014192095.1 Phyllobacterium trifolii
AGAGCACGGGCTGAGGCAACCGACGCGGCGATAATTGCGCCGGCGGACAACTCACCCTGGATCGTGAGCCACGCGCCCAGGCCAAGCACTGCAGATTGCAGGATCATGCGAAGTACGCGAGAGATTGCGCCAAATGTTCCACTGATGTCGTTTGTGCGTGTTTGAAGTTCGAGGTGATCCTGATTGGCTTGATTGAAGCGATCGACCGCTCTTCCGGCAAAACCCATCGCCTTCAGAATATCGGCGTTGCGGGCGTTTGAATCGGCGATCCCGTTGCGGGCAATGGCGGCCTGATGGGTTGCGCTTGCCAGGCGGCGGGTCATCAGCTCCGTTGCAATCGTCAGCATCGACAGGATGAATGCGCCGGCAAAGGTGAGGGCGCCGAGATAGGGATGAAGCATATAAACGAAGATCAGATAGAGCGGCATCCATGGCAGGTCGAACAGCGCGACTGGACCCTGGCTGCCTAGAAAGCCGCGTACCGTATCGACATCGCGGCCACGCTCCAGTGCCTCGGCCGTCGAAAAACCAAAGCGTGGCATGTCGATAGCCACTTGATGCGCCATCGGAGCGATCCTGCTGTCGAGACGCGCGCCGATACGCACCAGCACCTGCGAGCGGATAATATCGAACATACCCTGGAACAAATAGAGACCAATGGCCAGAGCCGACAAGGCGAGGAGCGTCGGAACGCTGCCGCTGGTCAGGGCGCGATCGTAAATCTGCAGCATGTAGAAGGAGCCGGTCAGTGCGAGAATGTTGATGACGCCGGAGGTGGTGAAGAGAAACATGAATATCCCGCGAAAGCCTTGCGTCAGCTTCTCGGCATTTTTCCGCTTGGTGCCAGTCAATGGGGTTTTCGAGCGCATTTTTTCTTACCGTTTCTTGTTGAGGCTTTGGGCGGAGCGGCCGCGGGTGGACCACGCTTCCAGTTCAAATCCAATATGTTCAGGTCGCCTGTTGTTTGACACCCCGGCACTTCTTGGACGCCCTGGTAGCGAGGCGCCTCGTCAATACTTCCGCAGCAATCGTCATGACCGCCATGATCAACGCAGCAATTAGCGCCTGCCGGCCAAGAACTGGCTGATACGCACAGACTGCGAGGAGATAGAGAGGGAGCCAGGGCAGATGCAGCGTCTTTATCAAGCTAGCGTCTTCCAGAACGCCGGAAACGCCGGCATTGCGATGCTTGAACGGCCTATGGCGAGCCACGTTGCTCGCAGGGTTGGTAAAATCAAATCTTGAACGCATTCTCGTGACCCCCCTTTTTTGTTATTTGTATAGGGCGGCGAGCCGGTTATTGCGGCTCGCCGTCAGTTCTCGGACTACAGATGGAAGTCCGAGTTGGTCAGGTCGTGGTTGCCCTTGATGCTCAAGCGCAACTCTGCCCCGCTATCGCCATCGACGCTGCCCTGGACGATCGTATATTCGCCGTCCTCGCGGGTTTCATGCGTGACAACCAGTTGTGCGGCACCGCTTAAGGTCGAGCCTGCAACCAGCGTGAAGGACTGGTTCCCGCCTGCGCCGCCATTGGCATCGATACCGCCTAGATCGATCTTGTCTCCGGGCTGGAAGCCGGCGATCGTATCTCCGTCCGCATCACCTGCGGAGAGGAAGCGGAAGGTGTCATTGCCCGCGCCACCGTCGATGACATTGACGGCACTGCTTGCAGTGATCGTATCGTTGCCGGAACCGGTCACGACATTCTCGACATTCCACAGTGTGTCGTTGCCCGATTGACTGCTCGATGCACTTCCCCGGCCCGCAAAGCCCGTTCCGAGGTCGACTGTGAGGTTGGCTGTGATTGCAGCCATGTCGAGCGTATCGCTGCCGGCATCGCCGTAGTAGTTGTCATTCCCGTCGCTGGCTTCAGCGACGAACATGTCGTTGCCATCTCCACCATGCGCGGTGTCGT
>NZ_JACHXN010000061.1 GCF_014192095.1 Phyllobacterium trifolii
GATACTGTTGAAAAACTCATTGTTGCAGGCGCTTGGGACGCATGATTCAATCCTCTGAGTGATTTGGCAGGGGATCAGGCGATGATGGGATTTCAGGCGGCTCCGGCGCAGCTCTTCTATGATTTCAGCCTCGATGAGCACGTGCCGGCCGATCATCTTCTGCGCCGGATCGACAACCACCTGGACCTCGATAGCGTCCGCACGCAGTTGAATCCCTACTACAGCAGCACGGGTCGGCCCTCGATCGATCCAGAACTGATGATGCGAATGCTGATCATCGGCTACAGCATGGGCATCCGGTCGGAGCGCCGGCTGTGCGAGGAGGTTCATCTCAATCTCGCCTACCGTTTGTTCTGCCGGCTGGGACTGGACGGCAAGGTACCGGACCATTCCAGCTTCTCAAAGAACCGTCATGGGCGGTTCAGGCAAAGCGATATCCTTCGGCATCTGTTCGAGACGGTGGTCGAGCGCTGCCTGGCGCAGGGGCTGGTTGGCGCTGAGGGCTTTGCCGTCGATGCCAGCCTGATTGCTGCCGACGCCAACAAGCAGCGCTCAGTGCCCGGCTCGGAATGGAGTGTCCAGGAGGCGAAGGATAATGCTGGGCGTTCCGTGCAGGAATATCTGGCGGTCCTCGATGATGCCGCCTTCGGAGCGGCTTCGCAGGTGATGCCGAAGTTCATTTCCCCGTCGGACCCGGCAGCCCAATGGACCGGAGCACATAAAGGCCACGCCTTCTTCGCCTACTCCACCAACTATCTGATCGACACCGACTATGGCGTCATTCTCGATGTTGAAGCCACCCGTGCCATCCGCCAGGCGGAAGTTGGCGCATCCCGCACGATGATCGACAGAACCGAGATCCGCTTTGGCTTGAAACCGCGCTATGTTGTGGCGGACAGCGCCTACGGCTCTGCCGACAATCTGGCCTGGCTGGTCAAACACAAGAAGATCGCGCCGCACATTCCTGTGTTCGACAAATCGCACCGGACGGACGGGACCTTCTCGCGTTCAGACTTCACCTGGGACGGTGAGAATGATCGCTACATCTGCCCGGCAGGCAAGGAACTGAAGCAGTTCCACCGAACCTATGAGACCGCCAGATCAGGGATCACGAGCGAGGGCACCCGGCTTTACCGGGCCCGCAAGAAGGATTGCGATGCCTGTGAACTCAAACAGCGTTGCTGCCCGAATGCAGTTGCTCGCAAAGTCCCACGCGATCGCAATGAGGATGCGCGCGATGTCGCAAGAGCTATCACAGAGACACCGGATTACGAGCGTTCGCGGCATCGGCGCAAAAAGGTGGAAATGCTCTTTGCCCACCTCAAGCGAATTCTAAAAATGGCGCGACTGAGGCTGCGAGGCCCATGCGGTGCACGCGATGAATTCCTTCTCGCTGCAACAGCACAAAATCTCCGAAGGCTGGCAAAGCTCAGGCCTTCACGCCTGCCAACGGCCGCCATGGCAATTTGATGGCCTGCGGCACACTCCCATCAGCCGCGTCAGAGTCAGGGCCGCCTTGCAAACGTCCTGAAAAACCTCGCGCAGAGCGTCGAGGATGCTCAAACTCCGAGTTTTTCAACGATATC
>NZ_JACHXN010000062.1 GCF_014192095.1 Phyllobacterium trifolii
ACATCATGATGGAATCGAGATTATCGCGCTCGGCCATCAGACGGGCCTGTTTCGCCATCAGTTCGACCAGCTGGGTGCGAACAATCGAAAGTTCCGCGCGCGTTTCGGCGTCATCCAGCCGCAGCATGACCTGACCCTTCGTGACAAAGTCACCTTCCCTGACCGCAATCTCGCTGATGATGCCGCCGTCGCGGTGCTGGATCGACTTCAGGTTCTGATCGACCTTGACCATGCCCGGTGCGATGATCGCCCCTGTCAGCTGTGCGGTTGCCGCCCAGCCGCCCGCACCGACGAAAAGCACTAGTCCAAGCGTAACACCCGCGATGACCCGAGGCCCCACGGGGAAACTGTTTCCCGGATCGATCTGAGGTCCTAAGCCCAGGTCTTTTTGTTTTTGTCGCCCGAACATATTTCACTCCCACTCGCGTCACAACGACGTCTTTATTCAAGGGTTTTCGACGATCATCAACATGTGATGACCCGTCAGATTAATAGTCATTTCGTAGTGTTCATCGCGGTCCATATCGACCTCGATCAGCGTCTTTTGCAGTTCATCCGTTCCTTCGTGACGAACGCGGATCGGCAGCGGTTGCGCGTCGGCATCATCGCCGTACGTTTCCTCGAACCGATCTTCCAGACTGTCGATGACATCTTCGAAGATCTCGTACCTCGACATCTCAATGCGATCACCAACCATAAAGTCGAGTATCTGATGGATAACCTTGGCACTGGAACTCCCTTCCGGAATATGGAATTCGAAAGTGTCTGAACCGCCATTGCCTTCGAGGATCATGGCAGTCGTACCGATGTTCATGTGATCGTTGCCGGCGCTCCCAACCACCTGTTCGAAGCCGGAAATCACGTCGTGCCCGATATCGAAGCCTGTTGCCTGCCCGGTGTTTAAATCGACAAGCACGCCCTGCGCCGCCTGCGAATAGTCGAGGGTGTCGGATCCAGCCTGGCCGGAGTAAATGTCGTTGCTGCCATCAGCCGCCGCCAGCACGATATCATCGCCGGTGCCAGCCAAAACGCAATCTGCTCCTTCACCGTCCGCGATCACATCATTGCCGGCGCCACCCGATAAAGTGTCATTGCCGCTTCCTCCGGAAATAACATCGTCGCCGGCGTTTCCGAAGATGCTTTCGCTGGCAGCGCCGCCGCTGATTTCGTCCGCGCCTGCACCCGCCTTGATTACCTCAAAATTGGTGACGAGGTCCGTACCGATTTCCGCGCCGCTGGCATTGGCGGCAACGACATCTATGACCACTGTCATCAGGGCGGCCGAATAGTCGAGCGTGTCGATGCCTTGGCCACCGTCATAAGTATCATCGACTATATCCAGGGCGGCTGTGACCGTGTCATTACCGGTTCCGCCGCTTACAGAGTCTTGCCCCGCGCCATCAGACAGGTGATCGTTGCCCTCACCGCCCGACACGATGTCGGCGCCACCCCCGCCATCGATCACATCATCGCCGCCGTTGCCATGGATCTCCTCGGCCGCATCGCTGCCTTGGATGTCATCCTGTCCCGCCCCGGCCATGAAAACCTCGAAGTTCGAAAT
>NZ_JACHXN010000063.1 GCF_014192095.1 Phyllobacterium trifolii
CGAGCGACGCATGAACCAACAGGCTGTGACTTTTCGTTGACCTTGATGCCCCATTCATCGACTGGCAGACCATTCGGGATACCCTTGTCGCCATTCCCAGCCATGGAAAGCCACGCATCGGTAAAGCGCCAGCCAAGCGATGGGTCCTTCTTGCCATAGTCCATATGGCCGAAGACCTTCTTGCCATCGATCTCCCGGCCGGTGAAGAACTCGGCGATATCCTCGTAAGCTGACCAATTGACCGGTACGCCGAGGTCATAGCCGTACTTCGCCTTGAAATCCGCCTTGTTCTTCTCGTCGTTGAACCAGTCGTAGCGGAACCAGTAGAGGTTGGCGAACTGCTGGTCGGGCAATTGATAAAGCTTGCCATCTGGTGCCGTAGTAAACGATTTGCCGATGAAATCATCGACGTCAATGCCGGGATTGGTGACGTCCTTGCCTTCGTTGGCCATCCAGTCGGTCAAGTTGCGCGCCTGCTGATAGCGCCAATGCGTACCAATCAGATCGCTATCGTTGATATAGGCATCATAGATGTTTTCGCCCGACTGCATCTGCGTCTGCAGCTTTTCCACCACGTCACCTTCACCGATCAGGTCATGGGTGATCTTGATTCCGGTAATATCGGTGAACGCCTTGGCGAGTGTCTTGGACTCGTAATCGTGCGTGGTGATGGTCTCGGAAACCACCTTGATGTCCATACCGGCGAAAGGCTTCGCCGCATCGACAAACCACTGCATTTCCTTTTCCTGTGCCGCCCTGTCGAGGGTCGACATGTCGCCAATCTCCTTGTCAAGGAATGCCTTGGCTTCGTCCATTCCGGCCCAGGCACTACCTGCACCGAACAGCAGCGCCAAGGCTGTCGTTGTCGTTAAAATTCGCGTTCGCATAATATTGTCCTCCCAGAGTTGCGATTGCATCGTCAAGTGCGGGGCGGGATGCCCTACACCTAATTTCTAGACATAGCGGAATACGCCGATGGCGTAGACCACGGATAAAGCCAAAGCCCACCAGAGGTTCGGACCGACAAGTCCAAGCCAGGCGAGATGAATGAAGGCGCTGCCAAGCAACGACACGAACAGCCGGTCGCCGCGCGTGGTTTCAAAGCGCAGGATGCCGACACGCGGATTGCCGCCCGGCGAGGCATATTCCCATACGGCCATCAGCGACATCAGAAAGAAAATAGTCAAGAAAAACAGCGCCGTGGGAAAGGTCCAGGCCATCCAACCGCCTTTGACCAATGGAGCGAACCAGTCACGCGCACCATCCTTGAAAGGGACCGCTCCCACGAGCAGCCCGACCATGATTGCAAAAGCGGCGACGACTGCCGCCAGCACTACAGGCCAACGCCTAGTCGTTTCCATTATACCCTCCCCAGGGCGAAGCCCTTGGCGATGTAGTTGCGGACGAAGTAAATAACGATGGCGCCCGGG
>NZ_JACHXN010000064.1 GCF_014192095.1 Phyllobacterium trifolii
TGGAGTTGCCCCATAAAAACCGGACAGGATCAGATTTCTGTTTGACGGTTCAAGAACTCACGCGGCGACTGATACCCTAATGCCTTGTGCGGGTGAAGCGTGTTGTAGTGCTCGAACCACAATGGGAGTTGGGCGATGACGGTTTCGGCGTCGGGAATGGGATTGACCGAGACATAGTCGCGCTTGAAGGTTTTGACGAAGGCTTCGGCCATTCCGTTGGACTGTGGACTGCGAACAGGTGTCGAGCATGGCTCCATCCCAATATCGATGAGTAGCGATTTCGTGTCCTTGGCGATAAAGCACGAGCCGTTGTCGGTCAGCCATTCTATGGGCTTTGGAAGGGTGTTGATGCGACCGAAGCGGTTCTCGACAGCGGTGATGACAAGGTCCTGCACGTCTTCACTCTTGATGCCTTCGGTGGTGGCGACATGGGCAATGGCCTCACGATCACAGCAGTCGAGAGCAAAGGCAACGCGGACCTTCTCTTTGTTATCACAGCCGATTTCGAATCCGTCAGAACACCAGCGCAGGTTCGATTGCTCGACGGCAACGCGGCCGTCGTGGCGGCGAGTGTCGACTGCACCTGTGTGGCGTTGCAGAAGCAGGCCATGCACCTTCATCACCCGATAGATGCGTTTGGCGTTCGGCCACGAGCGCCTTTCGCTGCTGGCCTTACGGCGGAGGATCGCGTGAACGCGACGATATCCGTATGTCGGCATATCGGCGATGATCGCCTTGATTTCATCCACCAGGTCATGGTCAGCCAGGGGAGGACGTCCACGCGTTTTGGTAGAACGCTGTTTCACCCGTTCTGCGATGTTTGACCGGGCGACACCGAAAGTCTCGCACACAGCCGTCATCGAGAACCTCCCTTCGGCAACGACAGCGAGCGCAACAGATGTTTTTTTGGGCCAGTAGCGATCTCGAGCGCCTCTTTAAGGATTTCGCCTTCCATCGTCTTCTTGCCAAGCAAACGCTGCAGCTCTTTGACGTGGTTTTGAAGGGCGCGATACTCGGATGCCGGAACGACTTCCTCTTCTGCCGCAGTTGCCGTCAATGCACCTTGGGTAGCGAGCTTGCGCCAAGTGAACAACTGGTTCGGCTGGATGCCATAACGACGGGCAACAATGCTGACCGTCGCATCCGGCTCATATGTCTCTTGAATGATAGCAAGCTTCTCGGCAGTCGACCATCGACGCCGCCGCTCTGGGCCGGACAGGACTTCTATCTTAGAATTGTGACTGGTCATAATGGGCACATTACCTCGCACACTTATTAAGTGGGAGATCCTGTCCGGATATTTATGGGGCCATTACA
>NZ_JACHXN010000065.1 GCF_014192095.1 Phyllobacterium trifolii
GGGTGGGTTCAAGGATGAAGCGCGACTTGCGATAGATAACAATGGTTTATCACGCGCAAGGACTTGCCCATGGAACGCACCTACTCCCAGATCGATATGGATGAACGCCGCAAGATCGCCCGCTGGCGAACGGCTGGTATCAGTGTGGACGTCATTGCCGAGAAGCTCGGACGCCATCGCTCGACGATTTTCCGCGAGCTGCGACGCAATGCTTTTACAGATTCGCAAATGCCGGACCTCAACGGCTACTATTGTGTGGCGGCCAACGACATGGCGCGTGAACGACGTGCCAAGCTGCGCAAGCTGGCGCGGTTCTCGCATCTGCGCCAATCCGTGATCGAGCGCATTATCCATGGGTGGTCGCCGCAACAGATAGCCGGACGGCTGCAGCTGGAGCGGCATCCGATTTCTGTGAGTCATGAGACGATCTACAAGTTCGCCTATTCAAAGGACGGCCATGCGATCAAGCTATGGCGGCATCTGCCGGAGCACCGTGCCAGACGCCGTCCCCGGCATGCCCGGCGCCGCCATGGCCGTCGTTTCAGCCCGGAAGTCAACATTCTTCATCGCCCTGAAGCCGTGGCACAGCGCCAACAGTTCGGCCATTGGGAATGCGATCTCATCCAGTTTCGCAAGAAATTCGGAAAGGCCAATGTCACGTCGCTGGTCGAGCGCGTCAGCCGGTTTGCTGTTTTCCTGCGCAACAACGACCGGCAGTCAAAACCTGTTATGGATGGGCTGATCCAGGCGCTGCAATCCCTGCCCCATCTCGCCCGCCGTTCGATCACCTTCGATCGTGGCACCGAGTTCACCGATTGGCCTTACCTGCAGGCAGGCATCGGAACGCAAACATGGTTCTGCGATCCGCAGTCGCCCTGGCAAAAAGGCACCGTCGAAAACACCAACAGGCGGGCCAGGAAATGGCTGTCGAGAGAGGTTGATCCTCTGTCTCTCAGCGACCATGATCTAACGGAAATCTGCAACAGACTGAATGCAACACCGCGCAAATGCCTTGGCTATAAAACGCCAGCAGAAGTCTTCCGGCAAAAACTGCTCGCACAGAGGCGGCGGGCGGGCTAGCCTCTCATTGTCGCAGGTCGCGGTTCGCCATGAACTCACA
>NZ_JACHXN010000066.1 GCF_014192095.1 Phyllobacterium trifolii
AGGGCCATTCCGGTAGTGCCGCCTATGATTACGGCAACCTTTCCACTGAGCTTGGACAATTCTGTATCCTTTCTACTTTCAACCGCGTTGTTGCAGCCCGTGAACCTCATTTAGATTTCCAGGGCGACTATCCAATCCCGAATAGAAGAATAGCTAGAATTCTCTGGTGGAATAGAATGCCTTATGCGTATAAGAGAGGCCGAAGTCGATATCCAACTGTCGATGCAAAGTTCGTCTGAGGCGTTGAATGGATCAGCTTAACAAGATGCGGCTTTTCGTTCGCGTGGTCGAAACCGGCAGTTTCTCCCGAGCCAGCAAAGCTGAAGGTGTCGCTCAATCCACTGTCAGCAAAGGGGTATCCTCGCTGGAGAGACGGCTCGGCACCCTGCTGATAAGGCGCAGCTCGCGCGGTCAAAGTGTCACTGAGCAGGGCCAGGAATTCTACGACTTTGCCGTCGGAATGCTGGCCGATCTGGACGCCGCGGAGTCGCGTATTAGGTCGGGAGGGGTTTCGCCGAAGGGCCGCATCCGAGTGGCCGCGCCACCCGTCTTCTCAAGCAATCTGATCGTTCCTGGGCTTCCCTTACTATTCGCGCGCTACCCGGATCTCACGATAGACCTCGAAGTGTCCGAGCGCTATGTGAGCCTGGTCGAAGATGGCGTCGACGTCGCGATACGGCTCGGAGACCTTGCAGATTCAAGCCTGGTGGCGCGTCAAATTGGGTGCGTGGAGGCCGTCGTGGTTGCGACGCCGGCTTATCTAGAACGCCATGGCACGCCAATGATGCTGGCCGACCTGGAGCACCACAACTGCCTTCCGTTCATGTTCCAGGGCAGTTCAAAAACGTGGAAGTTTAGGAACCCCGAAGGCGAGATCGCCATTATGCCTTCGGCAAAGCTGCGCACAAACGACGCCGAAGGCGTGATGGCCGCGGTCCGCGCCGGGCTGGGCCTCGCTCAGGGACCGAGTTGGATGTTCGCCGACGAAATCGCGGCCGGCAGGCTCCTCCCAGTGCTGACCGACTATAAGCCACGGCTCTTTCCCCT
>NZ_JACHXN010000067.1 GCF_014192095.1 Phyllobacterium trifolii
AACAAATGCTTGTCGCCGAGGAACCGGTAGCGCGAGAAGGCATAGGCTGCAGGCAATGCCACCAGCACCGAGATCACCGTGTTCATCACCACATAAATGATGGAATTGATATAACCCTTGTACCAGGATGGATCGGTGAAGATGACCGCATAATTGTTCAGAGTCGGGTTCTGCGGCCACAGCGAGAAAGCACCGAGGATTTCCTGGTTGGTCTTGAAGCTCATATTGATGAGCCAGTAGATCGGCAGCATCAGGAAGATGATGTACAGCGTCGGGATCAGCCACCAAAATTTGGATTCGTCGCCGCGCTTGCGCATGCGACGGGCCAGCGCCTTGTCAATCTGGCGCTGTTCGGCTTCGGGCCGCCCACTCGTTCGTGCAAGTGTGTCGTTCTGCACGCTCATATCAGCGCTCCGCATCGTAATTGGTCATGACGGTGTAGAAGACCCATGACAGCAAGAGAATGATCAGGAAGTAGATGATCGACATGGCCGCGGCGGGCCCGAGGTCGAACTGGCCGACCGCCATCTTGACGAGATCGATCGACAGGAATGTCGTCGAATTGCCCGGTCCACCGCCGGTGACGACGAAGGGTTCGGTGTAGATCATGAAACTGTCCATGAAGCGCAGAAGTACGGCGATCAGAAGCACACGGTTCATCTTCGGCAACTGGATATAACGGAATACCGCCCAGCGGGACGCGCCATCGATCTTGGCCGCCTGATAGAACGCATCGGGAATGGACACGAGACCGGCATAGCAAAGAAGCACGACGAGGCTCGTCCAGTGCCAGATATCCATGATGATGACGGTGACCCATGCGTGCATCGGGTTCTGGACGTAATTATAGTGGATGCCAAGCGTTTCCAGCGTATGGCCGAGCAGACCGATGTCGGTGCGGCCAAAGACCTGCCAGATCGTGCCGACTACGTTCCACGGGATGAGGAGCGGGAGCGCCATCAGGACCAGGCAGACGGGAACGCCCCAGCCCTTGCGCGGCATATTGAGCGCAATGATGATGCCCAG
>NZ_JACHXN010000068.1 GCF_014192095.1 Phyllobacterium trifolii
AACAAATGCTTGTCGCCGAGGAACCGGTAGCGCGAGAAGGCATAGGCTGCAGGCAATGCCACCAGCACCGAGATCACCGTGTTCATCACCACATAGATGATGGAATTGATATAGCCCTTGTACCAGGACGGATCGGTGAAGATGACCGCATAATTGTTCAGGGTCGGGTTCTGCGGCCACAGTGCAAATGAGTTCATGATCTCATTGTTTGTCTTGAAGCTCATATTGATGAGCCAGTAGATCGGCAGCATCAGGAAGATGATGTACAGCGTCGGGATCAGCCACCAGAATTTGGATTCGTCGCCGCGCTTGCGCATCTTTCGCGCCAGTGCCTTTGCGATTTTCCCTTGCTGGATGTTGTCATGCCCGGACGTCCGTGAAAGGCTCGCATCGTTAACATTCATGTCAGCGCTCCGCATCGTAATTGGTCATGACGGTGTAGAACACCCATGACAGCAAGAGAATGATCAGAAAGTAGATGATCGACATGGCGGCCGCTGGTCCAAGATCAAACTGACCGATAGCGATCTTGACGAGATCGATCGACAGGAACGTCGTCGAACTGCCAGGGCCGCCGCCAGTGACGACGAAGGGTTCGGTGTAGATCATGAAACTGTCCATGAAGCGCAGAAGTACGGCGATCAGAAGCACGCGGTTCATCTTCGGCAGCTGGATATAACGGAATACCGCCCAGCGGGACGCGCCATCGATCTTGGCCGCCTGATAGAATGCATCGGGAATGGACACGAGACCGGCATAGCAAAGAAGCACGACGAGGCTCGTCCAGTGCCAGATATCCATGATTACAATCGTAAACCAGGCCGCGACTGGATCGGCAGCATAATTATAGGCAATGCCCATTTTCGCCAAGGAGTAGCCCAACAATCCAATATCAGATCGGCACAGGAGCTGCCAGATCGTGCCGACGACATTCCACGGGATGAGGAGCGGGAGCGCCATCAGGACCAGGCAGACGGGAACGCCCCAGCCCTTGCGCGGCATATTGAGCGCAATGATGATGCCCAG
>NZ_JACHXN010000069.1 GCF_014192095.1 Phyllobacterium trifolii
CCGCCAGCTCGACGGGATCGCTCTCGCCATCGAGCTCGCGGCGGCGCGGGTGGAGGCATTCGGCACGCGCGGGATCGCTGAACTTCTGAACGATCGACTGCGGTTGCTGACGGGTGGACGGCGCACCGCTCTGCCCCGCCATCAAACCTTGGCAGCAATGATCGACTGGAGTTACGGGGCGCTCTCTGACGGTGAGCGTAAAGTCCTGCGTCGACTTGCGGTGTTCACTGGCGATTTCGAGCGGGATGCGGCTGTCGCCATTGCAACCGACCCGACCGCCCCCGATCGCGATGTACCGGGTCATCTTGCTGACCTCGTTGCCAAATCCCTGGTGTCGGTAGACGCTCAAGGCAAGGCCGCTCGATACCGTCTGCTCGACACGACACGGGCGTTCGTTTTGGACAAAGTTCGGGATGAAGGGGAGCTCGACGCCGTCATGCGGCAACTCGTGGCCTATCTGTGCGAAGTCCTACGGCATTCGCAGGAGGAAGTCGAAACCTTGTCGAGCGAAGACTGGCTGTCGCGATATGGTATCCACATCAACAACGTGCGCTTCGCTTTGGACTGGGCCTACTCGGATCACGGCGACTTGGAAGTAGGCCTCGGGCTCACCGTCGCCGCCATTCCGATATGGTACCAGCTTTCTCTGGTCGACGAATGCCTGACCAGCGTCCAACGAGCGCTGCGGGGTATCGCCCCCGGAGAGCGAAGAGACCAAAACGCTCGTCAGATTATGCAGCTCTACAGAGCGCTCGGGCTTTCAAAAGCTTTCAAGATCGGGTTTGCGCCACAAGCTACGGCCGCGTTCGCCAAGGCCTTGGAGATATCGGAAGAGCTCGGCGACCTGGACGCTCAGGCGGAAGCTCTCTGGGGCTTGTGGGTCGCACAGGTCGGAATGGGTGAATACAGGGAGTCGCTGGGTAGCGCCGAACGTTTCGTGGCGGTCGCAGAAAGTGGACTCGATCGTTTCATCGGCGACCGCATGCTCAGTATGACACTCTTCTGCATGGGAGACTTCCG